>NZ_BMTL01000003.1 GCF_014649655.1 Streptomyces humidus | reverse complement strand
GCACGACCCATGACCGGGACGTGAACGCGGCGAAGAACCTGCTGGCCGCCGGACGGGCGGTATCGGCCTGTGGAGCTGGTGTAAGACCTCAACGGAGAACTCCGGGCGGGCGGTCGGCGATGAAACAGGAAGTCTCACGGCGCGAGCCGTAAGAATCTCCTTCCTTCAGGGAGGAGAGCGTCAACGTGGGATTCAAGCAGGGCACGGCGGGATCTTCCGACCCGACGATCGTCCCCGCCGAAGTCCTGTCTGCCGTCCGCCCGCCCTTTCCCGCAGTTCCTTCGCGCCGCCCTCCGCCCTTTTCGGCCGACGACCCCTTGACATCGCGCCACTGCAAGGTTTCTGAGGAATTGCAGCAAGAGCCTTCGAGGGCGAAGGAACCCCGCAGGGCACGCAGCAGACCCTGCTCGAGCGCCCTCGCCCCGGCCGCCGCCCCGGCCGCCGACACGGCTTCGGCTCTGGGCAAGTCCAGCTGCTGAAGCTGCCGGTGAGCAAGGGTCATGAAAATTCTTTCCCGTTCTTTCATGACCCTTGCTGTAAAGCTTGCGTCGGCGATACCGTCGCGCGGGCGCCCGGCGACGCAGTCGCCCCGGGCGCAGGGGTCGGACCCAACTGAGCCGCAGCCGCAAGGAGTTCCCACCTGTGATACCGAGAAGGCCGGCGCCCGGGACGCGCCGAACCGCCCACGCCGGACGAGTGGCCGCCGTCACCGTGGCCGCCCTGACCGCCGCCCTGGTCCAGCCGCTCGCCGCGCGGGCCGACGGACCGCCCCCGCCGCCCTCCGACGCGAAGCTCGCCGCCGCGCCCGCCCGGCACGACGACACCCGTGAGCAGTTCTACTTCGTCATGCCGGACCGCTTCGCCGACGCAGACCCCTCCAACGACCGGGGCGGTCTCACCGGCTCGCGGCTGTCCACCGGATACGACCCCACCGACAAGGGCTTCTACCAGGGCGGCGACCTCAAGGGCCTGACGAGCAGGCTCGACTACATCAAGGGCCTCGGCACCACCGCCATCTGGATGGCCCCCATCTTCAAGAACCAGCCGGTCCAGGGCACGGGGAGCAACGCCTCGGCCGGCTACCACGGTTACTGGATCACCGACTTCACCCAGGTCGACCCGCACTTCGGCACGAACAAGGACCTGGAGAGCCTCATCGCCAAGGCGCACGCCAAGGGCATGAAGGTCTTCTTCGACGTCATCACCAACCACACCGCCGATGTCGTCGGCTACGCGGAGAAGTCCCACGACTACCTGTCCAAGGGCGCGTTCCCCTATCTGACGAAGGACGGCGAGCCCTTCGACGACGCCGACCACGCGGACGGCAGGACGACGTTCCCGGCCGTGGACGCGGACTCCTTCCCGCGCACCCCGACGGTCCCCGCCGCGAAGAGGAACGCGAAGGTCCCCTCCTGGCTCAACGACCCCACGATGTACCACAACCGCGGTGACTCGACCTATGCCGGCGAGTCCACGACGTACGGCGACTTCTCCGGGCTCGACGACCTGTGGACCGAGCGTCCCGAGGTCGTCCGCGGCATGGAGAGGATCTACCGGCGCTGGGTGCGCGACTTCGACATCGACGGCTTCCGGATCGACACCGTCAAGCACGTGAACACGGAGTTCTGGACCCAGTGGGCGACGGCCCTGGACGCCTACGCGGCCGAACGGGGCCGCGACCACTTCTTCATGTTCGGCGAGGTCTACTCCGCCGACACGTCGGTCACGGCCCCCTACGTCACCCGGGGCCGTCTCGACGCCACGCTCGACTTCCCCTTCCAGGACGCGGCCCGCCAGTACGCCTCCCAAGGCGGCAGCGCGAAGAAGCTCGCCTCCGTCTTCGCCGACGACTACAAGTACACGACCGACAAGGCCAACGCCTACGAGCAGGTCACCTTCCTCGGCAACCACGACATGGGCCGCCTCGGGCACTTCCTGCGCCAGGACAACCCGAGGGCCACCGACGCAGAGCTCCTCGCCAAGGACGAATTCGCCAACGAGCTGATGTTCCTCAGCCGCGGCAACCCGGTCGTCTACTACGGCGACGAGCAGGGCTTCACCGGCTCCGGCGGCGACAAGGACGCCCGCCAGACGATGTTCGCCTCCAAGGTCGCCGACTACCTCGACGACGACGAGATCGGCACCTCCCGCACCCACGCGAGCGACGCCTACGACACCTCCGCCCCGCTGTACCGGCAGATCGCGTCCCTCGCCGCGCTCCGCAGGGCCAACCCCGCCCTCACCGACGGCGTCCAGACCGAGCGCTACGCGGCCGACGGGCCCGGCGTGTACGCCTTCTCCCGCAACGGCGTCGGCAAGGACACCACCGAGTACGTCGTCGCCTTCAACAACGCCGGCACGTCGAAGGACGCGACGTTCGAAACCGGTTCCGCGAACACCGCGTTCCGCGGGATCCACGGCACCCGGGCCACCGTCACCGCGGGCGCCGACAGGAAGATCACGGTAACCGTTCCCGCGGGTTCGGCCGTCGTCCTCAAGGCGGACCGCAGGCCGGCCGCCCCCGCCACCGGGCCGACGGTCACGCTCCACGCCCCCGCCGCGGGCGCCACCGGCACCGTCGAACTCGCCGCGGACGTCACCGGCGGACAGCTCGACCGGGTCGTCTTCGCCGCCCAGACCGGCAACGGCAGGTGGCGGACGCTCGGCTCCGCCGACCACGCCCCCTACAAGGTCACCCAGACCATCGGCGCCGATGTGCCCCCCGGCACGCCCCTGCGCTACAAGGCCGTCGTCGTGGACCGGGCGGGCCGCACCGACAGCGCCACCGCCGCCTCCACCACCGGGACGCCGCCAGCCGAGGAGGTCCCCACCGCCTCGTCGCGCGACTACGCGATCGTCCACTACAAGCGCACCGACGGGGACTACGCCGACTGGGGCCTGTACGCCTGGGGCGACCTCGCCGACGGCGAGGCGACCACCTGGCCCGCGAGCCACCCCTTCGCCGGCCGGGACGCCTACGGCGCCTTCGCCTACGTCAGGCTGAAGCCGGGCGCGTCGAGTGTGGGCTTCCTCGTCATCGACAAGACTGGCGACAAGGACGTCTCCGCCGACCGCACGATCGACGTCACGAAGACCGGCGAGATCTGGATCGAACAGGGCAAGGAGGCGGTCGTCACGGAAAGGCCCGGCTACCCCGCCCAGGACACCGCGAAGGCCGTCCTGCACTACCACCGCGCCGACGGGGACTACGACGGCTGGGGTCTGCACGTCTGGACGGGCGCCGCGAACCCCACCGAGTGGTCCGAGCCCCTCCCGCCGGCCCGGACCGACGCCTACGGCGCGGTCTTCGAGGTGCCGCTGGCCGCAGGCGCCACCAGCCTGAGCTACATCGTCCACAAGGGCGACGACAAGGACCTCGCCTCCGACCGGTCGCTGGACCTCACCGCGGACGGGCACGAGGTGTGGCTGCTGAACGGACAGGAGAAGCACCTGCTCCCGCAGCCGGCCGGCTCCGCCGCCGCCCTGGACCTCACCACCTCCAAGGCGGTCTGGATCGACCGGGACACCGTCGCCTGGAACGGCTCGGAGGCCGCCGCCTCCACGCAGCTGCTCTACAGCGGTGAGGGCGCGATCGCGGTCGAGGACGGCAGGCTCACCGGCGACGCCAAGTGGCTGCGGCTGACGAGGACCGCGCTCACCGACGCCCAGAAGGCGAAGTACCCGCATCTGAAGGGCCACACCGCCTGGTCCGTCGACCCGCGCGACCGGGACCGGGTGCGCGAGGCGCTGACCGGTCAGGTCGTCGCCTCCCAGCGCACCGTCGACGGGGGCGTCCTGGCGGCGACCGGCGTCCAGATCGCGGGGGCGCTGGACGACCTGTACGCGGGCGCGACCGCCGCACGGCTCGGCCCGGTCTTCCACGACGGCCGTCCCACGCTGTCCGTCTGGGCGCCGACGGCGCGCAAGGTCGCCCTGGAACTCGACGGCTCCACGGTCGCCATGCGGCGCGACGACGCCACCGGCGTCTGGTCCGTGACCGGCCCCCGATCCTGGAAGAACAAGCCCTACCGCTACGTCGTGACGGTGTGGGCGCCCAGCGTGCGCGAGGTCGTCGTCAACAAGGTGACCGACCCGTACTCCGTGGCCCTGACCGCCGACTCCGCGCGCAGCCTCGTCGTCGACCTCCACGACCGCTCCCTCGCCCCCGCCGGCTGGTCGAAGCAGGCCAAGCCGAAGGCGGTCCCGCTGCGGGACGCCCGCATCCAGGAGCTGCACGTCCGTGACTTCTCCGTCGCGGACCCGACCGTCCCGGCGAAGGACCGGGGCACCTACCTGGCCTTCACGAACCGCGGGAGCGACGGTTCGAGACACCTGCGGGCGCTGGCGGCCGCGGGCACGTCCTACGTCCACCTGCTCCCCGTGTTCGACATCGCCACCATCCCCGAACGCAGGGCCGACCAGGCGACCGTCGGCTGCGACCTCGCCTCCTACCCGGCGGACTCCGAGAAACAGCAGGAATGCGTTTCCGCGATCGCCGCGAAGGACGCCTACAACTGGGGGTACGACCCCTACCACTACACGGTCCCCGAGGGCTCCTACGCCACCGACCCGGACGGGACGGCTCGCACCCTCGAGTTCCGCAGGATGGTCCAGGCGCTGAACGGCGACGGCCTCAGGGTCGTCATGGACGTCGTCTACAACCACACCGCGGCGAGCGGCCAGGCGCCGACCAGCGTCCTGGACCGGATCGTCCCCGGCTACTACCAGCGGCTCCTCGCCGACGGCTCCGTCGCCACCAGCACCTGCTGCGCGAACACGGCCACCGAGAACGCCATGATGGGCAAGCTGGTCGTCGACTCGGTCGTCACCTGGGCCAAGGAGTACAAGGTCGACGGTTTCCGCTTCGACCTCATGGGACACCACCCGAGGGCCGACATACTCGCGGTGCGCAGGGCGCTGGACGCGCTGACCCCCGACCGGGACGGCGTCGACGGCAGGAAGATCATTCTCTACGGGGAGGGCTGGAACTTCGGCGAGGTCGCCGACGACGCCCGCTTCGTGCAGGCCACCCAGCGGAACATGGCGGGAACCGGTGTCGCGACGTTCTCCGACCGGGCACGCGACGCCGTCCGCGGCGGCGGCCCGTTCGACGAGGACCCGGGAGCGCAGGGCTTCGCCTCCGGGCTGTACACCGACCCCAACTCCTCTTCGAGCAACGGAACTTCGGCACAGCAGAAGGCCCGGCTGCTGCACTACCAGGACCTCATCAAGGTCGGCCTGTCCGGAAACCTCGCCGCCTACCGTTTCACCGGCGACGACGGCAAGGAGGTGACCGGCGCCGACGTCGACTACAACGGCGCCCCGGCCGGCTACGCGGCCGCGCCCGGCGACGCCCTCGCCTACGTCGACGCGCACGACAACGAGTCGCTGTTCGACGCCCTTGCCTACAAACTGCCGGCCGGCGCCACCGCCGACGACCGCTCCCGGATGCAGGTCCTGGCCATGGCCACCGCCGCGCTCTCCCAGGGGCCGGCGCTGTCCCAGGCCGGCACCGACCTGCTGCGCTCGAAGTCCCTCGACCGCAACTCCTTCGACAGCGGCGACTGGTTCAACGCGATCCACTGGAACTGCGCCGACGGCAACGGCTTCGGCCGCGGACTGCCCCCGGCCGCCGACAACGCGTCCAAGTGGCCATACGCCAAACCCTTGTTGGGCACCGTCAGGGTGGGCTGCCCGCAGATCACCGCGGCCTCCGCCGCCTACCGCGACCTGCTGCGGATCCGGACGACGGAGAAGGCGTTCTCTCTCGCGACGGCCGCGCAGGTGCAGTCGGCGCTGTCCTTCCCGCTGTCCGGCAAGGAGGAGACGCCCGGGGTGATCACCATGCGGCTGGGCGACCTGGTCGTCGTGTTCAACGCGACGCCCGACGCGCAGGAACAGACGGTCACCGCGCTCGCCGGGACCGGCTACCGGCTGCACCCGGTGCAGGCGGCCGGCGCGGACCCGACGGTGCGCTCCTCCTCGTACACGAGGGAATCGGGCACCTTCGCCGTTCCGGCCCGCACCGTGGCGGTGTTCTCCCGGACGACGCATTAGCGACGACGCACTGGACAGCGGCACTACCTTGGTGGAGCAGGCCTCGAACCCGGTCTGCTCCACCGGCGAGTCCGAGGCTGACCTGATGAGCGTCGACGCCAGACCGACAGACACGACGGTCCTCGTCGTGGACCACACGGCCGCCGGCCGGTTCGCCCTGGGGACCGTGCTGCGCCGCGCCGGTCACCAGGTCGTCGCGGTCGGCACCGGCCACGAGGCACTCGCCGAACTGGACGTGAGGCTGCGCAAGGGCGGCCTGCCCGACGTGGCCCTCGTCGACGTGGAGCTGCCCGACATGAGCGGCTTCGAACTGCGCCGCCGGCTCAAGGCCAGGCCGCACATGGCCGGTGTGCCCGTCGTGCACTTCTCGGCGGTCGGGGCGGAGCCCGGCGACCCGGGCGACCCGGCGGAGGCGCCGGACGCGGGCGGCGACGCCCGACTGACGCTGCCCGCCTCGCCGGGGGAGATCGACGCGGTGGTCCGCGCGGCGGTGCGCGCCGCGCGGCTGCGGGCCGACGACCAGGCGGCGGCCCGGCGGCTGACCCTGCTGTCCGAGGCGATCGTGGCCATCCAGTCGGCCCGCTCCCCGCAGGAACTCGCCGACGCGGCGGCCGAGGGCGCGGCCCGGCTGACCGGCGCACCCGCCGCGGTGTTCGTCCTCGGGCCGGACGACGAGCTCTACCGCGGCGCCCCCCGCAGCCGCACCTCGCTCGCGCTGCCGGACGCGGACGCCCACCGGGCCGTGGTCACGCTGCTGCGGCGGCTCACCCACGGGCAGGCGGGGGTGCGGATCACCACGGCGTCCGCGCCGCTGTGGCCGGCCGGGTTCTTCCGGCCGGGGATGCAGCACGACGCCCGTCTGGTGCTGATCCCGACCCAGGACGGCCGGGGCGCGGTCTGCGTGGCCACCCCGACCCGCGGGGTGCGCCGCGTGGACCCCGAGCGCGAGTCCCTGCTGGCCCGGCTCGCCCAGGCCACCGCGCTCGCCGCGGAGCCGCTGCTGATGTACTGGGCGGAGCGGCACGTCGCCCTCACCCTGCAGCACAGCTTCCTGCCCCAGCCGCACCGGCTGCCCGAGCTGCCGGGCGTCGACGTCGTCGTACGGTATGTGCCCGCGTCCCACGAGACGGAGATCGGCGGCGACTTCTGCGCCGCCCTGCGCGCCGGTGAGGGGGTGCTGGTCGCGGTCGGCGACGTCGTCGGGCACTCCCTGGAGGCGGCCACCGTGATGGTCGAGATCCGCCACGCGCTCCGCGCCTACTGCGTCGACGAGAGCGATCCGGCCGTGCTCGCCGAACGGCTCGACCGGATGCTCCAGCTCTACCACCGCGGTGTCTCCGCGACCGTCTGTCTGGTCCTGCTCGACCCCGGCACGGGACGCGCCCGCGTCGCCAACGCGGGCCACATACCGCCGCTGATCGTCCGGGACGGCCGCAGCGCCGACTACGTGAAGGCGGCCGGTCCGCTGCTCGGCCTCGGCCTGCCCCATCCGCCGCCCACCGAGCTGTTCCTGGAGCCCGCCGACCGGCTCCTCATGGTCACCGACGGACTGATCGAGACCCGTGGCACCGACCTCGCGGTGTCGATGGAGCAGCTGCGCGCGGCGGCCACCGGCGCCATGCCGGGCCTGGACGCCCTGTGCGACACGCTCCTGAGCTGCTTCGGCCACGACCGCGAGGACGACGTCGCGATGCTGGCCCTGCGGCTGACGGACCAGGACCTTTCCTGAGGTCCTAAACTGAGCCCTCTCGAACTGGAACAGGAGCGCCCATGCCGCAGATCACCGTCGAAGTCTCCTCCGGGCTCGGCCACGTCGACTGGCGCGGATTCGCGCTCGAACTGCACCCCCTCGTCGTGGAGACGGCGGCCGCGCGGCTGGAGGCGTGCAAGACGCGGGTCCTGCGCACCGAGGCGGACGTGGTCGGGGCCGTCGCGGCGGACGGCGACGGGGGCCCGGCGATCGTCAACCTCACGATCGCCCTGCTGGCCGGCCGGACCGACGAGACGAAGGCCCGGCTCACCGAGGCCGCTCTGGAACTGCTGCGCAAGCACATCGCGCCGGTCGACGGCGTGAGCCTGCACGTGTCCGCCGAGGTCCGCGACCTCGACCCCTCGTACCGCAAGTACGAGGCCTGACCGCTCAGGACGCGAGGGCGATCAGCCGGGTGGCCAGGTCGGCGAAGGGCCCGTCCGCCGGCTCGCCGCCCAGCACGGGCCGCAGCAGCGTGCGCAGCTCGTCGTCGTAGGCCGCGCTGACGGCGGTCAGCGCGGCGAAGTCGTGCACGAGCTGCCGTTCCAGCTCCTCGCGCGGGATGCGCCGCCCGTCCAGCCAGATCAGCGCGGTCGATTCGGCGAGCGAGATCCAGGAACGGACGACCAGTTCCAGCCGCGGCGGCGGATCGGTGACGCCCAGGTGCGACAGGATCTGTTCGTAGGCGATCTGGCGCACGGAGTCGACGAGCGCGTTGGTGGTCGACGAGCCGACGGCTGGGCCGCCGCGCATGAGGGCGGAGAAACCGGGGCCGTGCGCGTCGACGAAGTCGAAGAACCGGTTCATCACGCGCAGCAGCCGGGAGCCCAGCGGCCCCTCGTGCGGCTCGGTGAAACGGCTCGCCAGATCCTCCGACGCCCGCTTCAACGCGGCCTCGTACAGGCTGAGTTTGCCGGGGAAGTAGTGGTAGACGAGGGGGCGCGAGATGCCCGCCGCGGCGGCTATCTCGTCGATGGAGACCTCGTCCGGCGAACGCTGGGCGAACAGGTCGAGGGCGACGCCGATCAATTGCTGCCGACGCTCCTCGACTCCCATTCTGCGACGGACCCCGGTAGTCATACGAACACCTTACCGATCGAATCCGGACTCGAACGGGCCGGATCGGTTCAGCTGTTCCCCTTGATCCGTCGCCTCCGCGATCACCTGCCCGGCGTGAGTCGCTCACTCCGCGCCCGCGAGCCGCAGATCGGCGTCGGGTCGCCGCACACGGCGTCGGTGAGCAGCCCGTCACGGCGCCCCGCCCCGCCCGCCGGCACCCTCTGCCGCCGGATCCCGCGGAAACCCCGCTCGCACCGGCATCGCGGTACGGCTGCCGGGAGCGCCCGCCGGCCGAACCGTGTGCGGGAACGCGCGCCGGCGAGCTGTCAGCGCAGCCCGATGATCGGCCGTCCGTTCTTCAACTCGCCCTCCAGGCCCGCCTGCGCGCCCTGCTTCGCGGCCACCGTCAGCAGGTTCCCCTGCCCGGAGCCGCGCACCCCGCCCGTCGCCCGCACGGATGCCGTCGCCTCGTCGCCGGCCGCGAGGAGGTACCAGTGGCCGCCCTTGGACTTCCACAGCACCCCGGCCAGCACATGCGGATCGCGCGGACCGCAGGCGGGCACGTCGCCGGCCTTCGCCACGGCCGTGCCGAACAGCCCGCCCGGCGTGTGGAACTGGGCCAGCACCCGGTTCCCGTCGCCCCGCCAGGTCTCGGCCCTGGTGCACACCCAGGCCGCCGAGCCGCTCCCGTCGGGCAGCGGCTGGCGCGCGTAACCCCACGCGTTGACCGTCCGCACGCCCTGCGCGCGCACGTCGGCCAGCGAGCACGCGAACGGGGCCCAGGTCCGCAGCGCCTGCGCGCCGGACGCCTCCCGTGCCGAGCCCGGAGGCCCCGCGGTGAGGCGGGCCGGGACGAGTTCGCCCAGGTCGCTGAGGAGGTGACCGCCCGAGGCGTCCGTCAGCTCGAGCACGTTCCACGTCGTGCACGCGCCGGTCCGGGTGGCCGGGCTGGCCAGCGGCGAGGTGATCCCGTCGGTCAGCGTCAGGTCCATCGACCCGGCGCCCGGCTTCGACAGATCCCGCTCGACGGCCTTGGTCACCCAGGGGGCCGTGAGATAGCGGACGTTGCCGTCGGCCCGGTCGAGCACCAGCGCGCCCGCCTCGGCCCCGGTCGCGCCGTCGGCCCGCGCGAGGTCGAGAGCCGCCCCGGCCGTGCTGTCCTTGGGCTCCGCGTAGCGGGCGATGCGCAGTCCGTCGTAGAGGATCACCACACGCGCGTTGCCGATCTCGCCCGCGTAGAGGAGCTGCGGCGGGCCGGCGGGGCCGCCCGCGGGCGTCTCCGGAGTGGCGGACACCTGGACGGCCTCCCCCGGGCGGGCCCAGACGGCGAGCGCGCGGCGCAGCAGCGTGGTGTCACGAGTCAGTGCGCCGCGCGCGGGCCACACCGAGAAGTCGGTGCGGGCGGAGGTCTTCCAGACGGCTGGGGAGATCTTCACCAGCCGCCCGGGGTCGAGGGCGGCCTCGGCGGCCGGGTTCCGCGCGTACACCGGGGCGGCCGCGCCGTCCGGTCCCCAGCCGTCGCCGGGCAGCGCGACCAGCGCGCCGCACACCGCCAGCGCGGCCGCCGCGGCGAGCGCGGCCCTGGTGTGCCGGCGGCGGCGCATCAGATCGGTGGGCCGTGCCTGCAGCACGCAGGGGTCGAACTCGGTGGATTCGGCGAGCAGCGCGTACTGCGCCGCCGGGACCCCGGCGGCCTCCCGGAGCGCGGACTCGACCCGCTTGACGCCGGCTTCGGTCAGCACCTCGCGCACATCGCCGTCGGGGAGCCGCTCCAGGCCGCGCAGGACGTAGGCGGCCCGGGCCGGCCCGGACAGGGCGGCGAGCCGCTGGTCGAGGGCGAGTTCGTCGGCGCCGCCGGGGCGGGGGAACAGGCGCAGCCCCCACACCAGGGGGAACAGCGGCGGCAACTGCGCCCGCTTGGGCCGGGCCCGCAACGTCAGCGGCAGCCCCGCCTCCAGCGCCGCGCGGACCACCTGGAGACGCACGTAGGCGTATCCGGGGTCGCCGTCGCGGCCGGTGGACTGGGCCGGGATGACGGGAGCGGCGGACCGGCCGCGCGGCAGGGCGCGCTGGACGAGGGCGTGCGCGGTCAGGACGCGCCGGCCGTGGCCGAGGCGGGGCGGCAGCACGAGATAGGCGAGCCGGACGAGACGCGGGTAGTGCTCGACGAGAGCGGCTTCGGCCTCCTCGACGTCGACGGTCCGGTCTGAGCCGGATCCGGCTGCGGGGCGTGGGGCGACATCCTGTGGCTGCACGTTCAGCAGAACGAGCGAGACGTGCGATGGTCACAACGCCCGGCCCGGACCTGCTCGCAGCCCGGCCCGCCGGGCGTACCGCCTGCCGTGCTGCGTGCCGTTCCCGGGGCGTCGCACGGGCCGGCACGTCTTCGGCACGCGGGTGGGCCCGCCCGCGGCGCGCTCGCGTGGCCGTTCAGTCGGTCACGAGTGCCCGTGCGTAGGCGGCCATCGACCGCTGGTAGCGCGGCAGATGAGGGGCCAGGGCGCCGAGGACCAGGGACAGGCCCTCGCGGTCCCGGCCGAGACTCGACAGGCACAGGGCCAGCGTGGCGCGTACGGCGTCGTCCAACTCGTCGGACGGGGCGTTCAGTTCCGGGGTCAGCAGCTCGACGCCCTCCTGCGCACGGCCGATGTTGCGCAGCGAGCTGGAGAGCTGGATCTTGGCGCGCCTGCCCCGGTAGCCGCTGACGTCGCTCAGGCCGCGGGCGAGCGCCTCCCGGTACAGCGGGACCGCCCGGTCCGAGTGGCCGGTCGAGTCCCAGGAGCAGGCCTGCTCGAAGAGGCCCAGCGGACTGCCCTCGGGCAGTTCGTCGACGAGCGCGTCGATCACGGCCCGGAACTCCGCCGCCCTCTCCTGCGGGTAGTCGTCGAAAGAGGCCCAGGCGGCGGTCACGCGATCGTCCCAGTCTTGGTTCACCGGCCCACTTTCGCACGCGTGTCCCCGCCGGGCGCCGGTATTTTGAGCGCACCGCGCGCGGGAGCCGTATCCAGGACGAGGCTCTCGCTTGGAGGAACAGATGAAGATGACCCGACCGATGCTCGCGGCGGCGGCCGCCGCCGCGGCGCTGCTGCTGGCGGGATGCTCTTCCGGCGGCTCGGGGAAGGCCGAGACGTCCATCCCCGAGGTGGCGACCGGAAGCCTGGAGCACCTCGCAGCCGAGGTGAAGTGCACACCCGACATGCAGACCGACACGGACGAGATCCGCCAGGCCATCTGCAAGAACACCGACGGCAGGTTCATCCTCGCGACGTTCGCCACGGACCGCGGCCTGCGCGAGTGGATGAACACGGCCAAGGACTACGGCGGTCACTACCTCGTCGGGCGCAAGTGGGTGGCCGTCGGCGAGGACGCCACGGTCGCCGCGCTGCGCACCACGCTCGGCGGGGACATCGAGGAGGGGACCGACCACTCCGCGCACCAGGGTCACTGAACTCCGGTCCTTCTTCTCCGGACAGCAGAGAGCCGGCGGTGGGAGATCCCACCGCCGGCTCCTTCATGCGGTCACTGTGTCACTGGCAGCGCTGGCCGTTGTTGACGCAGTTGGCGATCTTGTTCGCCAGGTTGTTCTTCGTGATGCTGATGAAGTCGTCGTGGTCGGTGGACGGCTTGTGGAGCTGCTCCGGGAAGCCGTCGACCGCGTAGGCGTTCTTCACCTGGCCGTTCTGGATCACCGGCGCCGGAACGTTGTAGATGAGACGCATCGTCAGCTGCGGGATCGCCTTGAAGCCGTTCTGGCAGTTGCCGTTGCCGTCGGCGAAGGCCACGTGCGAACGGTGGTTGGCGCTGTCGATGTTCTTGCCGTCCCAGCAGCTCTGGAAGGCGAACGAGCGGACCACCTTGCTGCCCTGGGGGCAGATCGGGTACTGCTCGGTCAGCTGCACCTTGTTCTCGAAGCCGGTGCAGCTCCAGTGCGCGTTGGCGTTCGCCAGACCGTTGGTGGTGGTCTTGGCGTCACCCGTGATGATCCGCAGGAACTGCGGCATCGCGACGACCTTGCTCTTCGGGCTGCCGACGTACTTGATCTCGGCCTGCTGGGCGGTCAGGATCTTGCCGACGTTGCCTTCCTTGCCACCGCCGTCCCGGTTCTGGTCGAACTCCTGGGTGCCGTTCTGCAGACGCAGCACCGGCCAGTAGTAGGACGACAGGTCGCTCTTGTTCGAGCAGCTGGTCCCGCCCTGCAGGAAGTTGTTGTTGCTGGAGAACGCGTTGATCTTCTGGTTGCCGACGTAGTCGTGCGTGTGGTGCGCGCCGTTGGTCACGCCCGGCGCCACGATCACGTTGTCGGTGTTGAAGTTCTTGTTCGCGTTCACGCCGCAGGACACGCTGAACGTGCCGTTGGAGGCCTGTCCGTTCTTGCCGGGCTTGGCCTTGACGTTCGCCTGGACCTTCGTGATGTCGACGAAGTCCGACGCGACGGGACCGTTGCCGGCCTGACCGCCGTTGCCGCCCTGCTGCTGGCCGCCGTTGTTCTGCTGGCCACCGTTCTGCTGCTGGCCGCCCTGCTGCTGACCGCCGTTCTGCTGCTGGCCGCCGTTGTTCTGCTGGCCGCCGTTGTTCTGCCCGGCGTTGGTGTTGTTCGCCGCCTGCGTGGTGCAGGCCGCGAGCTGGCTCAGCGAGTTGTCGAACTGGCCGCCCGAGCGCTGGATGTTGATGCGGATCCGGTCGATCGTGGCGGCGCGCTTCTCCTTGAGGGGGCCGACGATCGCGTTCTGCACGAAACCGGGGTCACCGGCCTGTGCCTGGCGTGTGGAGGCGAGCCGGGCGTAGGCCTCGGTGATCTGCTTGTCGAGGTTGGCCAGCTCGTTCGCGACGCCCTGCTTGGCCCCGTTGGGCACGTTGGTCAGCTTCTGCCCCACGTCCGGGCAGGAGATGGTGGCGACCTGCGCGGCCGCGTTGGCGGCCTTGGTCTGGTTCTGGCCGTAGCTGTTCGACTCGTGCGCCGAAGCGTAGAAGTTCGCCCAGATCAGCCCGCCCCCGCCGAGCGCTAGGGCCGCCGATGCTGCCACGGCCTTCGTGGCCATCGACGAACGGCGTTTACGTATGTTGCGTCCCATGGAACTCCTCTGACTTCCTTGCGGGGCAGCATCGAGGCGCCCGACAGGAGTGAAGCTGAAGCTGCTTCCTCCCTTACGCATCACGCCTCACAGGTGTTCAGCCCCGCTCGGAAATTCCTGAGAGCTCCCGGCGACAAAACGACCTCAAGACCCGCACACCACAACGCAGTCGGCGGCTCAGTGATCCCGGTCCAGATAGGCGAGCACCGCCAGCACCCTGCGGTTGTCGTCGTCCGAGACCTCCAGACCCAGCTTCACGAAGATGTTCGCGGTGTGTTTGGCGACGGCCCGCTCGGTGACGACCAGACTGCCCGCGATCGCCGCGTTCGACCGGCCCTGCGCCATCAGCTCCATCACCTCCCGTTCGCGCGGGGTGAGCCGGTCCACCGGCCCCCGGCCGTCGTTCGCCCGCCGGGCCAGCAGCTGCTGGATCACCTGCGGGTCCATCGCCGTGCCGCCCGCGGCGACCCGCCGCACGGCGTCCACGAACTGCTCCGCGTCGAACACCCGGTCCTTCAGCAGATACCCGACCCCGCCGCTGCCGTCGGCGAGCAGCTCTCGCGCGTACAACTGCTCGACGTGCTGGGAGAGGACGAGCACCGGCAGCCCCGGCTTCCTGCGGCGGGCCTCCAGCGCGCACTGCAGACCCTCGTCCGTGTGCGTGGGCGGGAGCCGGACGTCGACCACCGCGACGTCCGGCTCCAGGTCGGCGAGGGCCCGCTGCAGTTCCGGCCCGGTCTCGACGGCGGCGGCGATCTCGAAGTCGTAGGCCTCCAGCAGCCGGACGAGACCGTCCCGCAGCAGGAAGAGGTCTTCGGCTAGGACAACACGCAAGGGATCTCCATGGTCACCATGGTGGGACCGCCGGCGGGCGAGCTGACGGCCAGGACGCCGTCGAATGTACCCAGCCGGCGCTCCACCCCGGCCAGGCCCGACCCCTCCCCGATCGTCGCGCCGCCGCGGCCGTTGTCGGTGACGGAGATCCGCAGATGGCCCTCCGCGTGGTGCAGGTCGGCCCAGATCCGGGCGGCGCCGGAGTGCTTGACCGCGTTGGTGAGGATCTCGCTGACCGCGAAGTACGCGGCCGACTCGACCGGAGCCTCGACCCGCCCGGGCAGCTCCACCGCCACCTCCGTCGGCACCGGCAGCCGGAGCGCCAACGCCCTCACGGCGTCGCCCAGTCCGCGCTCGGCGAGGACCGGCGGATGGATCCCGCGCACCAGGTCGCGCAGTTCGGCGAGGGCCTCCGCCGACGACTGCCGGGCCTGCGCGAGCAGTTGCCTGGCCTTCTCGGGGTCCTTGTCGAGGAGCAGCTCGATCGTGCCCAGGTCCATGCCCATGGCCACCAGCCGGGCCTGCGCCCCGTCGTGCAGATCCCGCTCGATGCGCCGCAGTTCGGCGGCCGAGGTGTCCACGGCGTCCCGCCGGGTGTCGGTCAGCACCTTGACCCGCTCGGCCAGTTCGGCCTGGCCGGGGGTGAGCAGACCGCGGGTCATCCGGAAGTGGAGGCCCAGCGCGCGCACGGCGAACCGGTCGGCGACGACCAGCAGGAGCACGCCCAGACCGGCGGCGGCGAACGCGGTCGCCTGGTCGCTCACCGGCACGAAGCCGTACCAGTACGGTCCGTACGCGCCGTAGGGCCCGGCCGTCATGGTCCGCCACAGCCCCGCCGCCAGGGCGAACCCTTCCAGCGGGTAGAGGACGAGGACGACGGGGAGCAGCGCGGTCACCAGCCCCGCCACCATGTCCACCTGGAGCCAGCGCAGGTCCCGCCAGGTCGCCGGGTCCTGGAGCAGCGCGTACGTGCGCTTCCACGGGTTGGCGGTCCTGGGCAGCGGCCGGTACGCCGAGGGGATGCTCATCCCGCACCATCTCCGCGCCAGCTCGCGGCGGTTGTCCGCGAGGGCCCGTGCCCAGGTCAGGATCCACGGGGTGGTGAAGACACCGATGCCGAGCGGAATCAGCGCGAGGGAGACCAGGGCCAGGACGTAGCACGCCACCGTCCAGGGCCAGACCGCGACGGCCAGGACGAGCCCCTGCACGGCGGCGAGCACCATCTCCCGCGTCCGCGAACCGCCGTCGCGCCTCTTCGTTTTGGTGTTCATGCCGTCAGTCTGGCCGAGCCGCCGGCCGCCGGTCACTGGCTCGAAGCCCCCGGTCAGGGGGTGGTGCCAGATACACCCCCCGGGTCCGGTGCGGCCGCCAGCACCCTCGCCTCCACCTCCGGGTCCAGGCCCTTGCGGGTGCGGTCCGGGCGGACCGGGGCCGTGCCGCCGATCGACGTCAGCCAGCTCCAGGTGTCGGCGACGGTCTCCTCGACCGGGCGGCAGACGAGGCCCGCCGCCAGCGCCCGCGAGACGTCGGCCGCGTGCAGCGCGTCGTGCAGGTCGGTACCCGGCGGCACCCACACGGGCAGCTCGGTCCACGGCTCGATGCCCGCGTCGAGGACGATCTCCGGTGCCGTCCAGCGCAGTTCGGCGTCCGAGCCGGTGGCGCGCACGCACGCCTCCAGCAGTTCGCCCATCGTCGTGTGGCCCTGCCGGCTCATCAGGTTGTACGGCCCGCCGAGCCCGTTCCCGACCGCCCCGAGGATCCATTCGGCGAGGTCGCGGACGTCGACGTACTGCAGGGGCAGACCGCGCGGGCCGGGGGCGAGGACCGGGCCGCCGCGCGCGATCCGGGTCAGCCACCAGGGCAGCCGGCCGACATTCTCGTACGGGCCGAGGATCAGTCCGGACCGTACGAGGACGCTGTCCCGCTCGCCGAAGGCGTCGAGGACGGCCAGTTCGCCGCCGCGCTTGTCCCGGGCGTAGTCGATCTGTCCGGCGTCGGGTCCGGCGCCCTCGACGACCGGCGCGTCCTCGGCGTACCCGGCGGGCGGGGCCCATGCGTACACCGAGCAGCTCGACACGTACACGTAGCGGCGGGCGCGGTCCCGCAGCAGCCGCGCCGCCTCGCGCACCGCGCGCGGCGCGGCCGACCAGGTGTCCACGACGGCGTCCCAGTCGCCTTCGCCGGGGCGGGCGAGCGCGGCGAGGCCCCCGGGCGCGGTGCGGTCGCCCCTCAGCGAGCGGACCCCGGGGACGGGCGACTGCCGCCCCCGGTTGAGGACCGTCACGTCCCAGCCGCGCCCGAGAGCCGCCTCCACGACGGCCCGTCCCGCGAACTCCGTTCCGCCCAGCACCAGAAGTCTCATGCTGGTGACTGTGCCCGGTGCGCACGGGCGGAGGGAACCGCGCTCTGCCGTCGGCAGAGGAACCGGCTCAGTGGGCCGTCGGCGGGGTGTACTTGTAGCCGACGCGGCGCACCGTCCGGATCGACTGGCGGTGCTGTGCGCCCAGTTTGCGGCGCAGCCGGGCGATGTGGACGTCGACCGTACGGCCGTCGCCGACATGGCCGTACCCCCACACCGTGGTGACGAGCTGGTCGCGGGTGTGCACCCGGTGGGGGTGCGCCACGAGGTGCGCGAGCAGCTCGAACTCCAGGTAGGTGAGGTCGAGTCGACGTCCGCCGACCTCGGCGGTGCGCTGCACGGGGTCGATCCGCACGAGCGGGTCGACGGCGTCCCCGGCCGGGACGGGCGCGGACCGGCCGGGCACTGCCACAGGCGGGAACGGCGGCTGCTGGTCGGCCGGGACGAGCACCAGGTAGCCGATCATCGGCGGCCTGCCCGGCAGGGCGGGCAGGGTGTACTGGGGTGCGGGAAGCCAGGTCGCGCCCGGCGGCAGGAAGTCCGCGACGTCGACCACCTCGTCCCGGTCGACGGCCCGCAGCCGGTGACGGGCGGCGCCGTCGGGAGCGGTGGAGGGGGAGGCGGCGGGGGAGGCGGAAGCGGGGGAGGCCATGGAGGAGGCGGAGGCGTCGGAGGCGCCGGTGGTGAGGGAGGGGGCGGTGGAGAGGGAACGAGTGATCGCCATGAGAGGTCAGCTCTTTCGCGCGAGGAGTTCGTCGGGAGAACGACGGCCGCGATGCGTGGTCGGGCTCGTCGGGGACGTACGTCGTGCGCGCTGGCCGAAGGCCGGGGTGTACGGCTTCAGAGGGCCGGCGCGTTCGTCGCGCGGCAACACACCCGGTCGAAGTCGTGGTGCTGACGGGAGGGCCAGAAGGGCTCGAGGTCATGGCGACCCGTCACGGTGTTCTTCTGCAAGCCGGCCATGGTCCCATTGAAGCAGACACCCGCCCGTCGCAGCAGGCTCCTCTCACGGCTTGGACGCAACCCTGGCGCGAAGCGGGCCCTTTGCCGCTCCCACGGGGACAGCCGGAAGGGGCGCCCGCGTCAGCGGGCGCCCCTTCCGGGAAGAGCGGGGATCAGACCTGGCCGGCCTTCTCCAGCGCCGAGCAGCAGGTGTCCACGATCAGACGGGTCACCAGGTACGGGTCGACGTTGGCGTTCGGGCGGCGGTCCTCGATGTAGCCCTTGCCGTCCTTCTCGACCTGCCACGGGATGCGGACCGAGGCGCCGCGGTCGGAGACGCCGTAGGAGTACTCGTTCCACGGGGCCGTCTCGTGCAGACCGGTCAGCCGGTCGTCGATGCCGGCGCCGTAGTTCTTGACGTGGTCGAGCGGCTTGGAGCCCTCGCCGAGCGACTCGCACGCGGTGATGATCGCGTCGTAGCCCTCGCGCATCGCCTTGGTGGAGAAGTTGGTGTGCGCGCCGGCGCCGTTCCAGTCGCCCTTGACCGGCTTGGGGTCGAGGGTGGCGGCGATGCCGAAGTCCTCGGCGGTGCGGTAGAGCAGCCAGCGGGCCACCCACAGCTGGTCGGAGACCTCCAGCGGGGCCAGCGGGCCGACCTGGAACTCCCACTGGCCGGGCATGACCTCGGCGTTGATGCCGGAGATGCCGAGACCGGCGGCGAGACAGTTGTCGAGGTGCGCCTCGACGACCTCACGGCCGAAGATCTCGTCCGCGCCCACACCGCAGTAGTAGCCGCCCTGCGGGGCCGGGAAGCCGCCCTTGGGGAAGCCGAGCGGGTAACCGTCCTGGAAGAACGTGTACTCCTGCTCGATGCCGAAGATCGGCTCCTGGGCGCCGAACTTCTCCGCGACCTCGGCGAGCGCGGCCCGGGTGTTGGACTCGTGGGGCGTCATGTCGATGTTGAGGACCTCGCACAGGACGAGGATGTCGTCGCCGCCGCGGACCGGGTCGGGGCAGGTGAAGACCGGCTTGAGGACACGGTCCGAGGCGTGGCCCTCGGCCTGGTTCGTGGACGACCCGTCGAAGCCCCAGATCGGCAGCGCGTCGAGACCGGCGGGAGCGCCCTCGATGATCTTCGTCTTGGAACGGAGCTTCGCCGTCGGCTGGGTGCCGTCGATCCAGATGTACTCAGCCTTGAAGGTCACGGGCCACTTCCTTCGGGGTGTGTCTGACGCACTTGCGGGTGCTGCGGCGCTGCGGCACTGGGGCGCCGCCTGTATGCCCCGAGCTTGTCAACAGGCGATTTCCCGGTCATTGCTCGAATGTGAACCCCGTGTTACCTGGCGGTCCTGTGGTGCGCCTCACGCGGTGAGGGCCCCGGCCGGGAGCCGGGCGGGAGTCCGGCGGAGGGCCGCCGGGAGTCGGGCGGGGGCGCGCGGCACACGGGACGACAGTCGGGGGACGGGCGGCGGCTCGTATGCGAGGGGAGTGGACGGCCGGGAAAGGGGCATCCCCGGCGCCGTCCGCCTGTTCCTCCTCGACCCGGCCGCGGGTCCTGCTGTTCGTGGCCGCGAACAGCAGGACCTCTTTCATGGGGTTTCGCGACGGCCCGGTCTCACCCCACCTTCTCGATCAGGGCGCGCCGGATGAGGAACTTGCCGGGCTCACGGACCTGTTCGAAGGCCGCGTTGTTGAGCAGGGCGCAACTGCCGGAGACCGAAGTCACCTCGACGGTCGTGGACTTGTTGTTGTCCAGGTTGGTGACCTTCAGCTTGGTCCCCGCCGGGAACTGGTTGCTCGACGCGGCCGGGGCACCGGCCTCGCCGGACAGGGTGACCGTCGAACCGTTGCAGACCTGGCGGCCGGAGGCGGCGGCACCGCCGTTTCCCGCGTTGCCACCGCTGCCGTTGTTTCCGTTGTTTCCGTTGTTTCCGGCGTTTCCCGCGGGGGCCGAGGCCGCCTGCGAGGGCTGGGGCGCCTGGGAGCCGCCCGTCTGGGAGTCCTGAGCCGACTCCCCGACGGCGCACCCGGACGCCTTCTGCTGGACCTTGATCTGAGCGATGACGGCCTCGCGGTTGGCGATGCGGGCCTCGGACTGCGCGTCCGGAGCGGCCCGCTGGCCGTCGATGAACTTCTGGTTGTTGCCGAGAGCGGTGGCGAGTCCCTGACAGACCGTCGAGTTCGCCGCCGACAGCGGCGTCGCGTTCTGCGGTGTCTGGGCGGCGTTCGAGGTGTTGGCCATCACGAAGGCCCCGGCGCCCGCGACCGCTGCCGCGCTGACGAGCAGCGCGATCTTCTTGTTCGTGCCGACAGTTCTCCTGCGCGACATGCGCGCCTCCTGAGAGATAGGGGAGCGTACGCCGCTATGTACGAGATACCGAACGAGGCTGCTCAGTTGTGCCGGAGGTCATTCGAGGTGACGTCCGTCACGGCGCCGACTCCCCTCGCGCGCAGGGCTGTTGTCGGGCGGAGGCCGCCGTCGGCCGTCGGGCGAGGGACAGCCGGCCGTCGCGCGAAGGACGGTCGGCCGCCGGGCAGGGCTCACGGGGCAGGGCTCAGTGGGACAGGCTCAGCGGGACAGGGCGTCCCGTACGGCCTCGTCCGTGCGGGCCACGAGCGCGGTGCCGTCGTCCGCGGTGATGATCGGGCGCTGGATGAGCGCGGGGTGGGCGGCCAGGGCGCCGATCCAGCGTCCGCGTGTGCTCGCGTCCCGCGCCCAGTCCTTCAGTCCGAGTTCCCCGGCGGCGGCCTCCTGGGTGCGGGCGATGTCCCAGGGCTCCAGTCCGAGACGGTCGAGCACCTCCTCGATCTCGTCCTCGCTCGGCACGTCCTCCAGATAGCGGCGGACGGTGTAGTCGGCGCCCTCTGCGTCGAGGAGCGTGAGGGCGCTGCGGCACTTGGAACAGGCGGGGTTGATCCAGATCTCCATGCCTGTCACGGTAGCCCGAATACGGCCCCAAAGCCCATGTGATCAGGGGCTTTTGTCAGTGGGGGACAGTAGAATGGAAGCAGTGTTCGAGGGTCCGCCGGAGGTGCCGGGTCGGACCCTGACCGCGACAGGAGGATGCCTGTGCCCGCTGCCGCACTGAAGCCGAAGCCGTCCGCGACCCAGTCCACCGCGAAGCGTTCCGTCCCACTCGACCTGCCCTGCGCACCCGTCGAGAAGCGGCAGTTGCCGCCCGGGCGGCCTCGCGAGTGGTACGTCACGCACAACCGTCGTCTCAAGGCGATGCGTCTTGCCATCGCGCTGCTCGACCTCGGCGTCTACATGCCGAACCAGGCCCGCAACGAGAAGATCCGCAGCACGGCACAGCTGATCGGCGTCCACCCGCCGTCGGACACGACGTGCCACATGGTGCGGGCACTGATGCGCTACAGCCGGTGAGTCCGCGCTGAGCCGGTGAGTCACTGAGTCACTGAGCCGGGTGCCGGGTGCCGTCGCGAGGACGGCGCCCGGCACCGCGCTCACGCCGGAGTGCCGACGCCGGCCGCACGGCCCCGGGCACGGCGGTCGCGGTGACGGCCGCACCGGGCGGGTGATCCACGCTCCCACGGGGCCGCACCCCGCCCGCCGCCAGGCTGAGCCTTCCCGCCCGCCGTCGGGCCGCATAAGCCGACCCCCTCCCCTCCGGGGCGGCGGGGAAAACGAGATGCACGGTGAGTGACCGTTTCCCTACTCTGGAGAGACCGAACCGCCCCTGTCGCAACGCTCGGTCACCGTCCGCCCTGCCCGGGAAGGAGGCACGCCATGGGCACCGTCGTTCTCTCCGGGGCCGTCGTCCTGGTGGTCCTGGGATTCGGAAACCCGCTGTACTGGCTCGCCGCCGTCGCGGTGCTCTTCCTGTACGTGCGCTTCGGGCTCGGGACGTCGTCGCCGTCCGCCGGGCCCGCCGGGTCCGCCCCGAGCGCGGCACCCGCGCCCACCTCGTACAAGGCCTACCGTGAGCGCCGTGACACGCAGGCCAAGTGGGAACGCCGCTACCGTCGCGAACGCCCCCTGGAGTCCCGCCGCCAGGAGCGCGAGCGCGGCAGGTGACGCCGACGCGGAACTGACCGGCGCCCCGGAACCGGCCGCCGGTCCCGGGGCGCCCTACAGGCCCGGGGCGCCCCACACCGGGAACCAGCGGCTCAGGTCCTGCTCGATCTTCAGGTCGTTCGCGAGAACGGCCTTCACCTGCAACTCCAGCGCGTTGTCGCGCCGCTGACCCGCGCCGGGCAGCGGCGCGAACGGGTAGAACGAACCGCGCTTGTACAGATACACGAGCCCCAGCCGCCGCCCCGCGGCACCGCCTCCCGCATCGCCGACGGCGTCGTCCCCCGCATCGCCGACGGCGCCGCCTCCCGCACTTCCCGCGGCCCGTTCCTCGAACCCGGCCAGGGAGCACAGCAGTTGCGGCCCAAAACCGTTGACCTCCATCGCGCTGTTCACCGCGTGCAGATCGTTGACCAGCGCCGACAGCTCGCCGGGCGTACGGTGCGAGACGAGCCAGGAGTAGCCGTAGTCGTCCCGCACGAGCTGTACCGGAGGGCCGGTGCGCTCGGTGTCCGCGTCGAGGAGGGCCTGGACCTCGCGGTGCGTCTGCTCGAACGCCGAGCCCTCGACGGTGGCGAAACACACCGCGCCCCGTCCGGTCGGGGTGAACCCGGACGCCGCCTCCAGCGTCACCGCCGCCGAAGGCAGCGCGAACAGCTGATCGAGGTCCGGTGCGGCCGGCTTGGTCCGGCCGAGCAGGATGTCCAGCAGACCCATGCCGTTCAGCCGGCCTTCCCGGGCGTGGCGGCCTCGCCCAGCTCGTCGGAGATCCGCCCCAGCTGGTCGAGGCGCTGGGCCAGGCTCGGGTGGGTCGAGAAGAAGCGCTCGATGCCGGGTTCCCTGCCGATGGCCGGGGTGAAGTAGAACGCGTTGAAGGCCTGGGCGGTGCGCAGGTCCTTGGTGGGGATGCGGGCGATGTCTCCGGAGACCTTGGCCAGCGCGGAGGCCAGCGCCGAGGGCCGTCCGGTGAGCAGCGCGGCGGCCCGGTCGGCGGCCAGCTCGCGGTACCGCGACAGAGCCCTGATCAGCAGGAAGCTGAGCGCGTACACGGCCGCCGACACCCCCATCACGGCGGCGAAGACGGCGGCGGTGTTCTGGTCCCGGCGGCCCCCGCCGAACACCTGGGAGTAGAACGCGAACCGCACGATCAGCCCCGCGATCACGCCCAGGAACGAGGCGACCGTGATCACGGCCACGTCCTTGTGCGCCACGTGCGACAGCTCGTGTGCCAGCACGCCTTCCAGCTCTGCCGGCTCCAGCCGGCGCAGCAGCCCCGTCGTCACGCACACCACCGCGTTCTGGGGATTGCGTCCGGTGGCGAACGCGTTGGGCATGTCCATGTCCGAGACGGCGACGACCGGCTTGGGCATGTCCGACAGGGCGCACAGCCGGTCGACGACGGCGTGCAGCTCGGGATACTCCTCCCGCTCCACGACCCGCCCGCGCATCGCGAACAGGGCGATCCGGTCGGAGAACCAGAACTGCGCGACGAACATGGCGGCGATCAGCACCACGACCAGCAGCCAGGATTTCAGCAACACGATCAACGCGGCGACGAACGCCACGTACAGCAGTCCGAGCAGGAACAGGGTGACCGTCATCCGCACGGTCAGCCCCCGGTCGCTCCGGAAACGGCTCTGCATCTGCACCACCCCGCAGTCGGGCACTCGCCCCCATGCCAGTGTGCACCCGGCCCTTCCACGGACGGATCCGGAAAGGCCCTGTGGAGAGCAAAGGAATCGTCCTGTTCCTCAGGAGGAGGCGGGCCCGCGGGGCCCGAAACGGGCCGTCGGCTGTGCCCTTCCGGTGAGGAAGGGCACAGCCGACGGCCCACAGACGGCCCAGGGGAGCGGAAACCCGCTCTGACCTGGGGCGATATCACACGTCGAAGTACAGCTCGAACTCGTGCGGGTGCGGACGCAGCTGGAGCGGCGCGATCTCGTGCGTGCGCTTGTAGTCGATCCACGTCTCGATCAGGTCGGGCGTGAAGACGTCACCGGCCAGCAGGAACTCGTGGTCGGACTCGAGACGGTCCAGGACGGCCGGCAGCGAGGTCGGGACCTGCGCGACGCCCGCGTGCTCCTCGGGGGCCAGCTCGTAGAGGTCCTTGTCGATCGGCTCGGCCGGCTCGATCTTGTTCTTGATGCCGTCCAGGCCCGCGAGCAGCAGGGCGGAGAACGCCAGGTACGGGTTGCCGGAGGCGTCGGGCGCGCGGAACTCGACGCGCTTGGCCTTCGGGTTGGAGCCCGTGATCGGGATGCGCATGGCAGCGGAGCGGTTGCGCTGCGAGTACACCAGGTTGACCGGCGCCTCGAAGCCCGGGACCAGGCGGTGGTAGGAGTTCACCGTGGGGTTGGTGAAGGCCAGCAGCGACGGGGCGTGCTTGAGGATGCCGCCGATGTAGTAGCGCGCCATGTCCGACAGGCCCGCGTAGCCGGCCTCGTCGTAGAACAGCGGGGAGCCGCCGGTCCACAGCGACTGGTGGACGTGCATGCCCGAGCCGTTGTCGCCGAAGATCGGCTTCGGCATGAAGGTCGCGGTCTTGCCGTTGCGCCAGGCGACGTTCTTCACGATGTACTTGAAGAGCTGGAGGTCGTCGGCGGCGGCGAGCAGCGTGTTGAACTTGTAGTTGATCTCGGCCTGGCCGGCGGTGCCCACCTCGTGGTGCTGGCGCTCGACCTGGAGGCCGGACGCGGCCAGCTCCAGGGAGATCTCCGCACGCAGGTCGGCGAAGTGGTCGACCGGCGGGGTCGGGAAGTAGCCGCCCTTGTAGCGGACCTTGTAACCGCGGTTGTCCTCGAGCGCACCGGTGTTCCAGGCGCCGGCCTCGGAGTCGATGTGGTAGAAGGACTCGTTCGCGGAGGTCTGGAAGCGCACGCTGTCGAAGACGTAGAACTCGGCCTCGGGGCCGAAGTACGCGGTGTCGGCGATACCGGTCGACGCCAGGTATGCCTCCGCCTTCTTCGCCACGTTGCGCGGGTCACGGGAGTACTGCTCGCCCGTGATCGGGTCGTGGATGAAGAAGTTGATGTTCAGCGTCTTGTCGCGGCGGAACGGGTCCACGCGCGAGGTCGACAGGTCGGCGCGCAGCGCCATGTCGGACTCGTGGATGGCCTGGAAGCCGCGGATCGACGAGCCGTCGAAGGCGAGCTCCTCGTCCGGGTCGAACGCCTCGACGGGCAGCGTGAAGTGCTGCATGACGCCCGGCAGGTCGCAGAAGCGGACGTCGACGAACTTGACGTCCTCGTCCGCGATGAACTTCTTGGCCTCGTCGGCGTTCTGGAACATCCAGCTCCTCCTACTCCCGGCCGTCGAGCCGGGGTGGTAGTTCGTTCGTGCGGCCAGTGCGGTGGCACACGCTGTCGTCGACCCTAGGGACCGGTGATTTCTCGGGCGTGACCCATTTGTTTCGCACAAGTTAACCGGACCCCGTCCGGTGTACCCCACCTGCCCGTATCGCGAAACGGGCGCAGTACCGTGGACGCGTGGACAACAGGGATGCAATCGGCTCATGGCTCTCGGGGCCCCGCGCGGCCGCCGAGGACGCCGGCGTCGACTTCGGATACCGGGGCGAGCAGCTCGGCCTGCCGCAGGAGGGGCCGGGCTCGATCGCCCGTCCGGGACGGCGGCTGGGCGCGCTCGCGGTGGACTGGGGCCTCAGCGTCTTGATCGCATACAGCTTGATCACCGACGGCTACCGGCCCGCGACCGGCAACTGGGCGCTGCTGGTCTTCCTCGTGATGAGTCTCCTGACCGTCGGCACCATCGGCTTCACACCGGGCAAGCGCCTCTTCCGCCTGCGGGTGGTCTCCGTCGACACCGGCGCCGTCAGCCCTCTGCGCTCCGCGGTGCGCACGGTGCTGCTCTGCCTGGCGGTGCCGGCCCTCGTCTGGGACCGTGACGGCCGCGGACTGCACGACCGGCTGGCCCGCACGGTCGAGGTGCGCGCCTGAGCCGTCGCACCGTGGCGCCCCTGCACGACGGCGCCCACGCACGCGGAAGGGGCGCCCGGGAGTGATCCGGGCGCCCCTTCCGCGTATCGCGTGCGAAAGCCGGGACTCAGCGGGCCTTGCCGCCGCCGCCCTTCGGCAGCCGCATGCCCTTGGGCATCGGGCCCTTCGGCAGCGGCATGTTGCTCATCAGGTCGCCCAGGGCGCGCAGCCGGTCGTTGGTGGCGGTGACCTGCGGGCCGGTCAGGACGCGCGGGTACTTCAGCAGGGTGGTGCGCAGCTTCTTCAGCTCGACCTGGCCCTCGCCGGTGCCGACGATCACGTCGTGCACGGGAACGTCCGCGACGATGCGGTTCATCTTCTTCTTCTCGGCGGCCAGCAGGCTCTTGACCCGGTTCGGGTTGCCCTCGGCGACCAGGACGATGCCGGCCTTGCCGACGGCCCGGTGCACCACGTCCTGGCTGCGGTTCATCGCCACCGCGGGGGTGGTCGTCCAGCCCCGGCCGACGTTGTCGAGGACGGCCGCCGCCGCGCCCGGCTGGCCCTCCATCTGGCCGAAGGCGGCCCGCTCGGCCCGGCGTCCGAACACGATCGCCGTCGCCAGGAAGGCGAGCAGGAAGCCGAAGATACCCAGGTAGACCGGGTGGTCGATCAGGAAGCCGATCGCGAGAAAGACGCCGAACGTGAGGAGGAAGACACCCGCGAGCACGAAACCGATCGTCTTGTCGGCCTTGCGGGTCATCTTGAACGTCAGGGCGATCTGCTTCAGTCGCCCGGGGTTAGCGGCGTCCGCCGCGCTGTCACTTCTCGCCATGCCACGAAGTCTACGTGGCCCCGGAAGCGCCTACGACGGCAGGAGGGGAGGTGCGGGACGGTGCGGGGA
The DNA here is from genome assembly GCF_014649655.1 of Streptomyces humidus. Lineage (GTDB taxonomy): Bacteria > Actinomycetota > Actinomycetes > Streptomycetales > Streptomycetaceae > Streptomyces > Streptomyces humidus. The sequence continues at coordinate 338,886 of NZ_BMTL01000003.1, read as the reverse complement.
GGTGTGGGGAGTGTGGGGAGGGGGCCGGTCAGGGACGGGCGGAGGTGACCGCTTCGAGGACGCGCTGCGCCTCGACCCGGTCCTTGGCGCGACGGCGGTCCTCCAGCACGGAGGTCCAGGCGTTGCGGCGGGCGGTGCGCTGACCGCTGCTCATGAGCAGCGATTCGACGGCGCGCAGTGCGGTGCTGAAGGTCGGGATCGCGGTGGCGCGAACGGGCGCGGCCTGCATGGCGGGTGTCCCCCTCGGAACAGGGTTCGGGCACGGGGCGGTACGAGGGTGGTGCGGGGTGTGTTCCACGTGACGTGATACCAGCGTCACTGTTCGGTGTTACCAGGGCGTGACCGACCGGTCAAACGCGAATGAAACCTTGATGCGGGGGGCCGGAAAGCTGACGCGGCCCCGACGTACGTCCTCATCTGCGGGGACGGTCGGGACCGCGTCCAATCGGCCACTACTGGCGAGTAGTGACTTGTGCGCGAGTTCACACACTTGGCTTGCGGCCGTACGGCGCAAGAGAGGTGACGTCGCGTCAGACAGCCTGGGTGGCGATGAAGGAACCGCGCTTCTCGACGGCCATCCGGTAAAGGCGTCCGGCGCGGTAGGAGGACCGTACCAGCGGGCCCGACATCACGCCGGAGAAGCCGATCTGCTCGGCCTCCTCCTTCAGCTCCACGAACTCGTGCGGCTTCACCCAGCGCTCCACCGGGTGATGGCGCACGGAGGGCCGCAGGTACTGCGTGATGGTGACCAGCTCGCAGCCCGCGTCATGCAGCTGGCGCAGCGCCTCGCTCACCTCCTCGCGGGTCTCGCCCATGCCGAGGATCAGGTTCGACTTGGTGACCAGCCCGTAGTCGCGGGCCGCCGTGATGACGCCCAGCGAACGCTCGTAACGGAAGCCGGGACGGATCCGCTTGAAGATCCGCGGCACGGTCTCGACGTTGTGCGCGAAGACCTCGGGCCGTGCGGAGAAGACCTCCGCGAGCTGCTCGGGGACGGCGTTGAAGTCGGGGGCCAGCAGCTCCACCTTGGTGCGCCCGGCCTCCCGCTCGGCGGTCTGCGCGTGGATCTGGCGCACGGTCTCGGCGTACAGCCACGCCCCGCCGTCCGCCAGGTCGTCGCGGGCGACGCCGGTGATGGTGGCGTAGTTCAGGTCCATCGTGACGACGGACTCGCCGACGCGCCGGGGCTCGTCACGGTCCAGCGCCTCGGGCTTGCCGGTGTCGATCTGGCAGAAGTCGCACCGCCGGGTGCACTGGTCGCCGCCGATGAGGAAGGTGGCCTCGCGGTCCTCCCAGCACTCGTAGATGTTGGGACAGCCGGCTTCCTGGCAGACGGTGTGCAGCCCCTCGCTCTTCACGAGGTTCTGCATCTTCGTGTACTCGGGACCCATTTTCGCCCGGGTCTTGATCCACTCGGGCTTGCGCTCGATGGGGGTCTGGCTGTTGCGGACCTCCAGGCGCAGCATCTTGCGTCCGTCGGGTGCGACTGCGGACACGACCGGCTCCCTAGCGATTGATTCTTCGGCGTCCTCAAGCGTACGCCCGTGGATTTGAAAGTCCGGCGGTGGTGCCGGCCCCCGGGTCAGGCCGAGGCCCGCTCGATCTCGCGCGGCTTGGGGTCCGCGTTCTCCAGGACGTCCGTGAGGTGCCGCTCCACGACGGGCAGCACCTCCGCGATCGTGACGTCCCGGCCCAGCTCGTTCGCCAGCGAGGCGACGCCCGCGTCCCGGATCCCGCACGGGATGATCCGGTCGAACCACTTGTTGTCCGGGTTCACGTTGAGCGCGAAGCCGTGCATGGTGACGCCCTTGGCGACCCGGATGCCGATCGCGGCGATCTTCCGGTCCTCGCGCCGCTGGCCGGCGTTGGAGGGGGCGTACTCCGGACCGTTCAGCCGGGGATCGAACTCCTCGTCGGTGAGCCGGGGGTCGAAGTCCAGCGACAGACCGCCGAGCGGGGGACGCCGCTCCACCGGATCGCCGAGCACCCACACCCCGCTGCGGCCCTCGACCCGGGTGGTCTCCAGGCCGAACTCCGCGCACGTCCGGATCAGGGCGTCCTCCAGGCGTCGCACATGGGCGACGACGTCCACCGGACGCGGCAGCTTCAGGATCGGGTAGCCCACCAGCTGTCCGGGACCGTGCCAGGTGATCTTGCCGCCGCGGTCCACGTCGACGACCGGGGTGCCGTCCAGGGGCCGCTCGTCGGCCGCCGTGCGCCGGCCGGCCGTGTAGACGGGGGGATGTTCCAGGAGCAGCACGGTGTCCGGGACCTCGTCGGCGAAGCGCGCCGCGTGCACACGGCGTTGTTCGTCCCACGCCTGCTGGTAGTCGACGGCGTTCTCCCCGAACCCCATCCGGACGAACCGCAACTCGCTCACGGCAAGCGCCTCCCTGGAAGTCGTCAGGCGCATCCCGCGCCCAAGCCACTGTACGTCCGTGCGCTCCGCGTCAGCTCCATGGTCAATCCTCACACGATCGGATGAATGAAAGCGGAGATTTGCGACCGGGTGCTTACTCTCCGCTACATTCGCGCCGTTCACGAGGCCAAAAGGGCTGATCGCCGCATCAGCGCACTTCATCCGGGCACGTCACCGGCCCGGGAGGCAGGAGATCGCACCGCAGATGACGGACCGACCCGCGCAGCGCACTCCCAACCGCCAGCTCGCCGCGCTCATCGCCGAAGCGGGCTTCTCCAACGCGGGACTGGCCCGTCGCGTCGATCAGCTCGGCCTCGAACACGGGCTGGACCTCAGATACGACAAGACGTCCGTCACCCGGTGGCTGCGCGGACAGCAGCCCCGCGGCACCACCCCCGCCCTGATCGCCGAGGTCTTCACCCGGCGGCTGGGCCGCCGTCTGACCGCCCAGGACCTCGGCCTGGACGCGTGCGCCCCCGTCTACGCCGGTCTGGAGTTCGCCGGCACCCCCGAGGAGGCCATCGACATCGTCGGCGGACTCTGGCGCAAGGACTCCGGCAGCCACGCAGAGCTGCGCAAGATCGCCTTCACCCCGGCGGGGCTCGTCGTGCCCAGCCGGGACTGGCTGATCGGGCGGCCCGACGACAAGGTCGCCCGCAGCGAGGCGCCTGCCCGGGTGCCCCTCCAGAGCGGTCCGGGCGGCCGGCCCGCCGCGCCCCGGCGCCTCGCCGCCCCGCCGCCCGCGGCGCCCCCCGCGCGGGCGGGGTCCGGACCGGCCGCCGTGCCCCGGCCGCGCGGCCAGGGCAGCGAACGCGGCCCCGGCCAGCGGGTCACCGGCGGTGACATCGCCGCGCTGCGCTCGGTCGGCGAGCTCTTCCGCACCCTCGACGACAGATACGGCGGCGGCCACGCACGCCAGGCCCTCGTGCGGTATCTGGAGCACGAGTGCGAGCCGATGCTGCGCGGAACGTACGGGGAGCAGACCGGCCGCCGCCTCTTCGGCGCGGCCGCCGACCTGACCCGCCTCGCGGGCTGGACCTCCTTCGACATCGCCGCGCACGGCCTGGCCCAGCGCTACTTCGTCCAGGCTCTGCGGCTGTCCCAGGTGGCCGGGGACCGGGCGTACGGGTCCTTCGTGCTCGTCACCATGAGCCGCCAGGCGGTCTACCTGGGCCACGGGCGCGAGGCGGTGCAGCTCGCGCGGGTGGCCCAGCAGGGCGTCGGTTCGGGCGCCCCGCCCGTCGTGCAGGCCCTGCTGCACTCGGCGGAGGCGCGCGGGCACGGGGTGCTCGGCGAGGTGCGCGCCTCCACCGCGGCCCTCGTGCGCGCCGAACGGGCGCTGGAGACGGCCAAGTCCGGCGACGAGACGCCCTACTGGGCCCGCTTCTTCGACGAGGCGCAGCTGGCCGACGAGTTCGGGCACTGCCACCGTGACCTCCAGCAGTTCCGGGCGGCGGCGCAGCACGCGGAGCGCGCGCTGCAGCTGCGTCCCGCCGCCCATGCCCGCAGCAGGGTGTTCTGCCGGGTCGTCCTCGCCTCCGCACGGCTCGGCCTCGGCGAACTCGACCAGGCGTGCCAGCTCGCCGCGGAGGCCGCCGGGCAGGCGGCGGAGATGCGGTCCGTGCGGGCCCTGGAGTACGTCAGGGACTTCGAACGCAGGCTGGAGCCGTACAAGGACGCGGCGCCGGTCCGCACCTACCGGGACAGGGTGGCCGCGCTGGGCTGACGCGTCCTGGCGGTGGGCGGGCACGTCCTCGCGGACCCCGGGGTCCGCGAGGACGTGCCCCCGCTCACGCCGCCGCCCGCTCCGCGCGCGATGTCGGGCGCGGGTCGGCCGTGTTCAGGGAACCGGCGGCGCCGAGGTCCGAGACGATCGCCGACGCGGCCCGGCGCGCCGAGTGCAGCGCCCCCTGCACGGTGCTGGTGTCCCGGTGGTCGCCGCACACGTACAGGCCCGCCAGCAGCCGCACCGCGCGGCGCAGGTCGTGCGGCGCCCGCATCGTCGGCACGGCCTCGGCGGTGTGGTGCACCGCCAGCGTCTCCCACCGCGCGGTCGAGACGCCGTACAGCCGTGACAGATGCATGCGGACGGCGGTGTCGACGCCCGGCGGCGGTGTGCCGAGGACGGTGGACGAGATCAGCGTGCGCCCCTCGGGCGCGCGGCTGGGGTCGACCCGGCTGACCACCGCCGTGTGCGCGACCGGGCCGCCCCGGTCGGCGTCGAGGAGCAGTGCGGCGCCGGTCGGCGGCGGCTCGTCCGTCGTGTGGTGGACGACCGTCACCGGGTGGAAGCCGGGCACCCGCAGCCCGGGCAGCAGCTCGGCCGCGGTGCGCGCGTCGGTGGCCACCAGGACGGCGCGGCAGCGGAACTCGCCGTGCTCGGCGGTGGTCACCGAGGTCGTGGAGACCGCGGTGACCCGCACCCCGGTGTGCACGGCCCCCGTCGGCAGCGCCCGGGCGAGCAGTTCCGGCAGCACCTCGGCCCCGCCCTCCGGCAGCGCCAGCCGGCCGGCCGCGAAGGCGCGCAGCGCGAGATCCGCACAGCGGCTGGAGGTGGTCAGGTCCGGGTCGCACAGCAGCGCGGCGAGCAGCGGACGCAGAAAGCCGTCGACGGTGCGGGCGGGCAGACCGCGGGCCGCGAGGGCGTGCGCGGCCGCCGACTCGGGGCGGCGCAGCAGCCGTTCGACCGGGGTGACGGCGAGCCGGGTGAGCGCGGCGCCCAGCCGGGCCTGGTCCACGGCGGTGCCCAGCGGCGCGCCCGCCCGGACCCTGGGCGGAGCCGCCGGACGGCCCTGCGCGGGCAGGGAGCCGCCGGCGCGCGGCCTGGGCAGGGCGCCCGGCCGCGGAGCGCTCGCCAGGGCGCGTACGGCGTGGAGTGCGCCCCTCGCGCTCCCCGTGCCCACCTGCGCGCCGGCGCGGTGATGACGCCCGTGGCTGTGCAGCAGCACCCCCGGCGCGAACGGACGCAGCACGAGCGCGTCCAGCCCCGGTGCGGAGGCCAGTTCGGGATACGCCGTGGACAGCAGCTGCCCGATGCGGTCGAGCCGGAACCCGTCGACCTTCTCCGTCGACATGCGGCCGCCCACGCAAGGGGCTGCCTCCAGGACCGCGGTCGTCACTCCTGCTCTGGTCAGGCGGTGCGCGGCGGAGAGGCCGGCGATCCCGGCTCCCACCACGACGACGTCTGCCTGGTACGCGGGCTCAAGCACGTGCCCCTCCTCGAGGTTGCGCGGCCGCTGGAAACGTCATGCCCCCAACAGCCGTCCCGGATACCCGAGTTCGGATCGAGGTTAGGGCCGCGAACGGTCAGGAACAGTCGCGCATGGGCAGGGCACGGTCGCACGGCGGTCGCATGCGGTCGCGAGGAGAATCAGGCGGCCCGGATGGCGTCCTCGATCCCGGGAAACGCGAACACGAACCCTGACTCCAGCAGTCTCCTGGGCACCACCCGCGCACTGCCCAGCACGTCCCCGGCCATCTCGCCCAGCACCGTGCGCAGCACCGGCGCCGGCACCGGGAAGAGCGTCGGCCGGTGCAGCACCCGCCCCATCGCCGCGGTGATCTCCCGGTTGGTCAGCGGCTCGGGCGCGGTCAGGTTGAAGGGCCCCGACAGGTCGTCGCGGTCGATGAGGTGCCGGATCGCCGCCACCTCGTCGTGCAGGGCGATGTACGACCAGTACTGCCGGCCGTCGCCCATCCGCCCGCCGAGCCCGGCGCTGAACAGCGGGAACAGCTTGCCCCAGGCCCCGCCGCCGCGGGCCACCACCAGCCCGGTGCGGGTGAGGACCGTCCGCACGCCCGCGTCCCGCGCCGGTGCCGCGGCCGCCTCCCACTCCACGCACAGCTCCGGCAGGAAGCCGGTCCCGGCAGGCGAGTCCTCGTCCACGATCCGGTCGCCCGTCTCGCCGTAGAGACCCATCGCGCTGCCGTTGACGAACACCCGCGGCGCGGGGTCGAGCGAGGCGAGCGCCGTCGCCAGCGCGGCCGTGCCGTGCACCCGGCTGTCGTGGATCCGCCGCTTGTACTCGTCGGTCCAGCGCCGGTCGCCGACGCCCGCGCCCGCCAGGTTGACCACGACCTCGCATCCGGCGAGCCCGGCCGGGTCCAGCCGCCCCTTCTCCGGGTCCCAGCGCACTTCGTCCGCGCTCCGGGGCTCATGACGCACCAGCCGGCGCACCTCGTGGCCGTCCGAGGTCAGGGAGCGCACCAGGGCGCTGCCGATCAGGCCGGACGCGCCGGCCACCGCGATTCGCATACGTTCCATGCGCTCATCCTGCCCGCGGACCGGGTAAAACCTCCGTCCGGGCGCGGCCTGCCCGCATTAGGGTGACCGCCATGCCCGAGTCACCCGTGCCCTCCGCGCCGTCCGATTCACCCCGGCCGGCCGCGCCCTCCGAGTCGCCCGCGCCGGCCGGGAAGCCCGTACTCCGCATACGCCCCGCGCTGTCCGCCGACGAGGACGCGCTGGCCGCCGTCGACCGGGTCACCTGGTCCCCGCTGCACGCGGTGATGCCGAGGCCGCAGCCGCCGTACGCGCCCTTCTTCGACGAGCGGCACGTCCCCGAGGACCATCTGGTCGCCGAACTGGACGGCCGCGTCGTGGGATACCTCCGCCTGGTCCTGCCCACCTCGCTGGCCTGCAACGCGCACGTCCGGCAGATCCAGGGCCTCGCGGTCCTGGACGAGGCTCGCGGCCGGGGCGTCGCCAGGGCGCTGCTCCGCTCCGCGGTCGAGGAGACCCGCCGGCAGGGCGCCCGCCGGCTCACCCTGCGCGTCCTCGGCCACAACGCCCCCGCGCGCAGGCTCTACGAGTCCGAGGGGTTCGTGGTGGAGGGGGTGCTCCTGGAGGAGTTCCTGCTGGACGGGACGTACGTGGACGACGTGTTCATGGGCCGGCCGGTCTGACGTCGCCGGGCGCGGTGCTCACGAGGTCGTCAGCTCGCCCGTGTCCACCGCGCGCGTGGCCGTCGCCGCACGCTCGGCGTCGTCGGCGACCTCGGCCGCCGTCAGCACGTACCCCGTCTCGTCGTCGGAGGTGGAGCGCGCGAAGACCACGCCGTAGACCCGGCCCGTCGTGGTCAGCAGCGGACCGCCGGAGTTGCCCGGGCGCACCGTTGAGCGGATCGAGTAGATCTCGCGGGTCACGACGTCGTCGTTGTAGATGTTCCGGCCGGTGGCCTTCACCCGGCCCGCGACCGTGGCCGCCTGCAGGTTCAGATCGCCGTCCTGCGGATAGCCGGCGACCACCGCCGAGTCGCCGCGCGAGGCGGCGTCGTCGAAGCTCAGGACGGGGGCCCGCAGCTGCGGCACATACAGCACGGCCACGTCCCTGTCCGGGTCGAAGAGCACCACGCGCGCGGTGAACGACCGGCCCACGCCGCCGATCCGCACCGTCGGGCGGTCGATGCCCGCCACCACGTGCGCGTTGGTCATCACGTGCTCGCTCGCGTAGACGAAGCCGCTGCCCTCGCGGCCCTGGTCGCCCGAGGCGCCCTCGATCTTCACCGTGCTCCGTCTGGCAGCCTCGGTCGCGCGCGCCGTGACGCTGTCGCCGGTGGGCCTGGCGACCTCGGCCGTCGACTCGTTCTCGAAGGGGTTGAAGACCTGCGGGAACCCCGCCTCGGTCAGCGCCGACGTGGCCCGCGAGAACCAGGTCGGCGTGGTGTCCGGCATGGCGTCCTGCACGGCCCCCAGCAGCCGCGAGTCCCGTATCGACGACGTGACCAACGGCGACGAGGACGCGCCCAGCACGCTCGCCGCCACCCACGCCACGACCAGCACCGCCACCGTGTTCGCCGCCGCCCCGCCGACCCCGTCGGCCACCCGCAGCGGCCCCCGGTCCAGCTCGCGGCGCAGCCGCAGTCCCAGCCGGCCCGCCAGCTCGTGTCCCACCACCGCCGGGACCAGGACCGCGAACACCGCCGTCACCGTCGCCGCCGTGGTTCCCGGCGTCACCAGGTCCATCAGCCACGGCAGGACCCACACGCCGATCACCGCGCCGCCGACGAACCCGGCCAGCGAGACGCATCCGGCCACCAGCCCGCGCCGGTAGCCGGAAGCGGCGTAGGCCAGGACGACCAGCGCCAGCAGGATGTCGAGCAGGTCCACGCGGCCCCCTTTCTCTCAGATCCCCTAGTACGTGCGGGACGGGCCCAGTGATCAGTACCCGTCGCTCACGCGCGCGTGACGGCGGACACCCGCCACCTGCGCGCGCACCTCGTGAACGGCGTGGACCAGGAGGATGGTTCCACCAGGTGGCACAGCACACATCGCGCACGGACCGGAACCGGCCGACAGTGGAGTCATGTGTGCCCTCCGACCGGCAACCCGCGCCGCGCGCGGCGGACGCGGACGGTTCCCGGCGCGGATACCGGGCCCCTTCCTCGTGCTCCTGGGCTGTCTGCCCGGCCTCGCCGCCGTCGCCGCGCTGGGCCTGTGCGCGGGCGGCGTCGAGCACGCCGCCCGCGCCGCGCCGCCCGCCCGGACGGCCGACGCGCGCGCCGCCACCGCCCACCGGGCGGCCCGGCCGCCCATCGTGCCCCGCGCCGCCTGGCTGGACGACCTGACCCGCCACGCGCAGCCGCCCCCGCGCTACGACGACAAGGTCGTCGCCGTCTTCGTCCACCACACCGACTCGCCCAACGGCTACGACTGCGCCGACGCGCCCCGCATCATCCGCTATCTGTACGCAGGCCAGACCGGTGCCAGGGACTGGGACGACATCGGCTACAACTTCCTCGTCGACCGCTGCGGCACCATCTACGAAGGCCGCGCGGGCGGTACGGACCGTCCCGTCACCGGCGCCCACACCCAGGGCTTCAACCACCGCACGGCCGGCATCGCCGCCCTCGGCACGTTCACCTCCGGCGTCCCGGTCCCGCGGGCGATGGTCGACGCGATCGCCGCCCTGACCGCCTGGAAGCTCGGCCTGTCCGGCGTCGACCCACGGGCGGACGCCCGGCTCACCTCCAGCAACAGCCGCAGCCGGTACGCCGCCGGGACCACGGCCGCCTTCCCCGCCCTGGCCGGGCACCGGGACGCCTACATGACCAGCTGCCCCGGCGCCGCGCTCGCCGCGCGCCTCCCCGAGATCCGCCGGGCTGCGGCTCGCCTCCAGGGCAGAACGGCGGCACCGGCGCCCACAGGAGCCCCCGAGACGAACAGCAGCCGCGCACTCCCCGGCGCGCACTCCCCGCAGGTCACTCCTTGAAGCGCTGCCACAGGCGGGGATACCGCTCCGCCAGCGCCGCCTCGTTCTCGAAGTCGACGGGCGTGCCCTCGGGTTCGGCGGGCGGGGGCGGGATGCCGAGGTCCGGGGCGACGTCGCCGGTGAGCCGCTCGTAGGCCTCGTCGGCCGCGTATCCCAGTTCCTCGCCGTCCCCGTCGATCTCCTCGTCGAAGTCGTCCAGCAGATCGGCGAGCGAGTCGGGGTCGCCGTGCAGGGCGCCCTCGAAGACCTCGCGGCCCTGCCCGATGAGCCAGCACCGGAAGAAGTCGAAGGCGTCGTCGCTCGCCCCGTCCAGCAGCAGCCACGCGGCGCCCCACAGATCCCAGCGGTAGGCGCGGTTGTAGCGGGACTCGAAGTGCCGGGCGAAGTCGAGCACGGACTCCGGGTCCAGCCCCAGCAGCCGCTCCACGAGCAGGTCGGCCTGCTCCTCGGGATCGCCCTCGGCGGCCTCGCGGGAGGCGTCCACCAGCTCCCAGAACTCCGTCTCGTCCATCACGCGTCCAGCATCGTGCCTGACCGTGCGGGACGCACCCGGAGTGCCGGGGATTCTCACGCCGGCCGGTACAACTCCGCCAGTCTTGCCGCGTCCTCGGCGAACCGTTCACGCAGGGGCGCCGGGGAGATCACCTCGGCCTCCGCCCCCAGCGCCGTGAGCTGGGCGTGCGCCACGTCCTGCGACTCCACGCCCAGCGTGACCGTCACCCACCCCCGGGCGTCCGCCTCCCCGGCGGCGGCCAGCGCGTCCCTGGCGGCCACCGGGTCCACGGTGTGCGGCAGCGCGCGCATCCCCGCCTCCGACAGCCGCACGACCACCTCGGTCCGCAGGATCGACCGCGCGAAGCGCTCGGCCTGCTCGGCCCAGAACGCGGGGAGGTCGAACTCTTCGTCCCGGCTGAAACGATCCTTCAGGGCCTCGGCGTCGACGAACCGGTCGATCCGGTACGTCCGGAACGCACCGCCGCCGTCGCCCCGCACCCGGGCGCACAGATACCAGACCCCCGCCTTGAGCACGAGCCCGTAAGGCTCCAGCTCCCGATCCGCCTCCCGGTCGCCGCGCCGGTAGCGGGCCCGGACGCACCGGTCGTCCCACACCGCGTCCGCGATCAGCGGCAGCAGCGCCGGCGCCTTCGGCTCCCGGAACCACGCGGGCGCGTCGAGATGGAACCGCTGCGCCGCCGCCCGCGGGGCGTCCTGGAGGGACGGCAGCAGCGCCGCCGAGACCTTCAGCCGCGCGGCCGAGGCGAGGTCCGCCAGCCCCATCTCGCGCAGCGCCCCCGGCACCCCGCTGAGGAACAGCGCCTCGGCCTCACCGCGCCCCAGCCCCGTCAACCGGGTCCGGTACCCGCCGACGAGCCGGTACCCGCCGGCCCGGCCCCGCTCCGCGTAGACCGGCACGCCGGCCTCCGACAGCGCCTGCGCGTCCCGCGTGACCGTACGCTCCGACACCTCCAGCTCCCGGGCCAGCTCGGCGGCGGTCATGGCGGGCCGGGACTGCAGGAGGAGCACCATCTTGATGAGGCGGGCAGCACGCATGCGCCCATGATGCCGGGCCCCGCCGACAACGGGGCGCGACGCCCCCTCCGGCCCGCGCGCGGGGCCGGCGCCGGGCCGCGCCCCGAAGCTCACGGCCGTGAGGCGGTCGAGGGGCGGGTGCGCCGCTCGCCGCGGGCCCGTGACGGCGAAGCGGGTACGGGCCGAAGCCGTACCCCCCCGTGACGCCGCGATCGGCCGGCCGCCTACAGGCCGTACCGCTCGCGGGCCTCCTTCACCGCCGACGCCTTGACCTCGCCGCGGCGGGCGAGCTGCGCCAGTGCCGCCACGACGACCGACTCCGCGTCCACGCCGAAGTGACGGCGGGCCGCCTCGCGGGTGTCGGACAGACCGAAGCCGTCCGCGCCCAGCGAGGACCAGTCCTGCTCGACCCACTGCGCGATCTGGTCCGGCACCTGGCGCATGTAGTCGGAGACCGCGAGCACCGGGCCCTCGGCGCCCTGCAGCGCCCGGCGGACGTACGGCGTCCGCTCCTCGCCGCGCAGGAGGGCCGCGTCGGCCTCCAGCGCGTCGCGGCGCAGCTCGGTCCAGGAGGTCGCGGACCACACGTCGGCGGCCACGCCCCACTCCTCGGCGAGCAGCTTCTGCGCCTTCAGCGTCCAGTGGATCGCCGTGCCCGAGGCCAGCAGCTGGATGCGCGGGGCGTTGGCCGCCGCGATTTCCACGCCGGCCGACTCCGCCGTGTTGAAGCGGTACAGGCCCTTGAGGATGCCCTCGTCCACGCCGGGCGCGGCGGGCTTGGCCGGCTGCGGCATCGGCTCGTTGTAGACGGTGAGGTAGTAGAAGACGTTCTGGTCCTCACCCGGGGCCGCCTCGCCGTACATGCGGCGCAGACCGTCCTTGACGATCGCCGCGATCTCGTACGCGAACGCCGGGTCGTAGCTGAGAGCGGCCGGGTTGGTCGCGGCGATGACCGGCGAGTGGCCGTCGGCGTGCTGGAGGCCCTCGCCCGTCAGGGTCGTCCGGCCGGCCGTCGCGCCGACGAGGAAGCCGCGGCCGAGCTGGTCGCCGAGCTGCCACATCTGGTCGGCCGTGCGCTGCCAGCCGAACATCGAGTAGAAGATGTAGAACGGGATCATCGCCTCGCCGTGCGTCGCGTACGACGTCGATGCGGCGATGAAGTCGGCCATCGAACCGGCCTCGGTGATCCCCTCGTTGAGGATCTGGCCGTTCTCGGCCTCCTTGTAGTACATCAGCTGGTCGCGGTCGACCGGCTCGTACGTCTGGCCCTTGGGGGAGTAGATCCCGAGCGACGGGAACAGGCTCTCCATGCCGAAGGTGCGCGCCTCGTCGGGGACGATGGGCACCCAGCGCTTCCCGGTCTCCTTGTCGCGGACCAGGTCCTTGATCAGGCGGACGAAGGCCATGGTGGTCGCAACGCTCTGCGAGCCGGAGCCCTTGTCGAACGACGCGAACGTCTTGTCGGCCGGGGCCGGCAGCGGTGCGAGGGCGTGCGTGCGGCGGGCCGGCGCGGGACCGCCGAGGGCCGCGCGGCGCTCCTGGAGGTAGCGGACCTCGGGGGCGTCCGCGCCCGGGTGGCCGTAGGGGACGACGCCGTCGATGAACTGCGCGTCGGAGATCGGCAGCTCGAGCAGGTCGCGCATCGCCTTGAACTCGTCCACCGAGAGCTTCTTCATCTGGTGGTTGGCGTTCTTCGACGCGAAGCCCTCGCCGAGGGTGTGACCCTTGACCGTCTGGGCCAGGATGACCGTCGGAGCGCCCTTGAACTCCACGGCCGCCTTGTAGGCCGCGTAGACCTTGCCGGCCTCGTGACCGCCGCGCGAAAGGTGGAAGCACTCCAGGATCTTGTCGTCGCTCAGCAGCTTCGCCATCTCGGCGAGCGCCGGGTCCTTGCCGAAGAAGTCCTGGCGGATGTAGGCCGCGTCGCGCGTCTGGTACGTCTGCACCTGCGCGTCCGGCACCTCGCGCAGCCGGCGCACCAGCGCGCCCGTGGTGTCGAGCTGGAACAGCTCGTCCCAGGCGGAGCCCCACAGCGACTTGATCACGTTCCAGCCGGCGCCGCGGAACTGGGCCTCCAGCTCCTGCACGATCTTGAAGTTGGCGCGGACCGGGCCGTCGAGGCGCTGGAGGTTGCAGTTGATGACGAACGTCAGGTTGTCGAGACCCTCGCGGGCGGCGAGCGCGAGGGCCGCCGTCGACTCGGGCTCGTCCATCTCGCCGTCGCCGAGGAACGCCCACACGTGGGAGGCGGAGACGTCCTTGACGGCACGGTTGGTGAGATAGCGGTTGAAGCGCGCCTGGTAGATGGCGGAGAGCGGGCCGAGACCCATCGACACCGTCGGGAACTCCCACAGCCAGGGCAGCCGCCGCGGGTGCGGGTAGGACGGGAGGCCCGCGCCGCCCGCCTCCTGGCGGAAGTTGTCCAGGTGCTGCTCGGTCAGCCGGCCGTCGAGGAAGGCGCGGGCGTAGATGCCGGGGGAGGCGTGGCCCTGGATGTAGAGCTGGTCGCCCGAGCCGTCGGCCTCCTTGCCCCGGAAGAAGTGGTTGAAGCCGGTCTCGTAGAGCCAGGCCGCGGAGGCGAAGGTGGCGATGTGGCCGCCGACGCCGTGTTTGCTGCCGCGGGTGACCATCGCGGCCGCGTTCCAGCGGTTCCACGCGGTGATCCTGCGCTCCATCTCCGGGTCGCCGGGCGCGGACGGCTCGGCGGCGGTGGGGATGGTGTTGACGTAGTCCGTCTCGAGCAGCTTGGGCAGCGCGATGCCGTTGCCCTCGGCCCGCTCCAGCGTGCGGCGCATCAGGTACGCGGCACGGTGCGGCCCGGCCGCCTTGGCGACCGCGTCCAGGGAGGCCTGCCATTCGGCGGTCTCCTCCGGATCCCGGTCGGGGAGCTGGTCGAGCGCGCTCGGCTGGATGGCCTGGGGGTCGGTCATGTCGCCGCCTTCCTCAGTCGAAGGGGGTTCCCTGTGAGGTGTTTCGGGGGGGTGCCCTTGGTCTTTGGCAGGACAGGGCGTGGGGCGCTGGTGCGACGCCGGTGTGCGGCTCCGCCAGCGGCCCGTCGGTGACTGTAACCCCCTGATCGATGATCGATCAAAGGGTCGAAGGGCAAAACCTCGCGATTACGGGAAAGTCGGCACGGGGTGCCTTACGGTCAGGCACCCCGTGCCGCCGTTTTGGGCTGTTTCCGCAGGTGAGCGTCATTACGCTCGACTGTGGCAGCGGCGCTCAGGGGCGCGGCGCGCAGCCCAGCACGTGCGCCTTCACCAGGTCCGCGATGCGCGGATCCCGCCGCCGGAACGCCTGCACCAGCTCGTCGTGCTCCTCCGCGTACGACTGCTGCACGGTTCCGAGCCACCGGATGGACAGCGCCGTGAAGACCTCGATGCCGAGGCCCTCCCAGGTGTGCAGCAGCACGGAGTTCCCGGCCGCGCGCACCAGCTCCCGGTGGAAGCCGACGGTGTGCCGCACCTGGGCCGTGCCGTCGGAGACGCGGTCGGCCTCGTAGAGGGCGGCGACGTGCGGCTCGAGCGCGGAGCAGTCCTCGGCCAGCGCCGGGGCCGCCAGCTCCGCGGCGATCGCCTCCAGACCGGCCCGCACCGGATAGCTCTCCTCCAGATCGGCCGCCGTCAGATTGCGCACCCGCACGCCCTTGTTCGGGGCGGACTCGATCAGCCGCAGCGACTCCAGCTCGCGCAGCGCCTCCCGCACCGGTGTCTGGCTCACTTCCAGCTCGGTGGCGATCCGCCGCTCCACGATCCGCTCGCCCGGCTGCCAGCGCCCGCTGACGATCCCCTCCACGATGTGCTCGCGGATCTGTTCGCGCAGCGAGTGGACGACGGGCGCGGTCATGAGAGCTCCTTCGAGCAGGGGCCGCCCATCGGCCCCGAGGCGTTGACGCTTAGACAATACGGCCGAGGACCCGTGGAGGAGAGGCGCGCGGGGGCGCTTTTACGCAGGTGAGACGAGCCTTACACACCCCTGCGGCGAGAGCCCGTCGACTGCGGGGCGAGGCCCAGCCGTGCGACGCCGGACGGCGCGGACGCGGTCCGACGGCCGAGGAACCGCGCGCGGTGCGTGGCCGACGAGGGCCGGCTCCTCGGGGCCGATGCCGCCGTGCGGGGCCCGTGTCCAGGCGCGCCGCGGTGGGAGGGCGTCGGCCGACGGCGACGGTCGACGGCTCGAAGGCGGCCCGTCCGCCGTCGGGGGAGCGGGCGCCGGAACGGACAGCGGAGCGCCCCCGCCCGGAGAGTTCCGGACGGGGGCGCCCCGTGTACGACCCCTGGATCACAGGCCGAGCTCGACCTCGAACTCGCCGGCTTCCAGGATCGCCTTGACCGCGGTCAGGTAACGGGCCGCGTCGGCGCCGTCCACCAGACGGTGGTCGTAGGACAGGGTCAGGTACGTCATGTCGCGGACGCCGATGACCGTGCCCTCCTCCGTCTCGATGACGGCCGGACGCTTGACCGTGGCGCCGATGCCGAGGATCGCGACCTGGTTCGGCGGCACGATGATCGTGTCGAACAGCGCGCCGCGCGAGCCGGTGTTGCTGATGGTGAAGGTCGCGCCGGACAGCTCGTCCGGGGTGATCTTGTTGGCCCGGACCTTGCCCGCCAGGTCGGCCGTGGCCTTCGCGATGCCGGCGATGTTCAGGTCGCCCGCGTGCTTGATGACCGGGGTCATCAGGCCCTTCTCGGAGTCCACCGCGATACCGATGCTCTCGGTGTCGAAGTAGGTGATCGTGCCCTCGTCCACGTTGATCCGGGCGTTGACGGCCGGGTGGGCCTTCAGCGCCTGGGCCGCCGCCTTCACGAAGAACGGCATCGGGGACAGCTTGACGCCCTCACGGGCGGCGAAGGAGTCCTTCGCCTGCGCGCGGAGCCTCATCAGGCGGGTGATGTCGACCTCGACGACCGAGGACAGCTGCGCCTGCTCGTGCAGCGCCTTGACCATGTTGTCGCCGATGACCTTGCGGATGCGGGGCATCTTGACGGTCTGACCGCGCAGCGGGGAGGCCTCCAGCGTGGGGGCCTTCTTCGCGGCGGCCGGGGCGGCGGCGGGAGCCGGAGCGGCCGCGGCGGCCTTCGCGGCCTCGGCGGCGGCGAGGACGTCCTGCTTGCGGATGCGGCCGCCGACGCCGGAGCCCTTGACGGAGCCCAGGTCGACGCCGTTCTCGGCGGCGAGCTTGCGCACCAGCGGGGTCACGTACGCACCCTCGTCGCTCGCCTGCGCGGCCGCGGCAGGGGCGGCGGCGGGAGCCGGGGTGACCGGAGCCGGAGCAGCCGGCGCGGGCGCGGCAGGGGCGGCGGCGACCGGGGCGGGCGCGGCAGGGGCGGCGGCGACCGGGGCGGGCGCCGGAGCAGCCGGGGCCGGAGCCGGGGCGGCGGGAGCCGGAGCTGCCGGAGCGGGCGCCGGGGCCTCGGCGGCGGGCGCCGGGGCCGGAGCGGCGGGGGCCGGGGCAGCGGCCGGAGCGGCGCCCGGGGCGCCGATGACGGCCAGCTTGGCGCCGACCTCGGCGGTCTCGTCCTCGCCGACGGTGATCTCCAGCAGCACGCCCGAGGTGGGCGCCGGGATCTCGGTGTCGACCTTGTCGGTGGAGACCTCGAGCAGCGGCTCGTCGGCCTCGACCGAGTCGCCGACCGACTTCAGCCAGCGGGTGACGGTGCCCTCGGTGACGGACTCGCCGAGCGCGGGCAGGACCACGTCCGTGCCCTCGGCGGAGCCGCCGCCGGCGGCGGCCTCGGGAGTGGGCGCCGGGGCCGGGGCCGCCTGCTCGGTGGACGGCTGGGCGGCCGGGGCCGGCTCGGGGGCCGGCTCTGTGGCCTCAGCCACAGGCGGGGGGGCGTCAGCCGCACCGGTGCCGTCGTCGATCACGGCCAGCTCGGCGCCGACCTCGACCGTCTCGTCCTCGGCGACCTTGATGGAGGCCAGGATGCCGGCTGCGGGGGAGGGGATCTCGGTGTCGACCTTGTCGGTCGACACCTCGAGCAGGGGCTCGTCGGCCTCGACGCGCTCACCCTCGGCCTTCAGCCAGCGGGTGACGGTGCCCTCGGTGACGCTCTCGCCGAGCGCCGGAAGGGTTACGGAAACCGCCATGGTTTCGGTTGCTCCTTACGAGTTGCGGAAGTCTGGGTCGTCGCTTCGACGTGTCTCGACCGAGGGTCAGTCGTGCGAGTGCAGCGGCTTGCCCGCCAGGGCCAGGTGGGCCTCGCCGAGCGCCTCGTTCTGCGTCGGGTGGGCGTGGACGAGCTGCGCGACCTCGGCGGGCAGCGCCTCCCAGTTGTAGATCAGCTGGGCCTCGCCGACCTGCTCGCCCATGCGGTCGCCGACCATGTGGACGCCGACCACCGCGCCGTCCTTCACCTGGACGAGCTTGATCTCGCCCGAGGTGTTGAGGATCTTGCTCTTGCCGTTGCCCGCGAGGTTGTACTTCAGAGCGACGACCTTGTCCGCGCCGTAGATCTCCTTGGCCTTGGCCTCGGTGATGCCCACGGAGGCGACCTCGGGGTGGCAGTACGTCACCCGCGGAACGCCGTCGTAGTCGATCGGGACGGTCTTCAGGCCGGCCAGACGCTCCGCCACCAGCATGCCCTCGGCGAAGCCGACGTGCGCGAGCTGGAGCGTCGGCACCAGGTCGCCGACCGCGGAGATCGTCGGGACGTTGGTGCGCATGTACTCGTCGACCAGGACGTAGCCGCGGTCCATGGCGACGCCCTGCTCCTCGTAGCCCAGACCCGCGGAGACGGGCCCGCGGCCGACCGCGACCAGCAGGACCTCGGCCTCGAACTCCTTGCCGTCGGCCAGGACGACCTTGACGCCGTCGGCGGTGTACTCGGCCTTCGAGAAGAAGGTGCCCAGGTTGAACTTGATGCCGCGCTTGCGGAACGCGCGCTCGAGAAGCTTGGAGGAGTTCTCGTCCTCGACCGGGACGAGGTGCTTGAGGCCCTCGACGACCGTCACGTCGGCGCCGAAGGACTTCCACGCCGAGGCGAACTCGACGCCGATGACGCCGCCGCCCAGGATGATCGCCGACTTCGGCACGCGGTCCAGGACGAGGGCGTGGTCCGAGGAGATGATCCGGTCGCCGTCGATCTCCAGGCCCGGCAGCGACTTCGGCACGGAGCCGGTCGCCAGCAGCACGTGACGGCCCTGGACGCGCTGTCCGTTCACGTCGACGGAGGTCGGGGAGGACAGCCGGCCCTCACCCTCGATGTACGTCACCTTGCGGGAGGCGATCAGCCCCTGCAGGCCCTTGTACAGGCCGGAGACGACGCCGTCCTTGTACTTGTGGACCGCGGGGACGTCGATGCCCTCGAAGGTGGCCTTGACGCCGAACTGCTCGCTCTCGCGGGCCTGGTCGGCGATCTCGCCCGCGTGCAGCAGGGCCTTGGTGGGGATGCAACCCCGGTGCAGGCAGGTGCCGCCGACCTTGTCCTTCTCGATCAGGGCGACGTCCAGGCCCAGCTGCGCCCCGCGCAGGGCCGCGGCGTAACCGCCACTACCACCGCCGAGGATCACTAGGTCGAAAACGGTGCTGGCGTCGTTCGCCACGTCACGTCCTCCATGCATGTGCGCCACGCCGGTCTCCAGTGACCGGTCGGCGGCTGGTGTCCGGCCGCTCTGTACGGCCCTGTGGTGGGGGCCCTGTCCTGCCGAGCCCCATCCTCGCACTTGTCGGAGCCCGACGAGACACGGGGCCGGGGTGTGAGACGTCCCACGTTCGGACGAGCGTCCCGAGCGGGCGGGGGGCTGTCCCGGTATGCGGCTCCGCCGCGTGGGCGCGACCGGCTCCCACGCGGCGGAGCCGCACGTACGACGCGACGCCGATCGTCAGGCGAACGTCATCCGAGATCGCCGGAGGCCGTCAGCTCGGCCAGCCGCACGAGCGTCCGCACCGCGGTGCCGGTGCCGCCCTTGGGGGTGTACCCGAAGGGGCCGCCCTCGTTGAACGCCGGCCCGGCGATGTCCAGGTGGGCCCAGGTGACGCCCTCGCCCACGAACTCGCGCAGGAAGAGACCGGCCACCAGCCCGCCGCCCATCCGCTCGCCCATGTTGGCGATGTCGGCGACGGTGGAGTCCATGCCCTTGCGCAGGTGCTCCGGCAGCGGCATCGGCCACGCCGGCTCACCGACCTCCTCGGCGGCCTCGTGCACCGCCGAGCGGAACGCGTCGTCGTTGGCCATGATGCCGAAGGTGCGGCTGCCCAGCGCCAGCATCATCGCGCCGGTCAGGGTCGCGACGTCGACGATCGCGTCCGGCTTCTCCGCGGAGGCCGCCCACAGCGCGTCCGCGAGGACCAGCCTGCCCTCGGCGTCCGTGTTGAGGACCTCGACGGTCTTGCCGCTGTACATGCGCAGCACGTCGCCCGGGCGCGTGGCGGAGCCCGACGGCATGTTCTCGGCGAGCGCCAGCCATCCGGTGACGTTCACCTCCAGGCCGAGCCGCGCGGCCGCGACGACCGCGGCGAAGACCGCCGCCGCCCCGCTCATGTCGCACTTCATCGTCTCGTTGTGCCCGGCCGGCTTCAGCGAGATGCCGCCCGAGTCGTAGGTGATGCCCTTGCCGACGAAGGCGAGGTGCTTCTTCGCCTTCGAGGAGGTGTACGACAGCTTCACCAGGCGCGGGGCGGAGGCCGAGCCGGCGCCGACGCCGAGGATGCCGCCGTAGCCGCCCTTGACGAGGGCCTTCTCGTCGAGCACCTGGATCTTGATGCCGTGCTCCTTGGCCGCCGTCTGGGCGAGAGCGGCGAACGCCTCGGGGTCGAGGTCGTTGGGCGGCATGTTGATCAGGTCGCGGGCGCGGTTGAGCTCCTCGCCCACGGTGGCGGCGCGGGCGAGCGCGGCCTTGTGCGCGGCGTCGCGCGGCTTCCCGCCGAGGAGGACGGCCTCGGCGAGCGGCGCCTTGTCGTTCTTGGCCTTGGCGTCGCCGTCGCGCGCGGTCTGCTTGTACGCGTCGAAGGAGTACGCGCCGAGCACCACGCCCTCGCCGACCGCGCCGATGTCGGCGGCGTCGGTCACCGGCAGGGCGAAGGCGGCCTTCTTGGCGCCGGTGAGGGCGCGGGCTGCCGAGCCCGCCGCCCTGCGCAGCGCCTCGGCGTCGAAAGCGGCGTCCTTCTCGGGCTCGGAGCCCAGCCCCACCGCGAGCACGAGCGGCGTCTTGAAGCCGGCCGGGGCGGGCAGCTTCGTCACCTCGCCCTCGGCGCCCGAAGCCCCGAGGGTTTCCAGAACGCCGGCGAGCCGGCCGTCGAACGCCTTGTCGACGGCTTCGGCGCCCGGGGCGACGATCAGGTCCCCGGACCTGGGGGCTGTGCCCTTGGCGACACCGATCACGATCGCGTCGGCCCGCAGGCCGGGCGCCGCGGCGGTGCTGAGAGTGAGAGCAGTCACGGTGGTGAAATCTCGCTTCCGATGTGGAGTTGCTGTGGTCGGAGGGTGTGGGTCGACCGGGCCCAGGGCCGACCCTAGATCCGGGTCGTGGGCGCGGTCGCATCCGGGGTGTGCCTCACCGGCGCGGCGGACCGGCGGAGCGAACCCGGAACGAGCGTACGCGTGCGGGTGCGTTCGCTCATGCACGCGAGTGTTCACCCGTCGGCGGCGTCGTGGCCACTTGCCGGCCCGAGCCCGCGGTGAAACGGCGTGTAGTAGTCGTTCTCGTGCCGTTCCGGGCTGCCGGCGTCGCGGTACCGCCGGGGTGACCGCCGCCGCGCCGTTCGGCGCGGGGATGAGCGATCATCGTCCGGGTACGCCGCCGCCCAACCTGGAGTCCGTCCGGTGAGACGCCCGACCGTCCTGCTGCCCCTTCTCGTCCTGCTGCTCGCGGGCTGCTCCGCCGCCCCCGACGACGGACCGCGCAAGGGCCCGGCAGCCACGCACCCGGCGGCGGGCGGTCCGTCGGGCGGCGGTTCGTCGGGCGGCGCGTGGTGGCGACCGGCCCCCGGCGTCGGCTGGCAGTGGCAGCTCAGCGGCCGGCTGGACACCTCCGTCGACGCGCCGGTCTACGACATCGACGGCTTCGACCACGACGCGGCCACGGTGGCCGGCCTGCACGACGACGGCCGCAAGGTCGTCTGCTACCTCTCCACCGGTGCCTGGGAGGACTGGCGGCCCGACGCGAAGAAGTTCCCCGCGTCGGTGATCGGCGAGGGCAACGGCTGGAAGGGCGAGCGCTGGCTCGACATCCGCAGGGTCGACGTCCTGGAACCGCTGCTGGCGGCCCGCCTCGACATGTGCCGCGACAAGGGTTTCGACGCCGTCGAGCCGGACAACATGGACGGCTACCGGAACACCACGGGCTTCCCGCTCGAGGCCGCCGACCAGCTGCGCTACAACCGCCTGGTCGCCCGCCTCGCCCATGAGCGCGGCATGTCCGTCGGCCTGAAGAACGACCTCGACCAGATCCCCGCCCTCGTCGGCGACTTCGACTTCGCGGTGAACGAACAGTGCGCCCAGTACGGCGAGTGCGCGGAACTGACCCCCTTCATCGACGCGGGCAAGGCCGTCTTCCACGTCGAGTACGAACTGCCCACGAAGGCCTTCTGCGCCGACTCCCGCCGCCTGAAGCTGAGTTCGCTGCTGAAGAAGTACGAACTGGGAGCGTGGCGCGAAGCCTGCTGACGGGCGGTCAGGCCCCCAACCGGCTCCGGGGGAAAGGCCCTAGCGCCCCAGGCAGAGCACGATCAGAGCGGTCGTCGCCGCCGTCTCCGCCAGGCCGCCGAAGACGTCCCCGGTGACCCCGCCGAACCGGCGCGTGCAGTGCCGCAGGAGGAGTTCGGCGGCGACGACGGCGGCGAGGACCGCCAGCACCGGCCCCACGGCGTCGTACGGTTCGAAAGGGGCCCCCGCGGCCCCCGCCCCGGCCGTTCCCGGTCCGATCAGGACGACGGCCCCGCTCCCGTACGGCCCCCACCAGCCCCCGGCGCCCGCCGCGGCCAGCGCGACCAGGCCGGCGGCGAGGACCGCGCCGCGCACCGGCACCACCCCCGCCACCGCGGCGCCCAGCCCCTCCGGCCGTGCGGGCGGCACCCCGTCGCGGGCGGCCAGGGTCAACGCCAGACGGGCGGCGACGGCCGAGACCACGGCGGCCAGCGCGCCCAGGGCCCACGAACTGTCGTAGAGCTGCGACAGCGCGGCCACCTGGGCCAGCAGCACCAGAACGAGGGTGAGCACGCCGAAGGGGCCGATGTCCGACTGCTTCATGATCCGCAGCGCGTCCTCGGCGGGCTTCCCGCTGCCCAGGCCGTCCGCGGTGTCGGCCAGCCCGTCCAGGTGCAGCCCGCGGGTGAGGACGGCGGGCACGGCGGCGGAGGCGACGGCGGCCAGCAGCGGGCTCGCGCCCAGCCGGAGCAGCAGCAGCCCGAGCCCGGCCGCGCAGCCGCCGACCACCAGCCCGACCAGGGGCGCGCTCAGCATGCCCCCCCGCGCGGCCGCACGGTCCCAGCGGGTCACCCTGACCGGGAGCGCGGTCAGGGTCCCGAACGCGAAGCGGAGGCCGTCGAGGGGCGAGGTCGTGGACACGGCGGCAGACTAGCCCGGACGCCGCAGCCGTGAGGCAGCCCGCCCCGGCGCCCGCGAGACTGACGGCATGGGGCACTGGCTGCAGCGCAACGTCGTCGAACCGGGCAAGCTGCCCCTGCTCCTCGCGCTGACGGCGTTCGTGCTCACCTTCCTGATCACCCGGGTCATCACCCGGCTGATCCGGGCCGGCAAGGGCCCCTTCGGCAACATCAGCTCCGGCGGCGTGCACATCCACCACGTGGTGCCGGGCGTCGTCCTGACCGTCGCGGGCGGCTTCGGCGCGGTGGCCAGCGGGCAGTACGGCTTCGGCTCGAGCGCCTGCGCGGTGGTCTTCGGCATCGGGACGGGGCTCGTCCTCGACGAGTTCGCGCTGATCCTGCACCTGGACGACGTGTACTGGACGGAGGCGGGCCGCAAGAGCGTGGAAGCCGTGGTCCTGACGGCTGCGCTGGGCGGACTGCTCCTGGTGGGCTTCGCGCCCTTCGGCGTCAACAACATGAGCCAGGAGGAACTCGACAACCGCGGAAGCGTCCTCGCGACCGTCGCGGTCAACCTCCTCTTCTCGGTGGCCGTGCTGACCAAGGGCAAGCTCACGACGGCCGTCTTCAGCGTCTTCGTGCCCTTCCTGGGCCTGATCGGCCTCGTCCGGCTGGCCCGGCCCGGCTCGCCGTGGGCCCGCCGGTTCTACCGGCGCCGCCCCCGCGCGCGGGCGAGGGCGACGCTGCGCGCCTACCGGCACGACCGGCGCTGGGCCCGCCCGCGCCGGCTGGTGGGGGACTGGCTGGGCGGCAAGACGGACGCGGAACTCACCGCCTCCGCCGGGCGGCGCTGACGCCGGCGCGCCTGCGCGGCCCCGCACAGCGCCAGGACCGCGACGATGGCCGCCAGATGCTCCTTGCCCGCCAGATTGCCCTTCAGGGCGACCTCGACGGCCATCACGACGATCACCGCGGCCGCCGTCGCGTACGCGCGATGGCGCCAGCCCAGGAACACCGCGAGGCCGACCACCGCCGCCGACGGGCCGGTGTCCACCACCAGGGCGTCGGAAGGGGGCAGCCCGAAGGGGCCGTGCGGACCGAGGGCGATGCCCACGCGCGCGTACAGCGTCCCGGCGAGGGTGGCGGCGTAGGCGATGACGAGGGTCCGCCACCAGCCCAGACACAGCTCCGCGATCCCGAACACCACCAGGATCTGCGCCAGGGCGCCCCACACCGGCAGGTCCAGCGCGGGGACGAACAGCGACAACGGGGTCCGCAGCAGGGCGACCCCCAGGGGGTCCTCGGCCCGCACCGCCCCGAGGTCCTGGACCGGCTGGTAACCCCACGGCTGGTTCTGCACGATCTGGGTCGCCGACGTCAGGCACACCGCCGCCAGGGTCATCGGGGCCGCCCGCCACCGCCGCGCCTTCAGCGGCTCGCGCGCGGCCGTGTACAACGGCCCCCACTCGGCCCGGGCCCAGCGGACGATCCGACTCACCGACGGTTCCCCGGACGCCTGCGGCGCAGCCATTGCGGCAGCCCCGGCGTCTCCAGGAACCCCTCCGCCCGCGCGGCCGCCACACCGATCCGGGGCAGGTCCGCGCTCTTCTCGAAGAGCAGGAACCTCGGTTCCCAGATGGGCCGGTACTTGGCGTTCGCGCGGTACAGCGACTCGATCTGCCACCAGCGTGAGAAGAAGCCGAGCAGGGACCGCCACAGCCTCAGCACCGGCCCGGCGCCGAGCCGCCCGCCCCGCTCGAACACGGAGCGGAACACCGCGAAGTTCAGCGAGACCTGCGTGACCCGGATCCCCTCGGCCCCCCGGTCCTCGCCGGCCCCCCGGTCCTCGCCGTCCCACCGGCCCTCGCCGTCCTTCCGGCTCTCCTCGCCGTTCCGGGCCAGCCGGAGCAACTCGATGATCATGAACTCGATCAGTCCGTTGTCGCAGGCGCGGTCCCGGCGCATCAGGTCGAGGGACAGCCCGTGCGGCCCCCACGGCACGAACGAGAGCAGCGCCCGCGGCTCGCCCCCGGCGTCGGCGCACTCCAGCATCACGCAGCGCCCGTCGCGCGGGTCCCCGAGCCGGCCCAGCGCCATGCTGAACCCGCGCTCGGCGGCTCCGTCCCGCCAGTCGTCGGCGCGTCGCACCAGGGAGGCCATCTCGTCGGCCGGGATGTCCTCGTGCCGGCGGACGCGCACGGTGTACCCGGCCCGCCGCACCCGGTTGCAGGCCTGCCGGACGGTCCGCATGGCGCGCCCCTCCAGGGTGAACTCGGCGACGTCGACGATCGCCTCGTCGCCGAGTTCCAGCGCGTCCAGCCCGTGCCGGGCGTACACCGTCCCGGCCTCCTCGCTCGCCCCCATCACCGCCGGGATCCAGCCGTGCGCCCGCGCCTCGGCGAGCCACGGCTCGATGGCCCCGGGCCAGGCCTCCGGATCGCCGAGCGGATCCCCGGAGGCCAGCGACACCCCGCCCAGCACGCGGTAGGCGACGGCCGCCTTCCCGGTCGGCGACCAGCGCACGCTCTTCTCCCGGCGCAGCGCGAAGTATCCGAGCGAGTCCCGCTCGCCGTGCCGGTCGAGAAGCTCCCGCAACCGCTTCTCGTCGTCCTCGGTGAGCGGGTCGACGGCCCGCCGGGAGCGGAAGGCGGCGTACAGGACCGCGAGGACGAGCACGGTGCTCAGCACGTTGACGCCGACGTCCACCCAGGTGGGAGGGGCGATCCCGGCGACGCGGTAGTCGTCCGCGGTGACGGAGACGAGCCGCAGCGCGCCGTAGCGCCAGCGCTCGAGGAAGGTGGACGGCGCGGACGACCGGTCGGTCGCCGTCACCAGCAGCGCGGCCAGCAGCGACGCGGCCAGCAGCCCGCCTGCCCCGACGGCCGCGGCGAGCTTCGGGTTGGACCGGTCGCCCTTCGCGTAGAACTCCCGCCGCCCGGCGACCAGCGCGGCCACGAAGGCGGCGGTCAGCGCGAGCGAGACCCAGTTCTGGGGACGGCGCCGGATCTCCGGGAACGCCATGGCCAGGGCGAACAGGCCGAGGAACGCCCCGCTCAGACAGAGGTTCAGGATCCATGCGGCCCGTTTGCGCCGCCGCATGGTGACGGCCAGGAACGCGGTGAAGGCCCCCGACGCGAACCCGGCGGTGAGCAGGTACGGCGTGAAGAGGTCCTCCTGGTTGTGCCGCCGCACGTCCTGCCCCAGGGAGACCCACACCGCACTGAGGAAGTTGACGAACGCGACGGCCCGCAGGTACCAGACGGCGAAGGCGGCGGCGCCCCGGGAGTTGCCCATGATCGGTGATCATATGGGTGCACTTCCGGGAAACAGCTCTTTTGTAGCTGCCTGTCCTGCCTGTCCCTTTTGGTGCGCTGTCCTACTCGGCCGCGGATCCCTCCACGGTAGCGTCGGCCCCGCCGTCGGCCCCGCCGTCGGCGCCCTCGTCGCCCGCGTGGTCCTCGCCGGCCTTCTCGTCGGCCGCCTCGGGCTTCTCCGGCAGCTCCGCGGCCAGCGCGGCCGCGGCCTGCACCAACGGCAGCGCGAGCAGCGCCCCCGCGCCCTCCCCGAGCGTCACGCCCTGGTCCAGCAGCGGTTCCAGAGCCATCCGATCGAGTGCCTTCGCCTGCCCCGGTTCACCGCTCTTGTGGCCGGCCAGCCACCAGTCGGGCGCCCGGAAGGCGACCCGCTGCCCGACGAGCGCGCACGCGGCCGCCACGACCCCGTCCAGGACCACCGGCAACTTCCGCACCGCGCACTGGAGCAGAAAACCCGTCATGGCCGCGAGGTCGGCGCCGCCCACCGTCGCCAGCAGTTGCAGCTGGTCCCCGAGCACCGGCCGCGCCCGCCTGAGCGCGTCCCGGATCGCGGCGCACTTGCGCATCCACGCCAGGTCGTCGATCGCCTCGCCGCCACGCCCGGTCACCACGGACGCGTCGGTCCCGCACAGCGCGGCGACCAGCACGCCCGCGGCCGTCGTCCCGCCCACGCTGACGTCGCCGAGCACGACCAGATCCGTGCCGGAGTCCGCCTCCTCGTCCGCGACGGCCACGCCCGCCAGGAAGGCGGCCTCGGCCTCCGGGAGCGTCAGCGCGTCCTCGACGTCGATACGACCGCTGCCACGCCGCACCCGGTGCCGCACGACGTCCGGCGGGAACGCGTCCGGTTCGCAGTCCAGCGCCATGTCCACCACCCGCACCGGCACGCCGAGCCGACGGGCGAGCACGGACACCGGACGGCCGCCCTCCAGGACCTCCCGCACCGACTCCGCGGCGCTGCCCGCGGGCCGGGCGGAGACGCCGAGCCCGGCGACGCCGTGGTCGCCGGCGAACAGCACCACCCGCGGCCGATCGATCGGCCGCACCGGCGACGAGCCCTGCGCCGCCGCCAGCCACTCACCCAGGTCGTCCAGGCGCCCCAGCGAGCCGGGCGGCACGATCTGACGCTCCCGGCGCGCCTCTGCGTCACGGCGTGTCCCGCCGTCGGGGCGCTCGATCAGATCGGTGAAGTCGTCGAGATTAAGCGAGCTCATTCGCCGAACAGTACCGGCACCGATCGAACGGTTCCGCGCCCCGTCGCCACCACACCGGCGCGACGTCGTTGCACCCCGCACCGGTATCCCATACGTTCGCTTTTTGCCGTATATCGACGCTCGTCGCGCGCCCACGCGCCTGCTCCACCCCTCTCCCGTCCCGTCCCGTCCCCCCGCCCCCGCCCCCGCGCCCCGGAGCCGCTCATGCCTCTCAGGCCCGTCCACGAGCCGCGCCGCGACGACTGCCCCTGGTGCGGCTCCAAGCGCCTGCGCACCCGGCTGCGCGCACCGGATCTGCGCCTGCGCCGACCCGGCACGTTCGTCGTCGACGAGTGCCGGGACTGCGCGCACTCCTTCCAGAACCCGTGTCTGACCCCCGAGGGTCTGGAGCTCTACGCCGCCGAGGAGAACCGGCCCGCCGACCGCAGACGCCTGGAGTCCACCGCCCGGACCATGCTGCGCTTTCCCGAGCCGGAGAGCTGGCTGGACGTCGGGACGGGGGACGCGCTCTTCCCCGCGGCGGCCCGGCGACTGTTCGCCTACACGGCGTTCGACGGGGTCGACCCGACCCCGAGGGCGGAGCGGGCGAGGGCCGCGGGCCGGCTCGACGAGGCCCACGTGGGGCCGTTGACGTCCCCTCGGATCCTGGCCGGGCTGCGGGGCCGTTACGACGTGGTCAGCATGCTCCACCACCTGGAGCACACCCGGGATCCCCGAGAGGAGCTCGCGGCGGCGCTGACGGCCCTGCGTCCCGGCGGCCACCTGCTGCTCGAACTCCCGGACCCCGCCAGCGCGTCCGCGCGCGTCCTCGGCAAGTGGTGGCACTCCTACGACCAGCCCCGCCACCTCCATCTGATCCCCCTGGCCAACCTCCGGGCCGAACTGGTGGCGCGGGGCTGCGAGATCGTCGTCACGGACCGCAGGGCCGCGCACGCCCCGCGGGACCTGGCGGCCGCCGCCGCGCTCTTCGCCCGGCGCACCCGCCTGCCCCGGGCGGCCGGATCCCTGACCGCCCCGGCCGCGGCCCTCGACCACCTCCTGGCCCCGGCCCTGCGCCGCACCCGCTTCTCCAACGCCTACCGGATCGTCGCGCGCCGCGCCTGAGCCGGCCGGGCCCCGTCCTCACCCGCGGAGCACCAGCGCCTGCCCCGCGACCACCAGCACGACCTGCTCGCACTCGTCCGCGACCGCCGCGTTCAACCGCCCCAGCTCGTCCCGGTAACGCCGCCCCGACGCCGTCGCCGGCACGATCCCCGAACCCACCTCGTTGGACACCAGCACCACCGTCCGCCGGGCCGAGCGCACCGCCCCCGCCAACTCCGCCACGTGCGAACGCAGTGCGCGCTCGCCGCCGTCCGCCCACACCGCGTCGTCCCACGCCCCGACCCGGTCCATGACGTCCGCCAGCCACAGCGACAGACAGTCGATCAGCAGCGGCGCCCCCTCCTGGGCCAGCAGCGGCGCCAGGTCGCAGGTCTCCGTCGTCCGCCACGACCCCGGCCGCCGCTCCCGGTGCGCGGCCACCCGCGAGGCCCACTCGGCGTCGCCGCCCCGGGCGCCTCCGGTGGCGACGTACAGCACGCCGGGGAAGGACTCCAACCGCCGCTCGGCCTCCACCGACTTCCCCGACCGGGCCCCGCCCAGCACCATCGTCCGCCGTGGCACGTCCGGCACGTCCGCCGCCTCGTCGGACGCCCCCATCGTCAGCGTCGACCCGTCCGGCACCGCCCGCGCGCCCGCCGCCGCGAGGCGCCGCCGCAACTCCGCGCCCGGCGCCACGTCGTGGTCCAGATGCACGGCGACCACGTCCGTGGCCGTTCCCACCGCGCCCACCGCACGCAGCCTCGCCAGCCCGTCCGGCCGTCCCACCACGTCCAGGAGGACCATGTCGTAGCGCTCGGCCGGCTCCGAGCCCTCCTCCAGGCCGGCCGGCGCGCCGCCGGGCGGCAGATACAGCAGCCGCTGCCCGTCGGGGCCCGTCACCGCGTACCCCGTGCCCGGCGCGTCCATCGCCACCGCCCGCACCCGGTGCCCCGTCGGCAGCGACACGTGCCCTCCGTCCGACGCCCGGGCGGGCTGCGGCAGCCCGGGCGGCACCTCCACCAGTGGCCCGTCGTGCGGGTGCGTCAGCAGGACCCGACCCACCCCGCCCAGCGAACGCCCCGCCCGTGCGGCCGCGAACGCAGCCCCCGGAGTCAGATCGAGCAACAGGGCCCCGTCCAGGAGCAACGCGGTCGCCGCGCGCGCGTGCGCGCCGAGCGAGGTCGCGCACACCGCGCAGGAGCAGTCGGGGCGGGGCAGGCCCGCCGGGGCGCCGGTACCGAGCAGAGTGACTTCCACGAACCTGATTTTCGCGCGTCCGACCAGGTCTTGCGCATCCGGCTAGGCTGCGGAGCAGAAGCCGGACCTCGATCCGGCTTCTGCTCTGCACGTGGTCACAGCTGGGAGGCGTACATGGCGGCATGGGCGTGGCGGTTCGAGAAGGCCGACGGGACGGAGGTCCAACCCGCGGTACAGCCCGAGGAGTTCACCACGCAGGGAGACGCCGAGTCCTGGATCGGGGAAGTCTGGAAGGACCTTCTCGAAGGCGGCGCCGACCAGGTCCGGCTCTTCGAGGACTCCACCGAGATCTACGGTCCGATGAGCCTGCAGGCCAACGAGGCGTAGGACTTCCCGTCCGGACCGGGCCGGAACAGGCTCGCCCACCTCGCCCGGTCCGGACGAACGGCCCTTCGACGAACGGCCTCTGACGAACGCTCGTGGCCAGGCACAGGCCCGGCCGGACGCCGGTCACCCCGCCCGCCGTTCACCCGGACGGGCGCGGCGCACGCCGACGCGCGCAGCGCGCCCAGGGCGTGCGCTCAGCCGCGCACGCCGCACAGATGCAGCAGTGCCGCCACCTGACGGTAGGGATCGGTGCGCCCGGCCCGCTCCTCGGCGGCCAGCAGGTCCTCGACGTCGTCGGGGATCTCCGCCGTGTCCGGGGCCGTATCCGTGAAGACCCTTACGCCGTACCAGGCCTGCAGCGGCGCCCCGATCCCGGCGAGGGCGTCCGTCAGCGTCGCCAGCCGGTCCGCCCGTACGTCCAGACCGAGCCGGTTGCGATAGGAGACGGTGTCGAACGCGCCCAGCGCGCCCTGCCAGTCCCCGGAGACGCCCGGCCGCATGGCCAGCGCGTCCGCGTTGCGCACCAGCAGCGACAGCAGTCCGCCGGGGGCCAGCATCCTGGCGAGCCCCGCGAGCAGGGCGTCCGGCTCCTCGACGTACATGAGCACGCCGTGGCACAGCACCACGTCGAAGCTGCCGGGCAGGAAGTGCACCCCGGTGTCGCGGCCGTCGCCCTCGATGATCCGCATCCGGTCCCGGATGCCCTCGGGCTCCCCGGACAGCGCCTCCCGGGCCGCGGCGATCATCGTCGCGTCCTGTTCGAGACCGGTCACCTGATGCCCGAGCCGGGCCAGCCGCAGCGCCTGCGTGCCCTGGCCCATGCCCACGTCGAGCACCCGCAGCCGCTGACCGACCGGGTAACGCCCCGCTATCTGCTCGTCGAGCTGCCGGGCCACCAGCTCCTGACGTACGACGTCACGCAGCCCGCCCAGCCTGCTGAGCCACGCCTTGGCCGCACCCCCGGAGAAAGCCGCAGTGCTCAGAGCTGCGCTCCACGCTTGACCTGGGGCTTCGGCAGCCGGAGGCGGCGCATCTGCAGCGAGCGCATGAGCGCGTACGCCACCGCGCCCCGGCGGTTCTGCCCCTCGAAGCGCTCGGCCAGCCGCTTGCGCAGCCGGAAGCCGGTGACGAGCGAGTCCAGCACGATCAGCACGATCACGACCAGCCACAGCAGCAGCGCGATGGTCTGCAGCGAGCCCACCCGCACCACGCTCAGCACGAGGATGACCACGGCCATCGGCAGGAAGAACTCCGCCACGTTGAACCGCGCGTCGATGAAGTCGCGCGCGAACTTGCGGACCGGCCCCTTGTCACGGGCCGGCAGATACCGCTCGTCCCCGCCGGCGAGCGCCTGACGCTGCCGGTCCATCTGGGCGCGGCGCTCGTCGCGCTGGCGCTTGGCCGCGTCCTTGCGCGACATCGACGTGTTGGCGACGCTGCGGCGCTGGGACTGGGCCTCACTGCGCTTGGGCGTGGGCCGACCCTTCTTCGCCTGGGGGTCGCGGGGCTGCTTGGAGTCGGTCACCACCGCGTCGGCGGGGGCCTTCTCTTCCTTGGCACGGCTACGGAACACAAAACCCAAGGGTAAGCGCTCCCGGGCATGGACCCCAGCCCGGACGGGAACGATCCGGCAACACCGGTCGTCTGGACAAGGGACAGACCGGTCGAGAAACGAGGAAGCGGGGGCACAGCGTGACCTACTGCTCACCCTGAGAGTCACCTACTCCTCACGCCGGAGCAGGGGGCCCGGCCAGTCGTCCTTGGGGAGGAGCGCATCCGCCCCCGAACAGTGCGTCAATGGATGCAGGGCCCGTACTGTGGGTTCTGTCGCAGACCTGAGAGCCGGAGTCCGTCAGAAGGGGGCGCGCGAAGCCCATGAGCGGTGTCATGAAGCGTATGGGGATGATCTTCCGCGCGAAGGCGAACAAGGCCCTTGACCGGGCCGAGGACCCGCGCGAAACCCTCGACTACTCGTATCAGAAACAACTGGAGCTCCTGCAGAAGGTCCGCCGGGGCGTCGCCGACGTCGCGACCTCGCGCAAGCGCCTGGAGCTGCAGCTCAACCAGTTGCAGTCGCAGTCCACCAAGCTGGAGGACCAGGGCCGCAAGGCCCTCGCCCTCGGCCGCGAGGACCTCGCCCGTGAGGCGCTCTCCCGCCGGGCCGCGCTCCAGCAGCAGGTCACCGACCTCGAGACGCAGCACTCCACGCTCCAGGGCGAGGAGGAGAAGCTCACGCTCGCGGCGCAGCGCCTCCAGGCGAAGGTGGACGCCTTCCGTACGAAGAAGGAGACCATCAAGGCCACGTACACCGCCGCCCAGGCCCAGACCCGCATCGGCGAGGCCTTCTCCGGCATCTCCGAGGAGATGGGCGACGTCGGGCTGGCCATCCAGCGCGCCGAGGACAAGACCGCCCAGCTCCAGGCCCGGGCCGGCGCCCTCGACGAGCTCATGGCCTCCGGCGCCCTCGACGACCCGACCGGCATCGCCAAGGACGACCTCCAGGCCGAGCTGGACCGGCTGTCAGGTGGTACGGATGTGGAGCTGGAACTGCAGCGCATGAAGGCGGAGCTCGCCGGGGGCTCGTCCTCCGGACAGCAGGCCATCGAGGGCGGCACGAGCCCGTCGCAGTCCCAGCAGCAGCCGCAGGACACCCCGCGCTTCGACAAGCAGTAGCCCTGGGCCGGGGCCCCGAGCCGAGGAGGGCGACGTGATCGTACGGATCATGGGGGAGGGCCAGTGGAAGCTGGCCGACTCCCACTTCGTCGAACTGAACAAGCTCGACGACGAGCTGCTCGCGGAGATGGAGAGCGGCGACGAGGAGGGCTTCCAGCGCACCCTCGGCGGCCTCCTGGACGCCGTCCGCCGTCTCGGCGAGCCCCTTGCGGACGACGCCCTGGAACCCTCCGAGCTCATCCTCCCGTCCCCGGACGCGAGCCTGGCGGAAGTCCGGGAGATGCTGAGCGGCAACGGCCTGATCCCCGGGTGAGCAGGCCGCCCGGGGCGGCTCCCCGAGGCGGCGCGAGGGCAGGCTCGGGAACCACCGCCCCCGGCCACGGCAAGGAAAGCGACGGCAACTGAGAAGTGACCCCTCGGTGACCCCCCTCGCCCGGGCCCGGCACCAGCTGAAGGCCCATCCGCTGGCACTCGACGCCTCCCTCGCGGCAGGCGTGCTGCTCTGCATGCTCGCGGGCTCCTTCGTCGACCCGCACGGAGAACAGAGCGTCAGCTGGAGCATCCGCAGTCCGGACCCGCTCAGCCTGCTGCTGATGACCTTCAGTGCCGTCGCCCTCGTCTTCCGCCGCAGCGCCTCCATGACGGTCCTCGCCCTCACCGGGGCCGCCTCCGTGGTCGAGTCCGTGACCGGCGACCCCCGCGCCCCCGTCGCCATGTCCGCCGTCGTCGCCCTGTTCACCGTCGCGGCCGCCACCGACCGCCCCACCACCGTGCGCGCCGGCCTGCTCACCATGACGGTGCTCACCGGCGCGGCCATGCTCGCCGGACCGCTGCCCTGGTACGCCCAGGAAAACCTGGGCATCCTCGCCTGGACCGGCATCGGCGCCACCGCCGGGGACGCCGTCCGCAGCCGTCGGGCCGCCGTCCAGGCCATCCGGGACCGCGCCGAGCGCGCGGAGCGCACCCGCGAGGAGGAGGCCCGCCGCAGGGTCGCCGAGGAGCGCCTGCGCATCGCCCGCGATCTCCACGACGTCGTCGCCCACCACATCGCCCTGGTCAACGTCCAGGCGGGAGTCGCCGCACACGTCATGGACAAGCGGCCCGACCAGGCCAAGGAGGCCCTCGCGCACGTCCGCGAGGCCAGCCGCTCCGCGCTCAACGAACTGCGCGCCACCGTCGGCCTGCTGCGCCAGTCCGGCGACCCCGAGGCCCCCACCGAGCCCGCCCCCGGACTGGACCGGCTCGACGAACTCGTCGGCACCTTCCGCAGCGCCGGCCTCCAGGTCGAGGTGGCCCGCCCCGACCACGGCGCCGAACTCCCCGCCGCCGTCGGACTGGCCGCCTACCGGGTCGTCCAGGAGGCTCTCACCAACATCCAAAAACATGCGGGGCCCGCGGCGAAGGCCGAGGTCAGCGTCGTGCGCGTGGGGCCGAACATCGAGGTCACGGTTCTCGACGACGGCCGGCCGGCCGACGAGGAGAGCCCGCCGGCCGGCGGCGGCCACGGCCTGCTCGGCATGCGCGAACGCGTCACCGCCCTGCGCGGCACCCTCACCACCGGCCCGCGCCACGGGGGCGGCTTCCGCGTCCACGCGATCCTGCCGGTCAGGACCCGCGCCCGTACCGCCGCGCCCCGCACCGCAGAGGATCTCGTATGACCATCCGCGTCCTGCTCGCCGACGACCAGGCGCTCTTGCGCAGCGCGTTCCGGGTGCTCGTCGACTCCGAGCCCGACATGCAGGTGGTCGGCGAGGCGTCCGACGGCGCGGAGGCGGTCGCACTGGCGAGGCGGGAACGCGCCGACGTCGTCCTGATGGACATCCGCATGCCCGGCACGGACGGACTCGCCGCGACCCGCCTGATCAGCGCCGACCCCTCCCTCGCCCATGTGCGGGTGGTCATCCTGACGACCTTCGAGGTGGACGACTACGTCGTGCGGTCGCTGCGGGCCGGCGCCTCCGGCTTCCTCGGCAAGGGCAGCGAGCCGGAGGAGATGCTCAGCGCGATAAGGATCGCGGCGGGCGGCGAGGCGCTGCTCTCGCCCACCGCCACCAAGGGCCTCATCGCCCGCTTCCTCGCCCAGGGCGGCGCGGCGGACGACGACCACGGCCCCGCCCGCCACGCCCGGCTGGGCGCGCTGACCGTGCGCGAGCGCGAAGTTCTCGTGCAGGTAGCCGGCGGCCACTCCAACGACGAGATCGCCGAGCGTCTGGAAGTCAGCCCGCTCACCGTGAAGACGCACGTCAACCGGGCCATGGCCAAGCTGGGCGCCCGCGACCGGGCCCAGCTCGTGGTGATCGCCTACGAGTCGGGCCTGGTGCGCCCGAGGACGGACTGACACCCCGGGCGAGGAACCCGCTGCCCGGCCCGGAGTGCTGCGCCGTGACCCGGGAGCCCCTTCCGGGCGGACGGACGCTGTCAGGCCGGTCGCGTCCGGGCGGAAGGGGGCTCCTGTGGCCGGGCCGGTCCTACGGCAGCGCCAGCATGCGCTCCAGCGCCAGCTTGGCGTACGCCTCGGTCTCCTCGTCGACCTCGATCCGGTTGACCAGCTTGCCCTCGGCGAGGGACTCCAGGGTCCACACCAGGTGGGGGAGGTCGATGCGGTTCATGGTCGAGCAGAAGCAGACCGTCTTGTCGAGGAAGACGATCTCCTTGCCCTCGGGCGCGAAACGGTTCGCCAGCCGGCGCACCAGGTTCAGCTCGGTCCCGATGGCCCACTTGGAGCCGGCCGGGGCCGCCTCCAGCGCCTTGATGATGTACTCGGTCGAGCCGACGTGGTCCGCCGCGGCCACGACCTCGTGCCGGCACTCCGGGTGCACGAGCACGTTCACGCCGGGGATCCGGGCGCGGACGTCCTCGACCGACTCCAGGCTGAAGCGGCCGTGCACCGAGCAGTGGCCGCGCCACAGGATCATCTTGGCGTCGCGCAGCTGCTCGGCGGTCAGCCCGCCGTTCGGCTTGTGCGGGTTGTAGAGGACGCAGTCCTCCAGGGACATGCCCATGTCGCGGACGGCGGTGTTGCGGCCGAGGTGCTGGTCCGGCAGGAAGAGCACCTTCTCGCCCTGCTCGAAGGCCCATTCCAGGGCCCGCCGGGCGTTGGACGAGGTGCAGATCGTGCCGCCGTGCCTGCCCGTGAACGCCTTGATGTCCGCGGACGAGTTCATGTACGAGACGGGGACGACCTGCTCGGCCACGCCCGCCTCGGTCAGCACGTCCCAGCACTCGGCGACCTGCTCGGCGGTGGCCATGTCGGCCATCGAGCAGCCCGCGGCGAGGTCGGGCAGGACCACCTTCTGGTCGTCCGACGTCAGGATGTCGGCGGACTCGGCCATGAAGTGCACACCGCAGAAGACGATGTACTCGGCCTCCGGGCGGGCGGCCGCGTCCCTGGCCAGCTTGAAGGAGTCGCCCGTGACGTCGGCGAACTGGATGACCTCGTCGCGCTGGTAGTGGTGGCCGAGCACGAAGACCTTGTCGCCGAGCTTCGCCTTCGCGGCGCGGGCACGCTCGACCAGATCCGGGTCGGAGGGCGAGGGCAGGTCGCCGGGGCACTCGACGCCCCGCTCGCTCCTCGGGTCGGCCTCGCGGCCGAGCAGCAACAGGGCGAGCGGAGTCGGCTGTACGTCGAGTTCCGTGGTCTGGGCGGTGGTCACGACACGCACCCTTTCTACTTTTCGTCGAATTGACGTTATCTATCATAACCTGCTTCACGTCACTTTGACGATGGTCATAGCGTCGGTGTGACATGAATCCCCGTGAGGCGTTTTCGCCCCGCATCCGGGTGTGCGAGCATGAGAAGGGAACGACCGAGCCGACGAGGGCGACAGCTGACCAGGAAGACGGCAGCTGACGACGAAGACGACAGCCCGGCCCGGAATGAATCCGCGGCCCCGTCGGTTGGAACCGTCGGCAAGCAGTCTCCGTACAACCCGGGAGAGATGTAGATGTCCGTATCGGACGAGACCAGCACCGTCACCGACGGCATCATCCTGTCCGACGCCGCCGCGGCGAAGGTCAAGGCCCTGCTCGACCAGGAAGGCCGTGACGACCTGGCCCTGCGTGTCGCCGTTCAGCCCGGCGGCTGCTCCGGCCTGCGCTACCAGCTCTTCTTCGACGAGCGTTCCCTCGACGGCGACGTCGTCAAGGACTTCGACGGCGTCAAGGTCGTCACCGACCGCATGAGCGCCCCGTACCTGGGCGGCGCGTCGATCGACTTCGTCGACACGATCGAGAAGCAGGGCTTCACGATCGACAACCCGAACGCGACGGGCTCCTGCGCCTGCGGCGACTCCTTCAACTAGGTCCGCCGCACCCGCCGGACGACGCGAAAGGCGGCGGCCCCCTCCGAAGGGGGCCGCCGCCTTTCGCGTTCGCCACCGCGGCCGAGCCGCCGGCGGCGGGCAGGCGCTACCGGGTCTGCGGCAGCCTGGCCCCCGCCTTCTCCAGCGGGACGGCCCTGCCGTCCGAGCCGACCACCTTGCGGCTGCCCAGCGCCTCGTCCAGTCGCACGACCTGGTGGTACTGCTTGGCGAGCGTGATGCAGACCTTGTCGGGCCACGGTGTCTGCGTCACGGTGACCTTCACCTCGCTCCCGGTCTCCACCGCCGTCGCCTTGTAGTCGGCGCACACCCCGCCGGTGAAGCCGACGGTCAGCTCCCCGCCCTCGACGGTGTAGCCCTCCACGTGCACGTTCCGCTCGCCGGACGTGCCGGACGTGCCGGACGTGCCGGGCGGGGTCGGAGTGGGCGCGGGCGTGGTCGCGGGCTTCAGATACGCGGGCTCGACGGCCGGCTGCGTCACCGTGTGACCGGCCGTCGAGCCCGCCGCCCGCACCTCGAACAGCCAGGACGGCACGAGCACCTGCCGGCCGCCCGAAGAGTGCGGGGCCAGGCCGAGCACCGCGTCCTCCACCGTCGCCGTCTGCCGTGCCGCGCCCGTCGACGTCCCGCACGGGCTCTCCAGCCGGTCCTTCAGCGGCACCGGAGCGGCGCATCCGCCGATGCCCATCCGGTGGCCGCCGCCGGGCGCCGCGTTCAGCGCGTCCAGCGCCTCCCGGGCGCTCAGCAGGGGGTACGTGGCACCCTTCACCGGCGTCGCCAGCTGCCCGTCCGCGCCGACGACCTCGCCCTGCGCGCTGACGCGGATCCCGGTCGTCCAGCCGTGGGAGGGCAGACCGCCGATCACCGGATCGGCGTTCACCACCCGCTGGGCGCCCATGACCTGGCTCGCGTCGATCTTGGCGTCGTCCTGGCCCACCGCCTCGAGGACCGGCGCCGCGGCCTTCTTCGCGGCCGCCTCGCTCACCGGGGCGCCACCCGGGGTCGCGGACTCCCCGGTGCACTTGACGGCGCCGCCCGTGCAGTCGTCGGTGCCGGGCGCGTACCGGGTGAACGTCCACATGCCCGGCGCCTGCCGGTTCACCCGCAGCACAGGACCCGAGCCGTCGTTGCCGACGCCGACCTTCCAGGCATCCCCGTCGGCCACCGGCGTCCCCTGGACGCCCAGCGCTTTCGCCAGCCCGGCCACGTCCCGCGCGGCGACCTCGCCCCGCGCCCAGTACACGGGCGCGGACCCGGGACCGGCGGGCAGCGTGCCGGCGGCCTTGTACGTCACCCCGTAAGGGTTCGGCTCACCGGGTGCGATGCCGTGGCCGGCGCCCTCGGGTGCACCCGTGCCCGCCGGGTAGTCGTCCAGGGCGAGGCCGGCGGGTGTGCCGTCACCGGAGGGGGCTCCGGCTCCGGGGCCGCCGCCGGAACCGCTGAGGGCGCCGGACGTGAGAGCGGCCCCGCCGCCGCCCACCAGCAGCACGGCGGCCGCGACGGTGGCGATGAGCACGGGGGAGCGACGCCGGGAGCCGGCGGAGACCTCGCCGCCGCCCGAGTGAGCGACGACGGGTTCGTCGTCGTGCCTGCCCCCGTCCCTGCCCTCGTCCTCGCCCTCGTGCCCGTGGACGGGGGCGCCGGAAGCGGCCTCGGGTGCGGTCACGCGGGCGGTCTCCGGTGCGGTCCCGGCCCCTGCGGCGGACGGCTCGTCGCCGGATCCGTGACGGGATTCCCCGTCGGCGGCGTCCCGCTCCTGTGAAACCGCGGCCGTCGCGGACCCGGCCGCCGTCCGGTCGGCCGAAGCCTCTCCGGCCCCGTCCGTCTCTGCCGAAGCCTCCCCGGACGTCACCCTTTCGGCCGAAGCCGCTGCGGACTCCTTCTCTTCTTCCGCCGCCTGCTCAGCCGTCGTCTCCTCGGCCGCCGCCTGCTCAGCCGTCGTCTCCTCGGCCTCCGCCCGTTCGGCCGTGGCCTCCTCGGCCTCGGCCTGTTCGGCCGTCGTCTCCTCGGAACCCGTCTTCTCCGGCTCGCGCGCGGCGTCGTCGGTCTCGGGTCGCTCGGTGTTCACCGCATCGCTCCTTCGGCTGCCCTGCTGTCGTACCCCGCATCCCCTTGACGAGGGACGCCGATGGGACGCGGCGAGGGAGCGCACGGTTCCCTTCCGAGCGCCGTGCCGGAGAAATGCGCGAGCGGGGCCGCCCGCCGCTCCTAGTTGCCGTACTCGGGCATGGCCTCCAGCAGCCGTGCGGACCTCTCGGGGACGTTCACGCCGTGGATGAGTGACGGGGAGACCGGACGGGAAAGGATCTTCTCCGGGGCCGCCCAGTGCGGAGCCATTCGGGCGCAGTCGCCGCGCAGCGACGCCAGGCCGCCGTCGAACTCGGCCGACCGGGGGGCGTGGAACTCGAGGTTCGTCATACCCGAACCGTATGCACGCCCCGCCTGCGAAGAAAGATCTACTATCGGGTAGTTTCGTCTGCTTCAGTGCCGCGGACGGACCGGGTAGCGTGAACTGTCAATCCCCCTCCCCACAGGAGAGTCCACGCCGTGCGCATCGCAGTCACCGGCTCCATCGCGACCGACCACCTCATGACGTTCCCCGGCCGCTTCGCCGACCAGCTCGTCGCGGACCAGTTGCACACGGTCTCGCTCTCCTTCCTCGTCGACAACCTCGACGTGCGCCGGGGCGGCGTGGGAGCGAACGTCGCCTTCGGCATGGGGCAGCTGGACACCCGGCCCATCCTGGTCGGCGCCGCGGGCGCCGACTTCGACGAGTACCGGGCCTGGCTGGACCGGCACGGCGTCGACACCGAGTCCGTCCGCATCTCCGAGACCCTGCACACGGCCCGTTTCGTGTGCACCACCGACGCCGACCACAACCAGATCGGCTCCTTCTACACCGGCGCGATGAGCGAGGCCCGTCTCATCGAGCTGAAGACCGTGGCCGACCGCGTGGGCGGCCTGGACCTGGTCCTGATCGGCGCCGACGACCCGGAGGCGATGCTCCGCCACACCGAGGAGTGCCGCTCCCGCTCGATCCCCTTCGCCGCCGACTTCTCGCAGCAGATCGCCCGGATGGGCGGCGAGGAGATCCGCATACTGCTGGAGGGCGCGACGTACCTGTTCTCCAACGAGTACGAGAAGGGCCTCATCGAGTCCAAGACGGGCTGGTCGGACGCCGAGATCCTCGCCAAGGTCGGCCACCGCGTCACCACCCTCGGCGCGCGCGGCGTCCGTGTCGAGCGCGCCGGCGAGGAACCGATCGAGGTCGGCTGCCCGCAGGAGGAGCGCAAGGCCGATCCCACCGGCGTCGGCGACGCCTTCCGCGCCGGCTTCCTCTCCGGGCTGGCCTGGGACGTCTCCCTGGAGCGCGCCGCCCAGATCGGCTGCATGCTCGCCACCCTCGTCATCGAGACCGTCGGCACGCAGGAGTACCAGCTGCGCCGCGCCCACTTCATGGACCGCTTCGCCACCGCGTACGGCGACGAGGCCGCCGCCGAGGTCCGCAAGCACCTGGCCTGACGACCTGACTCAGGACGTCCGGCGGACCGCGTAGACAGCGCCGCGGTCCGCCGGCTCCTCGCCGAGATACTCCTGTCCCCGCATCTCGCACCACGCGGGGATGTCGAGCCGGGCCGCCTCGTCGTCGGACAGCACCCGCACCGTGCCGCCGACCGGCACGTCTCCGATGACCTTCGCCAGCTCGATGACGGGAATCGGGCACCGCCTGCCCAGCGCGTCCACGACGAGCCCCGTGCCCCGTGCGTCCGCCGCCGTCGGCGTGGCCGGGGACCCGGGCGCCCCGAGCTTGTCCCGCACCCCCGCCACCGCCTCCGGCAGCACGGCGAGGAACCTCTCCACATCCTCCTCGGCGGCTCCCCACGGCAGCGAAACCCGCACGTTCCCCTCACTCAGCACGCCCATCGCCCTGAGCACATGGCTGGGCGTCAGCGTGCTGCTGGTGCAGGACGACCCGGACGAGACGGAGAAGCCCGCCCGGTCCAGCTCGTGCAGCAGAGCCTCCCCGTCGACGTACAGACAGGAGAACGTGACGATCCCGGGCAGCCGCCGATGCGGGTCCCCGACCACCTCCACGTCCGGGACGACGTCCGCCACCCGCGCCCGGATCCGTGCCGTCAGGTCCCGCAGCCGCGCCGCCTCGGCCGCAGCCTCCGCCCGCACCGCCCGCAGCGAGGCCGCCGCGGCCACGATCGCCGGAAGGTTCTCGAACCCGGCCGCCCGCCCCGACTCCCGTTCGTCCACCGGCCCCTGAGGCGCGAACCGCACGCCCTTGCGCACCGCGAGCAGCCCCACCCCCGACGGCCCGCCCCATTTGTGAGCGCTGCCCGTCAGCAGGGACCAGGGCCCCTCCACCGCCCCCCACGCCAGCGACTGGGCCGCGTCCACCAGCAGCGGCGTCCCCGCCTCCCGGCACGCCTCGGCCACCGCCGCCACCGGCTGCTCGGTGCCCACCTCGTGGTTGGCCGACTGCAGACAGGCCAGCGCGGTGTCGGACCGCAGGGCGTCGACGTACGACTCGACGCAGACCGCGCCGGTCCTGGTCACCGGCGCCCGGGTCACGGCGCCGCCCGCCGCCTCGAACGCCTCGGCCGAATGCAGCACCGAGGAGTGTTCGACGGCTGACACGATCAGGTGACGTCCGATCCGTCGCCGTCCGGCCGACGCGCCCGCGATCCCGGTGTGCACCGCACGGGTTCCGGACGAGGTGAAGGTCAGTTCGTCCGGCCGGCAGCCCACCGCCTCGGCGGTCGCCTCACGCGCCGCGTCCAGCAGCATCCGCGCCCGCCGCCCCTCTCTGTACAGCCGTGAAGGGTCTGCCCACCCCTCGTCGAGCGAGGCCAACAGGGCCTGACGGGCGACGGGATGCAGGGGAGCGGCGGATGCGGCGTCGAAGTAGGACACACGGCAACCGTAGAACGTACGGCGGCCGGACAGAGGCGCGGGCGGCTTCGATCCGCGGTTCCGTCGCGCGGCCGCCGCGCGACCCGGCGGCGGTCGCACAAGCCGCATTGACGAGCTATTAGGCGACGGCGGGCGCTCCGCCCACCCCTTCGGGGTGACCCGCGGCGCGTATGCCACCCTCCCCGCGACCCCCCGAAGGGCGTCGGCTAGGGTTTGGTCCGCATAAACATCCAAACCCCTGCCCGACGCAGGGCGGCGACCGACCAGCGAGAAGGCAGGCCGCAGCCAACCGCGCGGGCGAGACTCTCGGGAAGGCGCTACGTGAGTCCCAACGGCTCCGACCGCTCGCCGCGGCGCCCGATGCGGCGGAAGCTGCTGCAGGCAATGACCGCGGGCCTGGTCCTGGCGACCGCCACCGGTTGCACATACAAGGACTTCCCCCGCCTTGGCATGCCCACCCCGGTCACAGAAGAGGCTCCGCGGATCCTCTCCCTGTGGCAGGGATCGTGGGCCGCCGCGCTGGCCACCGGCGTGCTGGTGTGGGGCCTGATCCTGTGGAGTGCTTTCTTCCACCGGCGCAGCCGCACAAAGGTCGAAATCCCTCCGCAGACCCGGTACAACATGCCCATCGAGGCGCTGTACACGGTCGTGCCGATCATCATCGTCTCGGTGCTGTTCTACTTCACCGCCCGCGACGAGTCGAAGCTGCTGAGCCTCGACAAGAAGCCCGACGTCACGGTCAACGTGGTCGGCTTCCAGTGGAGCTGGTGCTTCAACTACATCGAGAAGGTCGACGGCTCCGACGGGGACGCGAAGACCGACGCGAACCTGGCCGCGATCCCGAACCGGTTCAAGAAGGACTTCCCGTCCGACGCGGGCGGCGTCTACACCTGCGGCACCCCCGGTGAGCGGAACCCGCAGACGAACAACCCGGGTCCGACCCTCTGGCTCCCCAAGGGCAAGACGGTCCGCTTCGTCCTCACTTCGCGTGACGTCATCCACTCCTTCTGGGTGGTGCCGTTCCTGATGAAGCAGGACGTCATCCCGGGCCACACCAACTCCTTCCAGGTGACCCCCAACCGCGAGGGCACCTTCATGGGCAAGTGCGCCGAGCTCTGCGGCGTGGACCACTCCCGGATGCTCTTCAACGTGAAGGTCGTCTCTCCGGAGCGCTACCAGCAGCACCTGAAGGACCTCGCGAAGAACGGGCAGACCGGTTACGTTCCGGCCGGCATCGAGCAAACGAGCCCCGAGAAGAACCGGGAGTCGAACGTCCTGTGAGCATCCTCAACGAACCCCAGGGTGCCTCCGCAGCTGAGGACTCGTACGAGAACGAGCTGCCGGTCAGGCGCAAGCAGCCCGGCAACGTCGTGGTGAAGTGGCTGACGACCACCGACCACAAGACCATCGGTACGTTGTACCTGGTCACGTCGTTCGCGTTCTTCTGCGTCGGCGGAGTCATGGCGCTCCTCATGCGCGCCGAGCTGGCCCGTCCGGGCCTGCAGATCATGTCGAACGAGCAGTTCAACCAGGCGTTCACGATGCACGGCACGATCATGCTGCTGATGTTCGCGACGCCGCTGTTCGCCGGTTTCACGAACTGGATCATGCCGCTGCAGATCGGCGCGCCCGATGTGGCGTTCCCGCGGCTGAACATGTTCGCCTACTGGCTCTACCTGTTCGGCTCGACCATCGCGGTGGGCGGCTTCCTCACCCCGCAGGGCGCCGCCGACTTCGGCTGGTTCGCCTACAGCCCGCTCTCGGACGCGGTCCGCTCCCCGGGCATCGGCGCCGACCTGTGGATCATGGGTCTGGCCTTCTCCGGCTTCGGCACCATCCTCGGCGCGGTCAACTTCATCACCACGATCATCTGCATGCGCGCTCCGGGCATGACGATGTTCCGCATGCCGATCTTCGTGTGGAACGTGCTGCTGACGGCCGTCCTGGTCCTGCTGGCCTTCCCCGTCCTCGCCGCCGCGCTGTTCGCGCTGGAGGCGGATCGGAAGTTCGGGGCGCATGTCTTCGATGCCGCGAACGGAGGGGCGTTGCTCTGGCAGCACCTCTTCTGGTTCTTCGGCCATCCAGAGGTGTACATCATCGCCCTGCCGTTCTTCGGCATCATCTCCGAAGTCATCCCGGTCTTCTCCCGCAAGCCGATGTTCGGCTACATGGGACTGATCGCGGCGACGATCTCGATCGCGGGTCTGTCCGTGACGGTGTGGGCGCACCACATGTACGTCACCGGAGGCGTGCTGCTGCCGTTCTTCTCCTTCATGACGTTCCTCATCGCCGTTCCGACCGGCGTGAAGTTCTTCAACTGGATCGGCACGATGTGGAAGGGCTCCCTGTCCTTCGAGACGCCGATGCTGTGGGCGACCGGCTTCCTCGTCACCTTCACCTTCGGCGGTCTGACCGGCGTCATCCTGGCCTCGCCGCCGATGGACTTCCATGTGTCGGACTCGTACTTCGTGGTGGCGCACTTCCACTACGTCGTCTTCGGCACCGTCGTCTTCGCGATGTTCTCCGGCTTCCACTTCTGGTGGCCGAAGATGACCGGCAAGATGCTCGACGAGCGCCTCGGCAAGATCACCTTCTGGACGCTGTTCATCGGCTTCCACGGCACCTTCCTGGTCCAGCACTGGCTGGGCGCCGAGGGCATGCCGCGCCGTTACGCGGACTACCTGGCCGCGGACGGGTTCACCGCCCTGAACACGATCTCGACGATCAGCTCGTTCGTCCTCGGTCTGTCCGTCCTGCCGTTCTTCTACAACGTGTGGAAGACCGCCAAGTACGGCAAGCCGGTCGGCGTCGACGACCCGTGGGGCTACGGCCGCTCCCTGGAGTGGGCCACCTCCTGCCCGCCGCCGCGCCACAACTTCCTCACCCTGCCGCGGATCCGCAGTGAATCCCCGGCGTTCGACCTGCACCACCCGGAGATCGCCGCGCTCGAGCAGCTGGAGCACAGCGGCCACGGCGTCAGCGCCGTCGCGGGCAGCAAGGAGGCCGGCAAGTGAAGATCCAGGGCAAGATGTTCGTCTGGCTGAGCGTCTTCCTGCTCGTCATGGCGATCGTCTACGGCGTGTGGTCGAAGGAGC
The DNA here is from genome assembly GCF_014649655.1 of Streptomyces humidus. Lineage (GTDB taxonomy): Bacteria > Actinomycetota > Actinomycetes > Streptomycetales > Streptomycetaceae > Streptomyces > Streptomyces humidus. Next base: position 294,037 of record NZ_BMTL01000003.1, on the reverse strand, counting down.
CGGCCGGTACCACGGCCCTCTTCCTGTCCTTCGCCCTTGCCATCATGATCGGCTTCTACCTGGGCTTCACCGCCCGGCGGGTCGACGCGGGCGCGCAGGACAACAAGGAGGCGGACGTCGCGGACGACGCCGGCGAGGTGGGCTTCTTCAGCCCGCACAGCTGGCAGCCGCTGTCGCTCGCCATCGGCGGCGCCATGGCCTTCCTCGGTGTCGCGGTCGGCTGGTGGCTGCTCTACTTCTCCGCCCCGCTGATCGTGATCGGCCTGTGGGGCTGGGTCTTCGAGTACTACCGCGGTGAGAACCGCACCCAGTAGCACGCGTGACACGCGGCGAGAGCCCGGACACTCCGTCAGGAGGGTCCGGGCTCACGCTTTTGCCGTACCGGGCGTCCTCCGTCCGTGTCACCCAGCGCGCCGCGGCCGACCCCGCTCCCTAGCGTGAAGCCATGAGCCACGAACCCCGCCCTCGCACCGTCGTCGGCTGCACCCTGCTGGTGATCGCCCTGGGCGCGGTCGCAAGCGCCTGCAGCTCGGACGACGATCCGCTCTCCGCACGCCCCTACGACGCGACGGACCAGATCTCCTTCAACGCCCCCGACGGCGACGGCCGCAAGGCCGACCCGGACAAGCCCCTGCAGGTCACCGCGGAGGACGGCGACCGCATCACGGACGTCACCGCCATGGACGGCACGGGCCGCTACCTCGCGGGCGAACTCGCCGCCGACGGCAGTCGCTGGCACAGCACCGAGCCGCTGGCCGCAGGCGCCCACTACACCGTCCGCGTGAGCACCGAGGACGACGACGGCGCGCCCGGCCGCCGCGTCCTCGCCTTCGACACCGGCAAGCCCACCACCAAGAAGCGGCTGGCGGTCGAGTTCGGCCCCGACGCCGGCGAGTACGGCGTCGGCCAGCCCGTCACCGCCAAACTGGACCAGCCCGTCAAGGACCCTGCCCAGCGGGCCGTCGTCGAGCGCGGCCTCAAGGTCACCTCCTCACCGTCCGTGGAGGGCGGCTGGCACTGGGTGGACGACAAGGAACTCCACTACCGCCCCAAGGACTACTGGCCCGCCCACGCCACCGTCCGCGTGCGCAGCAACCTGGACGGCATCAAGATCAGCGACCGGCTGTGGGGAGGCCCGGCCAAGGAGCTCAAGCTCACCATCGGCGACCGGGTCATCGCCGTGACGGACGCCGCGTCGCACTCCCTGACGGTCTTCAAGAACAACGAGGAGATCAAGCAGATCCCCGTCACCACCGGGAAGCCCGGCTTCGAGACCCGCAACGGCGTCAAGGTCGTCCTGGGCAAGGAGTACTTCGTGCGGATGCGCGGGACCACCGTGGGCATCGCGGAGGGCTCCTCGGACTCCTACGACCTGCCCGTCTACTACGCCACACGCGTCACCTGGAGCGGCGAGTACGTCCACGCCGCCCCCTGGTCGGTGGGCTCCCAGGGCTACGAGAACGTCAGCCACGGCTGCACGGGCATGAGCACGTCCAACGCGGAGTGGTTCTTCGACAACATCCGCCCGGGCGACGTCGTCCAGGTCGTCAACAGCAACGGCAACACGATGGAGACGTTCGGCAACGGCTTCGGAGACTGGAACGTGGACTGGACGAAGTGGACGACGGGCAGCGCGCTGACCGGCGGCAAGCAGGAGACGAACCGGCAGACGGCACGACTGAGCCCGGCAGCCGTGTAAGCGCGGTCACGCGCAGGCGCCGTCGGGAGTGCGGGGCCGTCGGAGGTGCGGGGCCGTGACCGGCACGGCTCCGCGGGCGGGCACGGCAGACCGCCGCGGACCCGTGTCCGCGGCACCGCCGCACCCCGCCCCCCGGCAGGCGCTACGCGCTCTGCTGGAGCCTCTTCGTCCGCAACAGGGACGCCAGGGCCCCCGCGAACTCCACGGGCTCCACAGGCAGCGTCACAGCCGCGTCAGCCCGGCTCCAGGTGGCGAGCCACGCGTCCTGGGGCCGTCCGATGAGCAGCAGCACCGGCGGGCACCGGAACACCTCGTCCTTGAGCTGACGGCACAGCCCCATGCCCCCCATGGGCGCGGCCTCCCCGTCCAGGACGACGACGTCGATGCCGCCCCGGTCCAGCTCCCGCTGCACCGCCGCAGGCGTCGCGCACTCCAGGAACTCCACCACGGGAACGTCCGGGGCGGGCCTGCGGCCGGTCGCGAGCCGTACCTGCTCCCGCGTGTTGGAGTCGTCGCTGTAGACCAGCACGGTGGCGGTCGCCTGCATGCTTCCTCCGTGACATCAGTGTCGTACGGACAGAACCGATGCCGCGGATGCTACTCCCTCGCCCACCCCCTCAACACCGCTTGGAACACGGCTTCGATGGGCCATCCGGGCAGTACACACGGTACGGACACTCCGAACGGCACCCCCCGGAGTGAGGGCGGGATAAGGGACCGACATAATGTCGGTCGTGGCGACAGCAACGACAGTAGACACCGGGCACGCGCACCCGTCGGTCAATCGACCGAACCTCACCAGCGTCGGAACCATCATCTGGCTGAGTTCCGAGCTGATGTTCTTCGCGGCCCTCTTCGCGATGTACTTCACCCTGCGATCGGTGACGGGTCCTGATCACTGGAAGGCAATGGCCGAGGCCCTGAACCTTCCGTTCTCGGCCACCAACACCACGATCCTGGTGCTCTCCTCCCTCACCTGCCAGCTCGGCGTCTTCGCCGCCGAGCGCGGTGACGTGAAGAAGCTGCGGATGTGGTTCATCGTCACCTTCATCATGGGTGCGATCTTCATCGGCGGTCAGATCTACGAGTACACGGAGCTGGTGAAGAAGGACGGGCTCTCGCTCTCCTCCGACCCGTACGGCTCGGTGTTCTACCTGACCACCGGCTTCCACGGCCTGCACGTGACGGGCGGCCTCATCGCCTTCCTGTTCGTCCTCGGGCGCACCTACGCGGCCAAGAGGTTCACCCACGAACAGGCGACCGCGGCCATCGTCGTGTCCTACTACTGGCACTTCGTCGATGTCGTCTGGATCGGCCTCTTCGCCACGATCTACCTGATCAAGTAGCCGGGGCCCGCTCCCGCACTTCCACAAGCATCGACGCAGAAGATCCTGACACCGGGGTAATCCGTGAAAAAGCTCTCCGCACGACGACGCCATCCGCTGGCGGCGCTCGTCGTCCTACTCCTCGCGCTGGCATGCACAGGGGGGCTGTACGCCGCGTTCGCGCCCGCGAGCAAGGCGCAGGCAGACGACAGCGCCCAGTCCCTCACCATCGACGAGGGCAAGAAGCTCTACGCCGTCGGCTGCGCCAGCTGCCACGGCACCGGCGGTCAGGGAACCTCCGACGGTCCGAGCCTGGTCGGCGTGGGCGCCGCGGCCGTCGACTTCCAGGTCGGCACCGGCCGCATGCCGGCGGCGACCTCCCAGGGCCCGCAGGTGGTGAAGAAGAAGAACATCTACACGCAGGCCGAGATCGACCAGCTCGCCGCGTACATCTCCTCCCTCGGCGCCGGACCGGCCGTCCCCACCAAGGCCGAGTACGGCCCGGAGGGCGCGGACATTGCCAAGGGCGGCGACCTGTTCCGCACCAACTGCGCGCAGTGCCACAACTTCACCGGCAAGGGCGGCGCCCTCACCAAGGGCAAGTTCGCTCCCACCCTGGAGGACGTGGACCCGAAGCACCTCTACGAGGCCATGCAGACCGGCCCGCAGAACATGCCCTCCTTCCCCGACACCACCCTGTCGGAGCAGAACAAGAAGGACATCATCGCGTACCTGCACGCGGTCAACAGCAGCGAGACCGACAACCCCGGTGGTCTGGAGCTGGGCGGCCTCGGGCCGGTCAGTGAGGGCCTGTTCTCCTGGATCTTCGGTCTCGGGGCCCTGATCGCGGTCGCCGTCTGGGTCGCCGCTCGGACCGCAAAGGCCAAGAAGTCATGAGTAGCCAAGACATTCCAGAAGAGAACCTGCCCGCAGAGCAGGACCACGCGCACGGCGCGGTGGGCGTGGCGGACGAGAAGAACCCGTTCGCCGACCCCGGCCTGCCGCCCCACGAGCACCGCGTCCAGGACATCGACGAGCGGGCCGCCAAGCGGTCCGAGCGTGCGGTCGCCTTCCTGTTCACGCTGTCGATGCTGGCCACGGTCGGCTTCATCGCCTCGTACGTGGCGATCCCCGCCGACAAGTCGATCTTCGTGTTCCCGATCGGCCACCTCAGCGCGCTGAACTTCGCGCTGGGTCTGACCCTGGGCACGGCGCTGTTCACCATCGGCGCCGGCGCGGTCCACTGGGCCCGCACGCTGATGTCGGACGTCGAGGTCGCCGACGAGCGGCACCCGATCGCCGCGAGCCCCGAGGTCCGCGCGAAGGTCCACGCGGACTTCAGGCAGGGCGCCAAGGAATCGGCGATGGGCCGGCGCAAGCTGATCCGCAACACGCTGTTCGGCGCGGTCGCCCTGGTGCCGCTGTCCGGTGTCGTGCTCCTGCGCGACCTCGGCCCGCTGCCCGAGGACAAGCTGCGGCACACGCTGTGGGCCAAGGGCAAGCTGCTCGTCAACATGAACACGAACGAGCCGCTGCGTCCGTCGGACGTGGCCGTCGGTTCTCTCACCTTCGCCAAGCCCGAGGGCCTGGAGGAGCACGACGAGGACTTCCAGAACGAGATCGCCAAGGCGGCCCTGATGATCGTCCGGCTGCAGCCGGACAACATCAAGGACAAGCGCGAGCTCGAGTGGTCGCACGAGGGCATCGTCGCGTACTCGAAGATCTGCACCCACGTCGGTTGCCCGATCTCCCTGTACGAGCAGCAGACGCACCACGTGCTGTGCCCCTGCCACCAGTCCACCTTCGACCTCTCCGACGGTGCCCGAGTGATCTTCGGCCCCGCCGGTCACGCCCTGCCGCAGCTGCGCATCGGCGTGAACGACGAGGGCTACCTTCAGGCGCTCGGCGACTTCGAAGAGCCCGTCGGTCCTGCCTTCTGGGAGCGCGGATGAGCACGACAGAGAACCACGAGAGCGCCGGGGCCCGCGAGCGCGGGAAGGCGCCGGCCGGCGAGCGGATCGCCGACTGGGCCGACGGCCGGCTGGGGATCTACTCCCTCGCCAAGTCCAACATGCGCAAGATCTTCCCCGACCACTGGTCGTTCATGCTGGGCGAAGTGTGCATGTACAGCTTCATCATCATCATCCTGACGGGTGTGTATCTGACGCTGTTCTTCCACCCGTCGATGAACGAGGTGGAGTACCACGGCAGCTACGTCCCGCTCCAGGGACAGCTGATGTCCGAGGCGTTCAGCTCGACCCTGCACATCTCCTTCGACGTGCGCGGCGGTCTGCTCATCCGGCAGATCCACCACTGGGCGGCGCTGATCTTCCTCGCCGGCATGTTCGTGCACATGATGCGCGTGTTCTTCACGGGTGCGTTCCGCAAGCCGCGTGAGGTCAACTGGCTGTTCGGCTTCCTGCTGTTCGTCCTGGGCATGTTCACCGGCTTCACCGGTTACTCGCTCCCGGACGACCTGCTCTCCGGCACCGGTGTGCGCTTCACCCAGGGCGCGATCCTGTCGATGCCGATCGTCGGCACGTACATCTCGATGTTCCTGTTCGGCGGAGAGTTCCCCGGCCACGACTTCGTGGCGCGGTTCTACTCGATCCACATCCTGCTGCTGCCGGGCATCATGCTGGGCCTGATGGTGGGCCACCTGATCCTGGTCTTCTACCACAAGCACACGCAGTTCGCGGGCCCCGGCAAGAGCAACAAGAACGTCGTGGGCATGCCGCTGCTGCCGGTGTACATGGCCAAGGCCGGAGGCTTCTTCTTCCTGGTCTTCGGCGTGATCGCGGCCATCGCCGCCGTCGCTCAGATCAACCCGATCTGGGCCATGGGCCCCTACCGCCCGGACCAGGTGTCGACCGGCGCCCAGCCCGACTGGTACATGGGCTTCGCCGAGGGCCTGATCCGCTTCATGCCGGGCTGGGAGATCAACCTCTGGGGCCACACGCTGGTCCTGGGCGTGTTCATCCCGCTGGTCCTGTTCGGCGTGGTCCTCGCGGCGCTGGCGCTCTACCCCTTCATCGAGGCGTGGATCACCGGCGACAAGCGCGAGCACCACATCCTGGACCGCCCGCGCAACGCGCCGACCCGCACGGCGCTCGGCGTCGCCTGGGTCACGATGTACATGATCACGCTGGTCGGCGGTGGCAACGACCTGTGGGCCACCCACTTCCACCTGTCGATCAACTCGATCACCTGGTTCGTCCGGATCTTCTTCTTCGTCGGACCGGTCATCGCGTACATCGCCACCAAGCGGATCTGCCTCGGCCTGCAGCGACGCGACAAGGACAAGGTGCTGCACGGTCGCGAGACCGGCACCATCAAGCGCCTGCCGCACGGTGAGTTCATCGAGATCCACGAGCCGCTCAGCCAGGAGCAGCTGCACACCCTCACGGCGCACGAGCAGTACGCGCCGGCCGCGATCGGCGCCACCGTCGACGAGAACGGCGTCGAGCGCAAGGTCACGGGCAAGGAGAAGCTCCGCGCCAAGATCACCGAAGCGTACTTCGGTGAGGACCAGCAGATCCCGAAGCCCACTGTCGAGGAGTACAAGGAGATCACGAGCGGCCACGGCCACCACTGATCGCTGAGGCGTCGCCACGCCACAGGAAGGGTCCCGTCCGGTCTTCGGACGGGGCCCTTCGCCGTGCCCGCGGCTGGATAGGGTGGTGGGGTCCACCCGGTTCAACGACGCGCGACGCGCGGCGTGCGGGGACGGACCACACACCGCGCACCACAGACCACACACCACTCGACTCACGACGACACATGCAGGAGCGGCTATGAGCGCTGTGACCCCCGCTGGAGGCGACACCGCGGCGGGCCGTTCCTGGCCCGAGGTGCTGAACGGTCTGCTGTACGGCCGCGACCAGGACGCGGACGCCACGTTCTGGGCACTGGACCGGATCATGCGCGGGGAGGCGACCGACGCGCAGATCGCCGGGTTCGTGGTGGCGCTGCGGGCCAAGGGCGAGACCGTCGCGGAGATCAACGGGCTGGTCCGGGCGATGTACGAGCACGCCAACCTGATCGAGGTGCCGGGACCGACCGTCGACATCGTCGGCACGGGCGGCGACGGCGCGAAGACGGTGAACATCTCCACGATGTCGGCGATCGTGGTGGCCGGCGCGGGCGCCACGGTGGTCAAGCACGGCAACCGGGCCGCGTCCTCCGCGTCCGGCGCCTCGGACGTCCTGGAGAAGCTCGGCGTCAACCTGGAGCTGACCCCGAAGCGGGTGGCGGAGGTCGCCGGGGAGGCCGGGATCACCTTCTGCTTCGCGGTCAAGTTCCATCCGGCGCTGCGTCATGTGGGCGCGGCGCGCGGGCAGTTGGGCATCCGCACGGTCTTCAACGTGCTCGGTCCGCTGACCAACCCGGCCAGGGTGGCGGCGCAGGCCGTCGGGGTCGCCGATCCCCGCATGGCGCCGGTCGTCGCCGGCGTCTTCGCCGAGCGCGGCAACTCGTCCCTGGTCTTCCGGGGCGACGACGGCCTCGACGAGCTGACCACCACGGCCACCTCGCGCGTGTGGGTCGTGCGCGACGGCAAGGTCGTCGAGGAGAGCTTCGACCCGCGGGACGTCGGCCTCGGACTCGTCCCGGTGGAGGCCCTGCGCGGCGGCGACCCGTCCTACAACGCGGAGGTCGCCCGCCGTCTGCTGGAGGGCGAGACGGGCCCGGTGCGCGACGCCGTCCTGCTGAACTCGGCGGCGGCGCTGGTGGCGCTCGAACCGGGCGCCGGACCGCTGGCCGAGCAGCTGCGGGCCGGCATGGACCGGGCGGCCGAGTCGATCGACTCCGGCGCGGCCAAGCGGGCGCTGGAGCGCTGGGTGGCGGCCAGCAACGCGTGACGCCCCGACGGCGGTCGTCCCGCGATCCGGACACGGGTTGCGGGGCGACGATCACCTGACGTAGTTTCCTGTACCAGGTCATGAGTGACAGTCATGAGGCCCCGGCCGACTGTCCGGCAACCCTCCGTCCGTGGCGGGGTGCCCCGGGTGAAGACCAGGCCGTGGACAGCAAGGTCCACGGCAAGCGCGGACCCCTCGCGAGACCAGGGGTCCTGGGTCGTTCGAGGGAGTCTCCCGTGAGCAAGCGAATGCGCTAGGGCGTAGAGCCCCGCCTCCGCATCCCCTTTCAGCCTTCCTCCGTGCCGGAGCCATGTCCGCCCGCACGGTGGCTCCGCCATGCCTCTCACGGGAGTCCGCCATGTCCGTCTCCACCCTTGCCACCGCCCGTACTCTTTGTGCACCGCTGCCCGTTCTGGGGCGGGATGTCACCGTCCCGCTCGTGACCGGCGGCGAGGTCGCCTACGCGGCCCTCGACTACGCGGCCAGCGCGCCCGCCCTGCAGCGCGTCTGGGACGACGTGGCGGCCTACGCCCCCTACTACGGCAGCGTGCACCGCGGCGCCGGGTACCTCTCGCAGCTCTCCACGGACCTGTTCGAGAACGCCCGCCGCACGGTGACCGAGTTCCTGGACTGCCGCCCCGACGACCAGCTGATCTTCACCCGGTCGACGACGGACTCCCTCAACCTGCTCGCCGCCGCGCTCCCCGCCGGCTGCCAGGTCTTCGTCTTCGAGACCGAGCACCACGCCTCCCTGCTGCCCTGGAAGGACGCCCGCGTCACCTTCCTGGACGCCCCGCGCAGCCCGCGTCAGGCCGTCGAGACGCTGGAGCGGGCCCTCGCCGAGCGCGATCCGCACGGGCCGGCCCTGGTCTGCGTGACCGGCGCCTCGAACGTCACCGGCGAGCTGTGGCCGGTGCGCGAGCTGGCGGCGGCCGCGCACGCCCACGGCGCCCGGATCGTCCTGGACGCGGCCCAGCTGGCCCCCCACCACCCGGTGTCGGTCCGCGACCTCGACGTGGACTGGATCGCCTTCTCCGGCCACAAGCTGTACGCGCCCTTCGGCTGCGGCGTGCTGGCCGGCCGTGCCGACTGGCTGGTCGAGGCCGACCCCTACCTCGCGGGCGGCGGCGCGAGCCGCAAGGTCACCCGGCGCGAGGACGGGGGAGTGGACGTGGAGTGGCACGAGAGCGCCGCCCGCCACGAAGCCGGCTCCCCGAACGTGATCGGCGCCTACTCCATCGCCTCGGCCTGCAAGGCGCTGACGGAGGCGGGCTTCGACGGTCTGGTCGCCCGTGAGGAGCACCTGATCGCGAAGGTGCGGGCGGGGCTGGCCGACGTCCCCGAGGTGCGGATCCTGTCCCTCTTCGGCGACGACGCCCCCCGGGTCGGCGTGATCTCCTTCGTCGTCGAGGGCTGGAACAGCTCCCACTTCGCCGCCGCCCTGTCCGCCGAGTACGGCATCGGCGTCCGCGACGGCCTCTTCTGCGCCCACCCCCTGGTCCGCACCCTTCTGGGCGGCGACCCGCAGACCCAGGGCGAGTGCGGCGCGCCCGAGGCGGCACCGGGGGAGAAGTCCCTCAACGCCATCCGGGTGAGCTTCGGCGCGGGCACACCCGACGAGCACGTCGACCGCTTCGTCACGGCGGTCCGTGAACTGGTCACGCAGGGCGCGAAGTGGAAGTACCACACGGAGAACGGCCGCTGCGTCCCGTCCGTGAACTGACCGGTGGCCCCGGCGCCCCTGCGCGCGGGGGCCGGCCCTGCGGGTCCCGCGGCCGCGCTCGCTCGGCGACACCGCGCGAGACAGAGGCGGACGCGGCCGTGGCGGGCCGTGCCGGGGCGGAGGGCCGCCGCCGCTCGGGGGCGGCGGCTCGGTGCGGGGGCGTCGTCCCCGGGGGCGGGCCTGTGACCGGCGCGGGGGCCGGCCCCCGCGGGGTGCGGGGCGGAACGTCTACGAGTCCAGACCGATGGCGAAGGCCGCTTCCAGGTCGTGCTGCGAGTACGTGCGGAACGCCACGTGGGTGTCCGTTCCCTCGACCCCCGGGATCTTGCTGATGCTGCCGGGGATCACCTCGGCGAGGTCCTCGTGCTGCTTGACCCGGACCATCGCGATGAGGTCGTAGGTCCCCGTCACGGAGAAGACCTCGCTGACGCTGTCCAGCGAGGCGATCCGCTCGGCGATCTCGGGGATCCGGTCCACGCTGGTCTTGATGAGGACGATCGCGGTGATCACGGCTGGTTCTCTCCCTCGGGGGCCGGGGCTGGGGCGGCCTTCACTCTAGTCGCCCGCCCGTCTCCCCCCGCCGCCCTGCCGGGGCCGCCCCCGGCGCCCTTCCGCCCGCCGAAGCGGGCCCACGCGTAGAGGAGCCCGAGGCCGAAGCCGACCAGGTGCGCCAGATACGCCACCCCCGGCCCCTGGGACGCCCGCCCCGCCCCCACCCACTGCAGGGCCGCCCAGAAGGGCAGCACGACCCACGCGGGGAAGCGCAGCGGCAGGAAGAACAGGAAAGGCAGGAGGCTGGTCACCCGCGCCCGGGGGAACAGGTACAGGAACGCGCCGAGCACGGCGGAGATCGCGCCCGAGGCGCCGACCAGGGACTGCGCCGACCCGGCGTTGGCCGCCGCGTAGCCCAGCAGGGCCAGGTAGCCGCAGCCGGTGTAGAAGAGCGTGAACTCCATGCGGCCCATCCGGCGCTCGGCCATCGCCCCGAAGACGTGGAGGAAGAGCATGTTGCCCAGCAGATGCACCCAGCTGCCGTGGACGAAGAGAGCGGTGACCGGGCTCAGGACGGCCCCTGGAGCGCCCTCGAAGAGCTCGGCGGGCACCACGCCCCAGCGCCGGAAGTAGGAGCGCTGCGCGACCGTCAGCCCGCCGCCGGCGCCGTACGCCGGATTGAGGCCCGAGGCGGGGCCGATCACGAAGATCAGGCAGCACAGGGCGATCAAGCCATGGGTGACCGGCGCCGGGGAAGTGCGGAACGCTCTGCGGACCGTCCCGTAGCAGTTGCTGATCATGACTGCAAATCATGACTTAACGGGACACACTCGACTCGACCGCCTCGCCGCCGGACGGCCCCCGTGGACGGACGGGCGGCGAGTACCCGCCAGGCCGTAGGGTTACGAGCCACACGCACGGGGGAGCCTCCGGCCCGACCCCGGCACCAGAAGCGGGACACTAGAAGGAAGCGGAAAGTCACGATGACGGTTCCCCTGCCGACCGCCACCACGCGGTGGCGCTGCACGCTCTGCGGCAACCTCACGCGGTTCGACGTGACGCGCTCGTCGAAGGTCGTCGAGTACGTGCACCTCGACCTCGCCGGCGAGCCGAAGGTCGAGGAGCGTGACGTGGTCAGTGAGACCATCGAGTCGGTGCGGTGCCGCTGGTGCAACGCCGTGGACCAGGTGGAACTCGTGGACCGGCCGGGCGCCGGTTCCTGACGGAGGCGGTCCGCCCGCTCGAGCGACGTCGAGGGCGGTGGCGGCCCCGCACAGTATTGGGGTGTGACGGATGGTGGAGAGCGCAGGCGGGGGGCCGGGCGACGGCGCCGCCGAGATGCTCGACCGTCCGCTGCCGGACGGCGTGCGGCGCAGGGTCGTCACGATCGTCTCCGACGGCTTCGGCGGGCTGACTGTCGGCGAACTGCCCGCCCAGCTTCGCCAGTACGCCCGGTTCGCCCCTAATCGGCGGGCCAAGTTCGCGGGGAACGCGATGGCGGCCGCGCTGGAGACCGATCCCCTGTTCAGGCAGCGGATCGCCGAGAAGTTCCGAGAGGTCCAGCCGGAACTGTCCGGCGCCCTCGACTCCGGCTCGCCGACCCCGGCCGTGGACCCGCTCGACGTGGCGGCCGCGGCCTACGTGCTGCGACCCGCCGGCTGGGTGAAGCTGGTCACCGCGGCCGGCGAGGAGGCCCAGCGGGCGGACGCGGAGCGGGCCGACGAGGAGAGCCGGGCCGAACTGCGGCGGTTGCGCGAGGAGCTCGACCGGGCCCGGGAGCAGACCCGGACGGACACCGAGCGGCTGCGCGCCGAGCTGGACGCGGCGAAGAAGGAGACCGACTCGCTGCACCGCAAGCTGCGTTCGGCGCTCAGCGACGTCAAGCGGGGTGAGGCGGCGCTGCGCAAGGCGCAGGGCGAGATGGAGACCGTGCGCGCCGAGGGCCATGCCCAGGTGTCGGCCGCCGAGAGCGAGTCCCGGCGTCTGAAGGCGCGGCTGGGTGAGGCGGAGGCCGCGCTGGAGGCCGCCCGGCGGGCGGCGCGCGAGGGCCGCAGCGTGGAGGACATGCGGGTGCGGCTGCTGCTGGACACCGTGCTCGACGCGGCCCAGGGGCTGCGCCGGGAACTGGCGCTGCCGCCGGTGTCGGTGCGACCGGCGGAGACGGTCGACGCCGTCGAGCCGGGCCGGATGACCCCGAAGGACATCGCCGCCCGGGCCCTGTCGGAGCACGATCCGGCCATTCTCGACCAGTTGCTCGCGCTGCCGCAGGCGCATCTCGTCGTCGACGGCTACAACGTCACCAAGACCGGTTATCCGCAGATGCCGTTGGAGAAGCAGCGGCTGCGGCTGCTGGGGCAGCTCTCGCAGCTCGCCGCGCAGACCGGCGCCGAGGTCACCTGTGTCTTCGACGGGGCCGAACTGGTCGCTCCCGTGCTGCTCGCGCCGCCGCGTGGGGTGCGGGTGCTGTTCTCCAAGCCGGGCGTGACGGCCGACGAGCTGATCCGTCAGCTGGTGCGTGCCGAGCCGGCCGGCCGTCCGGTCATCGTCGCCTCGACCGACCGCGAGGTGGCCGACGGCGTGGCCGAGGCGGGCGCCCGGCCGGTGGCTTCCGCGGTGCTTCTGAAGCGCCTGTCCTGAAGGTCGAAGTTCGCAGGTTTAATGACCGAATTGACGCAATCATCACGCAACGTAGCGTCAATCGCGCATCACTGCTCGTGAGTTGTGTGAAAAAACTGCGGTGCGTGAGGGTTTTTTTCCTCTGGGGATTTGAACTGATCACGGCGAGGTCACTAAGGTCAGGCCTCGAACCTCCACACGGGTGATCACTCAAAAGAAGGAGCCCGTCTCCGTGGCGTCCCACCGTCGACCCAAGCAGCCGAGTCGCGCACGCGTGACCGTGCTGACCACCGCAGCCGCCGCTGCCGTCGTGCTGAGCTCCCAGGCCGCCAACGCGGCGCCCAGCGAGAAGCTCAACAAGGACGAGGTCAAGAGCAAGGTCGACAAGCTCTACGAAGAGGCGGAGCAGGCCACCGAGACGTACAACGGGGCCCAGGAGAAGCAGGAGAAGCTCCAGAAGGAGATCTCCACCATCCAGGACAACGTGGCCCGCGGGCAGGCTGACCTCAACGAGCTGCGCGACTCCATGGGTCTCGCGGCCGCCGCCCAGTACCGCACCGGGTCCATAGACTCCTCCCTGCAGCTCCTTCTCTCCTCGAACCCGGACGACTTCCTGGACAAGGCCTCGGCCGCCGACCAGTTGAGCGCCCAGCAGGTCGAGGCGCTCAAGAAGATCCAGGAGAAACAGCGCGAGCTCGCCCAGCAGCGCGCCGAGGCCTCCGGCAAGCTCAAGGACCTCGCCACCACCCGCACCGAACTGGGCAAGAAGAAGAAGGAAGTCCAGGCCAAGCTCGCGGAGGCGCGCAAGCTCCTCAACACGCTGACGGCCAAGGAGAAGGCCGCCCTCGCCGCCGCCGACACCCGCGCCAGCCGGGACGCCGGTCAGCGGGTCGACCTCGGCGACGCCCCCACCGGCTCCGGCCGCGCCATGGCCGCTTTCCAGGCCGCGCAGAGCCAGCTCGGCAAGCCCTACCACTACGGCTCCACCGGCACCGCCATGTACGACTGCTCGGGCCTCACCTCCTGGGCCTACGGACAGGCCGGCGTCGGCATCCCGCGGACCTCGGAGTCGCAGGCCAACATCGGGACGCGCATCTACTCGCAGAGCGACCTCAAGGTCGGCGACCTGGTGTTCTTCTTCAACGACCTGCACCACGTCGGTCTGTACGCGGGCAACGGCCAGATCATCCACGCCCCGCGCACCGGAACCGTCGTGCGCTACGAGTCGATGGGCACGATCGGCGGCCCGTTCATGTTCGGCGTCCGGGTCTGATCCACGCCGGACCGGGGTCCGATCCGCTTCGGGATCAGGACACCACCCCGCCCGAACGGGCGAATCATGACGACGAGGAGTGACCCCACGCCCCGCCGGTGACCTGCGTCAGCGGCGGGGCGTCACTGTGCGTGCCCGCCGGGGTCTTTGGCCGACCCCCGGTCGCGGGGCTACTGTCTGCCGCGTTTCCCTGTTCACCGGTGGAAGGAGCGCGGCTTCCCGTGGGGTCCCATCGCCGCCTTGCACAGTCCGGGTCCGACCGGGGCGCCCGCAGCGCCCTGAGCGTGCTGTCCGTCGCGGCCGCCGCCCTCGGCGCCGTGTCCGCCGTACCGGCCACGGCCGCACCGCACGACGGGGCCAGTGCCGAGGTGGACCGTCTCTACGAGGAGGCCGAGAAGGCCACCGAGGCCTACGACGAGGCCGGCGAACGCGCCGACGCCCTGCGCAGGCAGATCGGTGACGCCCAGGACCACATCGCCCGGCAGCAGGCGCGCGTCAACGGCCTGCGCGATCGGCTCGGTTCGCTGGCCGGCGCCCAGTACCGCTCCGGCGGTCTCGACCCCTCCCTGGCGCTGCTGTTCTCCGACGACCCGGAGGAGTACCTCGCCAAGGCGTCCGTCCTGGACCGGATCACCGCCCGCCAGGCCGGTGAACTCCAGGAGCTGCAGGGCGCCCTGCGCGAGCTCGCCCAGGAACACTCCGACGCCGCCCGCAAGCTCGCCGAACTGGAGAGGAGCCGCAAGGCCGTGGTCGGCCACAAGCGGACCATCGAGCGGAAGCTCGCCGAGGCGAGGGAACTGCTCGCCTCCCTGCCGTCCGGGGAACGCGCCGCCTACGACCGCGCCTCCCGTTCCGGCCGCGCGTACCTGCCCGGCCTCTCCGGCCCGGTCCCGGCGTCCGGCCGGGCGGCCGCCGCGCTGGCCGCCGTCCGCTCCGCGCTGGGCAAGCCGTACGTGTGGGGCGCCAACGGGCCTGCCGGCTTCGACTGTTCGGGCCTCGTGCAGTGGTCGTACGCGCAGGCCGGCGTCTCGCTGCCGCGCACCTCGCAGGCCCAGGCGCACGCCGGCCGGCGGGTCCCGCTCTCCCAGGTCCGGCCCGGCGACATCGTCACCTACCGCTCCGACGCCAGTCATGTCGGCATGTACGTCGGCAACGGCCAGGTCATCCACGCCCCCTATCCGGGCGCGCCCGTGCGCTACGACCCGGTCGGGATGATGCCGGTCTCGTCCGTCACCAGGCCCTGACCCCCGGCCGGTCCGGCACGGCCGCCGTACGATCGGGTGGATGACTGGTCGACGGCGGATGCGCGGATCACGGGTCGCGGGGCCCTGGCCGGTGGTCGTCACGCTCCTCGCCTCCCTGGTCGCCTGTGGCGGCCGCCCCGCCACCGGCGGCGCGCGGGCCGATGTGCAGAGGCTCCTGGACCGGCGGGCCGCCGCGGTCCTCCACCACGACGCGCGCGCCTACGCGGCCACCGGCAGCGCCGCCGGGTTCGCCGCCGTGCGCGCCGTTCCGCTGGCGGCCTGGTCCTACCGGGTGACGGCGCTGCGGCGCGGCGGGGACGCCGCCACCGCGGACGCCGAGCTGAGTTACCGGGTCGAGGGTTACGACCGGGCCCCGGTGGTGGTGAAGCGCACCGTGCGCCTGGCTCTGAACGCGGGCGGACGGTGGTCGGTGACGTCGGAGAAGCCCGCCGAGGAGACCGGCCAGCAGTTGTGGGACCAGGGCACGGTGAACGTGGTGCGGGGGGCGCACAGTCTGGTGCTGGGGACCGGGCAGTCCGGCGAGCGGCTGCGGTCCTTCGCGGAACTGGCCGACGACGCCGTCCCCGCGGTGTCGGCGGCCTGGGGCACCGCCTGGGCGGGCCGCGTCGTCGTCCTGGTGCCGAAGTCGCTGGCGGGGATGGCGGGGCTGCTCGGCTCGCCCGCGGCCGCCTACCGGGGGATCGCCGCGGTGACGACGGGCGAGACGGGCGGCCGGGCGAAGGCGCCCGCGGACCGGGTCATCGTCAATCCCGACGCCTACGGCATGCTCGGCCGGATGGGCCGGCAGGTGGTCCTCACCCATGAGACGACGCATGTCGCCACCCGCGCCCACACCGGCGCCGCCACCCCGCTGTGGCTGTCCGAGGGGTACGCCGACTGGGTCGGCTACCGCGGCACCGGGCGCACCCCGCCCGAGGTCGCGCCGGAACTGCAGCACTCCGTCAGGACCGGGAGCGTCCCGGCGGCGCTGCCCCCGGACGGCGACTTCGCGTTCTCCGGGGACGCGGGCCGGCTGGCCGAGGCGTACGAGGGCGGCTGGCTGGCCTGCCGGATGATCGCCGGACGGTGGGGCGAGACGCGGCTCGACGCGTTCTACCGGGCCGTCGGGGAGCACGAGGAGCGGCCGGGGGCGGTGGAGGGCGCGCTGAAGGACGTCCTGGGCACGTCCCTCCCCGAGTTCACGAGCGACTGGCAGGACTACCTGAAGGCCCAGCTCGGCTGAGGTTCCCGGCGGCGGCGTTCCCGCGGCCGTCGTCCCCATGGCGCTCGTGATCCTCCAGCGCTGTGCACCGCTGCCGTGCGCGGCGGTGCGGAGCGTTTGGATAGGGTCGGTCGCGATGCACAAGACCCTGATCGTGACGAACGACTTCCCGCCCCGTCCGGGCGGGATCCAGGCGTTCCTGCACAACATGGCGCTCCGGCTCGACCCCGACCGGCTCGTCGTCCACGCGTCCACCTGGAAGCGCTCCCGTGAGGGCGTCGAGGCGACCGCCGCATTCGACGCGGAGCAGCCCTTCCCCGTCGTCCGGGCCGCCACGACGATGCTGCTGCCGACGCCCGCGGCGACCGGGCGGGCGACCGCGCTGCTGCGCGAGCACGGATGCACGTCGGTGTGGTTCGGGGCGGCCGCGCCGCTCGGGCTGATGGCGCCGGCGCTGCGCAGGGCGGGCGCCGAGCGGCTGGTGGCCACCACGCACGGGCACGAGGCAGGGTGGGCGCAGCTGCCCGCCGCCCGGCAGCTGCTCGGCCGGATCGGTGAGCACACGGACACGATCACCTACCTCGGCGAGTACACCCGCGCGCGGATCGCGACCGCGCTGAGCGCCGAGGCCGCGGGCCGGATGGTGCAGCTGCCGCCGGGCGTCGACGAGAAGACCTTCCATCCGGGCTCGGGCGGCGACGAGGTGCGGGCGCGGCTCGGGCTGACCGACCGGCCGGTGGTCGTGTGCGTCTCGCGGCTGGTCCCCCGCAAGGGGCAGGACACCCTGATCCTGGCCATGCCCCGGATCCTCGCGGCCGAGCCGGACGCCGTGCTGCTGATCGTCGGGGGCGGGCCGTACGAGAAGGACCTGCGCAGGCTCGCGCGGGAGAGCGGGGTGGCCGCCTCCGTGCGCTTCACGGGGTCGGTGCCCTGGTCGGAGCTGCCCGCCCACTACGGCGCCGGTGACGTCTTCGCGATGCCGTGCCGGACACGGCGGGGCGGACTCGACGTCGAGGGGCTGGGCATCGTCTACCTGGAGGCGTCGGCGACCGGACTGCCGGTGGTCGCCGGGGACTCCGGGGGCGCGCCCGACGCCGTGCTGGACGGCGAGACGGGGTGGGTCGTGCGGGGCGGCTCCCCGGCGGACGCCGCCGAGCGGATCGTCGCCCTCCTCGGGGACGCCGGGCTGCGCCGCCGGATGGGGGAGCGGGGCCGGCTCTGGGTCGAGGAGAAGTGGCGCTGGGACCTGCTCGCGGAGCAGCTGAAGACCCTGCTCTAGAGCCCGCCGTTCGGATCACCCCGCAGAACGCGGGGGCCGGCACGCGCGTCTGCGGCGTCGTCGTCGGTGCCGTGCGAGCCGATCCGAACGACAGGCCCTGGACTTTTCTCCCTTTTCCTCTAGGCGGAGGGCGAAAATCCGCTGATGCTGCGCACATGACAGCGAAACTGATGCAGCATCAGCTGACGAGACGTCACATACTTGGTATGGCCGCCCTCCAGACGGCGGCCTCCCTCGGCTTCACCCGCGTGGGTCTGCAGTCGGCCCGGGAGGCCGAGCCCGCCGCGGTCGAGTCCGCCCCCGCGATCGTGGTCGGCTCCGGCTACGGCGCAGCCGTCGCCGCACTGCGCCTCGGCCAGGCCGGCGTCCGCACCCTCGTCCTGGAGATGGGCCGGCTGTGGAACACGGCCGGCGCCGACGGAAAGGTGTTCTGCAACACCGCCGCCCCCGACCAGCGGTCCATGTGGTTCCGCACCCGCACCGAGGCGCCGCTGGCCACCTTCCTGTGGCTGGACCTCGTCAACAAGGACATCGGCCTGTACCCGGGCGTCCTGGACCGTGTGCACTTCGACCACATGTCGGTCTTCGTGGGCCGCGGGGTCGGCGGCGGCTCCCTGGTCAACGGCTCCATGGCGGTCACCCCGCTCCCGTCGTACTTCGCCGAGCAGTTCCCCACCGTCGACGCGGCGGAGATGTACGCGACGTACTACCCGCGCGCCCGCGCCATGCTCGGCGTCAACAGCGTCGACCCCGCCTGGTTCGAGTCGACCGAGTGGTACCGGTTCACCCGCGTCTCCCGCAAGCACGCGCAGAACACCGGCCTGAAGACCACCTTCGTGCCGAGCGTCTACGACTTCGGCTACATGCAGCGCGAGGAGGCCGGCACCGCCGTCAGGTCGGCCCTCGGGCAGGAGGTCATCTACGGCAACAACCACGGCAAGAAGAGCCTCGACAAGACCTATCTGGCGGCGGCGCTCGGCACCGGCAACGTCACGATCCACACCATGGAGAAGGTGCGCGGCGTCAGCCGGGCCGCCGACGGGACGTACGTCCTGACCGCCGACCGCATCGACGACACGGGCAGGGTCGTGGAGACCAAGCAGTACGGCTGCACCTACCTGTTCCTCGGCGCCGGCAGCCTCGGGACCAGCGAACTCCTCGTCCGGGCCCGGGAGACCGGCACACTGCCCGCGCTGAACGCCGACGTGGGGGCGGGCTGGGGGACCAACGGCAACGTGATGCTGGGGCGGGCCAACCACCTGTGGGACACCGTCGGCGCCAACCAGTCGACCATGCCGGTCATGGGCATCGACGACTGGGCGAACACCGCCAACCCCGTCTTCGCGGAGATCGCCCCGCTGCCCACTGGCCTCGAGCACTGGGTCAGCCTCTACCTGGCGATCACCAAGAACCCGCAGCGCGCCACGTTCACCTACGACGCCGCCTCGGGCGGGGTGAAGCTCGGCTGGAGCGCCGCGCAGAGCGCCGTCTCGGTCGGCATGGCGAAGAAACTGTTCGACCGCATCAACGCGGCGAACGCCACCATCTACCGCTACGACCTGTTCGGCTCCGGCAGCAAGGTCTTCGCCGACGACTTCACCTACCACCCGCTGGGCGGCTGCGTGCTGGGGAAGGCCACCGACGACTACGGCCGGGTGAAGGGCTGTCCGAGGCTCTACGTCACCGACGGCTCGCTGGTGCCCGGCAACATCGGGGTGAACCCGTTCGTCACCATCACCGCGCTCGCCGAACGCACGATGGCGCGGGTCCTCGCGGAGGACATCGCGCCATGACGTGCCGTCAGCAGACCTTGAGAAGCCGCTACTTGGCGTAGATCGCCTCGATCTCGCCCGCGTAGTCCTTCGCCACCACGTTGCGCTTGAGCTTCAGCGAGGGCGTGAGGTGGCCCGAGTCCTCCGTGAACTGGGAGGAGAGAATGCGGAACTTCCGCACCGATTCCGCCTTCGAGACCGCGGCGTTGCCGTCGTCGATCGCCGACTGGATGGCAGCCTTCAGGTCGGCGTCCTCGCGCAGCGACGCCGCGGTCGAACCCGCCGGCTTGCCGTGCTCGGAAGCCCAGCGGCCCAGGAACTCCTCGTCGATGGTGACCAGCGCGCCCACGAACGGCCGCCCGTCGCCCACCACCATGCACTCCGCGACCAGCGCGTGCGCGCGGATGCGGTCCTCGATCACGGCCGGGGCGACGTTCTTGCCGCCCGCGGTGACGATGATCTCCTTCTTGCGGCCGGTGATCCTGAGGTAGCCGTCCTCGTCGAGCGTGCCGATGTCGCCGGTGTGGAACCAGCCGTCGGCCAGCGCCTCCGCCGTCGCGCCCGGGTTGTTCCAGTACTCCTTGAACAGGTGCTCACCGTGGAGCAGCACCTCGCCGTCGTCCGCGATCCGCACCACCGAGCCGGGCAGCGGCTGACCGACCGTGCCGATCTTCTGCCGGTCCCACGGGTTGAACGCGGTCGCGGCGCAGGACTCCGTCAGGCCGTACCCCTCCAGGACGGTGAACCCGATGCCCCGGAAGAAGTGGCCGAGACGCTCGCCCAGCGGGGCGCCGCCGGAGATCGCGTACTCGCCCCTGCCGCCGAGCACCGCCCGCAGCTTGCCGTAGACCAGCTTGTCGAACACCTTGTGCTTGATCTTCAGGCCCAGGGGCGGGCCCCCGGGCAGCTCCAGCGCCTTGCTGTACGCGATGGCGGTGTCCGCGGCCTTGTCGAAGACCGCGCCCTTGCCGTCCGCCTGCGCCTTGGCGCGCGCCGAGTTGTAGACCTTCTCGAAGACCCGCGGCACGCCCAGGATCAGCGTCGGGCGGAAGGACGCCAGCTCGTCGGTGAGGTTCTTGATGTCCGGGACCGTGCCGAGCTTGATCGGCGCCATCATCGGGGCGATCTGCACCAGCCGGCCGAAGACGTGCGCGAGCGGCAGGAACAGCAGGACGCTGCACTCGCCCGTGCGGAACAACGGCCGCAGCCGCTCCACGACGTTCCCGCACTCGGCGAAGAAGCTGCGGTGGGTGAGCACACAGCCCTTCGGCCGGCCGGTCGTGCCGGAGGTGTACACGATGGTCGCCGGGTCGTCCGCCCTGGCCTGCGAGCTGCGCTCCTCGACGACCCGGTCGGAGACGTCCCGGCCGAGCCGCCCGAGCTCCTCGACGCCACCCGCCTCGATCTGCCACACGTGCTTGAGCGCGGGCAGCGACTCGCGCACCGACTCCACGGCCGCCGCGTGGGCCTCCAGCTCGACGACGACGGCCGTCGCACCGGAGTCCGAGAGGATCCACTGCACCTGCTCCGCCGAACTGGTCTCGTAGACGGGCACGGTGACCGCGCCCGCGCACCAGATCGCGAAGTCGAGCAGCGTCCACTCGTAGCGGGTGCGCGACATGAGGCCCACCCGGTCGCCGGGCTGGACGCCGGAGGCGATGAGGCCCTTGGCGGCCGCGTGCACCTCGGCGAGGAACGCCGTGGCCGTCACGTCCTGCCAGGCGCCCCCCACCTTGCGGGCGATGACGGCGACATCGGGATGCTGCGCGGCGTTTCTGCGGACGATGTCGGTCAGGTTGCCGTCCGCAGGGACCTCGTACAAAGCCGGAAGGCTGAACTCGCGCAAGACTGCTGCTCCTCATAGGGCGCCGGCGCCACGACGTTGTGCGATGCGACGATGCGGTCCAAGGCTCGGGCTGTGCTCAGGAAACTCGGCGGATCCGTGGACCCGGTGAATCTCGGTGGTCGAAACCCTGAGCACGACTGGACTGCCCGGACGTTACCCGCCGGTATGGCCTCTTCGACAGGGGGGCCGGGCGAGATGTTCGCTGCGTCACACAGATTGGTGTCTTCCGGCCGACCCTAGTCCACCGCTTTACTGACTGGCCAGTAACCGGTATCCGCGCCGTCACTGTTCACGTGTGCCGCACACGCCTACCCTTGATCGACATGGCATCCACACCGCCCGGAAACCGAGGGACACGCATCCACGTGGTCAGCGACGTGCACGGCAACGCGCGCGACCTGGCCCGCGCCGGAGACGGCGCCGACGCGCTGATCTGCCTGGGCGACCTCGTCCTCTTCCTGGACTACGCCGACCACTCCCGCGGCATCTTCCCCGACCTCTTCGGCGTGGAGAACGCCGACCGCATCGTCGAACTGCGCACCGCCCGCCGCTTCGAGGAGGCCCGCGAACTCGGCGCCCGGCTGTGGGGCGGCGTCGGCGGCGACCGGGCGGCACTGATCGAGCAGGCGGTCCGCAAGCAGTACGCCGAGATGTTCCCCGCCTTCCCGACGCCGACCTACGCCACCTACGGCAACGTCGACATGCCGCGGCTGTGGCCTGAGTTCGCCGGACCGGGCACGACCGTCCTCGACGGGGAGCGGGCGGAGATCGGCGGCCGCGTCTTCGGCTTCGTGGGCGGCGGCCTGCGGACCCCCATGCGCACCCCCTACGAGATCGACGACGAGGAGTACGCGGCCAAGATCGAGGCCGTCGGCGAGGTGGACGTGCTGTGCACCCACATCCCGCCGGAGGTGCCGGAGCTCGTCTACGACACCGTGGCCCGCCGCTTCGAACGCGGCAGCCGCGCCCTGCTGGACGCGATCCGCCGCACCCGGCCCCGCTACTCCCTGTTCGGCCACGTCCACCAGCCGCTCGCCCGCCGGATGCGGATCGGGGCGACCGAGTGCGTGAACGTCGGGCACTTCGCGGGCAGCGGCAGGCCTTATGCCCTGGAGTGGTGAAATCGCCCGACCGGCCGCGCGGTAGCCTTCACGCTGCACACACGTACCCTTACGGGCCCGCATCCGGAGGAGCCACGGCGATGGCGGAACACACCAGCTCGAGCATCACGATCGAGGCGGCACCGGCCGACGTCATGGCGGTGATCGCCGACTTCGCCCGTTATCCGGACTGGACCGGAGAGGTGAAGCAGGCAGAGGTCCTCAAGAAGGACGAGCAGGGCCGCGCCGAACAGGTACGCCTGGTCATGGACGCCGGCGCGATCAAGGACGACCAGGTCCTCGGCTACACCTGGAGCGGCCGCAACGAGGTCTCCTGGACGCTGGTGAAGTCCCAGATGCTGCGCCAGCTCGACGGCTCCTACCTCCTCGAGCCGGCCGGCGCGGGCGGCACCCAGGTCACCTACCGGCTGACCGTGGACGTCAAGATCCCCATGCTGGGCATGATCAAGCGCAAGGCCGAGAAGGTCATCATCGACCGGGCGCTGGCGGGTCTGAAGAAGCGCGTGGAGTCGGGCGAGAAGTAGGACAGGGGCCCGCGGGCGCGACCCCCGGGCCGCCCCGACCGGTACCGTTCCCCCTCATGCGCACCCTCCTGATCACCGGCCCCGGCGGCAGCGGCCGTACGACAGTCGCGGCCGCCACGGCTCAGCGCGCGGCAGCGGAGGGCGCCCGCACCCTCGTCCTCAGCGCCGACCGCACCGACACCCTCGGCGCGGCGCTCGGGGTCCGCACCGGGCCCGTGCCCGTGAGCGTCGCCCCGCGCCTCACCGCCTGGCGTCCCGACGCCGCCGCAGGCTTCCGCGACGACCTCGCCGGCTTCCAGGACCGGGCCGCCACCGTCCTCGACCTGCTCGGCGCCTCCCGGCTCGACCCGGAGGAGGTCACCCCCCTCCCGGGCGCCGAGGAGCTGACCCTGCTGCGCGCCCTGCGCGACGCCGCGCTCGCCGACGGCGGGGACCGTCACGACCTTCTCGTCGTCGACCTCCCGCCCACCCCCCAGGCCCTCGCCCTGCTGGCTCTCCCGGAGGAACTGCGCCGCTACCTGCGCCGCCTGCTCCCGCCCGAACGCCAGGCGGCCCGTGCCCTGCGCCCCATGCTGGGCCGGCTCGCCGGCGTGCCCATGCCCGCCGAGTGGCTCTACGACACGACGGCCCGATGGGACGTGGAGCTGGCCGCGGTCGAGGCCGTCCTCGCCGACCGGGGGACCGCCGTACGGCTCGTCGCCGAGCCCGGACCGGCCGGCGCCGACGCGATCCGCGACGCCCGGCTCGGCCTGGCCCTGCGCGCCCTGCCCGTCGAGTCGCTCGTCGCCAACCGGGTCCTGCCCGAGGACGCCGACGACGACGGTCCCCTCGGCAGGCTCGTCACCCAGCAGCGCAAGACCCTTCAGGAGTGGGGCGGGACGGCCCGTCCCGTCGCCCACCTCGGCCACGACCCCCGCGGCTCCGACGACCTCGCCGCGCTCGCGGTCCCCCTCGTCAACCCGGCGGCCTCCCCGGTCGAGTGGCCCGTGGCCGACCGGCTCGAGCAGGACGGCGTGCTCGTCTGGCGCATTCCGCTGCCCGGCGCCGTGCGCGACGAACTCGACCTGATCCGGCGCGGCGACGAACTCGTCGTCACCGCCGGGCCGTTCCGCCGCATCCTCCCGCTGCCCTCCGTGCTGCGCCGCTGCACCGTCGACGGCGCCGCCCTGCGCGACGGCGAGCTGTGCGTGCGCTTCGCACCGGATCCCGCCCTGTGGCCCCGGACCCGGTGAACGTCATACGGCCGTTCGGGTAACGTCGTAAGGACGAGCCGTGGTCAGGCCTCGTCAACCCGCAGTCGTCAGGAGTCCGCCATGAGCGAAGAGCGTCCCACGCCCGACGCCGCCGGGGAGCCCGCCGGCGCAGAGTCCGCCGACGAGAAACCGCGTGTGAGCGACGCCGACGCCTGGGCCACCGCGGCCGCCGAGGACCTGGCGGCCGAGAAGGCCCGCCGCCGCGCCGAGCACGGCCCGCAGCCGGGCTCGGCCGCTGACGAACTGCGCAAGCTCGTCGACGCCGTCAGCGACAAGCTGTCGTCGATCCAGTCCCCGCTGCTCGGGGCCGTCGCCGGGCCCGCCGCCCAGCAGGCGGTCCGCCAGGCCGTCCGGCAGGCCAAGGCCGCCGTGGAGCCCGTCATCGAGCGCAACCCCGACGTCTTCGACCACCTCGCGGCGGCGGGCAGCGAGCTTCTCGCGGCCTACCGCTCGGCGGTCCAGACCCAGGAGCGGCGCTGGACCGCCGGAGCCGGCGACCTGCGCGACACCGGCCGCGACGGCGGCGACGACACGGGTCCCGGCCAGCGCATCGACTTGGACTGAAGCCCTCCCGGGGCAGGGCCTCGGGTACGGTTGGCCGTAGCGGGGCTCGACCGAAACTGAGGGATTCATGGGACTCACCATCGGCGTCGACATCGGCGGCACCAAGATCGCGGCCGGCGTGGTCGATGAGGAAGGCAGCATTCTGTCGACCCACCAGGTGCCGACCCCGGGCACGCCCGAGGGCATCGTGGACGCCATCGCCGCCGCCGTCGACGGCGCGCGCGTCGGGCACGACATCGTCGGTGTGGGCATCGGCGCCGCCGGCTACGTCAACCGACAGCGCTCGACGGTCTACTTCGCGCCCAACATCGACTGGCGCCAGGAGCCGCTCAAGGACGAGGTCGAGGCCCGCGTGGGCCTGCCCGTCGTCGTGGAGAACGACGCCAACGCCGCCGCGTGGGGCGAGTACAAGTTCGGCGCGGGCAAGGGCCATCGCAACGTCATCTGCATCACCCTCGGCACCGGCCTCGGCGGCGGCATCATCATCGGCAACAAGCTGCGCCGCGGCCACTTCGGCGTCGCCGCCGAGTTCGGCCACATCAGGATGGTGCCGGACGGCCTGCTGTGCGGCTGCGGCTCGCAGGGCTGCTGGGAGCAGTACGCCTCCGGCCGTGCGCTGGTGCGCTACGCCAAGCAGCGCGCGAACGCCACCCCGGAGAACGCCGAGGTCCTGCTCGGCCTCGGCGACGGCAGCCCGGACGGCATCGAGGGCAAGCACATCTCCATGGCCGCCCGTCAGGGCGACCCGGTCGCCGTCGACTCCTATCGCGAGCTCGCCCGCTGGGCCGGCGCAGGTCTCGCCGACCTCGCGTCCCTCTTCGACCCGTCCGCCTTCATCGTCGGCGGCGGCCTCTCCGACGAGGGCGAACTGGTCCTCGACCCGATCCGCAAGTCCTACAAGCGGTGGCTGGTCGGCGGCAACTGGCGTCCGGTGGCCGACGTCATCGCGGCCCAGCTGGGCAACAAGGCGGGCCTGGTCGGCGCGGCGGACCTGGCGAGAGAGCCCGACCCGATCATGTAGTCACACCGGTCGTGGTACGGCCGCATCGTTCTCGGCGCGGCGCGCACCGGTCGTGGCACGACGCTTGCCGGTGGTCGCTCGGCGTGCAACCGGTGGCCGCTCGGCGCGTACCGGCCGTCGCTCGGCGCGTACCCGCCGTCGCTCGACGTGACAGCGGCAACACGGGGGTCGCTCGCGACCCCCGTTCGCTTTTCCGGACGTACGGGACGGGGCGGCGTATCTTGATCGCTATGCCGACGACCTCGCCCCTTGCGAACTCCCGTACCGAGCCCGACGGTTCGGCCGTCATCCGGGTCCTCAGCTACAACGTCCGCTCCCTGCGCGACGACACCGACGCCCTCGCCCGTGTCGTCACCGCCTGCGCCCCCGACCTGGTCCTCCTCCAGGAGGCGCCGATCTTCTTCCGCTGGCGCAAGAAACTGGCCCGGCTCGCCGCCGCCACGGGCCAGGTGATCCTCACCGGCGGCGGCACGGCCGCCGGGCCGGCGATCCTCTGCTCGCTGCGCGCCACCGTCGAACGCACCGAGGACGTGCTGTTGCCGCTCACCCCGGGGGAGTTCCGGCGCGGCCTGGCCACCGCGGTGGTCCGCTTCGGGGGCGCCCGCGTGGGCGTCGTCAGCTGTCATCTCGGACTGACGGCGGCCGAGCGCCACGAGCAGGGCGGCATGCTCCTCGACCGACTGGCCGGCATGGGCGTGGAACACGCGATCGCGGGCGGCGACGTCAACGAACGGCCCGACGGACGCACCTTCGGCCGACTGGCCGCGGCTCTCCAGGACTGCCGCACCGTAGCGCCCTGGGGGAGCGAGCACACGTTCCCCGCCTCCGGGCCCGACCGCCGTATCGACGGGATCTTCGCCACCAAGGGCGTGGAGGCGC
This sequence comes from Streptomyces humidus, assembly GCF_014649655.1. Taxonomy (GTDB): domain Bacteria; phylum Actinomycetota; class Actinomycetes; order Streptomycetales; family Streptomycetaceae; genus Streptomyces; species Streptomyces humidus. The sequence continues at coordinate 267,325 of NZ_BMTL01000003.1, read as the reverse complement.
TGGGCTGCGGGGTGCCCCGCGGGCTGCCCGGAGTCACCGAGACGGATCTGCGGGCGGCCACCGACCATCTGCCGGTCCTCGCCGCCCTCAGAGTCCCCGCCGCCCCCGGACTCCCCGCGACTCCCGGGGCCCCCGCCGACGGCAGGCGCCGGACGAGGTCCTAGACCACCGCTCCCCGTCCCGGATCGCCCTCGTCCTCGTCGTCCGGCCGCATCCGCATCACCAGCGTGGCGAAGCCGCCGAGGAAGCCGCCGACCGAGAGGGTCGTCAGCCACCACGTCATCTCCCAGCCCAGCAGCACCGCCAGCAGAAGCAGCACCGGTCCGCCGATCACCCCGAGCCAGGCGAACTTGGCCGTGGCGTCGGCTGCGGGCAGCGGCGGCGGCTCCGGCGGGACGAAGTGCCCCTCGTCGTCCTCGTCGTCGTCGAAAGTCCCCTCGGCCGGCTCGGGGGCCGGGTGGTCGCGCGGCCCGACACCGGGCGCGAAGGCGACCGAACTGCCCAGCGGCTTGGCCGGTTTCTGCTCCTCGCCGGGCTCCTTCGCGGGCTCTTCGCCCGCTTTCGTCCCCGGCTCCTCGTCGTTCGCCTCGACCTCCAGGAGCGCCAGGTCCTCGACCGACTTGAACGGCTTGGCGCCCGGCGGGTCCGGCGGCTCCTCGCCGTACCCGGCGACGATCGCCGCCCACGCGGCGGCCTCGTCGAACGGCGCGCTCCGCTCCTCCGGCTCGTGGCCCCGGCGGGCGTCCGGGCCTTCCCGCTCGTCCCGGTTCTCCCGGTCCTCGCGGTCGGAGTCGTGCTCAGCCACCTGCGGCCGTCCCTTCCTTGCCGACACTGGGCGCGATCCGGGCGATGAACGCGTAGCTCTCCTCGAAGATCCGGTCCGCATCGTGGTCCAACGTTGCCACGTGGTAACTCTGTTCCAGCAGGATCTCGGTCACGTCCGTCGAGGACACCCGGCTGAGCACCCGGGCCGAGTCGGCCGGCGGCACCACGTGGTCGTGGACGCTGTGCAGAAGAAGCAGCGGCTGGGTGACCTGCGGCAGCTCGCCGTCGACCAGCCGCAGGAAGGTCCGCAGGGAGTGCGCCGAGTGCAGCGGCACCCGGTCGTAGCCGCTCTCCAGGACGCCCTGTCTGGCGATGTCGCTGGTGATCCCCTTCGTCGTGCGGACGAGGTGGCGGGCCACCGGAAGGGCGTACGCGGACAGACCGTGGACCTTGTTCGCGGGATTGACGACGACGACGCCGGCCACCCCTTCCCCGTGCCGGGCGGCCAGCCGCAGCGCCAGGGCGCCGCCCATGGACAGGCCCATCACGAACACCCGCTCGCAACGGCGGCGCAGCGCGCGCAGCTCGCGGTCCACCTCCGCGTACCAGTCCTGCCAGCCGGTGAGCGCCATGTCCTCCCAGCGCGTGCCGTGACCCGGCAGCAGCGGCAGCGACACGGTCAGGCCCTGCCCGGCCAGGTACCGCGCCCAGGGGCGCAGCGACTGCGGGGATCCGGTGAAGCCGTGACAGAGGAGCACTCCGGCCTCCCCGCCCTCATGGCGGTACGGCTCGGCTCCAGGAAGGACCGGCACCATCGGTCTCCTGTCTTCGTCTGTTCTTCATGGGAGGGATGTGTGCTTCACCGTACGCGACCCCACTGACACCGACCAGGGTCGTCGGATCCTTTGCCGCCACTCCGGGTTAAGGTCTGTGCGACACAAACAGGAGGCACTCGCTTGTTGTACGGCGCGATGAAGGTCGCAATCGGGGGACCGCTGAAGGTCGCCTTCAGGCCCTGGGTGGAAGGCCTCGAGAACATCCCCGACGAAGGCCCCGCGATCCTGGCGAGCAACCACCTGTCCTTCTCGGACTCGTTCTTCCTGCCCGCGGTCCTCGACCGCAAGGTCACCTTCATCGCGAAGGCCGAGTACTTCACCACGCCCGGGGTGAAGGGCCGGCTGACGGCGGCCTTCTTCAAGGGCGTCGGCCAGCTCCCGGTGGACCGCTCCGGGGGGCGCGGCGCCGGGGAGGCCGCGATCAGGAGCGGCATGGACGTGCTGGAGCGCGGGGAGCTGTTCGGCATCTACCCAGAGGGCACGCGCTCGCCCGACGGCCGGCTCTACCGCGGCAAGCCGGGCGGCCTCGCGCGCGTGGCGCTCGCCACCGGCGCGCCCGTGATCCCGGTCGCCATGATCGACACGGAGAAGATCCAGCCGCCCGGGAAGGTCCTCCCGAAGATCATGCGGCCCGGCATCCGCATCGGCAGGCCGCTGGACTTCAGCCGCTATCAGGGCATGGACCACGACCGCTTCGTGCTGCGCGCCGTGACCGACGAGGTCATGTACGAGATCATGAAGCTCTCCGGCCAGGAGTACGTCGACATGTACGCGACCGCCGCCAAGCGGCAGATAGCCGAGGCGGCGAAGGCCGTGAAGGAAGCGGAGAAGGCCGCGAAGGCGGCTCTCGCGCAGGCGGACGAGGAACAGGCGGACGAGGAACAGACGACGAAGGACGAAGAGCAGTAGTCAGGAGTCCGGGGGGCGGGCGGATGGCCAAGCGCGAGAGAGTGTTGAGGATGTCGGTCGAGCTGCCGCTGTGGCGTGCGCTCGCCGGCTACCGGGTACTCACCATGCTGTACGCGGTGGGCTTCTTCGCCACCGCCTACGACGGGTTCGAGCGCCCCTGGGTCGCCGTCGTCTACTACTGCGTCCTGTTCGTGTGGACGTTGGCCACCCTGCCCAAGGTCGCGAACGCGGCGAGCTGCACCAAGCGCTTCCTCGCCGCCGACCTGACCGTCGCACTGACCGGCATCATGCTCACGGCCGTCGCGGACAGCCCCGCGCGCATCCAGTCGGGCGGCCCGACACTGCCGTCGATATGGACCGCCGGCTCGGTCCTGGCGTTCGCCATCAAGGGGGGCTGGCGCTGGGCGGCGTTCGCGTCCACGGCCGTCGCGGTGACCAACCTGGTCGAGCGCGGCACCCCGGCCCGCGACACCGTGCACAACGTCCTCCTCGTGTGGGTCGCCTCCATCGCCATCGGCTACGTCGTGGAGGTCGCCCGCGCCTCCGAGCGCACCCTCGCCCGCGCCCTGGAGATCGAGGCGGCGACCCGGGAGCGGGAGCGCCTCGCCCGGGACATCCACGACAGCGTGCTGCAGGTGCTGGCCATGGTGCAGCGGCGCGGCGCGGTCATCGGCGGCGAGGCGGCCGAGCTGGGCCGGATGGCCGGCGAACAGGAGGTCGCGCTGCGCACGCTGGTCTCCGGCGGCCTCGTGCCGGTCTCCCGGGTCTCCCGGGACGCGGCCGACGGCGCCGTCGTCCAGGCCGTCGACGAACCCTCGCCGGAGCCGTCCGAGCCGGCCGGCCCTCTCGACCTGCGCGCGCTGCTCGCCCCCTTCGCCGCCGCCCGCGTCAACCTCGCCGAGCCCGGCGCTCCGGTGATGCTGCCGGCGCCCGCCGCGAGGGAGCTGGCGGCGGCGGTCGGGGCCGCCCTGGACAACGTCCGCAGACACGCCGGCGACGACGCCCGCGCCTGGATCCTCGTCGAGGACGAGCCCGATGCGGTGATCGTCACCGTGCGGGACGACGGGCCGGGCATCCCGCAGGGACGGCTCGCGCAGGCCGAGGGCGAGGGGCGGCTCGGCGTGGCCCAGTCGATCCGCGGCCGGCTGCGCGACATCGGCGGCGGCGCCGAGCTGATCTCGACGCCGGGGCAGGGCACCGAGGTCGAACTGACGGTGCCGAAGACGCAGAAGGAATAGAACGTGCAGCGGGGGAAGGCGGGACGGCGATGAGCGGGCGACAGGATCCGATCAGGGTCATGGTGGTCGACGACCACCCCATGTGGCGCGACGCGGTCGCCCGGGATCTGGCGGAGGCGGGCCTCGACGTCGTGGCCACCGCCGGCGACGGCGAACAGGCCGTGCGCCGCGCCAGGGCCACCACGCCCGAGGTGCTCGTGCTGGACCTGAACCTGCCCGCGAAGCCGGGCGTCCAGGTGTGCAGGGAGGTCGTCGCCGCCGACCCCACCCTGCGGGTGCTCGTGCTGTCGGCGAGCGGCGAGCACGCCGACGTGCTGGAGGCGGTGAAGTCCGGCGCGACCGGCTACCTGCTGAAGTCGGCGTCCACGGAGGAACTCCTGGACGCGGTGCGCCGTACGGCCGCCGGCGACCCGGTGTTCACGCCCGGCCTGGCCGGCCTGGTCCTCGGCGAGTACCGCCGGCTGGCCTCCGACCCGGGTCCCGCCGACGCCCGGGGCGACGAGCCGAACGCGCCCCGGCTGACGGAGCGGGAGACCGAGGTGCTGCGCCTGGTCGCCAAGGGCCTGAGCTACAAGCAGATCGCCGAACGCCTCGTCATCTCCCACCGCACGGTGCAGAACCACGTCCAGAACACCCTCGGCAAGCTCCAGCTGCACAACAGGGTCGAACTGGTGCGATACGCCATTGAGCGAGGTCTCGACGACGAGTGAGGGACGAGCGACACTGACCCCTCGTCAGGCAGTAACGGCGAAGGGACTCGTCCATGCGCGTCGGAGTACTGACCGGAGGCGGGGACTGCCCCGGCCTCAACGCCGTCATCAGGGCGGTCGTCCGCAAGGGCGTCCAGGAGTACGGCCACGAGTTCATCGGATTCCGGGACGGCTGGCGCGGTCCCCTGGAAGGGAGGTCCGTCCCCCTCGGCATTCCCGCCGTGCGCGGCATCCTGCCTCGCGGCGGCACGATCCTGGGATCCTCGCGGACCAATCCCCTCAAGGAGGAGGACGGCGTCCGCCGCATCAGGGACACCCTCGCCCGGCAGCGGGTGGACGCGCTCGTCACCATCGGCGGCGAGGACACCCTGGGCGTCGCCGCCCGGCTGTCCGACGAGTTCCAGGTGCCCTGCGTCGGCGTCCCGAAGACCATCGACAACGACCTGTCCGCCACCGACTACACCTTCGGCTTCGACACCGCCGTCGGCATCGCGACCGAGGCCATCGACCGGCTGCACACCACCGCCGAGTCCCATATGCGGGTCCTGGTGGTCGAGGTGATGGGCCGGCACGCGGGCTGGATCGCCCTGCACTCCGGCCTGGCGGGCGGCGCCAACGTCGTCCTCATCCCCGAACAGCGCTTCGACGTCGAGCAGGTGTGCGCCTGGGTGGCCTCCCGCTTCCGGTCCTCGTACGCCCCGATCGTGGTCGTCGCCGAGGGCGCGATGCCCCGGGACGGCGACGCGGTGCTGAAGGACGGTTCGCTGGACGCCTTCGGGCATGTGCGGCTCTCCGGCGTCGGCGAGTGGCTCGCCAAGGAGATCGAGCGCCGGACGGGGAACGAGGCCCGCACGACGGTCCTCGGCCACGTCCAGCGCGGCGGCACCCCGAGCGCCTTCGACCGCTGGCTCGCCACCCGCTTCGGCCTGCACGCCGTCGACGCCGTCCACGAGGGCGACTTCGGCAAGATGGTCGCCCTGCGCGGCACGGACATCGTCCGCGTGCCGATCGCGGAGGCGACGGCCCGGCTGAAGACCGTCGACCCCGCGCTCTACGCGGAGGCGGGCGTGTTCTTCGGCTGAGCCGCTACGAGCGCAGATCCGTCGCGCGGAGGCGGGCGACCGCCTCCCGCACCACGGCCGCGCCGTTCAGCGTCAGCACCGACTCCGGATGGAACTGCACCCCGCCGAACCCGGGCCCCCGCACGGCGTGCACCTCCCCGTTCGGGGCCCGGCTCACCTCCACCCCCCGCACCGCCAGCTCCCGCGCGGCCCCGTCGTCGCACCGCGCCACGAAACTGTTGTAGAAGCCGACGGTCTCGGCCCGGCCGAACAGGTCGATCACCGTCTGCGCCCCCTGGCAGGGCACCTCCTTGCGGACGATGTCCAGCCCCAGCCCGGCCGCGATCAGCTCGTGTCCGAGGCAGACGCCGAGCACCCCGTGCCGGTGCTCCCGCAGCAACTGGGCGGTCAGCTCCCGCAGGAACCGCATCTTCGGGTCGTCCGGGTCGGACGGGTCGCCGGGGCCGGGCCCCAGCACCACCGGCCCGGCGTGCGCGCGCACCGTCTCCCGCAGCCCGTCCTCGTCGTAGCGCCGGACGCTCACCTCGAGACCGCCGGAGCGCAGCATGTGCTTGAGCATCGCCGTGAAGGTGTCCTCGGCGTCGACGACGAGCGCGTGCCCGGTCAGCTCCCCGGTCCGCTCCTGCATCCGCAGCCAGAACGGCGCCAGCGAGGACCGCCGCCCGTCGAGCGCGGCCCGCACCCGGGGGTCGTCGGCGAGCCGCGGCCGCACGTCCCCCTCGTGCGGCGGCCGCGCGCGCACCCCCAGCGCGGCCAGCACCCCCGCGGCCTTGGCGTGCGTCTCCGCCACCTCGCCCGCCGGGTCCGACCCCCGCACCAGCGTGGCCCCGACCGGGACCCGGAGCCCTCCGGCCGCGTCGATGTCGGCGGTGCGGATGATGATGGGGGAGTCGAGGGTCTGCGCCCCGCCCGGGTCCCGCCCCAGCAGGGCCAGCGCTCCCGCGTAGTAGGCGCGGCCCGCACCGTCCCGTCCGACGGGCTCGTAGCGCTCGATGACCCGGCAGGCGTTCTGCACCGGCGAGCCGGTCACGGTCGCCGCGAACATGGTCTCCTTCAGCACCTCGCGCACGTCCAGCGAGGACTTCCCGCGCAGTTCGTACTCGGTGTGCGCGAGGTGTGACATCTCCTTCAGCCGCGGCCCGACCACCACCCCGCCCATGTCGCCGACGGTGCACATCATCTTGAGCTCCTCGTCGACGACCATCGACAGCTCCTCGATCTCCTTGCCGTCGGCGAGGAAGTCCAGCAGGTGCCCGGCCGTCGGCCCCTCGTCGGGATACCGGTACGTCCCGCTGATCGGGTTCATGACGACCGTGCCGCCGGACATCCGCACGTGCACCTCGGGGCTGGCCCCCACCAGCGTTCTGTCCCCGGTGTGCACGACGAAGGTCCAGTACGCGCCGCGCTCGCCCTCCAGGAGCCGCCGGAACAGGGCCAGGGCGTCGGCCCGGCAGAAGCCGGGGATCTCGCCCCGGTACGTCCGCCGGATCACGAAGTTCGCGCCCTCGCCCCGGCCGATCTCGTCCCGCAGCACCTGGCCGACGATCCGCGCGTACTCCTCGTCGCCGACGTCGAAGCCGCCGCCCTCGACGCTCACCCGGTGTGCGGGAAGCTGGTCGAGCGCCGTGGAGAGCGGGATCTCGTGCCGCTCCTCGGGGATCAGCACGGTCAGCGGGGTCCCGTCGTCGCGCACCTGGAAGCCGCGCTCGCGGATCTGCCGGAAGGGGACGAGCGCGAGCCCCTCGTCGGGGAGGTCGGCCAGCCGGTCGTGGTCGGCGACCGGGCCGAGGAGCAGTTCCACGACGTTCTCGTCGCGGCCCGGCGTGCGGCGGCGCAGCAGGGCGAACGGGCGGGTGTCGGTCAGCAGGTCGAGCAGATGCATGGGGCGTGTCCTTCTCGCTGGGAGCTGTCAGGAGAGGGACGGCCGGGCCCGGAAACACCGAAGGCCGCCCCTCGGGCGGCCTTCGCGACGTCTTGGGTACGCGCAGTCAGCGGGCCGCCGGATGAGCGGTCCACCACCAGTTCTGGGTCGAAAGCGCGAACATGCGCCGCACCATATCCCATGCGCCCCGGGTCCACAGGTGAGCGGTGCGGTGTCTCACCTGTCGAGCCGGGCGAAAACGACTCGACACGACCCCGTAATGTGGAGGTCGTGACCGTGAACGCTAAGACCAGCGCCAGCGCTGGCAACACCTGGCGAGACCTGCCCGCGGCGCAGCAGCCCGAGTACCCCGACACCGAGGCTCTGCGCGCAGTGATCGCGGACCTCGAGTCGTATCCGCCGCTCGTCTTCGCGGGCGAGTGCGACCAGCTGCGCGCCCGGTTGGCGGCCGTCGCCAAGGGAGAGGCGTTCCTCCTCCAGGGCGGCGACTGCGCCGAGGCCTTCGACGCGGTGTCCGCCGAGCACATCCGCAACAAGCTCAAGACCCTGCTCCAGATGGGCGCCGTGCTGACGTACGCGGCCTCCGTGCCGGTCGTCAAGGTCGGCCGCATCGCCGGCCAGTACTCCAAGCCGCGCTCCAAGAGCACGGAGACGCGTGACGGGGTGACGCTGCCGACGTACCGCGGCGACTCGGTCAACGGGTTCGACTTCGACGAGAAGTCCCGCATCCCGGACCCCGAGCGGCTGAAGCGGATGTACAACGCGTCCGCCTCCACGCTCAACCTGGTGCGCGCGTTCACCACCGGCGGTTACGCCGACCTGCGCCAGGTGCACGCGTGGAACCAGGACTTCGTGAAGTCCTCGCCCTCCGGTCAGCGCTACGAGCAGCTCGCCCGTGAGATCGACCAGGCGCTGAACTTCATGCACGCCTGCGGGGCCGACCCGGAGGAGTTCAGGACGGTCGAGTTCTACGCCTCGCACGAGGCGCTGCTGCTCGACTACGAGTCCGCGCTCACCCGCGTCGACTCCCGCACCGGGCAGCTGTACGACGTCTCGGCGCACATGGTGTGGGTCGGCGAGCGCACCCGGCAGCTGGACCACGCGCACATCGAGTTCGCCTCGAAGATCCGCAACCCGATCGGCGTCAAGCTCGGCCCGACGACCACGGCCGAGGAGGCGCTGCAGTACATCGAGCGTCTCGACCCCGACCGCGAGCCCGGCCGGCTGACCTTCATCGTCCGCATGGGCGCCGACAAGGTCCGTGACAAGCTGCCCGAGCTGGTCGAGAAGGTCACCGCCTCGGGCGCGACCGTGGCCTGGATCACCGACCCGATGCACGGCAACACCTACGAGGCGGCCTCGGGCCACAAGACCCGCCGCTTCGACGACGTGCTCGACGAGGTCAAGGGCTTCTTCGAGGTCCACAAGGGCCTCGGCACCCACCCGGGCGGCATCCATGTCGAGCTGACCGGCGACGACGTCACCGAGTGCGTGGGCGGCGGCGACGAGATCTTCGTCGACGACCTCCACCAGCGCTACGAGACCGCGTGCGACCCGCGACTGAACCGCAGCCAGTCCCTGGACCTGGCGTTCCTGGTGGCGGAGATGTACCGCGACCAGTAGGCACGACGCGCGAGGGCGGTGGGGCGCGGATCACATACGATCCGCGCCCCACCGCCCTTTTGCGCCCGCGGGACGCCGGGTAAGGTTAGGTTTGCCTCACCGATCAAGGGGACTCCGAGATCCGGTACGGCACGACTCAGGGACCCGGCGAGGAGGTGAACCGCGTGTACGTCTGCAGCTGCTTCGGCGTGACCGAGGCACAGGTCCAGCGGCACGTGGACGACGGAGCGTGCACCCCCCGCCAGGTCGCCTCCGCATGCAAGGCCGGCACCGACTGCGGCTCGTGCGTCCGCCGTATCCAGGCCATCCTCGGCAGGGGCGCCTGTTCGCGCCGGGACCTCGCGACAGCGGCCGTCGCCGACCGCGGCGCGCCGGCCCTCGCCGGACTCGAGGACGCGGCCGCGGCCTGACTCCGGCCCGGCCGGGTCAGCTCTCCGGCTGTTCGATCAGCTGTGCGATGTACAGGGCCTCGCCGAGCTTGTCCACCAGCTCCAGCTGGGTGTCGAGGTAGTCGATGTGGTGTTCCTCGTCCGCCAGGATCGACTCGAAGATGTTCGCGGAGGTGATGTCGCCCTTCTCGCGCATCACCTTGATGCCGCGCTTGAGGCGGTCGATCGCCTCGACCTCCACCTGCCGGTCGGCCTCGAACATCTCCTTGACCGTCTGCCCGACCCGCACATGGAACAGCCGCTGGTAGTTCGGCAGGGCCTCCAGGAAGAGGAGCCGGTCGGTGAGCACCTCGGCGTGCTTCATCTCGTCGAACGACTCGTGCCGGGTGTACTTCGCGAGCTTCGTCCAGCCGAAGTTCTCCTGCATCTTGGCGTGGAGGAAGTACTGGTTGATGGCCGTGAGCTCGCCGGTGAGCTGCTCGTTGAGGAACTCGATGACCTCGGGGTCGCCCTGCATCGCAGAGGCTCCTTCCACGTCGGGACTGCGGGGAGGTTGCCGCCGCATGATTTCACCGGCGCCGAAGATCGTCCAGTAAGTGCATACTCAGTTGGTTGATCCGGTATTGCCCTCGGGTGCCCGATCCGGGATGTGTGCGGTCATGGCTGGTCATGTGCACCGTCCCGGGTCTGTCAGGATGGAGTCATGGGTCACCCGGTGGAGCGCGAATCTGGAGAAGAAGCGGTGTCCGAGCTCCCGCCGGGGCAGCGACTGCAGCGTGGCTGGCCCGTCACCCACTACGGTCCGGTGCCCAAGTTCCGGCCCGAACGCTGGGACTTCCGTGTCTTCGGCGCCACGGCCGACAGCGAGAAGCGCTCCTGGAACCACGAGGAGTTCACGGCTCTTCCGTACGCCTCCGTCATGGCCGATCTGCACTGCGTGACGAAGTTCAGCATGCTCGGCGCCGAATGGGGCGGGATCCCGGCCCGCACGATCCTCGACATCGCGCCGCCCGCGCCGAACGTCACCCATGTGATGGTGTGGGCCGAGTACGGCTTCAGCTCGAACCTGCGCCTGGCCGACTTCGTCGCGGAGCGCACGATCTTCGCCACCCACAAGGACGGCGAGCTGCTCACGGCGGAACACGGCTTCCCCGTCCGGCTCGTCGTCCCGCACCTCTATGCCTGGAAGGGCCCCAAGTGGGTCCGGGGCGTCGAGTACATGACGGCCGACCGGCGCGGCTTCTGGGAGGAGCGCGGCTACCACAACGTCGGCGACCCCTGGAGGGAGCAGCGCTACTCGTACCAGGAGGAGCCGGGGGACGGGCCCGAGCTCTGAACCGGCCGGCGCCTCAGCCGTCCCGGAGCTTCTTCAGTCGCCGTCCCGGAGCTTCTTCAGTCTCTCCACGTCGGCCGCATGGCCCTCCTTGCCGCCGGGCGTCTCGATGATCAGCGGGACGCCCGCGGTGGCCGGGTGGGTCATCAGCGCCCGGAACGGGTCCTCGCCGATGTGACCCGAGCCGATGTTCTCGTGCCGGTCCTTGTGGGCGCCGACCACGTCCTTGGAGTCGTTGGCGTGGATCAGCTTCAGCCGGCCCTCGCCCACCGTGTCCACCAGCAGGTCGAGCGTCTGGTGCATGCCGGCCGGACCGGTCAGGTCGTGCCCGGCCGCGAAGACATGGCAGGTGTCGAGACAGACGCCCAGCCTGGGATGGGCGTCCAGCGCCTCGAAGTACGGCCCGAAGTCCCAGGTCCGGGAGCAGAGCGACGAGCCCTGGCCGGCGGTGGACTCCAGCAGCAGGAACGGGTCGTCGTCGTGGGTGAGCTCGTCCAGCAGCGGCAGCAGATGCTCGCGGACCTGCTTCAGCGCCACCGACCGGTCGCGTCCGCCGGTCGCGCTGCCCGTGTGCACGACCACGCCCAGCGCCCCGATCGCCCGCCCGCGGCGCAGCGAGTGCCGCATCGACTCCACCGACCTCTCCACGGTCGCCTCGGTGTGCGAGCCGAAGTTGATGAGGTACGGCGCGTGCACGTAGGCCGGGACCGACTCCGCCGCGCACCGCTCCCGGAAGGCCTCGTCCTGGCGTGGGTTCCCCACGGGCGTGGCCCAGCCGCGCGGGTTGGCCGCGAACACCTGGACCGACTCGGCCTTCAGGTCGTGGGCGTACGACATGCCCACGTCGTGCAGACCGCCGGCCACGGGGACATGGCTGCCGACGGGATTACGGGAGGGGAAAGGGGCTGCGGAACTCACCCGTTCAGGGTGTCATGTCCGGGGTCCCCGCCGGTCACCGGATGGTGATCGTGATCGTCGACCCCTTGGGCGCGGTGTCGCCGGCCTTCACGGACTGCTTCTTCACGGTGTCGCCGAACAGGCCGAGCAGTCCACGGTCCTCCTTGACCTCGAACCCGGACTGCTCGAGGAGCGATGTGGCGTCGTCGACACTCGAGCCCACCACGTCGGGGACCTCGACCATCTCCGGGCCCTTGGACAGCGTCAGCGTCACGGTGCCGCCGGCGGCGAGCCGGCCGCCCTCCTCCGGCGTCTGCGCCGCGATCTTCCCCTTGTCGAACTCGGAGGTGACCTGCTGTGGGGCGATCTTCACCTTCAGGCCGGCCTCCTGCAGCTCGGTCCGGGCGTCGGCCAGGTCGTCGCCGGTGACGTCGGGGACGTCGACCGGGCTGCCCTTGCTCACGACGATCGAGACCGCGGTGTCCGCATGCCGCTGCGCGCCCGCCTCGGGATCGGTGCTGATCACCGCGCCCTGGTCGACGTCCTCGCTGAACTCCTCGGTGACCAGGCCCGGTTCCAGGCCCTCCTCCTTGAGGGTCGTCTCGGCCTTCTTCAGCCGCAGGCCCCGCACGTCCGGCACCTTCACCATCTCGGGGCCGTCGGAGACGGTCAGCGTCACCGCGTCGTGCTTGCGGATCCGGGCGCCCGGCTCGGGGTCGGTGTCCAGGACCGTGCCGCGCTCGACGGTGTCGCTGTGCCGGTGCTCGACCTTGCCCACCTTCAGCCCGGCCGCCTCCAGCCGCTGCCTGGCCTCGGCCTCCTTCTGCGTCAGCACCGCCGGGACCTTGGTGAACTGGCCGGAGTTGATGTACCAGACGCCCGCGCCCACGCCGAGCACCAGCAGCACGACGGTCACGACCGCGAGCACCCCGCGCCGGGGCCGCGCGAAACGCCGCCGGGGCGGCAGGGGCGGCGGGCTCTGGAACCGGGAGGTGCGGTGGACCGCGGCCTCGTCGTCGCCGTCCCCGTCGACGGGCAGCGGCCGGGGCACGGTGAGCGAGCGCGGGATCACGCTGGTGCGGTCCTCGGCGATGTCGTGCGCGGCGGAGACGGCCAGCGGGGGCAGCGCGTCCAGCTGCTCCTCGCTGAGCGCGCCGTGCGCCTCCCGCGCCTCGCCCAGCAGTGCGACGGCGTCGGGCGGCCGGACGTCGGGCCTGCGGGCGGTGGCGGCGGCGACCAGGGTGTCCAGCGCGGGCGGCAGGCCCGGCACGACGGCCGACGGCGGCGGGACGTCGTCGTGGAGATGCTTGTAGAGCACGATCGCGGGGGAGTCCCCGTCGTGCGGCTTCTCGCCGGTGAGCATCTCGTAGAGCACGACCCCGCACGCGTAGACGTCGACCCGGGGGTCGGCCGCGCCGGGCTGCTCGATCTGCTCGGGGGCGAGATAGGCGACGGTGCCGAGCACCGCGCCGGTCGTGCTGGTGACGGTGTCCACGGACCGCACGAGCCCGAAGTCGGCGACCTTGACCCGCCCGTCGTCCCCTATCAGCACGTTCTCGGGCTTCATGTCCCGGTGCACGAACCCGGCCCGGTGCGCGGCGCCCAGGGCCGCGAGCACGGGCTCCAGGATGTCGAGCGCGGCCCTCGGCTGCAGCGCCCCGCGCTCACGCAGCACGTCCCGCAGGGTGCAGCCGGCGATGTACTCCATGGCGAGATAGACGTACGACCCGTCCGCCCCCTGGTCGAACACCTGGACGACATTGGGGTGGGCGAGACGGGCGACGGACTTCGCCTCCCGGATGAACCGCTCGACGAACGCGTCGTCGGCGGCGAGGGCCGGATGCATCACCTTGAGGGCGAGCACGCGGTCGAGGCGGGTGTCCACGGCCCGGTAGACCGTGGCCATCCCGCCGACCGCGATCCGCGCCTCGACGCGGTACCGGCCGTCGAGCACCTGCCCGACCAGAGGGTCCTGAAGGGTCGTGTCCACGCAGGTGAGTGTACGAGCCGCCGCCGACACCCCGCCGTTCCAGCCGGCCGACTGCAGCCGACCTGTGACGCGCGTGGCGGGACGCGGACGCCGTCGCACGGGTCAGAACGCGGGGCGCTCCGGGTCCAGCGCCGCCAGGCCCGCGGCGGGCGACGACGCCTGCGCGAACCAGCGGCGCGGGATACGGCCCGCCAGCCGGGCCAGCCGGCCCGCCTCGACGCCGGCCCGCATGGCGGACGCCATCCGTTCGGGGTCCTGTGCCCGGGTCACCGCCGACGCCAGCATCACCCCCGCACACCCCAGCTCCATCGCCAGCGCCACGTCCGACGCCGTGCCCGCGCCCGCGTCCAGGATCACCGGCACGCGCGCGTGCTCCACGATCAGCTGGAAGTTGTGCGGGTTGCGGATGCCCAGGCCGGAGCCGATCGGGGACCCCAGCGGCATCACCGCCGCACACCCGACGTCCTCCAGCTTCCGCGCCAGCACCGGATCGTCGTTCGTGTACGGCAGCACCGTGAACCCGTCGTCGACCAGCGTCTCCGCCGCGTCCAGCAGCTCGACCGGGTCCGGCAGCAGCGTCCGCTCGTCGGCGATGACCTCCAGTTTGACGAGATCCGTCCCGAGCGCCTCCCTGGCCAGCCGCGCCGTCAGCACGGCCTCGCCGGCCGTGAAGCACCCCGCCGTGTTCGGCAGCACCCGGATGCCCAGCCGCTCCAGCACGGACAGCACCGAGCCGTGCACCGAGGGGTCCACCCGGCGCATCGCGACCGTCGTCAGCTCGGTCCCGGACGCCACCAGCGCCCGTTCCAGCACGTCCAGGCCGGTGGCGCCGCCCGTGCCCATGATGAGCCGCGAGGAGAACGTCGTGCCCCCGAGGACGAAGGAGTCGTCGGCCATGGCTCAGCCCCCCTGGACCGCGGTGAGGACCTCGACGCGGTCGCCGTCGCGCAGAGCCGTGGACGGCCACTGCGCGCGCGGGACGACGGTCTCGTTGAGCGCGGCGGCCACCCCGCAGGGCGCCGGCGTCAGGGACCGTACGACGCTGTCGAGGACGGTGCCGGGAGCGAACTTCCGCCGCTCACCGTTGACGGAGACGTTCAGACGGGTGCTCAGGGTGCTCATGCGGGCTGCTCCGAGAGTGCGGCGACGCCGAAGCGCCGGGGTGTGAAGGGACGGGCCTCGTCCGGGAGCTCCCCGGTGGCCAGGACCTGCGCCAGCGCGTCGCCGGTCACCGGCGCCAGCAGCACGCCGTTGCGGTAGTGCCCGGTCGCCAGGGACAGTCCCGCCAGCCGGGTCGGCCCGAGCAGCGGCGCGTTGTCCGGGGACGCGGGACGCAGCCCCGCGCAGGTCTCGGTGAGCGGCAGCTCGGTGATCCCCGGGATCAGCTCGTGGGCGTCGCGCAGCAGCTCGTACACGCCCCCCGCCGTGACGGTCGTGTCCCAGCCCAGCTCCTCGCTGGTCGCGCCCACCACCAGCTCGCCGTTCTCGCGCGGCACCAGATAGACCTGGCTGCCGCGCACCACGGCCCGTACGGTCCGGCTCAGGAACGGCGCGTACCGCCGTGGCACGGTCAGCCGCAGCACCTGCCCCTTCACGGGCCGCACCGGCGGCACGACGTCCTGCGGGAGTCCCGCGAGCCGCCCGCTCAGGCTGCCGCCGGCGAGCACCACCTGCCCCGCCGCCAGCGTGGTGCCGTCGCGGGTGACGACCCCCGCGGCCCGCTCGCCCACCACGGTCAGCCCCTCCGCCCAGGCCCGGCGGAAGACCACGCCCGCCCGCTGGCACGCGCTCACCAGGGCCCGCGCCAGCCGCCGCGGGTCGACCTGGTGGTCGCCGTCCACTCGCAGCCCGCCGCGCACCCCCGGCGCGAGCATCGGCTCCAGACGCCGGCACTCCCGCCCGGACAGCCACTCCGACTCCAGTCCCGACTGCCGCTGCAGCGCGTGCAGTTCACGCAGGTGAGCCCGGTCGTCGGCGTCCAGCGCGACGGCCAGCGTGCCGCAGCGCCGGTAGCCGAGATCCTGTCCGGTCAGCTCGGTGAGCTCGGCCGCGAAGTCCGGATAGCGCCGGGCCGACGCCAGATTGAGGCCGAGCAGCGTCTGCTCGCCGTAATGCAGTTCCGTGACGGCGGCCAGCATCCCGGCGGCCACCCGGGCGGCCCCGCCGCCCGGGTCCGGGTCCACCACCGCCGTGGCCAGACCGCGCTGCGCGGCCCGCCAGGCCGTGACCAGCCCGATGATCCCGCCCCCGATGACGAGGACGTCTGACGTACGCGGAGACGACATGGGCGTCCAGCCCCTCCCTTCGCCGGCATGACCCGGATCAGGTTCGTACGGTCGGAGGCCGCCAGCCTCCCTCTCAGCCCGGTGCGTCCGGGCTCCCGCGAGTGCTCTACCGTGGCCACCCTAGCCCGCCGCCGCACACCGCAGTAAGGGAGCCTCCGCACATGGCCCGGTCACTGGACGGCCTCTTCCTCGCCCCCGTCGCCGACCAGGGGCCCGGACAGGTCGGCGCCCGCACCCGCTTCGCCTACCACGAGCGGGACGGGGCGGTCTGGGCGGATTACGCGGGCGGCGAGGTCGTACGCGGGCATCTGGTGGGTACTCGGGAGGGAGACCGTCTCGACTTCCGGTACGTCCAGCTCAAGCACGACGGGACGACGTCCTCGGGGCACTGCGTCTCCACGGTCGTCGAGCTCCCCGACGGCCGGGTGCGCCTCGACGAGAGCTGGGAGTGGGAGTCGCAGCCCGGCAGCGGCACGAGCGTCGTGGAGCAGCTCACAGACGACTCGGACGCTACGGGCGGTGCAGACGGTGCAGAAGCTACGGACGGTGCGGACGGTGTGGAGCAGGTCACGGAGCACGACGGCTGACTGACTGATCGTCAGTTGTCTAAGGTGATCAGGTGAGCGAGCAGAGGCAGGAAGAGGACAGGCCGGGCGGGCGCCGCGTGGTGGTCGTCGGCGCGGGCATGGCCGGGGTGCAGACCGCGGTCGCCCTGCGCGAACAGGGCTTCGACGGCCGGGTGACGCTGCTGGGCGCCGAACCCCATCAGCCCTACGACCGCCCGCCGCTGTCCAAGGCCGTACTGCTCGGCAAGGCCGAGGGGTCCGCCCTGGACGTCGACTTCGACAGCCTCGGCATCGAGCTGGAACTCGGCCGCGAGGTCCTCGGCCTGCGCCCGGCCGACCACGAGCTGGACACCGGGCGCGGGCCCGTCCCGTACGACGTCCTCGTCCTCGCCACCGGCGCCGAGCCGATCCGGCTGCCCGGCGCCGAGGGAGTGCCCGGCGTGCACCTGCTGCGCACCCTGGACGACGCCGAACGCCTGCGGCCCGTCCTCGCGGGCCGGCACGACGTCGTGGTCGTCGGCGCGGGCTGGATCGGCGCGGAGTTCGCCACGGCCGCGCGCGAGGCCGGCTGCGAGGTCACCGTCGTCGAGGCCGCCGACCGGCCGCTGGCCGGGGCCCTGCCCGCCGAGGCCGCCGCCCCGATGGCCGCCTGGTACGCCGACAGCGGCATCGCGCTGCGCACCCGCGCGCGGGTGGAGCACGTCGAGCCCGGCGCGGTGGTCCTCGACGACGGCTCGCGTGTGCCCGCCGACGCCGTCGTGGTCGGCATCGGCGCCCGCCCCGCCACCGCCTGGCTGGCCGGCTCCGGCATCGAGCTCGGCGCGCACCGCGAGATCGTGGCCGACGCCGCACTGCGCACCTCGCTGCCGGACGTGTACGCGGTCGGCGACTGCGCCTCCTTCCCGTCCGGACGGTACGGCGAGAGGCTGCTCGTCCATCACTGGGACAACGCGCTCCAGGGGCCGCGCACGGTCGCGGCGAACATCGTCGGCGCGGCCACCGACGAGCCCGCCGCCGTCTACGACCCGGTCCCGTACTTCTGGTCCGAGCAGTTCGGCCGCTTCGTCCAGTACGCCGGACACCACGCCGACGCCGACGGCACGGTGTGGCGCGGCGACCCCTCCGGGCCGGCGTGGACGGTCTGCTGGCTGCGCGAGGACCGTCTGATCGCCCTGCTGGCCGTGGGGCGCCCCCGCGATCTCGCCCAGGGCAGACGGCTGATCGAGGCGGGTACCCCCATGAATCCCCGGCTCCTCGGTGACCCGGCGAGGCCGCTGAAGGCCGCGACCGCCTGACCTCGGACGGCCCGGTCGGACCGGCCCGGCTTCCGACTGTCGGTGGCAGATGGCAGGCTTGTTCCCGTGACCGAGATTGACGCAAAGACCGATGCTCTCGTCCCCGCCTGGCTCACCGTGCCCGACATCGCGGAGATGCTCGATGTCGACGTGATCCGCGTCCGGCAGCTGATCAAGGACGGCCAGCTCATCGCCGTACGCCGGGGGGAGAACCGTGCGCTGCACGTCCCCGCCGCCTTCATCGACGGGGACAAGGTGGTGAAGGGCCTGGTCGGGACCCTCACCCTGCTGCGGGACGACGGCTTCACCGACGAAGAGATGCTCGAGTGGCTCTTCACCCCCGACCCGAGCCTGCCCGGCACGCCCGCGCAGGCCCTGAGCGAGAATCGCGGCACGGAGGTGAAGCGCCGCGCCCAGGCGCTCGCCGTCTGACCTGCGATTCGCATCGACACCGGCGTACGGGGGCGCACCCGGCCCCGTACGCCACCATCCTGGGGGACTTCGCATGCCCGACACCGCCCGTACCCGGCTGTCCGCCGCCCGGCTGTACCTGTGCACGGACGCCCGTACCCGCCAGGGCGACCTCCCGGAGTTCCTCGACGCCGTCCTCGCGGGCGGCGTCGACATCGTCCAGCTGCGGGACAAGGGCATGGAGGCGGCCGAGGAACTGGAGCACCTGCGGGTGTTCGCGGACGCCTGTGCCCGGCACGGCAAGCTGCTGGCGGTCAACGACCGCGCGGACGTGGCTCACGCCGCCGGCGCCGACGTGCTCCACCTCGGGCAGGGTGATCTGCCCGTCCCCGCCGCCCGCGCGATCCTCGGCGGCGGCGTCCTGGTGGGCCGCTCCACGCACTCGGCAGCGGAGGCGGAGGCCGCCGCGGCCGAGGAGGGCGTGGACTACTTCTGCACCGGTCCGTGCTGGCCCACTCCCACCAAGCCGGGCCGTCATGCGCCCGGCCTGGACCTGGTGCGGCACACGGCCTCCCTCGGCGCCGATCGCCCCTGGTTCGCGATCGGCGGCATCGACCTCGGCAACCTCGACGAGGTGCTCGCGGCGGGCGCCCGCCGGGTCGTCGTGGTCCGGGCGATCACGCAGGCGGACGATCCGGGCGCCGCGGCGGCGGAGTTCGCCGTGCGCCTGAGCCAGGGGTAGCCCGTCGGTTCCAGCTCGCGGCGCCCGGCCGCCCGGCCTCACGCCGCTCTCGTGCCGCCGGCACTCGTACCGCCCGCTCCCACGCCGCGGGGCCTGCGGTCTCGCCGCCTGTGCCGTCCTCGTACGATTGTCCAAGGGGTGGACAACAACTCGACAATCCGGGCAATTTTCCCGCATCCGGTTGGGGGACGGCCCGCCCCTGGCTAACCTGCCGGTATGGCCCTAGGAACCGCATCCACCAGGACGGACCGCGCGCGCACCGTGCGCGACATCCTGGCGACCGGCAAGACGACGTACTCGTTCGAGTTCTACGCGCCGAAGACGCCGAAGGGTGAGCGGAGCCTGTGGGACGCCCTGCGCAGGGTCGAGGCGGTCGCCCCCGACTTCGTCTCGGTGACCTACGGCGCCGGCGGGTCCACCCGTGCCACCACGGTCAAGGAGACCCAGCAGATCGTCGTCGACACCACCCTGACGCCGGTCGCGCACCTCACCGCCGTGGACCACTCCGTCGCCGAGCTGCGCAACATCATCGGCCAGTACGCGGACGCCGGCATCCGCAACATGCTGGCCGTGCGCGGTGACCCGCCCGGCGACCCGATGGGGCCCTGGGTGCCGCACCCGCAGGGCCTGACGTACGCCGCCGAACTCGTCCGGCTCATCAAGGAGTCCGGCGACTTCTGCGTGGGCGTCGCCGCCTTCCCCGAGATGCACCCGCGCTCCGGCGAGTGGGACACGGACGTGTCGCACTTCGTCGACAAGTGCCGGGCCGGCGCCGACTACGCCATCACGCAGATGTTCTTCGACCCCGAGTCCTATCTGCGCCTGCGCGACCGGGTCGAGGCGGCCGGATGTGTGACTCCGGTCATCCCGGAGGTCCTTCCGGTGACGAGCGTGAAGATGCTGGAACGCCTGCCCCAGCTCAGCAACGCCCGCTTCCCGGCCGCCCTGAAAGAGCGGATCCTCACAGCCAAAGACGATCCGGCCGCTGTACGCTCCATTGGCATCGACTTCGCCACGGAGTTCTGCGCACGGCTGCTGGCCGAGGGAGTGCCCGGACTGCACTTCATCACGCTCAACAACTCCACGGCGACGCTGGAAATCTACGAGAACCTGGGCCTGCACCATCCGCCGCAGGCCTAGACCGGTCGCACCCACATACGACACACTGCGTAGCGGCCACTGGGAGAGGGGCGTACATGGGCTGGACGGTCCTCTACATCGCGTTCGGCGTCGTCGCGCTGTGGCTGCTCGGCGAGGTTCTGCTGCAGTACAAGGCCCGGCTGCGCTGGCGTTTGCTGGCCTTCGTCGGCTTCCTCGGCGTCGTCCTCGGTGTCCTGATCCCGTCGGTTGTCGTCATCGCGCTGGGCGCGGCCGCCTTCGCGGTCGGCCAGACCTACGTCACCCTGTCGTTCCGCCGCGGCTTCGCGGAGGGCTGGGCCTTCCGCCGCGCGGACACGGAGGGCGACGGCGCGGCCGTCCCCAAGCGCCGCCGCGGCAGGGCCGAACGGCAGGACCCCACGCTGGAGGTCTCCGGCCTGGAGTCGGCCGAGGCCGGCTACGACGACGGCGCGCCCCACGGCGACGACGTGGCGTTCGGCGGCCACGACAAGAACGGCTTCGGCGGCAAGAGCGCCTACGGTGACGACGACTTCGACCGCGACGACGTCTTCACCCCCGCGTCACGCTCCCTCGACCCGGCCGCCGCGACCACCTCCGTCTACGAGCCGCAGCCCCTGCCCGACGACACCGGCTCCTACGGCATATACAGCGACGCCGCGCACGCGGCAGCGACCGGCCAGGGCCAGCCCCAGGACCAGTACGCCACGGCCGCCCAGGGAGCGGACCAGAACTACGGCTACGACACCTACGCCGGGTACCACCAGCAGCAGTACGGCTACGACGCGACGGGCGAGCAGCAGTACGCCGCCTACTCCGACCCGTACATCGGCACCCAGACCTACGGCGGCGGCTCCTACGACGCCGGGTACGGCCAGCAGCAGTACGGGCAACAGGGCTACGGTCAGGACCAGTACGGCGCCGGCGGCTACGGGGAGACCCCGCCCGGCGGGGTCTGGGTCCCGCAGCAGCGCAACGCCGACGACCCGCTCGGCGGCGAACTCCCGCCCGAGCAGCAGTACCCGTACCAGGGCGACGGGCGGCAGCCCGGCCAGGGCAACGGTTACGACGAGCAGTACCGGTTCTGACGACCGCGTTCGCCCCGACGCCGGTTCGCCCGGCCGTGCGCCCCGCCGTTCACGGCCTCACCGCGAACCGCGGAACTCCGGCCCCTCCACGATCAGTCCGGACACCAGCGTGCCCGACATGCCGGCGTGAGCCAGCCCGCCGCCCGGGTGCGACCAGCCGCCGACGGTGAACAGGCCCTGCAGGCCGGTGGAGTTGGCGGGATGCAGCAGCCGCCCTCCGGCCGCGGCCAGCGCGGGCGCGGGGACGGCGCCGCCCGCCGCGCCGGTCTCGCGCGCGATGTCGGCGGGAGTGCGCACCTCGCGCCACAGCAGGCGCTCGCGCAGCCCGGGCACGACGCGCCCGGCGGCGTCGAGCAGCGCCTCCACGCTCGCGTCGGACGTCTGCGCGCCGGCGGGGACCACGGCACTGAGCGTGACCGGCTCATGGTCGCCGTCGGGCGCCAGCCGGGCGTCGTCGGGCCGCAGCACCGTGACCGTCGGCCGAGCGGGCACGGACGGCGCCGGACCGAACAGGCTCTCCCGCTCCGCCTCCCGGTCCGGCGCGTGCACGACCGTGCGGTGCGCTGTTCCCTCCGGCCGGGGGCCGCGCAGCGCCAGCAGCACGGTCAGCCGGCTCGGCAGCCCCCGCTGGGGCGCGACCTCGCCCTCGCCTCGGGCGGGGAGGCCGGCGAAGCCGCCCGGCGCCAGAACGAAGTCCGCCTCCGCCACCGTGCCGTCGGCGAGTTCCACGCCCGCCGTCCGGCCGTCCTTGTCCAGGATCCGCGCGACCTCGGCGCCGAAGACGAACTCGACCCGGCGGGCCAGACAGCGCTCGTACACCGCGCGGGCCAGTTCCCGCATCCCCCCGCGCACGTACCAGGTGCCGAAGGCGTGCTCCATGTAGGGCAGGACGGCCGCGCTCGCCGGAGTGATCCGGGGGTCGAGACCGTACGCCAGCGCGTGGCCCTCCAGCATCGCGGCGAGCCGGGGATCGCGCAGCTCCCAGGCCCCGACCTCGGCCAGGGTGGCCGCCCGACGGGTGCGCAGCAGACGCTTGTGGGGGACCGCCGGGTAGGGCTCGCGGTCGGCGAGGACCGACCAGTTCGGCCACAGCGGCTCCTCCAGGAGCGGGCGCCGGGTGCGGTCCCAGGCCTCGCGGGCGCGCACCAGGAAGTCGCCCCAGCGCTGCCCGGCTCCCGCGCCGAGCGCTTCGTCCAGCGCGGAGACGACCCCCGCGCGCGAGGCGTTGGGCAGGGACACCTCCGAGCCGTCCGCGAAGACGTGCCGTGCGGACGGGTCGACCTGGACCAGCTCGACACAGGACTCCAGCGGTTCCTTGCCGGTCTTGACGAACAGGTCGCGGTAGACGGCGGGCAGGGGGAGCAGCGTCGGGCCGGTGTCGAACACGAAGCCGTCCCGCTCGAAGCGGCGCACCGCTCCGCCGTATGTCTGCGTCCGCTCGTACACCGTCACCCGGTGGCCCGCCACGGCCAGCCGGGCGGCCGCCGTCAGCGCGCCCATCCCGGCGCCGATCACCGCAATCCCTGCCATGCCCGTGACTGTATCGGCCGCCACCGACAGTGACGTGATCAGCCCGGCGGCGGCGGCCACGGGGACGCGCCGAGCCGGCGTTCCTCGCGCCGTTGCGCCCTGCGCCGCAGGAACCGGCGGATCCGTGAGACGAGGAAGTACAGGACCAGCAGCCCGGTCAGCAGCAGCGCCCCCGCGACGAACGAGGCCGCCACCGGGTGGAAGATCGCGAACGTGACGATCCCGGCGACCCCGAGATCCTCCGCCAGGCTCACGACGATGTTGCTGAAGGGCTCCGGGGAGGTGTTGACCGCCATCCGCGTGCCCGCCTTCACGGCGTGGCTGGCCAGGGCCGTCGAACCGCCGAGCGCTGCCGCGGCCGCGTCGGGGAGCGAACCGCTCTGCCCGGCGAGCAGCGCGCCCACCCAGGCGCCCGCCAGCGGCCGCACCACCGTGTGGGCCGCGTCCCACGCCGAGTCCACGTACGGGATCTTGTCGGCCACCGCCTCGCACAGGAACAGGACGGCCGCGACGGCGAGCACCTCGGGGCGCTGCAACGTCTGCGGGACGTCGTCGCTCACGCCGGTCGCGCCGAAGACGCCGAGCAGGAGCACCACCGCGTAGGCGTTGACGCCGCTGGCCCAGCCGCTGGTGAACACAAGGGGGAGTACGGACACGGACGCGATCGTAGCCAGTGGGCCGCCCGGCGTCCTGGGGACGAGCACGCAGACCTGAGTACGCGTACCCAGGGGAGAATTTGAGTACGCGCGCGGATGGGGCGCGACCTGCGCGGACGGGAGAGTGGAGGCACGGAGAAGGGGCGCGGCTCCGGTACCGGCGACACGGGGCGCCGGAACGGAGCGGCCCTCGATCCGCTCCTTCCGCCGGCCGACCGGCTCGGCGGGAGCGAGACACGGGGGAGCCCTCGGGGGAACGACCGTACGGGGAACTGCGGGGGACCACGGGGCTGCAGGGGAAGCACAGGGGAGAAAACGGGGGGAACGGGGGAACGGGGGAGTACGCACAAGCGCCGGTCCGAGGCGGCCCACGGGGGACGTGGCCGTCACGGACCGGCGCTTCCGCGTGACCCGCGCGTGGCCCACGCGTGCCGACCACGTGAGCACCCGCGCGTGGCGGTGGGCTAGCGGCGGCCGCTCACCCGCCCCTGCAGCAGCCGGGAGAGCGCCGAATGGACGTCGTCCAGGGACCGCTCGGGCTGGAAGGCCTGCCAGTCCAGGGCGGCCACCAGCACCATGCCGACCAGCGCGGCCGCTGTCAGCTGCACGTCGATCTCGGGGCTGAACTCGCCGTTGTCGACGCCCTCGCGCAGCACTCCCTCGACGACGGCCACCGCCTCCTGCCGCACGACCATCAGCGTGGACTGCCACGCCCGGTTGGTGCGCCACAGCTCGGCCACGTACAGCTGGGTGAAGGACGGGTAGCGGTCGATGAAGACCAGACCGGCGCGGATCATCGCGTCCAGGGCGTCGACCCTGTTCCCGCCGCCTCGCGCCGTGTCCTCGGCGGCCTCGCGCAGCGAGGCGGTGAGCAGGCCCACGCCGTGCCTCAGCAGCTCCTCGAAGAGGACCGACTTGCTCGCGAAGTTGTAGTAGACCGTGCCCTTCGCCACGCCGGCGCGTTCGGCGATCTCGTCCACCGTGGTGGCGGAGAAGCCCTGTTCGGCGATGAGGGTGACGGCCGCCTCGTAGAGTTTCTGCCGAGTGGCCTCGCGGCGGGTGCGGCCGCCCGAGGTGGTGCTGCTTTCCATGGTCCTGATTGTCACAGGAACGCGGCCTCCGGTACGCCCGATCGTCACAGGCTCAGTTCCGGGTGCAGCCGGTCCAGCGTCCACACCTGGCGGCGGCGCGCCGACAGGGCGGTCAGCACCAGGGCGCCGGCGGTGAACGCGACGAGCACCGCGCACGCCTGCCACACCGGTCCCAGGCCGCCGCCGCTGATGAGCCTTCTGAGCGCCTCGACGACGTAACTCATCGGCAGCCAGGGGTGGACGGCGTTGAAGAAGCCCGGGCTGGTCTGCACCGGATAGGTGCCGCCCGCGGACGTCAACTGCAGCATCAGCAGCGCCAGGACGAGGATCCGCCCCGCCGCTCCGAAGCGCGCGTTCAGCCACTGCACGAGAGCCGCGAAGCACGCCGCCACCAGGAACAGGAATCCCACGGTGCCGGCCGCCCGGGCCATCTCCAGGCCGATCGCCCAGTGCAGCACGGCCATCAGCGCCGTCGTCTGCAGCACCCCGACCGCGACCACCGGCAGCCAGCCCGCCAGCGCGATCCGCCAGGCCGGGGCGCCCGCGGCGAGCGCGCGCCGGTTCATCGGCGCGATCAGCATGTACGCCACCATCGCGCCCACCCACAGCGACAGGGGAATGAAGTACGGGGCGAAACCGGTGCCGTAGTTGGGCGCCTTGTGCTGGTCGTGGGAGGCGAGCTGGACCGGGTCGGCCATGACGGCGGTGCGCGCGTCGCGCTGCCGGGCGTCGTAGTCGGGGATCCGGCCGACGCCTTCGTGCAGACCGTCGGCGAGCTTGCCGGAACCGTCGGAGAGCTTGAACATGCCGCCGTTGAGGTCCTGGGCGCCCGTCTCCAGCTTGCCGACGCCCTCGTCCAGGTTCACGGATCCCGTCTTGGCCTTGCCGAGAGCGGTGTTGATCTTCTTGGCGCCCTCGGCGACCTTCGCGGCCCCGGTGTTCAGCGCGTTGACCCGGGACACGGCGTCGTCGAGGTCCTCGGAGAGATGCGGGGCGTCGTCGGCGAGCGACTGCGCCTGCTTCTGCAGCGCGGTGAGGTTCGTGCGGAGCGTCTTCAGATCGCCGCCCTGGTCGGCGACCAGGGTGTCGACGTCGTCGGCGACCTTCGCCACGTCGGCGGCTGCGTCTTCGGCCTTCTTCAGGTCGGGGCACGCGGGGTCGGGGAGCACCGGCGTCTCACAGCGCGCCTTGTACACCGCGTGGAGCGTGTCCGAGGCCGTGTGAGCGCCCGTGGCGGCCACCGGGGCGGCCTTCACGAGGGTTTCCAGGTTGTCGTGGATCACCTTCGAGGAGTCCGCGACCAGTTGGGCGGTGTCGCCGATGGTCTTCTCGTTGTCCTTGACGAAGGGGCCCAGGGCGTCGGCGACCCCGTTGACCTTGTCGGCGAGCTTCTGGGTGCCGTCCGCGACCTTCCGGGACCCGTCCTGGAGGCTGTCGGCGCCCTTGTCGAGCTTCTTCAGCCCCTTCGCCAGCTTGCCGCTGCCGTCCTTGGCGTCGCCGAGGCCGTCCGCGAGGTCCTTGGAGCCCTGTTCCGCCTTCCCGATGCCCCCGTTGAGGTCGTCGGCCCCGTCGGCGGCCTTCGCGGTCGCGCCGTGGATGTCGGAGAACGACACGAAGATCTTGTCCAGGAAGGACCGCGAGGCCTTCGTGGACGCAGCCCTGCGTACCTCGCCGAACACCGTGCGCGAGATCTGCCCGACGATGTAGTTGTTCGCGTCGTCGGTGCGCACCTGGAGGGCGCTCGTCTCGGGGGAGTCGCCCGAACTGGAGGCGATCCGCCGGCTGAAGTCGGCCGGCATGGTGAGCGACAGGTAGTACCTGCCGTCCTCCACGCCCGCGCGTGCCTCGGCGGAGCTCACCTCGTGCCAGTCGAAGACCTTGCTGTCACGCAGACTCTCGGTGATGTCGTCCCCGGCGGTGATCTTCTCGCCCCCGGCGGTCGCCCCCCGGTCCTCGTTGACCAGCGCCACCGGGATGCGGTCGAGCCGGCTGTAGGGGTCCCAGAAGGACCACAGGTAGAGCGCGCCGTACAGCAGGGGCAGCAGCAGGAGCGCGACGAGGGCCGCCCGGGGCAGCCGGCCCCGGCCGAAGCGCCTGAGCTCAAGCGCGGCGAGTCTCGGTGAGCGCATCGGACTCCTCCTCCTTCTCCGGGCGGACTTCCGGCGCGGCGTCAGGTCCCGCTTCCGCCGCCGCTCCGGCTTCCTGTCCGCCGTGCGGTCCGGCTCGCTGTTCGTCTTCAGGTCCGGCTCGGCGGTCGTCCTGCGGGCCGGGGCGCTGCTCGACTCGCGGGCCGGCCCGCCGGTCGTCTCCCGGTCCGGCCGGCCGCTCGCCGGACGGGACGGCGTCCGCGCCGGTCGTCACCGTGACGGCGCCCTCGGGCGCCTCGGCGCACACCGCCAGGACCGTCGTCCCCGCCTCGGCGAGGGACCCGAGCAGTGCCCAGACCTCCGCCTGCTCGGCCTGCGTCAGTTTCAGGTCCACGTCGTCGACGCCGAGCAGCCGGGGCCGTCCGACCAGCGCCAGCGCCACCGACAGCCGCAGCGCCTCGACGCGTTCCAGGTCGCGCACGGCCGTCCGTGAGCCCTTGGGCAGCGCCTCGCGATCGAGTCCGGCCGCATCGAGCGCGGCGCCGATCCGCAGCTCCGCCTCGGCCGTCCGGACCGCGCGCGGCCGCAGCAGATCGCGCAGGGAGCCACCGAACCGCCGCTGCAGCAGCGCCCGTTCGCGCAGATGCTCCCCCACGGTCAGAGCCGGTTCGAGATCCGTGACACCGGGTACGTGCGCGAGCGCGGCGATGCGGCGCACGGCCGTCAGCTGCTTGGGCAGCCGTGCCCCTCCCACGGTCGCCGTCCCCTCGCCGGCCTTCATCCGCCCGGTGAGGGCGAGCAGCAGGCTCGTGCGGCCGGAGCCCGAGGGCCCTTCGATCGCGATCAGCGAGCCGGGCTCCGCGTCGACGGCGACGTCCCGGAACGCCCAGCCGCGAGGACCTCGGAGCCCGAAGCCGTCGGCTGTGACGCCGACTCCGTCCATTCGTTCCCCCCTGGGAGCAATTTTTGAACTGACTGGTCAGTGCAAAAAATAGCCCGAACCTCCGCTCGAAGCAAAAGCGCAGGTGTCCGGCCCGTATGAACCCGGCGGATGTGCGCTGAACCTGGCGAATGCGCACTGAACCTGGCGAGTCGCGCAGGTCGTGCCCTCGTCCTGGCCGACGGCGAGTAGAGCGAGTGCCGGCTGTGAGGTCGCGTATATGGACTTGTGGACGGGGAAGGCGGCGGGCGCCGCACAGCGCTGCGTGACGCGCCACTCGTGCGGTTCGAGGACCGGCCTCCCGTGAGGTCGGTCCCGTCGTGGAAGGGGCGTCCGCCAGGCTGTTCTCCTGGGCAGGCGCCACGGCGAGCCGGCCCATGCGCACCGACCCTGGCGGGAGCCGGGGCCTCGACGACCACGTCACGCGCGACTACGCACGCGACATCGGCGCCGAGATCACAGGCCGCAACAAGTTCGGGCCCCAGCGCGGGCCCTGGAACGACCATGAGTGGCGCGGCTGGTGGGGTGACGAGCCCCCGTTCCGCACCTCGGTGTTCGTCATGACCCGCCACGGACGTCCTTCGTTCACCCTCTCCGACACCACCTTCCACTTCGTCGAGGGCGACCCCGCCGCGATCCTCGAGCAGGCACGGGAGGGGGTGCAGGGCAAGGACGGCCGGCTCGGCGGAGGCGTCATCACGATCCGGCAGTTCACGACGCCGACGTGGCCTGTCCGTCGTCCCGGTGGACAGGCCATCTCGCGAGCCCGGCAACGCGTCACGGCAGACGATCCCGGGACACCTGGCCCCGATCACCGGGACAGCGACACCGCGAACCGCTCATCGATCATGGTGAAGGGCAGCTCGGGCGAAGCCCCTCTCGTCACCCTCGCTGAGAAGAACAGCAGGTCGGCACGGATTGTCAGTGGCATACCGCACGATGGGGACATACGGCAGCCCGTATCGGACGAGCCGTCACACAGACGACAGGAGGTTCGTCATGGCCGCCTACCACGCAGCCGCCGCACGCCGGCGCCGCGCCACCGGCCCTGCCCCCTCACTGAACGGCCCCGCGAGCGACGTGCACCCCGTGCTGCGCCGCACCACGGCCCCGCCCGCCGCTCTCGACCTGCTCGCCCAGGCCCGTGCCGGGCTGGACGAGGCGGCCGTCCTCGAAACCCCCAACGAGCGCTACGCCACAGCCCATCTGGCGGCTCTGCGCACCGCGGCGGCCGTGCTCGCCGCCCGTGCCCGCCCGGAACCCTCGACCCGCCGCCGGGCCCCCATCCGCAGCGCCTGGGAAGTGCTCCCCGAGATAGCGCCCGAACTGACCGAGTGGAGCGCGCTCTTCGCCTCCGGGGCCCGGCGCCGCGCCCGGGCCGAGGCAGGCATCCAGGGCGCGGCCAACCGGCGGGACGCCGACGATCTGATACGCGACGTCGCGATGTTCCTTCGTCTCGTCGAGCGGATGCTGGTGCTCCAGCCGGTTCTGCCGCAGCCGCGCCAGGAGGAGGGCGATCCGGGCGGCCCGGGAGCGGGCCGCGACCTCCCGGACGCGGGTTGACGTGGCCCCGCGGCCCTGCTCGCGTCCGTCGGCCCGGCCCGTCGACGCGGCCTGGCGACGCGGTCCGCCGGTGCGGCGCGCCGACGCGGTCTGCCGCCGGCGTACGCGTGTCTGACCGGCCGGGGGAGCGCAGGCCGGTGGGATGACCGGACGGGAGCCGGAGGCAAGAGGGCAGGCCGGTCGGGTGATCGGGCAGGAAGCCGCAGGCCGGTCGGGTGACCGGGCGGGAAGCCGGAGGCAATAGGGTGGAAGACGCCTGAAGCCTTCCCTCCGTCCGCCCGCGTGCCGGCCCGGACCAGCTCGGGAAGGCAGCCCGTTCGCTCCGCCGCGCAAGAGGCGGTGCCGCGCCGAGGAGTCAACTGCCGTGTCGGACCCGATGCGCCCGCCCGTCTCCCACCCCGGCCCCCAGCCGGCGCCGTCACGCTCCGGCCCGTCCCGGTCCCGTGCCTCGCTCCGCACCGCCGTGGTCTGGGAGGTCCTGCGCGACGTCCTCGAAGACCGGGTCAAGGCGACCGGCCGCGAGTCGCTGGACGTCCTCGACACCGGAGGCGGCAGCGGCAACTTCGCGGTGCCCGTGGCTCTCCTCGGGCACCGGGTCACGGTCGTCGACCCCAGCCCCAACGCGCTGTTCGCCCTGGAGCGACGCACCGCCGAGGCCGGCGTGGCCGACCGGGTGCGGGGCGTCCAGGGCGATGTCCACGGGCTGTTCGACGTGGTCGAGCGCGGAGGCTACGACGCCGTCCTGTGCCACGGCGTCCTGGAGTACGTCGACGATCCGGCCGAAGGCGTCCGTAACGCGGTGGCCGCGCTGCGGGCCGAGGGCGTCCTCAGCCTTCTCGCCGCCGGCCTCGGCGGCGCCGTGCTCGCGCGCGCCCTGGCGGGCCACTTCAAGGAGGCCCGGCAGGCGCTCACCTCGCCGGACGGCCGCTGGGGCGAGGGCGACCCCGTCCCGCGCCGCTTCACCGCCGAGCAGCTCACCCAACTCGTCGAAGGCGCGGGCCTCACCGTGGGGGCCGTGCACGGGGTGCGGGTCTTCGCCGATCTCGTGCCCGGCGTGCTCGTGGACACCGAGCCCGGAGCGCTGGAAGCGCTGCTGAAGCTGGAGGAGGCGGCCGCCGAACTCCCCGCCTTCCACTCCGTCGCCACCCAGCTGCATGTGCTGGGTGAGGCACGGGGGACCGAAGGGAGCTGAGCGCCTCCCGGGACGCACCGCTGATCAGGGGCTCGGCTGCGCATGCAGTACGCCACAGGCCCCCCGTTCGGCCGCTGTGCGCCGTATGATCGAGGGAGACCGCCCGGCATGACGGGTCGGCCGCCGGGGAATGGAAACCTCAGCGAGCCGGGACGTCCATGACGGGCTTCGGTTGGCCAATTGGCGTAGAGGGGCGGGTTTCACGGGGGCGATTCCCCGCCTATCCTGAAGGGACCCCCCGGGTCGCCCCGGCGACTGCACGATGAGGAGGACTCCGTGCCGCTCTCGGAGCACGAGCAGCGCATGCTCGAGCAGATGGAGCGAGCGCTGTACGCCGAAGATCCCAAGTTCGCGTCAGCGCTCGAGGGAAGCGGGCTGCGTACGTACACCCGGCGGCGGGTCTACCAGGCGGTCGCTGGCTTCCTCGTGGGAATCGCGCTCCTCATGGCCGGTATGGTCGCCAAGCAGGTGTGGCTGAGCGTGGTCGGCTTCCTCGTGATGCTGGGCTGCGCAGTGCTCGCCGTCACCGGCTGGCGCAAGGCCCCCAAACCGGGTGAGCAGCCCGCTGCGGGAGTCGCGGGCGCCAGGCCCGCACGCGGTCAGGTCAGGCAGAAGCGCTCGATGATGGACCGGATCGAGCAGCGCTGGCAGCGCCGCCGCGATGAGCAGGGCGGCCACTGACACCGCCTTACACGGACATGGTTGAGGGGGTGACCACCTAGTCGGGTGGTCACCCCCTCAACCATGTCCGGCCAACCGCAGCCAACCGTGTCCGGCGTTCTCGTACCACGGGCTGCCCCGCTGATGAGCAAGGGCTGCCCGTGGCCAGCAGCTGATGAGCAGGGGCTGCCCTTGACCAGCAAGGGCAGCCCGTGGCTCAGCCGCCCTGCTGGCCGGACGGCCGGCGCGCCAGCGCCGTCAGCCGGGACGTCCAGGACGTTTTCAGGGCCGTCCAGCGGTCCGCGAGGTCCCAGAGCGCGCGGACGGCCGAGCGCGGCGCCACGACGGCCCGCACCCGCGCGGTCCAGTCGGCCTTCTCCTGCAGTGCCGCCCGCACCGTGCGGACCTCGTCGGCCAGGCCCGCGTCCGCCCTCGGCTCCGGGGCGTACAGCACCTGCTCCACCGCGCCCGCGACCCGGTGCACCGAACGGCCCGCCGCCTCGTCCAGCCCTCCGGTCCGCACGATCCGCGCCGCCGCCCGCCGCGGGGTCAGCGCCTCGTCCGGCTCGATGCCGAAGTCCCAGGCCGTGTCGGTGAGCTCGCGCCACACCGCCAGGACATGCCCGGCGGCGGCTCCGGCCCCCTCCTCGGGCTCGTCCAGCAGCACCGCGGTCGCGGCCTCGTCCGCCGCCCCGTCGCCCGCGCCCGCCTTGCCGCGCCTGCCCGGGAGAGCCCCGGCGGCCGCGGAGTGCTGGGCGGACGCCAGCCGCGCCGAACGCCGTCTCAGCCGCCACAGCATCGGCAGCATCGGCAGGGCGAGTGCCGCGCCTCCCAGCAGCGTCCAGGAGGCGATCTTGTACCAGGGGACACCGCCGCCGCCCTGTCCCGACCGGCCCACCGGCAGCGCGCTCGCGCAGTTGTCGAGCTTCTTCTCCCGGGCCGAGCAGCCGGAGCTCGCCGAGGGCGCGTCCGACGGCGCGGCGTCCGCCGAGCGCGAGGCCTGCGGCAGCTCGGGGAGCGCCGCGCCCGGGGACTCCGGGACGGTGTACGTGGGCGTGGTGCCGCGCGTCGGGGTCGGCTCGAAGCGGGTCCAGCCCACGCCCTCGAAGTACAGCTCCGGCCAGGCGTGCGCGTCCTTCAGGCCCACCGCCACCGAACCGTCCGCCTGCCGGGAGCCCGGCGCGAAGCCCACTGCCACCCGCGCCGGTATGCCCAGGGTGCGGGCCATCGCCGCCATCGCGAACGAGAAGTGCACGCAGAAGCCCTGCTTGTCCTGCAGGAAGCGGGCGATCGCGTTCGGGCCGCTGCCGACCTCGACCTGGGTGTCGTACTCGAAGCCGCCCGTCACCGCGAAGTAGTCCTGGAGCTTGACCGCCTTCTCGTAGCCGTTCGCGGCGCCCTTGGTGATCTGCCGGGCCTGCTGGGCCACCACCGAAGGCAGGGAGTCCGGCACCCTGGTGTAGTCGCGGCGGACCGAGTCGGGGGCGTCCGGCGCCGCCGCCAGCTGCTCCGCCGTCGGCCGCACCTCCAGGCTCGTCACCTGGTACGTCTTGCCGCTGGTGTTCTGGCCGTGGTCGCCGACGAGGGTCATGCCGACCGGCTCGTACCGCCAGTTGCCCTTGATCTGCACCCCGCTGGGCGGGTAGGGCATCGGCAGCCAGTCCTGGGCGTAACCGTCGGCGGCCGCGATCCGGGTGGTGATCTCCGTGCGCTTGACGTCGGGGGCCAGCCCCGTGGGCGCGGGGAAGTCGTCGGGCACAGCGACGATATGGCGCTTGGCCGGCCTCCATGTCGTGCCGTCGAAGTCGTCCAGCGACACGATCCGCAGGTACATGTCGGAGATGTCGCCGGCGTTGGTGCGCAACGTCAGGACCGTCTGGTCCTCGTCCACGTTCAGGCTGTCACGCAGCGACACCAGCGGGTTCACCGCGGAGATCGTGCCCCCGCCGCCGTTGCCCACGCCCACGCCGGCGCCCGTCGCGCCGAGCAGGCCGCCCTGTATCGCCGGCAGCGGCAGCAGCGGCACCACCAGGGCGACGCCCAGCGCGGCCATCCCGATGCGCCGGCCGGTGCGCACGGGGGCGACCGGACCGGGCTGCCCGCCCGGGCCGCGACCGGATCCGCCGAAGACGCGGCCCCACTGCGAGAGCCGCTCCCGGCCCTCGGCGAGCAGCAGCACCAGATAACCGGCGGCGGCGACCAGGAACCAGAGCCAGTCGGCCGCCCCGTCGGACAGGCCCGCGGCGACCGAGTACAGCGCCAGCAGCGGCAGACCGGCCGGAGCGGCGTTGCGGAACGTCACCGCGAGGGTGTCCACCGCCAGGCCGATCAGCAGCACCGCGCCGATCACCATCAGCCGGATGCCGTCGGACAGCGGGGCCGGGATCGCGTACCGGCCCACGTCGTCGGCGCCCGCCTGCAGCAGGTCGCCGAAGTGGCGGACGGCCTCGGGGCCGGGGATCACGCCGACGAACGCGTGCTCGCGGGCGAAGACCAGGGTCAGCATCACCAGCGTGACCAGCGCCTGCACCGCCACGGTCAGCGGCCGGGCCAGCGGGACCCGGCGGGCCGCGGCGCCCGCGCCCGACTGGACCGCCAGCATGAACGCCGCCTGCACCAGCCAGGTCGCCGGCTCCACCAGGGGCAGCAGGGCGCACGACGCCATCAGGGTGGCCGCCGCCGCGCACAGCGTCAGCCGAGCACGCCCGCTCATGAACGCCCCTCCCCGTAGCTTGCCGCGCTCGCCGTCATCACGCCCGCCCGGTCGCGGTCCGCCTGGCGCCACAGCTCGTTCAGCGAAGCGCCCCGCGGCACGCTCACGGCCGTCCAGCCCGCCTCGCGCAGCATCCGCAGCCGCTCCTCCTGCCCGTTCATCGGACCGGGGGCGCCGTTCGGTTCACGCACCCACCGGTCGCCGTCCAGCAGGAAGGCGACCGCGCCCCCGCTGCGCTGGCGCATCTTCGCGGCCACCGCCGCCTCTTCCTCGTCGAGATCGCCGAGGAACGCCACCAGCAGGCCCTCGTTGCCGCCGCGCAGCACGTCGTACGCCCGGGACAGGCTCGTGCCGTCGGAGTGGTCCACCACGGCGAGGGTGTCCATCATCAGTCCGGCCGCGTCGGCCGACTCCTGGTTCGCTCCGGCGAACCCGTCGGCGCCCTCGCCGGGCACCGAGTTCCCGGTGTCGGTCAGCAGCCGCACGGAGAAGCCCCGCTCCAGCATGTGCACCAGCACGGAGGCGGCGCCGGAGACCGCCCACTCGAAGGCAGAGTCCGGGCCCGCGCCCTGGTAGGCGAGGCCCCGGGTGTCGAGCAGCACCGTGCAGCGCGAGCGCTGTGGCTGCTCCTCGCGGCGCACCATCAGCTCGCCGTAGCGGGCGGTCAGGCGCCAGTGCACGCGGCGCAGGTCGTCGCCGTAGCGGTAGCCGCGCGGGATCACGTCGTCCTCGCCTGCCAGCGCCAGCGAGCGCTGCCGGCCCTCGCCGTACCCCTTGGCCTCGCCGCTCAGGCGGACCGCGGGCAGCGGCTCCACGCGCGGTACGACCGTCAGCGTGTCGTGAGTGGAGAAGGACCGGGTGAGTTCGCACATCCCGAACGGGTCGTTCAGCCGCAGCTGGAGCGGGCCCAGCGGGTAGCGGCCGCGCAGGTCGGAGCGGACCCGGTAGGACACCTCGCGGCGGCCGCCCGCCTCGACCCGGTCCAGGACGAAGCGGGGGCGCGGTCCGAGCACGTAGGGCACCCGGTCCTGGAGCATCAGCAGACCGGTGGGCAGCCGCGAGACGTTGTCCATCCGCAGATGGACGCGGGCCTCGCTGCCGGCGGGCACGCGCGCGGGGGAGAGCCTGCGGCTGCCGGCGACCCGGTAGCGGGTCCGGTAGACGACGGCCGCGCAGATCAGCGGCAGTGCGGCCAGCAGCAGCCCGACCCGGAGCAGGTCGGGCTGTCCGAGCACGTAGGCGCACACGGCGGCCGCGACGCCGGCGGCCAGGAAGGAGCGGCCCCGGGTGGTCAGACCGGCCAGCGCCGTGCGCACGCTGCCCTTGTCGCCCTTCCTCCCCTGGCCGGTCGGCGGCTGATCGGATCCCCCGGCTGACATCACAGCCTCCGCGACTGCTGGCCGTACGCCTGCGGACCGTGCCCCAGCCCGTACCCGTGCTGCTGCGGGGTGGCGGGCACCGGGGTGCGCTGGATGATCTCCTCGACGACCTGCTCCGCCGTGCGGCGGTTGAGCTGGGCCTGCGCGGTGGGCAGCAGGCGGTGGGCCAGGACGGCCACGGCGAGGTTCTGCACGTCGTCCGGCAGGGCGTAGTCCCGGCCGGCCAGGGCGGCGGTCGCCCTGGCCGCGCGCACCAGGTGCAGCGTCGCGCGCGGAGAGGCCCCGAGTCTGAGGTCCGGGTGGGTGCGCGTGGCGGTGACCAGGTCGACCGCGTAGCGGCGCACCGCGTCGGCGACGTGGACACCGCGCACGGCGTCGATGAGCTTCACGATCTCGTGGGCGTGGGCGACCGGCTGGAGGTCGTCCAGGGGGTTGACCCCGCCGTGCACGTCGAGCATCTGCAGCTCGGCCTCCGGGCTCGGATAGCCGATCGAGACCCGGGCCATGAAGCGGTCGCGCTGCGCCTCGGGCAGCGGGTAGGTGCCCTCCATCTCGACCGGGTTCTGCGTGGCGACCACCATGAAGGGACTGGGCAGCTCGTAGGTCTGTCCGTCGATGGTGACCTGGCGCTCCTCCAGCGACTCCAGCAGCGCCGACTGGGTCTTGGGCGAGGCCCGGTTGATCTCGTCGCCGATCACGATCTGCGAGAAGATCGCGCCCGGCTTGAACTCGAACTCCCGGCGCTGCTGGTCCCAGATGGACACGCCCGTGATGTCCGAGGGCAGCAGGTCGGGCGTGAACTGGATCCGGCGCACCGAGCAGTCGATGGACTTCGCCAGGGCCTTCGCCAGCATCGTCTTGCCGACGCCCGGCACGTCCTCGATCAGCAGATGCCCCTCGGCGAGGAGCACGGTCAGCGAAAGCCGTACGACCTCGGGCTTGCCCTCGATCACTCCCTCCACCGAACTGCGGACACGCTCCACAGTGGCGGTCAGATCTGTGAGGCTCGCTCGCTCGTCATAGGTCGTCACCCGGCCCTCCTCGGCCCAAACTTTCTCCGGGCCGACGCTCTGTGCGGCAAACCGGCCCACCCCGAATCACGGACGCCGCTCCCGAACTGCTCAGCGTGGCGTCACCTTCGCATTCTTGCTGCCGTTACCGATTCGTGTCACTCGCCCGTGGACAACCGTCCGCGATATGCCGGTGTTATGGGGATTCGGGTTCCCGAGGGGCCCGAATCAACAGCGGAACGACAGGCGGCGACCGCCCCCGTGAACGGTCGTACGGGCAGCGGCGGCGACAGCGGACTGGGCGGGCCCCGGGGAGGTCACGCGGGGCCGGAAGCGGTCACGCGGGGGCGATCTCGCGCAGCGAACCCGTCCGCACGTCGAACACGAACCCGCGCACGTCGTCGGTGTGCAGCAGGAACGGCGAGGTGCGCACCCGCTGCATCGACTGGCGGACGTCCTGGTCGACGTCGCGGAAGGCCTCCACCGCCCAGGCCGGGCGCTGGCCGACCTCCATCTCCAGCTCGGTGCGGAAGTCCTCGGTGATCGCCTCCAGACCGCAGCCCGTGTGATGGATCAGGACGATGCTGCGCGTCCCCAGCTTCCGCTGGCTGATGGTGAGCGAGCGGATCACGTCGTCGGTGACCACACCGCCCGCGTTGCGGATCGTGTGACAGTCGCCGAGTTTCAGGCCGAGCGCCGCGTGCAGGTCGAGACGGGCGTCCATGCAGGCCACGACAGCGACCTCCAGAACCGGGCGGGCGTCCATGCCGGGGTCGGCGAACGCCGCGGCGTACCGCTCGTTCGCCTCCACCAGGCGGTCGGTCACAGCGCCACCGTGTATGGCGCCTTCGGATTCGACGGGTACGGATGCGGAAGTCGTCATACCCATGACGGTACTGGTCACGGGCGTTCCGGTCTCGCCGTGCGTAGGGAAAAAGAGCGTCATCACGCCCTCTTTGTGAGGTATGACACAGCCGCTCGGAGGGAGCGCGCACCCCTGGGCCGCGCCGTGCAGGCCGGTTGATTGACCGCGCGACACCGTGGACTAAAGTGACGCGAAGCGGGAGGCGACGATCTCCCTGCTGGACTGAATCCCGAGAGACCCCGGCCCGGCCGCCGGAGATCTCCCCGCGGCGCCGGCAGGCCTTCCCTTCACGAGGGGCGGGGACCCGGCGGTGCGTACCACCCGCCGGATCTGAGAGGCCCCCTTGAGTCACAGTCGACATGTCCCGGTGATGCTCCAGCGGTGCCTGGACCTGTTGGCCCCCGCCCTCCAGGAACCCGGAGCGGTGGTCGTCGACTGCACGCTCGGCCTCGGCGGCCACAGCGAGGCCCTGCTGACGCAGTTCCCCGAGGCCCGGCTCGTCGCCCTCGACCGCGACAAGGAGGCCCTGCGCCTGTCCGGCGAGCGCCTCGCCCCCTTCGGCGACCGCGCCACCCTCGTGCACGCCGTCTACGACGAACTCCCCGAGGTGCTCGACCGGCTCGGGCACGCGCGCGTGCAGGGCGTCCTGTTCGACCTCGGCGTCTCCTCCATGCAACTGGACGAGGCCGACCGCGGCTTCGCCTACGCCCAGGACGCCCCGCTCGACATGCGGATGGACCAGACGACCGGCGTCAGCGCCGCCGAGGTCCTCAACACCTACCCGCCCGGCGAACTCGTACGGATCCTGCGGGCGTACGGCGAGGAGAAGCAGGCCAAGCGGATCGTCTCCGCCGTCGTGCGGGAGCGCGACAAGGAGCCGTTCACCAACAGCGCCCGGCTGGTCGAGCTGATCCGGGCCGCGCTTCCGCAGGCCGCCAAGCGCACCGGCGGCAACCCGGCCAAGCGCACCTTCCAGGCGCTGCGCATCGAGGTCAACGGCGAACTCTCCGTCCTGGAAAGGGCGATCCCGGCGGCCGTCGAGACGCTGGCCGTGGGCGGCCGGATCGCCGTTCTGTCGTATCACTCGCTCGAAGACCGTCTGGTCAAGCAGGTGTTCGCGGCCGGCGCCGCCAACACCGCCCCGCCCGGACTGCCCGTCGTCCCCGAGCGCTACCAGCCGCGGCTCAAGCTGCTCACCCGTGGTGCCGAACTTCCCACCGAGGAAGAGATCGCCGAGAACCGGCGCGCCGCACCCGCGCGACTGCGCGGGGCCGAGCGGATCAGGGAGTCCATCGAATGACGGGCGTGAGCCGAGGGTGGCGAGTTCCATCCGGGGGAGGCCGAGTGAGCGGGAAACCCGAACTGAAGGGGAGGGCCGCCCGGCTCGCGCGGCTCTTCCCGGCCGGCCCGCGCCAGGCGGCCCGCACCCCGTTCGTCCTCCTCGTCGTCCTTCTCCTCGGCGGCGGCCTCATCGGGCTGCTGGTGCTGAACTCCGCGCTCAGCGAGGGCTCGTTCAAGATGGACGACCTGCGCAAGGACACCAAGAGCCTCACCGACGAGGAGCAGGCGCTCCAGCGCGACATCGACTCCTACTCCGCCCCGGACGCCCTCCAGCGGCGCGCGCGCGAACTGGGCATGGTCCCGGGCGGTGACCCGGCCTTCCTGAACCCCGACGGCACCGTGAGGGGCGTCCCCTCGGCCGCGGCGCAGTCCGTGCAGGAGGCTCCCGTCGTCCGGCCGCCCGAGGCCCTGCTGCTCTCCCCGACGGCCGGACCGTCCCCGGAGCCGGTCCCGAGCGACACCCCGCTCGGCTCTCCGGCGCGGAGCGCGGCCCCCGACCCGACCGCAACCACCCCCGAGACCCCCGGCAGGTGACGGAAGTGTCCACCAGGGAACCGCCGCGCCGGCGGGTGCCCGGCCCCGCCCGGCCCTCGCGCCCCGCGTCCGCCCAGCGGCGCCCGGGCCCCGGCGGCCGCCCGGCCCGCCGCCCGGCCGCCGCCCCCCGCCCCCCGGCCCCGCGCGTCATCCGGCTCGGCAGTCCCCGCCCCCGGCTGCGCATGGTCGGCCTCGCGCTGACGCTGGTCCTCCTCGCCTTCGTGGTCCGCCTCCTGCAGGTGCAGGCCGTCGACGCGAGCAGCTACGCCGCCAAGGCCGAGCAGAACCGGTACGTCGGCCAGGTGCTGGCCGCCGAGCGCGGCGAGATCACCGACCGCACCGGCGTGGCCTTCGCGACCAGCGAGGACGCCTACGACATCACGGCCGACCCCACGATGTTCGCCCGCCCCCAGCTCAAGATCGACGACGGTCCCGAGCAGGCCGCCGCCCTGCTCGCGCCCATCCTCGGCCAGGACCAGGCCGCGCTCGCCAGGAAGCTGCGGCCCAAGGACCGTCAGCTGCGCTACGTCAAGCTCGCCGGCCGGCAGACCCCCCAGGTCTGGAAGCAGATCAGGGACCTGCGGTCCGCGCTCTCCGCCAAGTCGGAGACGGACCGGACCACGGTCAACGTCCTCGCCGGGGTCTTCTCCGTGCCCAGCAGCAAGCGGGTGTACCCCAACGGCGACCTCGCCGCCGGGATACTGGGCTGGGTCAACGCCGACGGCAAGGGCGGCGGCGGTGTCGAGCAGCAGCTGAACGCCACCCTGACCGGCAAGGACGGCAAGATCCGCTACGCCCAGTCCGGCGGCCGTCAGGTGCCCACCGCGGGCTCCACCGAGACCCCGGCGGTGCCGGGCTCCGACGTCGAGCTCACGATCGACCGCGACATCCAGTGGGCCGCGCAGAACGCCATCACCGACCAGGTCGCGCAGTCCCGGGCGGACCGCGGCTACGTCATCGTGCAGGACACCCGCACCGGCGAGATCCTCGCGATGGCCAACTCGCCCGGCTTCGACCCCAACGACCTCTCCAAGGCCCGCCCCGCGGACCTCGGCAACCCGGCCGTGCAGGACGCCTACGAGCCCGGCTCCACCGCCAAGGTCATGTCGATGGCCGCCGTGCTGGAGGAGAACGCCGCCACCCCGCTGACCCGTGTCACCGTGCCCAACCGGCTGCACCGCGGCGACCGGCTGTTCCAGGACGACGTCGACCACGCCACCTGGTACCTCACGCTCAACGGCGTGCTCGCCAAGTCCAGCAACATCGGCACCATCCTGGCCACCGGCCAGCTCGGCAGGACGCAGGCGGAGGCCAACCGGGTCCTGTACTCGTACCTGCGCAAGTTCGGCATCGGCAGCCACACCGGACTCGGCTTCCCCGGCGAGACCAGGGGCATCCTCGCCGCGCCCGCCAAGTGGTCGACCTCGCAGCAGTACACGATCCCTTTCGGCCAGGGCATGTCCCTCAACGCGCTGCAGGCGGCCTCGGTGTACTCCACGATCGCCAACGGCGGCGTCCGCGTCGAGCCCACCCTGGTGCGCGGTGTCAGGGGGCCGGACGGCCGCTTCACCGCGGCCCAGGCGCCCTCCAGGTCGCGGGTAGTGAGCCAGAAGACGGCGAAGACCGTCGCCCAGATGCTGGAGTCGGTCGTGGACGACGAGCAGGGAACGGGCGCCAAGGCGCGCATCCCCGGCTACCGCGTCGCGGGCAAGACGGGTACCGCCAACCGCGTGGATCCGGCCACCGGCAGCTACAAGGGGTACACCTCGTCGTTCGCCGGGTTCGCGCCCGCCGACAATCCCCGCATCACCGTCTACTGCGCGATCCAGAACGCCACCGAGGGCAGTTACTTCGGCGGCCAGATCTGCGGTCCCGTCTTCAAACAGGTCATGGAGTTCGCCCTGAAGACCCTGCAGGTCCCGCCGACCGGGGCGAAGGCCGCCAGCCTCCCGGTCTCCTTCACGCCCTGACCGCAAGCGCCCCGCCGGGCCCCGACCGGGCCGCCCGGACCAGCCCTCCCCCGTCCGCCCACGACCCCCGCCCGCCACTGTTCAGCGCCGAACAAGCCAGGAACCGAGCCCGTGACCATGATCACTCCCGACCCCGGGAACCCCGCACCGCCCGCGTCCGCCGCCGCGCCCTCGCTTCGCCCCCGGGCGGGTGCGCCCGGTACGCTCACCGCCGTGCCACACGCTGATCAGTCCCGAACCACCCAGAAGGGCGCTTCCGTGACATATCCGGGACCGCCGCGACCGGCCCAGGTCTGCGCCACACCCCTCGCGGACCTCGCCGATCAGCTGGGCGCCGCGAAGCCGGACAGCGCCGCCGCCGAGGTCACGGGCATCACCCACGACTCACGCGCGGTCCGCCCCGGCGACCTGTACGCCGCCCTTCCGGGCGCCCGCCTGCACGGCGCCGACTTCGTCACCCAGGCCGCGAGCCTGGGCGCCGTCGCCGTGCTGACCGATCCGGCGGGCGCCGAGCGCGTCGCCGCGGCCGGCCTGCCGGCCCTGGTCGTCGACGACCCGCGCGGGCGGATGGGCGAGCTGGCGGCCACGATCTACGGGCGCCCCGGCCGCGACCTGCTCCAGATCGGCATCACCGGCACCTCGGGCAAGACGACCACCGCCTACCTCGTCGAGGGCGGCCTGAAGTCGGTCAGGTCCACCGGACTCATCGGCACCGTGGAGACGCGCATCGGCGACGAGCGCATCAAGTCCGAGCGCACCACCCCCGAAGCCACCGATCTGCAGGCCCTGTTCGCCGTCATGCGCGAGCGCGGCGTCGAGGCGGTCGCCATGGAGGTCTCCAGCCACGCCCTGGTCCTCGGCCGGGTCGACGGCTGCGTCTTCGACATCGCGGTGTTCAACAACCTCAGCCCGGAGCACATGGAGTTCCACTCCGGCATGGAGGACTACTTCCAGGCCAAGGCGCGGCTGTTCACCCGGAAACGCAGCAAACTCGGCGTGGTCAACTTCGACGACGAGTACGGCCGCCGGCTGGTCGAGGAGGCGGAGGTCCCGGTCGTCACCTTCTCCGCCGAGGGCCACCCGGACGCCGACTGGCGAGCGGTCGACGTCGAGATCGGCCCGATGGACGCGACGTTCGCCGTGGTGGGCCCGGGAGGGGTGCGGGCGGCCGCCCGGTCTCCGCTGCCCGGCTCCTTCAACGTGGCGAACACCCTCGCCGCGATCGTCGCCCTCGCCGCCGCCGGCATCGACCCGCAGACCGCCGCCGACGGCGTCGCCGCCGTGCCGGGCGTCCCGGGCCGACTGGAGCGGGTGGACGCCGGGCAGCCCTATCTCGCGGTCGTCGACTACGCCCACAAGACGGATGCGGTCGAGTCGGTCCTGCGGGCGCTGCGCAAGGTCACCAAGGGGCGCCTGCACGTCGTCCTCGGCTGCGGCGGCGACCGGGACCGCACCAAGCGGGCCCCGATGGGCGCCGCCGTCGCCCGGCTCGCCGACACCGCCGTGCTGACCTCCGACAACCCCCGCTCCGAGGATCCGCTCGCGATCCTCGCGACCATGCTCGAAGGCGCGGCGTCCGTGCCCGCGCACGAGCGCGGCGAGGTCCTGCTGTTCGAGGACCGGGCCGCCGCCATCGGCGCGGTCGTGGCCCGGGCGCATGCGGGGGACACCGTGCTGGTCGCGGGCAAGGGCCATGAGCAGGGCCAGGACATCGCCGGCGTCGTCCGTCCGTTCGACGACCGCCAGGTGCTTCGCGAAGCTATCCAGCAGACCCAGGGATGAACTTGTGATCGCCCTCTCCCTCGCCGAGATCGCAGCAGTCGTCGGCGGACAGACGCACGACATACCGGATCCGTCCGCGCGGGTCACCGGACCGGTCGTCCGGGACTCCCGCGAGGTGGAGCCCGGCAGCCTCTTCGTCGCCTTCGTCGGCGAACGCGTGGACGGCCACGACTACGCGGCCCAGGTCGTCGAGGCGGGCGCGGCGGCCGTGCTGGCCTCACGGCCCGTGGGCGTCCCCGCGATCGTCGTGGACGACGTCCAGGCGGCGCTCGGCGCCCTCGCCCGGCACGTCGTGCAAGCGCTCGGCGCGACCCTCGTCGCTCTCACCGGCTCGGCCGGCAAGACCAGCACCAAGGACCTCGTCGCCCAGGTGCTCCGGCGCAAGGCGCCGACCGTGTTCACGCCCGGCTCGCTCAACAACGAGATCGGGCTGCCGCTGACGGCGCTGTCGGCCACCGAGGAGACCCGGTTCCTCGTGCTGGAGATGGGGGCCCGCGGGATCGGACACATCCGCTACCTCACCGGTCTGACGCCCCCGCGGATCGGTCTCGTGCTGAACGTCGGCACCGCCCACATCGGCGAGTTCGGCGGCCGCGAACAGATCGCACAGGCAAAGGGCGAGTTGGTCGAGGCGCTGCCGCCGGCGAGCGAGGGCGGCATCGCGATCCTCAACGCCGACGACCCCTCGGTCCGCGCCATGGCCTCCCGTACACAGGCGAAGGTGGTCCTTTTCGGCGAGTCCGACGAAGCGGACGTTCGGGCCGAGAACGTGCGACTCATGGACAGCGGACAGCCCGCATTCAGGCTTCACACACCCTCCGGGTGCAGCGATGTGACCATGCGCCTGTACGGTGAGCATCACGTGTCGAACGCGCTCGCCGCGGCCGCCGTCGCCCATGAGCTGGGCATGTCCGCGGAAGAGATCGCCACCGCGCTCTCCGAGGCGGGCTCCCTCTCCCGCTGGCGGATGGAGGTCACCGAGCGCCCGGACGGCGTGACGATCGTCAACGACGCCTACAACGCGAACCCCGAGTCCATGCGAGCCGCTCTGCGCGCGCTCGCTGCAATGGGCAGAGCCTCACAGGCGAAGGGGGGCCGGACCTGGGCGGTGCTCGGCAAGATGGCCGAGCTCGGGGACGAGGCGCTCGCCGAGCACGACGCGGTCGGACGGCTCGCCGTCCGGCTCAATGTCGGCAAGCTCGTCGCGGTCGGGGGCAGGGAAGCCGCCTGGCTGCAACTGGGCGCATATAACGAGGGTTCGTGGGGTGAGGAGTCGGTGCACGTGTCCGACGCACAGGCGGCTGTCGACCTGTTGCGCAGCGAGTTGCGCCCGGGGGACGTGGTGCTCGTGAAGGCGTCCCGTTCGGTCGGCCTCGAGAGCGTCGCGCAGGCGCTGCTCGCGACCGGCGCCGAGGGTGAGGTCGCCGCCCGATGATGAATCAGATCTTGTTCGCGGGTGTGATCGGCCTCTTCCTGACGCTGGTCGGCACGCCGCTGCTGATCAAGCTGCTGGCGCGCAAGGGCTACGGCCAGTACATCCGCGACGACGGCCCGCGCGAGCACGCCAGCAAGCGCGGTACGCCGACGATGGGCGGCATCGCGTTCATCCTGGCCACGGTCGCCGCGTACTTCCTGTCCAAGGTGATCACCGGCAAGCCGCCGACCTACTCCGGTCTGCTGGTGCTGGGCCTGATGTGCGGCATGGGCCTGGTCGGCTTCCTCGACGACTACATCAAGATCGTCAAGCGTCGTTCGCTGGGCCTGCGGGCCAAGGCGAAGATGGCCGGCCAGCTGATCGTCGGCATCGCCTTCGCCGTCCTGTCGCTGCAGTTCTCCGACAACCGGGGCAACACGCCCGCCTCCACCAAGCTGTCGTTCATCACGGACTTCGGCTGGACGATCGGCCCCGTGCTGTTCGTGGTCTGGGCGCTGTTCATGATCCTGGCGATGTCCAACGGCGTGAACCTGACGGACGGTCTGGACGGCCTCGCCACCGGCGCCTCCGTCCTCGTCTTCGGCGCCTACACGTTCATCGGCGTCTGGCAGTTCCAGGAGTCCTGTGCCAACGGCGAGACGCTGACCAACCCCAGCGCCTGTTACGAGGTGCGCGATCCGCTGGACCTCGCGGTCATCGCCTCCGCGCTGATGGGCGCCTGCCTCGGCTTCCTGTGGTGGAACACGTCCCCGGCCAAGATCTTCATGGGGGACACCGGATCGCTGG
Organism: Streptomyces humidus; assembly: GCF_014649655.1. Lineage (GTDB taxonomy): Bacteria > Actinomycetota > Actinomycetes > Streptomycetales > Streptomycetaceae > Streptomyces > Streptomyces humidus. The sequence continues at coordinate 222,634 of NZ_BMTL01000003.1, read as the reverse complement.
CGCTCGGCGGCGTGCTCGCCGGTCTGGCGATCTGCTCCCGCACCGAGCTGCTGATCGCCCTCCTGGGCGGCCTGTTCGTGCTGATCACCATGTCGGTGGTCATCCAGGTCGGTTCCTTCAAGCTCACCGGCAAGCGCGTCTTCCGGATGGCGCCACTGCAGCACCACTTCGAACTCAAAGGCTGGTCCGAGGTCCTGGTCGTGGTCCGCTTCTGGATCATCCAGGGCATCTGCGTGATCGTCGGACTGGGTCTCTTCTACGCGGGATGGGCAGCGGACAAGTGACCGACTGGCAGGGGAAGAACGTCACCGTCGCCGGACTCGGCGTCTCCGGCGTCCCGGCGGCCAAGGTGCTGCACGGGCTCGGCGCACACGTCACCGTCGTCAACGACGGCGATGACGCCCGCGCGCGGGAGCAGGCCGCCGAGCTGGAGGCGCTGGGCGTGACCGTGCGCCTCGGCGACGGGGAGACCCTGCCCGAAGGCGCCGAACTCGTCGTCACCGCACCCGGCTGGAAGCCGGACAAGCCGCTGTTCACGGCGGCGCACGAGGCCGGGGTGCCGGTCTGGGGCGACGTCGAACTCGCCTGGCGGCTCAGGGGGCCCGATGCGGCTCCCTGGCTGTGCGTCACCGGCACCAACGGCAAGACGACCACCACCCGGATGCTGGCCTCGATCCTCCAGGCCGCCGGCCTGCGCACGGCCGCCGTCGGCAATATCGGCGTCTCGCTGCTGGACGCGGTGGCCGGGGACGAGGGGTACGACGTCCTCGCCGTCGAACTCTCCAGCTATCAGCTGCACTGGGCGCCCTCGCTGCGCGCCCACTCCGCCGCCGTCCTCAACCTCGCCCCCGACCACCTCGACTGGCACGGCTCCATGGAGGCCTACGCCAAGGACAAGGGGCGCGTCTACGAGGGCAACCGAGTCGCCTGCGTCTACAACGTGGCCGACAAGGCCACCGAGGACCTGGTGCGCGAGGCGGACGTCGAGGAGGGCTGCCGGGCCGTCGGCTTCACCCTCGGCGCCCCGGCCCCGTCCCAACTCGGCGTGGTGGACGGCATCCTGGTCGACCGCGCCTTCGTCGAGAACCGGCAGCAGAACGCCCAGGAGCTCGCCGAGGTCGCCGACGTGAACCCGCCGGCCCCGCACAACATCGCCAACGCCCTTGCCGCGGCGGCCCTCGCGCGCGCCTTCGGGGTGCCTCCCCAGGCCGTCCGGGACGGTCTGCGGGCCTTCACCCCGGACGCCCACCGCATCTCCCACGTCGCGGACGTGGACGGCGTCGCCTTCGTCGACGACTCCAAGGCCACCAACACGCATGCGGCGCAAGCCTCGTTGGCCGCCTACGAGTCGATCGTCTGGATCGCGGGCGGACTCGCCAAGGGCGCCACCTTCGACGAGCTCGTGGCCGAGTCGGCCGCGCGCCTTCGCGCCGTGGTGCTCATCGGCGCCGACCGCGCCCTGATCCGGGAAGCCCTGGCGCGACACGCCCCGGAAGTACCCGTCGTCGACCTCGACCGGACCGACACTGGGGCGATGCTCGCGGCTGTCCGGGAGGCCCGGCGCCTGGCCGTCGCAGGCGACACGGTGCTCCTCGCCCCGGCCTGCGCCTCCATGGACATGTTCGTCAACTACAACCAGCGCGGTGACGCGTTCGCACAGGCCGTTCGCGAACTCGGCGCCTGACCCGGCCGCCTGCCGGGCGACCTTGGGAGGGACGCGTGGGACCGTCACGGCCGACGTACAGCGGACACCGCGGGTACGGAGCGGCAGATGCCCGGTAGCCGTACCGGGCGTCCGCCCGTCCAGCGGACCGTCCGCCGACCCTCGACCCCTTCCAGGCCGCGCCGCGACAACCCCGTGCGACGGCTCCACACGCGCGCCAGGAAGGCCTGGGACCGCCCGCTGACGGCCTACTACCTGATCTTCGGCGGCAGCCTGCTGATCACCGTGCTGGGCCTCGTGATGGTCTACTCGGCCTCCCAGATCACCGCGCTGCAGATGTCGCTGCCGGGTTCGTTCTTCTTCCGCAAACAGTTCCTGGCCGCCTCCATCGGCGGGGTGCTGCTGCTCGCCGCGTCGCGGATGCCGGTGAAGCTGCACCGGGGGCTCGCCTATCCGATCCTCGCGGGCGCCGTCTTCCTCATGGCCCTGGTGCAGGTGCCGGGCATAGGGATGTCGGTCAACGGCAACCAGAACTGGATCTCGCTCGGCGGCTCCTTCCAGATCCAGCCCAGCGAGTTCGGCAAGCTCGCCCTGGTGCTGTGGAGCGCCGATCTGCTCGCCCGCAAACAGGAAAAGAATCTGCTCGCGCAGTGGAAGCACATGCTGGTGCCGCTGGTGCCGGTGGCGTTCATGCTGCTCGGGCTGATCATGCTGGGCGGCGACATGGGCACGGCGATCATCCTCACGGCGATCCTGTTCGGCCTGCTGTGGCTGGCGGGAGCGCCCACCCGGCTCTTCGCCGGGGTGCTGTCGATCGCCGCCACCCTCGGTGTGATCCTCATCAAGACCAGCCAGAACCGCATGGCACGCCTGCAGTGCATCGGCGCCACCGACCCGGGCCCGGGTGACGCCTGCTGGCAGGCCGTGCACGGGATCTACGCCCTGGCCTCCGGCGGGATCTTCGGCTCCGGGCTCGGTGCGAGTGTGGAGAAATGGGGGCAACTCCCCGAAGCGCACACCGACTTCATCTTCGCCGTCACCGGTGAGGAACTGGGCCTGGCGGGGACGCTGTCGGTGCTCGCCCTGTTCGCGGCTCTAGGCTATGCGGGTATCCGCGTGGCCGGACGCACGGAGGACCCCTTCGTGAGGTACGCCGCGGGAGGTGTGACCACCTGGATCACCGCTCAGGCGGTGATCAACATCGGTGCGGTGCTCGGCCTGCTGCCGATCGCCGGCGTCCCCCTCCCGCTGTTCTCCTACGGGGGCTCCGCCCTGCTGCCGACCATGTTCGCCATCGGGCTGCTGATCGCCTTCGCACGCGACGAGCCCGCTGCGCGGGCGGCGCTTGCGATGCGGCACTCCCGTTTTGGTAGAAAGCGGGGGTCGGGGGGCTCCGCGTTCGACCGGAGTCCCCGGAGATGGAACACGATGCGACGGCGCGCCTCGGCGGCGCGCCCGTCCGGAGAGCGGTGAATTTCGGTGCATGTCGTACTCGCTGGTGGGGGGACCGCCGGCCACATCGAGCCCGCGCTCGCCCTCGCGGACGCCCTGCGCAGGCAGGACCCCGGTGTGGGGATCACGGCCCTCGGCACGGAGCGCGGCCTGGAGACCACGCTCGTTCCACAGCGGGGCTACGACCTCGCGCTGATCCCCGCCGTGCCGCTGCCGCGCAAGCCCACCCCTGAGCTGATCACCGTCCCGGGCCGGCTGCGCGGCACGATCAAGGCCGCCGAGCAGATCCTGGAGCGCACCAGGGCGGACGCCGTCGTCGGCTTCGGCGGTTACGTGGCCCTGCCCGGCTACCTCGCGGCCAAGCGCCTCGGGGTGCCGATCGTGGTCCACGAGGCCAACGCCCGCCCCGGCCTGGCCAACAAGATCGGTTCACGCTACGCGGCCCGGGTCGCCGTCTCCACGCCCGACAGCAAGCTGCGCGACGCCCGCTACATCGGCATCCCGCTGCGCCGCTCCATCGCCACCCTGGACCGCGCCGCGGCCCGCCCCGAGGCCCGGCACATGTTCGGCCTCGACCCCAACCTGCCGACCCTGCTGGTCTCCGGCGGGTCGCAGGGCGCGCGCCGTCTCAACGAGGTCGTCCAGCAGGTCGCGCCCTGGCTGCAGCAGGCCGGTATCCAGATCCTGCACGCGGTCGGGCCGAAGAACGAACTGCCGCAGGTGCAGCAGATGCCGGGGATGCCCCCGTACGTCCCGGTACCGTACCTGGAGCGGATGGACCTCGCGTACGCCGCCGCCGACATGATGCTGTGCCGTGCGGGCGCGATGACCGTCGCCGAACTCTCCGCCGTCGGACTCCCGGCCGCCTACGTCCCGCTGCCCATCGGCAACGGCGAACAGCGGCTGAACGCCCAGCCGGTGGTCAAGGCGGGCGGCGGACTGCTGGTCGACGACGCGGAACTGACCCCCGAGTGGGTCCGGGAGACCGTCCTGCCCGTCCTCGCCGACCCGCACCGGCTCTACGAGATGTCCCGCGCGGCAGCCGAGTTCGGCCGCCGGGACGCCGACGACCTGCTCGTCGGCATGGTGTACGAGGCGATCGCCGCCTCTCGTGCGCACCGTTAGGCACGTCTGACGAAAGGGCAGGGAGCGTGGCCGGATCAGACACCGCCGAGCGCGGTGCACGCCAGCAGGAGTCGTCCGGCCCGCCCCTCGTCCGGCGGTGGGGGCCGCGTCGGCTTCGTGTGATCATCATTCTGGTGTGTGTCGTCGTGCTCCTGGGCGGCGGCTCCGTCTGGGCGTTGTACGGCTCGCAGTGGCTGCGGCTGCGGAGCGTCGCCGTCTCGGGCACCGCGGTGCTGACGCCGCAGCAGGTTCGCGAGGCCGCCGGCGTACCCGTCGGAGCGCCGTTGGCCTCCGTCGACACCGGCGCGATCGCGGCGCGGCTGCGCAAGGGGCTTCCCCGGATCGACTCGGTGGACGTGACCCGTGCCTGGCCGGACGGAATCGACCTGAAAGTGACCGAACGTACGCCGGTCCTGCTGATGCGCAAAGGCTCGGCGTTCGTGGAGGTGGACGACCAAGGCGTCCGTTTCGCCACGGTGTCCGAAGCCCCCGCCGGCGTGCCGCTCCTCGAAACGGCCGTGACCTCCTCGCGTTCCGCCGCCGCCAGCCTGCGCCGCTTCGGCGAGGAGCGACTGGTGCGGAAGGCCGTCGAGGCCGCCGGCTCCCTTCCGGCCGCCGTCGCGCGGGAGACCCGGCTCGTCAAGATCCGCTCCTACGACGACATCTCGCTGGAGCTGGTGCGCGGCCGCACGGTCGCCTGGGGGAGCGCCGAGAAGGGCGCGGCGAAGGGCCGTGCACTGACCGCACTCATGAAAGCGGCCCCGACCGCGCGGCACTTCGACGTCAGCGCCCCCACCGCCCCTGCGTCATCGGGCAGTTGACGAACATCCGCGCAGGCCAGGACCCTGGTTGGGCAGCGACACGGCTGATCACATAGGGTGAAAAGAAAAACGGGAGGTTCGGCGTGTTCGTTGAACGGGCGCCACTTGTCGACTTAGTGTCCTGTTCCGAAGACTTCAAGGAACGGACACACTGGTAACCCTAAACTTCAGCGTTAGGGTTCGGGTCGGCGAAACGGACCGCCCCATTCGGCATCAGTCGTCGGATCGCATCACCTGTGAGGCGACGACACGTAACTCGAGGCGAGAGGCCTTCGACGTGGCAGCACCGCAGAACTACCTCGCAGTCATCAAAGTCATCGGTGTCGGCGGCGGTGGTGTCAATGCCATCAACCGGATGATCGAGGTCGGTCTCAAGGGCGTCGAGTTCATCGCCATCAACACCGACGCGCAGGCGCTGTTGATGAGCGACGCCGACGTCAAGCTCGACGTCGGCCGCGAACTCACCCGCGGACTCGGCGCCGGCGCCAACCCGGCCGTCGGCCGCAAGGCCGCCGAGGATCACCGCGAGGAGATCGAGGAGGTCCTCAAGGGGGCCGACATGGTCTTCGTGACGGCCGGCGAGGGCGGCGGCACCGGCACCGGCGGCGCACCCGTCGTGGCCAACATCGCACGCAACCTCGGCGCCCTCACCATCGGCGTGGTCACCCGCCCCTTCACCTTCGAGGGCCGGCGCCGCGCCAACCAGGCCGAGGACGGCATCGCCGAACTCCGCGAAGAGGTCGACACCCTCATCGTGATCCCCAACGACCGGCTGCTGTCCATCTCGGACCGCCAGGTCTCGGTCCTGGACGCCTTCAAGTCGGCCGACCAGGTCCTGCTCTCCGGCGTCCAGGGCATCACCGACCTGATCACCACCCCCGGTCTGATCAACCTGGACTTCGCCGACGTGAAGTCGGTCATGTCCGAGGCCGGTTCGGCCCTCATGGGCATCGGCTCGGCCCGCGGGGACGACCGCGCGGTGGCGGCCGCCGAGATGGCGATCTCCTCGCCGCTCCTCGAGGCCTCCATCGACGGCGCCCGCGGCGTGCTGCTCTCCATCTCCGGCGGATCCGACCTCGGCCTGTTCGAGATCAACGAGGCCGCCCAACTGGTGAGCGAGGCGGCCCACCCCGAGGCCAACATCATCTTCGGCGCGGTCATCGACGACGCGCTGGGCGACGAGGTCCGGGTCACGGTCATCGCGGCCGGCTTCGACGGGGGGCAGCCCCCGGCCCGCCGGGAGACCGTCATGGGGTCGTCCTCGTCCTCGTCCTCGTCCCGCCGGGAGGAGCCCACTCCGGTACGGCAGCCCGAAAGCCGTCCGTCGTTCGGCTCGCTCGGCAGCGTCACGCCGAAGGAGGAGCCGGAGCCGGCCCCCGAGCCGGTGGCCGACCTCTCGGCCTCGCCGCCGGTGCCGCCGTCGCGGACCTACACGGACAGCGCGGCCGAGGAACTGGACGTGCCGGACTTCCTGAAGTGATAGGACAGCGCGAGAGCGTGAGCGGCGCGCACTTCGCCTTCACCGACCGGTGGGGCGGGGTGAGCGCCGCTCCGTATGAGCAGCTCAACCTCGGCGGAGCCGTCGGCGACGACCCCGGCGCCGTGCGGGCCAACCGCGAGCTGGCCGCCCGGTCGCTGGGCCTGGAGCCCGGCCGGGTGGTCTGGATGAACCAGGTGCACGGCAGCGACGTCGCCGAGGTCGACGGGCCCTGGACCACCAGGATCACCCCGCCGGTCGACGGCGTGGTGACCACGACCCGTGGCCTCGCCCTCGCCGTGCTGACCGCGGACTGCGTGCCGGTGCTGCTCGCCGACCCCGTGGCCGGGGTGGTCGCGGCCGCGCACGCCGGGCGGCCCGGCATGGTCGAGGGCATCGTGCCCGCGGCGGTCGACGCGATGGAGTCGCTCGGCGCCGACCCCGCCCGGATCGTGGCCCGCACCGGCCCTGCCGTGTGCGGCCGGTGCTACGAGGTCCCGGAGGCGATGCGTGCCGAGGTGGCCGCCGTCGAGCCGGCCGCGCACGCCGAGACGAGCTGGGGCACTCCCGCGGTCGACGTGACCGCCGGGGTGCACGCGCAGCTCGGCCGGCTCGGGGTGCGCGACCGGGAGGCCTCGCCCGTCTGCACACGGGAGTCGGACGATCACTTCTCGTACCGCCGCGATCGCACCACGGGGCGACTCGCGGGATATGTCTGGCTGGACTGATGCACATGACGGACCGTGAGAACGAACTCGCCGCGAATCTGGCGAAGGTGCGCGAGCGCATCGACGCCGCGTGCGCGGCGGCCGGGCGCGCCCGGGAAGACGTGACCCTGATCGTGGTCACCAAGACCTACCCGGCGAGCGACGTGCGGATCCTGTCGGGGCTCGGTGTGCGGCACGTCGCCGAGAACAAGGACCAGGACGCGGCGCCCAAGGCGGCCGAGTGTTCCGACCTGCCGCTCAGTTGGCACTTCGTGGGGCAGCTGCAGACCAACAAGGTCCGCTCCGTGGTGGGTTACGCGGACGTGGTGCAGTCCGTTGACCGCGCCCGGCTGGTGACGGCCCTGTCGAAGGAGGCCGTGCGGGCCGGCCGCGAGGTGGGCTGTCTCGTCCAGGTCGCCCTGGACGCCGGGTCCGGCGAGCGGGGCGAACGCGGTGGCGTGGCCCCGGGCGGCGTCGAGGAGTTGGCCGGCCTGATCGCCGGCTCCCCGGGGCTGCGGATCGACGGACTGATGACCGTCGCACCTCTGAGCGGGGAGTACGAGGGGCGCAGGCGGGCGGCGTTCGGGCGGTTGATGGATTTGTCGACTGACCTGCGCCGAGACCATCCTGCTGCCACCATGGTGTCGGCAGGGATGAGTGCGGACCTCGAGGACGCCGTGGCGGCCGGAGCGACACATGTACGCGTCGGCACCGCGGTACTCGGAGTCCGCGCCAGGCTCGGGTAACGTCGCCAGGAAGTCGGACCACAGCAGAAAATATGGTCATTACCGCCGAAGGCGGACATAAGGGCCACGTGGATCGCGGGACTTGGCAGTCGGAAGTCGATCCACCACAGAGCGGAGGACTCAGAGCATGGCCGGCGCGATGCGCAAGATGGCGGTCTACCTCGGCCTCGTGGAGGACGATGGGTACGACGGCCGGGGTTTCGACCCCGATGACGACTTCGAACCCGAGCTCGACCCGGAACCCGAGCGGGATCACCGGCGGCACGAGCCGTCCCGTCAATCACACGGCGCACATCAGTCCCAACGGGATGAAGAGGTGCGAATCGTGCAGCCGCCCGCACCGCGTGAGCCGGTGGCCCGATCCGCTTCGCTCGCCGCGGAATCGGGACGTCCGGCGCGTATCGCGCCCGTGGCGTCCATCACACAAGAACGTCAGTCCCTGGAGAAGAACGCACCGGTGATCATGCCCAAGGTCGTGTCGGAACGAGAGCCGTACCGGATCACCACGCTTCACCCCCGGACCTACAACGAGGCCCGTACCATCGGGGAACACTTCCGTGAGGGCACCCCGGTGATCATGAATCTGACTGAGATGGACGACACGGACGCGAAGCGACTTGTCGACTTTGCGGCCGGTCTGGTGTTTGGTCTTCACGGCAGCATCGAGCGGGTGACGCAGAAGGTGTTCCTGTTGTCGCCTGCTAACGTCGATGTCACGGCGGAGGACAAGGCCCGCATCGCAGAGGGCGGGTTCTTCAACCAGAGCTGAGACGTACGACCGGACAAGCAGTACAGAGCAGTACAGAGCAGGGGAGAGGGAAGCACCGAACATGAGCGTGGTCCTGGATGTCGTCTACATCGCGCTGATGGTCTTCCTCATCGTGCTCATCTTCCGGTTGGTCATGGACTACGTCTTCCAGTTCGCCCGCTCATGGCAGCCCGGCAAGGCGATGGTGGTCGTTCTGGAGGCCACTTACACTGTCACCGATCCACCGCTCAAGCTTCTGCGGCGGGTCATCCCGCCGTTGCGTCTCGGGGGCGTGGCGCTCGACCTGTCCTTCTTCGTACTGATGATCATCGTCTACATCCTGATCACGATCGTGAGAGGGCTGTGAGCGATGTGAACTACCGTCTTGCCGATGCCGACGACTACGTTGAGGTGAAGAGATGCCGTTGACCCCCGAGGACGTGCGGAACAAGCAGTTCACGACCGTCCGCCTCCGAGAAGGCTATGACGAGGACGAGGTCGATGCCTTCCTCGATGAGGTCGAAGCCGAACTGACGCGTCTGCTTCGCGAGAACGAGGACCTGCGCGCCAAACTGGCCGCGGCCACGCGTGCTGCTGCCCAGAACCAGCAGAACATGCGCAAGCCTCCCGAGCAGGACCAGCAGCAGGGTGGCATGCCCCCGCAGGGCGGTATGCAGCAGCAGGGCGGCATGCAGCAAGGGGGCATGCAGCAGGGCGGTATGCAGCAAGGCGGTATGCCGCAGCAGGGGATGCCTCCGCAGGGAATGCCGCAGCAGGGCATGCGAGGTCCCGGCGCTCCGGTTCCCGCCGGCATATCGGGCCCGCCGCAGCAGCAGATGGGTGGCCCCATGGGTGGCCCGCCCCAGCTGCCGAGCGGTGCGCCGCAGCTGCCCGCCGGTCCCGGCGGACAGGGCGGCCCGCAGGGGCCCGGCCCGATGGGTCAGGGTCCGATGGGCCAGGGCCCCATGGGTCAGGGCCCGATGGGTCAGGGTCCGATGGGTCAAGGCCCCATGGGTCAGGGCCCGATGGGCGGCCAGCCCCCCATGCAGCAGCAGATGGGCGGTCCGATGGGCGGCCCCATGGGCGGTCCGATGGGCGGCCCCGGTCAGGGCCCCGGTGGCGACAGCGCCGCGCGTGTCCTCTCGCTGGCTCAGCAGACCGCCGACCAGGCGATCGCCGAGGCCCGTTCCGAGGCCAACAAGATCGTCGGCGAGGCGCGTTCGCGTGCCGAGGGTCTCGAGCGCGACGCGCGTGCCAAGGCCGACGCCCTGGAGCGGGACGCGCAGGAGAAGCATCGCGTCGCGATGGGCTCCCTGGAGTCCGCCCGCGCCACGCTGGAGCGCAAGGTCGAGGACCTGCGCGGCTTCGAGCGCGAGTACCGCACGCGCCTGAAGTCGTACCTCGAGTCCCAGCTGCGTCAGCTGGAGACCCAGGCCGACGACTCCCTCGCTCCGCCGCGCACTCCGGCCACGGCCTCCCTGCCGCCGTCCCCGGCGCCCTCGATGGCTCCGGCCGGCGCCAGCGCTCCGTCCTACGGAGGCAACCCGGGCATGGGCGGTCCCAGCCCGGCCGCTCCGTCCTACGGCGGCCAGCAGCAGATGTCCCCGGCGATGACTCAGCCGATGGCTCCGGTACGTCCGCAGGGTCCCTCCCCGATGGGCCAGGCTCCTTCGCCGATGCGTGGTTTCCTCATCGACGAGGACGACAACTGACGGCCAGTAGTACGCCTTGGGCGTCGGCAGCGTTCAAAGGGGCGGGACCCCGGATCACGATCCGGGGTCCCGCCCCTTTTACGCGTGTTGACGAGCATGACCGCCGGGTGCGCCGCCACGCGGTACGCCGCCCGCACGACGAAGGGCCCGGCCCCCCGGTTCTCCGGGAGCCGGGCCCTTCGCGTCGGGCTCAGGCCTTGCGGAGGCGGAACGTCAGCGTCAGGGCCTCGTCGGTGAACGGGGCGCCGTAGGAGTCGTCCGCCTCGCCCTGGGCGAAGTCCGTGGCGAGGACCTCGTCGGCGATGAGGCCGGCGTGCCCGGACAGGGCGTCGACGGCTCCCGGGTCGGTCGCGCTCCAGCGCAGCGCGATGCGGTCGGCGACGTCGAGGCCGCTGTTCTTGCGCGCCTCCTGGATCAGGCGGATCGCGTCGCGGGCCAGGCCCGCGCGGCGCAACTCCTCGGTGATCTCCAGGTCGAGGGCGACCGTGGCGCCGGAGTCGGAGGCGACCGACCAGCCCTCGCGGGGGGTCTCGGTGATGATCACCTCGTCGGGAGCCAGAGCGACCGTCTCGCCGTCGACCTCCACCGACGCCGTGCCCTCGCGCAGGGCGAGGGAGAGCGCGGCCGCGTCGGCGTTCGCGACCGCCTTGGCCACGTCCTGGACGCGCTTGCCGAACCGCTTGCCCAGAGCGCGGAAGTTGGCTTTGGCGGTCGTGTCGACCAGCGACCCTCCCACCTCGGAGAGCGAGGCCAGCGACTCGACGTTCAGCTCCTCCGTGATCTGCGCGTGCAGTTCGGGGGAGAGGGCGTCGAACCCGGCGACGGCGACCAGCGCGCGGCGCAGCGGCTGGCGGGTCTTGACGCCCGACTCCGCGCGTGTGGCGCGGCCCAGTTCCACCAGGCGGCGGACCAGGACCATCTGCTTCGACAGTTCCGGGTCGATCGCCGAGAGGTCCGCCTCCGGCCACGACGACAGGTGCACGGACTCCGGGGCGCCGGGCGTGACCGGCGCGATCAGGTCCTGCCAGACCCGCTCGGTGATGAACGGGGTCAGCGGGGCCATCAGCTTGGTGACCGTCTCCACGACCTCGTGCAGCGTGCGCAGCGCCGCCTTGTCGCCCTGCCAGAAGCGGCGGCGGGAGCGGCGGACGTACCAGTTGGACAGGTCGTCCACGAACGCGGAGAGCAGCTTGCCGGCGCGCTGGGTGTCGTAGGCCTCCAGCCCCTGGGTCACCTGGTCGGTGAGGGCGTGGAGCTCCGACAGCAGCCAGCGGTCGAGCAGCGGGCGGTCGGCGGGGGCCGGGTCGGCCTCGCTGGGCGCCCACCCGGACGTACGGGCGTACAGGGCCTGGAAGGCGACCGTGTTCCAGTACGTCAGGAGGGTCTTGCGCACGACCTCCTGGATGGTGCCGTGGCCCACCCGGCGGGCCGCCCACGGGGAGCCGCCGGCCGCCATGAACCAGCGGACCGCGTCCGCGCCGTGCTGGTCCATCAGCGGGATCGGCTGCAGGATGTTGCCCAGGTGCTTGGACATCTTGCGGCCGTCCTCGGCGAGGATGTGACCGAGGCAGACGACGTTCTCGTACGACGACTTGTCGAAGACCAGCGTGCCGACCGCCATCAGCGTGTAGAACCAGCCGCGGGTCTGGTCGATGGCCTCGGAGATGAACTGGGCCGGGTAGCGGGACTCGAACAGGTCTTTGTTCTTGTACGGGTAGCCCCACTGCGCGAACGGCATCGAACCCGAGTCGTACCAGGCGTCGATGACCTCCGGCACGCGCGTGGACGTGTGTCCGCAGCCGTCGTGCGGGCAGGCGAAGGTGACCGCGTCGATGAACGGGCGGTGCGGGTCGAGCTCGGACTGGTCCGTCCCGGTGAGCTCGGTGAGCTCCGCGCGCGAGCCGACGACGGTGAGGTGGTCGTCCTCGCAGCGCCAGATGGGCAGCGGGGTGCCCCAGTAGCGGCTGCGCGACAGCGCCCAGTCGATGTTGTTGTTCAGCCAGTCGCCGAACCGGCCGTGCTTGACCGTGTCGGGGAACCAGTTGGTCTTCTCGTTCTCCTGGAGGAGGCGGTCCTTGACGGCCGTCGTGCGGATGTACCAGGACGGCTGCGCGTAGTACAGGAGCGCGGTGTGGCAGCGCCAGCAGTGCGGGTAGCTGTGCTCGTACGGGATGTGCCTGAACAGCAGGCCGCGCTGCTGGAGGTCCTCGGTGAGCTGTTCGTCCGCCTTCTTGAAGAAGACGCCGCCGACCATCGGGACGGACTCCTCGAAGGTGCCGTCCGGGCGGACCGGGTTCACCACGGGCAGCCCGTAGGAGCGGCAGACCTTGAGGTCGTCCTCGCCGAAGGCGGGGGACTGGTGGACCAGACCGGTGCCGTCCTCGGTGGTGACGTACTCGGCGTTGACGACGAAGTGCGCCTCGGCCGGGAACTCCACGAGCTCGAACGGGCGTTGATAGGTCCAGCGCTCCATTTCGGCGCCGGTGAAGGTCTGGCCGGTGGTCTCCCAGCCCTCGCCGAGCGCCTTGGCGAGCAGCGGCTCGGCGACGACGAGCTTCTCCTCGCCGTCGGTGGCGACGACATAGGAGACCTCGGGGTGCGCGGCCACGGCCGTGTTGGACACCAGGGTCCACGGGGTCGTCGTCCACACCAGGAGCGCTGCCTGGCCGGCGAGCGGACCGGAGGTGAGCGGGAAACGGACGTACACGGACGGGTCGACGACCGTCTCGTAGCCCTGGGCCAGCTCGTGGTCGGACAGGCCGGTGCCGCAGCGGGGGCACCAGGGGGCTACGCGGTGGTCCTGGACGAGCAGGCCCTTGTCGAAGATCTGCTTCAGCGACCACCAGACCGACTCGATGTACTCGGGGTCCATGGTGACGTAGGCGTCGTCGAGGTCGACCCAGTAGCCCATGCGGGTCGTCAGCTCGGCGAAGGCGTCGGTGTGCCGGAGCACGGACTCACGGCACCGGGCGTTGAAGTCGGCGATGCCGTAGGCCTCGATGTCCTTCTTGCCGCTGAAGCCGAGTTCCTTCTCGACCGCCAGTTCCACCGGGAGGCCGTGGCAGTCCCAGCCGGCCTTGCGGGCCACGTGGTAGCCGCGCATGGTGCGGAAGCGGGGGAAGACGTCCTTGAAGACGCGCGCCTCGATGTGGTGGGCGCCCGGCATGCCGTTCGCGGTGGGCGGGCCCTCGTAGAACACCCACTCGGGGCGCCCCTCGGACTGCTCCAGGCTCTTGGTGAAGATCTTCTGCTCGCGCCAGAAGTCGAGCACCGCGTGCTCGAGGGCGGGCAGGTCGACCTGGGCGGGCACCTGGCGGTACTGCGGCGTTGTCATCTGCGAGCTTCCTCCGGCGGACGTGCTGCCTTCCGTCGGAGGGACGAGAGCCTTCTTGCCTGTCTACGCCGTGTGCGGCGCGCTCCCGCGGTACCACCCTCCTTGGCCCCCCGAGGCGTCCTGCGCTCCGGTGAGCCCCCTCATTGGGGTCGCGATGCCGGGTCTACCAACCCCTGCGGGGTCTTCTTCCGGCGGCTCCGGGGTGATCTTCACGTCGCGCTCGCCCCCGGGCTTCCACCGTCCCCGGGTCGCTCTGGGCTGCGTACGCCGCTACTCGTCCCCATCCACGCTTTTCGCTCCGCCCAGTGTACGGCTCGACGACGACAGCGGCCGACCGGTTTACGGGGGCCGTGGACGCCACGGACGAGGGGCTCCTGGATGCCCCGAATGGTGGCGGAATGTCCCAGTGTCCTGACAGGGATCGCGGGACGTCCGGCTCGGCGGATTACCCGGCGGGGAGCTGGGCACAACGCATGCAGGCCTGCCGCGCGGCGCGCGCGAGGCAGGCGAATCGGGCGGTGTGCCCCGTTGCCGCGGGCTCCAAGTCGATTTATCGTCCCAGCACGATTCGCGTGCAAGATCACAATATGTGAAGGGGCCGCGGCCATGGTGGCGAAGAAGACCGCCGTACAGCAGTCGGTGTCCGCCTCTGCCAGGGACACGGACGCCCCTGACGCGGCCGAGGACTCGAAGGCCGGGCGGGCCGTGAAGACGGTGCGGTCGCCCGCCGCGGGCGGGACCGGGAAGGCGGCGGCCGCCAAGAGGACCGCGGCGAAGAAGAGCGCCGTGACGGGGACCGCCCCGGGGGAGCCCGCCGGGAAGAAGGCGGTCGCCAAGAAGACCCTCGCCAAGAAGACCGCAGGGAAGGGGGCCGCCGGGAAGGGGGCCGTGAAGAAGGCGGTAGCCGGGAGGACTGCCGTCAAGAAGGCGGCGGCCAGGAAGGTCGCCGGTGCCAAGGGCGTGGCCGCGACGAGCGCGGGCAGGAAGAACACGGCCAAGAAGGTGGGCGCGGCCTCGGCCGCGGAGCAGACGGGAGCCACGACTGTGGTTGCGAAGAAGACTCCGGGTACGGCCATGGCGGCGAAGACCGCCGTTCCCAAGGCACGTCTGGTCGCGGCGGAGCCGGGCGAGCTCGCGGTGCGCCCGGGCGAGGAGCCCTGGACGCCCGAGGAGGTGGAGGAGGCGCGCGCGGAGCTGCAGTCCGAGATGGAGCGGCTGCGCGCGGAACTGGCCTCGTCCGAGGCGGCGCTGATGGGCCTCATGCGCGACTCGGGGGACGGCGCCGGCGACGACCAGGCCGACACCGGCACCAAGAACATCACGCGCGAGCACGAACTGGCGCTGGCCGCCAACGCGCGCGAGATGCTGATCCAGACCGAGCACGCCCTGGAGCGCCTCGACGCCGGCACCTACGGACTGTGCGAGGCCTGCGGGAACGCCATCGGCAAGGCCCGGATGCAGGCCTTCCCGCGGGCCACGCTGTGCGTCGAGTGCAAGCAGAAGCAGGAGCGCCGCTACTGATCGTCCGACGGCCGGGGGTTGCCGTACCCTCGTCCTCAGTCAGGCACCTAGGTTGAGGGACTCACGTGGCAGAGGCGGAGCGCGTCATCGGTACGCCGGACACCCCAGAGACGGGATCCGAGCCGGAGCAGTCGTCCGGCCCTGGTGAGCAGGAGAGCGCCGGGGCGCGGCCCAGGGGCAAGCGCCGTATCGCCGTGCTCTTCGCCGTGGCCGCGTTCGTGTACGCGCTCGACCTGGTGAGCAAGATGCTCGTGGTCGCCAAGCTGGAGCATCACGCGCCGATCGAGATCGTCGGGGAGTGGCTGCGGCTCGAGGCCATCCGCAACGCGGGCGCGGCCTTCGGTTTCGGCGAGGCCTTCACCGTGATCTTCACGGTGATCGCCGCCGCCGTGATCGTGGTGATCGCCCGGCTCGCCCGCAAGCTTCACAGCCTGCCCTGGGCGATCGCGCTGGGACTGCTGCTGGGCGGTGCGCTGGGCAACCTCACCGACCGGATCTTCCGCGCCCCGGGGGTCTTCGAGGGCGCGGTCGTGGACTTCATCGCACCCAAGCACTTCGCGGTCTTCAACCTCGCCGACTCGGCGATCGTGTGCGGCGGCATCCTGATCGTGCTGCTGTCCTTCCGGGGTCTGGACCCGGACGGGACCGTCCACAGGGACTGAGATCCGCCGGGTCTCCGCGGGCGGCCGTCCACAGGCCCGTACGGCGGGGCCGTGCCCGTCCGGCATACTCGACGGGTGAGCACGATTCCCGAGATCCGTACCCTGCCCGTGCCGGACGGCCTGGAGGGCGAGCGCGTCGACGCCGCCATCTCCCGCATGTTCGGCTTCTCCCGTACGAAGGCCGCCGAGCTGGCCGCGGCGGGGAAGGTCATGGTCGACGGCTCGGTGGTCGGCAAGTCCGAGCGGGTCAGCGGCGGCGCCTGGCTGGAGGTCGAGATGCCCCAGGCCCCGGCGCCGGTGCAGATCGTCGCCGAGCCGGTGGAGGGCATGGAGATCGTCCATGACGACGACGACGTGGTCGTCATCGTCAAGCCGGTCGGCGTGGCCGCGCACCCGTCGCCCGGCTGGAGCGGGCCGACGGTGATCGGCGGGCTGGCCGCCGCCGGCTACCGGATCTCCACCTCCGGCGCGGCCGAGCGCCAGGGCATCGTGCACCGGCTCGACGTCGGCACGTCCGGTCTGATGGTCGTCGCCAAGTCGGAGCGGGCGTACACGTCGCTGAAGCGCCAGTTCAAGGAGCGCACGGTCGACAAGCGCTACCACACGCTCGTCCAGGGCCACCCCGACCCGACCAGCGGCACCATCGACGCGCCCATCGGCCGCCACCCCCAGCACGACTACAAGTGGGCGGTCACCGCCGAGGGCAAGCCGTCCGTCACGCACTACGACCTGATCGAGGCCTTCCGGGCGGCCTCCCTGCTGGACGTGAAGCTGGAGACGGGCCGCACGCACCAGATCCGCGTGCACATGGCCGCCCACCGCCACCCCTGCGTGGGCGACCTGACGTACGGCGCCGACCCCACCCTCGCCAAGCGGCTGGGGCTGACCCGGCAGTGGCTGCACGCCGTGCGGCTGGGCTTCGAGCACCCCGGGGACGGCCAGTGGGCGGAGTTCGCCAGCGACTACCCCGCGGACCTGGCCAAGGCCCTCGACCAGGTCCGCGAGGAGACCTACGGATGAGTGAAGACCTCCGGCCGAGCGGCACGCGTGCGTACGTGGTGCGCGTCGCCGAGG
Source organism: Streptomyces humidus (assembly GCF_014649655.1). Lineage (GTDB taxonomy): Bacteria > Actinomycetota > Actinomycetes > Streptomycetales > Streptomycetaceae > Streptomyces > Streptomyces humidus. Next base: position 205,592 of record NZ_BMTL01000003.1, on the reverse strand, counting down.
ACCTCGCCGACCGGGAGGCCTGCTTCGCCGTCCGCAAGGAGGTCTTCGTCGCCGAGCAGGGCGTGCCCGAGGACCTGGAGTACGACGAGCACGACGCCGGCGCCGTGCACGTGCTGGCGGTCGGGCAGGACGGGCGGCCGCTCGGCGCCGGGCGGCTGCTGTACGGCGAGGCGGCCGCGGCCGGGACCGGCGATCCGTCGGTGGGCTCGCTGGGGCGGCTCGCCGTGACACGCGAGGTGCGCGGGCTGGGTGTCGGCGTCGCTCTGGTGAAAGGCATCGAGGAGGCGGCACGCGCGCGGGGACTCACGGCGGTGGACCTGCACGCACAGACGCACGCGCTGGGATTCTACGAACGCCTGGGGTACACGGCCTACGGGCCGGAGGACCTGGAGGCGGGCATTCCGCACCGGTCCATGCGCCGTTCGCTGTAGCGGACGGCGGGCGTGCGACGCTTGAGGTCCGGATGTTCTTGATCGTCCAGACCCGGAGCGCTGACCGTGGACCAGTTGGCCCTGTTGTTCGTTCTGCTGCTCGGGGCCGTGGTGAGCGTCCCCGTGGGGGACCGGTTCGGGTTGCCCGCGCCGGTGCTGATGACCTTGCTCGGCATCGTCCTCGCGGTGCTCGACTTCGTGCCCAACGTGGAGATCCCGCCCGACCTGATCCTGCCCCTGCTGCTGCCTCCGCTGCTGTACGCGGCGGTGCGGCGGACCTCTTGGCGGCAGTTCGCGGCGAACGTGCGGCCGATCTTCCTGCTGGCCGTGGCGCTGGTCTTCGTCACGACCGTCTGTGTGGCCGCCGTGGCCCACGCGGTCGTGCCGGGTCTGCCGGTCGCCGCCGCCGTCGCGCTGGGCGCGCTCGTCGCGCCCCCTGACCCCGTGGCGGCGACCGCCGTCGCCGGGCAGCTGGGCCTGCCCCGCCGGCTGGTGTCCATCCTGGAGGGCGAGGGGCTGTTCAACGACGTCACGGCCATCGTGCTCTACCACGTCGCGATCGCGGCAGCCGTGAGCGGGACGTTCTCGCCGTGGCGTGCCGGTCTCGACCTGGTGCTGTCCGCCGTGGTGGCGGTGGCCGTGGGCGTGGCGCTCGGGTGGGGCGCGAACCGGCTGCTGGACGTCCTCGGCGACACCACGCTGCAGATCGGGCTGACGCTGCTGGTGCCGTACGCCTCGTACGTGCTGGCGGAGGAGTTCCACGGCTCCGGGGTGCTGGCCGTGCTGACCACCGCGCTCTTCCTCGCCGAGTACGCCACCGACCCCGACGACGTGCTGACCCGGCTGGCCGGCCACACCTTCTGGGACATCATCGACACCCTCGTCACGGGCGTCGCGTTCGGGCTGATCGGCCTGGAGCTGCACAACGCGATCCGCACGGCCTCGGGACGCTGGGCGGAGATGCTCGGGTGGGCGGGCGTGATCGTGGCCGTGGTCGTCGTCGTGCGGCTGCTCTGGCTGATGCCGGCGACCTGGCTGACGCAGCGGCTGCACGCCCGCAAGGACCATCTGGAGGACATCCCGACGAACTGGCGGGAGACCGTCGTCATGTGGTGGGCGGGGATGCGCGGGGTGGCCTCGGTGGCGTTGGCGCTGGCCGTCCCGCTGGAGACCGACGACGGGGGGCCCTTCCCCGATCGCAACGAGATCGTCTTCATCGCGTTCGGCGTGATCATGGCAACGCTGGTGCTGCAGGGGCTCACGCTGCCCTGGCTGGTGAAGCGGCTCGGCGTGCGGTCCGACACCGGCCGCGAGAAGGCGTTCGAGAAGGAACTGGCGGTGCGGGCGGCGAAGGCGGCGAAGCAGCGGCTGCGCGAGATCGAGTCCGAGGAGGACCTCTCCGAGGAGCTGTCCGAGCAGATGCTGCGGCGGGCCTTCGACATCGGGCTGCGGATCAGCCCGGACGTCGGGGAGGACGAGCGGCGCGAGGGGCACGACCAGCGGGTGCGCCGGCTCAAGCGGGTGCGGCGGATCCAGAACGAGATGCTGAGCGCGGCGCGGCACGAGGTGGTGGCGGCGCGCAGCGAGGCCGGCGCCGACCCCGAGATCGTCGACCGGGTGCTGCGGCATCTGGACGTGCGCAGCCTGCGCTGAGGCGGACGGCCTGGGGCGGCGGCCGGGGGGTTCCGACCGCCGGTGGCCGGCGGCCGGGGGCGCGACGGTCGCGTGAACCGTCGCGCCCCCGGCCCCGCCGCCCCTCACCCTCAGGTCGTGCCGGTCGTCCGGGCCGACGGGGTCGCCGAGCGGGCGTCCGACGTTCAGCGGCCCGTGCGCGGCGACTCGGCGGCGTGGCGGGCAGCACCGTCGGGGGAGGAGCTCTGGGCGGGCAGACGGCCCGGAGGCAGCGCCGCGTTCGCGGTGTTGACCCGCGGCAGCGCGTACGGGTGCTCCTTCCACAGCCAGCGGATCATCTCCTCGCGGACCCTGACCCGCACCGTCCAGATGTCGTCGGAGTCCTTGGCCGTGACCAGCGCCCGCACCTGCATGGTGTTGGGCGTGGTGTCCGTGACGTCCAGGCCGCAGGCACGGCCGTCCCAGGCCGGGCACTCGCGCAGGATGTCGCGCAGCTTCTCCCGCATCGCCTCCACCGGCGCCGCGTGGTCGACATGCCAGTAGACGATGCCGGTCATCTGCGGCGTGCCGCGCGACCAGTTCTCGAACGGCTTGGAGGTGAAGTACGACACCGGCATCGTGATGCGGCGCTCGTCCCAGGTGCGCACGGTCAGGAAGGTCAGGGTGATCTCCTCGACCGTGCCCCACTCGCCGTCCACCACCACCGTGTCGCCGATGCGCACCATGTCGCCGAACGCGATCTGCAGCCCGGCGAACAGGTTGCTCAGCGTGGACTGGGCGGCCACACCGGCGACGATGCCGAGGATCCCGGCGGAGGCCAGCAGGGAGGCGCCCGCCGCGCGCATCGCGGGGAACGTCAGCAGCATCGCGGCGGCCGCGACGACGCCGACGACGGCCGAGACCACCCGCATGATCAGCGACACCTGGGTGCGCACCCTGCGGACCCGGGCCGCGTCGCGGTGCATCCGCGCGTAGTGCGAGTACGACGTCTCGACGACCGCCCCGGCGATCCGGATCACCAGCCAGGCCGCCGAGCCGATCAGCACCAGGGTGAGGGTGCGGCCGATGCCGACCTTGTGGTCCTGCGACAGCTGCGCCTGGTCGTAGGAGCCTCTCAGCATCGCCGCGCACAGCACCAGCTGATACGGGATGCGAGCACGGCGCAGCAGGCCCCAGAGAGAGGTCTCGGGGTGCCGTCGGTCGGCCTTGCACAGCAGACGGTCGGTGGCCCAGCCGATGAGGAAGGTCAGCACCACCGATCCGCCCACCACGATCACGGGGCGGAGCAGGTTCTCCATGACTTCGAACGTAACCGGGTCCGCGAGGCCTTGAACCTGTGACTTCTGTGAGGAGGCGCACGCACGGGGCTGTCGGTGCCGGCTGGCACCATGGGCGCATGAACATCATGCTCTTCCATTCGACCTACGGTCCGCGGCCCGCGGTGCGCGCCGCGGCGGACCGGCTGAGCGCCGCCGGACACGAGGTCCGCACGCCGGACCTCTTCGACGGGCGCACGTTCGACACGGTCGAGGAGGGCATGGCGTACAAGGAGGAGATCGGCAAGGAGGAGCTGCTCAGGAGAGCGGTCCTGGCCGCCGCCCCCTACTCGGAGCGAGGGCTGGTGTACGCCGGGTTCTCGCTGGGCGCGTCCATCGCGCAGACGCTCGCCCTCGGCGACGACAAGGCGCGCGGCCTGCTGCTCCTGCACGGCACCTCGGACCTCGCGCCGAACGTCACGGTGGACGATCTGCCGGTGCAGCTTCATGTGGCCGGGCCGGACCCGTTCGAGACCGACGACTGGCTGAGCGCCTGGTATCTCCAGATGGGCAGAGCGGGCGCCGACGTGGAGATCTACCGGTACGCGGGAGCCGGGCACCTGTACACCGACCCCGGCCTGCCCGACTACGACGAGGAGGCGGCCGAGGCCACCTGGCGGGTGGCGCTCGGCTTCCTCGAGACCTTGTGACCCCGTGGCCGTGAACCCGTGACCCTCGGGGCCTTGCGGCTCTGTGGCGCCGTGCCCCTTGACCGGGGGCCGTGACCGGGCCGGGCGGCCGGATCCCCTCAGCGGGCGGGCCGGCCGCTACACCGGGTCGTACGTGCGCTCCACCTTCTGCGTGCCGGTGCGCGTGCGGTACGAGCGCCACCACGACGAGGTCGCGGCGGGGTTCGTCCGGTCGGAGACGACGTAGTAGTCCATCTGCGCGCGGTCGGCGGTGAGGTCCAGGACGCCGTAGCCGTGCCGGTCGGTGTCCACGAAGTGCACATGCCGGTTGGCGGCCCGGATGACCGGGGAGGCGACCGCGGTGAGGGTGCCCTCGGGGACCTTCACGATGTCGTCGAGGTTGTCGGAGGTCACCGAGGTGACCACGAACTCCGTGGCGGCCGAGGCCGACAGGGGATAGGTCCCGGCGTCCACCGGCACGTCGTTGGCCCACGCCATGTGGATGTCGCCGGTCAGGAAGACCGTGTTGCGGATGGCGTTCGCGCGCAGGTGGGCGAGGAGTTCACGGCGGTCGTCGGTGTAGCCGTCCCACTGGTCGGTGTTGAGGCCGAGGCCGTCCTGGGGCAGGCCGAGCAGCTTGGCCAGCGGCTTGAACAGGTCCGCGGAGAGCGAGCCGATCACGAACGGCGAGATCATCACCGAGTTGCCGACCAGCCGCCACGCGGTGTCGGAAGCCTTCAGCCCGGCCTTGAGCCAGTCCAGTTGGGCGCGGCCGGTGATCGTGCGGTCCGGGTCGTCCACGGCGCCCTTGCCCACGCCGACCTGCTGGGAGCGGAAGGACCGCAGGTCCAGCAGCGAGAGGTCGGCGAGCTTGCCGAACCGCAGCCGCCGGTAGGTGGTGCCGGCGATCGCCGGGCGGACCGGCATCCACTCGAAGTAGGCCTGCTTGGCGGCCGCCTGACGCGCCGACCAGGCGCCCTCGGCGCCCTCGGTGTGGTTCTCCGCGCCGCCCGACCAGGTGTCGTTCGCGAACTCGTGGTCGTCCCAGATCGCGATGACCGGCGCCTTGCTGTGCAGCGCCTGGAGGTCCGGGTCGGTCTTGTACTTGCCGTGCCGGGTGCGGTAGTCGGCGAGCGTGAGGATCTCGTGGGCGGGCGCCGTCTGCCGTACGACGGCGCCGCGCGTGCCGTACTGGCCGGTGCCGTACTCGTAGATGTAGTCGCCGAGGTGCAGCCAGGCGTCGAGGTCGCCGCGGGCCGCGAGGTGGCGGTACGAGGAGAAGTAGCCGGCCTCCCAGTTGGCGCAGGAGACCACGCCGAAGCGCAGCCCGGTCACCGCCGCGTCGGCCGCCGGCGCGGTGCGGGTACGCGCCACGGGGGAGTCGACGCCGCCGGCCGAGAAGCGGAACCAGTAGTCGGTGGCGGGCGCGAGGCCGCGGACGTCGGCCTTGACGGTGTGGTCGCTCGCGGCGGTCGCGGTGGTCGTCCCCCGGGAGACGACGTCGGTCAGCGCCTTGTCCCGGGCGACGACCCAGCTCACCTCGGTGTCCGGGCCGAGCCCGGAACCCGGTGCCGCCTCGGCGGTGGGCGTCACCCGGGTCCACAGCAGGACGCCGTCGGGCAGCGGGTCCCCGGAGGCGAGGCCGTGCAGGAAGACGGGGGCCTCGGCGGCGCGGGCGGGCAGCGCGGCGACGAGCGGGCCGGCCAGCACGGCGGTGGCGGCGGCCGCCTTGACGACCGTGCGGCGGCGCGGCAGAAGCGAGTCGGGGCGCTGCGACGGGGTGGCGGCGCTCTCGGATGTTCCGTGTCTACTGGTCACGGCCGATCAGATTACTGACCGGTATGACAAAAGAGCGGGCGAACTCCCAAGAGTTCGCCCGCTCTTCGCGGAACGGCGGCTGAACCGTCGCTCAGGAGCCGGTCAGCCCTTGAGGGCCGCGGTGAGCGCCGTGTTGAAGTCGGCGACCGTCATCGGGGCGTTCTTGCCGCCGGGGCCAGTCAGTGTCTTGCCGTCCATCTTCAGCGTCGGGGTTCCCGAGACGCCGCTGCTGTCGAAGGTCTTGGCCATCTCCAGCGCCCAGCGGTCGTAGGTGCCGTCCTTGACCGCCTTCTGGAACTTTGCGTTGCCCTTCAGGGCCGGGACCGTGTCGGCCACCTTGATCAGGTAGGAGTCGTCCTTGAACTTGTCCTCGGTCTCCTTGGGGTGGTACTTCACCGAGTACAGCGCGGTCTTGTACTCGAGGAACGCCTCCGGGCTGACGTTCAGCGCCGCGCCCAGGGCGCTGAGACCGTTCTTGGAGCCCTCGCCGGTCAGGTTCCTGTCGAGGAACGTCGCGCCGACGAACTGGAGCTTGAACTTGCCGGCGTCGAAGTCGCTCTTCACCGTGGAGCCGACGGTCTGCTCGAACTCGGCGCAGACGGGGCAGCGCGGGTCCTCGTACATCACGAGGGTCTTCTTGGCGCTCGCCTTGCCCATGACGACGGTCGTGCCGTCCTTGCCGCTGGTGTTGGCCGGCGCGACCAGCTTGGCCTTCGCGGCGTCCTCCCAGTAGCCCGGCTTGTTGGCCTGGACGACGGCGTAGCCTATGCCGCCGGCCACGGCCAGCACGGCGACGGCCGAGCACGCGACGATGATCTGCCGCTTGGCCTTGGCCCGCTTGGCCTCGCGCTCGCGCTCGATGCGCAGCCGCTCCCGGGCCGCCGTCTTCGACGCCGCGCTGTTCCTCTTGCTCATGGTTTCTCCAAAGGGACGCGCACCCGTGGGTACGCGGAAGTCTTGTGGGGACGTGCGGGGACTCGTGCCGAGCCGTGCTCGGCGGCCGCCGGTCCGGTCAGACGGCGGCGGCCGGGCACGGCGGGCCGCGCCGTCCCAGGGAGTGCACGAGGATCCGCTCGCGGACGGTGGCCGTACGGGGCGCGGGGCGCGGCAGGCGGCGGACCGCCGGGGCGCGTCGTACGGTCACGGCGGCGACGGCCAGCAACAGCGGCCGGAAGGTGTTCGCGGTGGCCGCCCGCAGCACCTGGGCCAGCGCCCGCTCGCCCCTGCGCAGCCAGGCGGCGGCGAGCAGGCCGACGCCGACGTGCGCGGCGAGCAGCAGCCAGGCGGTGGCCGGGTCGGCGTGGGCGAGCAGACCGCCGAGCCGGTCGGGGTCGGTGCCCGTGACCTGGGCCAGCGGGGTGCCGAAGGGCGTGCCGTCGCCGCACAGCACGTCCCAGCCGACCGAGGCCAGCGGCCCGGCGACCGGGCCGCCCGCCCGGCCGTAGCAGACGTGCTGCCCGGTGGTGAAGACGGTGTCGGCGGCCAGCTCCAGCGGGATCAGCAGGGCCGCGATCCGCCCGAAGCCGCGCTCGCGGCCGGCGAGGGCGTATGCGAGGCCGAACACGGCGGCCGCGACGACGGCCACCGTGCTGAGCGGCAGCGGGACCCGCGACAGCAGCACGTGCGACGCGCTGCTGAGCGTCACGACGAAGGCCGTGAACAGCGCCGCGCGTACGGCTCTGAGGCGGGTCCCGGATATGTCCATTGCGCAGGAGAGTGTGCCACGTACCGCTGTAGGAGGCCGCTAAAGGGTCCCTGTGAGCGGCGGACCGTTAGAGACCTGGAATCCGGCCGTTGCGGAACAGGTCGACGAAGATCTGGTGGTCGGCACGCGCGCGTGCGCCGTAGGCGTGCGCGAAGTCGACGAGCAGCGGCGCGAAGCCGTCCTCGTCGGCCGCGATGGCCGCGTCGATGGCCCGCTCCGTGGAGAACGGCACCAGCGACTCGCCGGACTGGTCGTCCGCGGCCGCGTGCATGGTGGCCGTGGCCCGGCCCAGGTCGGCGACGACGCCCGCGATCTCCTCCGGATCGTCGATGTCGCCCCAGTCCAGGTCGACCGCGTAGGGCGAGACCTCGGCGACCAGCTGCCCCGCGCCGTCCAGCTCGGTCCAGCCCAGCCACGGGTCGGCGTGGGCCTGCAGGGCACGCTGGGAGATCACCGTGCGATGGCCCTCGTGCTGGAAGTAGTCGCGGATCGCGGGGTCGGTGACGTGCCGGGAGACGGCCGGGGTCTGGGCCTGCTTGATGTAGATCACCACGTCGTTCTCCAGGGCGTCGCTGTTGCCCTCCAGGAGGATGTTGTACGACGGCAGGCCCGCCGACCCGATGCCGATGCCGCGGCGGCCGACGACGTCCTTGACGCGGTAGGAGTCCGGGCGGGTCAGCGAGGACTCCGGCAGCGTCTCCAGATAGCCGTCGAAGGCGGCCAGGACCTTGTAGCGGGTCGCCGCGTCCAGCTCGACGGAGCCGCCGCCCGGCGCGAAGCGGCGCTCGAAGTCACGGATCTCCGTCATCGAGTCCAGCAGCCCGAAGCGGGTCAGCGAGCGGGCGTCGCGCAGCGCGTCCAGCAGGGGGCCCTGGGCGGTGTCCAGGGTGAAGGGCGGCACCTCGTCGCTCTTGGCGCCCGTCGCCAGCGCGTGGACGCGCTCGCGGTAGGCGCCCGCGTAGACCTCCACCAGCTCGGTGATCTGGTCGTCGGAGAGCGCCTTCGCGTACCCGATCAGGGCGAGCGAGGCGGACAGCCGCTTGAGGTCCCAGGTGAAGGGGCCGACGTAGGCCTCGTCGAAGTCGTTGACGTTGAAGATCAGCCGGCCCGTGGCGTCCATGTACGTGCCGAAGTTCTCCGCGTGCAGGTCGCCGTGGATCCACACGCGCGAGGTGCGGTCGTCCAGGAACGGGCCGCCCCGCCTCGAGCCGAAGCCGTCGTTCGCGGTGAGATCGTGGTAGAAGAGGCCCGCCGTGCCCCGGTAGAACGCGAACGCCGAGGCCGCCATCTTCCGGAACTTCACGCGGAACGCGGCCGGGTCGGCGGCCAGGAGCTCGCCGAACGCGGTGTCGAAGACGGCGAGGATCTGCTCGCCGCGGTGCTCGTCGTCGAGCTGCGGAACCGACATCGCTGGGTGCCTCCTGGTGCATGACGTGTACGACAGCGTTTCTGTCGTCTCCAACGGGCGGAGCCGTGCGAAAGTGCCCGTGCCCCTCGCTGTGAAGGTACGCGTGGGAGACCCCGGAGTGTCAGTGGCGAGGCATAGACTTCGACGCTGTCCCCCGGACCGTCCGCAACCCGTGGGGCGCCCGTCGACCCTTGTTTCCCTGGAGGCCGCAGCCGTGTCAAAGCCGCCGTTCACGCACCTGCACGTCCACACCCAGTACTCCCTGCTGGACGGTGCCGCGCGGCTGAAGGACATGTTCGACGCGTGCAACGAGATGGGCATGACCCACATCGCCATGTCGGACCACGGAAACCTGCACGGGGCGTACGACTTCTTCCACACCGCGAAGAAGGCCGGAGTCACCCCGATCATCGGGATCGAGGCGTACGTCGCTCCCGAGTCGCGGCGCAACAAGCGCAAGATCCAGTGGGGCCAGCCGCACCAGAAGCGCGACGACGTCTCCGGTTCCGGCGGCTACACCCACAAGACGATCTGGGCGGCGAACGCGACGGGCCTGCACAACCTCTTCCGGCTCTCCTCGGACGCGTACGCCGAGGGCTGGCTCCAGAAGTGGCCCCGGATGGACAAGGAGACCATCGCCCAGTGGTCCGAGGGGCTCATCGCCTCCACCGGCTGCCCCTCCGGAGAGCTCCAGACCCGGCTGCGCCTCGGCCAGAAGGAGGAGGCGCTCAAGGCGGCCGCCGACTACCAGGACATCTTCGGCAAGGACCGGTACTTCCTGGAGCTGATGGACCACGGCATCGAGATCGAGAGCCGGGTCCGCGACGGCCTCCTGGAGATCGGCAAGAAGCTCGGCATCCCGCCGCTGGTCACCAACGACTCGCACTACACGTACGCGCACGAGGCGACCGCGCACGACGCGCTCCTGTGCATCCAGACCGGCAAGAACCTCTCGGACCCGGACCGCTTCCGCTTCGACGGCACCGGCTACTACCTGAAGTCCACCGACGAGATGTACGCCATCGACTCCTCGGACGCCTGGCAGGAGGGCTGCGCCAACACCCTCCTGGTGGCCGAGCAGATCGACACCACCGGCATGTTCGAGGCGAAGAACCTCATGCCGAAGTTCGACATCCCCGACGGCTTCACCGAGGTCACCTGGTTCAAGGAGGAGGTCCGCCGCGGGATGGACCGCCGCTTCCCGGGCGGCGTCCCCGAGGACCGGCAGAAGCAGGTCGAGTACGAGATGGACGTCATCATCCAGATGGGGTTCCCGGGCTACTTCCTCGTCGTCGCCGACTTCATCATGTGGGCGAAGAAGAACGGCATCGCCGTCGGTCCCGGCCGTGGTTCCGCGGCCGGCTCGATCGTCGCCTACGCCATGGGCATCACCGACCTCGACCCGATCCCGCACGGTCTGATCTTCGAGCGGTTCCTCAACCCCGAGCGCGTCTCCATGCCCGACGTCGACATCGACTTCGACGAGCGCAGGCGTGTCGAGGTGATCCGCTACGTGACCGAGAAGTACGGCGCCGACAAGGTCGCCATGATCGGCACCTACGGCAAGATCAAGGCGAAGAACGCCATCAAGGACTCCGCGCGCGTGCTGGGCTACCCGTACGCGATGGGCGACCGCCTCACCAAGGCCATGCCCGCCGACGTCCTGGGCAAGGGCATCGACCTCAACGGCATCACCGACCCCTCGCACCCGCGCTACAGCGAGGCCGGCGAGATCCGCGCGATGTACGAGAACGAGCCGGACGTCAAGAAGGTCATCGACACCGCCAAGGGCGTCGAGGGCCTGGTCCGGCAGATGGGTGTGCACGCGGCGGGCGTGATCATGTCCAGCGAGCCCATCGTCGACCACGCCCCCATCTGGGTGCGGCACACGGACGGCGTGACCATCACCCAGTGGGACTACCCGCAGTGCGAGTCGCTCGGCCTGCTCAAGATGGACTTCCTGGGGCTGCGCAACCTGACGATCATGGACGACGCCGTCAAGATGGTGAAGTCCAACAAGGGCATCGACCTCGACCTGCTGGCCCTGCCGCTCGACGACCCGAAGACCTTCGAACTGCTCCAGCGCGGTGACACCCTCGGCGTCTTCCAGTTCGACGGCGGCCCCATGCGCTCGCTGCTGCGCCTGATGAAGCCCGACAACTTCGAGGACATCTCCGCCGTCTCCGCGCTCTACCGTCCGGGCCCGATGGGCATGGACTCGCACACCAACTACGCGCTGCGCAAGAACAAGCTCCAGGAGATCACCCCGATCCACCCGGAGCTGGAGGAGCCCCTCGAAGAGGTCCTGGCCGTCACCTACGGTCTGATCGTCTACCAGGAGCAGGTGCAGAAGGCCGCCCAGATCATCGCCGGGTACTCGCTCGGCGAGGCCGACATCCTGCGCCGCGTGATGGGCAAGAAGAAGCCCGACGAACTGGCGAAGAACTTCACCATCTTCCAGGCCGGCGCGAAGAAGAACGGCTACAGCGACGAGGCGATCAAGGCCCTGTGGGACGTCCTGGTCCCCTTCGCCGGCTACGCGTTCAACAAGGCGCACTCCGCCGCGTACGGCCTGGTCTCGTACTGGACCGCCTACCTGAAGGCGAACCACCCGGCCGAGTACATGGCCGGACTGCTCACCTCGGTCAAGGACGACAAGGACAAGTCGGCCGTCTACCTCAACGAGTGCCGGCGCATGGGCATCAAGGTGCTCCCGCCGAACGTCAACGAGTCGGTGCACAACTTCGCCGCGCAGGGCGACGACGTGATCCTCTTCGGCCTCGAAGCCGTGCGCAACGTCGGCACCAACGTGGTCGAGTCGATCATCAGGAGCCGCAAGGCCAAGGGGAAGTACGCCTCCTTCCCCGACTACCTCGACAAGGTCGAGGCGGTCGCCTGCAACAAGCGCACCACGGAGTCGCTGATCAAGGCGGGCGCGTTCGACACCCTGGGGCACACCCGCAAGGGCCTCACCGCGCACTTCGAGCCGATGATCGACAACGTGGTCGCGGTCAAGCGCAAGGAGGCCGAGGGCCAGTTCGACCTCTTCGGCGGCATGGGCGAGGAGGAGACCAGCGAGCCCGGCTTCGGTCTCGACGTCGAGTTCACGACCGACGAGTGGGAGAAGACGTATCTGCTCGCCCAGGAGCGGGAGATGCTCGGTCTGTACGTCTCCGACCATCCGCTCTTCGGCCTGGAGCACGTGCTGTCCGACAAGGCCGACGCGGGCATCGCCCAGCTCACCGGCGGCGAGCACGGGGACGGCGCGGTGGTGACCATCGGCGGCATCATCTCCGGCCTGCAGCGCAAGATGACCAAGCAGGGCAACGCCTGGGCGATCGCCACCGTCGAGGACCTCGCGGGCTCCATCGAGTGCATGTTCTTCCCGGCGACGTACCAGCTCGTGTCGACCCAACTCGTCGAGGACGCCGTCGTCTTCGTCAAGGGCCGCCTCGACAAGCGCGAGGACGTGCCGCGGCTCGTCGCGATGGAGCTGCAGGTCCCCGACCTGTCCAACGCGGGCACCAACGCGCCCGTGATCCTCACCATCCCCGCCACCCGCGTCACCCCGCCGATGATCAACCGCCTCGGCGAGATCCTCACCCACCACCGGGGCGACAGCGAGGTCCGGATCAGGCTCCAGGGCCCGACGAAGACGACCGTGCTGCGTCTGGACCGGCACCGGGTCAAGCCCGATCCCGCGCTGTTCGGCGATCTGAAGGTGCTGCTCGGCCCGTCCTGCCTGGCCGGCTGATCGCGGGACGACGCAGACGAGGGGCGCATCCGGCATCGGATGCGCCCCTCGCTGTGCTCGGGCTGCAACAGCACGCCGCTCCGGGGTCAGTTGTGGCCGAAGCGCTTCTGCCGGCCCTTGCGGGCCATGTCGGCGGGTGTCACCTGGGCGATGTGCTGCTCGGCCTGCGACTCCATCGTGGACGGCCGTGCCGCCTGCTGACCACGCTCGGACTGCGGCTGCTTACGTTCCTGCTTCTTGTTCTTGGCCATGGTGCTCTGCCTCCTGGGGGGATCTAGGGGCCAGGGCCGGGACCAGATTCACATAGGCTGACTTACGACGCATTTCGGATAATTACCGTGTGTAACAGGGGTTGTCGCCATGCACGCACGCGAAACGCCACGCCGAAGATCGAGTTCGGGCCGTTAACCTCCGCGCCGTCGGGCAGACTCGAAGGAAGCCCGAAGCAAACCTCCCGGAAAGAGGGTGAGTCGTGTGGACCGCTGCATCGTCCTGGTGGACGCCGGGTATCTGCTGGGGGCCGCCGCGAGTCTCCTCGCCGGAGAGCCCTCGCGATCCCGCATCACCGTCGACCACGCCGCCCTCGTCCAGGGCCTGCGCGAACAGGCCGAGTCCGAGACCGAGCGCCCGCTGCTGCGCATCTACTGGTTCGACGGCGCTCCCGACCGCGTTCCGCAGCCCGAGCACCGCAGGCTGCGGGTGATGCCCCGGGTGACCGTCCGGCTGGGCGCCCTGACCCGCAGCGACGGACGGTGGGCCCAGAAGGGCGTCGACGCCGCCATGCACGCCGAGCTGACCGAGCTGGCCCGTAACCGCGCCTGCTCCGACGTCGTCCTCGTCACCGGCGACGGCGATCTGCTGCCCGGGATGATGGCCGCCAAGGAGCACGGCGTCGCCGTCCACCTGTGGGCCGTGCAGGCCGCCGACGGCGACTACAACCAGTCCGAGGACCTGGTCGCCGAGGCGGACGAGCGGCGCGTCCTGGACCGCACCTGGATCACCAAGGCCGTCCGCGCCAAGGAGCTCGGCGGGATCTGCGCGCCGCCGCCGGCGCCCCGGCCCGAGATCGCCGCCATCCTCTCCGCCCCGCTGCCCGAATCCGGGCTCGCACCGGCCGCCGAGCGCACCCCCGAGGAGACCGAGCACCCCTCCGGAGGCGGCGGTTCCGACAACGGCACGCAGGAGCGCGTCCCCGCCCCCAAGGGCGTCCCGACCCCCAAGGACCTGGCCGCCCTGCGCGCACCCGGCGCCCAGGCCGTCCAGCACCCCGCCACCGCGACCCTGCGCTGGTCCTCCGACAAGGGCTGGGTCGACCGGCCCGGAGCCGCCCCCGAACCCTCCGAGGTCGCCTCGATGCCGACGCTCGCGCAGGTCACCACGGCCGAGCAGCGGTGGGCCGACCGCGAGGAGGACATCACCACCGTCGGCGGCGATCCCTTCGAGGTGGGCCAGGTCTTCGCGCGCCGCTGGATGGGACGCCTCGGCGACCAGGGCCATCTGCAGAAGCTGTCGGGCATGTACCCGCGCATCCCGCACCGCATCGACGGCGAGCTGCTGAGGTACGCGGCCCGCTTCGGACTGCTCGCCCACAAGGACGACCAGATCGACGAACACGACCGGTACGCCATCCGGGCGGGTTTCTGGCGCGAGATCGACGTGCGCACGGCCGCCGAGCACGCTCCGGCGGGGGACTGAGCCGGTACTCCCGGACGCCCCCGACGGCGAACGGAGGTCTCCGACCCCGTACCCTCGTGCCTTGTGAGTACGCGCGCGGCATCGGCAGTTCGGCACGGGGCCGAGGTCGTGTGCGCCGTGCGTGGGCTGACGAAGTCCTATCCGGCGGTCCGGGGCCGGCGCGGCACTCCCGCGACCCCCGAGGTCCGGGCCACCGACGGCGTGCGGCTGGACATCAGGCGCGGTGAGATCTTCGGGCTGCTCGGTCCGAACGGCGCCGGCAAGACCACCCTCGTGCGGCAGATGACCGGGCTGATGCGGCCCGACGCGGGCAGTGTGGAGATCCTCGGCCACGACATCGTGCGCCACCCCGACCGGGCCGCGCGGATCCTCGCCTACCTCGGCCAGGAGTCCACCGCCCTCGACGAACTCACCGTCTCGCTGGCCGCCGAGACCACCGGCCGGCTGCGCGGCCTCGACCTGCGCACGGCCCGCCGGGAGCGCGACGCCGTCCTCGACGAGCTGGGCCTCACCGCGCTCGCCGGGCGGCCGCTGCGCAAGCTGTCCGGCGGACAGCGCCGCCTCGCCTGCTTCGCCGCCGCGCTGGTGGGCGAGCGGCCCCTGCTGGTGCTCGACGAGCCGACCACCGGGATGGACCCGGTCGCCCGCCGGGCCGTCTGGGCCGCCGTCGACCGCCGACGCGCCGAACGCGGGACGACCGTGCTGCTCGTCACCCACAACGTCATCGAGGCCGAGACCGTCCTCGACCGGGTCGCCGTCCTCGACCAGGGCCGCGTCATCGCGTGCGACACCCCCTCCGGACTCAAGGAGCAGGTCGCCGACGAGGTGCGGGTGGAGCTGGTGTGGCGCGAGCGGGCGCCGCTGGACGTGCCCGAGGTCGCCGCGCTGCGGGAACGGGCCGTGGAGTCCGGACGCCGCTGGACGCTGCGCCTGGCCCCCGACGAGGCGCGGGCCGTCGTCGCCACCGTCACCGGCGGGGCCGCCTTCGCCGCGCTGGACGACTTCACCCTGGCCGCCCCCAGCCTGGAGGACGTGTACCTCGCGCTGGGCGGGGCGGCACGGCAGGGACTGGTACGGGCGTGAGCGCGTGGACGACGCCGGGCGCGAGGCCCGTCGGGGTGAGCGGGCGGGCCGGCGGGGCCGTATGGGACGGTATGAGAACCGTAGGGAAGAGGAGCAGCGCCACGTGAGTGTCGTACCCGCCGAGGTTCTGCCGGGCGACGCCCGGGCCGTCACGGAGACCGCCCGCACCGGCGCCGCCGAGCTCGCGCCGCGCGCCCGGCTGTGGCCGTCGCTCGCGGCCGTGTACCGGGCCCAGCTGTCCCGGGCCCGGGTGGCGCGCATCCCGCTGCTGTTCGTGGCGACCTTCCAGTCGGTCGGCATCCTGATCATGATGCGGGGCGTGGTGGACGGCGGGCACGAGGCGGAGTCCGTGGTGGCGGGGTCCGCGGTGCTGGTCGTCGCCTTCGTCGCGCTGAACCTCCTCGCCCAGTACTTCGGGCAGCTGCGGGCGAGCGGGGGCCTGGACCACTATGCGACGCTGCCCGTGCCGCCCGCCGCCGTGGTGCTGGGGGCGGCGGGCGCCTACGCCTCCTTCACGGTGCCCGGGACGCTGGTGACCGCCGTGTTCGGGTGCGTGCTGTTCGGGCTGCCCCTGACGCATCTGTGGATCCTCGCGGCCGTGATCCCGCTGGCCGGGGCCGCGCTGTCGGGGCTCGGCGCGGCCTTCGGGCTGCTCGCGCCGCGGCCGGAGCTGGCCACGGTGCTCGGTCAGCTCGGCATGTCGGCCGCGCTGCTGCTGGGCGTGCTGCCGCCGGACCGGATGCCGGAGGCGGTGCGCCTCGCCCGTGACCTGCTGCCGTCGACGTACGGCGTCGAGGCGTTCGCCCGGACCTTCGGGGCGCGTCCCGACTGGGCGTACGTGTTCGGCGACCTCGCCGTGTGCGCGGGCGTGGGCGTGGTCTCGCTCGCCGTCGCCACCTGGGCGTACCGCCGGGCCGCCGTCCGGTGACGCGCGGCCGGGGCGGGCCTGGCACGATGTCAGGGTGACCGCACCGCTGACTCCGCCTCCGCCGCCGCACGAACCGTCCTCGCACGAGGCCTGGCCGCCGCCGACCGCGGGGCACGCGGGAGTGGCCGCCGCGCCCCATGACGTCGCGTACGGACAGGACGGGCCCGGGATGAAGACCGAACTGCGCGAGGCCGCCGTGATCACGGTCGCGGTCGCCGCGGCCGGGGCGCTGCTCGGGCTGCTGTGGATGTGGCTGGCCCCGAGCGTGCCGCTCGTCGGGGATCTGGCTGACGGGCAGTGGGTCGTCTACTTCAAGGACACCGAGGGGGAGCAGGCCGTCGGCGTGGACGGGACGTTCACGCTGCTGGCCCTCGCGTGCGGAGCGGTGAGCGCGGTCGCGGTGTTCCTGTGGCGGCGGCGTGGCGGAGTGCCGCTGGTCGTCGCGCTCGCGGTCGGCGGTTTCCTCGGGTCGCTGCTGGCCTGGCGGCTGGGGGTGTGGCTCGGGCCCGGGTCCGACGTGATCGCGCATGCGCGGTCGGCCGGCAAGGGGGTGACGTTCTCCGCGCCGCTGAAGCTCGGCGCGAAGGGCGCGCTCCTCGCGTGGCCGCTCGCCGCCTCACTGGTGCATCTGGGGCTCACGGCGCTGTTCGGGCCCCGGGACCCCGATCCGTTCGAGCCGTACGGGACGGCCCCCAAGGACGGGTACGGGACCCCCATGGCCTAGTGCCGCAGCAGGCGATGTTCGCCCCGTCACGACGCAAACATTGCCTGCCGCGGCACTGGCAGGCGCCGATGACCCGGTGCCGGGAGGCGCGTGCCGAGAACTGCGTGCCGGGCGGCGCGAGCCCTGCGGGACCGTGCCCGTGTCGTCGGGGGCGCCCGCCCGGACCCGGGACCGAGCGGCGCCGCCTCCGCTCCGCCGTCGCACGCGCCGGACGTCGACAGCCCGTCCCCCGCGCGGGCGGAGCGGCGGTGTCGCGCGGACACGGCCGCGGGCGGTCCGGGGGCGGCCCTACGCGTCGAAGAGCCCTCAGCCCCGGCCGATCCTGGCCGACACCGCCCCGGTGAGCTCGGCGAGGTCCGTCGGGGAGAGCTCCACCTCCAGGCCCCGGCGGCCCGCCGAGACGCAGATCGTGGTGTGGGCCTTCGCCGAGTCGTCCAGGACCGTGGGGAGCCTCTTGCGCTGGCCCAGCGGGGAGATGCCGCCCCGGACGTAGCCGGTGGTGCGTTCGGCCAGGGCGGGGTCGGCCATCGCCGCTCGTTTGCCGCCCACCGCCGCCGCCAGGGCCTTCAGGTCCAGGGAGCCGGCGACCGGGACCACCGCCACCGTCAGGGCCCCGTCCACGTCCGCGACCAGGGTCTTGAAGACCCGGTCGGGGGAGACGCCCATCGCCTCGGCCGCCTCCTCGCCGTACGACGGGTGGCTCGGATCGTGGTCGTAGGCGTGGAGCGTGAAGTCCACGCCGGCCGCTGTCAGGGCCACCGTCGCGGGAGTGCCCCCGGCCTGCTGCTGTTGCTTCTTCGACTTCTTCGCCATTCGGGCCTTCTCGGTGACGTCAGTTGAGACTCGTCGGGCCGCGGGTCAGGTCCGCCGCCGGCAGGGAGGGCAGGTTGCGGATGATCGCCGTCTCCGCGCGCAGCAGCGTCAGTTCGTCCCGCAGCCGGGAGGCCGTGTCCGGGGCCTGCAGCAGTCGCTGCTTGGTGGGCGTGTCCAGCATCATCGCGGCCGCCACCAGATACGACACCACCGACGGGTCGTCGGGGAGTTCCGCGCCCGTGGTCAGGGAGCGTTCGCGGGCGCCCGCCAGGCGCTTCTGGTACTGACGGAAGGAGCGCAGCACACCCTCCGCGAGCGCGCCCGCCTCGTCGCCCGGTTCCTCGGGCAGCTCCTGCAGCTCCGCCGTCAGGAACGGGCCGGAGGCGTCCACCGACAGCAGCTTCACGCGGGTCGTGCCCGTCGCCAGCACCTCGAAGGTGCCGTCGGCCCGCTCGCGGACTGTCGCCGCGTCGGCCACGCAGCCGACGCCGTGGAACGCCTTGACCGGGTCGTCGCCGAAACCGGCCGCGGGGCCGCGTTCCGGCAGCGCCGTCCGGTCGGGCAGTCCGGGGGAGCTGGGCGCCACCTCGTGGCCGTCACGGATGGCGACGACGGCGAACCGGCGCGATTCGTCCTCGGGGGTCTTCAGCAGATCGCGCATCATGGCGCGATAACGCTCCTCGAAGACGTTGAGCGGGAGCACGAGTCCCGGGAACAACACCGAGTTCAGGGGGAAGAGCGGCAGACGGACGGTGGTCACGACGCAGAAGCCTAGTGGTCCGCCGGGCGGGCTCGTCCGCCGTGCCCGTTCCCTGGATGCCAGGGGGGCCGCTCCGACGGCCCCGAGCGCACTTCCTCGCGGACCGCCAGGAAGTGGCCGAGGGGGTCGTCGGACAGCCGGTCCCAGGGGAAGGACGTGGCGTACGGGCCGATCAGACGCAGTTGGGCGAGGGCCTCGTCGTGGCGGTCCAGGCGGACCAGGACGTACGTCAGGACGTTGCGGATCTCGGCCGGCCACGGGTCGGCGCCCGGGAAACGGGCCGACAGGTCGACGGCCCGGTCGGCGGCCGCGTCCAGCCGTTCGCGCGGCACCTCGGGGCCGCAGCCGTCGGTCAGGTAGGCGAGTGCCGCGCGGGCCGGCAGCGCCTGGACGAGGGAACCGGCCGGTGCGTCCTGCGCCGCCCGGTCGGCGAAGTCGAAGCACTCGCGGTGGGAACCGTGCCAGGATTCGGCCAGATAGCGCTTGGCGGCTACATGACAGCCGTAGTGGTGCGGGGCGCGGCGCACCGCGGCCTCCCACAGCTCCCCGAAGTACTTGTGCCCGGCACGCGTGCCGCGGGCGTGGTCCAGGGCGATCCGCCACGGCACCGGGTCGCGGACGTCGCTCTGCGCGGCCGCCGTGATCAGCGGACTCACCTCGCGCAGCAGTTCGGCCCGGGCCGGCGAGCCCCAGGCGCGGGCCACGGCGAGTTGCGCGGAGACGAGCAGGACGTCGGGGTCGCGCGGGGCGGCGGCACGCCAGTCCTCGAACCACTCGGGGCGGGAGAGGGCGAAGGACGCCAGCCGGGTGGCGTACCGGTCGCGGTACTCCCACTCGGCGCGTTCGCGGGTGCGAACCAGCAGTTCGGCGGCGGGGGCGTACGCGCCCAGGCCGGCCGCGACCAGCGCGGGGCCGAGCCGGTCGTCGGGCACGTCGAGGAGCACCTCGTCGTCGGCGGGGAGACCGGCGGCGCTGTGAGCGGCGGCGTACCGTGCCGACCGGGACGTCCGGGAGGCGCGGATGAACGGGGGCAGCAGAGCCATGGTGCCGACCATTGAAAAGCCGCAGGTTCAGATCGCGCCAGAGGGTGCGGGCAACCTGCGGAAAGTTGTACGGCGCCGGGTCAAGGGAAGGTAAAAGGCGGGATCGCCCGCGGGGTCTGGGCTGGGGCCGGCGGACGTGGGGCCCGGTGGACGTGGGGCCCGGTGGACGTGGGGCCGGACGGCGCGGGGGTGGTGGCGCGCCCCCGCGCGCGGCGGTCAGCTCCGGCGCAGCAGACGCGTCGCTCCCGCCGCCACCGCCGTCGCCAGGATCCAGCCCAGCAGGATCAGCGCGGTCGACAGCCACTGCCAGCCCCCGTGCAGCTGCCACTGGCCGACCTGCCCCAGGTCGATGACCGGCAGCAGCAGGTCCAGGGCGAACAGGGCCGGGCTCCACGGCGCATGCCTTCCTGGATCGACGGCCGGATGCGCGGCGTGCGCGAAGGCCAGCGAGCTCGCGGCCCACAGCACCGCCATCCACACCGCCGCCCTGCCCGGCCGGTACCCGTAGGCGACCGTCCAGTCCTGCGCGTAGCCCCAGAGCTTCGCGGCCGGCGGCAGGGTCTCGCGCCGGCGGCGCTGCTTGGCCAGCAGGACCTCCCGGGCGTCCTCGTCCTCCCCGCCGGCGCGCAGCACGGCCGCCAGCCGCTCGTACGGCTCCGGTGCGTACTCGGCGGTCGCGGCGGCCACCCAGCGCAGCCGCTCCGCCAGCGAGAACGGGCCCTGCGGCACCAGGTTCTCGTATGCGAAGCCGCCCATGTGCAGACACCCGGGGCCCGGCCACGCGCTCGCCCGGTCCACCAGGTTGACCACCCGCGCCCCGGACAGCACGACCTTGCCGCGCCTCGGCTGTTCCCCGAGGAAGCGCAGCTCGGACGTCTGTACCCGGCGCAGCGACAGCTCCTGGTCGTCCGTGAAGCCGAACCGGGCCTGCTCCAGGTCCACGGCGTCCCCGAACCGGCCGTCGTCCAGACGCACGCCGCCCCGGCACTCGAAGCGCTGTACGCGCGTCCCACGCGCGGGGGTCGTGCCGCTGAGGGCCTGGCCCCCGACGCCGGCCGGGGTCAGGTACAGCGAGCGCTCCACGGTGAGCTGGGGCGCGTTCAGCGCCAGCCGCGTGTAGGGGTTGGCCAGCCGCGCCCCCCGCAGGCTCAGCGACACCCCGATCTTGGCGCTGCGCAGACTCATCTCGCCGTGCGATTCCAGGAGCTCGGCCTGCAGGTCCTGGCCGACCGTCATGCCGTCCGCGGCGATCGAGCGGCCGGTGCGGTCGCGGTAGACGATCGCCTGGTTCATCAGCAGGTCCGTGCCGATCTGCGCGTCGGTGAGCCGTACCCCGTTGTGGAAGCGGCAGCGGGGCAGGTGCAGGTCGCCCTCGGTGTGCAGCCGGGCGGCCTCCAGCCGCGGCACCGAGCAGTCCACCATCCGCAGGGTCGTGAACCGCGCCTCCGGCATCCGCACCTCGCGCTCGAAGCGGCAGCGCTTCATCTCCACGTACGGCACCACCGTGCCGCCCGCGAGGTCCAGCGAGCCGCTGATCTGCACGCCGGCGAGCTTCAGCGAGGCCACCCGGCCGGCCAGCGCGGGCGGCCCGGCCAGCAGCAGCCACGCCACGATCCGCGCCCGCACGGTGCGCGAGCCACCCCACGGATGCCCGCCGTGCGGATCGTCGACGACCGTGTCCCCGCTGCTCAGGTCGTACACGCTGCCGTTGCGGAAGGCCTGCCACATGCCGGCCTCGGCGGCGGTCAGATCGTCCGGCAGATCTCCGGCGTCGCCCCCCGTTCGGATGCCCGCCCCCTCGGTCACCTGACGTGCCCCTTTCCTCACTCGCCGCGCTCACGGCCTTCGCACGGCTGTTCATGCCCGGTGAGCGGCCCCCGGACGCCGGCCCCGAAGAGGATCTTCCGGATTCCGGCCACGGTCTGTATCAGCCATTGATACGCGCGGACGACCCCCGATCCCGGTCTGAGAGAATTGACCACGTGATCTCCCGAATCGATCTGCGCGGCGACGCCCTCCCCGAGGGACCCGCCCTGCGCGACCTGCTGCCCCGAGCCGACTTCGACGTCTCGGCCGCCCTGGAGAAGGTGCGTCCGATCTGCGAGGCCGTGCATCATCGGGGCGACGCGGCACTGATCGACTTCGCCGAGCGGTTCGACGGGGTGCGGCTGGAATCCGTGCGGGTCCCGGCCGGGGCCATCGCCGACGCGCTGGAGGGGCTCGACCCGGCCGTGCGCGCGGCCCTGGAGGAGTCCATCCGCCGCGCCCGAGCCGTCCACCGCGAGCAGCGCCGCGGCACGCACACCGTCCAGGTCGTCCCCGGCGGCTCGGTCACCGAGAAGTGGGTGCCGGTCGACCGGGTCGGGCTGTACGCGCCCGGCGGCCGGTCCGTCTACCCCTCTTCCGTGATCATGAACGTGGTCCCGGCCCAGGAGGCGGGCGTCGGGTCGATCGCGCTCGCGTCCCCCGCGCAGGCGGAGTTCGGCGGCCTGCCGCACCCGACGATCCTGGCGGCCTGCGCGCTGCTCGGCGTCGACGAGGTGTACGCGGCGGGCGGCGCGACCGCGGTCGCGATGTTCGCCCACGGCACGGAGTCCTGCCCGCCCGCCAACATGGTCACCGGGCCGGGCAACATCTGGGTCGCCGCCGCCAAGCGGTTCTACGCGGGCAGGATCGGCATCGACGCCGAAGCCGGCCCCACCGAGATCGCGGTCCTCGCGGACTCCACCGCCGACCCGGTGCACGTCGCGTCCGACCTGATCAGCCAGGCCGAGCACGACCCGCTGGCCGCCGCCGTCCTGGTCACCGACTCCGTGGAACTGGCGGACGCCGTCGAGAAGGAGCTGGCGCCGCAGGTCGCGGCCACCCGGCACGTCGACGACCGGATCGTCCCGGCGCTCGGCGGCCGGCAGTCGGCGATCGTGCTCGTCGACGGCGTCGAGGAGGGCCTGCGGGTCGTCGACGCGTACGGCGCCGAGCACCTGGAGATCCAGACCGCCGACGCCGCGGCGGTCGCCGACCGGGTCAGGAACGCGGGCGCGATCTTCGTCGGCCCCTGGGCGCCGGTGTCCCTCGGCGACTACGCCGCCGGATCCAATCACGTCCTGCCCACGGGCGGCTGCGCCTGCCACTCCTCCGGGCTGTCCGTGCAGTCCTTCCTGCGGGGCATCCACATCGTCGACTACACGCGCGAGGCGCTGGCCGACGTCGCCCACCACGTGGTGACGCTGGCGGAGGCGGAGGATCTGCCGGCGCACGGCGCGGCGATCAAGGCGAGGTTCGGGTGGAAGGTGCCGACGACCCAGTGAACATCGGAATCGACGATCTCCCCGTACGCGACGAGCTGCGCGGCAAGTCCCCCTACGGCGCGCCCCAGCTGGACGTCCCCGTACGGCTGAACACCAACGAGAACCCCTACCCGCTGCCCGACGCGCTGGTCGAGCGGATCGCCGAGCGGGTGCGCGAGGCGGCCCGCCACCTCAACCGCTACCCCGACCGGGACGCCGTCGAGCTGCGCACCCGGCTCGCGAAGTACCTCACCGACACGACGGGGCACACGGTCGGCCCGGCCGAGGTGTGGGCCGCCAACGGCTCCAACGAGGTCCTCCAGCAGCTGCTGCAGGCCTTCGGCGGGCCGGGCCGCACGGCGATCGGCTTCGAGCCGTCCTACTCGATGCACGCGCTCATCGCGCGCGGCACCGGGACCGGCTGGATCTCCGGCCCCCGCAACGAGGACTTCACCGTCGACCTCGCCGCGGCCGAGAAGGCCATCGCCGAGCACCGCCCGGACGTCGTGTTCATCACGACCCCCAACAACCCCACCGGCACCGCCGTCCCCGCCGAGACGGTCCTCGCCCTGTACGAGGCCGCCCAGGCCGCCAAGCCGTCGATGGTCGTCGTCGACGAGGCCTACGTCGAGTTCAGCCACAGCGCGTCACTGCTGCCGCTGATCGAAGGACGGCCGAATCTCGTCGTCTCGCGGACGATGTCGAAGGCCTTCGGCGCGGCCGGCCTGCGCCTCGGCTACCTCGCCGCGCACCCGGCGGTCGTGGACGCCGTGCAGCTCGTGCGGCTGCCCTACCACCTCTCGGCCGTCACCCAGGCGACCGCGCTGGCCGCGCTGGAGCACACCGGCACGCTGCTGAAGTACGTCGAGCAGCTGAAGTCGGAGCGCGACCGGCTGGTGAGCGAGCTGCTCGCCGCCGGGTACGAGGTCACGGCGTCCGACGCCAACTTCGTGCAGTTCGGGCGGTTCGACGACGCCCACGCCGTGTGGCGGCAGATCCTCGACCGGGGCGTCCTGGTCCGGGACAACGGCGTGCCCGGCCGGCTGCGGGTCACCGCCGGAACCCCCGAAGAGAACGACGCGTTCCTCGACGCGGTCCGTGAAGTGAAGAAGGAGCAGAGCGCATGACTCGCGAAGGACGTGTCGGAAGAATCGAGCGCACCACGAAGGAGACGTCGGTTCTCGTCGAGATCGACCTCGACGGCACCGGCAAGGTCGAGGTGGCGACCGGCGTCGGCTTCTACGACCACATGCTCGACCAGCTCGGCCGGCACGGTCTGTTCGACCTCACCGTGAAGACCGACGGCGACCTCCACATCGACTCCCACCACACCATCGAGGACACCGCCCTCGCGCTCGGCGCCGCCTTCAGGCAGGCCCTCGGCGACAAGGTGGGCATCTACCGCTTCGGCAACTGCACGGTCCCGCTGGACGAATCGCTCGCCCAGGTCACCGTCGACCTGTCCGGCCGCCCCTACCTCGTGCACACCGAGCCCGAGAACATGGCGCCGATGATCGGCGAGTACGACACGACGATGACCCGCCACATCCTGGAGTCCTTCGTCGCGCAGGCGCAGATCGCCCTGCACGTGCACGTGCCCTACGGGCGCAACGCGCACCACATCGTGGAGTGCCAGTTCAAGGCGCTGGCCCGGGCGCTGCGCTACGCCTCCGAGCGCGACCCGCGCGCGGCCGGCATCCTCCCCTCCACGAAGGGCGCGCTGTAACCCCATGAGCGGACTGTCCACCCTCCTGATCGTCGTCGGCCTCTTCCTCGCGGGCGGCGTCTACTCCTTCGTCAAGCAGAAGATGCCCAAGAACCTGATCGTGCTGCTGTCGATCGGCGCCGCGATGTGCCTCGTGGCGGGTGTCGTGAGGCTGGAGGTCTGGAATTGAGCGGCGCCTCCAGGAGCGCGAAGAAGGTCGTCGTCTTCGACTACGGCTTCGGCAACGTCCGTTCCGCCGAGCGCGCCCTCGCGCGCACCGGCGCCGACGTCGAGATCACCCGTGACTTCGACACGGCCATGAACGCCGACGGGCTGCTGGTGCCGGGAGTCGGCGCCTTCGCCGCCTGCATGCGGGGCCTGAAGGAGGCCCGCGGCGACTGGATCATCGGCCGCCGGCTGTCCGGCGGGCGGCCGGTGATGGGCATCTGCGTCGGCATGCAGATCCTGTTCGCCCGCGGCATCGAGCACGGCGTGGAGACCGAGGGCCTCGACGAATGGCCCGGCGCGGTCGAGCCGCTGCAGGCCGAGATCGTGCCCCACATGGGCTGGAACACCGTCGACGCCCCGGCCGGCTCCGAGCTGTTCGCCGGCCTGGACGCGGACGCGCGCTTCTACTTCGTGCACTCCTACGCCGTCCAGGACTGGTCCCTGGAAGTCCTGAACCCGACGATGCGCGCTCCCAAGGTGGCCTGGTCGACGCACGGCAAGCCGTTCGTGGCCGCCGTGGAGAACGGCGCCCTGTGGGCCACGCAGTTCCACCCCGAGAAGTCCGGCGACGCCGGAGCCCAGCTCCTCACCAACTGGATCGGAACACTGTGAGCAAGCTCGAACTCCTCCCCGCCGTCGACGTCCGCGACGGCCAGGCCGTCCGTCTCGTGCACGGCGAGTCGGGCACCGAGACGTCCTACGGCTCCCCGCTGGAGGCCGCCCTCGCCTGGCAGCGCTCCGGAGCCGAGTGGCTGCACCTGGTCGACCTGGACGCCGCGTTCGGCACCGGCGACAACCGCGCGCTGATCGCCGAGGTCGCGGGCGCCATGGACATCAAGGTGGAGCTCTCCGGCGGCATCCGCGACGACGACACCCTCGCCGCGGCCCTCGCCACCGGCTGCACGCGCGTGAACCTGGGCACCGCCGCCCTGGAGACGCCCGAGTGGGTCGCCAAAGTCATCTCCGAGCACGGCGACAAGATCGCGGTCGGCCTGGACGTCCGGGGCACGACCCTGCGCGGCCGCGGCTGGACCCGCGACGGAGGCGACCTCTACGAGACGCTGGCCCGCCTCGACAAGGAGGGCTGCGCACGCTACGTCGTCACCGACATCGCCAAGGACGGCACCCTCCAGGGCCCGAACCTGGAGCTGCTGCGCAACGTGTGCGCCGTGACCGACCGTCCCGTCGTGGCGTCCGGCGGCGTCTCCTCCCTGGACGACCTGCGCGCCATCGCCGAGCTGGTGCCGCTCGGAGTCGAGGGCTCGATCGTCGGCAAGGCCCTGTACGCCGAGGCGTTCACCCTGGAAGAGGCCCTGGAGGCGGTGGCCCGGTGAGCGAGCTGCGACGCGTCAGGACCGGCGCTCCCTGGGAGGACGTCTTCGCGTACTCCCGCGCGGTGGAGCTGCCGAACGGTCTGGTGCTGGTCTCCGGCTGCACCTCGATCGTGGACGGCGAGATCGCCGGCGGCGGCCCCTACGAGCAGGCGCTCAACGCCTTCGACGTCGCCTTCACGGCTCTGGCCGAGCTGGGCCTCGGGCGTGAGGACGTCGTGCGCACCCGCATGTACCTCACCCACGCGCGGGACGTCGACGACGTCGGACGCGCTCACAAGGAGCTGTTCGAGACCGTCCGGCCCGCCGCGTCCATGCTGATCGTGGCCGGCCTGGTGGACCCCGGTCTGGTCGTCGAGGTCGAGGTCGAGGCGTTCCGAAGGGGGACTGCGGCATGACGCTCGCCGTACGGGTGATCCCCTGCCTGGACGTGGACGCCGGCCGGGTCGTCAAGGGCGTCAACTTCCAGAACCTGCGCGACGCGGGCGACCCCGTCGAGATGGCCAAGGTGTACGACGCCGAGGGCGCCGACGAGCTGACGTTCCTGGACATCACCGCCTCCTCGGGCAACCGCGAGACCACCTACGACGTGGTGCGCCGCACCGCCGAGCAGGTGTTCATCCCGTTGACCGTCGGCGGCGGGGTGCGCACCCCGGAGGACGTCGACAAGCTGCTGCGGGCCGGCGCCGACAAGGTGGGCGTGAACACCGCCGCGATCGCCCGCCCGGAACTGATCAGGGAGATCGCCGAGCGGTTCGGCAGCCAGGTGCTGGTGCTGTCGGTCGACGCCCGGCGGACGGAGTCGGGGTCCTTCGAGGTGACCACGCACGGCGGCCGCAAGGGCACCGGCATCGACGCCGTCGAGTGGGCGCACCGGGCGGCCGAGCTGGGCGCGGGCGAGATCCTGCTCAACTCGATGGACGCGGACGGCACGAAGGACGGCTACGACCTGGAGATGATCGCCGCCGTCCGCAAGCACGTCAGGGTCCCGGTGATCGCCTCCGGCGGCGCCGGGCGGCTCGCGGACTTCGCGCCGGCCGTCGAGGCGGGCGCGGACGCGGTGCTGGCCGCGTCGGTGTTCCACTTCGGCGACCTGAGGATCGGCGAGGTGAAGGACGCGCTGCGGGCAGCGGGCCACCCGGTGCGGTGACCCCCGCGCGGGCACGTTGACGTCAGGCGAGCCCCGACCGCCTTCGGTGGTCGGGGCATACTCATGGCCCGATGCGAAAGGAAAGTTGCGCAAAACTTATTGCGCAACTTCTCTTTCGTTTCTACCGTGAGGTCATGACAAGCGGGGAGAACCGGCGGATCACCGACATGGGCACGCTGAAGGCGCTCGCCCACCCGTTGCGGCTGAACCTGTACCGGGCGCTGTACCTGGAGCGTGTGGCCACGGCCTCACGGCTGGCCGAACTGGTCGACGAGGCCGTGTCGCTGGTCAGCTACCACCTGCGCAAACTCGCCGAACACGGGCTGATCGAGGAGGCCGAACCGCAGAGCGCGGACGGGCGCGAGCGCTGGTGGCGGCCCGCGTCGGACGGCATCAGCATCCACGACGAGGACTTCCGCGACGCACCGGAGAAGGCGGCTGCGCACCGGTCGGCCTCCCGGCTCTTCTTCGCCCACCGCAGCGAGCTGTACCACCGCCACCTCGACGAACGGGCCTACTGGGGCCCCGAGTGGAACAGCGCCTCGTTCGACTCCGAGTACCTCTCACGGCTGACCTCCGCCGAACTGGCCGAGCTGGGCCGGGAGGTGCACGCCCTGATGACCAGGTACGTCGACAAGGGGCGCGCGGCCGAGGCCGACGGCGACACCGAGGGACGCGAGAACGTCGCCCTTCACCTGTACGGCTTCCCGTTCCGCCCCTGAGAGGCCTGGCCATGACCACCGTGCCCCGGACGCCCGCCGCCCGCGCCACAGCCGAGCGCCCCGCCCACCGCGACGGCAACGTCCTGCGCTGGCTGGGCGCGTACGCCTCCTCGATGGCCGGCGACGGCGTCTACTACGTCGCCCTGTCCTGGGCCGCCGTCCAGGCCGGCACCCCCGCGCAGGCCGGACTGGTGCTGTCCGTGAGCGCACTGCCGCGCGCGGTCCTCATGCTGGGCGGGGGAGTGATCGCCGACCGGTTCGGGCCGCGCCGGGTCGTGATCGGCAGCGACGCGGTGCGCTGCGCGGCCGTGCTCGCGGTGGCGGGGCTGCTGCTCCTCACCGGGCCCCGGCTGTGGCCCCTCACCGCGCTCGCCCTGGTGTTCGGCACGGTGGACGCCGTGTTCGTCCCCGCCGTGGGCGCGCTGCCCGCCCGGATCACCGACCGCGGCGAGCTCGGCCGGGTCCAGGGCATGCGCGGCCTCGCCTACCGGTTCGCCGTCATCGTGGGCGCCCCGCTCGGCGGGCTCGGGGTCGCCGTGGGCGGCGCGTCCGCCGCGTTCGGGCTCGCCGGGCTGCTGACAGCCCTGTCCCTGCCGCTGCTGGTCCGCGTACGCGTACGGGAGCTGCCGCCCGACGACACCGCGGACACCCGCGGCCGGACCGCCTGGGCCGATCTGGTGGCCGGCCTGCGCCACATCCGCCGTCACCGCGTCCTCGCCCCGCTCACGGCGGCCATCGCCCTCGGCGACCTCGGCTTCGTCGGGCCGCTCAACGTGGGCCTGACCCTGCTCGCCGACGAGCGCGGATGGGGCGCCTCCGGAATGGGCTGGGTGCTGTCCGGATTCGGCGTCGGCGCGGGCGCCGCTTCGCTGTTGCTGACCCTGCGAGGGCGGCTCCCGCACGCCGGCCGGGTGGCCGGCTGGTCGATCCTGGCGGGCGCGCCGGCCATCGGCGCCCTCGCCTACGCGCCGACCCTCGCCGCGGCCGTCGGCACCGCCCTGCTGATCGGCCTGCTCGCCGGGCTCAGCGGCGCCGTGTGCGCGGCCTTGCTGCAGACCCAGGCCGACCCCGCCTACCTGGGCCGGGTGACCGCCGTCGCCGGCCTCGTCAGCCTGGGCCTCACCCCGCTGAGCATGCCGCTGACCGCTGCCGCCGTCGGCGTCTGGGGCACCGGCCCGGTGTTCGTCGTCAGCGCCGGGGTCTGCGGGCTCGGCGGGGTCGTTGCGCTGGGTGTTCCCGCGTTGCGCCGTGCGGAGCTGCCATGGTGACGCCGTGCCAGGGGGCTCAGATGCCGAGCTGCTTGCCGCCGTGCAGCCGCTCGATCGCCTCCTTCTCGCCGTCCAGCTCCACCGCGGCGGCGCTCTGCCGGCCGTAGAGGAACAGCAGCAGCTCCGACGGCTCCCCGGTCGCCGTCACCACCGGTGTGCCCCGGTTGGCGACCGCCGTACGGCCGTCCGGGCGGCGCAGCACCAGCCCCGTGGCCGCGCCGCGGCCCATCAGCCGGGCGGTGCGCTCCAGCCGGGACCACAGGGCGTCCTGGAACACCGGATCGACGGCGCGCGGCGTCCAGTCGGGCCGGGCGCGGCGGACGTCCTCGGTGTGGACGTAGAACTCGATCGTGTTCGACGCCTCGTCCAGCTGCTTGAGCCGGAACGGCGAGAAGCGCGGCGGACCGGTGCGGATCAGCTGCAGGAGCTCCTC
Source organism: Streptomyces humidus (assembly GCF_014649655.1). Classification (GTDB taxonomy): domain Bacteria; phylum Actinomycetota; class Actinomycetes; order Streptomycetales; family Streptomycetaceae; genus Streptomyces; species Streptomyces humidus. The sequence goes on along the minus strand of NZ_BMTL01000003.1, from coordinate 175,729 downwards.
GTACGGCTTGGCGGCGAACTCCTCCATCGCGCGGTCCAGACGGGACTCGAGCTGTTTGAGCAGAAGGCCCCCGGCGGCGTCCGGACGGCGCTCGCGCACCACCACGTGCGCCGCCAGGTCCCGGGTCAGCCAGCCCTCGCAGAGGGTCGGCGCCTCGGGGCCCGCCGTTTCCAAGAGGTCGGCGAGCAGGAGCCGTTCACGCTTGGCGAAAGTCGACATGCGGCCAGCCTACGGCGACGCCGCCGCCGCGCCCACCCGTCGGGAACACGCCGGCGCCGCCCGCCCGCTGCCCACGGACCGGACACCGCTCCGTCACCGTCAGTGGCGCGCGGCACAATGGCATCCATGACCAGCACGCCCCAGCCCGCCCGTCACCCGGCCGGTCGTCTCGCCCCCGAGATCGCCGCACGCCTCAAGCGCAGCGCCGACGGACTCGTCCCCGCCATCGCCCAGCAGTACGACACCGGCGAGGTCCTCATGCTCGGCTGGATGGACGACGAGGCGCTGCACCGCACGCTCACCACCGGCCGCTGCACCTACTGGTCGCGCAGCCGCGGCGAGTACTGGGTCAAGGGCGACACCTCCGGCCACTTCCAATGGGTCAAGTCCGTCGCCCTCGACTGCGACGCGGACACCGTGCTCGTCAAGGTCGACCAGGTCGGCGCCGCCTGCCACACCGGCGCCCGCACCTGCTTCGACGCCGACGTGCTCTTCACGGAACCGGAGGCACCCGCCGCCGTCGACGCCGTCGCGGCCGCCGATTCCGGCCTCCCGTCCTCGGATCAGTAGGGTCAGCCGCCATGGACCTCGAGACCTTCCGCAAGCTGGCCACCGACCGCCGCGTCATTCCGGTCACCCGCAAGCTCCTCGCCGACGGCGACACCCCGGTCGCGCTGTACCGCAAGCTCGCCGCCGAGCGCCCCGGCACCTTCCTGCTGGAGTCCGCGGAGAACGGCCGCACGGCGTTCCGATGGTCCCGGTACTCCTTCGTGGGCGTTCGCAGCGCCGCCACGCTCACCGCGCGCGAGGGCCGGACGCACTGGCTCGGCACCCCGCCCGCCGGGGTCCCCGTCGACGGCGACCCGCTCGCCGCGCTGCGCGCCACCGTCGAGACCCTCCACACCCCGCACCACGAAGGCATGCCGCCCTTCACCGGCGGCATGGTCGGCTACCTCGGCTACGACATCGTGCGCCGCCTGGAGAAGATCGGCCCCGGCGAGCGGGACGACCTGAAGCTCCCCGAGCTGACCATGCTCCTGACCAGCGACCTCGCCGTCATGGACCACTGGGAGGGCTCCGTCCTGCTGATCGCCAACGCGATCAACCACAACGACCTCGACACGGGCGTCGACGAGGCCTACGCCGACGCCATGGCCCGTCTCGACGCCATGGAGGCCGACCTCTCCCGCGCGGTCGCCCAGCCCCCGGCCGTGCTGCCGCCCTCCGAACTCCCCGAGTACACGGCCCTGTGGGGCGGCTCCGACTTCCGGGCGGCCGTCGAGGACATCAAGGAGCGCATCCGCGCGGGCGAGGCCTTCCAGGTCGTGCCCTCCCAGCGTTTCGAGACGCCGTGCACGGCCAGCGCGCTGGACGTCTACCGGGTCCTGCGGGCCACGAACCCCTCGCCGTACATGTACCTGTTCCGCTTCGACGGCTTCGACGTCGTGGGATCCTCCCCGGAGGCCCTGGTCAAGGTCGAGGACGGCCGCGCCATGGTCCACCCCATCGCCGGCACCCGGCACCGCGGGGCCACCCCGCAGGAGGACCAGGCCCTCGCCGAGGAACTGCTCGCCGACCCCAAGGAGCGCGCCGAGCACCTCATGCTCGTCGACCTGGGCCGCAACGACCTGGGCCGGGTCTGCGAGCCGGGCTCCGTCGAGGTCGTCGACTTCATGTCCGTCGAGCGGTACTCGCACGTGATGCACATCGTCTCCACCGTCACCGGCAAGATCGCGACGGGCCGCACCGCCTTCGACGTCCTCACCGCCTGCTTCCCCGCCGGCACCCTCTCCGGCGCCCCCAAGCCGCGCGCCCTGCAGATCATCGACGAACTGGAGCCCTCCCGGCGCGGCCTGTACGGCGGCTGCGTCGGCTACCTGGACTTCGCGGGCGACTCCGACACCGCCATCGCCATCCGCACCGCCCTGCTGCGCGACGGCACCGCCTACGTCCAGGCCGGCGCGGGCATCGTCGCCGACTCCGACCCGGTCGCGGAGGACCAGGAGTGCCGCAACAAGGCGGCGGCCGTTCTGCGCGCGGTCCACACCGCCAACCGGCTCGGCTGACAGAGCGCCGCGCGGACGGGTCCGGCGCGGAAAGGACGCGTCTCACGTGAACCCCGGGTGCCGGTTCGCCCGGGGTTCAGGCGATAGTGGACACGTGACTGCTGCCGTTCCTCCCCCCCGTTCCGAGACCGCCGCCGCCCGGTCGAGCCGCCGAAGTCTCGCCGTCGCCCTGCTGAGCGGTGCGCTGGGCTCGGCCGTGACCCTGCTGGCCACCCGCCAGCGCTGGTCCGAGGGCACGGCGACGGTCGCCGCCGGCCCCTTCTCCCTGACCGCCCGGGGCAGCGACGTCACGGGCGTGCCCGCGGCGCTCGCCATAGTGGGCCTGGCCGCGCTCGTCGCCGTCTTCGCCGTGCGCAGGGCCGGCCGTCTCGCCGTCTCCGCCGTGCTCGCGCTCGCCGGCGCCGGGATCATGGCCGCGGCCCTGCTCGGCGCCGGCGACAGCTCCGCGCTCGATGAGCAGGCCGCCAAGGCCACCGGCGACACCTCCGCCGCCGTCGCCTCGTTCAGCCACACCGCATGGCCCTACGCCGCGACCGTGGGCGGCGCCCTGATCCTCCTCGCCGGTCTGCTCGCCCTGCGCTACGGCGGCCGGTGGCCCGCCATGTCCGGCCGCTACGAACGCGACGGCGCCCCGCGCCCCCGGCGCGCGGCCCGCCCCGCCGACCCCGAGCGGCCCGAGGAGATGTGGAAGGCCCTGGACCGGGGCGAGGACCCGACCGGGATGGACCCGGCCTGACCAGGGCCGCCGTCCCCGCTCGCCGATGTGGTGAATCAGACTCGACGGGATCCCCACCCCCGCCTCCGACGCGCCCGCGCGTACGGGACAATGGACGACGAGCGTCCGGCTCGGACGGACACAGAGACAGCAATGAGGAGCAAGTCATGGCGGGCAGCAGCCACGGACACACCCCGGCCGCCTGGACCGGTGTCACCATCGCCTTCATCGGTTTCGCCGTCGCGGGCGTGTTCATGGTGATGGCCGAGCCGATCGGCTTCTGGGCGGGCATGGTGATCGTGGCCCTCGGCGGCGTCGTCGGCGCGGCCATGCGCGCCGCGGGTCTGGGTCAGCCGAAGGAGGCCCACCCCGTGCACCAGGTCTCGGCGACCGCCAAGCCGGCCGGTGCGCAGGGCTGAGTCCCGCAGAAGTGTGAGGGGCGGCCGGTGCCCCCGGCCGCCCCTCACGCGCGCGCGGCGCCCCCGAGGGGCACAATGCGAGACGTGAACGCCGACACCCGGCGCGTGACGCCGGCCACCATGGGCAGGCTGGCCGTGCCCGCGGGGATCCTCGCGGCCGTCGTCGCGGCCTTCGCGTACGTGGCAGCCGTCGACCCCAACGAGCCGGGCCACTACCCGGCCTGCCCCCTGCTGAGCGTCACCGGCCTGTACTGCCCGGGCTGCGGCGGACTGCGCAGCGCGCACGCCTTCGCGCACGGACACCTCCAGGCCGCCCTCCACGACAACGCGATGGCCGTCGTCGCCTTTCTGGGCTTCGCGGTGGTGTGGACCGTCTGGGTGGTCCGCGCGGCACGCGGACGGACCGTGCGCGTCGACCTCACCTCGGCGCAGCTGTGGGCGCTGGGCGCCACGCTGCTGGTCTTCACCGTCGTCCGGAACCTGCCGTTCGGTGGCTGGCTGCATCCTTGATCAACCGGTGGACGTCTCGTACAAGGTCGCCTCGCGCCCGAGTCGTGCGAAGCTGGTCCGACGGCCGGGGAGGCGCCGCCGTCAACCGGATGTGAGGCCTGCGCCTTCCTCCGGATACCATCGCAGTGACCACCTTTTTCTCCACGGGTCGCTGGAACTGTCCACCGTCTCTCAGGCATCCGGAAGGGGGCCGCTCGCGTGAGTGTGCTCGACGAGATCATCGACGGAGTCCGTGCCGACCTCGCGGAGCGGCAGGCGCGCGTCAGCCTCGACGAGCTCAAGGAGCGCGCGGCGAAGGCCCCCGCCGCCAAGGACGGAGTGGCCGCGCTCAGGGGCGACGGCGTCAAGGTGATCTGCGAGGTCAAGCGCTCCAGCCCGTCCAAGGGCGCGCTGGCCGCGATCGCCGACCCGGCCGGACTGGCCGCCGACTACGAGGCGGGCGGCGCGGCCGTCATCTCCGTCCTCACCGAACAGCGCCGCTTCGGCGGCTCGCTCGCCGACCTCGAAGCCGTCCGCGCGCGGGTCGACATCCCCGTGCTGCGCAAGGACTTCATCGTCACCTCCTACCAGCTGTGGGAGGCCCGCGCGTACGGCGCCGACCTCGCCCTGCTGATCGTCGCCGCCCTGGAGCAGTCGGCCCTGGAGTCGCTGATCGAGCGTGCCGTGTCCATCGGCCTCACCCCGCTCGTCGAGGTCCACGATGAGGACGAGGTGGACCGCGCGGTCGACGCGGGCGCCAAGGTGATCGGCGTCAACGCGCGCAACCTGAAGACCCTGGAGGTCGACCGGGGCACCTTCGAGCGGGTGGCTCCCGAGATCCCGGCGAACATCGTCAAGATCGCCGAGTCCGGGGTGCGAGGCCCGCACGACCTCATCGCCTACGCCAACGCCGGGGCCGACGCGGTCCTCGTCGGCGAGTCCCTGGTGACCGGCCGCGACCCCAGGACCGCGGTCGCCGACCTGGTGGCGGCGGGCGAGCACCCCGCACTGCGCCACGGCCGCAGCTGAGATCCCGCTAGGCTGGCCCCGATGACTCCCACGACCCCCGAGACGGCCACGGACCGGTACGCGCGCCTGGCGCGCGGCTGCCGCCCGCGTGGCTGCCGCGCGCCCGCCCGCAGGGTGCACGGCCGGCGGGTCCGTTACGTCATCGGCGACGAGCCGGGCCAGGTGAACGGCATGCGATGGCAGCGCGCCCTTCAGGGGCGCGGGGCGCCGTCCGAAGGCACGGCTCCGTCGTGCGGGATCCACCCGCCGCACACGGCCTGAGGTCGCACGACACAGTCCCGCCCCCACGGCGATCGGTTCTCCACCAACTCACCGTGAGGTTTCCGCATGCCCAGCGAGTTCTTCATTCCCGACCCCGAGGGTCAGGTGCCCACCGCCGAGGGCTACTTCGGCGCGTTCGGCGGCAAGTTCATCCCGGAGGCCCTCGTCGCCGCCGTGGACGAGGTCGCCGTCGAGTACGACAAGGCCAAGCACGACCCCGAGTTCGCCCGCGAGCTCGACGACCTGCTCGTCCACTACACCGGCCGCCCCAGCTCCCTCACCGAGGTGCCGAGGTTCGCCGAGCACGCCGGCCGCGCCCGGGTGTTCCTCAAGCGCGAGGACCTCAACCACACCGGCTCCCACAAGATCAACAACGTGCTGGGCCAGGCGCTGCTCACCCGGCGCATGGGCAAGACGCGCGTCATCGCCGAGACCGGCGCGGGCCAGCACGGCGTGGCCACGGCCACCGCCTGCGCCCTCTTCGGCCTCGAGTGCACCATCTACATGGGCGAGATCGACACCCGGCGCCAGGCACTCAACGTGGCACGCATGCGCATGCTCGGCGCCGAGGTCGTGGCCGTGAAGTCCGGCAGCCGCACGCTGAAGGACGCCATCAACGAGGCGTTCCGCGACTGGGTCGCCAACGTCGACCGCACGCACTACCTGTTCGGCACGGTCGCCGGACCCCACCCCTTCCCCGCGATGGTCCGCGACTTCCACCGGGTCATCGGCGTCGAGGCCCGCCGCCAGATCCTGGAGCGCGCCGGCCGGCTGCCCGACGCGGCCGTCGCCTGCGTCGGCGGCGGCTCCAACGCCATCGGCCTCTTCCACGCCTTCATCCCGGACGCCGGCGTGCGTCTGATCGGCTGCGAGCCGGCCGGACACGGCGTGGAGACCGGCGAGCACGCCGCGACCCTCACCGCGGGCGAGCCCGGCATCCTGCACGGCTCGCGCTCCTACGTCCTGCAGGACGACGAGGGCCAGATCACCGAGCCCTACTCCATCTCGGCGGGCCTGGACTACCCGGGCATCGGCCCCGAGCACTCCTACCTCAAGGACACCGGCCGCGGCGAGTACCGCGCGGTCACCGACGACGCGGCCATGCAGGCGCTGCGTCTGCTGTCGCGCACCGAGGGCATCATCCCGGCGATCGAGAGCGCGCACGCCCTGGCCGGCGCCCTGGAGGTCGGCAGGGAGCTGGGCGAGGACGGGCTGATCGTCGTCAACCTGTCCGGCCGCGGCGACAAGGACATGGACACGGCCGCCCGTTACTTCGGCCTGTACGACACCGACGCCGAGGTGGCCGCCGACGCGGCCGACACCGCCGAGATCGAGGGGGACGCCAAGTGAGCGGGAACATCCACCTGCTGTCGGACACCCTCGCGGGCGCCAGGGCCGAGGACCGGGCCGCGCTCATCGCCTACCTCCCGGCCGGCTTCCCGACCGTGGACGGCGGCATCGAGGCGATCAAGGCCGTCCTGGACGGCGGCGCGGACGTGGTCGAGGTCGGTCTGCCGCACAGCGACCCCGTCCTCGACGGCCCGGTCATCCAGACCGCCGACGACATCGCCCTGCGCGGCGGGGTGCGCATCGCGGACGTCATGCGCACCGTCCGGGAGGCGTTCGAGGCCACCGGCAAGCCGATCCTGGTCATGACGTACTGGAACCCCATCGACCGCTACGGCGTCGAGCGGTTCACCGCCGAGCTGGCCGAGGCGGGCGGCGCGGGCTGCATCCTGCCCGACCTGCCGGTGCAGGAGTCCGCGCTGTGGAGGGAGCATGCCGACAAGCACGGCCTGGCGACGGTCTTCGTCGTGGCGCCGAGCAGCCGGGAGGCGCGCCTGGCGCAGATCACCGCGGCGGGCAGCGGCTTCGTCTACGCCGCCTCGCTGATGGGCGTCACCGGCACCCGTGAGTCGGTGGGCGCCCAGGCCCACGACCTGGTGGAGCGGACCCGGGCCACCGGCGCCGGCCTGCCGGTCTGCGTCGGCCTCGGCGTCTCCGACGCCCGGCAGGCCGCCGAGGTGGCCGGCTTCGCCGACGGCGTGATCGTCGGCTCGGCCTTCGTCAAGCGCATGCTGGACGCGCCGGACGAGGCGGCCGGCGTCGAGGCGGTCCGCGCGCTCGCGGGCGAGCTGGCGAAGGGCGTCCGCCGTCAGGTATGAGCTGTCAGGCGTGAGCTGTGAGGCATGCCTGTCAGGCGTGAGCTGTCAGGCGTGACAAGAGGTTCGGTCACCCGAAGGGGTGGACCTGGGGTCGGGGAGGCGCATTGCGCCTCCCCGGTTCGTTCTGGGGGTGTGAGCGAGAAGAATCGTGACGGAAAGCGCAACGCCCGCGAACGGCTGGCCGCGGAGCGCGAGAAGCAGAAGGCCGCCGAGCGGCGGCGGCGCACACTGATCGTCGGCGCGAGCGTGGTCTGTGTGCTCGGGCTGGCCGCGGTGATCGGCGTCGTCGCCGCGAACTCGGGGAAGGACGCCGGCCCCAAGAAGGCGGGCCCGGTCGTGGCGCCGTCCGGGGCCCAGGGCCAGGACGCGCTGGCGATCCCCGTGGGCAAGGAGGGCGCCAGATCCACGCTCACGGTGTGGGAGGACTTCCGCTGCCCGGCCTGCAAGGGCTTCGAGACGACGTACCGCCCCACGATCCACGGACTGACCGGCGCCGGAAAGCTCAAGGTCGAGTACCACCTGGCCACCCTCATCGACGGGAACATGGGCGGCAGCGGCTCCCGCCGGGCCGCCAACGCGGCGGCCTGCGCCCAGGACGCCGGGAAGTTCTCCGCGTACCACGACGTGCTGTACGAGAACCAGCCGGAGGAGACGAAGGACTCCTATGCCGAGAACAGCAGGCTGATCGAGCTCGCGGGCAAGGTCGACGGGCTCGACACGCCCGCCTTCCGCACCTGCGTCCAGGACGGCACGCACGACAGCTGGGTCGAGAAATCCAACCAGGCCTTCCAGAACGGCCACTTCGGCGGCACCCCGACCGTGTTGCTCAACGGCAAGAACATCTACCAGGACCAGTCGATGACACCGGCGAAGCTGAAGCGCATGGTGGAGGAGGCCGACCGCGGATGACGAGAAGGGTAAGGCCTCTTCACACCCGCCCGTTATGGAGCCGTAGCCGGGCCGCCCGTCGTCGGTGCGGCCCGGCACGGTAGCGTCGACCCTGCCATGGAACTTGCCTACATTCCCAGCCCGTCGCACGGGGTGCTGTACCTCGGCCCCGTACCGCTGCGCGGCTACGCGTTCTGCATCATCATCGGCGTCTTCGTCGCGGTCTGGCTCGGCAACCGGCGCTGGGTCGCCCGGGGCGGGCGGGCCGGGACGGTGGCCGACATCGCCGTCTGGGCGGTGCCCTTCGGGCTGGTCGGCGGCCGGCTCTACCACGTGATCACGGACTACGAGCTGTACTTCAGCGCGGGCCGTGACTGGGTGGACGCCTTCAAGGTCTGGGAGGGCGGCCTCGGCATCTGGGGCGCGATCGCCCTGGGTGCGGTGGGAGCCTGGATCGGCTGCCGTCGCCGGGGCATCCCGCTGCCCGCGTACGCCGACGCCATCGCGCCCGGGATCGCCCTCGCGCAGGCGATCGGCCGCTGGGGCAACTGGTTCAACCAGGAGCTGTACGGCAAGGAGACCGACCTCCCCTGGGCCCTGCACATCACGTCCTCGGCGGACGGCCGGGTGCCCGGCTACTACCACCCGACGTTCCTGTACGAGTCGCTGTGGTGCGTCGGTGTCGCCCTTCTCGTCATCTGGGCCGACCGCCGCTTCAAGCTCGGCCACGGCCGGGCGTTCGCCCTGTACGTCGCGGCGTACTGCGTGGGCCGCGCGTGGATCGAGTACATGCGGGTCGACGACGCCCACCACATCCTGGGCCTGCGGCTCAACGACTGGACCGCGCTGATCGTCTTCCTGCTCGCGGTGACGTACATCGTCGTCTCGGCCAAGAAGCGACCCGGGCGCGAGGCGGTCGTCGAACCGGGCGCGGACGCCTCCGACGACACGGCCTCGGCCGACGGCGAGGACAAGCCGAAGGACGACGCCGAGGCAGGGGACGCCGAGGAGAGCGCGAGCGCAGAGAAGGACCCGGCGAAGGACGCCGAGAAGGACCGGGCGAAGGTCGGCTCCGGGGACGAGTCCGCCGCTGCCGCGAAGCCCTCGGGCGCGAAGGCCGAGACCGAGCCGGAGCCCGACGCCGAGGCCGACGCGCAGGCGGATGTCGCGCAGGACGCGAAGGCAGGGCCCGCCGGGGGCGTCCTGAAGAAGGACGAAGCGGAGTCGGCCGGCAAGAAGGGCTGACGGCCGGCAGTACGACGACGAGGGCGCCCGGGGTCTGCCGGGCGCCCTCGGTCGTGTCCGGGCGGGTTCAGTCGCCGCGGGCCGCCAGCGACAGGGTGCGCCGGGCGGCCGCCACCACGGCCGCGTCGATGAAACGGCCGTCCGGGAGGGCCTGGGCGCCTTCCTCGGTGGCCGCCGCCTTCACGATCGTCTCGGCGTCCTCCAGTTCCTGCTGGGTGGGCAGGTAGGCCTGTTCGATGATCGGGAGCTGGCGGGGGTGGACGGCGGCGCGGCCCAGGAAGCCGAGGGTGCGGCCGTGGGCGCAGCTGACGGCGAGGCCGTCCAGGTCCCGGATGTCGGGGTGGACCGACTGGGGCGGCGGCGCCAGGCCCGCGGCCCGGGCGGCGACCACCACGCGCGAGCGGGACCAGTCGAGGCCGGCGTCCGCACGGACGCCCAGATCGGCGCGGAGGTCGGCCTCGCCCAGGGCGATGCCGCGCAGAGCGGGGTGGGCGGAGGCGATGGCGTAGGCGTGTTCGACGCCGAGGGCCGTCTCCAGGAGGGCGTGGAGAGGGGTGGCCCCGCCTTCGGCCCGGGGTGTGGACCGGGCGACGCGGGTGATCTGGTGCGGGGACGTCACCTTGGGCAGGCGCAGGCCGCGGACGCCGGGCAGGGCGGCCAGCGTGCGCAGGTCCGCCGCGGCGAACGGGGTGTCCAGGGCGTTGACCCGGACGTGGACGGGGACCGGCTGGGGCTCGCGCAGGCGCTCGGCGGTGGCCGTGCGGGCGTACTCCTTGCGGTCCGGGGCGACCGCGTCCTCCAGGTCGACGATGACGACGTCGGCACCGCAGGCGAGGGCCTTGGTGACGGTCTGCGGGCGGTCGCCCGGAACATAGAGCCAGGTCAGAGGGGGTGCCGTCATAGGGCGCCCTCCGTGCGCAGGGCGCTCAGCTCGGCCGGCGTCAGGCCCAGCTCGGTCAGGACGGACTCCGTGTCGGCGCCGTGCGGGCGGCCTGCCCAGCGGATCGCGCCGGGGGTCGCCGAGAGGCGGAACAGGACGTTCTGCATGCGGATGCGGCCCAGCTCCGGGTCGTCGACCGCGGTGACCGTGTCGAGGGCCTGGTACTGGGGGTCGGTCATCACGTCCCGCACGTCCTGGACCGGGGCGACGGCCGCCTCCGCCTTCTCGAAGGCGGCGAGGACGTCGGTGCGGGTGCGGGCGGCGATCCAGGCGCCGACCGCCTCGTCGAGGACGTCGGCGTGGGCGGCCCGCCCCACGCCCGTGGCGAACCAGGGTTCGTCGATCAGATCGGGGCGGCCGACCAGGCGCATCACCCGTTCCGCGACGGACTGCGCCGAGGTCGACACGGCGACCCAGCCTCCGTCGGCCGTGCGGTAGGTGTTGCGGGGGGCGTTGTTCGCGGACCGGTTGCCGGTGCGGGCCTGGACGTAGCCGAGCTGGTCGTACCAGAGGGGCTGGGGGCCGAGCACGGTGAGGATGGGCTCGATGATCGCCATGTCGACGACCTGGCCCTCGCCGGTGCGGTCGCGGGCGGCGAGGGCCGTCATGACGGCGTAGGCGGTGGCCAGGCCCGCGATCGAGTCGGCCAGACCGAACGGCGGGAGGGTCGGCGAGGCGTCCGGCTCTCCCGTGATGGCGGCGAACCCGCTCATCGCCTCGGCGAGGGTGCCGAAGCCGGGGCGGTGCGCGTAGGGGCCGAACTGGCCGAAGGCGGTGACCCGGGCGAGAACGAGCCGGGGGTTGGCCGCCGACAGCTCCTCCCAGCCGAGGTCCCACTTCTCCAGCGTGCCGGGACGGAAGTTCTCGATGATCACGTCGGCGGTGGCGGCCAGCCGCAGCAGGGTGGCGCGGCCGCCCGGCTTGGAGAGGTTCAGGGTGATGGCGCGCTTGTTGCGGCCGAGGAGTTTCCACCACAGGCCCACGCCGTCCTTGGCCGGGCCGTGACCTCGGGAGGGGTCGGGCTGGGCGGGGTGCTCGACCTTGACGACCTCCGCGCCGAAGTCGCCGAGCATGGTCGCGGCGAGGGGGCCGGCGAAGAGGGTGGCCAGGTCGAGGACGCGCACACCGTGCAGTGCGGGAGTCGTCGCGGTCATGAGGCGTACTGCGTCTCGATCTCGGAGCGGCACGGCATCGAGGCGGACGCGCCGGTGCGTCGGACCGACAGCGCGGCCGCGGCGGCCGCCCAGGCGAGGGCCTCCCGCATCGGTCGGTGCTCGCCGAGGGCCACGGCGAGGGCGCCGACGAAGGTGTCGCCCGCGCCGGTCGAGTCGACGGGGGTGACGCGTGGGGCGGGGACGGTGAGGGGCTGGGCGTCACGGGCCGCGTACAGGCTGCCTGCCGCTCCCAGTGTGATGACCACCTCCGGCACGCTGTCCAGCAGGACGCGGGCCGCCTCGCGCGGGTCGGTGCGCCCGGTGAGCACGGCCGCCTCGTGCTCGTTGGGGATCAACAGGTCGGTGGCGGCGAGGAGTTCGGGCGGCAGCGGCCGGGCGGGGGCCGGGGTGAGGATCGTCCGGACGCCGTGCGCGCGGGCCGCCCGGGCGCCCGCGACGACCGCGGCCGTCGGGATCTCGAGCTGCAGCAGGAGGGTGTCGGCGGAGGCGATGAGGCCTTCGTCGCCGGGGGCGAGGTGGTCGACGGTGCCGTTGGCGCCGGGGACGACGACGATGGCGTTGCCGCCCTCGTCGTCCACGACGATGTGCGCGGTCCCCGAGGGGGCTTCGACGGTGCGCAGGTGGTCGGTGTCGACGCCCGACCGGTCGAGCGTGGAGCGCAGGCGGGCGCCGAAGGCGTCGTTGCCGACCGCGCCGATCATCGAGACCGTGCCGCCCGCGTGGGCGGCGGCGATCGCCTGGTTGGCGCCCTTGCCGCCGGGGATCGTGCGGAACTCCCGTCCCGTCACGGTCTCTCCGCGCTCCGGGGGTTTCTCGACGTAGGCGACGAGGTCCATGTTCGTGCTGCCGAGCACGACGATGTCGGTCATGGGCGGGAAGCCTCCCGGTGGGTGAGGGACCAGGTCAGGTGGGCCAGGGTGTCGAAGCCGACGCCGTTGAAGTCGGCGACGGAGGTGGCCAGTCGGTTCTTGAGGGGGGCCGTCCAGTGGTCGGGGAGGGCGGCCGGGGCGCCGGCGAGGAGGGCGGCGACGCCGCCGGCCGTCGCGCCGGCCGAATCGGTGTCCAGGCCGCCGGCCACGGCGCCGCGGACGGAGCGGGTGAAGTCGCCGTCCGCGTGGGTGAGGGCAGCGGCGATCAGGGCCGTGTTGGGGACGGCGTGGACCCAGTGGGACGCGCGGTGGGCGGCGTGGAGTTCGTCCACGACGGTGTCGAACCCGTCGGGGCCGGGGTGTTCCCCGGCCAGCCGGACGGCGTGCGCGACGGCCCGGGAGAGACGGGAGCGCGGGGGGACGACGGTCAGTCCGGTGCGCAGACAGGCGTGGACGTCCCTGTCGCCGGCCGCGGCCGCGGCGATCACGGCCGCGGTGAACATCGCCGCGTAGACGCCGTTGGCGGTGTGGGTGAGGCAGGCGTCGCGGTGGGCCTGTTCCGCGGCGCCTGCCGGGTCGCCGGGGTTGGTCCAGCCGTGGACGTCGGCGCGGATCAGGGCGCCGATCCATTCGCGGAAGGGGTTGCGGTGGCGGGCGGTGTGCGGGGGTTCGACGCCGCAGAGCAGGTTGCGCAGGGCGACGCGCTCGGCGGTGAAGGCGCGGCCGGGAGGGAGTTCGTCGAGCCAGAGCCGGGCGACGTCGGCGGTGGTGAAGTCCTTTCCGTGACGTTGCAGCAGGAGCAGGTTGAGCAGCGGGTAGTTGAGGTCGTCGTCCTCGGGCATGCCGTCGATGTTCTCGGCGAGCGAGGTGCCCGCCGAGCGGCGGTTCCAGGGGTGGGCGGCGAGGAGGGGACCGGGTACTCCCCGGGCGGTGAAGTACCCGGTGAGGGGCCAGTTCCCGGTGGAGCGGGCGAGGGCGCGGACGGCGTCCAGGGGAAGCTTCTCGACGGGCTTGCCGAGGAGGCAGCCGACGGCCCGGCCCAGCCAGGCCGCCTCCAGCCAGGCCGGTGCGGCAGCCGGGGGCCGGGTCAGGGTCAGGGTCCGGGTCCGGCGGGTGGCCGGGGGACGGTCGCCGGCCGGCCGGTCCGGCCAGTGCGGGCACAGGGCCTTGATCTTCTCCAGCTCCGTCGGCTCGTCCTGCGCCGATCTGCTGGGCAGGTCGGCGAGTTCGTCCAGGAGGTCTTCGGCGAGGAGGCGCAGGTAACGGGAGGCCCGCTGCGGCGAGGCGCCCGCCCGGGCCGGCGCCCCGCCCCCGCCCGCGGCCTTCCAGCGGGCGGCGACCGCCCCCGCCTCCCGGCCGTCCTCGGCGGCCTGGCGCAGCTCGTGGCCCAGGAGGTCCTCCGGCTGGACCCAGGTCAGTCGGAGCATCGCGTGCCTTCCAGGGCGTGGAACGCCTGCTCGTGGGCGCGGCGGCGGCGGACGTCGCGCGCGAAGATCTCCCGGGCGACCTCGAGGAGGGTCGCCGCGGGCTGCCGGAGGTCGAGCCGGCTGGCCTCGGCGACCTGCTTGGACCAGTCGTCCGGGACGGGCGAGCCCAGTGCGCCGGCCAGCGCTCCCGCCATCGTGGCGATGGAGTCGCAGTCGCGGCCGTAGTTCACGGAGCCGAGCACCGCCTGCCGGTAGTCGCCGCCGGCCACCAGCAACATGCCGAGCGCGACGGGGAGTTCCTCGATCGCGTGCACCCGGGAGGGGCGGCGGGCGGCCAGCGAGGGCCGACGGTAGTCGGGACCGACCGTGTCGAAGGGCGCCACCGCCTCACGGAGCGGGACGAGCGCGGACTCGAAGTCGGTGTGGCGGGCCGCCGTCTCGCAGACCGCCTCGATCGCCGCGCGCGTGCCGTCCTTCGCCAGGGACAGACAGCTCGCGACCACCGATTCCGGCGTCGCCCGCGGCGCGCAGGCCGCCGCGACCGCCGCCGCGAAGACCCCGGCCGCCTCACGTCCGTACGACGACTGGTGGGCGCCCGCGACGTCCAGGGCCTCGGTGTAAGCGCGCGCCGGGTCGGCCGCGTTGACCAGCCCGACGGGGGCCATGTACATCGCGGCCCCGCAGTTGACGATGTTGCCGACGCCGGCTTCGCGGGGGTCGGCATGGCCGTAGTGGACTCTGGCCACCAGCCATTTCTCCGCGAGGAAGATCCGGTGCAGGGGGAGCGTCTCCGCCTCCAGCTCCGGGATCCAGCGGGGTGTCGTCATCAGGTCCGTCACCAGGTGCTCGGCGATGGCGTAGGCGTCCAGGTGGTCGCGGACGACGGCGTAGACCCGGATCAGGGCATGGGTCATCAAGGTGTCGTCGGTGACGTGGCCGTCGCCCTTGTGGTAAGGGGCAATGGGGCGGGCGGTGCGCCACTCCTCGCCGTTCCAGGGGCCGACCACGCCGTGGACCCGGCCGCCGTGCCGCTGGAGGATCTGCTCGGGGGAGTAGCCCTCGACGGGGCCGCCGAGGGCGTCGCCCACGGCGGCCCCCACGAGGGCGCCGGTGATGCGTTCTTCCAGGGTTCCGCCGTGGCTTTCCGATGCTTTGGGCGTCATGCCCCGAATCATCCTCCTGGTGTGGCCGGTTGCGCGGCTTCCAGGAGTTCGGCGAGTTCCACCAGGTCGGTGCCGGTGAGGCGGGGGAGCACACAGCCGGAGAGGGTGCGGCAGCTGGCGCGCCACGCGGCGGGGATCGCGTCGCCGCCGCCCAGCGCGCCCGTCAGCGCGCCGGCCAGCGCCGGGGCCGAGTCGGCGACCCGGGACAGACAGGCCGCCGCCGGGACGGCCTCGCCGACGCGGCCGCCCGACGCCGCCGTCAGCGCGAGCGCCACGGGGACCGTCTCGGCCGCCGCGATGCCGTAGCTGTAGACGTGGTCGACGATCTGGTGTTCCAGCAGGGGGACCAGCGCGAAGGCGCTGTCGGCCTCGTGGGCCAGCCGGAGCGCGTGACGGGCGTTGCGGCCGATCTCCGTGTGCTCGGGGAGCTCGGTGAGCGCCGCCGCCACACAGTCCCGGGGGTCCGCGCCCACGAGGGCCAGCGCGAGGGCCGCCGCCATCGCGCGCGCACCGTGCACGCCGTCGCCGTCCTGGGTGTAGCGGGCGTCGAACTCGGCCAGTGCGGCGGCGAGTCGGGGGTCTCCGGGGTGCGCCACCGCCAGGACGCAGGCGCGTACGCAGGCCGCGTCGTCGAAGTAGTGGGGGTTGTCGTGGCCGGTGGCAGGGGGGCGCAGACCGGCGGCGAGGTTGCCCAGGCCCGCCCGGACGGAGATGCGGGCGCGCAACGGCAGGACGGCGGACTCGATCTCGGGGGCGCGGTCGGCGGCGGCCGCCACCTCGCAGGCGATGGCGTTCCAGGCGAGGTCGATCGCGGCGCGTGTGCGGCGTTCGCGGCTCAGGTCGCCGAGGGCGTCGTCGTCGCCGGCCCGCAGCACCGCCTCGGCCGCGAACGCCGCCCATTCGGCGTCGTCGGAGGGACCGAGGCGCAGGGGCTCGGGGGGCTGGTTCAGGGCGATGGGGACGGGGAGGGTCGTCGTCGCGTTCTGCTCGGCGAAGGTGTCGAGCTCGCGGGTGAGACGGCGGGTCCATTCGGGCATCCGGGCCGCGCGGTGCCGGGCGGCGGGCCAGCCGGCGGCGTCGCCCGCGGCGAGGCCGAGCAGAAGGCCGACGACGCGACGCGCGGGGCGCGGGTGCGGATGCCGATGCGGGTGGGGGTGCGGCGCGGCGTGCGCGCCCGGCGACCGCCCGGCGGCCGTCATTCGGCCGCCTCCGCGGTGTCGTTGGCCGCCAGGGCGAAGGCGGCCGGGTCGGGGGCGGGGGGCCGGCCGAGGCCCATCAGGCTCGGCACGAGCTCCTCCACGACCACTCCCTCGCCCCACTTGCCGCCTTCTTCGGGCACCAGCAGTTCCGCCACGTCCAGGACGTGGTGCCCTGCCATGGAGGGCAGGCAGCTTCCCCGGGCCGGGCCGATCGCCGCCGCCCAGTCCGGCGGGATCGCCTCGATTCCTCTCGCCGCGCCGGCCAGGGCGCCCGCCACCGCCGCCGTGGTGTCCGCGTCGCGGCCCATGTTCACCGCCGTGAGGACGGCTTCGCGGAAGTCGCCGTCGGCCGCCGCGTACGCGCCGAAGGCGAGGGCGACCGCCTCGGGGGCGAGGTCGGTCCACGGGTAGCCGCCGATGACGACCGCGCGGCGGACCGCCCGTTCGCCGCGGTGGGCCACCGCCACCGCCCGGCGCAGGGAGCGCGCCGTCCAGGAGTCCTCGGGGACGACCGCCAGGGCCGAGGCCACCACGGCGGCCGTCGGCGCACCGGCCATGGCCGCCGCCACCCCCGCCGCGACCGCCTGCCCGCCGTGGATGCCCTCGCCGTCGTGGCTCACCGAGCCGTCGACGGCGACCAGCCGGGCCGCTTCGGCCGGGCGGCCCGCGGCGAAGACGCCGAAGGGCGCCGCGCGCATGGCCAGGCCGTCGCTCCAGGCGTGCCGGTGCTGGGCGGAGATCGGCGCCGCCAGGCCCCGGCGGAGGTTCTCCAGGGTGCCGCGTTCGCTGAAGCCGGCGCCGCGGAAGGGTCCCTCGTCGAGGTCGGCGATCCACTGGTGCCAGGCCGACTCGACATGCGCCGCGGTGAGCGCCGAGCCATGGCGGGCCAGCAGCAGCCCGGAGAAGATCGCGTACTCGGTGTCGTCGGTGCCGGCCGGCCTGTCGGTGACGTACCCGGTGATGCGGCCCCAGCGGGCGCGGATCTCGGAGGGCTTCATGTTCTCCGCGGGTGCGCCCAGAGCGTCCCCCACGGCCAGGCCGAGCAGGGCGCCGCGGGCTCTGTCACGGATCGTCGGCATGGGCGGCCTCTCCTCCGGGGGGTCCGCACGGGCGCGGAGCCGTCTGCGGATGTGTCCCACCGTCGGCGGTTGACCTGAGCCTGAAATGCGCTCATGTCACCCGGTCGACATCTGTGCGGAGTGCTTCTCGGATGAGCGAACGAGGGTAAAGCCGCAGGTTAGCCGAGCCTTTCCTTGCTGGCGACCGGGAATCCTTCCGCGTACTTTTGGGTTGTCACAAATTAGAACGTGTCCAAAGTTAGCTTTGGCTTAGCTATCTTTTCCGTCCCAGGGGGATCTTCATGGCCATCATCGAGACCGAGGCGTCGCTGCACGAGGCGCACCGCGACAACCACACCCATCGGGACGTCAACGGTGGCTGGCTGCGCCCCGCGGTGTTCGGCGCGATGGACGGTCTGGTCTCGAACCTCGCCCTGATGACCGGCGTCGCCGGCGGATCGGTCGGCCAGCAGACCATCGTCATCACCGGTCTCGCGGGGCTGGCCGCCGGCGCCTTCTCCATGGCCGCCGGCGAGTACACCTCCGTCGCCTCGCAGCGTGAACTCGTCGAGGCCGAGCTGGACGTGGAGCGGCGGGAGCTGAGGAAGCACCCGCAGGACGAGGAGGCCGAGCTCGCCGCGCTGTACGAGTCGCGGGGCGTCGAGCCCGCGCTGGCGCGGCAGGTCGCGCAGCAGCTCTCCCGCGACCCGGAGCAGGCGCTGGAGATACACGCCCGCGAGGAACTGGGCATCGACCCCTCCGACCTGCCCTCGCCGCTGATCGCGGCCGTGTCCAGCTTCGGGGCGTTCGCCCTCGGTGCGCTGCTGCCCGTGCTGCCCTATCTGCTGGGGGCCGCCTCGCTGTGGCCGGCCGTCCTGCTCGCGCTCGCCGGGCTGTTCGGCTGCGGCGCCGTGGTGGCCCGGGTGACCGCGCGGACCTGGTGGTTCAGCGGGCTGCGGCAGCTCGTCCTCGGCGGCGCGGCGGCCGGTGTGACGTACGCCCTGGGCGGCTTGTTCGGAACGGCCGTAGGATAGATCGGATCGCATGTATGCGACAGGCCGTATAAATAGTTGTTACCGACTGGTTTCGGCTGCACGGACAGCGGGCAAGAGCCGTAAGCGCTGTGGGCAATGACGCCTGCGGCGCACTCGCGGGGTGGGTGACGCCGCTCCCTCCGCCCCCTTCCGGCCCGGCGGGCCGCGATCTGATCGATCTCCTCCCGTCCGGTCCCCACATACTTTTCAGCCACGTCCGGGGTATCCCGCCGCCGGCCCGTGGCGTCCGCATGCTGGAACGGAGTATCCGGTTCCCGAGAACCGCTCCATCATGTAACCTGCACGAAATTTTGCGTTACGCAGAGGGCCAACGTCGTCCCTTCGCCAGCAGACATGCCACTTGAGACGACGACGGGAGAGCCGATGCGTACGCCGCGCCAGCCGTCCCAGCATTCCGCGAATGGCCAGAACTGGTCCTTCATGGATGCTCGCCCTGCCGCGCAGGGTATGTACGACCCCCGCAACGAGCACGACGCCTGTGGCGTCGGATTCGTGGCCACCCTCACCGGCGAGGCGAGCCATGCGCTGGTCGAGCAGGCGCTCACCGTTCTGCGCAACCTCGAACACCGCGGCGCCACCGGCTCCGAGCCGGACTCCGGCGACGGCGCGGGCATCCTGACCCAGGTCCCGGACGCCTTCTTCCGCGAGGTCGCCGGATTCGAGCTCCCCGAGGCCGGCCACTACGCCGTCGGCATCGCCTTCCTCCCCGAGGAAGGCATGGCGGACACGGTCGCGCAGATCGACACGATCGCCGGCGAGGAGGGCCTCACCGTCCTCGGCTGGCGCGAGGTGCCGGTCGCCCCCGAACTGCTGGGCGCCACCGCCCGCTCGACGATGCCCGCGTTCCGCCAGGTCTTCGTCACCGACGGCCGGTCGCAGGGCATCGACCTCGACCGCAAGGCGTTCGTGCTGCGCAAGCGCGCCGAGCGCGAGGCCGGCGTGTACTTCCCGTCGCTCTCCGCGCGGACCATCGTCTACAAGGGCATGCTGACCACCGGCCAGCTGGAGCCCTTCTTCCCGGACCTGTCCGACCGCCGCTTCGCCTCGGCCGTGTCGCTCGTCCACTCGCGCTTCTCCACGAACACCTTCCCCTCGTGGCCGCTCGCGCACCCCTACCGCTTCGTCGCGCACAACGGCGAGATCAACACCGTCAAGGGCAACCGCAACTGGATGCGCGCCCGCGAGTCCCAGCTGGGCTCGGACCTGTTCGGCCCCGCCGGCGCCGGACACGACGGCTCCGACAAGACGGCCATCGAGCGGATCTTCCCGGTGTGCACGCCGGACGCCTCCGACTCGGCGTCCTTCGACGAGGTGCTCGAGCTGCTCCACCTCGGCGGCCGCTCGCTGCCGCACTCCGTGCTGATGATGATCCCGGAGGCGTGGGAGAACCACGACTCCATGGACCCGGCCCGGCGCGCCTTCTACCAGTTCCACTCCACGCTCATGGAGCCCTGGGACGGCCCGGCCTGCGTCACCTTCACCGACGGCGTCCAGGTCGGCGCCGTGCTCGACCGCAACGGTCTGCGCCCCGGCCGCTACTGGGTCACCGACGACGGCCTCGTCGTCCTCGGCTCCGAGGTCGGCGTCCTCGACATCGACCCGGCCAAGGTCGTCCGCAAGGGACGCCTGCAGCCCGGCCGCATGTTCCTCGTCGACACCGCCGAGCACCGCATCATCGAGGACGACGAGATCAAGGCGCAGCTCGCCGCCGAGAACCCCTACGCCGAGTGGCTGGAAGCCGGCGAGATCGAGCTGGTCGACCTGCCCGAGCGCGAGCACATCGTGCACACCCACGCCTCGGTCACCCGCCGCCAGCAGACCTTCGGCTACACCGAGGAAGAGCTGCGCATCATCCTCGCGCCGATGGCCAAGACCGCCGGCGAGCCCCTCGGCTCCATGGGCACGGACTCGCCGATCGCCGCGCTCTCCGCCCGCCCCCGCCTGCTGTTCGACTACTTCACGCAGCTGTTCGCGCAGGTCACCAACCCGCCGCTGGACGCCATCCGCGAGGAGCTCGTCACCTCGCTGCGCTCCTCCCTGGGCCCCGAGGGCAACCTGCTGGAACCCACCGCCGCGTCCTGTCGCTCGGTCACCCTGCCGTTCCCGGTGATCGACAACGACGAGCTCGCCAAGCTCATCCACATCAACGCCGACGGCGACATGCCCGGCTTCAAGGCCACCACGCTCTCCGGCCTGTACCGGGTGCACGGCGGCGGCGAGGCGCTGGCCGCGCGGATCGACGAGATCTGCGCCGAGGCCGACGCCGCCATCGACAACGGCGCCCGGCTCATCGTCCTGTCCGACCGCCACTCCGACGCCGAGCACGCGCCGATCCCCTCGCTGCTGCTCACCTCGGCCGTCCACCACCACCTCATCCGCACCAAGCAGCGCACCCAGGTGGGCCTGCTGGTCGAGGCCGGCGACGTCCGCGAGGTCCACCACGTCGCCCTGCTGATCGGGTTCGGCGCCGCCGCCGTCAACCCCTACCTCGCCATGGAGTCGGTCGAGGACCTGCTGCGCGCGGGCACCTTCCTCGACGGCATGGAGCCCGAGCAGGCGATCCGCAACCTGATCTACGCGCTCGGCAAGGGCGTCCTGAAGGTCATGTCCAAGATGGGCATCTCGACCGTCGCCTCCTACCGCGGCGCCCAGGTCTTCGAGGCCGTCGGTCTCGACGACGCCTTCGTCGACCGGTACTTCAGCGGCACCGCCACCAAGATCGGCGGCGTCGGCATCGACGTCGTCGCCAAGGAGGTCGCCGCCCGCCACGCCAAGGCCTACCCGGCCTCCGGCATCGCGCCGGCGCACCGCGCGCTGGACATAGGCGGCGAGTACCAGTGGCGCCGCGAGGGCGAGCCGCACCTGTTCGACCCCGAGACGGTCTTCCGCCTCCAGCACTCCACGCGCACGGCCCGCTACGACATCTTCAAGAAGTACACGGACCGCGTGAACGAGCAGTCCGAGCGCCTCATGACGCTGCGCGGCCTCTTCGGCCTCAAGTCCGACCGCCCGTCGATCCCCCTCGACGAGGTCGAGCCGGTCTCCGAGATCGTCAAGCGCTTCTCCACCGGCGCCATGTCGTACGGCTCCATCTCCCAGGAGGCGCACGAGACCCTCGCCATCGCCATGAACCAGCTGGGCGGCAAGTCCAACACCGGTGAGGGCGGCGAGGACCCGGAGCGCCTGTACGACCCGGCGCGCCGCTCCAGCATCAAGCAGGTCGCCTCCGGCCGCTTCGGCGTGACCTCCGAGTACCTGGTCAACGCCGACGACATCCAGATCAAGATGGCCCAGGGCGCCAAGCCCGGCGAGGGCGGCCAGCTGCCCGGCCACAAGGTCTACCCGTGGGTCGCCAAGACCCGGCACTCGACCCCGGGCGTCGGCCTGATCTCCCCGCCGCCGCACCACGACATCTACTCCATCGAGGACCTGGCCCAGCTGATCCACGACCTGAAGAACGCGAATCCGCGGGCGCGGATCCACGTGAAGCTGGTCTCGGAGGTCGGCGTCGGCACGGTCGCCGCGGGCGTGTCCAAGGCGCACGCGGACGTCGTGCTCATCTCCGGCCACGACGGCGGCACCGGCGCCTCCCCGCTCACCTCGCTCAAGCACGCGGGCGGCCCCTGGGAGCTCGGCCTCGCCGAGACCCAGCAGACCCTGCTGCTCAACGGCCTGCGCGACCGGATCGTGGTCCAGACCGACGGCCAGCTCAAGACCGGCCGTGACGTGATCATCGCCGCGCTGCTCGGAGCCGAGGAGTTCGGTTTCGCGACCGCCCCCCTCGTCGTCTCCGGCTGCGTCATGATGCGCGTCTGCCACCTGGACACCTGTCCTGTCGGCATCGCCACCCAGAACCCGGTGCTGCGCGACCGCTTCGCCGGCAAGGCCGAGTACGTCGTCAACTTCTTCCGCTTCATCGCCGAAGAGGTCCGCGAGCTGCTGGCCGAGCTGGGCTTCCGCTCGATCGAGGAGGCCGTCGGCCACGCCGAGGTCCTCGACGTCGAGCGCGCCGTCGACCACTGGAAGGCACAGGGCCTGAACCTGGCCCCGCTGTTCCACGTGCCCGCCCTGCCCGAGGGCGCCGCCCTGCACCAGGTCGTCGCCCAGGACCACGGCCTGGAGAAGGCGCTCGACAACGAGCTGATCAAGCTCGCCGCCGACGCCCTCGCCGCGGACTCCGCCAACGGCGCCCAGCCGGTGCGCGCCCAGGTCTCCATCCGCAACATCAACCGCACGGTCGGCACCATGCTCGGCCACGAGGTGACCAAGCGGTTCGGCGGCGCGGGCCTGCCCGACGACACCATCGACATCACCTTCACCGGCTCCGCCGGCCAGTCCTTCGGAGCCTTCCTCCCGCGCGGCGTCACGCTGCGCCTGGAGGGCGACGCCAACGACTACGTCGGCAAGGGCCTCTCCGGCGGCCGGGTGATCGTCCGTCCCGACCGGGGCGCCGACCACCTCGCCGAGTACTCCACGATCGCCGGCAACACCATCGCCTACGGCGCGACCGGCGGCGAGCTGTTCCTGCGCGGCCGCACCGGCGAGCGGTTCTGCGTCCGCAACTCCGGCGCGACGGTCGTCTCCGAGGGCGTGGGCGACCACGGCTGCGAGTACATGACCGGCGGCCGCGCGGTGGTCCTCGGTGAGACGGGCCGCAACTTCGCGGCCGGCATGTCCGGCGGCATCGCCTACGTGATCGACCTGAACCGCGACAACGTCAACGCGGGCAACCTCGCCGCCGTCGAGACGCCGGACGACGCGGACAAGCAGTGGCTGCACGACGTGGTGCGCCGCCATGCCGAGGAGACCGGTTCCACGGTCGCCGAGAAGCTGCTGGCCGACTGGGACGTGGCGGCAGAGCGCTTCAGCAAGATCATCCCTAGTGCTTACAAGGCAGTGCTCGCCGCCAAGGACGCCGCCGAGCAGGCGGGACTCTCCGAGTCCGAGATCACCGAGAAGATGATGGAGGCGGCGACCAATGGCTGACCCGAAGGGCTTTCTGAACCACGGCCGCGAGGTCGCCAGGTCCCGTCCCGTCGACGTGCGTCTGAAGGACTGGAACGAGGTCTACGTCCCCGGTTCGCTGCTGCCGATCATCGGCAAGCAGGCCGGCCGGTGCATGGACTGCGGCATCCCGTTCTGCCACAACGGCTGTCCGCTGGGGAACCTCATCCCCGAGTGGAACGACTACGCCTACCGTGAGGACTGGTCGGCGGCGTCGGAGCGGCTGCACGCCACGAACAACTTCCCGGAGTTCACCGGGCGGCTGTGTCCGGCCCCCTGCGAGTCGGCGTGCGTGCTCGGCATCAACCAGCCGCCGGTCACCATCAAGAACGTCGAGGTCTCGATCATCGACAAGGCGTGGGAGACCGGTGACGTCGCCCCGCAGGCCCCCGAGCGTCTGTCCGGCAAGACCGTCGCGGTCATCGGCTCGGGCCCGGCGGGCCTGGCCGCCGCCCAGCAGCTGACCCGGGCCGGTCACACCGTCGCCGTGTACGAGCGCGCGGACCGCATCGGAGGCCTCCTCCGTTACGGCATCCCCGAGTTCAAGATGGAGAAGCGGCACATCAACCGCCGTATCGAGCAGATGCGCGCGGAGGGCACCCGCTTCCGCACCGGCATCGAGATCGGCCGCGACCTCAAGGCGACCGACCTCAAGAAGCGTTACGACGCCGTCGTCATCGCCGCCGGCGCCACGACCGCCCGCGACCTGCCGGTCCCCGGCCGTGAGCTCAAGGGCGTGTACCAGGCGATGGAGTACCTGCCGCTGGCCAACAAGGTGCAGGAGGGCGACTTCGTGGCGCCCCCGGTCTCGGCCGAGGGCAAGCACGTCGTCGTCATCGGCGGCGGCGACACCGGCGCGGACTGCGTGGGCACCGCCCACCGTCAGGGCGCGGCCTCGGTCACCCAGCTGGAGATCATGCCCCGTCCGGGCGACGAGCGGGACGCGGTCTCCCAGCCGTGGCCGACCTTCCCGATGCTCTACAAGGTCACCAGCGCGCACGAGGAGGGCGGCGAGCGGGTCTACTCCGTCTCCACCACCCACTTCGAGGGCGACGAGGACGGCAACGTCCAGTGGCTGCACCTCACCGAGGTCGAGTTCGTCGAGGGCAGGTTGACCCAGAAGCCGGGCACGGAGCGCAAGATCCCCGCCCAGCTGGTGACGCTGGCGATGGGCTTCACCGGCACGGACCGCGAGAACGGTCTCGTCGAGCAGTTCGGCCTGGAGCTCGACGAGCGCGGGAACGTCGCCCGCGACGCCGACTTCGCGACCAACGTGCCGGGCGTGTACGTCGCCGGTGACGCGGGCCGCGGCCAGTCGCTCATCGTGTGGGCGATCGCGGAGGGCCGCTCGGCCGCCCGAGGAGTCGACCGCTTCCTGACCGGCGCGAGCGAGCTGCCGGCCCCGATCCGCCCGACGGACCGTTCGCTGACGGTCTGATCCCCCCTCCCGGGGGAACCCGGAGCGTCCCGTACAAAGGCGTGCGGAACACCACGCGGCGCCTGCCATGTCCCCGACCGGACCGGCAGGCGCCGCGGCATGTCCGGCGCACCCCGGCCGGGCGCACCCTGCGGACGGAGGCGTCCGCAGGGACGGAGGCGTCCGCTACGGCGCATGGAACGTCTCCCCGTACACCTGCCAGCGCAGTGGCGGACGCAGGTCGAGGTTGCCCTCCCGCAGGAAGCGGCGCTGGGCGGTGTCGACGCGTGAGGTGTCGATGCCGGGGTGCCGGATCAGCATCGCGCGGCGGCGGGCGTCGAGGAACGCGCCGAGGTAGGCGGCCTCGTCGCCGCCCTGGGCCGGGGTGCGGGCCTGGCGCGTCGCACGGGCCCGGATGCCGTCGAAGCTGGTCGCGCCCGTGCCGGGGCCGTGGAAGACCAGCGCGTCGTAGTAGATGAACTGGCCCAGCGCGCCCAGCCCGTCGGCCCGGCCCCGACGGACCGCCGGATCGAAGTAGACGCGGTCGCGCTCGGCGTCCTGCGCGGCCCGGAAGGCCGGGACCCGCGACTCGGCGCGCCAGGCGTCGGGGAAGCCGGGGTCGAGACCCTCGTGCGAGTCGGTGCCGTCGACGCGGCGCAGGGCGGGCAGGTAGGGGGCGAGCGCGTTGTCCGGACGGGCGCGGGTGTAGCCCTCGACGAGGGCGAGCAGATCGTGGGTGCCGGTGCAGAAGCCGATCAGGCCCGCCGTGTAGCCCTGGCCGTCCCCGATGTCCTCGACATAGCCGTACGCGCTGCGCCAGTTCAGGGTGCCGTTCTCCGCGCTGGCCACGATCTGCTGGGCCAGTTCCTTCTGCGCCGGGGCGGCCAGACCGGGCGCGGTCGCCGGCGCCCCGGCCGCCGGACGGGCGGGCGGTGCGGAGGGGCGGGCCGGCGCGGACCGTTCGGCCTGGGAGGGTCGTCCGGGCTGGGAGGGGTGTCCGGGCTGCGCACGGCGGTCGGCCTGTGCGGGGCGTTCGCGCTGCACCGGGCCTGCGTCCTGGGCGGGTCGGGCGGTCTGCGAGGGGGTGAGCAGGTACACCGTCGACGCCACTGCGGCGCAGACCAGGGCGGCGGCACGTTTCATGCCGCACACCCTAGAGCGGGAATGTCGCGTTCCTTGTCATTTCATCATCATCGGTCGATGTGCGAACAGATGGGCGAGCCCTGGCGGTTGTGGGAGGCTGTGCGCCATGCCCGCGATCAGTCTCACCAAGGTCCAGCAGACCGCGCCCGCGCTGGTCGACCTCTACAAGAAGGCCGGGGTGTCCCTCGCCGCGCACGGTCTCGCCGGGCAGCGGGCCGCCGTCTATCTCGTCGTCGACTACTCGGGGTCGATGAAGCCGTACTACCAGGACGGCAGCGTGCAGGCCCTCGCCGACCGGGTGCTGGGGCTGTCGGCCCATCTCGACGACGACGGGCGGGTGCCGGTCGTCTTCTTCTCCACCGACGTCGACGCCGTCACCGACGTCGAACTCGCCGACCACCGGGGGCGGGTGGACCGGATCGTGGCCGGGCTCGGACACATGGGCAGGACCAGCTACCACCTGGCCATGGACGCCGTCATCGACCACTACCTCGACAGCGGCTCGAAGGACCCCGCGCTCGTCGTCTTCCAGACCGACGGCGGCCCGATCAACAAGCTCGCCGCCGAACGCTATCTGTGCAAGGCCTCGAAGCTGCCGCTGTTCTGGCAGTTCATCGGCTTCGGCGACCGGGGCAGCAAGCAGTTCGACTTCCTGCGCAGGCTCGACGACCTGCCCGTCCCGGCGAAGCGGGCCGTCGACAACGCCGGCTTCTTCCACGCCGGTTCGGATCCGCGCACGGTCTCGGACGCGGAGCTGTACGACCGGCTGGTGAGCGAGTTCCCGAAGTGGCTGACGGCCGCGCGGGCCCGGGGGATCGTCACGGCGTAGCCGGGTCCGCCCCGTCCCGGCCCCTCACCGCTCGGGCGGCCAGTTGCGCAGCAGCACGTCGAGGGCGTCCAGGATCCGCGTCCAGGTCTCCTCGGTGTCGGGGGCGCTGTGGCTGAACCCGCCGCCCAGCTCCAGGCTGACGTAGCCGTGGAAGACGCTGCCCAGCAGGCGGACGGCGTGCGTCTGGTCCGGCTCGGCGAGGTCGTAGCCGCGCAGGATCGCGCGGGTCATACGGGCGTGCCGGCCGCCCGCGCTCGCGGCCGCCGCCTCGGGGTCCAGCCGCAGCTGGGCCGCGGCATAGCGGCCGGGGTGCTCACGGGCGTAGTCGCGGTAGACGTCGGCCAGCGCGGTCAGGGCGTCCTTGCCCGCCCGCCCGGCCAGCGCGACGTCGCCCCGGTCGGCGAGCTCGGCCAGCGCCAGCAGGGCGATCCGGGTCCGCAGGTCGTCGGAGTTCCTCACATGCGAGTACAGGCTCGCGACCTTGACGTCGAAGCGCCTGGCCAGCGCCGACACGGTCACCTGGTCGAAGCCGACCTCGTCGGCGAGTTCCGCGCCCGCCCGGACCAGGCGTTCCGTGCTCAGCCCCACGCGCCCCATGCTCGTCTCCCGCCTGGATCCGTCGCTCGACGCAGCGAGCCTCCTGCCGATGGCCATTATGCGCCACCCGTAGCAGAATAAGTATTTGCCTAAAGCATTTAGGCAAATTAGCCTGCCTGACATGAAGCCGCTGACCGAACAAGAGATCCGCGCCGCATTCGTCAACTGCACCAAGGGCGAGGCGAAGCGCCTGTCCGTGCCGCGCGACCTGGCCGACCGGCCCTGGGACGACCTCGACTACCTCGGCTGGCGGGACCCCCAGGCCCCCGACCGCGCCTACCTCGTCATGGAACTGGACGGCCGGCCCAGAGCCCTCCAGCTGCGCTCGACCCACTCCGGCTCCGGGCAGGCCCGGCGCAGCATGTGCACGATGTGCCTGACCACCCACTCCGGCGGCGTCTCCCTGATGGTCGCGCCCAAGGCGGGCAGAGCCGGCCAGCAGGGCAACTCCGTGGGCGCCTACATCTGCAGCGACCTCGCCTGCTCCCTGTACGTGCGGGGCAAGCGGGACGCGGGCGCCGGGGCCCGCCTGCACGAGACGATCACACTGGAGGAGAAGATCGAACGCACCGTGGCCAACCTCGCCGCGTTCCTCGCCAAGGTGACCGCCTGAGGCTATCCGTGGGCGCGCAGCACCTCCGCCCGGCACTCGTCCGGCGTGCCCCAGGCCGTGCGCAGGGCGCGGGCCTTGGTGAGCCAGAGCGACAGGTCGTACTCCGCCGTGTAGCCGATCGCGCCGTGCAGCTGGAGCGCGGCGCGCGCGCTCGCGTACGCCGCCTCGCCCGCGCTCGCCTTCGCCGCCGCGACGTCCGCGGCCGACATCGTCACGGCGGCCCCCAGCACCAGGGGACGGGCGAACTCCAGGGCGATCTTCACATCGGCCAGCCGGTGCTTGACTGCCTGGAACGAGCCTATGGGCACCCCGAACTGGACGCGCCGGCCGACATGGGCCACCGTCCGCTCCAGCAGCGCCAGACCGACGCCGAGGGCCTGGGCGGCGGTGGCGAGCCGGGCCCACAGCAGCGCGTCGTCCACGGCCGGGGCCGGAGTCAGGAGTTCGCCGCCCGGCAGCAGCCGGGTGAGACGACGGGCGGGGTCCAGGGACGGCCGCACCGGGCCGTGCCCGGGGGCGAGCCGCAGGCCGTCGGCGCCCAGGGCCAGCCGGAGCGTGGCCGCGTCGCCGTCCAGGGCGTAGGAACCCTCGCGGGCCACCGTCGCCGTCGACCGGCCCGAGGCCAGCGCCGCGAGGAACCGCCCGGCGGGCCCCGGGTCGCGCAGCAGGGCCGCCGCGGCGACCGTCTCCACCAGCGGGCCCGGAACGGCGTGCCGCCCCAGCTCCACGAAGGCCACCGCCAGCTCCACCGGCCGGGGCCCGAACCCGTCGTGCTTCTCGGGGACCGCCAGGGCGAAGACCCCCGCGTCGGCGATCCGGGACCACAGCGCGCGCCCGCGCCCGTGGTCCCCGCGGCTCCAGTCACGGACCGCCGCCGCGGTGCCCGCCGCGCCCAGCATCGCGTCCAGCGACCGCGCGAACGCCCGCTGTTCGGCGTCGAGCAGGAACCTCATCGGCGCGGGCGCCCGCGACGCGGTCATGTCCGCCGTCCCTTCGGCAGGCCGAGCAGGCGCTCGGCGACGATGTCGCGCTGGACCTCGTTGGCGCCCGCGTAGATCGGCCCGGCGAGGGAGAAGACGTACCGCTCGGACCAGTCCGTGTCGCCACGCTCCCCGTCCTCGCCCAGCAGGTCCAGCGCCGTCTCGTGCAGCGCAATGTCGTACTCCGACCAGAACACCTTGTTCAGGCTCGACTCCGGGCCGAGCCGCTCGCCGGCCAGGAAGCGGGACGCGGCCGCCCAGGTGAACAACTGGTACGCCCGGGCGCCGATCAGGGCGTCGGCCACCCGGTTCGCCGCACCGGGCGGACTGCCCCGGTCCTGCCACAGGGCATGCAGCCGCTCGGCCGACGCGAGGAAGCGGCCGGGGGAGCGCAGGGTGAGCCCGCGCTCGTTGGCCGCCGTCGACATCGCGATGCGCCAGCCCTCGCCCGGCCGCCCGATCACGTCCTCGTCCGGCACGAACACCTCGTCCAGGAACAGCTCGGCGAAGGCCGGTTTCCCGTCGAGGCGGCCGACGGGGCGGACGGTGACGCCGGGGGCCCGCAGGTCGAACATGAAGTAACCGAGGCCCCGGTGCGGTGCGCCGGCGTCGGGATCGGTACGGAACAGGCCGAAGGCACGGTCGGCGAAGGCCGCGCGCGAGGACCACGCCTTCTGGCCGCTCAGCAGCCAGCCGCCGTCCGCGCGGACCGCCCTGGCGCGCAGCGCCGCCAGGTCCGAGCCGGCCTCGGGCTCCGACCAGGCCTGCGCCCAGACGACCTCGCCGGCGGCCATCGCGGGCAGCACGCGGGAACGCTGCTCCTCGGTGCCGTGGTCGAACAGGGTGGGCGCGAGCAGGCTCACGCCGTTCTGGCCGACCCGGCCGGGGGCGCCCGCCGCCCAGTACTCCTCCTCGAACAGCAGCCAGCGCGTCAGCCCGCAGTCCCGGCCGCCGTAGCGGGTCGGCCAGTTCACCGCCGACCAGCCGTCCGCGGCCAGCTCCGCCTCCCACGCGCGGTGCGCGGCGAAGCCCTCGGCGGTCTCCAGGGACGGCAGCGGCCGCGCCGGCACGTGCGCGTGCAGCCAGGCCCGGGCCTCGGCGCGGAACGCCTCGTCGGCGGGGGAGTGTGCGAGGTCCACGGCCACCCTCTTTCCCGAACGTTCTTCCCTAACAAGTGTTTGGTAGGTTAGCGTGCTGTCATGACGAACGTCGAGGGTCCGCCGTACGTTCCCGGGCACGCGCTGCTCGACGGACGCACCGCGGTGATCACCGCGGCGGCCGGCGCGGGCATCGGCGGAGCCACCGCGCGCCGCTTCCTCGAAGAAGGCGCCCGCGTCCTGATCAGCGACGCCCACCCGCGCCGGCTCAAGGCCCACGAGGCCGAGCTCGCCGAGGAGTTCGGCCCGGCGGCGGTGACGGCCCTGCCCTGCGACGTCACCGACGAGCGCCAGGTGCGAGCCCTGTTCGACGCCGCCGTCGCGGCACACGGCCGCCTCGACGTCGTCGTCAACAACGCCGGACTGGGCGGAACCGCACCCCTGGCCGACATGAGCGACGAACAGTGGACACGGGTCCTGGACGTCACGCTGAACGGCACCTTCCGGTGCACCAGGGCCGCCCTGCGGCTGATGCGGACGAGCGGCGGCGGCGTCATCGTCAACAACGCCTCCGTCGTCGGCTGGCGCGCCCAGGCCGGACAGGCGCACTACGCCGCCGCGAAGGCGGGCGTGATGGCCCTGACCCGCTGCGCGGCCGTCGAGGCGGCCGCCTACGGGGTACGGGTCAACGCCGTCTCGCCGAGCCTGGCCATGCACCCGCACCTGGTGAAGGTCACCACGCCCGAACTGCTCGCGGAGCTCACCGAACGCGAGGCCTTCGGGCGGTACGCGCAGCCCTGGGAGGTGGCCAACGTGATCGTCTTCCTGGCCTCGGACTACTCCTCGTACATGACGGGCGAGGTCGTCGCCGTCAGCAGCCAGCACGCCTGACGACCGGAGCAGCCCACAATGGACCCGTGCCGACCAAGAAGAAGCCCCAGGTGACCGCCGCGCCCGCGCGCCGCGGCGAACTGCTCGAGACGGCCGCCGAGGTCTTCGCCGAGCAGGGTTACAACGCCACCACCGTGCGCAAGATCGCCGACCACGCGGGCATGCTCGCGGGCAGCCTCTACTACCACTTCGACTCCAAGGAGTCGATGCTCGAAGAGATCCTGCGCACCTTCCTCGACGAGCTGTGGGACGGCTACGACGCCGTCCTGGCCGCCGGCGAGGGCCCCCGCGAGACGCTCGAGGCGCTGGTCACCGAGTCGTTCCGGGAGATCGACCGGCACCGCGCCGCCGTGGCGATCTACCAGAAGGAGAGCCGTCAGCTCGTCGCGCACGAACGGTTCGCGTTCCTCGCCGAGTCGCAGCGCAGGTTCGAGAAGGCGTGGCTGTCCACGCTGGAACGCGGCGTCGCGGAGCAGGTCTTCCGCGCCGACCTCGACGTGCGGCTCACCTACCGCTTCGTCCGCGACACCGTCTGGGTCGCCGCGTCCTGGTACCGGCCCGGCGGGCAGCACAGCCCGGACGAGATCGCCCGGCAGTACCTGTCGATGGTGCTCGACGGGATCGCCGTGAGCAAGGAGCCGTGAGCGAACAGCCGCACGCGAAGAACCGCACGCGAAGCACCGCACGCGAAGAACCGCACGCGAAGAACCGCACGCGAACAGCCGCACGCGCACAACCGCAGTGAACAGCCGCAGGTGAACAGTCCCAGCAAGTGCCCCTTTCCCTGAGGGAGTTGCCATGGCCGAGGCCTACATCGTCGAAGCGGTCCGTACGCCCGTGGGGCGGCGCGCAGGAGGTCTGTCCGGGGTGCACCCGGCCGATCTCGGGGCGCACGTGCTCAAGGAACTCGTCTCGCGCGCGGGCGTCGACCCCGCGGCCGTCGAGGACGTCGTCTTCGGCTGCCTGGACGCCGTCGGACCGCAGGCCGGGGACATCGCGCGGACCTGCTGGCTGGCCGCGGGACTGCCCGAGGAGGTGCCGGGCGTGACCGTGGACCGCCAGTGCGGCTCCTCGCAGCAGGCCGTGCACTTCGCCGCGCAGGGCGTGCTGTCCGGAACACAGGACCTGGTGGTCGCGGGCGGCGTGCAGAACATGTCGCAGATCCCGATCGCCTTCGCCACCCGCCAGGCCGCCGAACCGCTCGGCTTCACCCAGGGCCCCTTCGCGGGCAGCGAGGGATGGCGCGCCCGGTACGGGAACCGGCCCGTCAACCAGTTCGCCGGCGCGGAGATGATCGCCGCCAAGTGGGGCATCACCCGCCAGGACCAGGAGGAGTTCGCGCTGCGCTCGCACCGGCGCGCCGTCCGCGCCCTCGACGAGGGCCGCTTCACGCGCGAGACCGTCGCCCACGGGCAGGTCACCGCCGACGAGGGCCCCCGCCGGGACACCTCCCTGGAGAAGATGGCCGCGCTCAAGCCCGTCATCGACGGCGGCACCGTCACCGCTGCCTGCTCCTCGCAGGTCTCCGACGGGGCGGCCGCCCTGCTGCTGGCCTCCGAGGACGCCGTCCGCGCACACGGGCTGCGGCCCCGGGCCCGCGTCCACCACCTCTCCGTGCGCGGCGAGGACCCCATCCGCATGCTCACCGCCCCGATACCGGCCACCGCGCACGCCCTGAAGAAGACCGGCCTCACGATCGACGACATCGACCTCGTCGAGATCAACGAGGCCTTCGCGCCCGTCGTCCTGGCCTGGCTGAAGGAGACCGGCGCGGACCCGGAGAGGGTCAACGTCAACGGCGGCGCGATCGCCCTCGGCCACCCCCTCGGCGCGACCGGCGCGAAGCTGATGACGACCCTCCTGCACGAACTGGAACGCACCGGCGGCCGCTACGGCCTCCAGACGATGTGCGAGGGCGGCGGCCAGGCCAACGTGACCATCATCGAGCGGCTGTGAGAGGGGCGCGGTGCGGCGGCGGGCCCGTCAGCGGGCGGGCCGCACGGTGCTCAGGGCCGTCAGCCGGTCCGCCGCCTCCCGCATGACACGCTCGACCAGCTCCGCGCACGACGGCAGGTCGCCGATCACCCCGGCGGCCTGCCCGGAGGCCATCACTCCCGCATCCGTGCGCCCCTCCACCATCGCTGACCGCAGCAGCATCGGCGTGTTCGCGGCCAGCAGCACCTGACTGAAGGAGAGATCCTTGCCGTGACGCAGCGCCAGCCCGTCGCGGACCATCTGCCCCCAGGTCAGACCCGACAGCCTGCGGAACGCGGCCGCGTGCCGCACCGCCCGCAGCAGGGCCCTGGCCCGCCCCGCGTCCTCCAGGGCGCCGACCAGCTCCGAGCGCAGCATGCGGTGCGGAAGGCCGTCCACCGCCCGGGTGACGACGACGTCCCGCACCGCCGCCGCCAGATACCGGGCCTTCACCGCGTCCGGGACCGGCGAGTCCGACGTCAGCAGGAACCGGGTGCCCATCGCCACGCCCGCCGCCCCGTACGCCAGCGCCGCCACCAGCCCCCGCCCGTCGAAGAACCCGCCGGCCGCCACGACCGGGACGTCCACGGCGTCCACCACCTGCGGCAGCAGCACCGTCGTGGCCACCTCGCCGGTGTGGCCGCCGCCCTCGCCGCCCTGCACGATCACCGCGTCCGCCCCCCACGCGACGACCTTCTCGGCGTGCCGACGGGCCCCGACCGACGGGATGACGACGACGCCCGCCGCCTTGAGCTCGGCGATCAGCTCGCGGGACGGCGCGAGCGCGAAGGACGCCACCCGCACCCCCTCGTCGACGACGATCCGCACCCGCTCGCCCGCGTCCGCCGCGTCGGCCCGCAGATTGACGCCGAACGGCGCGTCCGTACGCGCCTTCACCTCCCGCACCGCCGCCCGCAGCTGGTCCAGGGTCATCGTGGCGGAGGCCAGGACGCCCAGCGCCCCCGCGTTCGCCGTCGCCGACACCAGGCGCGGACCCGCCACCCATCCCATGCCGGTCTGCACGATCGGATGGCGCACCCCGACCAGCCGGGTCAGTGCCGTCTCCATCACCCGGCGACCTCCCGCGCGCGGGCTCCGTCCGGGTCGATCACCTCGCGGATCAACCGCAGCTCCGCAGCCGTCGGCTCGCGCGTGTACGGCACCTCGGGCGGGACCACGAGCTCGAAGGCCGTCGCCTCACGGACCTGCTCGACGCTCACCCCCGGATGCAGCGAGGCCAGCCGCATCGACCGGTCGGGGGTGGCGAAGTCGAAGACGCCGAGGTCGGAGACGACCCGCGGGATACGGTGATGACGCGCACCGGCCGCACGGTCGTAGCCGACCCCGCACACCATGTCCACCTTCTCGACGAACACCCGCCGCGAATGCCGGGGAACCCAGTAACTGGTCGGATTGTTCAAGGTGTTGACCGGCGCACCCCGCACACCGAGGAGCTGGCGCACCGGCTTCGCCCAGTCGCCGATGCAGGAGATGTTCTGGTTGCCGTACCGGTCGATCTGGCTCGCGCCCATCATCACGTGCCGCCGGCCCCCGGTGACCAGCGCCAGATGCAGGCGGTACGGCAGCCAGCCCTCCACTGTGCCGTCGGGGTCGACGAGCAGAGCCTCACCGTCCGTCAGCAACAGCTCCGGCGAGAACGTGCGCCGGGCGAGCCTCGCGCCGACCGACGGGATCACGCCCATCGGGCTCGCCAGGATCTCACCCGCCCCCCGCCACGCCTCCGCGCAGGCGACGACGCAGTACTCCGCCCGAGTCACCGCGCTCACGTCGCCTCCCCGGCCGCCGCACGGTAAGCCTGTTCGTCCCCGGCGAGGAACCGGGCCGAGAACTCCGGCCACGGCGTGGTCGCGTACCGCCTCTGGAAGGCCTCGTCCCGGCCGTAGTCGGGAGCGCAGGACGTGAAGTGCGCCCCGTGGGGCGCCTCGACGACGCCCGTCACCGAGTGCCGCCTGATCAGCAGCGACTGCGGCGCCGCCTCCTTCGTCAACTCCGCGGTGTCGACGATCCGTTCGCAGCTGACGTACGCCGCGTCGGCGGCCTCGCAGAAGAGGTCGTCGAAGTACGGGTCCGGGCCCAGATACTGGCCGTTGCCCCGCCGGTCGGCCCGGTTGACGTGCACCAGGGCCGCGTCCAGCCGCAGGGCCGGCATGGCCACGAACGTCTCCGCGTCCTCGTAAGGCGACGTCACCGTCCGCAGCCCGGGGTTGACCCGCATCACGTCCGAGCCCAGGCCCGCACGCACCGGCAGGAACGGCAGCCGGTGCGCGGCCGCGCGCAGCCCCCACATGAACATCGCCTCGTCGACCTCCGTCAGCTCGAAGGCGCCCCGCTCACGGGCCGCGCGGTAGTGCGGTTCGAGAGGGATCGAGTCGAGCGTGGCGAACGCGGCGACCAGCCTGCGGATGCGTCCGGCCGCCGCGAGCATGCCGACGTCCGGACCGCCGTACGAGACCACCGTGAGGTCGGTGACCGGCGAACGCAGCAGCGCCCGCACCAGGGCCATAGGCTTGCGGCGCGAGCCCCACCCGCCGATGCCGACGGTCATGCCGCTCTCCAGACGGGAGACGGCCTCGTCGGCGCTCATCGTCTTGTCACTCACCCGAACCCCTCTCGCCGGCTCCCGAGCCGAAGGTGTCGCGAACCCGGTCGGCGACCCCGCCGACGCTCGCCTCGTAGGTGAAGCCCTGCTCGAAGCGGTAGCTGCGGCGCACGTCCACCGGGTCGATGCCGTTGAGAGCCGCCTTCGCCAGCCGCAGCAGCTCACCGTCCTTCGCGGCGATCTCCCGCGCCAGCTCCAGCGCGGCCGACTCCAGTTCGTCCGGGGGCGTCACCCGCCACACCGAGCCGTGCGCGTGCAACTCGGCCGCCGAGACCGTGCGCGCGGTGTAGTACAGCGCCCGCAGCAGATGCTGGGGCACCAGCCGGGCCAGATGCGTGGCCGCGCCCAGCGCGCCCCGGTCCAGCTCGGGCAGCCCGAACACGGCGTCCTCGCTCGCCACGATCACGTCCGCATTGCCCACCAGGCCGACCCCGCCGCCCAGACAGAAGCCCCGCACCGCCGCCACCACCGGGACCTCGCACTCGTACACCGCCGCGAAAGCCTCGAAGCAGCCGCGGTTGGCTCCGACGAGCGCCTCCCCGCCCCGCGCCTGGATCTCCTTGATGTCGACGCCCGCGTTGAACCCCCGCCCTCGGGCAGCGAGCACCACGCACCGCGTCGCCGGATCACGGCCGGCCGCGCGCACCGCGTCCGCCAGGGCGAACCAGCCGGTCACCGGCAGCGCGTTCACCGGCGGGAAGTCCACGAGGACCAGCGAAATCCCCTTTTCCGGGGACGAGGTGGAGACACCCATGGAAGCATCAGCTACCTTTCCACCAAACGTTTGTTAGGTGGAAGGTAGCAGCGAATGGAGCTGAACGGGAAGGTCGCCGTCGTCACCGGAGGCACCCGAGGCGTGGGCGCCGGGATCGCGCACGCCCTCGCCCACGCGGGCGCCGACGTCGTCGTCTGCGCCCGACGCCCGCCGCGGACCCCCCTCGACCAGGCCCGGTTCATCCCGCTCGACGTGTGCGACGCCGACGCCGTGCGGGCCTTCTTCGCCGACCTGCCCCGACTGGACGTCCTCGTCAACAACGCCGGCGGCGCCCCCTACCGCCCCCTCGCCCACGCCGACGCCCGACGGCACGCACGCGTCATCGAACTCAACCTCCTCGCCCCCCTGACCGTCTCCCTGGCCGCCCACGACCACCTCGCCCACACCCGGGGATCCGTCCTGATGATCGGCAGCGTCAGCGGCGCCCGCCCCTCACCCGGGACCGCCGCATACGGCGCGGCCAAGGCCGGCCTGGAGAGCCTCGCCCGCTCCATGGCCGTGGAATGGGCCCCCCGGGTGCGGGTGAACACCCTGGTCGTCGGCATGGTCCGCACCGAACGGAGCCATCTCCACTACGGCGGCGACGACGGTCTGCGGGCCGTCGCCCGCACCGTCCCCCTCGGCCGGCTCGCCGAGCCCGCCGACGTCGGCGCCGCGGCCGTCTTCCTCGCCTCCGACGCGGCCCGCTACATCAGCGGAGCGAGCCTGCTCATCCATGGAGGCGGCGAACGGCCCGCCTTCCTCGACGCCGCAACGGCCAACAAGGAGACCTGAGATGAGCGCAATCTGCGACGGAAGGGTCGTCGTCGTCACCGGAGCCGGGCGCGGCCTCGGACGCGCCCACGCCCTCGCCTTCGCCGCACAGGGAGCCCGCGTCGTCGTCAACGACCTCGGCGTCACCCTGGACGGCACCCCCCACACCCCGGGCCCCACCGGCACCCGCCACACCCCGGGCTCCACCGGCACCCCCGGCGTCCTCCGCTCGGACGGCCCGGCCGCCGCCGTGGTCGCCGAGATCCGCGCGGCCGGCGGAGAGGCGATCGCCCACGGCGGCGACATCGCCACCCCCGAGGGCGCCGCATCCCTCGTCACGACCGCCCTGGAGGCCTACGGCCGCCTCGACACCCTCGTCAACAACGCCGGGTTCCTGCGCGACCGCATGCTCGTCAACCTCGACGAGGACGACTGGGACGCCGTCCTGCGCGTCCACCTCAAAGGCCACTTCCTCCCCCTGAAACACGCCGCCGCACACTGGCGCGCCGAGCACAAGGCCGGCCGCACACCCCACGCCCGGATCGTCAACACCTCCAGCGGCGCCGGGCTCCTCGGCTCCGTCGGACAGGGCAACTACAGCGCCGCCAAGGCCGGCATCGTCGCCCTGACCCTCGTCGCCGCCGCCGAACTCGCCCGCTACGGCGTCCAGGTCAACGCGATCGCCCCCGCCGCCCGCACCCGCATGACGCAGCGCGCCTTCGCCGAGACCATGGCCGCCCCTGCCACCGGATTCGACGCCATGGCCCCCGAGAACGTCTCCCCGCTCGTCGTCTGGCTCGGCTCGGCCGCGAGCGAAGGCGTCACCGGGCGCGTCTTCGAGACCGAGGGCGGACGGATCACCGTCATGGAGGGCTGGCGGCCCGGCCCCGCCCTCGACAAGGGAGCGCGGTGGGACCCGGCCGAGCTGGGGGAGGCCGTACAGGAACTGCTGGCCCTGGCGCCACCCCCGGGAGCCGTCTACGGAACCTGAACCCCGGACCACCGCCGACGCCCACCCACCGCCGACGGCCACTGATCACCACCGGCCCCGACCGCCCACCACAACCGACCGTCGTCTACCCCCACGCCCGACCGCCCCGCGCGCGTCCGCCTACGTGTCGCACTCCAGCACCGTGCGGCACAGCCCGCACCGGGCCCGCACCCGGCCCCGCACCGGCACCCGGATCCGCTGATGGCAGGTGGGACACGGGAACGTCACCCGCAACGGCCCGGCCGGATCCGCCGCGAACGCGTACGGCACATCCCCCACAGCCTCCCCGGACCCGTACCCCCGCCCATACCCCTGCCCCTGCCCGTGGCCCTGAGCCTGACGACGGTCACGGGCGTACCGCCGCCGGCCCGACCAGCCCGCCGCCGTCAGCGGAGGCTGCCGCTCGTCACGACGGGCCCGCTCCAGCCCCCGCTCGTACGCCGTGTACGCCTGCGCACTGGTGAACCACACCGACGGATCCTCACCGAACGCCAGCGACCGCTTCGCCAGCACGTACCCGAACTCCTCCGGCGTGAGATACCCCAGCTTCTGCGACGACGCCCCGTCCTCCCGGTACGCGTCCAGCAGCAGCCAGCCCGCCCCCAGATACGTCGTCGCCGTGTCCGTGAGGATCTCGTTGTCCCGCGTCCCCGGGAACGACAGATCCACCCGGTGCAGATACACATGCATGATCTCGTGCGCCAGAGCCGCCCCGATGTCCCGCCGATGCCCCCGGAAGCGGTCGTTCAACTCCACGAAGTACTCCGGGCCCGCCGTCAGCTCCACGTTCGCCGCATGCTGCATCTCGCGGAACGCCACGATCATCCGCGCGTCCGGCAACCGGAAATGCCGCACCAGCTCACGCGCCACCCGCTGCGCCCCCAGATGCAGGTCATCCGTGTCGCAGAACGCCACGTCGGCCGGCGGCACACTCGTCGCGAACTGCTGGACGGTGTCGTACGACAACCGCCGGTACAAGGCCGTGACAGCCGCCCGCACCGTCTCCAGATGCGGAAAACCGTGCTCGACCGGTCCGCCGTCGGCCACGCCAACACCCCCAGGACGCGTGCACCCGATTCCACTGTACGGGCCGCGCGTCCCCCCGCGAAGGCATGCCCTAGGGTGATCGCCCATGACCACCAGCAACACCCCCACCAGCAACACCCCGACCGGCGACGCCACCGCGACCGCCGTCGACCCCGCCGTACGCGAAGAGCTCGCCCGGCTCCGCGACAGCATCGACAACATCGACGCCGCCGTCGTCCACATGCTCGCCGAACGCTTCAAGGCCACCCAGCAGGTCGGCCACCTCAAGGCACGCCACCAGCTGCCCCCCGCCGACCCCACCCGCGAAGCCCGCCAGATCGAACGGCTGCGCGCCCTCGCCGAGAACGCCAAACTCGACCCCGCGTTCGCCGAGAAGTTCCTGAACTTCATCATCGCCGAGGTCATCCGCCACCACGAGCGCATCGCCGACGACACCGCCGCCCCCGCGAGCGGCTGACCGGCCGGACGCTCCGGCGCGAGAAGCGACATAACGCGCGTACCGATCCGCCCCTGTGCCCGGCCTGCGGTATCAGGCAGCATGTCGTGCATGTCCGTACTGACGCGCGACGAAGCGCTAAGCCGTGCCAAGCTCCTCGACGTCCACCGCTACACCATCGAGCTCGACCTGACGACCGGCGACGAGACCTTCGAGTCCGTCACCGTCATCCGGTTCGCCGCGCGCGCCAACGGGGACACCTTCGTCGAGGTCAGGCCCGACACCCTGCACTCCGTCACCCTCGACGGCGAGCCCCTCCGCCCCGGGACGCTCGACGACGGACGCATCGCCCTCGACGGCCTCACCGCCGGAGAGCACGAACTGCGCGTCCGGGCGGACATGCGCTACTCCCGCACCGGCGAGGGCATGCACCGCTTCACCGACCCCACCGACGGCGAGACCTACGTCTACACCCAGCTGTTCATGAACGACGTCCAGCGCGTCTTCGCCGCCTTCGACCAGCCCGACCTCAAAGCCGTCTTCGACGTGACGGTGAAAGCCCCCGAGAACTGGACCGTCCTCGCCAACGGCATCACCGAACACCTCGGCCGAGGCCGCTGGCAGGCCGCCCCCACCCCCCTCGTCTCCACCTACCTCGTCGCCGTGGCCGCCGGCCCCTGGCACACCGTGCGCACCGAACACCGCGGACTGCCCTTCGCCCTGCACTGCCGCCGCTCCCTGGCCCCCTACCTCGACGCCGACGCCGACGAACTCCTCGACATCACCCGCGCCTGCTACGACCGCTACCACGAGAAGTTCGAAGAGCCCTACCCCTTCGACTCCTACGACCAGGCCTTCGTCCCCGAGTTCAACGCCGGCGCCATGGAGAACCCCGGCCTCGTCACCTTCCGCGACGACTTCGTCTACCGCTCCGCCGTCACCGACACCGAACGCCAGACCCGCGCCATGGTCATCGCCCACGAGATGGCCCACATGTGGTTCGGCGACCTCGTCACCCTCCAGTGGTGGGACGACATCTGGCTCAACGAGTCCTTCGCCGAGTACATGGGCTACCAGACCCTCACCGAGGCCACCCGCTTCACCGACACCTGGACCGACTTCGGCGTCGTCCGCAAGGCCTGGGGCTACGACGCCGACCAACGCCCCTCCACCCACCCCGTCGCCCCCGAGAACGTCGACGACACCGCCTCCGCCCTGCTCAACTTCGACGGCATCTCCTACGCCAAGGGCGCCTCCGCCCTGCGCCAGCTCGTCACCTGGCTCGGCGAGAAACAGTTCCTCGCCGGCATCAACACCCACATCGCCCGGCACCGGTTCGCCAACGCCACCCTCGCCGACTTCATCGACTCCCTCGCCGCCCACACCGACCGCGACGTCCACGCCTGGGCCGACGCCTGGCTGCGCACCACCGGCGTCGACACCCTCACCCCCACCGTCAGCGGCGCCAACGGCGACCGCACCCTGACCGTCGCCCACCACGGCAGCCGCCCCCACCGCGTCGCCGTCGGCCTCTACGACCTCGACCTCGCCGACGAAGGCCGCCACCTCACCCTGCGCCGACGCCTCGAAGTCGACGTCCCGCAGAGCGACCCCCAGCCCATCGGCAAACTCCCCGCCCTCCTCCTGCTCAACGACGGCGACCTCACCTACACCAAGATCCGCTTCGACCCCGAGTCCTTCGCCACCGTCCGCAGCAACCTCTCCGGCCTGCCCGACCCCCTCACCCGCGCCGTCGTCTGGAACGCACTGCGCGACGCCGTCCGCGACGGCGAACTCGCCCCCGGCGCCTACCTCGACACAGCCCGCGCCCACCTCCCACAGGAAACCGACCTCGCCGTCACCCAAGGCGTCCTCGCCTTCGCCGCCGGCCAGATCGCCGACCGCTACGTCACTCCCGAGCAGCGCCCCGCCGCCCTCGCCACCCTCGCCACCCTCTGCCGCGACCTCATCCGCCGCACCGAGGACGGCGACCACCCCGGCCTGCGCCTCATCGCCGTACGCCACTTCATCGCCGTCGCCGCCCACCCCGACACCATCGCCGCCTGGCTCGCCGACGGCACCGTCCCCGGAGGCCCCGAACTCGACCCCGACCTGCGCTGGCGCGTCCTCGCCCGGCTCGCTGTCCTCGGCGCCACCGACGCCGACGCCATCGCCGCCGAACTCGCCGACGACCCCTCCGCCACCGGCCGGGAAGGCGCAGCCCGCTGCCGCGCCTCCCTCCCCGACGCGGACGCCAAGGAACAGGCCTGGGCGGCCATGTTCTCCTCCGACGGCCTCTCCAACTACCTCTTCAACGCCACCGCCCAGGGCTTCTGGCAGCCCGAACAGGCCGACCTCGTCAGCGACTACGTCCCCCGCTTCTTCGAGGACGCCGTCACCGTCGCGGCCCGTCGCGGCCCCGCCATCGCCGAGGCCA
The DNA here is from genome assembly GCF_014649655.1 of Streptomyces humidus. GTDB lineage: Bacteria > Actinomycetota > Actinomycetes > Streptomycetales > Streptomycetaceae > Streptomyces > Streptomyces humidus. The sequence continues at coordinate 133,743 of NZ_BMTL01000003.1, read as the reverse complement.
TAGGACGCTGGGCGTTCCCCGCCCACGCCGTCGACCCCGAGACCCTGAGCCTGGGCGAACGGTGCCTCGCGACCGCCGGACCCACCCCGGCCCTGCGCCGCAAACTCATCGACCAACTCGACGACCTCACCAGGGCCCTGCGAGTCCGCAACCCCGACCGGCAGCTCCGCCCGTGACCGGTCGGCAGCTCCGCCCGTGACCGGCTGTCGCGTCATCCTTGACCGACCGGCGGACCGCCCGTGGCCGTCCGCCGGACCGTGCGTGACCGGCCTGCGGACCGCCGGTCACCACTGATCCGCGCTTGAACCAGGGACCCCGTGCCCGTTCCGCGCGGCGGGCCGAGACGCCGACCGGACCCCTGCAGCCGGGCCCTCCGCACCCGGGCCCCTCACAGCCGGGCCCCGCAACCGGGCCCGGCGCAGCTCGGCCCGGCGCACGCCCCCACCGGGTTCCCCCTACGGGAGTACCCCCTTTCGAGTACCGATCCCCGGGCTTCCGGGCGCGCCCGCGCCGACCCCGTACAAGCTGGAATCCCGCTGCCCCGCACCAGCCCGGAGAAGCCCCATGAGCACGCCGCCCCTCGCCTCGGGCCCCCAAGGACCCGAAGCCCTCAGGCCGCTGCTCGCGACCGTCCTCGACGCCCTCGCGGCAGGCGCCCGCTCACGCGGCGGCCCCCTCCCCGCCGGCGGACCCCGCGCCGTGACCGCCCGACTCGAAGACACCGTGGGCGACATCCTGCCCACCGACGGCGACCCCGACGCCCTCCACACTCTCGTCCGCGCCCTCACCGAAGGCTCCGCCGACCCCGCCCACCCCCACTGCACCGCCCACCTGCACTGCCCACCTCTCGCCGTCGCCACCGCCGCCGACCTCGCCGCGTCCGCCCTCAACCCCTCCCTCGACTCCTGGGACCAGGCCCCCGCCGCCTCCGCGCTCGAAACGCTCGTCACCCGGGCCCTCGCCGCCCACGCCGGCCTCACCGACGCCCTCGTCACCACCGGCGGCACCGAAGCCAACCAACTCGCCCTCCTCCTCGCCCGCGAAACCCACGGCCCCACCCTGACCCTCGTCTGCGGAGCCAACGCCCACCACTCCCTGCCCCGCGCCGCCTGGCTCCTCGGCCTCCCCGAACCCCTCATCCTCCCCACCCCCACCGGCACCCTCGACCCCACCGCCCTCCACCACGCCCTCACCACCCGACCCGACCCCCACCCGCCCGTCGTCGTGGCAGCCACCGCAGGCACCACCGACGCCGGCCTCATCGACCCTCTCCCCGCCATCAGCGCCCTGTGCCGCACCCACGGCGCCCGCCTCCACATCGACGCCGCCTACGGAGGCGGACTCCTCTTCAGCGACCGCCACCGCCCCAGACTCACCGGCCTCGACACCGCCCACACCGTCACCCTCGACCTGCACAAACTCGGCTGGCAACCCGCCGCCGCCGGCCTCCTCGCCGTCCGCGACCCCCACGACCTCACCGCCCTGCACCACCGCGCCGACTACCTCAACGCCGACGACGACACCGACGCCGGCCTCCCCGACCTCCTCGGCCGCTCCCTGCGCACCACCCGCCGCCCGGACATCCTCAAGATCGCCGCCACCCTCAAGACCCTCGGCCGCACCGGCCTCGGCGCCCTCGTCGACCAGGTCTGCGACCTCGCCGGCGACTTCGCCGACCTCATCGCCGCCCACCCCCGCCTCGAACTCCGCGCCCCGCCCACCATCAGCACCGTCCTCTTCCGCCCCGCCCACGCCACCGACGCGGCCGTCGCCGAAACCCGCCGCCGCCTCCTCACCGACGGCCGGGCCGTCCTCGGCCGCGCCCGCCTCGACGGCCGCCTCTGGCTCAAAGCCACCCTCCTCAACCCCCACACCCGCCCCGCAGACCTGACCGCCCTGCTGCACCTGGTGGAAGGAAACACCCCCACATGAGCACGCCCCCACCCCACGACACCGACACCCCCCGCGACCTCGTCGGCATCGGCGTCGGCCCCAGCAACCTCTCCCTCGCCGCCCTCGCCCACCCCCTCGCCCGACTCGACGCCGTCTTCTACGAACAACGCCCCCGCTTCGACTGGCACCCCGGCCTCCTCATCGACGGCGCCCGCGTCCAGGTCCCCTTCCTCGCCGACCTCGTCACCCTCGCCGACCCCACCAGCCCCTGGACCTTCCTCAACTACCTCAGAACCCACCACCGCCTCTACCCCTTCTACTTCGCCGAGCGCTTCCACACCCACCGCGCCGAATACGACGCCTACTGCCGCTGGGTCGCCGACAACCTCCCCGGACTCCACTTCCGCCACCAGGTCGACGCCGTCCGCTGGAACCCCGAACGCGAGGTCTTCGAGGTCGACCACACCCAACTCGACGCCGACGGCGAAGCCGAAGCCCTGGGCCGCACCCACACCCGCAACGTCGTCCTCGGCATCGGCACCGAGCCCCACGTCCCCGATCCCCTGCGCCCCCTCGTCGACGCACCCGGCGTCCCCGTCGTCCACGCCGCCGACTACCTCACCCACCGCGACACCCTCCTCGCCGCCGGCCACATCACCGTCGTCGGCTCAGGACAGTCCGGCGCCGAGATCTTCCTCGACCTCCTCCGCCACCGCCCCACCGGCCGCGAACGACTCCACTGGATCGGCCGCACCCACGCGTTCGCCCCCATGGAGTACTCCAAACTCGGCCTCGAACACTTCACCCCCGACTACACCCGCTACTTCCACGCCCTCCCCGAAAACGTCCGAGACCTGCTCACCGACGCCCAGTGGCAACTCCACAAAGGCATCGACGCAGGCACCCTCGCCGCCATCCACGACGAGCTCTACCGCCGCACCCTCGACGGCGACTGGCCCGACACCGTCCTCACCCCCGGCGTCCGCGTCCGCACCGCGGGACGCATCGCCACCACCAGAATCGAACTCCATCTCGAACACATCCAGCAGAACACCCGCACCCGCCTCACCACCGACGCCGTCGTCCTCGCCACCGGCCACCGCGAACGACCCCTCGACCGCATCCTCGCCGGCCTCGACCCCTACATCCGCCGCGACAACAGCGAACGCCCCCGCATCGACACACACTTCCGCCTCCTCCTCGACCCGGCCGTCACCGCCACCGGCTGCCACGTCTACGTCCAGAACGCCGAACGCCACACCCACGGCGTAGGCGCCCCCGACCTCGGCCTCACCGCCTGGCGCAGCGCCACCATCCTCAACACCCTCACCGCCGAAGAGCCCTACCCCCTCCCCACCCGCACCGCCTTCACCACCTTCGGCCTCCAACAACCACACCACCGCGTCCCACCGGCCCGACAGGCCCCCACCCTCACCCCACTCGTCGACCGCCGCTAGACACCGGCCCACAGACCCAGCCGACCGCCGACCGACGCGAAAAGGCGGTGCCCACACGGCGGCCGCCCCGACCACCGCACGAAACACCGCCCACCGCCCACCGTGCTACGCCACCGCGCAACCCCTAGAAAACCGGCGTACCGTCACGCGTCAACTTCCAGTCCACCGAGGCGAAATCCTTCGGATCCAGCACACCCTTCGCCGTCACCCACTCCGAAATCCGCGTACGGATCTCCGTCGACTCCGACCACAACTCCTGCGCCGACGCCACATACGGGAACGCCCCACCACCATTGGCCCGATAATTGTTCACCGCCAGCACGAACTGCTGCGCGTCATCCAACGCCACCCCGCCGAACGTCAGATTCCTGATCCGCGAACCCGCCGCCCGCGCGATGTCGATGTCGTACGACAACCCCGACACATAGTCGTAGTTGTAATCCGGCCGGTTGTTCGCGTTCGTCAGCTTCTCCACGTCCACCACCGCACCCACCGCCGTCTGCACGAAATACTCCGCCGAATACTCCAGATACGCCCGCACCTGCGCACCCGTCAGCAACTTCGCCACCAGCGTGTTGTCATACACATACAGACCCGACAGATCCCGGATCGTCACCTGACCCGCCGGAATCTCCGACGTCCGCGAGAACGGCGACGCCTGCGCGATCACCGGCAACGACGCATACGACGTACCCGCCAACGCCGCCTTGACGACGTCCTCCTGCACCTTCGTGATCAGATCGATGATCGGCGCGTCCTTGTACCGCGCCTCCACCGTCGTCAACGTCTCCGTCGCCGTACCCACCACCTGGTTGACGTAACCGACGACCTTCGCATGCTCGTCACTCAACAACTTCGTGATCTTCGGATCATCCGCAACGGTGTTCGAGTTAAGAACCCTCGACGACACCGACTCGACCGACCACCGCCCCTTCCCGAACACCAGCTCCACATCGAACACCGACAACCGCTCCGCATAAGCCAACGGCTCCGACAGCACCACCGTCTTCCCCGACTTCGCGTTGACGACCCTCAGCTCCGGAATCTCCACATGCGCATGCCCAACCAGAATCGCATCGATGTCCGGCACCTGCTGCGCCACCAGAGCCGCCGAATTCTCCACATACGGCAACTGATCACCGTACGACGACGTACCCGACGACCCCGAATGCGCCGACACGATCACCACATCCGCACCCAGCGACTTCAACCTCGGCACCCACTTCGCCGCCTGCTCCTCAAGACCCGGGAACGCCAGCTTCCCCTGCACGTACGCCTTGTCCCAGATCGCGATACCCGGATTCGTCAACCCGAGAACCGCCACCTTCACCGGCGGCGCGCCCTTCACACAGAACGTCTTCATCACATACGGCGCGAACGCCGGCCGCAACGTCTTCGCGTCCACCGCGTTCGCCCCGAGCAACGGGAACCGCAACTGCGACTCGAACTTACGCAGCGTCTCGATCCCGTAGTTGAACTCGTGATTGCCCAGCGCCGCCGCGTCATACCCGATCGCGTTCATCGCCTGCGCCATCGGATGCACCGGACCGCCCACAGCGGTGATCGGATCCACCTTCGCGTAGTAATACGTCAGCGGAGTCCCCTGGATCGTGTCACCCGCATCCAGCAGCAGCGTGTTCTCGCGCCCCTTCTCCGCCCGGATCCGGTTCACCAGCGTCGAGATACGCGCCAGACCCTGCGCGTTGCCCGCCGCGTCCTTGTACTCCGCGTCCTTGAAATAATCCCAGTTGAAGACATGACCATGCAGGTCCGTCGTCCCCATCACCGTCAGCGCGTACCGCTTCGCCCCCCGGCCCGGCCTCGCCCCCTGCCCGGCCGCGGCCTGCGCCGACGGAGCCGCCACCGCACCCGCGATCGCCACCCCCGCCCCGGTCACAGCGGACTTCTTCAGGAACTTCCGGCGGTTCAACGGCATGTCTCGTACTCCTCGGGGGAAGGGTCAATGACGCGCGTAGATTCTGACGCGGACACCACCGACCGCAACAGGTCCAAGAGGTTGCGATCTGGTGACCGGCACGGTCAACTCCGCCCAGGGAAAAGGGAAAGCCGTGACAAGGCGGGACGTATGACCACCCCGCCCGCAACCCCCCGTACGGCCCCCACGCCCCCGTCCTCGCCGTCCTCGCCGTCCACAACGAAGCCGAACTCGACACCCACCCCGGCATCGCCCCGCATCACCCTCACCGGTCCGCCGCCGCAACCCCGCACGACCCCCGACGGCCACGCCCGCACCTCCGAGCGGCCTCTCAAATTCACCCGTTCGAGAAAGTGCTCATCAGAGCGGCCCGCCGCACAACGTATAAGTTGTCAACAACCTTTCACCAAAAGGTTGTTGAGCGGCCATGTGCCGCCAAATCCCTACCCACCGGTAAGACATAAGCTCGAAACATGCGCCGAGCGAAAATCGTCTGCACCCTGGGCCCCGCCACCGACACATACGACCAGCTCAAAGCACTGGTCGACGCCGGAATGGACGTAGCCCGCTTCAACCTCAGCCACGGCACCCACGCCGAACACGAGGAGCGCTACCACCGCGTACGCAAGGCCTCCGACGAAACCGGCCGCAGCGTCGGCGTCCTCGCCGACCTTCAAGGCCCGAAGATCCGCCTCGGTCACTTCGCCCAGGGCCCTGTACTCCTCGAACGCGACGACCCCTTCACCATCACCGTCGAAGAAGGCATCGCAGGCGACGGCACACGCTGCGGCACCACTCACGCCGGCCTCGCCCAGGACGTCACCCCCGGCGAACGCATCCTCGTCGACGACGGCAAGGTCTGCCTGGAAGTCACCGGCGTCGACGGCCCACGCGTCCACACCCGCGTCATCGAAGGAGGCGTCGTCTCCGACCACAAGGGACTCAACCTCCCGGGCGTCGCCGTCTCCGTCCCCGCCCTCTCCAAAAAAGACGAAGAAGACCTCCGCTGGGCGCTGCGCACCGGGTTCGACGTCATCGCCCTCTCCTTCGTCCGCACCGGCCGCGACATCCTCGACGTCCACCGCATCATGGACGAGGAAGGCCGCCGCCTCCCCGTCATCGCCAAGATCGAGAAGCCACAGGCCGTCGAGAACATCGACGACATCGTCGCCGCCTTCGACGGCATCATGGTCGCCCGCGGAGACCTCGGCGTCGAGATGCCCCTCGAACAGGTCCCCATCGTCCAGAAACGCGCCATCAAGCTCGCCAAACGCAACGCCAAACCCGTGATCGTCGCCACCCAGATGCTCGACTCCATGATCGAGAACTCCCGCCCCACCAGGGCCGAGGCCAGCGACGTCGCCAACGCCGTCATCGACGGCACCGACGCCGTCATGCTCTCCGGCGAGACCAGCGTCGGCGCACACGCCGTCCAGACCGTCCGCACCATGGCGAAAATCGTCGAAGCCGCCGAGGAAGACCTCCTCGCCAAAGGCCTCCCCCCACTGACGGAAACCAACAAGCCCCGCACCCAGGGCGGCGCCGTAGCCCGCGCCGCCGCAGAGATCGGCGACTTCCTCGACGCGAAGTTCCTCGTCGCCTTCACCCAGAGCGGCGACACCGTCCGCCGCCTCTCCCGCTACCGCTCCCCGATCCCCCTCCTCGCCTTCACCCCCGAACCCGCGACCCGCTCCCAGCTGAACCTGACCTGGGGCGTCGAGACGTTCCTCGGCCCGGCGGCGGCCTCCACGGACGCGATGGTCGGCCAGGTGGACGAGCTGCTGCTGCGGTACGGCCGCTGCGAGAAGGGCGACGTCGTCGTGATCACCGCGGGCTCCCCGCCCGGCGTCGCGGGCTCGACGAACCTGGTCCGCGTCCACCACGTGGGCGAGGACGACGGCCCTGAGTAGGGCTCAGTACTTGGGGCCGATGTGGGCGTCGAGGAGGGCGACGTGTGTTTTCTTGGCGACGGAAATGTTGTAGGGGTTTCCGTTGCGGGTGCAGTGCGTCCACTCGATGCCCAGCGCGTCGCAGGTGTCGGTGAAGAGCTTCCTGATGTCGTCGGAGGCGTTGGTGAAGAAGTAGCGCGGGTACTCGTAGCGCTTGCGCTCACCGGCGATGACACGGGTGGTCCAGTTGGTGATACGGCACCCGTCGGAGTGGATGAGGCCCCGAACGAACTCCCAGGGGTGAGCGTGGACGATGGCCTCCTGCCAGGGCTCGAGGACGATGGGGCGCTCGTGCTTCTTGCCGGAACCATGCTGGGGGAATAGGCACCAGAGATGCCTGGAGGAGAGCTTTACCTCGTGGCAACCCTTCCTGCGGACTCGGCATACGGAGTTGCCCGGGAAGACCGATCGCATGGCTTGCTCACACTGGTCCATCAACCCTGGATGCGCATCGGCACAGAAAACGGACAGGCTGGGTACTCGCATACTGCGGTTCTGGACGATGTGGCCGTCGCCGAGATAAAGGCCCAGGAGATAGGAGTAGGCGAGGTTGTCCAGCTGCCCTTCGCACCTGGGGCACGGCGGTGGGACGCGTCCGGGACACTCGCCGCGCTTGGCGCGATCCATGTGCTTCCAATAGCTGACTGTTCCAAGAGGGATGCTCAACTGGCGAGCTACGTCAGCGTTTCGGGCTCCGTTACGAAGCAGCGTGACGGCCTTCTGTCGAACCTCGGTTCCATGAAAGTGCATACGAACACGTTGAGTGACCAGCGATCACTGTGTACAGCAAAAAGCGGAGGATCACGCGAACGTGATCCTCCGCTTGCCAAGATCGAACTTGGAACTGAAGGAAAAGTGCCCCGGGTCGGACTCGAACCGACACTGTATGGGTTTTGAATCCATTGCCTGCTGCCAATTGGGCTACCGGGGCTCGCAGAATCAAAGGTTTCCCCCGACCCTCCGCGCACCCACCTTACCGCAGCTAGGTAGGCTCTTGTCAGCAGTACCCGCCCCTGAACGAGGAGCCCCCGTGACCGCCCCCGAGTCGCCCCAGCCCGTAGACGCGCCCGACGACGACAAGTCGCACGTGCCTCCGCTGACGACCCGTGTCGTCATCGCCGAGGACGAGGCGCTGATCCGCCTCGACCTCAAGGAGATGCTGGAGGAGGAGGGCTACAGCGTCGTCGGCGAGGCCGGTGACGGTGAGCAGGCCGTCGAGCTCGCCCGGGAGCACAAGCCGGACCTGGTGATCCTGGACGTGAAGATGCCGAAGCTCGATGGCATCTCCGCCGCCGAGAAGATCGCCGAGGAGCGCATCGCGCCCGTCCTGATGCTGACCGCGTTCTCGCAGCGCGACCTCGTCGAGCGGGCGCGGGACGCGGGCGCGATGGCGTACCTGGTGAAGCCGTTCAGCAAGAGTGACGTCGTCCCGGCGATCGAGATGGCGGTCTCGCGTTTCACGGAGCTGCGGGAGCTGGAGAACGAGGTCGCGGATCTGACGTTGCGGCTGGAGACCCGCAAGCTGGTGGACCGGGCGAAGTCGATTCTCCAGACGGAGTACGGGCTGACGGAGCCGGCGGCGTTCCGGTGGATTCAGAAGACGTCGATGGATCGGCGGATGTCGATGCAGCAGGTGGCGGAGGCGGTCATTCAGGATGCCGAGGAGAAGAAGGCGAACAAGGGCTGACCGCGGATTCTCCACGTACGACGAGGCCCGCGCCCGGAGAAGGGGCGCGGGCCTCGTCGTGTGAGGGGGGTGGGTCAGTCCTCGCCGAGGTAGGCCTTGCGGACGGACTCGTCGTGGAGGAGGTCCTGGCCGGTGCCGGACAGGACGATCTTGCCGATCTCCATGACGTGGCCGTGGTCGGCGAGCGAGAGGGCGGCCTGGGCGTTCTGCTCGATGAGCAGGATGGTCATGCCCTGGGACTTCAGTTCGGCGATGGTGGCCATGATCTTCTGCATCATGATGGGGGAGAGGCCCATGGAGGGCTCGTCCAGCATGAGCAGTTTGGGCTGGGACATGAGGGCGCGGCCCATGGCGAGCATCTGCTGTTCGCCGCCGGAGAGGGTGCCTGCGGCCTGCTTGCGGCGCTCTCCGAGGATGGGGAAGAGGTCGTAGGCGCGCTGGATGTCCTTCTCGATGCCTGCCTTGTCGCTGCGGAGGAAGGCTCCGAGGCGGAGGTTGTCCTCGATCGTCATGCGGGGGAAGATGTGCCGGCCCTCGGGGGAGTGGGCGAGGCCTTGCGAGACGATGTTGTGGGCGGGGATCTTCTTCAGCGATTTGCCGTTGAATTTGATCTGGCCGCCGACGGGCTTGAGGAGTCCGGAGAGGGTGCGCAGGGTGGTCGTCTTGCCGGCGCCGTTGGTGCCGATGAGGGTGACGACTTCGCCGGCTTCGACCTTGAACGAGATGCCTTTGACGGCTTCGATCTTGCCGTAGGCGACCCGGAGGTCCTCGACTTCGAGCAGTGCGGTCATCGGTCGTTCTCCTTGCCGGGCGCGGCGTCCGTCGTGGTGTCGGCGCTGTCGGCGTGTGCTTCGGCGGCCTCGACCTCGGCGAGTTCTTCGTCGCCGGGGGCGTTCTCGAAGGGTTCGCCGAGGTAGGCGGCGACGACGCGTTCGTCGCCCTGGACGGTGGCGCTGTCGCCTTCGACGAGTTTTTCGCCTTGGACGAGGACGGCGACGCGGTCGCAGAGGTTGAAGATGAAGCGCATGTCGTGCTCGATGACGAGGACGGCGATGCCCTTGTCGCGGATGGCGAAGACGAGTTCTTCGGTGGCGCGGGTTTCCTGGGGGTTCATGCCGGCGGTGGGCTCGTCGAGGAGGAGGAGGCCGGGTTCGCTGGCGAGGGCGCGGGCGATCTCCAGCTTGCGCTGTTCGCCGTAGGGGAGGTTGCGGGCGAGGTGGTCGGCCTTCTGCTCCAGTCCGATGAACTCCAGGAGTTCCATGGCGCGTTCGCGGGAGGCGGCTTCGGCCTTGTGGAAGGCGGGGAGGCGCAGGACGGCTGACCAGAAGCCTTCTTTGGTGCGGGTGTGGCGGCCGACGAGGACGTTTTCCAGGACTGTCATGTTGCCGAAGAGGCGGATGTTCTGGAAGGTGCGGGCGATGCCGGCGGCCGTGACCTTGAAGGATTTGGGCGGGAGGACTTTGTCCTTGTAGCGGACTTCGCCTTCGGTGGGGATGTAGAGGCCGGTGAGGCAGTTGAAGAAGGTGGTTTTGCCGGCGCCGTTGGGGCCGATGAGGCCGACGATTTCTCCGGCGTTGACGTGGAGGTCGACGTCGCGGACGGCGGTGAGGCCGCCGAAGCGCATGGTGACGCCGCGGGCGTCGAGGACCCTTTCGCCGGTGGGGGCGACCGTGGTGGTGGTGTCGGTGGTCATGGTGGTCAGGCCCCTGCCTTCGTCAGGACGGTGGGAGCTTCCGCGTCCTCGTGGAACTCGAGCTGACGTCGCCGGTTGGGGATGAGGCCCTCCGGGCGGAAGCGCATCAGCAGGATGAGGGCGAGGCCGAAGGCGAAGAGCTGGTAGTCGCCGAGGAACTGGAGCTTGTTGGGGATGAGGAAGAGGAGTGCGGCGCCGATGAGGGGGCCGCTGATGGTGCCCATGCCGCCGAGGACGACTGCGGCGAGGAGGAAGGCGGAGTTGGGCGGGATGGGGCCGGCGAAGAGGTATTGCTCGGGGGTCACGGTGTAGGTGACGTGGGCCTGGACGGTGCCGGCGAGTCCGGCGAGGGAGGCGCCGACGGCGAAGGCGATGAGTTTGACGCGGAAGCCGTTGATGCCCATGGCGAGGGCGGCGGTCTCGTCTTCGCGGATGGCGACCCATGCGCGGCCGATGCGGGAGTCGCCGCTGCGTCGGAAGACGAGGACGACGATGGCCGTGATGATGAGCATCAGGAAGAAGTAGTTGGCGAATCGGCCGATGGTGAATCCGGCGATGGCGTGTTCGGCTCCGAAGTCGAACCCGAGGATGTTGAGGTTCGGGATGGAGGAGATGCCGTTGGAGCCGTTGGTGATGTCGGGTCCGGAGGTGCCGTCGAGGTTGTTGGCGGTGATGCGGAAGATCTCTCCGAAGCCGAGGGTGACGATGGCGAGGTAGTCGCCGCGCAGTCGCAGGGTGGGGGCGCCGATGAGGACGCCGAAGACGAGGGAGGCTGCGGCGCCGACGAGGACGGCGGCCCAGAAGGGGAAGTGCACGTGGAAGGGGGAGCTGGGGGAGCCGGAGACCATGGCGGCGGCGTAGGCGCCGACGCCGAGGAAGGCGACGTAGCCGAGGTCGAGGAGGCCTGCGAGGCCGACGACGATGTTGAGGCCGAGGGCGACGGTGCCGAAGATGAGGATGTAGACGCCGACGGTGGCGTACTGGTCGTCGGTCTGGGTGAAGGGGAACATCGCGGCTGCGACGAAGGCGCCGCAGATGGTGATGTTCTGGTGGCGTGCGGTGATCTGGCTGGCTTGGTTGACGAGGCCGGACTTGTTGAGCGCGGCGAAGCCGAAGCCTGCTGTGATGAGGAAGCCGATGAAGAGTTCGTCGTACTCGGTGCCGATGCCGTAGGTGAAGACGGTGAGGCCGAGGCCGAGGATGGCGACGATGATGAGGATCTCGGCGTAGGAGGGGAGGGTGCCGATGGGGCGGGCGGTGCCGCTGGAGAAGGCTGCCTTGCCGGTGTCGCGGAGGGTGCGCAGGCGGTGGCGGGCCAGTTCCCAGCCGGTGTCGTCCGGGTCGTGGGGTTCGGGTTCGGGGCGTTCGAAGGGGAGGGCGAGGGCGCCGAGGAGTGCGGCGAGTGCGGCGAGGGCGGCGATGAAGCCGCCGGGCTCGAGGTTGACGATGCCGCCGAGGTCGACGGTGATCGCGATGATCGTGTACCAGACGGTGGCGAAGGCGGCGAGGGCGGCGAACTTGAGTGCGCCGTCGGCGCCGGCGGGGGTGAGCCAGCCGAGGCCCTTGACTCCGTAGGAGGAGAGGCCGAAGAGGGTGGTGAGGGCGCCGCCGATGAGGGCGAGGACCTGGAGGCCGCCGGGGTAGCCGTAGACGGTGAGGTCGCCGGGGAAGGCGGCTGTCCAGGTCCAGGCGAGGAAGGTGGAGATGATGGTGAGGGCGCCGCCGCCGGTGGCGAGGGCGCGGCCGGCCTGGGCGGGGATGCCGATGAGGCCGGTGGGTGCGCCGGTGGTGGGGGTGCTGGGGGTGTCGGCTGTGGTGGTCTGTGTGGTCATCGGTGTCACGCCCTGTCCGCGACGCGTTCGCCGAGCAGGCCTTGTGGCCTGAACAGCAGTACGAGGATGAGAAGTACGAAGGCCCAGACGTCGGCCCAGGACTGGCTGCCGAACTTGTCCATGCCGGGGATGTCGGCGATGTAGGCGGTGGCGAGTGTTTCGGCGATGCCGAGGACGACGCCGCCGATCATGGCGCCGTAGATGTTGCCGATGCCGCCGAGGACTGCCGCGGTGAAGGCCTTGAGTCCGAGGATGAAGCCCATGCGGTAGTCGATCTGGCCGTACTTCAGGCCGTAGGCGACGCCGCCGATGGCGGCGAAGGCGGCGCCGAGGGCGAAGGCGATCACGATGATGCGGTCGGTGTTGACACCCATGAGCTTGGCGGTGTCGGGGTCTTGGGCGGTGGCCTGCATGCCGCGTCCGGTGCGGGTCTTCATGACGAAGTAGGCGAGGACGGCCATGCTGATGGGGGCGGCGACGAGGAGGAACACGTCGCCGGTCTGGATGGTGACGTCGCCGATGTGGAAGGGGCCGCCGTCGATCTGGGGGAAGGTGCGGGCCGACTTCGCTTCGGGGTACCAGGCCCAGACCGCTTGCTGGAGGGCGAGGGAGAGGCCGATGGCGGTGATGAGGGGGGCGAGGCGGGGTGCGCCGCGCAGGGGGCGGTAGGCGAACCGTTCCGCTCCGATGGCGACGAGGACGGCGACGAGGATGGCGCCGATGAGCATGAGTGGCAGGGCTATCCACATGGTGGTGCCGCTGGGGACCACCCAGAGGTAGACGGAGAGTGCCCCGAAGGCGCCCGTCATGAAGATCTCGCCGTGGGCGAAGTTGATGAGCTGGACGATGCCGTAGACCATTGTGTAGCCAATGGCGACGAGCCCGTACATGGATCCCAGTAGCAGGCCGTTGACCAGCTGCTGCGGCAGTTCGTTCACCGCATGTCCTCCGAGACGTTCGGATGATTTCGACGGATGTGTCCGGATGTGGGTCCGCGCGGGGCGCCAGTGGAACAGCGCCCCGCGCGGCTCGTGACGCGGGTGGGTCAGCCGGAGTAGGTGCCGGACTTGACCGGCTTCCAGGTGCCGTTCTCGACGGCGTACACGGTGAGCTGCTTGTTGGTGGCGTCACCGAACTCGTCGAAGGAAACCTTGCCGGTCACGCCGTCGAAGGAGACGTTCTGCATGGCGGCGGTGACCTTGGCGCGGGCGTCGTCGGGAAGCTTGCCGCCGTTGTCGTCGACGACCTTCTTGACGGCTTCGATGATCGCCCAGGCCGAGTCGTAGGAGTAGCCGCCGTAGGCCTCGTAGGCCTCCTTGTAGCCGCCGTTCTTGTAGTTGGCCACGAACTCCTTGGCGGAGGGGAGCTGCTCGACCGGTGCGCCGACCGAGGTGGCGAGGTCGCCGGTGGCGGAGGCGCCGGCCAGCTTGATGAAGTCGGCGCTGTAGATGCCGTCGCCGCCGACGACGGGGATCTTGGCGCCGGCGGCCTTGATCTGCTTGCTGAGGGGGCCGGCCTGCGGGTATTCGCCGCCGTAGTAGACGACGTCGGCGCCGGAGTTCTTGACCTTGGTGGCGATGGCCGAGAAGTCCTTGCTGTCCGGGTTGATGTGCTCGGTGCCCGCCACCGCGCCGCCGAGCTTCTTGAACTCCGCGGTGAAGGTTCCGGCCAGGCCGGCGCCGTAGGTCTTCTTGTCGTCGATGACGAAGACCTTCTTCTTCTTGGCGTCGTTGATGAGGTACTGGGCGGCGAAGGGGCCCTGGATGGCGTCCGTGGTGGCGGTGCGGAAGTACGACTTGTAGACGCGCTTCTTGGAGGTCGCCCAGTCGGTGCCCTGGGTGAGTGCCGGGTTGGTGTTGGCCGGGGAGACCTCGACCAGCTTGGCGTCGTCGAAGACCTTCTGCATCGACTCGGCGACGGAGGAGTTCAGCGGGCCGACGACGCCGAGGACGGTTTTGTCGGCGACGAGCTTGGTGGCGTTCTGCTGGCCCGAGGAGGGCTGCGCCTGGTCGTCGAGCGCCTGGATCTTGAACGTGACGCCGTCGACGAGCTTCTGCTTGTTGGCCGTCTTGGCGGCGAGGTCGACGGAGTTCTTGATGCCGAGGCCCAGCGCGGACAGGTCACCGGTCAGCGGGGCGTCGACGCCGATGGTGACGGTGGTGCCGCCGCCGGAGTCGGAACCCTTGTCGTCGCTGTTACGCGAACCGCAGGCGGTGAGGGTGAGAGCTCCCGCGGACAGCGCGGCGGTAATGGCGATGAGTGAACGTTGACGCACGTTCCAGTCCTTTCCCTGGGCGGCTCTCCCCGCTGGAAGAGGCCGAGTCGAGCGCTGGGGTGGAGGGGTATTCCAGCAGCGCGGTGACTGGGCGTGACTCTAAGCGGGTGGAGGGAACGTGGAGGAGGGTCTGACGAAGGCTGTGACGCTCTTGTTATGACACGAGGTAATGCAGAGCGGTACTTGGTGGGTGGAACAGTGGAATTCGGGCTGATTCGCCCTGTCCGCATGGTGAGAATGTGCAGGACGACCCTGGTGGTGGTCAGGTGTCTCAGGTGTTTTGGTGATTACGGGAAATCGTTGCTGCAGGCGACCTGTAGGGCGTGGGAGAGGTCGTGGGCATAGCGCGGACCCAGGATGAAACTCTGCACCTGTATTGCGCGCGCATTACGTAGAGTTACATCCATGAAAGGAAGCCCGGCGTCCCTCGGAACTTTTCCGCATTCCGTCACGTGCATGGTGACCACGATCTTGCGGGCCGCACCCGACTCGGTCCGGAACGGGGCCCGCGGGGCCGAGGTCAGCGAGAGGCCGTCGTACGGCTGGGTCACCCTGGTCACGGTGACCGCGGGCCCGGACTGGACGCCGAGCAGCACTTCGAAGGCGAAGGTGCGCGGGCGGGTGCCGGGCGGCACGTTGACCTCGCCGAGGTAACTGACGTCGACCGTCTGGGCGGGGTAAGGCAGTTCGGCGGTCGTGGGCGGGGTGGCGGGCGGACGGGTCGCGTACAGGTAGCCGCCGCCGGCGAGGAGGAGGACCGCGGCGAGGAGGGTGTGTACGGCGCGGCGATGGGCGGCGTAGAGGCGGGTGAGCGGCCGGGCGGCTGCGGTGGTGGCGAGAATCCCAGGGGTCCCGGGGTTGGTGAGGGGATGGTCCTGGGTGCCTTCGCCGGGCTCGACCGGGCCTATGGCGTTCACCGCCAGGGGCCTTTGCCGGGGTCGCCGGAGCGGTACCGGTCGGCGCAGCCCTGGCGGGCCTCACGGTCGATCAGCTTCTCTGCGGCTGCCGCTCCTTGCTGTCTCTTGGCGGTGCGCGCTGCGTCCAGGACGGCTCGCAGGATGTCGTACTGGCCGTTGGAGAGCCCCATGGACTGGTAGTCGCCGTAGGTGTCGCTGTCGAGCATTGCGCGCGACCAGCGGGCGATGATCTGGGTGCACAGCTCCTCGGGGGCGGTGGCCGCGGTGGAGGCGGCCGCCTCAGGGGCGGTGGGGGGCGCGGTGTCCGTGTGCCGGGGGGCCCGGTCGCAGGCGGTCGCCGTCGCCCCCGCGAGGGCCGCCGCGAGCAGGGCCGGTCCGAGCAGTCGTGCCGTCGCTCTCACCCCCGGGGCGCGTGCCGTCGTCATGCCCGTGACGCTAGGGCGTCGGGGCGGTGGTGGGCAACGGGGCCTGCCACAAACGGTGTTGAACCTCAGCCCTGGGCGGCGGGGGCGTCGCGCAGCAGGCAGGTGAGCCGGGCGGTGCACACGCGCCGGCCCTCCTCGTCGCTGATCACGATCTCGTACGTGGCGGTGGAGCGTCCTCGGTGCACGGGCGTGGCGACGCCGGTCACCAGGCCGGAGCGGGCGCCGCGGTGGTGGGTGCAGTTCAGGTCGACGCCGACGGCGATCTTGGTGCTGCCGCCGTGCAGCATCGAGCCGACCGAGCCGAGGGTCTCGGCGAGGACCGCGGAGGCGCCGCCGTGGAGCAGTCCGTAGGGCTGGGTGTTGCCTTCGACGGGCATGGTGCCCACGACGCGGTCCGCGGAGGCCTCGACGATCTGCACGCCCATGCGGGTGCCGAGGTGCCCGGCGGAGAACAGGGCTGCGATGTCGATGCCGAGGGCGGCGTACTCGTCGATGACCTCTTGCGGGAACTTCACGTACTGCTGCTCGCCCATGGGGTCCTGCTCCGTTCGTCGATCACATCCGGCATCGCTGAGCAAACGCTCAGTCGGTGGCCGATTGTTCCAGACGGACCACGACGGACTTGCTGGCCGGGGTGTTGCTGACGTCGGCGGTGGCGTCCAGCGGTACCAGGACGTTGGTCTCCGGGTAGTAGGCGGCGGCGCAGCCGCGCGTGGTCGGGTACAGCACGACCCGGAAGCCGGGCGCCCGCCGCTCCACGCCGTCCTCCCACTCGCTCACCAGGTCCACGTAGGAGCCCTCGGCGAGCCCGAGGGCGTGCGCGTCCTCGGCGTTGACCAGGACGACCCGGCGGCCGTTCCTGATGCCGCGGTAGCGGTCGTCGAGGCCGTAGATGGTGGTGTTGTACTGGTCGTGCGAGCGCAGAGTCTGCAGCAGCAGGCGGCCCTCGGGCAGCTTCGGGTACTCGACCGGAGCGGCGGTGAAGTTGGCCTTGCCGGTGGCCGTGGGGAAGCGGCGCTCGTCGCGTGGGGCGTGCGGGAGGGTGAAGCCGCCGGGGCGGCCGTCGGAGTCCGTCACGCGCGCGTTGAAGTCCTCGAAGCCGGGGATCACGCGGGCGATGCGGTCGCGGATCGTCGCGTAGTCCTTCTCGAACTCCTCCCAGGGTGTCGCGCTGTTCTCGCCCAGCACCCGGCGGGCGAGCCGGCACACGATGGCCGGCTCGGACAGCAGGTGCGTGCTCGCGGGCGCGAGCCGGCCCCGGGAGGCGTGCACCATGCCCATGGAGTCCTCCACGGTCACGAACTGCTCGCCGCCGCCCTGCACGTCTCGCTCGGTGCGTCCGAGGGTGGGCAGGATGAGGGCGCGCGCGCCGGTGACGACGTGCGAGCGGTTCAGCTTGGTCGACACGTGCACGGTCAGGCGGGCGCGCCGCATGGCGGCCTCGGTGACGTCGGTGTCGGGGGAGGCCGAGACGAAGTTGCCGCCCATGGCGAAGAACAGCTTCGCCTCGCCGTCGCGCAGCGCGCGGATGGCGCGCACCACGTCGTAGCCGTGGGCGCGTGGCGGCGCGAAGCCGAACTCCTTCTCCAGGGCGTCCAGGAAGGCCGGTGCGGGCCGTTCGAAGATGCCCATGGTGCGGTCGCCCTGGACGTTGGAGTGGCCGCGCACCGGGCACACGCCCGCGCCCGGGCGGCCGATGTTCCCGCGCAGCAGGAGGAAGTTGACGACTTCGCGGATGGTGGGCACGGAGTGCTTGTGCTGGGTGAGGCCCATGGCCCAGCAGACGATGGTGCGCCGTGAGGCGAGCACCATGCGCAGGGTTTCCTCGATCTGCGCGCGGGTGAGGCCGGTCGCGGTGAGCGTCTCGTCCCAGTCGGCGGCGCGCGCGGCTTCGGCGAACTCCTCGAAGCCGTGGGTGTGTTCGGCGATGAACGCCTCGTCGAGCGCGCCTTCGGTGTCCAGGACGAGCTTGTTGAGGAGGCGGAAGAGCGCCTGGTCGCCGCCGATGCGGATCTGCAGGAACAGGTCGGTGAGTGCGGCGCCCTTGACCATGCCCTGCGGGGTCTGCGGGTTCTTGAAGCGTTCCAGGCCCGCCTCGGGCAGCGGATTGACGCTGATGATCTTCGCGCCGCCCGCCTTGGCCTTCTCCAGGGCGGAGAGCATGCGGGGGTGGTTGGTGCCCGGGTTCTGTCCGGCGACGATGATGAGGTCGGCCCTGTAGAGGTCCTCCAGCAGGACGCTGCCCTTGCCGATGCCGATGGTCTCGGACAGGGCCGAGCCGGAGGACTCGTGGCACATGTTGGAGCAGTCCGGCAGGTTGTTCGTGCCGAGTTCGCGGGCGAACAGCTGGTAGAGGAACGCGGCCTCGTTGCTGGTGCGGCCCGAGGTGTAGAAGACGGCCTCGTCGGGGGAGGCGAGGGCGGCCGTCTCCTCGGCGATGATGTCGAAGGCGCGCTCCCAGCTGACCGGCTCGTAGCGCTCGGCTCCTTCGGGCAGGTACATGGGGTGGGTGAGCCGGCCCTGCTGGCCCAGCCAGTAGCCGCTGCGGCCGGCGAGGTCGGCGACGGTGTGCGCGGCGAAGAACTCGGGGGTGACCCGTCGTAGCGTCGCTTCCTCGGCGACCGCCTTCGCGCCGTTCTCACAGAATTCCGCGGTGTGCCGGTGCTCGGGCTCGGGCCACGCGCAGCCCGGGCAGTCGAAGCCGTCCTTCTGGTTGACGCGCAGCAGAGTCAGCGCGGTGCGCTTCACGCCCATCTGCTGCGTGGCGATGCGCAGGGAGTGCCCGACGGCCGGCAGGCCCGCTGCCGCGTGCTGGGGCTGGGCGACCCGCGGGGCGTCCTGGATCGGATCAGCTGTGGGCGGCTTCGATGCCATCGCGCGCTCTCCTTCGACCTGCCGTGTGGCCCGTGCCCCGTGTGCCTGGTGCCTGTGTGTCGTCCGGTGGGCTTGGCGCGCGTCCCCCGGGCGCGCCGCCCGGGGGGATTGTCCCACGCGGCCCGACAACGACCCCGTGTGGTGCTGCTCACGGACGCGGGCGGGGTCCACGGGCGGGGGATGCGGGGCCGGGGGAGGCGTGCGCGGGGCGTGGGGAGCCGGGGAGCCGGGGGTGCGGGGCTGTGGCGGGGGCGGAGAGCCGGGGGGTGCGGGGGCTGGGGCGGGGGCGGGGGTTCGGGCCGGGGCGCGCACGGGGCCGGGGGTCCCTTCGCGGGTCCGGCGGTGGCGGCGGCCGGAGTCGAGTGTCAGTGGGGCGTGGCAGGATCGGGGGCGTGGCAGAGACAGCAGCGAAGAAGACCGACACCCCCACCGGCGCAAACCGCCCGCGCCTGATGCTCATGGACGGGCACTCGCTGGCGTACCGCGCGTTCTTCGCGCTGCCCGCGGAGAACTTCACCACCGCGACGGGTCAGCCGACGAACGCGATCTACGGTTTCGCGTCGATGCTCGCCAACACGTTGCGTGACGAGTCGCCCACGCACTTCGCGGTCGCCTTCGACGTCTCCCGCAAGACGTGGCGCTCGGAGGAGTTCACCGAGTACAAGGCCAACCGCTCCAAGACGCCCGACGAGTTCAAGGGGCAGGTCGAGCTGATCGGCGAGCTGCTCGACGCGATGCACGTCTCGCGGTTCGCGGTGGACGGCTTCGAGGCCGACGACGTCATCGCCACGCTCGCCACCCAGGCCGAGGCCGCCGGCTTCGAGGTCCTGATCGTCACCGGCGACCGCGACTCCTTCCAGCTGGTGTCCGAGCACACCACGGTCCTGTATCCGACGAAGGGCGTCTCGGAGCTGACGCGGTTCACCCCGGAGAAGGTCTTCGAGAAGTACGCGTTGACGCCCGCGCAGTATCCCGACTTCGCGGCGCTGCGCGGCGACCCGTCCGACAACCTGCCCGGCATCCCGGGCGTCGGCGAGAAGACCGCCGCGAAGTGGATCAACCAGTTCGGTTCGTTCGCGGAGCTCGTCGAGCGCGTCGAGGAGGTCAAGGGCAAGGCCGGGCAGAACCTGCGGGACCACCTGGAGGCCGTCAAGCTGAACCGTCGCCTCACCGAGATGGTCCGGGACGTCGAGCTGCCCAAGGCGGTGGCCGAACTGGAGCGCGCCCCCTACGACCGCACGGCCGTCGCGATGGTCCTGGACACCCTGGAGATCAGGAACCCCTCGCTGCGCGAGCGGCTGTTCGCCGTCGACCCCGGCGGCGAGGAGGCCGAGGCGACCCCGGTGCTCACCGCCGGCGTGGAGCTGGACGGCACGGTGCTGGGCACCGGCGAGCTGGCCGGCTGGCTCGCCGAGCACGGCACGCAGACCCTGGGTGTGGCCACCGTCGACACCTGGGCGCTGGGCACGGGCTCGGTCGCCGAGGTGGCGCTCGCCGCGGCCGGTGGAGCCGCCGCCTGGTTCGACCCGGCGGAGCTGGACGAGAGCGACGACAGCGCGTGGGCGGCCTGGCTCGCCGCCGGGGAACGCCCCAAGGTGCTGCACGACGCCAAGGGCGCCATGCGCGTCTTCGCCGAGCACGGCTGGTCGGTCGGCGGCATCCTCATGGACACCGCGCTCGCCGCCTACCTGGTCAAGCCCGGCCGTCGCTCCTTCGACCTGGACGCGCTGTCCCTGGAGTACCTGGGCCGCGAGCTGGCCCCCGCCGCCACGGCCGACGGCCAGCTCGCCTTCGGCGCGGACGACGGCGCGGAAGCCGAGGCGCTCATGGTGCAGGCCCGCACGATCGTCGACCTCGGGGAGGCTTTCGGCGGCCGGCTGGAGGAGGTCGGAGCGGCCGACCTGCTGCGCGACATGGAACTGCCCACCTCCACCCTCCTGGCCCGCATGGAGCGCCATGGCATCGCGGCCGACCGCGCCCACCTGGAGGCCATGGAGCAGATGTTCGCCGGCGCCGTCCAGCAGGCCGTGAAGGAGGCGCACGCCGCGGCCGGGCACGAGTTCAACCTGGGCTCGCCCAAGCAGCTCCAGGAAGTCCTCTTCGGCGAGCTGGGCCTGCCGAAGACGAAGAAGACCAAGACCGGCTACACCACCGACGCCGACGCCCTGGCCTGGCTCGCGGGGCAGACGGAGAACGAGCTGCCGGTCGTCATGCTCCGCCACCGCGAGCAGGCGAAGCTGCGCGTCACCGTCGAAGGCCTGATCAAGGCGATCGCCGCCGACGGCCGCATCCACACCACCTTCAACCAGACGGTCGCCGCGACCGGCCGGCTGTCCTCCACGGATCCCAACCTGCAGAACATCCCCGTCCGCACGGACGAGGGCCGGGCCATCCGCCGCGGCTTCGTCGTCGGCGAGGGCTTCGAATCGCTGATGACGGCCGACTACAGCCAGATCGAACTGCGCGTCATGGCCCACCTCTCGGAGGACGCCGGCCTCATCGAGGCGTTCACCTCCGGCGAGGACCTGCACACCACGGCCGCCTCCCAGGTGTTCGGCGTCGAGCCCGGCGCGGTGGACGCGGAGATGCGCCGCAAGATCAAGGCCATGTCCTACGGACTGGCGTACGGGCTGTCGGCGTTCGGCCTGTCCCAGCAGCTGAACATCGACGCGGGCGAGGCCCGTGCCCTGATGGACGCCTATTTCGAGCGCTTCGGCGGCGTGCGGGACTATCTGCGCCGCGCCGTCGACGAGGCACGGGCGACGGGCTACACGGCGACGCTGTTCGGCCGCCGCCGCTATCTGCCCGACCTCAACAGCGACAACCGCCAGCGCCGTGAGGCGGCCGAGCGCATGGCTCTCAACGCGCCGATCCAGGGCACCGCCGCCGACATCGTCAAGATCGCCATGCTCAAGGTGGACGGCGCACTGCGCGCGGCGGACCTCACCTCCCGCATGCTGCTCCAGGTCCACGACGAAATCGTCCTGGAGATCGCCCCCGGCGAGCGGGCGGCCGTGGAGGAGCTGGTCCGCCGCGAGATGGCCGGCGCCGTCCACCTCAGGGCCCCGCTGGACGTCTCGGTGGGCGCCGGAGCGGACTGGGAGTCGGCCGCGCACTAGTGGCCGTGCTGTCCGGGGCGGTTGCGGACGGCTGTGCTGTCGGGGGCGGTTGCGGACGGGCGAGCCGGATCTCGGCTGAGGGTCTCGCACAGGTGAGGGGTCCGGTCCGCGCGCGGGCAGGATCCCTGCCCCTTCCCGTCCCTCCGGCGCAGCCGCCGCCCGCGGCGACCGCATCCCGGTCCGCTCCACCCCGGCCCGCAGCCCGGCCCGTACTTGCGGGTGAGGGCGGTGGGCGCGGCCCGCCGCTCCATCCGTCACCGCCGGTCATCCCCCGAAGGGCCCTCACCCGCGTGGCCGCCGAGAACAGGCCCCCGGCCGTCGCCGCCCACCAGGATGCGGCCATGGGTATACGCATGCTTCACCGCCGCAAGGCCCACGCACGCGTTCACGCCACGGCCGCCGCCGGCACCCGGGCCGAACCCGGCGCGGCGCCCTGGAGGCGTCCACGCCCCGCTCTCGCGCCCCGCGCCGCCACCCCTCAGATCCCCAGAGCGCCCGCCACGGGCCTGCGCACAGCCGCGAGGGTCCTGCGCACCGCCGGGCGCCTGCGCCGCACGGCCCCGGCCCGGCTCGTCCCCGCGCGACTGCTCCCGCTCGTCCGGCGGACCGTGCCGCGGGGCGCCGTCCGGCATCCGTGGGCCGAGGCGGTGCGCCGCCGGCCGACGCTCGGCTTCGGAGCACTGGGAGCCCTGGGAGCACTCGGCGTCCTGGGCGTCCTGGGCGTCCTGGGCCGGCTTCTCGGGTCCCGCGGGATCCGCCGCGTTCCGGTGGTGCGCGTCGCGACCGCGCAGTCGCTCACCGCACGTCCGGACGGCCCCGTCGCACACTGACCGCGCCCGCCCCCGCGTCCGCCTGCGCACCCGTCGTCGTCCTCATCGCCGTCCCCGCAGCCGTCCCCGCGTCCGGCCGTTCCTCATACCCGCTCCGGGCGGCCGGCCGCCACAGCCGCACGCCGACGGCGTACAGCAGCACGCCCAGCACCAGCCCCGCGCCCGCACCGAAGCACAGCGTCGGTACGAGCTCCCACGGCTTCGCGTCGCGCGCGCCCCAGTACTCCCACCACCGCGTCGCCCGCCGCGCCGCGGCGACCAGCGCACATCCGCCGATCAGGGCGCCCGCCCGCCACCGGTCCCCTGCCGAGAGCACCGCCACCCCCTCCGGTTCGCCGCCTGGCGTCCGGCGCAGCGCGTGGGCGACGAACACCGCGATCACGACCGCGGCCACGGCCGAACCCCCGTACTGCAGATACCAGTACAGCGGCGAGCCGGCGATCTGCTCGCCCAGGACGGGGAAGAGACGCATGCCCCAGCGGTCGAGGTGCGTGAACGCGTCCCACACCACGTGCGTCAGCGAGCCCAGCGCCGCGGAGAGGTACCACCGCAGGAGGAGCGGGGGCCGCACCCGCGCGCGTGGCGCCCCACAACGCGTCAGGGCGGCCAACGGGCCCTGCCGGCCGCGTGGCAGCAGCGCGACCAGCGGCTCGCGCACCAGCAGCCAGAGTCCCACCAGCGCCCAGGCGGTCACCACGTCGACCGTGAACACACCGGCGAAGGAGTGCGTGACGTCCCCGAACTCCATGGCCTCGGGCCGGACGCTCGCCGCGTAGTAGGTCATGTCCGGAGCGAACGACCCGGCCACGAGGGCGGCCGGCACCAGCCGCCCCCGGCCGGATCCGTCGGCGCGCACGGCGGGCAGCACGGCTGCGGCATGACTCAGCGTGAACGGCAACGGTGCTCCCGGGGGCGGACGTCGAGGACCCGAGCGGCCCGACGGTCGACGACGTCCAGTATGCGGGGCACGGTTCCCGGTGGACGAGGCACGGCGGGCCGGTGAAAACGCCACTCGAACGGGTGCCGGTGGCAAAGAAGTTGTCGTAGGGTCGCCTGGGCCTCGCGCCCCGGGCGCGTCGAACAAAGGAACAGAAACAGGGCAAACCGCTTGCGAGTGCAACCCTCGCGGCAGGTTGACCGTCCCACCAGTGGCAACGGCAACCGACAATCACCACCAGCGACACGGCACGAGCGGCACGACACCGGCGACACGGCGACAACACAACGGCACAGCAGGGCAGGCGAAGACGGGCGTTCGGCGTCCACGGGAGGGTTTCACTTCATGTCGGCGCATTTCGGCACGAGACTGCGCAAGGGAGCGGTCAACACGACCGTGGCCGCACTGGCCGTCGCGGCTCTGGCCGCGTCCCAGGCACCTGACGTCACGGCCGACGGCCAGGGCAGACAGACCGCCGCCGACACCCCGTCCGCCGACGCCGGCACCGCCGACAGCGCCACCGGCAACTCGCCGTACTACACGGATCTGCCGCCGCTGAAGAGCCCCGCCCCGGCCCCGACCGGCGGCTCGCCCACCGCCCCGGCCGCCGCCGGCACCGCCGAGGCCGGCATTCCCACGACCGTGCTCGACGCCTACAAGAAGGCCGAGGCGGCGCTCGCGCAGGCCAAGCCGGGCTGCAACATGCCCTGGCAACTCCTCGCCGCCATCGGCAAGGTCGAGTCGGGCCAGGCGGGCGGCGGCAACGTCACCGCCGACGGCACGACCCTCACGCCGATCCTCGGCCCGGTCCTCAACGGCGTGGGCTTCGCCGACATCAAGGACACCGACAACGGCTCCTACGACGGCGACAGCACCCACGACCGCGCCGTGGGCCCCATGCAGTTCATCCCCTCCACCTGGGCGTGGGCGGGCCGCGACGGCAACGGCGACGGCAAGAAGGACCCCAACAACGTCTACGACGCCGCGCTCGCCGCCGGCCACTACCTGTGCCGCTACGACTGGAACATGGCCACCCCGGCCGGCATGCGCAGCGCGATCCTCAGCTACAACAACTCGACGGACTACCTCAACACCGTCCTGTCGTGGCTGGAGTACTACCGCAAGGGCACGCACGAGATCCCGAACGGCACCGGCAGCGTGCCCGCGAACCGCAGCGACGACTACCCGAGCACGCCCGTCTCGCCGTCCGTCCCGTCGACGCCCGCCACGCCCGGCCGCCCGTCGACGCCCGCCAAGCCGACGCCGCCCAAGCCGCCGACCCCCGCGCCCCCCACGCCCGGCAAGCCCACCCCGCCGCCGCCCACGCCGACCGACACGGTCGACCACCTCGAGGACGCGGGCACGGCGAACCTCACCGCCATGGCGGGCCACGCCTTTCCCGCCCGGATCGGCACCCGGGCGGAGACCGCGGCCGGCAAGGCCGTCGCCAAGGTCCGGATCCGCTTCACCATCGTCGGCGACACCGACACCGTCTTCGCCGGCGGCGAGAGCGTCGCCGTGGTCGCCACGGACGGCAGGGGCGTCGCCCTCGCGCCCGCCCTCACGGTGGGAGAGAAGACCGGCGACTTCACCGTCCGCGCCACGCTCGCCGGCCGTACGCTCTCCGCCCTCGACTACCGGGCCACCGTCACCGCCCGCGCCGCCGACGCCCTCGCCCGCACCGGCGACACCGCGCTCACCTGCGTCGCCGGCGGCGAGTTCGCCGACCAGGTCGAGGTCAAGGCCACCTACCAGGGCGCCGTCGCGGACAAGGTCGCGGCCACCGCCACCCTGGTCAAGTCGGCCGACGACCCGACCGCGAACGACAGGGGCCCCTACTTCAAGGACGCCGCCGGCGACGCCGTGCGCACCCTGGACCTCCAGACGGACGCGAAGGGCCTGCTGCAACTGCCCAAGCTGTACGCGGACGACACCGCCGGAACGTACCTGCTGCGCATCACCACCACGGGCGGCGCGACCCTCACCGTCGAACTGACCGTCACGGCCGCCGCGACCACCTCCCCGAGCCCCGCGCCCAGCGAGTCGCCGTCCACGGCCTCCGGCTCGTAAGCCTCCGTCCGCACACGACGACGGCCTCCGTCCGCACCACGACGACGGCGCCCCCGTGAACGCGGGGGCGCCGTCGTCGTGTGCGACGTGTTCTCATCTCGCGCGCCCGTTGCTACGGTGCCGGACCTGACGACCTGTCAGCCATGCTGCCGGATCCCATGGC
Source organism: Streptomyces humidus (assembly GCF_014649655.1). Lineage (GTDB taxonomy): Bacteria > Actinomycetota > Actinomycetes > Streptomycetales > Streptomycetaceae > Streptomyces > Streptomyces humidus. Next base: position 107,686 of record NZ_BMTL01000003.1, on the reverse strand, counting down.
CGGTTCCGGCAGCCGACCCCGTGGCCGTTGCGCAGGGAGGCCCGATGCGCGCCCTCATCGCCGCCGCGACCGGTCTCGCCGTCGCGCTCGCCCTCGTCCTCACGCTCACCGCACTGGGCACGCCGACCGGCAAGACCTCGCCGAAACCCCTGCTGACGACGGTCCCCGCCCACCCCTGACCGCCCACCCGCCCCCCACCGACGCGTCACCCTCCGACGACCGACGCGTCCCGTGACCGCCCCGCCCGCCGGCACCGTCCGCGAAGGAGGCCGAGATGCGCCGCACAGCCGGCCTGGTCCTGCTCGCCCTCGCCGTGTTCTTCGCGGCGCTCGCCCCGCTGCTGCGCTGGTACGCCTACCCGCGCCTGGCCAAGATCCCGGCCGGCGAGTACCAGACGATGGTCCTGCAGGCGAAGAACGCCACCCTCCTCGACTACGGCACGATGACCGCCCGCACGGTCCCGCAGGTCACCATCGTGCAGACCCTCAAGGGCGATGTGCAGGCCTCCGAGCGGATCGAGAGGACCGCGGGCCGGGACGTCGTCGTCTGGGACGGCCTGTCCTACGTCCAGGGACCAGACGGCAAGATGGTGTCCAAGGTCCCCGAGCGCTACATCTTCGACGCCCACACACAGGAACCCGTCCACGCCACCGGCGAGATGGTCGACGGCGACCCGGTCCGCCGCACGGGCATCGAGTTCAAGTGGCCCTTCCTCACCCAGAAGCGGGACTACGAGTACTTCGACGCCCAGACCCGCACCACCGCCCCCATCCACTACCGGGACACCCGCGACTTCCGTGGCCTGAAGGTCTACTACTTCGAACAGACCGTCCCGTGGACCGAAGTGCCCATGCCCAAGACGATGCCCGTCCAGGGCATCACCCCCCAGACCGTGGCCAGGACCGGCACCACCCGCTGGTACACCACGGTCCGCAGATTCTGGGTCGAGCCCGTCACGGGAGCGCCCGTCTACGGCGAGGAGATCCACCGGGAGGAGCTGCGCGGCGGCACCCTCCTCGGCGGCCGCGCAAAGGTCACGGCGTTCGCCGGACACGTGAAGATGCGTGAGGACTACATCGAGCACACCGTGGCCATGGTCAAGTCCAACCGCACCCTGGTTCTGCTCCTGACCGCGTACCTGCCCTGGGGCTTCCTCCTGCTCGGCCTGGTGCTGATGTCCCTCTCGCTCCTCCTGGAGGCGCGCTCCCGCCGCCCGCACCGCCCGGCGGCCGCCGAACCCGCAGAACCCGCGGAACCACGGTCGGTCACCGCCTGAGGCGTGTGCCCGTCACCGACCGAGCCGCCGCCCTTCACCGCCTGGAGCGTGGCCCGTCACCGCCTGGAGCGTGGCCCGTCACCGCCTGGAGCGTGGCCCGTCACCGACTGAGCCGTGCGTTCGTGTGTCGCGTCGCCTCGGCGCCCGCCGGATCCTCCGGCCACGGATGCTTGGGATACCGGCCCCGCAGCTCCGACCGCACCGCCCGGTAGCCGTCCCGCCAGAACGACGCGAGATCGGACGTGACGGCCGCCGGCCGCCCGGCGGGGGACAGCAGATGCACGACCAGCGGCGCCCCCGCCACCCGCGGCGACTCCTGCAGCCCGAACATCTCCTGCAGCTTCACCGCCAGCACCGGCCGCTGCGGATCGGCGTAGTCGATCCGGATCCTGGACCCGCTCGGCACGGTGATCCGCTCGGGCGCCAGCTCGTCCAGCCTGCCCGCCTCGCCGGACGCCCACGGCAACAACCGCCCCAGTGCCTGCCCGGCGTCGATCCGCCCCAGATCGGCCCGCCGCCGGGCCCGGCTCAACTCCGGCTCCAGCCATTCGTCCACGCGCGCGTGCAGCGACGCGTCGTCCACGTCCGGCCACGGATCCCCCACGCGCAGCCGCACGAAAGCGAGCCGCTGCCGCAAGGCGTCCGTCTCCGGCGACCACCGCAGCAACCGCAGCCCCTCCTGCCGAAGCCCCTCCACGAGCGCACCCCGCACGAGCGAGGCGTCGGCGTTCCGCAACGGACGCACCGCCAGCTCCACCGCCCCCAGCCGCTCGACCCGCCGCGCGACCACGTCCCCGTCGGCCCAGCGGACCTCGTCCCGCTCCCGGAGCAGCACACCGGCCGCGAGACGGGCCACGTCCTCGTCCACGACCGCCGCGAGCTGCACACGCGCGTGCACCTGACCGACGGGCCGGTCGGCGACCGCCACCGCCAGCCAGGGCGCCCCCCGAAGCCCGGTGCCCCGGCCGGTCTCGGCCCGGGTTCCCGACACCATGAGATACGAGCCGCCGTCGGCCTTCGCGAGCCGCTCCGGGAACGCGAGGGCGACCACGAGCCCCACGAGCCCTTCCACGTCGCCCTCCTCCGCCGCCGGGGAAAGCGGGCCGGGAGGCCGGGAGACGTCCTGGGCGGCGACGGCCCGCAGCCGTCGCACCTCGGCCCGCCACCGCCCGGAATACGCGTCGCCGCCGCGCCGGGCGGCGCGCAACGCGGCCGCCAGATCGTCCCCGTACTCCCGCGGAGCCTCCTCGCTCAGCAGCGCCACCACCTCGGCGGCCCGCTCCACACCGACGGAGGCCGCTCCGTCCAGCAGCGCCCGTCCCAGCCGCGGGTGCAGCCCCAGCCGGGCCAGCCGCCCCCCGCGCTCGGTGGCCCGGCCGGCCGTGTCCACCGCGCCGATCGCCGTCAGCAACTCCCGGGCCGCCGCCATCGCCCCCGCCGGCGGCCGATCCAGCAACGCCAGCCCGGACGCCTGCGGATCGCCCCAGCAGGCCGCCTGAAGGGCGAACGAGGCGAGATCGGCCACCTTGATCTCCGGCGCCGGAAACAGCGGCAGCCGCGCGTCCTCCGCCTCCGCCCAGCACCGGTACACCGTCCCCGGCGCCTCCCGCCCGGCCCGCCCGGCCCGCTGACGGCCCGCCGCCCGCGAGGCGCGCACGGTCGCGAGCGCGCTCAGCCCACGCGCGTGATCCACGCGCGGCTCCCGCGCCAGCCCCGAGTCCACGACCACCCGTACGCCGGGCACCGTCAACGACGACTCCGCCACGGACGTCGCGAGCACCACCCGCCGCCGCGCTCCCGGCGCCAGCACCGCGTCCTGCACGGCCGCCGGCGCCCGCCCGTGCACCTGGAGCACGTCCACCCCGTCCGGCGCCCCGAGCAGCCCCGCGACGCGCGCGATCTCCCCGACACCCGGCAGGAAGCACAGCACGTCCCCCGACCGCTCTGTCAGCGCCCGCCGCACCACCGAGGCCACATGCGACAGCAAGGCCGGATCCACCCGCATCCCGTGCGGCGGCCGCACGGCGCCCGCCGGCGGCGCCCAGACCACCTCGACGCCGAAGGCGGCACCCCGGGCCTCCACCACCGGCGCCCCGCCCAGCAGCCCCGCCCACCCGGACGTGTCGGTCGTCGCCGAGGCCGCCACCAGCCGCAGGTCGGGCCGCAGCGTCTCGCGCACGTCCCACAGGAACGCGGCCGACGTGTCCGCGTCCAGATGCCGTTCGTGGCACTCGTCCAGGAGCACGACGTCGACGCCCGTCAGCTCCTGGTCCCGCTGGAGACGCTGCAGCAGCACACCGGTCGTGACGACCTCCACGCGCGTGCGCCGCCCCACGACCCGCTCCCCGCGGACCGTGTACCCGATGGCCTCCCCGGTCCGCTCGCCCAGCAGCCACGCCATCCGCCGGGCGGCCGCCCGTGCCGCGATCCGCCGCGGCTCGGCCACCACCACCCGCCGCGCCGGGCCCTCGCCCAGCAGCCCGGCCAGCGCGAGCGGCACCAGCGTCGTCTTGCCCGTGCCGGGCGGCGCCGCGAGCACGGCGGCCCCGTGCCCGTCCAGGGCGTCGTTCAGTGCGGGCAGGGCCGCCCGCACGGGCAGCGCGTCCAGGGCGTCGTCACGGAGGATCACGCCCCCAGTGTCGTACGCGGCCGGCCACGCGCCCCACGCGCGTGCACCGCCGGGAGCGGCCGGACCGCTACCGGTCCCGCCCGGTCCCGTTCAGTCCCGCTCGCACACGAAGACGGCCGTTCCGGGGATCAGGTTGCCGCGCAGCGGCGACCAGCCGCCCCACTCCGACGAGTTCCAGGACGGCCACTCCGGCTCGACCAGGTCCACCAGCCGGAAACCGCCCGCCACGACGTCGCGGACCCGGTCGCCGAGCGTGCGGTGGTGCTCCACGTACACCGCCCGGCCCTGTTCGTCCTGCTCCACGTACGGCGTGCGGTCGAAGTAGGACGACGACACCGTCAGCCCCTCCGGGCCGGGCTCGTCCGGGAACGCCCACCGGATCGGATGCGTCACCGAGAACACGAAACGGCCGCCCGGCCGCAGCACTCGCCGCACCTCCTTCAGCACGAGCACCGGATCGGCGACGAAGGGCAGCGCCCCGTACGCCGAGCACGCCAGGTCGAAGGAGGCGTCCGCGAACGGCAGCGCGCCCGCGTCGGCGCACACCAGCGGGAACGGGCCGCCGATGCGCAGCGCGTGCTGGAGCTGGCGGTGGGAGATGTCCAGGGCCACCGGCAGCGCGCCCTGCGCGGTGAGCCAGCGCGCGCACTGGGCCGCTCCGGCGCCGATCTCCAGGACCGCCCTGCCCTTCAGTTCCTCCGGCGGGCCGAGCAGCTCCGCCTCCACCTCGTCGAGGCCCTCCGGACCCCACACGAATCGGTCGTCGCCCAGGAACGTGCCGTGCTCGATCTGGTATTCGTCCGCGTTGCGGTCCCACCAGCCCCGGTTGGCCCGGGTGCTCTCGGCGACGTCGGCGTCACGTCGGGTGGCTTCCGGCTCGAAGGCCGTCTCGGACGATGCGGGCTCTTGGATGATCGGCTCCCTCGTCGTACTCTTCCGTGCAACCCGCCCGACGGCGGCACCCAGGTGTCACCGGAGGGGCTTCCTGCGGCCTGCGTGGCCTCGGAAGAAAGGTTGTGTGCCGGGTATGCGGTGATCCGCCCCGGGTGTGCGCCTTCGCGCATTGACCCTGCCCGGCTGCCCCCGTATGCTACAAGTTGCGCTGCGGGCCTGCGCACCTCAGACGTAGCAGGCTGCGCTCGCATCTGTTGGATGTCCCCTCGGTTCTCGAGGTGCCTTCACCGGTTTCCTGGTGGGGCGCTTCCTAAGCTGTCCGGCTTCTTCAGAGCGATCACGGGCTCCCGGCGTAGCAGTACCTACGACTTTCTGTCCGTAACCGGAGCCCTTTCCCACATGACGAGCAGCACCGAGACCACCGCCACCACCCCGCAGGTTGCGGTCAACGACATCGGTAACGAGGAAGCCTTCCTCGCCGCGATCGACGAAACGATCAAGTACTTCAACGACGGCGACATCGTCGACGGCGTCATCGTGAAGGTCGACCGGGACGAGGTCCTGCTCGACATCGGTTACAAGACCGAAGGCGTTATCCCGAGCCGCGAACTCTCCATCAAGCACGACGTCGACCCCAACGAGGTCGTCGCCGTGGGCGATGAGATCGAGGCCCTCGTCCTCCAGAAGGAGGACAAGGAAGGCCGTCTCATCCTGTCCAAGAAGCGCGCTCAGTACGAGCGTGCCTGGGGCACGATCGAGAAGATCAAGGAAGAAGACGGCATCGTCACCGGTACCGTCATCGAGGTCGTCAAGGGTGGTCTCATCCTCGACATCGGCCTCCGTGGCTTCCTGCCGGCCTCCCTCGTCGAGATGCGCCGCGTCCGCGACCTCCAGCCCTACGTGGGCAAGGAGCTCGAGGCGAAGATCATCGAGCTGGACAAGAACCGCAACAACGTGGTCCTGTCCCGTCGCGCCTGGCTGGAGCAGACCCAGTCCGAGGTCCGCCAGACGTTCCTCACGACCCTGCAGAAGGGCCAGGTCCGCTCCGGCGTCGTCTCCTCGATCGTCAACTTCGGTGCGTTCGTGGACCTGGGCGGCGTCGACGGTCTCGTCCACGTCTCCGAGCTGTCCTGGAAGCACATCGACCACCCCTCCGAGGTCGTCGAGGTCGGCCAGGAGGTCACGGTCGAGGTCCTGGACGTCGACATGGACCGCGAGCGTGTCTCCCTGTCGCTGAAGGCGACCCAGGAAGACCCGTGGCAGCAGTTCGCCCGCACCCACCAGATCGGCCAGGTCGTCCCCGGCAAGGTCACGAAGCTGGTTCCGTTCGGTGCGTTCGTCCGCGTCGACGAGGGCATCGAGGGTCTGGTCCACATCTCCGAGCTGGCCGAGCGCCACGTGGAGATTCCGGAGCAGGTCGTCCAGGTCAACGACGAGATCTTCGTCAAGGTCATCGACATCGACCTCGAGCGTCGCCGGATCTCGCTGTCCCTCAAGCAGGCCAACGAGTCCTTCGGCTCCGACCCGGCCTCGGTCGAGTTCGACCCGACGCTGTACGGCATGGCCGCGTCGTACGACGACCAGGGCAACTACATCTACCCCGAGGGCTTCGACCCCGAGACCAACGACTGGCTCGAGGGCTACGAGACCCAGCGCGAGGCGTGGGAGGGCCAGTACGCCGAGGCGCAGCAGCGCTTCGAGCAGCACCAGGCCCAGGTCATCAAGTCCCGCGAGGCCGACGAGGCCGCTGCCGCCGAGGGCGGCGAAGCCGCCGGTGCGGCTCCGGCCGCGAGCGGTGGTGGCGGTTCGTACTCCTCCGAGGGCGCCGACACCTCCGGCGCGCTGGCGTCGGACGAGGCGCTCGCCGCGCTGCGCGAGAAGCTGGCCGGCGGCCAGAGCTGACCTCCCTCAGCCGGGGGACACCCCGGCTGGTGAGGCTCGGCAGACAGTAGCCAGGCAGTAGTCGAAGGCCCGCACCTCTCTAGGTGCGGGCCTTCGGCGTGCCGCGGAGCCGCCCCCGCTCCCGCAACCGACGGCCGGTCCGTGCGCACCGGCGGTCCGGTGGAGCAGCTGACGGCCGCGCTGTCCGGCTGCCGCCCGGACCGCCCTGCCCGCCGGGCGCCGGGCGCCGCGCCACCGGCCTCCGCCGACCGTGCTCACGACCGCCGGTCGCACACCCGGGCAGCAGTTGCACAGCCGAACAGCAGCCGGGCGGCGCGGCCGAAGAGCAGCCGGGCGGCGCGGCCGAGCGCTCCCGGGAGAGGCAGCCCGGCGAGCCTCCCGGGGGATCCACCGGAGTCCGCCGATCTTGGCGGCCCGACGGGAATGCCCACGCCGCCGAGCGCGTTGTCCTCTGAGAACACGAGGAGGAGCGGTCCAAGTGCTTGATCCGCAGGGTTTGTACGCATGGGAGCCGAAGGGCCTGGCAGTCGTCGACATGGCGTTGGCCCAGGAATCGGCCGGACTTGTCATGCTCTACCACTTCGACGGATACATCGACGCGGGCGAGACCGGCGACCAGATCGTCGACCGGCTGCTCGACTCGCTGCCCAACCAACTCGTAGCCCGCTTCGACCACGACCGGCTCGTCGACTACCGCGCCCGCCGCCCGCTGCTCACCTTCAAGCGCGACCGGTGGACCGACTACGAAGAGCCGACCATCGAGGTGCGCCTCGTGCAGGACGCCACCGGAGCCCCCTTCCTGCTGCTCTCGGGCCCCGAACCGGACGTCGAGTGGGAGCGCTTCGCCGTCGCCGTGAAGCAGATCGTCGAACGGCTCGGGGTCCGCCTGTCGGTGAACTTCCACGGCATCCCCATGGGCGTCCCGCACACCCGCCCCGTGGGCATCACCCCGCACGGCAACCGCACCGACCTCACGCCCGGCCATCGCAGCCCCTTCGACGAGGCTCAGGTCCCCGGCAGCGCCGAGGCCCTCATCGAGTACCGCCTCATGGACGCCGGTCACGACATCCTCGGCGTCGCCGCGCACGTCCCGCACTACATCGCCCGCTCCACCTACCCGGACGCGGCCCTGACGGTGCTGGAAGCGATCACCGCGGCGACCGGACTCGTGCTGCCGGGCATCGCCCACTCCCTGCGCACCGACGCCCACCGCACGCAGACCGAGATCGACCGTCAGATCCAGGAGGGCGACGAGGAACTCACCAGCCTCGTCCAAGGCCTGGAACACCAGTACGACGCGGCGGCCGGCGCCGAAAGCCGCGGCAACATGCTCGCCGAGCCGGTCGACATCCCGTCCGCGGACGAGATCGGGCAGGAATTCGAGCGGTTCCTCGCCGAACGCGAAGGGGAGGGCTGACCGCCGCCGCGCAGCCCCGTCGGGGCCTGCCGGCGCCTCGACGGGCGCCTTCGGGGGCCTGCCGTGTGCGTGTCACCGGCAGGCCCTAAGCTTCCCGTCATGCTGAAGGTGGGCCTGACCGGCGGGATCGGCGCCGGCAAGAGCGAAGTGTCCCGACTGCTCGTCGAATGCGGAGCCGTGCTGATCGACGCGGACCGCATCGCCCGCGAAGTCGTCGCGCCCGGCACCCCGGGCCTCGCAGCCGTCGTCGACGCCTTCGGGGAGGACGTCCTCACCGCGGACGGCAGCCTCGACCGCCCCCGGCTCGGCTCCGTGGTCTTCGCCGACCCCGAGAAACTCGCCCTCCTCAACTCGATCGTCCACCCTCTGGTCGGCGCTCGGTCGCGCGCACTGGAGACCTCCGCCCCGCAGGACGCCGTCGTCGTCCACGACGTCCCCCTCCTCACCGAGAACGGCCTCGCCCCCCTCTACGACCTCGTCGTCGTCGTGGACGTCCGCCCCGACACCCAGCTCGACCGCCTCGTACGCCTGCGTGGCATGACGGAGCAGGACGCCCGCGCCCGCATGGCCGCCCAGGCGACGCGCGAACAACGCCGCGAGATCGCCGACATCGTGATCGACAACGACGTACCCCTCCCCGAACTGCGGCACCGCGTCAAGGACGTGTGGAACGACCTCGTGCGCAGAGCGCACACCGCCCGCGAGGCCTCCCCGGAATAGGCCCCCCGGGTCCGCGCGTTGAACCCTCCCAGCCAGGGAAGGATTTTTCCGTGCCCGATACCGCAGGTTCTACCGGACGCACTCCGGAGACACACGTCATCGACTTCCGCGCCGCCGAGCAACTGCTCGCCGCACGGGACCCGCGGGGCGCGGTGAAGCTGCTCGACCAAGTCATCGCCGCGCACCCCGAGAACACCGCCGCCCGCCTGTTGCGTGCCCGCGCCTTCTTCGCCGCCGCGCAACTACGTCCCGCCGAACTCGAGTTCACCGTGGTGCTGGAGCGCGAACCCGACAACGCGTTCGCCCACTTCGCGCTCGCCCGCACCTACGAACGACAAGGACGCGGCGACCAGGCCAAGCGCCACTTCCGACTGGCCGCGGCACTCGACCCCAACCCGCAGTACCTGAAGGCAGCCCGCTTCGAGAGCTGAAAGGACGGCCCGCCGTCGCGCTCCGCCCGGCGCCGTACACGCATCATCCGTCCCGGGTCGCCGCGCCGCCCCACCGCACGCGTGCCGCGGTGCCGCCTCCCGGGCGAGGCCGCCCGTCTCAGGGGTGCCGCCGTTCGGGCGGCCGGTACGGCGGAATGTCGCGGCCCGGCTGGTAGTGAGGGCCCTGCCGGATGTGCCGGACCACCAACGCCAGGTCGACGGTGGTCACCACCCACAGCGCCCCGCATGCCGCCGCCCATCCCGGACGCCCCACCAGCGCGAACACGGCCGTCCCGAAGACCGTCCAGACCACGCCCCACAGGGCCAGCCCGAGACGCAGCCGCAGCGCACTGCGCGCGGTCGTCGGCTCACTTCCGGTACGCATCGCGAAAACACCACTCCTCCCTTGCAACGTACTCTCCGCCCCGGACGTTCTCCACAGGGATCCGACGTCCGACGACCAAGAGGGGGGCCGCGCTTCCATGCTGCCGAACACCGACGAGCTGACCGATGTGCTCCTCGACCTCGCGGTCCCGCACCAGGACATCGACGAGGCCGTCCGCCTGAGCAGGCGCGTCACGAGCGACACGGACGTTCTGCGGATCCTGGAGAAGGCCGTGGCGGACGTCGTCCAGGACATGGGGCGGATCCGGGGGACGACCGTCGACATACCGGCCCTCCCCGACGCCTCCACCGCGACGGCACGGTTCTTCCCGCTGTACGTCTTCGTCGCCGCGCTGCCCCACATCCGGGCCCACCACCGGGAGCGGGGCATCCCCGACGAGGTCGGCCGGCGCACCCTCGCCGACGTCGGCCGATGCGTCGCCTGGTACCGGCGATGGCACGGCACGGGCGGGCTGCTCATCCCGCAATGGCTCACCCTGCACTTCCACGGCGAGCTGTACCAACTGGGACGCCTGCAGTTCCAGCGCAGCCGCGTCGACGAGCGGACCGGAGCCTCGATCGCGGCGGCGGGACTGCCCCAGCGGCCCCAGGAACTGGGCCTCGCCGTCCATGTGCCCGACTTCATGGGGCCCCTGACCCCGCAGGCCGTCGAGCGATCCCTCGCACTCGCCCGGACGTTCTTCGCCCGCCACTACCCCGAAGAGACCTATTCGGTGGCCACCTGCGAGTCGTGGCTGCTGGACCCCCAGCTCAAGCGCCGCCTGCCGAAGGACTCCAACATCGTCCGCTTCCAGGAGCGGTTCCACCTCGCCCACCCGCCGACGGCCTCCGAGGCCCGTGAGGCCCCTGAGGCCCCCGAGGACATGGAACCCGTCCGGTTCGTCTTCGGCACCACCGACGTGCCCCTGGACCAGCTGCCCCGCCGGACCGTTCTCGAACGAGCCGTCCTCGACCACCTGCGCGAGGGCGGCCACTGGTACGTCGGACGCGGGTGGTTCGAGCTGTAGCGGCCGCTGACGTTCCGGCCCCCCCCGACACAGTCCGACCTGGTCTTACGGTGGAGCCATGGACGCTTCCTCCTCCGCTTCCGCCTCCCCTTCCGAGCCCGCCGCCACCTCGTCCGCTCTGAACCTGCTCGACGGGCGGATCACGGGGTGCAGGGCGTGTCCTCGGCTGGTGGAGTGGCGTGAGGAGGTGGCCCGCACGAAGCGGGCGGCCTTCGCGGACCGGACGTACTGGGGACGGCCCGTGCCCGGATTCGGTCCGCCGGACGCCCGCCTGCTGATCGTCGGGCTCGCTCCGGCGGCGCACGGCGGGAACCGTACGGGCCGTATGTTCACGGGTGACCGTTCCGGAGACGTGCTGTACCAGGCGTTGTACGACCTGGGGCTCGCCTCACAGCCCACGTCCGTCGCCGCCGACGACGGCCTGGAGCTGTACGGGGTGCGCGTCACGTCGCCCGTGCACTGTGCGCCGCCGGACAACAAGCCCACCCCTGGGGAGCGGGACACGTGCCGGCCCTGGCTGGTGCGGGAGCTTCGGCTGCTGCGGCCGACGCTGCGGTCGGTGGTCGTGCTGGGCGCCTTCGGCTGGCAGGCCGCGCTGCCCGCGTTCGCCGAGGCGGGCTGGAGCGTGCCACGGCCACGGCCGCCCTTCGCGCACGGGGCACGGTTGCCGCTCGACGACCCCGGCGGCGACGGCGTGGACGTCTTCGGCTGCTTCCACGTCAGCCAGCGCAACACCTTCACCGGCCGGCTCACCCCGCAGATGCTGCGGGATGTGCTGCGGACGGCGGCCGGGACCGCCGGGACCGGTAGGTGAATCCGTGCGACGGCGGCGCCGCGGAGATCGTACGGTGGCGCGATGGGCCTGTATCCGGAGACCGAACCGTACGAGCACGGCATGCTGGACGTCGGTGACGGCAACCGCGTGTACTGGGAGACCTGCGGGAATCCGGGGGGCAAGCCCGCGCTGGTGCTGCACGGCGGGCCGGGATCCGGGGCGACCCCGTACCTGCGGCGGCTGTTCGACCCCGCCGCTTACCGGATCGTTCTGCTCGACCAGCGCGGCTGCGGTCGGTCCACCCCGCACGCGAGCCGGTACGACACCGACATGAGCGTCAACACGACGGCGCACCTGATGGCCGATCTCGAACTGCTGCGGCGGAGTCTGGGCGTCGAGCGGTGGCTGGTGTGGGGGGTGTCATGGGGGTCGGTGCTGGCGTTGCGTTACGCGCAGACGTGTACCGCGGCGGTGAGCGAGCTGGTGCTGACCGGCGTCGCCACCGGCTCCGATGCCGAAGTGGACTTGCTGACGCGCGGGTTGGGGAAGGTGTTCCCGGAGGCGTTCGAGCGGTTCCTGGCGGGGCTGCCGGAGGGCGTGGCACGGGACGGCAATCTCGCCGCCGCCTACAACAGGCTGCTCGAGTCGCCCGATCCCGGTGTGCGGGAGCGGGCCGCGCGGGCGTGGACGGACTGGGAGACGGCGACGATCCCGGCGCCGCCGCGGTCCGTCGAGCGGTTCGAGGACCCGGTGTTCCGGGCGGGGTTCGCCCGCACGGTCACCCACTACTGGGGCAACGGTCACTTCCTGGACGGGGAGGAGGCCGTTCTGCGTGACGCCCGCCTCCTCGACGGTGTGCCCGGCACCCTCGTGCAGGGCAGCCTGGACTTCGGGAACCTCCTGGGCGTCGTCTGGCGGCTGCATCACGCCTGGCCCGGCAGCGAGTTGGTCGTCGTCGACCACGCCGGACACGGCGCGGGGGCGCGGGGCGTGGCGGAGGCGCTGGTGGCGGCCACCGACGGTTACGCCGCGCGGTGAGACCGGCCGAGGAGCGGGCGGCGCAGGGCGGATCCCGTCGGAGACACGAGGCCGGCGGAGACGGTTCGTCAGTGGGCGGCCGATAACCATTGGCTCGAACGGAGCCGCCGTTGTTACGGTCCTTCCGTGGCGAAACTCAATCAGATCATCGCAGTCGAGAAGGGCATCAAGTCCAAGGCTCACCAGGACCTGACCGCCGCCCAGCACGGACTGCAGAAGCCCGCGCTGCTGGCCGGGATCTCGCGTACCTACCAGCCCAAGGACGAGGAGGGCGAGCAACTGCCGCCCGAGTCGACCCGGGTGCAGGTGAAGGCGGAGGACGTGCTGCGGGAGACCGCGGCCACGCTGACCCGGCTGTTCGACGTGACCGCCACGAAGGACTGGGCCAACTGCACGGCCCGCGCGGACGTGAAGGTGGACGGGCGGGTCCTCGTCGCCGACGTGCCCGTGTCCTACCTGCTCTTCCTGGAGAAGCAACTCGTCGACCTCGGCGCCTTCGTGCGCAGGCTGCCCGTGCTGGACGCCTCCGAGTCCTGGGTGCAGGACCCCTCCACCGACGCGTGGAAGACCGAGCCGGTACGGACGCTGCGCACCAAGAAGGTGCCCCGCAACCATGTGAAGGCGGAGGCGACCGACAAGCACCCGGCGCAGGTCGAGGTCTACTACGAGGACGTCCCGGTCGGTTACTGGACGACCGTGAAGTTCTCCGGCGCCCTCCCCGCCCGCCGCGTCAACGAACTGCTGTCCCGCCTCGAGAAGGTCCAGCAGGCGGTGAAGTTCGCCCGGGAGGAGGCGAACGGCGCCGACGTCGTCGACCAGCGCGTCGGTGACGCCGTGTTCGGCTACCTGTTCGGGTAGCCTTCGAGACTCCCCGGTCCTTCGTGACCGGGGTGCGCGAGGAGCGCAAGCTGAAGCTGAAGCTTGTCGTGACGAGCGAACCGTACCCGCCGAGGAATCCAGGGACGGATCGCGATGAATCTCAGACTCTCGCTCCAGACTCAGCATTCGCCGCCGATCGCCGGAGCGACCGGGCCCAGGCGCCCGACGTCGAATTGCCGGTTCAAGTCCGGCCCGCGCAGCTCGATGCGCGGTGGTCCAAAGGCAGGACGCGACGACATCACGACTGACCTGGGTCCTCAAGTGCGCCGGCGTGCGACATGGTGGCTCGACAGGGGCCGGGGGCAGGCTACGCTCCCGGCCCCGCTCCCGTCTCCGGGACCGCGCCCACGGATTGCGTGCATAAAGAACGCGGGATCCGGCGCACTCGTCACCTCGCCGAAACGCAAACCGGCGCGTTCCGTGCGGGCCCACCGCCTACCGTGGACACCTCAGCCCGCAGCTGACCGCCCCGGCCACCGTCGCCCGAAGGCGCCCCCGCCCTCGTCACGACAGGAGCCACGTGTCCCCGCGCCCGCCTCTTCCCGCCCGCGCACGCTCCGTTCTGCCGCCCTGGCTCGCGCACGCCCTGCGCGCCCAACGCGGGCCCGTCCCCTGGAACGCGGTCACCCGCGGAGCGCTGGCGGCGGGGCCCCTGTTGCTGGTCGCCGTGCTCGTCGACCGCACCGGGCTCGGGGTGGTCGCCGCGGTCGCCGCCATGCTGGCCGGAATCAACGACCGGCCCGGCAGCCGGCGGGCCTCCGTCAAGCGGCTCGGGGCGCCCGCGCTCGCCGGAGCGGCAGGCCTGCTGGTCGGGACGTATGCCGGGGACCTGGTCGGAGCCGTCGCGCTGACCGTCGTCCTCACCGGTCTCGGGCTCCTCGCCGGCACGATGAGCGCGGTCGGACCGGTCGCCTCCGGGGCGGGCACGCAACTGCTCGTGGGCGCCGCGATCGGCGCGGGGATGCCGGTCCCCGAGTCCGGCTGGGCCCGCGCCCTCGCCTTCCTCGCCGGGGCGGGCTGGCTGCTCGCGCTACGGCTGGCCCTGCCCACGCCCGGCGCGATGACCGGGGACTTCCGGTTCGACGGGGAACGGGACGCGGTGGCCCGCGTGTACGACGCCGTCGCGGAGCTCCTCGACGCGGCCGGCGCCGAGGACGCGATCGCCCGCCGCGCCGCGCTCACCGCCGCCCTCGACCATGCCCAGGACGCCCTGGCCGGGCCCCGGCTGCGGCGCTACGCCAGCTCCTCGGCCGAACGCCGACTGCACGCCCAGTACGCCGCCGCGCTGCCGCTGGCCGAGGCGGCGACCGCGCTCGCCTGGGCCGGGGAGCCCCTCTCCGAGCGGTCCTCCGTCGGCCCCCGGCGGCTCGCCGCCGCCGTGCGCGAGAACACCCACACCGGGCCGCTGCCCGCGCCGTCACGGTCCGGGCCCGCACTGCGCGCCCTCGACGACGCCCTGCTGCGCGCCGCCGACGCCTTCGACCAGGGCGGCGGAGGCGACCTGCACACCCGTCGGCGCGGCGCGCGCGCCCTGCTGCGCGCCGCCTTCGGGGCGGGCGGGCGCGAGTACGGACTGCGGGTCGCGCTCTCCTTCGGAGCCGGCGCCGCCGTCGCGCAGGCTCTGTACCACTCCCAGTGGTACGGCCGGCACACCCACTGGTACTGGCTGCCCGCCACCGCCGTCTTCCTGGTCAAGCCCGATCTCGGGCCGCTGGTGTCGCGTGTGCTGTGCCGGGCCGCGGGGACCGTGCTGGGGGCGCTGCTCTTCGCCGGTTTCGCCGCCGTGCTGCCCCGGCCCGAGGGCCTGGTGGCGCTGGTGGCGCTGTGCGGGGCGCTCATCCCCGTCTCGACCCGGCACTTCGCCGCGCAGACTGCCGTCGCCACCGTGCTCGTGCTGTCGCTGGTGATGGTCGGCGGGGAGCCGCAGGCCTCCGCCGCGCGGATCGCCGAAACCCTGCTGGCGTGCGCGATCGTTCTGATCGTCGGACATCTGCCGATGCCGGGGGAGAGGGGTGGGCAGGTGCGCGCCCGTCTCGCCGCGGCCGCCGACGCCGCGCACGCCTACCTCGCGCACGTCCTCGCCGATTCCGCCGACTTCGCCGGCTCGGGCGCCCCCGGCGGCTCCGGCGCTTCGGGGACCTCCGGCGGCTCCGGCGACCGGGCCACTCGCTGGACTCTGCGCCGCGAGGCCTACCGCACGCTCGCCGAGGCCCGTAGCGCCAGCGCCCTCGCCGCCCACGAACTGCCAGCCCTGGCCCGGCACACGGAGGGCACCGACGAGGTCGCCGCCGTCCTCGAGCGGCTCGTCGACACGACCACCGCCTGCGCCGTCCACCTCGACGACACCGGGCGGCTCACCGACCGGCACCGGGAGCGGCTCGCCGAACTCCTCGGCGAACTCGCCGAGGGCCGGGAACGGGTGGGACTGCCCCCGTCCGCACCGCAGCCGGTTCCGACGGGGTGACGCCCGGTCCGGCCGTCGGCGACGCCGCGATGCCCGGGCCGGATCCGGCGTCCGGCCCGATGTCACGTCACGTACGGAAAGCGACACGAAGAGTGCCCGGGATGTTCGCAACGTGACCGGATTCTCACACTCAGCGGCGAGTCCGTGTCACCTACGTCTCAGTCCCGCAACCGGCCGAGGCGTTCCACCTTCCAAGAGCGTTAACTCCTACCAGCACCATGCTTATCGGAGGTAGGTGGCGAGATGGTGAACGGGCGAACGGTGCTCGAACGCTTTCCCGCGGGCGGGCCGCGCGGCTCGTGGCCGGCGGAGGAGTTCGCGCACGCCCGGCGCATGGAAGGGCTGCCCGCCGAGGTCGTCATGGACCTCGACACGGACACGTTCCTGGTGGTCGTGCCGGGCGACGCCCCGCGGTGAAGCGGTCAGCCCGCCTGTGACGGGGCGGGCGTCTGCACCGTGAACTGCTCGGCCTGCAGTGCGTACAGCTCGGCGTAGACGCCACCGTCCGCCAGCAGCTCCTGTGGGGTTCCGGACTCCACCAGCCGCCCCTGATCGAGGACGTGCACCAGGTCCGCGTGCCGGACCGACGCCAGCCGGTGGGTGATCAGAACGACCGTCTGGCCGCTGTCGGCCAGCGCGCGGATCTTCTCGAACACCTCCAGCTCGGCCCGTGCGTCCAGGGCCGCCGTCGGTTCGTCGACGATGAGGATGCGTCCGCGCCGGTACGCCGCCCGGGCGATGCCCAGGCGCTGCCACTGGCCGCCGGACAGCTCGTGACCGCCGCTGAAATGCCGGGCCAGCAGGGTGTCCAGGCCGCGCGGCAGCTCCGCGACCACCTCCTCGGCGCCCGCCTCGGCGATCGAGGCGGCCATCCGCTCCTCGGTGAGCGGTGCGGCGGAACGGCCCACGGCCACGTTGACCCGGGCGGTGAACGGCCATCGCTTGAAGTCCTGCGCCACCATCGCGATGCGCTCGGCCAACGCGTGCCTGTCCGCGCCCGCCGCGTCCACGTCGTCCCACAGGATGCGCCCCCGGTCCGGCTTGTACAGCCCGGCCAGCAGCTTCACCAGGGTCGTCTTGCCGGACCCGTTCTCGCCGACGAGCGCGATGATGCGGCCCAGCGGCAGGGAGAGCGTGACGTCGTCGAGGGCGGGGCGTGCCGACTCGCCCGGGTAGCCGAAGGTGACGTGCTCGAAGCGGATCTCGCGCGGGTCGTCGGGCAGGGCCGCGCCGCCGACCGGGATCGCCCGTTCGGCCGCCTCCACGTAGAGCCGTTGCAGATCGCCCACGAACAGCGCCTCCTCGTGCAGCTGGTTGACCTCCAGGACGAGGGTGTTCAGGCTCGCCGAGCCGCCTCGGATCGCGATCACGGCCGTGCCCGCCACAGCCAGCGCCATCGTCCCGGTGAGCAGCAGCGCGCCGAGCGTTGCGTAGGTCGCCAGCGTCGCCAGTCCCGTCCAGGTGGCCGCGATCAGGCCGGTGCGGGCGGCGAGCCGGGCCAGCCTGGCCTGCTCCGCCTCCGCGGTCTCCGACATCGCGCGAAAGTGCCGCAGCAGGAACGGCCCGACCCCGTGCACCCGGATCTCGGGCGCGGCCGCCGGCTCGGTGAGCAGGCCGGCGATCAGGTGCCCCGCGCGCGCGTGCTGCACCCAGGTGTGGAAGGACTCGTAGCGGCGCCGGGCGTTCGTCAGGGCGCTCCAGGCGCTCGGCAGCGTCATGGTCACCAGCAGGGGCAGCAACAGCGGGTGCAGCACGGTGAGGACGCCGGCCGACGCGGCCAGCGAGATCATCGCGTTCACCACGCGCGTGCCGTGGCTGATCATGTAGCGGCTGGAGCGGGCCCCGTACTGCGCGGTGTCCAGCAGCTTGTGGAAGGCGTGGTCCTCGATCGCGGCGAGCTCCACCGCGGCCGCCCGCTCCAGGTACAGCTCGGTCGCCACCCGCTCCACCTTGGGCTCCAGCCGGCCGGTGGCGTATGTCGACGCGGCCCGCAGCAGCGTCCCGGCCAGGAGCACGGCGGCCATCACGGCCAGGGCGGGGACGGCGCCGCGCAGCCGTTCCTCGATCGGGCCGCCGGTGATGAGCCGGCCCAGCACGGTGTTCATCGCGAGCAGGCTGACGGCCTGGGTCACGCCGCGGGCGATCTCGGCGGACAGGACGATCCGGGCGGCCACCGGGTCGGCCTGCCGGGCCAGGCGCAGGCTGGCGGTGAGCAGGGAGGGCAGCCGGGTCACCATGGAGCGGAAGTTCAGCTCCAGGAACGCGTCCTTGTGCTGGTTCCAGCCCATGTCGTAGCGCAGCGGGCCGCCGAACAGCAGGTGCTCGGACTCGGAGACGTCACGCTCGTCGCCGTCGTCCGGCTTGCGTGCTTTCCCCGCCTGCCCCCGCTGCCGGGTCGGGTCCGCCTGTGCCTGCTGCCGTGCCTGTCCCACCGTCGGCCTCCCCCGATCGTGCGAGCCGGACGCGGCCACTATCGCGGGACGAGGCGGGTGAGGGCAGGGCGCAGGAGGGGAGAGCCGGGACGCGCGGGCGTGCGCCGGGCCGGTCGCCGGTCACCCCGAGGAGGCGGTGCGGGTCAGGCGCTGATCGGGCGTGACCAGGTGGGCGTCGCGCCGGTGAGGCGGCACAGGGTCAGGTAGAGGGGGATCGGCGGGGTGTACGGAAGGGTGCCGTCCGGCCGGTGGATCAGCTCGGGGGCGCGCGAGGCGCCCGGGAGGATCGCGCCGGTGGCGTACTGCGCGGGGGCGGGCCATTCCAGGGCGTAGTCGGAGTCGGACGGGACCAGCCACCACCAGTGCGTCCCGTCGGCGTAGACGCAGCCCATGCGCGGCAGCCGCGGCATGAGCAGCCGGCCGAGGCGGGCGGGGACCGAGACGGCGTCGCACCCCAGGGGGGCGGTCATGCCGTCGGGCACGGCCAGCCGCCGCGGGGGGCCGGCGGCGTCGCCGCCCAGCTCGCGCCTCAGGCGTACGAGCGTGTCGAGAGTGAGACGGGGCGCCCGGCCGGGCACGGTGTTCATATGCGTCCCCGCTCGCGGCCGTACCCGAGAGGGAGGGCGCGGGCGGGGTGGCCGGGCGTACATCCGTCCCGGCCGTCGTCTCCACCGTGATCGGCGGTGCGGTGCCACTGCGGTGCGATGCGCGGGAGCGGCCCGGCCGTGGGCGCCGGGGCGGCGGGGCGCGGCCGGGGCACGGCGGCGCCGCTCACCTCCTGGCGCAGCTGCTGGGGGCGGTCGTCCTCGTCGTCCGGGCCGTCGGCGGGACCGGGCTTCGGGCGGGCGCCCCAGCCGAGGTCGTTGTGAGGCCGGGGCGGGCCGTCGTGCTGCTCGCCCGTGCCGTCAGGGAACTCGTCCAGGGTGTCGAGGAGCTCGCCGAGGCCGGCGTGATGCGGCTCGACGACGGGGCCGAGACCGAAGTCGGGGCCGGGGTCGTCGCAGAATGCGGCGGCTTGCTGTGGGGCGTCGGCCTTGCGGGGCAGGTCGGCCCAGACCAGCAGGCCGAGTCCGTGCTCCTGGGCGCCCCAGGCCTGGCAGAGCGCCTCGACGAGCAGCAGGCCCCTCCCGTGCTCCTCCTCGGGACGCTGCGGGGAGGGGTGGGGCTCGTCCGGCGAGCAGCCCTGGTCCCGCACGGCTATGCGGATCAGGTCGTCGCCGTCGCGCAGCTCGCAGACGACGATGTCGCTCGCGGTGTGCACGATCGCGTTGGTGACCAGCTCGGAGACGACCAGGGCGGCGGTGTCACAGGTGTCCTCGCACACCGACCAGCCGGTCAACCGGGCTCTCGTCAGGCGTCTGGCCTGGGCGGGGGAACCGGGATGGGCGGCCAGCTCGAATCGGAACCGGCGCTCGGCAGCGGCCTGGTCAGGGCCTGCTCCCGCGCTGGCACCGAGACCCTGGGGGTGGCCTGCGGCGGCGTCTGTTCCTAAGGGCGCGGACGGAATCACGCTTGCCACTATCGCCCCGCCGTGAACACTTGGCAAGTGTCACTCTGAAAAATGCAGAGTGCGGTGTGACGCGGTGGAGGGCCGTGGCACACTGCTCGCAACAGCACGTTGAGCGGCGCCAGTCGGGATCAACGGAGTTCCGTACGCATGCGCACGGATCGGCCGACCGGTCCTCGACGGGCGCCGTAGGGCTGTCGGGATTCTTTTCGTGACCGGCCGTATCGGGGCTCGTGCAGACCCCGCGCGCGGCCGGCCGGGCTTTCGTGGAGGTAGGGCGTGAGCGAACCGCGGTCCGCGCCGACGGTCGGACAGGTCGTCCTCGGTCGGCGTCTGCTGGACCTGCGGGAACGCGCCGGGCTCAAGCGCGAGGAAGCCGCCCGCATCCTGCGTGTCGCGCCCGCCACGGTCCGCCGTATGGAGATGGCCGAGGTCAGCCTCAAGATCCCCTACCTGCAGCTGCTGCTGAAGGCCTACGGGGTCACCGACGAGGAGGCCGGCGGCTTCGTCCAGCTCGCCGAGGAGGCGAACAGGCCCGGCTGGTGGCAGCGGTTCCACGACGTCCTGCCCGGCTGGTTCTCCATGCACGTCAGCCTCGAGGGCGCCGCCGCCCTCATCCGTCAGTACGAGCCCCACTTCGTCCCCGGCCTGCTGCAGACCGAGGACTACGCGCGCGGGGTGCTCACGTCCGGCGCGATCGGCCAGACCCGGCCGGAGGACATCGAGCGGCTGGTCGACCTGCGCATACAGCGCCAGGATCTGCTCACCCGCGAGGATGCGCCCAGACTGTGGGTGGTGATGGACGAGACGGTGCTGCGCCGCCCGGTCGGCCCCCCGGAGGTGATGCGCGCGCAGATCGACAGACTGCTCGAGGCCGCGAAGCTGCCCAATGTCACGCTGCAGATCGCCCCGTTCGCCAACGGGCCGCATCCGGGCACGTACGGGCCCTTCGTGCTGTTCCGATTCGCCATGCCGGAGCTTCCGGACATGGTCTACAGCGAGTACCTGACCGGCGCCGTGTACCTCGACGCCCGCACCGAGGTGGCGACCCACCTCGAGGTCATGGACCGCATGGCGGCGCAGGCCGCTACAGCACATCGCACGAAGGAGTTCCTCCGGGATCTCCGCAAGGAGTTGTGAATGGACCGCATCAAGACCCAGTCCAGGCCGCGGATCCGCGCTCAGCGGATCTACAACGGCATGCCCGCCCGGGACCTGGGCAGCGAGGGCTGGCACAAGCCGTGGAGCGGCGGTAACGGGGGCAACTGCCTGGAGGCCATGAAGCTCTCCGACGGCCGCATCGCCGTCCGCCAGTCCACCGACCCCGACGGACCGGCCCTGATCTACACCACCGACGAGATGACGGCCTTCATCGAGGGGGCCAAGGCGGGGGAGGCGGACTTCCTGCTCTCCTGAACGCACCGTGCGGCCCCGCCGGCGTACGGCCCCCTTTTTCTGCTTCCCTTCGCGTGCCCCCTGCTTTCCCTCCGCTTCCCTCCACGCTGATTCCGCTGAATTCCTTTGATCTGGTACTGACTTGACCACTTTTCGCATCACATGTTTACGGAGTGCCTCATGACCGGGCAGGACCCCACCGGCGCCGTCGAGATCGACACGAGCAAGCCCCACCCCGCACGGATGTACGACTGGTACCTCGGCGGCAAGGACAACTACCCGGTCGACGAGGCGATGGGGCGGCAGATGCTCGCCCTCGACCCGCGGGTGCCGGTGATGGCCCGGGTCAACCGTGCCTTCATGCACCGCTCCACCCGCTGGCTGGCCGGGAACGGCGTACGGCAGTTCCTGGACGTCGGCACGGGCATTCCCACCGAACCCAACCTGCACCAGGTGGCCCAGGAGATCGCACCGGACGCCCGTGTCGTCTACTGCGACAACGACCCCATCGTCCTCGCCCACGCGGCCGCCCTGCTGCGCAGCACGCCCCAGGGCGTCACGGAGTACCTTCAGGCGGACGTCCGCGACCCGGCCGGCATCGTCGAGGGAGCCCGGAAGATTCTGGACTTCAGCCGGCCGGTGGCCCTGTCGCTGGTCGCCCTGCTGCACTTCGTCTCCGACGAGGACGGCGCGCACGAACTCGTCGACCGGCTGCTCGCCGAACTCTGCCCCGGCAGCTATCTGATGATGACCCACGCCACCGCGGACTTCTCCCCGGAGGAGTCCGCCGCGGCCACCGAGAAGCTCAAGGCGGCGGGCGTCACCCTCGCCCTGCGTTCCCGCGAGGAGTTCGCCCGCTTCTTCGACGGACTCGACCTGGTCGAACCCGGCGTCGCGGTGGTGCCCGAGTGGCACCCCGAGCTCGGCGACCCGGTGCCGGGACAGGACGACGGCGTGATCCCGGGCTATGGCGCGGTGGGCCGCAAGCGCTGACGGCCACCGCGCTCTCCGGTCCGGGGCCGGTTCCGTCTCACCCGGAGGCGGGACCGGGCCGCGGGGCGGGCGGCAGTACCCGGCACAGGGCGTCCAGCGCCGCGCCGTACGCGTGCTCCGACGGCGTCGCGTACCCCACGACCAGACCGTCCCAGGCCGCCATGTCCGTCGCCGGATGCCGGAAGGCGGCCAGGCCGTCCAGCGCGACCCCCTCCCCGGCGGCCGCCCTGAGCACGGACCGCTCGGTGCCGGCCGGCAGCCGCAGCACCGCGTGCAGTCCGGCCGCGACACCGGTGACCTCGACGTGAGGCGCCCGGGCGGCGAGCACCTCGACCAACCGGTCCCGGCGTCCGCGGTAGCGCTGCCGCATGCGCCGCACGTGACGGTCGTACGCCCCGGACGCGAGAAGGTCGGCCAGACTCAGCTGGTCCAGGACGCTCGCCCAGGCCTCCCGTTCGCCCTTGGCGGCGAGCACGCCGTCGACGTATCGCTCGGGCAGCACCATCCAGCCCAGGCGGACCGCGGGCGACAGACTCTTGCTCACCGAGCCGATGTAGATCACCCGCTCCGGATCGAGCCCCTGGACCGACCCGACGGGCCTGCGGTCGTAACGGAACTCCCCGTCGTAGTCGTCCTCGAGGAGCACCCCGCCACGCGCGCGTGCCCAGTCGACGACGGCGGTCCGGCGGCTCGCATGCAGGGGGCCGCCGGTCGGGAACTGGTGGGCGGGGGTGAGGAGGACGGCCCGCTCGCGCCCCAGGCGGTCGACGCGTGCCCCGTCCTCGTCCAGCGGCAGCGGCGTCGTGCGCACGCCCGCCGCCGCCAGCAGGTCGCGGTGGAACCTCAACCCGTACGCCTCCACGGCCAGCGGACCGCGCAGCACCGCACCGCCCGGGGCGAACAGCAGCCGCAGCGCATGGGCGAAGCCCGAGCAGATCACGACGCGTCCGGGTTCGGTGCGCACACCCCGCGCGCGGGCGAGGTACTCCGTCAGGGCCACGCGAAGCTCCGGGCGGCCGGCCGGATCACCGGGGCCGAACACCTCGTTGGGCGCCTGCCGCAGGGCCCGCCGGTAGGAGGCGAGCCAGGCCGCGCGCGGGAACGACGACGCGTCCGGGGTCCCCTGCAGCAGGTCGTGCCGGGGACCACGCGCGGGTGCCGGCGCCCTGACGGGCGGGCGCTCGGCGGGGCGCGAGGCGGCGTCGCGGTCGGCGACCCGGGTGCCGGATCCCTGTCGGGCGGTCAGCCAGCCCTCCGCGACCAGTTCGGCGTACGCGTCGGCCACCGTGTTGCGGGCCAGGCCGAGATCGGCGGCGAGCGAACGGTACGGCGGCAACCGGGTCCCCGGAGCGAGCCGCCCGCTGCGCACCGCCTCGCGCAGCGCCCGGATCAGCGCGGCACGCCGCCCGCCCGGCCCGGCCGGCTCCAGGTGCAGGTCGGCACCGATCCGCTCCGCGGAATCGACCCACGAATCCACCATGGAACCGCACCCTACCGGCGGTCTCTCAGCTCCATGGGGTGAGCCGGGCGAGCGAGTGCCGCCACGGAGGACCCGCCCCGGGGCCCCGGACGGGCTGCCACTGCGCAACAGGGCTCGCCGGTCGATGACCTGCGACGACGCCCCGATCCGCAGACCCTGAAAGCCGGCAGGTCACCGGGACGGCTCCCTAGACGCTCATCGGCCGGTCGTACGGCCCGATCGGCGCCGGCAACCGTGAACTCCCCGTCAGATGACGGTCGACGGCGGCCGCCACCGCCCGCCCCTCCGCGATCGCCCACACGATCAGCGACTGCCCGCGTGCCGCGTCCCCCGCGGCGAACACCCCGGGGACGTTCGTCCCGAAGTCGCCTCCCCGCGCGATGGTGCCGCGCGGCTCCAGCGCCAGTCCGAGCTGTTCGACGAGCCCGTCCTCCCGGTCGGGTCCGGAGAAGCCGAGGGCGAGCAGCACGAGATCCGCGGGAAGCGCCCGAGCGGTGCCTTCCACCGGCCGTCGCCGCGCGTCCACCTCGACGAGGTGCAGCGACCGTACGTGCCCGGCAGCGTCGCCGGTGAAGCGGAGCGTGGACGCCGCGAACAACCGCGCGTCAGCGTCCGCCGCCGGCGCGGACTCCAGGTCGCGCGCCTCCTCGTGCGCTGCCGAGAGCCGGTAGATCTTCGGGTACGTCGGCCAGGGATCGGCGTCCTCGTCGCGTTCGGCGCCGGGCTGCGCGTAGATGTCCAGCTGGGTGACGGACGCGGCGCCCTCGCGCACCGCCGTGCCCAGACAGTCGGCCCCGGTGTCGCCGCCGCCGACGATGACGACATGTTTGCCCGCGGCGGACATCGGAGACGCCTCCAGGTCGCCCTCGCCCACCCGGTTGGCCAGCGGCAGATACTCCATCGCCTGCTGGATGCCGGTCAACTCACGTCCCGGGACGTGCAGTTCCCGCCACTCGGTCGCCCCGGTGGCGATGACGACGGCGTCGTAGCGCGCCCGCAGATCCCCGGCCATCACGTCCCGTCCCACCGTGGTCGACGTACGGAACTTCGTGCCCTCCGCCCGCATCTGCTCGATCCGCCGCTCCAGATGACGCTTCTCCATCTTGAACGCGGGAATGCCGTACCGCATCAGCCCGCCGATCCGGTCGTCCTTCTCGTAGACGGCGACCGTGTGCCCGGCCCGGGTCAACTGCTGTGCCGCGGCCAGTCCCGTGGGCCCGGAACCGATCACGGCGACCGTCTTCCCCGACAGCCGGTCCGGCGGCCGCGGCGGTGTGAACCCGTCGGCCCACGCCCGGTCGGCTATGGCCGCCTCGACGTTCTTGATGGTGACGGCCGGCTGGTTGATGGCGAGCACACACCCCGCCTCGCACGGCGCCGGACACAACCTCCCCGTGAACTCGGGGAAGTTGTTCGTCGCGTGCAACCGGTCGCTCGCCGCCCGCCAGTCGTCCCGCGAGACCAGGTCGTTCCACTCGGGGATCAGGTTGCCGAGCGGACAGGCCTCGTGGCAGAACGGAACGCCGCAGTCCATGCAACGGTCGGCCTGCTTGCCGATCAGGGGCAGCAGCGCTCCGGGGACGTACACCTCGTCCCAGTCGCGGACCCGCTCCTCGACCGGCCGGCGGGGCCAGTCCTGGCGGGGTGCGGTCATGAATCCCTTGGGATCGGCCATGGGAGTGTTCCTCGCGTACGCGTACGACAGGCCGAGCGTCATCGGGCGGCACTCTTCCGGCCACGATACGTGCCGCCGACGGCCCACGCAGAGTGGCGGGACAGCGCTTTCGCCGGGCTTTTCCCGGGCGGCACCGGTCCGACGGGACGATCACGGTCCGAGGGGACGAGTACCGACCGAAGAGACGAGCTCCCTACGAAGAGACGATCACCATCTGATGGGACGATCACCGGTCAGATCAGGTCAGGTCCGGTCGGAGTCGATCAGCTCAGGGGTGGGTCGGCGAGGGGGGCAGGCGATTCTGACCGGTTTCGATCGGATCCAGGGCGTCGGCTCAGGTCGGATCAGGTCGGATCAGGTCGGCTCAGGTCAGATCAGATCAGATCAGGGCGAGGGCGTAGACCAGCGCGGCCACCGCGGAGGCCACCGCGCGCACATGGTTCCATCTCGTCCACTCGCGCAGATAGGTCGGCCAGTAGGCGACGGCCTCCGAGGAGGCCGGGTCGCGCTTCGCCAGGGCCTCGTTGCGCGGCACGTTCGCCATCACGGTCACGCCGAACGCGCCGCACAGATACAGCGCGCTGCCCAGCAAGAGGTGCACCGTTCCGTGGTCCGGCCACAGCACGAACGTCACGACGGCGATCATCGCGCACAGGACGGCCACGCCCAGGAAAGGAACCATGAAGGCAGGCGCCATCGCCGAGGAGTTGATCGCGTTCATCGCGGCCACGCCCTGCGCGGCCGGCAACGCGGCGAGCCCGCGCATCACCAGGACCGAGAAGGCGCAGAAGACCCCGGCCATCAACCCCGTCGCCAGCGCGCCCAGCATCGCGAGCACCGGATACGGTCCATCGATCATGACAACGTCAACTCCCACCCGTCGAGCGGAGATCTTGCCCGGTACTCTCCGTCACCTCAAGTGAAATCCTGCCCGTGATCGGTGACCATGGCCGAAATGCGCGCCGGCACACGCATCCGTCGAGCCGGCCCGGGCGACCTCGACGGGATGCCGCCCGAGCCACGCGTCGCCCTCCTCAGCGCGTGCCTGTGTCCTCTTCCCCCACGCCGGTGTCCCGCCACGCCCGTAACCGTGCCTCCACGGCAGCCGCGATCTGCCGACGTGCCGCGTACCGCGGCAGTCCGTTCATCAGCAGCCGGTCGTACGGCGTGTCGAGATGACGCACCGACGCCACGACCGCGCAGACGACGGCACCCTCGGACAGTGCCCGGCCGGCGGCACTGCGCCCGACCCGGCCGCTGCCCCGCAGCGAGGCGTGCGCGGAGATCTCCTGCGCCCGGTCCTGCGGGCAACCGGGGAACAACCGCAGGATCTCCGCCGCGAACGCCTCCGCGAACCGCGCGTCCTGTGCGGCCCGTCGTCGGGCGTCCCGGATCCGACGACGCCGTCGTGACTCGGCGTCCGCCAGACACCGCTCCTCCGCCTGCGCGAGCGCCGGCTCCTCGACGAGGACGCCCTGCCGCTCGTAGCGCCCCTTGCGGCGGTTGAACCGGACCACCACCGCCGACAGTCCGCTCTCCTCACGCGCTCTGCGGGTCAGCGCCGTGTCACCGCGCGCCAGGAACACCAGGTGGCCGAGATCCGCGCAGTCGAGGCAGCGGGGTGCGGCGTCCTCCAGGATCAGCATCGCCAGCGGCCCGCGACGACACCCGGCGCAGAGTTTCGGCCGGATCGGTTGGACGACGACGAACCGGCTGTGCGGCGCCGCGGAGACAGGGAGGGCTGCGGGTGCCATAAGGACTTTCTTCCCGCTGATGGACGTGCCGGCACCCGGTCGGCGACCTCGCCCCGTCCGGCTGCCGCCGCCTGCCCGCCGCACACCGACCGGGCACGCCGGCCCCGAACCCGATGACGTCCGGCTGCGACGCACGCTCGCCGACGCCTGACGCATCATGGGTCGTGTGCGACTCGAAGCGATCACCTGGGAACGGCTCGGCGACCTTCTCGCCGACCGGCTGCTCGACCTGAAACCGGACGACGGGAGTCCCTGGCCGCGCATCGCCTTCGACGGCGCGCCGGCGGCCCGTCCCGGAGATCTCGCGTCGCGCGTCGCCGAGGCACTGCGCACCCGCGGCCGTCCCTCCCAGGTGGTGGACACGCACGGCTTTCTGCGCCCCGCCTCCCTCCGGCTGGAGTACGGCCGTCAAGACGTCGAGGCCTACTACGACGGCTGGTTCGACACCGGCGCACTGTGGCGCGAGGTCTTCGATCCCCTCCAAGCGGACGGCGACGGACGCATCCTGCCCGACCTCCGGGACCCGGTCACCGATCGTGCCACCCGTAGCTCCTACATCCCGCTGCCGCCCGGCGGCTTCCTGCTGCTGCACGGACCGTTCCTGTTGAGACACTGGTTCCCCCTCGACCTGAGCGTCCATGTGCTGCTGTCCCCGGGCGCTCTGCGCCGGCGCACCGCCGAAACCGATCACTGGACGCTGCCCGCCTTCGAGCGCTACGACCAGGAGACCGATCCGGCGGCGACGGCCGACGTCCTCGTCCGCGCGGACGACCCTCGTCATCCGGCCTGGAGTGGCTGATGCCCGCACCGTCCGACCGCTGTCACAGGCGGAGAAGGACGACGAGGTCCGCGTGGTGGCTGAGAGCTGACGTCGGAGAGCCCACGAGCTGAGGGCCGAGCGTCGGAGGCTGTGGAACGACGGCTGACGCGAGCGACGACGGGAGGGCCGCTCAGAGCCAGCCGTTGCGCCGGAAGCCGCGGTGCAGGACCCAGCAGGCGAGGGATATCACGCCGATGACCAGGGGGTAACCGAACCTCCAGTGCAGTTCCGGCATGTGGTCGAAGTTCATGCCATACACCCCGCAGACCATCGTCGGCACCGCGATGACCGCCGCCCATGCCGTGATCTTGCGCATGTCCTCGTTCTGCGCGACCGTGACCTGCGCCAGGTGCGCCTGAAGGATCGAGTTCAGCAGTTCGTCGAAGGCGGCGATCTGTTCCGTGGCCCGCAACAGGTGGTCGGAGACGTCCCGGAAGTACGCCTGTATCTCCGGATCGACCACCTGGACCGGCCGGTCCGCCAGGTCCAGCAGGGGCCGGCCGAGCGGCACCACCGCCCGCTTCAGCTGCAGAAGTTCACGCTTGAGCTGGTAGATGCGCCCGGGATCAGCCCGTGCGCCGTTCTCCGCGAACACATCCGTCTCGACCTGGTCGATGTCCGCCTGCACCGCGTCGGTGACGTTGAGGTAGTCGTCCACCACATGGTCCGCGATGGCGTGCAGCACCGCCGACGGGCCTTTCGTCAACTGGGCCGTGTCGGACTCGAGCGCCTCGCGCAGCGGGCCCAGCGAGCCGTGCCGGCCGTGGCGCACCGTGATCACGAAGTCCTGGCCGACGAACACCATGATCTCCCCGGTGTCGACCACCTCGCTCGTCGCGGTGAGCTCCTCGTGCTCGACGTAGCAGACCGTCTTGAACACCGCGAACAAGGTCTCGCCATAGCGCTCGACCTTCGGCCGCTGATGGGCCTCGACGGCGTCCTCGACCGCCAGCGGGTGCAGGTCGAAGAGCTCGGCGATGCCCGCGAACTCGTCGTTGGTCGGCTCGTGCAGGCCGAGCCACACGAAACCATGACCGCTCTTGCGCACACGCTCCACCGTGTCCACCAGATCTCCGCCGTGCGGAGCCCGGACGCCGTCCCGATACGTCACGCAGTTCACCACGGACGACCCCAACGGCGAGCGGGCATGGTGACTCAGGTCGACCAGCGGGCGCCGTCGGGCCAGCCGTGCCACCCTGCGCAGGCCGCCGACCTTCCCGAAGTCGGCGACCTTCCGCAGATTCCCCGCCATGGTCATCCGGGTCTCCTCGCGTGAAACTCCCTGTGCCGCATTCCTGCGCCCTGGCGCGCCAGTCTGCCAGGCCCGGGCAGGTCGTGCGTAAGCCTGTGGAAAGGGGAGGTTCCGCTTTGTTCCCGCCTGTGGACGAGGGGACTTCGGGACAGCCGGGACCCGCCCGGCGACGAGATTTCGGACGCCTCCCCCAGGCCGCGGAGGGCCTTCCGGGGCAGGGCGCACGGCCGCGTCGACCAGGTTCAGCACGCCGGACAACTGGGATGATCGTCGCATGACGCGATCCGACGGATACCTCCTCGACAACCAGCAGCCGGAGGCGGGGGAACGCTTCGACGCCTTCGCCACGATCTTCGATCCCACGACGTTCCGCCATCTCGAGGGACTCGGGATCGGCCCTGGCTGGCGCTGCTGGGAGGCGGGCGCCGGCGGCGCCTCCGTGGTGTCCTGGCTGGCGAAGAAGGTCGGTCCGACGGGCAAGGTCCTCGCTACGGACATCGACACCTCCCGGCTGCGGTCCGTCGCGCGCCCGCCGGTGGAGGTCCGCGTCCACGACCTCGGCCTCGACGAGCCGCCGATGGAAGGGCTCGACCTGGTGCACGCCCGGCTCGTCCTGGTCCATGTGCCCGACCGGGACCGCGCTCTGCGGTCGATGGTCAGGGCCCTTCGCCCCGGCGGACGGCTCCTGATCGAGGACGCCGACCCCGCCCTGCAGCCCTTGCTCTGCCCCGACGAGCACGGCCCCGAACAGCAGTTGGCGAACCGTCTGCGACAGGGCTTCCGTCAGCTCCTCGCCGGCCGCGGAGCCGACCTCTCCTACGGCCGCAAGCTCCCGCGTCTGCTTCGCGAGGCCGGAATGGTGCGGGTCGAGGCCGACGCCTACTTCCCCCTCACCTCTGAGGCCTGCACCGCCCTGGAGTCCGCGACGGTCCGCCAGATCCGCGACGAGCTCGTCAAGGCGGGCCTCGCGACCGACGAGGAGATCGACCGGCACCTGGCGAGCGTCGCGTCCGGCAGCATGGACCTGACGACCGCACCGATGATCTCGGCGTGGGGCCGGAAGGGATAGCGTTCGGCCCCGCCGGCCCGGTAGCCGTCCGGCGTTCGCCTGGCCGCCTCGCGGCTGGCTGCGCTCGTGGGATCGGCGCGGACGGATCGGCTCGGCCGCTCCTTCGGTCGCCGGTCGCTCACCCCTTCAGCGGGCGTGTGCCGTCCGAGTCGTCGTCTGCCCTGTTGTCCCGCCCGGGGCGGGCGGTCTGCCGCCGACGCGTTCCACCGCCACGGCACCGGCCCGGCAGCCCTCCGCCGCGGCCGCCGCCGCGTCGGCGCCTGTGAGCAGCGCGGCGAGGAACGCTCCGGTGAACGCGTCGCCGGCGCCCGTGGTGTCCTTCGGGGCCGCCGCGACGGCGGGGACGCGGGCCAGGACGGCACCGTCGCGGGCCACCAGCGCACCGTCGGAGCCTTGCTTGGCCACGACCAACGGGACATGGCGGCTCAGCTGGGCCGCGGCCTCCGCCGGATCGGGCAGCCCGGTCAGAAGGCAGGCCTCGTCCCGGCTGGGCAGCAGCACGTCCGTCCCCTCGACGAGGGTCAGGAAGCGGTCGACGCCCAGTTCCGTCAGGAAGCCCGCCGACGCGGGATCGAGGCTCACCGGCACTCCGCGCGCGCGTGCCGAAGCCGCCGCCGTGCGCACCAGCGCCCGCCCGGTCCGCGAGAACAGCAGATAGCCCGACAGGTGCAGCCGGCCCACACCGTCGAGAAGGGCCTCCGACCAGTCGTCGGGGTCGAGCCGCAGGGATGCCCCGCTGTCGGTGAGGAACGTCCGCTCGGCGGCGGCGTCAGCGTCGACCAGGCAGATCACCGTCCCGGTGGCCGCGTGCGGATCGACGACGAGGTGGGGCCGCACACCGCAGGCGATCAGTTCCCGCTCGTGCCAGCCGGCGGACTCCGCGCCCACCCGTCCGAGCAGCCGTACGTCCGGACAGCCCCGGTGTGCCGCCCAGCACGCCACGTTGGCGCCCGCGCCGCCCGGCAGCGTCCTGATCACCGAGGCCGTGTCCGTGCCCGGGGCCAGCGGCCCCCGGTGCCGTGCGACCACGTCTGTCACGACGTCCCCGACGACCAGCAGCGCCTCGCCGCCTCCCGCCCCCGAAGCGGAACCCGTCCCGGTGACGGACCTCGTCCCCGTGCCCTCTCCCGGGGCCCGCCCTCGGCCCTCTTCCGGCCGGTTTCCCGTGCCCCCACCCGTGTCCCGGACCGAGCCGCCTCCCGTGGGCCTCGACGGCTCGCCCGAAAGCCTCGCCGCCGCCCGCCGGGCGTGACCGACGTCCGGCCCGTCCGGCCCGTCCGACCAGCCGGGCACGGTGGTCATGCCTCGGTCCACGCCGTCGCGATCCGTGCGGCCAGCCGCACATTGCCGCGCACCGCCGCCAGGTTGGCGCTCAGCGACGCGCCGTCGGTGTGCCGGACCAGATAGTCGAGCAGGAACGGCGTGACGCCCTGACCGGTCACGCCCGCCTTCTCGCACGCGTGCAGCGCGTCGGCGAGCACACGCGTGTGCAGCTCGGGATCGAGCTGCTCCGCCTCGGGCACCGGGTTGGCGACGATCAGCGCCGACTCCGGTGCCCCCAGGGCATCCTGAGCGCGCATGACCTCGGCCGCCTGCTGCGGGGTCTCCAGCGTCCAGTCGACGGGATGACCCGAGTCGGAGAGATAGAACCCCGGAAATCGGTCGGTGCCGTACCCGGCCACGGCGATGCCCAGGGTCTCCAGCCGCTGCAGGGTCGCCGGCACGTCCAGGATCGACTTGACGCCCGCGCACACCACCGTGATCCGGGTCCTCGCCAGCAGCCCCAGGTCGGCTGACTCGTCCTGGGTGAGCGTCCATTCCCGGTGCACCCCGCCGAGACCGCCCGTCGCGAACACCCGCACCCCCGCCGACGCGGCCAGCAGGGCCGTCGCCGACACCGTGGTCGCTCCGCTCGCCCCGGAGGCCACCGCGAGCGGCAGGTCGCGATGGCCCAGCTTGCGGAATCCGTCCTCGTTGGCGACCCGCTCCAACTGCCCTTTTTCCAGGCCCACACAGGGTCGCCCGTCCAGCACCGCGATCGTCGCGGGCACGGCGCCCTCCGCGCGTACGGCCGCCTCCAGCTCCAGCGCCACCTGAAGGTTGCGCGGGCGGGGCAGCCCGTGCGAAATGATCGTGGACTCCAGGGCCACCACTGGTCGACGCGCGTCGACCGCATCCCGCACCTCTTCCGACACCACCAGCACCACGCGCCCGCCTCCTGTCTGTCGGTCTCCTCCTCATCCCTGGCGAGCGGCACGACCGGTCAAACCCCTCGGACCTGTGGGCGAGAACACCCCCTGCCGCGTCCGAGATCCCTCTGGCCCGTCTCAGAACAACGGCTCGGGCAGGACCCCCTCCAGAGCGAGCAGCTTCCGCTTGGTCTCGAGGCCTCCGCCGAACCCGCCTATGCCGCCGTCGCTCTCGACCACCCGGTGGCAGGGCACGAAGACCGGCAGGGGATTGGAGCCCATCGCCGCCCCCACCGCCTGCGCCGCGCCCGGCTGCCCCACCCGTCCGGCCAGGTCGCCGTAGCCGACGACCGCCCCGTACGGAACGCCGGAGGCGAGTTCGCGCAGCACCTGCCGGTTGAAGCCCGAGACAAGCGACCAGTCCAACGGCAGCTCGAAATCGCGCCGCTCGCCGGCGAAGTACGCCTCGACCTGCCGAACCGCCTCGGCCAGCAGCGGGGAGCCGGGCGCCTCGACGGGCTCCGCGCCCATGCGGCCCGCCAGCCGGTCGAGCACCCTGTCGCGCACCGCGTCGGTGGCGTGGAACACCACGGTGAGCAGGCCCTCGCCGGTCGCGGCCAGCAACAGCGGACCGATGTCGGTGCCGACGACGGTCCACACCACCTGCTGTCCGTCCTGCCCATGGCTGTTCATGCGCCCACCGTACGACCCGCCACTGACAACGCCCGGACGTCGCTGCGGGCGCCCCGCTAATACCGGTACAGGGCGCGGCGCACCACGTCCGCCTTGTCGGTGATGACGCCGTCGACGCCGTACCCGGCGACGGTCCGGGCGGTCACGGCGTCGTCGACGGTCCAGGCGAAGACCCTCATCGGCGTGCCGTGCGGCCCGGTCAGCGCGTGCACGGCGTCGACGTACGCCGAGGACAGAGCGGTGTGCGACGGGTTGATCAGATCGGTGTAGCCGGCGTACCGGCGCAGATCCCCCACGGCCGGCGCGCCGAGCAGCCCGGTACGCACTCCCGGCTTCAGCCGGTGCACGGTCTGCAGGCTGGCGGCGCTGAAGCTCTGCACGACGAGCCGGCCGTCGAGATGCCGCCGGTCCAGCCAGCCCTCGTTGCTCAGCACTTTGAGGATCTGCTGCTCGATGCCCGGATACAGCTCGGGGTTCTTGACCTCCAGGAGCAGCTTCTGGTGGTGGTGCTCGACCCGGTCGAGATACGCCTTGAGCGTCGGCACGCGCGCGCCCGCGTACGCGGGACCGAACCAGCTGCCCGCGTCGAGCCGCGCTGTCTCGGCCGCGGTGAAGTCCTTCACCTTCCACGGAGCACGGCCGGGATAGACCGTTTCGGCGTCGGTCGTGCGGCGGAGCGTGTCGTCGTGGATCACCACGAGTTCGCCGTCCTTGGTGCGCTGGACGTCGTTCTCCACCCAGAGGACGTCCATCGAGGCGGCCTTGTCGACGGCGTCGAGGGTGTTCTCCGGGGCGTAGGCGGACGCGCCCCGGTGGGCGATCACCGAGGGCCGGACGGCTATGCCCGCCCTGGCCTCGTGAACGGGAGGCAGCAGGGCGACGCAGCCCAGGACCGCGGCGGTCGTGGCGACAACTGCCTGCGCGTGCATCCGTGCTCCTCGCGTCGAGCGATCACCTACAGCAACACTGTGACAGCACAGGGCCGACGGCGGGGGAGCGCAGGACGGCCACAGGAGGCAAGGGGGGGACGTTCCAGGCCCCTCACCGCTGCCGCACATGTGCGGCAAGGCCGTGTTTCTTTGCCGCAAAATCGTTCGACCATTCAGGTGGGAGTCATACTCTCTCTCAGCCTTGACCGCGTACAGCGGTCGGGGGCGGGCGCGTTTTCGAAGATCCAGCAACAGGGCGAAGGGCAACCGCGCATGCAAGGCACGGTCGACGGTTTCAGCTACGGACTCGTCACACCGCTGGTGGCCTACGTCATGGCCTGCCTCGGCGGTGCTCTCGGTCTGCGCTGCACCACCAGAGCCATGCTCGTCGCCCACTCCTGGCGTCCGGGGTGGCTCGCCCTCGGCTCTGCGGCCATCGGCTCCGGCATATGGACCATGCACTTCATCGCGATGATCGGCTTCACGGTCGAAGACGCCCCGATCCATTACGACAAACCGACGACCTACGCCAGCCTGGGCGTCGCCATCCTCATGGTGGGCGTCGGGATCTTCATCGTCGGCTACAAGGGAGCGACGGGGACCGCGCTCTTCACCGGCGGCACGATCACCGGCCTGGGCATCGCCTCGATGCACTACCTGGGCATGGCAGGGATACGTTTCGACGGCGAGCTCGAATACGACACGTTCACCGTGGGCGTCTCCGTCGCCATAGCGATGGCCGCCGCCACCGCCGCACTGTGGGCCGCGGGGCAGGTCAGGGGCTCCATGTGGAGCGTGGGCGCCGGCCTGGTCATGGGGCTGGCCGTCACCGGCATGCACTACACCGGCATGGCCGCCCTCAGCGTCCACCTGCACACCACCGACACCCCGACCGCGGGCGATTCGCCGGCGGCCCTCCTCGCGCCGATGCTGATCGGCCCCCTGGCGTTCCTCTGCCTCGCCGGGGCCGTCGTGATGTTCGACCCGCTGATGGTCATGGGCAGGCCCGACTGGACCCCCGCCGAGCACAAGCCCGGCGTGCCCGCGCACCCGGCGGCCCCGCTTCGCTCGCGCCGCTCCCGGCTCCGCGGCCGCCGCAGGGTGGCGTACGTCGACTCCCGCGCGCCGCAGAACCGCTGAGCCCGGACCCGCCCGGATCGGTCCAAGTCCGCGGAAGCCCTGATCCGGCCCCGTTGTCAGTGGGGAGTCGTACGGTGGATGGCATGCGGCCCGTTTCCCAGATCGAACGCACGGTGGCGCCTTTCGAGGTCGTCAGTCCCTATCAGCCCAGCGGCGACCAGCCGGCGGCCATCGCCGAGCTGGCCAAGCGCATCGAAGCAGGTGAGAAGGACGTCGTCCTGCTCGGCGCGACCGGCACCGGAAAGTCCGCGACCACCGCGTGGATGATCGAGAAGCTTCAGCGCCCCACCCTGGTGATGGCGCCGAACAAGACCCTGGCCGCCCAGCTGGCGAACGAGTTCCGCGAACTGCTCCCGAACAACGCGGTCGAATACTTCGTCTCGTACTACGACTACTACCAGCCCGAGGCGTACGTACCGCAGTCGGACACCTACATCGAGAAGGACTCCTCGATCAACGAGGAGGTCGAACGCCTGCGGCACTCCGCGACCAACTCGCTTCTCACCCGGCGCGACGTCGTGGTGGTCGCCTCGGTCTCCTGCATCTACGGCCTGGGCACCCCGCAGGAGTACGTGGACCGGATGGTCCCCCTCAGGGTGGGCGACGAGCTCGACCGCGACGAGCTGCTGCGACGCTTCGTCGACATCCAGTACACGCGCAACGACCTGGCTTTCACCCGCGGCACCTTCCGGGTACGCGGCGACACCATCGAGATCTTCCCGGTCTACGAGGAGCTCGCCGTCCGCATCGAGATGTTCGGCGACGAGATCGAGGCCCTGTCCACCCTTCACCCGCTCACCGGCGAGATCATCAGCGACGACCGGCAGCTGTACATCTTCCCGGCCACCCACTACGTCGCGGGCCCCGAGCGCCTGGAGCGGGCCGCGAACGACATCGAGAAGGAACTGGGCGAGCGTCTGGCCGAACTGGAGAAGCAGGGCAAACTGCTGGAAGCCCAGCGGCTGCGGATGCGCACCACGTACGACCTGGAGATGCTCCGCCAGATCGGCTCCTGTTCCGGAGTCGAGAACTACTCGATGCACTTCGACGGCCGTCTGCCGGGCTCTCCGCCGAACACCCTGCTCGACTACTTCCCGGACGACTTCCTGCTCGTCATCGACGAGTCCCATGTCACCGTCCCCCAGATCGGCGCCATGTACGAGGGCGACGCCTCCCGTAAGCGCACCCTCGTCGACCACGGCTTCCGGCTGCCCTCCGCTCTCGACAACCGTCCCCTGAAATGGGAGGAGTTCCAGGAGCGCATCGGGCAGACCGTCTACCTGTCGGCGACACCCGGCAAGTACGAGCTCTCCCGCGGGGACGGCGTCGTGGAGCAGATCATCCGTCCCACCGGCCTCATCGACCCGGAAGTCGTCGTCAAGCCGACCGAGGGCCAGATCGACGACCTGGTGCACGAGATCCGCATGCGCGTGGAGAAGGACGAACGCATCCTGGTCACCACGCTCACCAAGAAGATGGCCGAGGACCTCACGGACTACTTCCTGGAACTCGGCATCCAGGTGCGCTACCTGCACAGTGACGTCGACACGCTGCGCCGTATCGAGCTGCTGCGCGAGCTGCGCGCGGGCGAGTTCGACGTCCTGGTCGGCATCAACCTGCTGCGTGAGGGCCTGGACCTGCCCGAGGTGTCCCTGGTGGCGATCCTCGACGCGGACAAGGAGGGCTTCCTGCGCTCGGGCACCTCGCTGATCCAGACCATCGGCCGCGCGGCGCGCAACGTCTCCGGTCAGGTCCACATGTACGCCGACAAGATCACCCCGGGTATGGAACGGGCCATCGAGGAGACCAACCGCCGCCGGGAGAAGCAGGTCGCCTACAACACGGCGCGCGGCATCGACCCGCAGCCGCTCCGCAAGAAGATCAATGACATCGTCGCCCAGATCGCCCGCGAGGAGGTCGACACCGAGCAGCTGCTGGGCTCCGGCTACCGGGCGAAGAAGGACGGCGGCGGCACGAAGGCCCCGGTTCCCTCCCTCGGCGACAAAGCGGTCAGGGGCGCGAAGTCCAAGGCGGCCCGGGGCAAGGCCAAGG
The DNA here is from genome assembly GCF_014649655.1 of Streptomyces humidus. Taxonomy (GTDB): domain Bacteria; phylum Actinomycetota; class Actinomycetes; order Streptomycetales; family Streptomycetaceae; genus Streptomyces; species Streptomyces humidus. The sequence goes on along the minus strand of NZ_BMTL01000003.1, from coordinate 70,469 downwards.
AGACGGTCCCGACCGCCCGGCCCGCGGCCGAACTCGCCGGGCAGATCGAGGAGATGACCGAGCGGATGCGGGCAGCCGCGGCGGACCTCCACTTCGAGGTCGCCGCCCGGATCCGCGACGAGGTCTCCGAGATGAAGAAGGAACTGCGCCAGATGAGAGAGGCGGGACTGGCCTGACGGAGGCCGGACCGGCCTGACGGGGCGGGTGCGGCCGTCAGGCCGGGCCGGGCACGCGCTGTGTTGCAAGACCGACACAAACCGTGGGCCTGGCTACGGCGGTGTCAGTGCCTTTGCGTAGTGTTTCGGTCAACCGCGGGGGCCGCGGCAACAGGGGACAGTCCGAGAGGGGAATCAGCGCGTGACCGTCAACATGACCAAGGGTCAGGCCATCAGTCTGCAGAAGAACGACGGGGGCAGCCTGACCGCGGTACGCATGGGTCTCGGCTGGCAGGCGGCCCCGCGGCGCGGCCTGTTCGGCTCCCGGACCCGGGAGATCGACCTCGACGCCTCCGCCGTTCTGTTCGCGGACAAGCAGCCGGTCGACGTCGTCTTCTTCCGCCACCTGGTGAGCGACGACGGCTCCGTCCGTCACACCGGCGACAACCTCGTCGGCGGTGTCGGTCAGGGCGGCGACGACGAGGCGATCCTCGTGGACCTCGCGCGGGTGCCGGTCCACATCGACCAGATCGTCTTCACCGTGAACTCCTTCACCGGCCAGACGTTCCAGGAAGTGCAGAACGCCTTCTGCCGTCTGGTCGACGAGACCAACGGCCAGGAACTCGCGCGCTACACGCTCGCGGGCGGCGGCGCCTACACGGCCCAGATCATGGCGAAGGTGCACCGCGTGGGCGGCGGCTGGAACATGACGGCCCTCGGCACGCCCGCCAACGGCCGCACCTTCCAGGACCTGATGCCCGCGATCGTGCCGGCGCTGTAGCAGCCTCGGCAAGCGGCAGAGGACGACACCACACGCGACGCAGGGGGGACGACAGGCGATGGTGGCCGAGCTGGTGCGGGGGCAGAACCACCCGCTCTCCCAGGTCCGGCTCGAGATCCGGGTCTCGGCCGGCCGGCCTGTCGTGGCGGCTGCCACGCTCGGGGACGAGAGCGGCAGGATCCACGGCGTCGAGTGGGTGGCCCACCCGGGGGCGCCCACACTGCCCGGCCTGGAGGTCTCCCGTCAGGCGGCCGCCGACCACCGTCTCGCGGTGGACCTGGACGCCATGCCGGCGGCCGTGCACCGGGTCGACGTCCTGCTCGCGCTGCCCCCCGGCACCGGCGGGCCGGTCAGCTTCGGGTCGCTCTCGGCCCCCTTCGTCGCGGTCACCGGGCTCGACGGTTCCGAGGTCGCCTCGTACACCATCACCGGCCTGGACGCGGAGTCGGCGGTCGTCGCACTGGAGCTGTACCGGCGGCAGGGCGCCTGGAAGGTGCGCGCCGTCGGCCAGGGCTACGCGGGCGGCCTGGCCGAACTCCTCACCGACCAGGGGCTGCCGCAGGCGCACCAAGTCGCGGCCGCCGTCGACGAGGCCGTCGCCCACGGCGTGGCACGCTCGGTTCCGGCACCGCCGTCGCGCACGGCCGACGGGGACCGCTCCCGTCAGGCGGCCGCGTCCGCGCTCGGCGCGGACCAGAGCGGCTCACCGTACGGCGCCCAGCAGGGCGGCGCACAGCCGCACCAGGGCGGTCACAGCGCGGGCGGCCCTTACGGGGCGGTGCAGAACCCACAGGGCGTCCCGGCGGACCCGGACGCCACCCAGCCGCCGCCGACGGCGTCCCCCGGGGGACCGATCGACTACAGCCACCCGCGTCGGCGGAACGGGGCTCCGCCCCCGCCCCCGCCGGCCGCGCCCCCGGCGCAGCCCGGCCGGCCCGCACCGCCCGTCGCGGGCGACGCGACCGGCTGGTCGATGGAGGAGCGGCTGTACAACCAGGTCTGGGGCATGTTCGAGGACCTGGCCCGCACAACGGCCGCGTATCGCAGCGCCGTCGACTTCGCCGACACACGCATGGAGCGGGAGCTCGACCAGGTCCTGTCCGATCCACGCAGCAGGATCGGCGGGCAGGGCGACGCGGCCCGGGAGGCGGCGCAGACCAGGCGCGTCCAGCTCGTCGACCAGGCCCGCGAGGCACTGGAGCGCGATCTCGTCCAGCTCGGCGCCGAGGCCGACGTGGTCGAACCGGCATTGCCGGTGTCCTTCGCGCGCTGGGACAACCCCGTGTGGCATGCCTACCGGGTGCCCATGGAGATGCCCATGGCCCTGCGACTGGGCGATCTCCACCTGCCCGAGAGCGATCCGCTGCGCATCCCGATGCTGGTTCGGCTCCCGCTCGAACGCGGCCTGTGGATCGACAGCGGCCGGCCGGGCTCGTTCGACGGTGCGTTCATCGACTCGCACGAGTTGCGCCGCCTCGCGATGGAGTCCGCGGTGGCGCACGTCGCGCGTCTGCTGGCGGTGCATCCGGCGGACGAGTTCACCGTGCACGTCGTCGATCCTGCCGGTTCGGGAGCCGGGGAGCTGGCACCGCTGGTGCAGAGCGGGGTGCTGGCGGCCCCGCCCGCACAGGGCGCGGCAGGCGTCGCGGCGGTCCTCGGGCGGCTCACCGAGCGGGTCGATCTGGTGCAGATGGCGATGCGCGGGGGCGCGGCCGACTCGTTGCCGCCCGGCTTCGACATCTCCCAGCAGCTCCTGGTCGTCAACGACTTCCCGCACGGGTTCGACGACCGGGCCGTGACCCAGCTGCGCTACCTCGCGGACGAGGGCCCCGCCGTCGGTGTGCACCTGATGCTCGTCGCCGACCGGGAGGACGCCGATGGTTACGGTCCGTTGCTGGATCCGTTGTGGCGTGGGCTGCTGCGGCTGACGCCGGTGGCCGAGGATCATCTCGCCGACCCCTGGGTCGGTCATGCCTGGACGTACGAACCGGCACTCGTGCCGTCCGGCAGTCAGGTGCTTCAGCAGGTTCTCGCGCAGGTGGCGAACGCACGCACCAAGTACTAGTAAAGGCCTCTGAGCAGGTAACTTGGCCTTTCTTTTGCCAATCGCTTTACCTTTTCTTGGTGGTTGGGGTACTGTTTTCCTCACGGAGGGGAGTACTCCCGCTGCGGCGCACCCGTCAATACGGATCACCGATGATCCCGGGGCGTCGGCCCGTTCCCGAGCGGACGGGTGGAGGAGACCTCCGGCAGCGCAACGACGCTGATTACCTGCCGTTACGTACTGCCGGAGGCGCAGTGGATGTTTCCGTGGCCCTATGGGTCCTCACCATCGTGGGCCTTGCCGCCCTCATCGCGGTCGACTTCTTCATCGGTCGCAAGCCGCACGACGTGTCCATCAAGGAAGCCGGGATCTGGACCGTCGTCTGGATCGCCCTGGCCGGGCTCTTCGGTGTGGGGCTGCTCCTCTTCGGCGGCGGTCAGCCCGCCGGGGAGTTCTTCGCCGGCTTCATCACCGAGAAGTCGCTCAGCGTCGACAACCTCTTCGTCTTCGTCCTGATCATGGCGAAGTTCGCCGTCCCGTCGCAGTATCAGCAGCGGGTCCTGCTCGTCGGCGTCCTCATAGCGCTGGTCCTGCGGGCGATCTTCATCGCCGCGGGCGCCGCGATCCTCGCCAGCTTCGCCTGGGTGTTCTACCTTTTCGGCGCCTTCCTGATCTGGACGGCCTGGAAACTCATCCAGGAGGCCCGGGCCGACGAGGAGGACGAGGAGTTCGAGGAGAACAAGCTGCTGAAGGCTGTGGAGAAGCGCTTCGGCGTGGCCGACCGCTATCACGGCACGAAGCTGTGGATCGAGCAGAACGGCAAGCGGGTCATGACCCCGATGCTGGTCGTCATGCTCGCGATCGGCACGACCGACGTGCTCTTCGCCCTCGACTCGATCCCCGCGATCTTCGGCCTGACGCAGGACCCGTACATCGTCTTCACGGCCAACGCGTTCGCGCTGATGGGTCTGAGGCAGCTGTACTTCCTGATCGGCGGCCTGCTGAAGAAGCTCGTCCACCTCAGCTACGGCCTGTCGGTGATCCTCGGCTTCATCGGCGTGAAACTGGTGCTGCACGCACTCCACGAGTCCGGCGTGCACGTGCCGGAGATCAGCATCCCGGTGTCGCTCGGCGTGATCTGCTCCGTCCTGATCGTCACCACGCTGACCAGCCTGCGAGCCTCGAAGAAGAAGGCGGCGGAGGAGGCGGCGCGGACCGCGGACGAAGGTGCTCCGAAGGACAGCATCGAAGCCTGACCACGGACGACATGGGAACGCAGCCGACCGCCCCCCGGGAGCGATGCGCGTGAATTCCCTGTCCTCCACCGGCTGCGCCGTGGTGGGCGCAGCCGGGTTCGGCTGACGATCGTGTCGTACGCCGGCACACAGCCCGCCGCGGCCCGCGGACTCAGTAGGTCACGGTGATCCGCCGCGCGGGGCCGTCGACCCGGACCGTTCCGCCGTAGGGGATGACGAGTTGCGGGTCGGTGTGGCCGAAGTCCACGTCGAAGACGGCCATGGTGTCGGGTGCGTACGCCCGCAGTGCGCGCTCCACCGCCGCGCGCTGGTCGGCGGCGTAACGCGCCGCTTGCTGCGGGTTGTTGGGGCGCTCGAAGGACCAGCTCTTGGCGCGGGCCGTCAACAGCGCGGGAAAGCGCCGCAGCAGACCGCGCTCGCCCATACAGCGCAGGATGCGGAAGACCTCGGTGGCGCCGGGCAACTCCTCCGAGGTCTCCAGGATCAGCACGCCGCCGTCGTACGCCGACTCGTCGCGCGCGATCGCACGGTCGGCCATCAGCAGCCAGGAGAGGATCTCCAGGTTCCCGCCCCAACTGCGGCCCTCCACCACGCGGTCGGCGTTGATCCAGCTCCACCCGCCGCCGGGCCGGGACCGCGGCTCCGACTCGAAGGTCGCCGGGTCGGCCCAGTCACGGTCGACGTCGTTCCAGCGCTCGGCGGGCCGCAGCTCGTAAGGGCCCGAGGTGAACAGCGCGGCCCGCAGCGACTCGGCGGTCATCGGATGCATGGCGCCGGGCCGCCCTAACTCGCACATCACGCTTCCGCCGTGGTAGCCGACCACGCCGCAGTCGTACAGGAAGGCCAGCAGGTTGGTGTTGTCGCTCCATCCGAAGAACGGCTTGGGACAGGAGCGCAGCAACTCCCGGTCCAGCAACGGAAGCACGGTGATCTGGTCGTCGCCTCCGATCGACGCGACGACCGCCTTCACCTCGGGGTCGGCGAACGCGGCGTGAAGGTCGTCCGCGCGCTCCTGCGGCGTCGCGCCCATCCTGCGCGTCGCCGGGTACTCGACCGGCTCCAGCCCGAACTCCTCGCGCAGTCTTGCCAGGCCGAGCTCGTAGGGGCGGGGGAAGAGCCCGGGCAGACCCGAGGAGGGCGAGACGACGGCTATGCGGTCGCCGGGCGAGGGTTTGGGAGGGTACGACGGCGTCGGCATGCCGGGAGGATACGGGCTGCTGCCGGGCGGATTCACCGTGATAAACCGGTCCGAGCGGCGGTCCTCGGCGGGCCGCTCCCGAACGGACCGGAGAAACCGTGCCCCGCACCCTGGCCAACGCCCCGATCATGATCCTCAACGGCCCCAACCTGAACCTTCTGGGCCGGCGCCAGCCGGAGATCTACGGCAACGACACGCTCGCCGACGTCGAGGCGAAGTGCGTCAAGGCGGCGGCCGCGCACGGCGGCACGGTGGACTTCCGCCAGTCCAACCACGAGGGCGAACTGGTCGACTGGATCCACGAGGCACGGCTGAACCACTGCGGCGTCGTGATCAACCCGGGCGCGTACTCGCACACCTCGGTGGCGATCCTGGACGCGCTCAACGCCTGCGACGGCCTCCCGGTGCTGGAGGTCCACATCTCCAACATCCATCAGCGCGAGTCGTTCCGGCACCACTCGTACGTGTCGCTGCGCGCCGACGGCGTCATCGCCGGCTGCGGGGTGCAGGGCTACGTGTTCGGCGTGGAGCGCGTCGCCGCGCTGGCCGGCGCGGCTGAGGCCGACGCGTAAGGACCGGCGTCCAGGCCGACGGGCCTTACCCACCCCTGGGCCCCCACCTCTGGGCTCTCACCCCCGGGCCCCCACCCCTGGGCCCTGTTCCTGGCCTCTGTCCATGGTCTCTGTCCCCGGCCATCCGTGGCCGCCCCGCCGGACGCCACCCCTGGTCACAGACGTCCGGCCTTCACGATCCGCCGCAGGAACCGCTGTGTGCGCTCCTGCTGCGGGTCGGCGAAGACCTGCTCGGCGGTGCCGCGCTCCAGCACGACGCCCGCGTCCAGGAAGCACACCTGGTCGGCCACCTCGCGCGCGAAGCCCATCTCGTGGGTGGCCAGCACCATGGTCATGCCGTCGCCCTTCAGATCGCGGACGACGTCGAGGACCTCGCCCACCAGCTCCGGGTCGAGGGCCGCGGTGATCTCGTCGAGCAGCAGCAGCCTGGGGCGCACGGCGAGAGCCCGCACGATGGCCACGCGCTGCTGCTGGCCGCCGCTGAGCCGGTCGGGGTACTCGCCCGCCCTGCCGCCCAGCCCGAGCCGCTCCAGAAGCTCCCTGGCGTGTTCCTCGGCCTCCGCGCGCGGGAGGCCGTGCACCCGACGCGGGGCGAGCGTGACGTTCTCCAGCACGGTCATGTGCGGGAACAGGTTGTACGCCTGGAAGACGACGCCGATCCTCCGCCGGACCGCATCCTGGTCCACGCGCGGGTCGGTGATCTCCTCGCCGTCCAGCCAGATCGCGCCGTCATCGACGTCCTCCAGCAGGTTGGCGCAGCGCAGCAGGGTGGACTTGCCGGATCCGGAGGCGCCGATCAGCGCGGTCACCGTGTGCGGGGCGACGTCCAGATCGACGTCGCGCAGGACGACGGAGTCGCCGAAGGTCTTGCGGACGGACTCCATCCGCAGCAGCGGGGCGTCGCTCATGTCGTTCCTCCCTGTGCCCGCCGGCGGTCCATCCGCGCCGTCACCCAGTCCGTGAAGCGGGTCATCGGAATGGTGAGGGCGACGAAGACCAGCCCCGCCACGATGTAGGGCGTGTAGTTGAGACTGCGGCCGACGATGATGTCCGCCGCGCGGACGGCGTCGACCGCGCCGCCGATCGAGACGAGACCGGTGTCCTTCTGCAGCGACACCAGGTCGTTGAGCAGCGGCGGCACCTGGCGGCGCACCGCCTGGGGGAGCACCACGTATCGCAGCGCCTGCCGGTTGGACAGGCCCAGCGAGCGCGCCGCCGCGCGCTGCGAGGGGTGCACGGACTCGATGCCGGCGCGGAACACCTCGGCGACGTACGCCGAGTACGTCAGCGTCAGCGCGGTGCCGCCGAGCCACACCGGGTCGACCGTCACGCCCTGCAGACGCAGCGCCGGGACGCCCAGCACCACGATCATCAGGTTGATGATCAGCGGCAGACCGCGGAAGAAGTCCGTGTACGCCGCCGCCAGCGCCCGCAGCGGGAAGAACACGGGGCCGCGCAGCGTGCGGGCCACGGCGATGAGCATGCCGAGCACCAGCACGGCGACGCCGCACACCAGCAGGAGCCGGACGTTCAGCCACAGCCCCTCGAGGACCTTCGGGAGAGCCTCGCGCGCGTACTCCCCGTTGAAGAAGGTCTCCTTGGTGCGCGGCCAGCCGGGCGCGCTGACGACGACGAAGTAGAGGACCACGCCCGTGACCAGGGTCGACAGCGCGGCGATCGCCGTGGCGCGGCGGGCCCGCGCGCGCCGGTGGCGCTCGCGCTCCAGCCGCCGCGGCGACGGGGTGTAGGCCGCAGCGCCGGCACCCGGCATGTCGTCCTCGTCGTCCGAGCCCTCCGGTCCGGACTCCTGCTTCGTGACCGTCACTTGAGCACCGGGGCGTCGACGGCCTCGGAGAGCCACTGCTGTTCGATCCTCGCCAGGGCGCCGTTCCGGCGGAGCGTGTCCACGGCGGCGGTCACACAGGGGGTGAGGGCGCTGCCCTTGTCGAGGACCAGCCCGAACTGCTCGGGCGCGGCCCCCTGGTTCTCGAACTGGCCGACGATCTCGGCGTCGGTGACCTCGGCGGCGGTGATGTAGAAGGCGGTCGGCAGGTCGACCACGATGGCGTCGACCTGCCCGTTCTTCAGGGCCGACTTGGCCTGGTCGTTCTTGGCGTACACGGCGGCGTCCCGGGTCGGCTTCACCACGTCGTCGATGTAGTCGAGGCTTGTCGTGCCGACCTGGGCGCCGAGCTTCAGCCCCTTGAGGTCGGCGACGGTCGTCGCCTCGGCGGCCTTGGAGCCCTTCAGGGCGATGACAGCCTGACGCACGTCGTAGTAGCCGGAGGAGAAGTCCACGGCCTTCCTGCGTTCGTCGCTGATCGAGACCTGGTTGACGTCGAAGTCGAAGGTCTTCGCGCCGGGCGCGAAAGCCTTGTTGAACGGAACGCTCTGCCAGACCACCGCGCTCTTTTCGTAACCGAGTTGCTGTGCGACCGCGTACGCCACCGCGGACTCGAAGCCCTTGCCGTTGGACGGCTTGCCGTCCTTGAACCACGGCTCGTACGCGGGCTCGTCGGTGGCTATCGTCAGCTTTCCCGAGGTCCGGGTGGCCAGTTCGCCCTTGGCGCAGGCGCTCGCGCTCGAACCCGAAGGCGTGGAGGCCGCCTTCTCCTCCGGCTGCGGAGCGCAGCCCACGGCGGTCGCGAGGAGGGCCACGGTGGCGCCGGCGACGGTGCGGCGCAGGACACGAGGGGCGAGATACATGGCGGGAGACTGGCAGCGAAACGCCTGTTTGTCGAGGTCACACCATCATCTGTCCGCATTCTGGGAACGGGTGTTGCGTTCTCGTGAACACGCGGGGGAGAGGGCCTGGGCCGCCGGCCGAGGGCGGGGAACGTAGACCGGCGGCCCGTTCCGCGCCGGAGCCGTCATCCCGCGCGGGGCTGCCACCAGTCGACCGCGCCACCACGTGCGCGGGGAGCGCGCGGAAGGGGCCGGCGTGTGCGCGCGTTTCACACGGGGCGCGCACGTCGGGCCACATGTGCCCCGTGAACGTGGATGAGACGGGCGAACCCCTCAGGTCCTTACGGGTGTTGCCCACGCCTCCGGGGAACCGGCGATCGTCGGCCAAGGCGGACGGGCCCGGCATTCCCGTCCCATGAACGGCTGCTTCCAGCGGGTGGACGATTGGGAGGACAACGCCACCGCCGGCCTCACCTGGCCACCGCCGCCAGACCAGACAGGCGACCGGGCCTACTCGGTCATCGACTTGGCCGGCACTTCGTGCAGCGCATCGTCAACGAGGCCACTGCACAGCACCTGGTCGAGGTCACTCCCCAGCCTGCCCGGAGCACCGCGACCAGCCCTTCGCCCTTGATCTGGCTGTAACGGCCAAGTTGCCGTCTGCCTGGTCTGCGCGGGGGTTGGGCGGGGTAGTGTCTTCGTCCGTCCGCGTCCGGCGCGGGGGGTTCGGATACGACGTACGGGGGTGCAGGTGCAGAGTTTTGCGCGACTTCCATTGGAGGGCGGGGGTGTGGTGCTGGTCGAGGCCGCGCCGGAGGTGGATGGGCCGGTGAAGGCCGGGCGCGTCGCGGATGCGATGCGGGAGCTGCCGCACACTGTGCAGCAGGCGCTGGTCCCCGTGCGGGAGACCGCGCGGGCTGTACTGGAGCAGTTACGGCAGGCCGGTCCCGATGAGATCGAGGTGGAGTTCGGGGTGGACCTGTCGGCTCAGGCCGGAGCAGTGATCGCCAAGAGTGAATCGGCGGTGCATCTGCAAGTCAGAGTGGTGTGGAACCGCCAGGAATCCCCTGACGGCGCGCTATGACGGCAGCCGGGAGGCAGGAGGCATGACTGCCACCGACGACACGGACGGGGAGGCGGCCGGGCAGGACCGGCCAGCGGTGCTCGGCGCGATTGTCCGAGTCCTCGCCGAGGACGGCCGGACCGCCGGGACGGGATTCCTCGTTGCCGAGGAGACCGTCGTCACCTGCGCACACGTAGTACAGACTGCCGGCGAGGAACCCGGCGGGCGTGTGCGACTGACTTTCCCGCACCTGCCCGGCAGCCCATGCCTGACCGGGCATGTGCTGTCCGAGTCGTGGCGCGGACCGCAGGCCGAGGACCTCGCGGTCCTGCGCCTGGACAGCGCCCCGACGGGTGCCCGACCGGTGCGGATGGGGTCCGCGGCAGGCTGCCGCGGACACCGCATCCGGTCCTACGGATTCCCCTCCCAGGCACCTGCCGGCGGCCACTTCGGCTACGGCACAGCCGGTGACCTGCTCCCCGGCAGTGCGGGCCCCCTTCTGCAACTGGCCGACGCCAACGACCTGACCACGGGATTCAGCGGGGGACCGGTGCTCGATGAGGTCACCGGCCTGGTGATCGGCATGGTCACCGCTATCACCGCCCCCGACTCCCACGCCCGCGGCGTCGCAGTCGCCTACGCCACCCCCACCCAGGTACTGCGTGAGGTATGGCCCGGCCTGGCCGAGCAGCAGGTGCACCCCTACCGTGGCCTTGAACCGTTCACCGCCGAGCACGCAGGATGGTTCCACGGCCGGAAGACCGCGGTCGAACGCGTCGTGGCGGCTCTCACCAGGCAGCGTCGGGGACTGCTGCTCCTCGGCCCCTCCGGCGCGGGCAAGTCGTCGCTGGTGCAGGCGGGAGTGCTGCCGGCGCTGGCCGAGGGCATACTGCCCGGCAGCGACCGTTGGCTGCACGTGATCGCCCGCCCCGGGCAGGACCTGCTAGCCGAACTGGAGCGTGCCGGCCTGCCCGACGCCACGAGCGACGGGATCGTCACAGCGGCCGAACGCAGACTCGCGGCGGAGCCGGGCGACCGGCGCCTGGTGCTGGTCATCGACCAGTTCGAGGAACTGCTCACCGAGCCCGCCGCCGGCCGGCAGCCGGCCCGGCAGCACGCCGCGGCCGAACAACTCGTGGCGCTGCTCCGCTCATCGGTGGCGGTTACCATGATCCTGGTCATGCGCGACGACTTCTACTCGCGCCTGGCCGCATGGGCCCCAGATCTGCTGGACGCCGCGTCCCCTGGACTGCTCAACATTCCTGCCACCTTGAGCATCCAGGATCTGCACGCCATCATCACCAGGCCCGCCCACACCGCGGGCGCCAGCGCGGAAAGCGGCCTGGCAGAACGCATCATCACCGATGTCCTGGCCGCCGATCCCACCGCCTTGTCCACCCGGCAGGCACCGGTCACCCTGCTGCCGCCCCTCCAACTGGCCTTGAGCCAGCTGTGGGAGCGCCGTGAGGACGGCAGGCTTACCCATCGCGCCTACGACCGGATCGGCGAGGTCAGCGGAGCGCTGACCACCTGGTGCAACACAGTCCTCGCCGACATGCCCGCCGACCACCGCTCCACCGCACGGCGGATCCTGACCGCCCTGGTACGGCCGGCCGACGACGCCCACGCCATCCCGGCCACCCGCCGCCAAGTGCCCCTGACCGACCTGCGCGCCCTGGCCATCGACCCCTACACCGCCACCCCGCAGGACGACCAGACCTTCGAGACAGTCATGGCCGCCTTGACCGGCCACAGGATCATCGCCACCCGCACCATGCCCCGCCCTGACGGCACCCCCGATGCCGCGACCGCCGAACTCATCCACGACGCACTCGTCCGCGACTGGACCGACCTACGCGACTGGGTCGCCGCCGATCACCACTTCCACACTTGGCTCCAACGCGTCGGCGAACAGCAGGCCCGCCACGCCGAGACCGGTCATCCCGGCGACCTGCTGGACGGCACCGATCTAGCCGAAGGCACCACCTTGGCCCAGCAGCGCGGCCTGCCCCCACACATCACCGATTTCCTCAACGACAGCCGGCAACGACAGCACGCCGCGCTCCGCCGCACCCGCCGCATCAACATCGCCCTGACCGGCCTGCTCGCTCTAGCCCTCATTGCCGCCGGCCTGGCCTTCCTGCAACGCCAAACCGCCATCACCGCACAAAAGACGGCTCAGTCCCGGCAGTTGGCCGCGCAGTCCGCCACTCTGATGGATACCAACCCGGATCTGGCGTCACTGCTGGCCGTCCAGGCCTACCGCACCAGTCCCACGACCGAAGCCGTCACCAGCCTCGACACAGCCGCCTCCCGCCCCTTGCAGACCACACTCACCGGCCATGCCGGCTTGGTGGACGCGGTGGCGTTCAGTCCCGACGGCCGCACCCTTGCCACCGGCAGCGGCGACCATTCGGCGCGGTTGTGGGATGTGACCACCGGCAGAACCCGCCGCACCCTCATCAGTACCACCGGCCTCGTCTACACGGTGGCGTTCAGTCCCGACGGCCGTACCCTTGCCGCCGGCAGCCAAGCCGGGACGGTGCGGCTGTGGGACGTAGCAAGTGGCGAAACCCGCCGCATCCTCACCGGCCACACCGGTTCCGTGGATGCGGTGGCGTTCAGTCCCGACGGCCGTATCCTCGCCACCGGCGGCAGCGACGAGACCGTGCGGTTGCGGGACGTGGCCACCGGTGAGGTTCGCCGCACCCTTACCGGCCACACTCAGGACGTGGCTGCGGTGGCGTTCAGCCCCGACGGCCGCATCCTCGCCACCGGCGGTCGCGACAAGACCGTGCGGTTGTGGGACGTAGCCAGTGGCGAAACCCGCCGCATCCTCACCGGCCACACCGACTTCGTGGATGCGGTGGCGTTCAGCCCGGACGGCCGCACCCTTGCCACCGGCGGTGGCGACGATACGGCGCGGTTGTGGGACGTGACCACCGGCAGAACCCGCCGTACCCTCACCGGCCACACCGGCTCCGTGGCTGCGGTGGCGTTCAGTCCCGACGGCCATACCGTCGCCACCGGCGGTCGCGACAAGACGGTGCGGTTGTGGGATGTGGCTACCGGTGAGGTTCGCCGCACCCTCACCGGCCACACTCAGGATGTGGCTGCGGTGGCCTTCAGCCCTGACGGCCGCACTCTCGCCACCGGCAGCTTTGACGATACGGCGCGGTTGTGGGACGTGACGAGGAGCGGAGCCCGCCGCACCTTCACCGGCCACACCGGTTCCGTGGATGCGGTGGCGTTCAGTCCCGACGGCCGCACTCTCGCCATCGGGGGCGCAGACCATACGGTGCGGTTGTGGGATGTGGCCATTGGTGAGGTTCGCCGCACCCTTACCGGCCACACCAAGGACGTGGCTGCGGTGGCGTTCAGCCCGGACGGCCGCACTCTCGCCACCGGCAGCGGCGATGGAACGGTGCGGTTGTGGGATGTGGCCACCGGCAGAACCCGCCACACCCTCACTGGCCACACTGAGGGTGTGGGCGCGGTGGTGTTCAGCCCGGACGGGCGCACTCTTGCCAGCGGCGGCGACCACTCGGCGCGGTTGTGGGACGTGGCCACCGGCGAACCCCGTCGCACCTTCACCGGCCACACCGGTTCCGTGGATGCGGTGGCGTTCAGTCCCGACGGCCGCACTCTCGCCATCGGGGGCGCAGACCAAACGGTGCAGTTGTGGGACGTGGCCACCGGCGAACCCCGTCGCACCTTCACCGGCCACACCGACTTCGCGGAAGCGATGGCGTTCAGTCCCGACGGCCGCGCCTTCGCCACCGGCAGTGACGACGATCCGGTGCGGTTGTGGGATGCCGCCACCGGTGAAGTTCGCCGCACTTTCACCGGCCACACCGGCCCCGTGTACGCGGTGGCGTTCAGCCCGGACGGCCGTACCCTCGCCACAGGCGGTCGTGATCAGACGGCGCGGTTGTGGGACGTGGCCACCGGTGAAGTTCGCCGGACCCTGACCGGCCATACCGGGTATGTGTTCACGGTGGCGTTCAGCCCGGACGGCCGCACCCTCGCCACCGCCGGCTGGGACAAAACGGTGCGACTGTGGGACGTGAACCTCTCTACGCCATCCGAAACCATCCGCCACATCTGCCGGGCCGTTCACCGAGACTTCACCGCTGAAGAGTGGTCGCTGTATCTGCCAGGCCGGGAACTCAGCCCAGCGTGTGCCTGACTGTGATCGGGCGGTGGGGTGGCAGTGGGTGGGCGCTTGCGGGATCGGGGCCCTGACCCCAAGTGGTGGACGCGGTTCCGTCTGTGGCCCGTCCGGCTGCGGAGCCGGTTTCAGATCTTCGGCCCGGGAAGGGCGCCGCGCTCGCCCGGCAGGCGGAGGAAGTCGGCGGCCGCTCCCCGTCCGACGTGGCTCTGACGGGCGCCGCGCCATCCCGGCTCATCACCGTGGCCGCGCTCACCGCCGCACGAGGCACTGGTGCCACTTGCGGGCCTGAACTCGCGACCGCCCCCGTTTACGGTTCGAAGCGGGGCGGTCGCCGTCGGACGGTTACCAGCCTCGTGCGCGCCACTCCGCGAGGTGGGGCCGCTCCGTGCCGACGGTGGTGTCGTCGCCGTGTCCCGGGTAGACCCAGGTCTCGTCGGGCAGGACGTCGAAGATCTTCGTCTCGACATCGTGGATCAGACGGGCGAACGCCTCAGGGTCCTTACGGGTGTTGCCCACGCCCCCGGAGTAGTCCTAGGTTCCTCTGAACGCCAGGATGCTCCCGCGCCGTACCCTCGTCTTCCTCTACGCGCGGATCTCCGGGGACCCGCGCGTACCGTCGACGGGGCGTCAACCGGCAGATGATCGACCTCCCGGCCGTTCTCCGAGGAGAACGGCCGGGAGGTCGGCGGTGAGTACGTCGAGAACGGTGTGAGCGCGCACTCGGGTGAGGAACGCCCCCGCTCATGACCGGCTGACGGCCGATGCCATCGAGGCCGCCCGCGAACCGGGTGTTCGGGTCTTGCCGATGGGGGTTTCGGACAGAAGAGGTTCAGTCAGCCAGCGAGCCGGCGAAGATCTGCCACGCCAGGAGTGACTTCGCCACGAGGCTGAGGACCAGGTAGGCCTTTTCGCCATATGCGTAGTCGGACCACCGGCCGACTCCGCGGTACTGGAGCCACTGGTTGAGACCGAAGCTGAAGAAGAGGGCGGCCTGGACGAGAACGATTCCGTACACGAAGCCGGGGACGGTCTCGGCCGCGACGGTGTTGTACGCGATCGAGACCCACGGCGTGACGCCGACCAGCGTCCCGAACCAGAACGGCAGCATCCTGCTCCTCGCCCGTCCCGGCGGGTTCATCACCTCCTCGAGCCAGCCGAAGAGGATCATCCCGACGTTGGCGCCGACGACGGCGATGACGGCATTGAGGCCGGTAATGCCCGCGTAGAAGCCGATGAGGAGCACCATCAGGGTTGCGCTCAGCGCGTACTCCAGCCACCGGAAACGGTTGATGCCGCGTCTGAGGTCGCGTTCGTAGGTGCCGCGGCACACTGTCGCCGTCAGCAGGTGGTCTGCTGCCGCGAGGGCGAGGAAGACGGCGACCGCCCAGCCGATCGGCACGTCGAACAACGCTTCCGGGGCGGGCGCTGCCGTTCCCGGTGGCCCCTCGGGGACGGAGGAGGTCACGGTGATCGAGAAGCTTCCGGCGAGCAGGACGATGGCCACGGCTTGGATCAGGTGCAGCAGCGTGAGCCCCAGGTTCCACCTGCGGAGCCCGGTGAGACGCTCGGTGGTGACACCGGTGGCCACCGATGTGCCGTCCTCTCGCTCCACAGGTCCTCCCAGTGGCTGGTGCCGCGGTACGTCAGCATGGTCGTACCGGTCGGCCGGGAATCACGGCAGTCACGTCACCGCCCCGTCGGAAAGTCGCCCGAGTGGCTCCCGGGAATCCGCCGTACCCGCTGGTCTCCGGGCCCCCGGAGATCTCTCCCCGGGACGGTATGGCTGGGGCTGCGCAACGACCACAGCAGCTCGCTGTGCTGGGGTACCGCCCGCCGAACAGTCCTCCCAGGGCGCTGATCCGGAGGCTTCCGGCACCCGGCGTCTGTTCTTGGACGGTGACCGGAGCACAGGCCGGCGGCGGGCCCCGATGTCGAGTGCGGGTGCCGGGGACGACGAGCCCTTCGTGCCGCACCGTGTCCGGCTGCCGGCATGACGGTTGGGTGCGCGAGCCGCGTACAACGGCGCGCAGCCACCGGCCCGGCTGAACTGGGCAGGGCGGCTGCGCTCTGGGGCCGGCCCGCGCGGGCGGCCACGTCTGCATCGGCGCGGGCGCCGGTCAGGATGGCCAGGACGCCATCGCCTTCCGGAGCGCCGGCGACGGTGTGGGGGTGGACGGGGGAGGTGCGGGGCGGGGCGGGTGTGCTGCGGCGGTGGGGGCTGAGGGTGGTCATGACGGCCGTCCTTCCGGATGGTGCGGGCCGGCGGAGGGGGTCGAGGCGTGGGCGCCGGTGGCCGGGTGTGGCTGCGTGTCGGCCATGGGGTCCGTCTGAGATGCGGTTTCGCCGCTGTCGCTGTCCTCGCCGCGGGTGGCGATAAGGGACCAGGCGATGGAGACGGTGATGGTGACGGCGATGACGCCGAGGGTGAGGGGAATGGGCAGCTTGCCGACGGGCGTCTCCGAGAGGATGAGCTTGACGCCGGCGAACGCGAGCAGCACCGCGAGTCCGTAGTGCAGGTATTGGAAGCGGCGCAGCAGCCCGGCGAGGCAGAAGTACAGGCTGCGCAGGCCGAGGACGGCGAAGGCGTTGGCGGTCCAGACGATGAAGGTGTTGGTGGTGATGGCCAGGACGGCGGCGACGGAGTCGACCGCGAAGACGAGGTCGGTGGCCTCGACCGCGACCAGGACCACGAACAGCAGCGTGGCGATGCGCTTGCCGCTGACGCGGATGAAGAACTTGTCGCCGTGGAATCGCGGATCGGTGGGGATGATCTTCTTGACGAGTCGGACGACGGGGTTGCGGTCGGGGTGGACCTCCTCGTCCTTGGAGACGGCCATCTTGTAGCCGGTCCAGATCAGGAATGCCCCGAAGAGGTAGGCGGTCCAGAAGAAGACCTGGAGCAGTTCGGCGCCGATGAAGATGAACACCAGCCGGGCCGCGAGCGCGCCGATGACGCCCCAGAACAGGACCTTGTGCTGGTAGGCGTCGGGCACGGCGAAGAACGAGAAGACCAGCGCGAAGACGAAGACGTTGTCGATCGACAGGGCCTTTTCGATCAGGTAGCCGGCGTAGTACGTGGACGATGCCTCGCCGCCCTGCCACGCCCACAGGATCAGGCCGAAGCCGAGGCCGATGGCGATCCACAGGCCGCTCCACAGCGCGGCCTCGCGGAAGCCGATGACGTGGTTGTCGCGATGGGCGATCAGATCGACGGCGAGCATCACGCCGATGCCGAGCGTGACAGCGGCCCATACCCACAGCGGGACGGCGAACGACAGTTCATTCATGGTGGATCGGGCTTCCTCGTGCGGGCCGTAGTGGCAAGGGCGGACAAGAAGGTGGGGAGTGGTGCCCCGGGCCCGGGGGGCTTCGGAGGGCTGCCGGGCCCGGGCGCTGATTCAGTTCGTCCAGGCGTTCACCTCCCCGGTTCAGGCGGGCCGGCGGACAGCGGTGCGGCGGCGCGGCCGCTTGGCGAGGGCGAGGCACAGGCCGCCGACGACCAGGTCCACGAGCGCCGGCAGCCACCAGGGTGCGAGCGCGTACAGGCCGTTCATCACGCCTCGATCCGTCGGGCCGTGGGCAGGCGGCGCTGGGCGAGCGTCCACACATCGCGCACCTCCGCGGGCGACAGGTCCGCCGGATCCAGTCCCACGTCGGCGACAGGCACGGCCTCGCGGGTGGGTGCGACGGCGTGGACGAAGGGGCCGCCGCGTACGGCCGAGGCTTCGATCAGGCTGTGCGCGTCCAGGCCGGCCGGTCCCCGGCTGGAGGCCACCACCAGCGGTGAATGGTGGCGTCCGGCCAGCGCCAGCACACCGCCCGCGGCCCGCAGCCTGGGCTGCCCGCCGCTCTCGGCCGGGACGCGGTGAGCGACCGGGATGTAGCCGACCCCGGCCACCCGCAGCCGGGGCAGCACCCGGGCCAGGCACACCCGCGCCGCCTGCGCGTCCACACGGGCGTGGTCCGGGATCTGTGACGGCGCGGGCAGGACGGCGACCAGCAGCACCGGAGCCTTGCGGGGAGCGGCCAGCCGCACGGCCGCGTCCACCACGGCCAGGTCGTCGGGACGGTCGGTCACCAGCGCGGTGACCGGGTGCGGCAGGGACAGCGGCAGCACCGGGGAGCCGGTGTCCGCCGGGCGGGTCGGGGTCGGGACGGAGGTCTTGCAGGACATCGGGACCCCCTTTCAGCAGGGTCGAAGAGGGTGGTGGGGTGCGTCCGGCGTCACCTGTCCCTCTGATTCCCGTCCCCGGTTACGCGAAAACTTTTTCGTCAATTATTTTTCGCGAAATGATGTTGATCATGCGAAGCCGGCTTCGTATGATGAAGGCCATGAGCCATCCCTCCAGCCCGCGCGGCGACCAGTGGACCTTCCTGACCAACCACGCCCGGGTCCTGATCGCCCTCGCCCGCGACCCCGGGGCGCGCGGACGCGACGTCGCCGACGCCATCGGCATCACCGAACGCGCCGTCCAACTGATCGTCTCCGACCTCGAAGCGGCCGGATACCTCACCCGCGAGCGCGTCGGCCGCCGAAACCGCTACACCATCGATCCCACCGTCGCCCTGCGCCACCCCAGCGAGGCCGACCACCCCGTCGGTGACCTCCTGGTCACCTTCCTGCACCGTGAGGACGCCCCCGTCGTCGGCCCCGAACGCACCGCCTTGTAACCGGCGCTCAGCGGTAGGCGGCATGAGGGTGTGCGGCAGCCGGTCCCGGCCGCTCCTCTCCCCGCGGGGCGGCCGGGACCGATTCCTTTCTGCCCGGGGCTCAGCGGGGCGTGCGGGGCGTGGCCGGCGGCGCCCACGGCGCCGGCGAGGCCGCGTGCACGAACGGGCCGCCACGGATGGCGGCGGCCTCCATGACCGTGCACGCGTCCAGCCCCGCCGGCCCGCTGCGCGATGCCACCAGCAGCGAGCAGCCGTGAAGGGCCGCCGTGTCCAGCAGCGCCTTCGCCGCATGCAGCCGCCCGCCGCCGCGCGCAGCGGGACGGTGATAGACGGCCGACCGATGTGCGATCCCCGCGCGGGCCAGCCGCGGCAGGGCCCGCCCGACCACCGCACGGACCGCCATCGAGTCCGGGCGGACGGTCTTGGTCCTGGGTGGCGGTGGAGGCAGCACCGCGATCAGCAGCAGCGGTGCACCGCGCGAGGCGGCGAGCCGGGCGGCCGCGTCCACCACGGCGGTGTCATCGAGACGGTCGGCCAGCACCGCGGCCACCGGGAACCGCCGGCGGGCGACCGGGGCGGTGGCATCCGACGCGGGTGGGAAGCTCGGGCGAGTGGTGTTCATGGCGGTCGCGCTTTCCGGGAGAACCGAAGGGGGCACTTCCAGCGTCCCCTCCATCCCGAAAGTACGTCAACAGTTACGCGAAATATTTTTCGCGTAACTATTGACGTCTGTCCGAGGCTCCGGCCGGGCCGGAGATCGCCGTCCCGCGCCGGCCGACCCGGGTCGACCTCACCGGGCCCGGCGGCACCGCCGATCCCGAGTTGATGGAACGCCGTCAAGGGCAGGTACTCGGCTCCGCCACCACCGACATGGCGGACACGCGCGTCGTGCAGCCCGAGGACCAGGCGGACGACGTCGTGGCGGCGCTGCTGGCGCAGGCCCGACAGGAAGGGGAGGGTGCGTGATCCCGCTGCCGCCGCACCGTACGAAAGGGCCCGGTGTGCTTGGAGTTGAAGGTCCGGGCCGGGCCGGGCCGTTCGGCCGCTGGCTCGGCCGCGGGGGGAGGAGGTGGACGAGCCCGACGAGGAAACATCCGGCCGGCAACCGGCGATCAGAGCACCCGGCTACGGGCCTGAACGCGCGACCGCCCCTCTTCGGTTTCGCAACAGGGGCGGTCGTCGTCGGACGGTTACCAGCCTCGTGCGCGCCACTCCGGAAGGTGCGGGCGCTCGGTGCCCAGCGTGGTGTCGTCGCCGTGTCCCGGGTAGACCCAGGTCTCGTCCGGCAGGACGTAGAAGATCTTCGTCTCGACATCGTGGATCAGACGGGCGAACGCCTCAGGGTCCTTACGGGTGTTGCCCACGCCGCCGGGGAAGAGGCAGTCGCCGGTGAAGACGTGGGGGTGGCCGTGCGGATCGTCGTAGACCAGGGCGATCGAGCCGGGCGTGTGCCCGACCAGATGGCGCGCGGTGAGCTCGACGTTCCCCACCCGGATCACGTCGCCGTCGTCGACCGGAACGTCGGTCGGCACCGGGATGCCCTCGACGTCCTCGCGTCCGGCGTGGGTACGCGCGTGCGTGGCCGCCACGACCTCGGCGAGCGCCTGCCAGTGGTCGCCGTGCCGATGGGTGGTGACGACGGACGCGATGCCGTCGTCGCCGATCGTGCCGAGCAGGGCGGGCGCGTCGTTCGCCGCGTCGATCAACAGCTGCTCGTCCGTGGCCCGGCAGCGCAGCAGATAGGCGTTGTTGTTCATCGGGCCGACCGCGATCTTGGTGATCATCAGGTCCTTGAGCTCGTGCACGTCCGCCGGGCCGCCGACCGTCACCTGTCCGCTGTACGTCATGACGGCAGCCTATAGCGGGGGGAGCGCCGGCAGGGGCCCGCCGTCGACCGTCAGCCCGGATCCGTCGCGGCGCCCCGAGAGCCAGCCCAGAAGTTCGGCGGGAGCGCCCGTGACGGTCACCTCGGGCGCCTCGGCCTCCAGGCCGGTGTGCCACGCGCGCGTGCCGTCCGTCAAACGGGTCGGCGGTACCTCGGGATGCCCCGTGAACCGCTCCGCGAGGAACGCGATCTCCCGCGCGGTGAACTCCTCGGGCAGGTCTTCCAGCTCCTGGCCGATGCCGAGGTCCACGTGGTGCAGCTCGACCTCCACCCACCGGCGGAAGGGCACCCGGGCCGCCGCGTCGACGACCCCGTTGCGCAGCTCCACGGTGCGCGACCAGTCCGCGGGCGCCGCGCCCGCCGCCCGGAAGCGGGCCGCGCTCTCCCGCACGTCCGCGAGCTGGACGTCCAGGGGGCGTGGGGCGTCGCGCTCGATGTCCGCGTCGCGGACGTGTGCGTCGGCGTACATGGGCCGCCCTTCGAGGACGTTCACGAGCGCGTCGGCGTTGCGGGCGATATGAGCCAGGACATGGCCACGGCTCCAGCCGGGCAGGCGGGACGGCTCGGTCACGGACGCGTCGTCCAGCGCGGCGACTGCGCTGAGGAGCCGCTCCGTCGCCTCACGTACAGACTCCAGGTCATGAGCGTGATCAATCATGGTCATGACCCTAGCCCCGCCACCCCTTCGGGTGAAGGTGGCCGACGGAGCACGTAAATCGAATGCACGTGCTATATGGTCGGTTGCGGCGTCGGGCATGCTGGAAGGCCGGGGATTGTTGTCAACCGGTGAATCCGGGATCCGTCCCGACCGGCGTTGTCAGTGGCTCCCCCTAGTCTGGGAAAGACGGGGGCCTCGCCCCTGTCACTCCTCTCAAGAAAGGTGCGGACCGGCGTGGCCGACCGTCTCATCGTCCGTGGCGCGCGCGAGCACAACCTCAAGAATGTCTCGCTCGACCTGCCACGCGACTCGCTCATCGTCTTCACGGGCCTGTCGGGGTCGGGCAAGTCCTCGCTGGCCTTCGACACCATCTTCGCCGAGGGCCAGCGGCGCTACGTCGAGTCGCTCTCCTCGTACGCCCGCCAGTTCCTCGGACAGATGGACAAGCCGGACGTCGACTTCATCGAGGGCCTCTCGCCGGCCGTCTCGATCGACCAGAAGTCGACCTCGCGCAACCCGCGCTCCACGGTCGGCACCATCACCGAGGTCTACGACTACCTGCGTCTGCTCTTCGCGCGCATCGGCAAGCCGCACTGCCCCGAGTGCGGCCGGCCGATCTCCCGCCAGTCGCCGCAGGCCATCGTGGACAAGGTGCTGGAACTGCCCGAGGGCAGCCGCTTCCAGGTGCTGTCGCCGCTGGTGCGCGAGCGCAAGGGGGAGTTCGTCGACCTGTTCGCCGACCTCCAGACCAAGGGCTACAGCCGCGCGCGGGTGGACGGCGAGACAGTGCAGCTGTCCAGCGCGCCCGCCCTGAAGAAGCAGGAGAAGCACACCATCGAGGTGGTCATCGACCGCCTCACCGTGAAGGACACCGCCAAGCGTCGTCTCACCGACTCCGTGGAGACCGCCCTCGGGCTCTCCGGCGGCATGGTCGTCCTCGACTTCGTCGACCTCCCCGAGGACGACCCCGAGCGCGAACGCATGTACTCGGAGCACCTGTACTGCCCGTACGACGACCTGTCCTTCGAGGAGCTGGAGCCCCGCTCCTTCTCCTTCAACTCGCCCTTCGGCGCCTGCCCCGAATGCACCGGCATCGGCACGCGCATGGAGGTCGATCCCGAGCTGATCGTCCCGGACGAGGACAAGTCCCTGGACGAGGGCGCCATCCACCCCTGGTCGCACGGCCACACCAAGGAGTACTTCGGCCGTCTGACCGGCGCGCTCGCCGACGCCCTCGGGTTCCGCACGGACATTCCCTTCGCGGGCCTGCCGCAGCGCGCCCGCAAGGCGCTGCTGTACGGCCACAAGACGCAGATCGAAGTCCGCTACCGCAACCGGTACGGCCGCGAGCGGGTCTACACGACCCCCTTCGAGGGCGCCGTCCCGTTCGTGAAGCGCCGGCACGGCGAGGCCGAGAGCGATGCCGGCCGGGAGCGCTTCGAGGGCTACATGCGCGAGGTGCCGTGTCCCACCTGTGAGGGCACCCGGCTGAAGCCGCTCGTCCTCGCGGTCACCGTCATGGGCAGGTCCATCGCCGAGGTCTCCGGCATGTCCATCAGCGACTGCGCGGACTTCCTGGGCGAGCTCAAGCTCAGCGCCCGCGACAAGAAGATCGCCGAGCGGGTCCTGAAGGAGGTCAACGAGCGGCTGCGGTTCCTGGTCGACGTAGGTCTGGACTACCTCTCGCTCAACCGCGCGGCCGGCACGCTCTCCGGCGGCGAGGCCCAGCGCATCCGGCTGGCCACCCAGATCGGCTCCGGCCTGGTCGGCGTCCTGTACGTCCTCGACGAGCCGTCCATCGGCCTGCACCAGCGCGACAACCACCGGCTGATCGAGACCCTCGTCCGGCTGCGCGACATGGGCAACACGCTCATCGTCGTCGAGCACGACGAGGACACCATCAAGGTCGCCGACTGGATCGTCGACATCGGCCCCGGCGCGGGCGAGCACGGGGGCAAGGTCGTGCACAGCGGCTCCCTGAAGGAGCTGCTCACCAACGAGGAGTCGCAGACCGGGCAGTACCTGTCCGGCAAGAAGGCGATCCCGCTGCCCGACGTCCGGCGCCCGCAGGACCCCACCCGCCGGCTCACCGTCCACGGCGCACGCGAGAACAACCTGCAGGACATCGACGTGTCGTTCCCGCTGGGCGTGTTCACGGCGGTCACCGGCGTGTCCGGCTCCGGCAAGTCCACGCTGGTCAACGACATCCTGTACACACACCTGGCCCGCGAGCTGAACGGCGCGAGGAACGTCCCGGGGCGGCACACGCGCGTGGAGGGCGACGACCTCGTCGACAAGGTCGTCCACGTCGACCAGTCGCCCATCGGCCGCACCCCGCGCTCCAATCCGGCCACGTACACCGGCGTCTTCGACCACGTCCGCAAGCTGTTCGCGGAGACGACCGAGGCGAAGGTCCGCGGCTATCTGCCCGGCCGCTTCTCCTTCAACGTCAAGGGCGGCCGCTGCGAGAACTGCGCGGGCGACGGCACGATCAAGATCGAGATGAACTTCCTCCCGGACGTCTACGTCCCGTGCGAGGTCTGCCACGGCGCCCGCTACAACCGGGAGACCCTGGAGGTCCACTACAAGGGCAAGTCCATCGCCGAAGTCCTGAACATGCCGATCGAGGAGGCGACGGGCTTCTTCGAGGCCGTACCGTCGATCGCCCGGCACCTCAACACCTTGAAGGACGTCGGCCTCGGCTACGTCCGGCTCGGCCAGGCCGCGACCACCCTGTCCGGCGGCGAGGCCCAGCGTGTGAAGCTCGCCAGCGAGCTGCAGAAGCGCTCCACCGGCCGCACGGTCTACGTCCTGGACGAGCCGACCACGGGCCTGCACTTCGAGGACATCAGCAAGCTCCTCAAGGTCCTCTCCGGCCTCGTCGACAAGGGCAACACGGTCATCGTCATCGAGCACAACCTCGACGTGATCAAGACGGCCGACTGGGTCGTCGACATGGGTCCCGAGGGCGGCGCCGGCGGCGGTCTCGTCATCGCCGAGGGAACGCCGGAGGAGGTCGCCGGGGTGTCGACCAGCCACACCGGCAAGTTCCTGCGCGAGATCCTCGACGCCGACCGGATCAGCGACGCGGCGCCCGCACAGGCCCCGCGCCGGGCGGCGGCGAAGAAGACGGCTGCCGCCGGGAAGACCGTCGCGGCGAAGACGACCGCGCGCAAGCCGGCCACCGCCAAGACCGCGACCGCCAAGACCGCGAGCGCCAGGAAGGCGGGCGCGGCGAAGGACACGACGGCCGAGAAGGCCGCCGGGCCGGCCAAGGCGGCTCCCGCGAAGAAGACGACGCGGGCCCGCAACGCCTGAGAGCGGTGGCGACGGGCAACGGTCGCGACGGGCGGCGCTCCACGGAACTCACCGTGGAGCGCCGCCCGTTCGTCCGGCAGCCGCTTCCCGCGAGGCCGCTAGAAGTCCCCGAGCGCCCCCAGCTCGGCGGCGTACGGCGGTTCCGCGCCCGCCCGGGAGCAGGTGATCGCCGCCGCGCGCGCGGCGAACCGCAGCAGTTCCTGCCATCCGGCGGCGCCCAGAGCCGCCGACGCGGCCGGGGACAGCGCGTCCCGCACCGAAAGCCCGTGCAACAGAGCCGCGTTCACCGTGTCCCCGGCGCCGATGGTGTCCACGACGTCCACCCGCTCACCCGGCACCGAGTAGACGGACCCGTCCCGGGTGAACGCGGTCAGTCCGGCGCCGCCCTGGGTGATCACGACGGCCGAGGGGCCCGCGGACAGCCACTCGTGCGGGGTGCCGCCCAGCCACGCGGCGTCCTCCTCGGAGAGTTTCAGCAGCGACACCGAGGGCAGCCAGCCCTTGAAGCGGGCACGGTACGCGTCGGCGTCCGGTATCAGCCCTGATCGGATGTTCGGGTCGAGTGCGGTGAACAGGCCCCGCGACGCGGCGGCGCGCATCAGCTCCTCGTACGCGCTCGCACCAGGCTCCAGCACGAGCGAGCAGGTGCCGAAGGACACCGCGCGGGTACCCGCGGGCAGCGCGTCGGGGGCCGTGAACAGCCGGTCCGCGGTGCCGTCGACGTAGAAGGAATAGGCGGCCGAACCGTTCGCGTCGAGGGAGGCGACCGCGAGCGTGGTCGGCTCCGCGCCGCGCTGCACAGCGGACAGGTCCACGCCCGTGTCCCGCAGTCTGTCCAGCAGCGCCTCGCCGAAGGCGTCCCGTGACACGCGGGAGGCGAAGGCGGTGGGGGAGCCTAGGCGGGCCAGAGCGACCGCCGTGTTGTACGGGCCGCCGCCGAGCGCCGGCTGCAGACCCGCGAGGGCGCCCGTCCCCTGCGGCACCAGGTCGATCAGGGCCTCACCGGCGACGACGATCACGGGGCGGTTCCTCTCTGGCTGTCTGCGACCGCTCGGACCGCTGCTCGCGGGGCGGCCGCACGAGGTACGGCGGACGAAGGAGCAGGTGAGCCGCCGGCCGGGAAGCTACCGCATTTCACAGTCGCGCCCCAAAACCGGCGCCGAGCGCTCCCGAGGGGCGCGTACGGTCGTCGAGTCGGGCCGCGCGGCGCAGACGGTCTGCGGAGGGCCTGCGGAGGGTCTGCAAAATGCGGCCGAGGCGGTTGAACGTCGACCGGCGAGTGGACGCTCTGCGGGTGCGGCCCAGACGTCTCGCCCGTCTGCGGCCCAGACACGTCGTCGGTCTGCGAGGTGCGGCCCAGACGCGTCGTCGGCCCAGGAAGTGCGGCCGAGACGCTTGGCCGGCCCAGGAAGTGCGGCCGGGACGCGTGGTCGGTCTGCGTGGTGCGGCCTGACCCACCCGTGGCCGTCGGTCACTCCCAGTCCCACCCGATGCCCACCATGCCCGACCGCACCCTCGGCTCGACCAGGTGCACCGAACGGTGCCGGCCGCTCAGCGGCAGTTCCTGGCGACCGCCGCGCGGCGCCGCGGCCGAGTGCTGGGTGAACCGGTGGCAGCGCACGGGCACGGCGAGCTCGTCGAAGCGGACCTGCAGGGCGTACTGGCCTCCTGCCGCGCCGAAGCCGCGGACGTACTCGGTGGACGCTTCGCCGGTGCCGTCCTCCACGCCGTAACGGAAGAGGAAGGTGTCGCCGGCCCGCAGGCGGGTGTCGAAGAGGAGCTCGGCGACGAGCACGCCGGTGCCGTGGTGGCGCCGGATGCGCCCGGCCCGGCAGTTCTCCAGGGCGTGCACCGTCATCCCCTCCGGTGCGCACCCCGGGTCGCCGTGGTGGACGGCCACGAACCGGTCGACGCCGTCGCGATGGGCGCGCACGATGTGCTGCGACTCCCGTCCCAGCAGCTCGCGGCGGGCCCCGATGCGGACCCGCTCGTGGTGGCCCAGCGTGTGCAGTCCGCCGTCCAGCGGGCACGCGAGTTCACCGAGAAGCTGTTCGAGGATGCCGGAGGCCTGCAGCAGCGAGCGGTAGGAACGTCCCGCGGACCGCCCGCCCGTCCCGCCGCCCTGCCCGCCCGGTCCGCCCTGCCCGCCCGGTCCGCCCGGCCCGCCCGGTCCGCCCGGTTCGTCGTGCGACGCGGCGAGCAGCCGGATCAGGGACTCGTCCGGCAGCCGCAGGATCTCCTCCAGCGCGCGTACGGCCCGCAGCGACTCGGGCCGCTGCGGGCGCCGGGCGCCCTGCTGCCAGTAGCTCAGGCTGGTCACGCCGACCTTCACCCCGTGGCGCGACAGGTGGTGCTGGACACGCTGCAACGGCAGTCCGCGGGCCGCGATCGCGGCCCGCAGCGCCACGTGGAAGGGCCCTCCTCGCAGGGCCGTGTCCAGTTCCGCGGTGACGGCGCCGGCGGCGTCCGCGTGCTGTGTGGCGTGCGGCATGCAGGAGCCTCTCTGTGAATGCTCACGACGGCTGGTCGGACCGTGCGTGGGGTGGTCGGGGCCTTGACCGCGCCGCCGGAACTCCTTCACATCCGTGATGCGGCCTTCAGGGCCCCGAGTTCCCCCGCATTGAAGCGTGTTGACCTGGTCCCGACAACACCTGATGCCCGAGTGGCACATGCGGGTGGCCGAGTCCACTCCTGCGGACCACGGCCTTCCGGATTCCGCAGGTACCACGTCCCGTCGCGGACGCCGGACGTTGTCCACAGCCCCGCCGGAGTGTCACCCCGCGCCAGTAGGGTGTGAGACATGGCCGACCCCTCCAGCTACCGCCCCAAGCCGGGACAGATCCCGGACTCTCCCGGGGTGTACCGGTTCCGCGACGAGCACCGCAGGGTGATCTACGTCGGAAAGGCGAAGAGCCTGCGCCAGCGCCTGGCGAACTACTTCCAGGACCTGGCGGGCCTGCACCCGCGCACCCGCACGATGGTCACCACGGCCGCGTCGGTGGAGTGGACGGTGGTGTCCACGGAGGTCGAGGCGCTGCAGCTGGAGTACTCCTGGATCAAGGAGTACGACCCCCGGTTCAACGTCAAGTACCGCGACGACAAGAGCTACCCCTACCTCGCGGTGACGATGAACGAGGAGTACCCGCGTGTGCAGGTGATGCGCGGCCACAAGAAGAAGGGCGTCAGGTATTTCGGTCCGTACGCGCACGCGTGGGCGATCCGGGACACCGTCGACCTGCTCCTGCGCGTCTTCCCCGTGCGCACCTGCTCCGCCGGCGTGTTCAAGAACGCCGCCCGCACCGGCCGGCCCTGTCTGCTCGGCTACATCGGCAAGTGCTCAGCGCCCTGCGTGAGCCGGATCTCACCGGACGACCACCGGGAACTGGCCGACGAGTTCTGTGACTTCATGGCCGGCCGCACCGGCACCTACCTCCGCCGCCTGGAGAAGCGGATGACGGAGGCGGCCGAGGAGATGGAGTACGAGCGGGCCGCCCGCCTGCGCGACGACATCGAGGCGCTGAAGAAGGCCATGGAGAAGAACGCGGTCGTGCTCGCCGACGCGACCGACGCCGACCTGATCGCGGTCGCCGAGGACGAACTGGAGGCGGCGGTCCAGATCTTCCACGTCCGCGGCGGACGCGTGCGCGGTCAGCGCGGCTGGGTGACCGACAAGGTCGAGGACGTCACGACCGGCGCTCTCGTCGAACACGCTCTGCAGCAGCTCTACGGCGAGGAGCGCGGCGACTCCGTCCCCAAGGAGGTCCTGGTCCCCGCCCTGCCCGACCCGGTCGAGCCCGTGCAGGAGTGGCTCACCGAACGCCGCGGGTCCAACGTGTCGCTGCGCATCCCGCAGCGGGGCGACAAGAAGGACCTGATGGCGACCGTCGCACGCAACGCGCAGCAGGCGCTCGTCCTGCACAAGACCAAGCGCGCCTCCGACCTGACCACGCGCTCGCGCGCCCTGGAGGAGATCGCGGAGGCCCTCGACCTGGAGAGCGCCCCGCTGCGGATCGAGTGCTACGACATCTCCCACCTCCAGGGCGACGACGTCGTGGCCTCCATGGTCGTCTTCGAGGACGGTCTGCAGCGCAAGAGCGAGTACCGCCGCTTCCAGATCAAGGGCTTCGAGGGCCAGGACGACGTCCGCTCCATGCACGAGGTGATCACCCGCCGCTTCCGGCGCTACCTCGCCGAGAAGGAGCGGACGGGCGAGTGGACCGACGGCGCCGAGCCGTCGGCCGACGGGACCGGGACGGCCTTCGCCGCCGGGACCGGTACGGCCCTCGCCGACGGCACGCCGGCCGTCCTCGACGGCGCGGCCGCGGCGGCCGTGGCCGGCGAAGCGCCCCTCACCAGCGGCCTCAAGGGCGACGACGGCCGTCCCAGGCGCTTCGCCTACCCGCCCCAGCTCGTCGTCGTCGACGGCGGACTGCCACAGGTCGCGGCGGCCAGGAGAGCGCTGGACGAGCTGGGCATCGACGACATCGCCGTGTGCGGTCTGGCCAAGCGCCTGGAGGAGGTCTGGCTGCCGGACGACGACGATCCGGTCGTCCTGCCCCGCAGCAGCGAGGGCCTCTATCTGCTCCAGCGCGTGCGCGACGAGGCCCACCGTTTCGCGATCACCTACCAGCGCACCAAGCGGGCCAAGCGCTTCCGCGCCGGCCCGCTGGACGAGGTGCCCGGCCTCGGCGAGACGCGCAAGCAGGCGCTGATCAAGCATTTCGGCTCGGTGAAGAGGCTGCGCGCCGCGACCCTCGACCAGATCTGCGAGGTCCCGGGCATAGGCCGCAAGACGGCGGAGACCATCGCCGCGGCCCTCGCCGAGGCGGCGCCGCCCGCCCCCGCCGTGAACACGGCGACCGGAGAGATCATTGATGATGAGGAACCCGACACCACGACGGGTTCCCCCGGAGCGCCCGTGACGTCGGGGGCCCCGGAGGAACGACGGGGGCAGGAGACATGAACGAGCACGACGCACACCCCACGGCCCAGCCGGAACAGACGCCCACTACTGTGCCCACAGCCGATCCCCGGCCCGGCCCCCAAGGGTCCGGCGAGGCTGCCGCTCCGCCTCCCGCGGTCGCCGGCAGCCCGGGGCAGGAAGCACGCCACGAAGACGGAGCACAGGTGAGTACGGACGTCACGCCGCCGGGGATCCCCGACGCGGCCATCCCCGAGCTGGTGATCATCTCCGGCATGTCCGGAGCCGGCCGCTCGACGGCGGCCAAGTGTCTGGAGGACCTCGGCTGGTTCGTGGTCGACAACCTCCCGCCCGCCCTGATCCCCACCATGGTGGAGCTGGGCGCCCGATCCCAGGGCAACGTGGCCCGCATCGCGGTCGTCGTCGACGTCCGCGGCCGGCGCTTCTTCGACAACCTCCGCGAGTCCCTCGCCGACCTGGAGTCGAGGAACGTCACCCGGCGCATCGTCTTCCTGGAGTCCTCCGACGACGCGCTGGTGCGTCGCTTCGAGTCCGTGCGCCGGCCGCACCCCCTCCAGGGCGACGGCCGCATCGTCGACGGCATCGCCGCCGAGCGCGAACTCCTGCGCGAGCTGCGCGGCGACGCGGACCTGGTGATCGACACCTCCAGCCTCAACGTGCACGAGCTGCGGGCCAAGATGGACGCCCGGTTCGCCGGCGAGGAGGAGCCCGAGCTGAGGGCCACCGTCATGTCCTTCGGCTTCAAGTACGGCCTGCCGGTCGACGCCGACCTCGTGGTGGACATGCGCTTCCTGCCCAACCCGCACTGGGTCCCGGAGCTGCGCCCCTACACCGGCCTCAACGAGGAGGTCTCCGCGTACGTCCTCAACCAGCCCGGCGCGAAGGAGTTCCTCGACCGGTACGCGGAGCTCCTCCAGCTGGTCGCCGCGGGCTACCGCCGCGAGGGCAAGCGCTACGTGACCATCGCGGTGGGCTGCACCGGCGGCAAGCACCGCTCGGTGGCCATGTCGGAGAAGCTCGCCGCGCGCCTCGCCGCCGAGGGCGTGGAGACGGTGGTCGTGCACCGGGACATGGGACGGGAATGACAGGACGCTCTCCACGGCTCGGCCGTCTGCGCAGGACCGCGTCCGACGGGCGCGTGAGCCGGCCGATCGAGGCCCGCGGCGGCAAACCGCGCCGCCGCGGCACCCAGCCCAAGGTCGTGGCCCTCGGCGGCGGCATGGGGCTGTCCGCCTCGCTCACCGCGCTGCGCCGGATCACCGGCGACCTCACCGGAGTCGTCACGGTGGCCGACGACGGCGGCTCCAGCGGCCGCCTGCGCGCCGAGCTGGGCGTGCTGCCGCCGGGCGACCTGCGCAAGGCCCTGGCCGCGCTGTGCGGCGACGACGACTGGGGCCAGACCTGGGCCCGGGTCATCCAGCACCGTTTCCAGTCGCAGGGCGAGATCAACGGGCACGCCGTCGGCAACCTGCTGATCGTCGCCCTGTGGGAGCAGCTCGGGGACCACGTGCAGGCGCTGGACCTGGTCGGCAAGCTGCTCGGCGCGCAGGGACGGGTGCTGCCCATGTCCGCCGTGCCGCTGGAGCTCCAGGCACTGGTCAAGGGCCATGATCCGCTGCGGCCGGACGACGTGGAGACCGTCCGCGGGCAGGCGACCGTGGCGCTGACGCGCGGCGAGGTGCAGTCCGTGCACCTGGTCCCGCACGACCCGCCGGCCGTCCCGGAGGCCGTCGACGCCGTGCTGGACGCCGACTGGGTGGTGCTCGGGCCAGGCTCCTGGTTCTCCTCGGTCATGCCGCATCTGCTGGTGCCCGAGCTGCTGGACGCCCTCATGGCGACGAAGGCGCGCCGGGTGCTCTCGCTGAACCTCGCGCCGCAGCCGGGAGAAACCGATGGCTTCTCCCCGCAGCGTCATTTGGAGGTTTTGGGACGACACGCCCCTAAACTCGCCCTGGACGTGGTGCTGGCCGACGAGGCCGCCGTGCCCGACCGCGACTCGCTGGCCGAAGCCGCCGAACGGTTCGGGGCGGCGGTCGAACTGGCGCCGGTGGCCCGGCCCGACGGAACCCCGAGGCACGACCCGGAGCTGTTGGCCGCCGCGTACGACCGTATTTTTCGGATGCATGGAAGGATCGGCCCATGGCGATGACGGCAGCGGTGAAGGACGAGATCTCCCGGCTCCCCGTCACCCGGACCTGCTGCAGAAAGGCGGAGGTCTCCGCCCTTCTGCGGTTCGCCGGCGGCCTCCACCTGGTGAGCGGGCGCATCGTGATCGAGGCGGAGCTGGACACCGCGATGGCGGCCCGTCGGCTCAAGCGGGACATCCTGGAGATCTTCGGCCACGGCTCGGAGCTGATCGTGATGGCCCCCAGCGGCATCCGCCGAGGCTCGCGCTACGTCGTGCGCGTGGTCGCGGGCGGCGACCAGTTGGCCCGGCAGACGGGACTCGTGGACGGCCGGGGCCGCCCGATCCGGGGCCTGCCCCCGCAGGTGGTCTCCGGTGCGACCTGTGACGCGGAGGCCGCCTGGCGCGGCGCCTTCCTGGCGCACGGCTCGCTCACCGAGCCCGGCCGCTCGTCCTCCCTGGAGGTGACCTGCCCGGGCCCGGAGGCCGCGCTCGCGCTGGTCGGCGCCGCCCGTCGGCTGTCCATCGCGGCGAAGGCCCGCGAGGTGCGCGGGGTCGACCGGGTCGTGGTCCGCGACGGCGACGCGATCGGCGCGCTGCTCACCCGGCTGGGCGCGCACGAGTCGGTGCTGGCGTGGGAGGAGCGCCGGATGCGCCGCGAGGTGCGTGCCACGGCGAACCGGCTCGCGAACTTCGACGACGCCAACCTGCGCCGCTCGGCCCGGGCGGCCGTCGCCGCCGGGGCCCGTGTCCAGCGCGCCCTGGAGATCCTCGCGGACGAGGTGCCCGAGCACCTCGCGGCTGCCGGCCGGCTGCGCATGGACCACAAGCAGGCATCCCTGGAGGAGCTGGGCGCGCTCGCCGACCCGCCGCTGACGAAGGACGCCGTCGCCGGCCGGATCCGCCGGCTGCTGGCGATGGCCGACAAGCGCGCCTCCGACCTCGGCATCCCGGGCACGGACGCCAATCTCAGCGACGAACTCGCCGACAACCTGGTCGGCTGACACTCCTTCAGAACGCCGGTGGTGTCGTCCGATCGGGCGACACCACCGGCGTTTTCCGTGACGTCGAGGCGCTCTTGACTCGATCATGAACTGTCATGAGCCTGGCAGGGTTCGCTGCTGGGGCGGACTCAGGCTAGGGGGGTTCATGAGACGAAGAGCGAGATCGATCCTCGCTGTCGGCGCGCTGCTGCTCGGTGGAGCGGCACTCGCACCCGTCGCCCAGGCACAGCCCGGCGCCACACCGAAGCCCGACGCCGACGAGGTCAGGGTCTTCCGCGCCGACGTCACCCAGCAGCAGGTACCCCTGCTGCTGGCGGCCGGCCAGGACGGCCGGGAACTCAGCGAGCAGGTGCCCCGCAAGGGCACCGCGACGGTCGAGGTCTACCTCACCGGCAAGCAGGCGGAGAAGCTCGGCAAGCAGGGCGTCGAGCTGACCGAGCACACCCTTTCGGACAAGGCGGAGAAGCGCCTCGGCGCGGCCGCCGACGGGGTGTTCCGCCCCTACAGCGGCAGCGGCGGCCTCAAGGAGGAGATCCTCCGCACCGCCCGGGAGAACCCGGGCCTCACCAAGGTCGTCTCCATCGGCAGGACCGTCCGCGGCCAGGACATCCTCGCGCTCAAGCTGACCACGAACGCGAAGAAGTCGAAGGACGGCTCGAAGCCGTCGGTGCTGTACATGTCCAACCAGCACGCGCGCGAGTGGATCACCCCGGAGATGACCCGCCGGCTGATGCACTACTACCTGGACAACTACCGGACCGACCGGCGGGTCCGGAAGATCGTCGACTCCAGCGAGCTGTGGTTCGTCCTGTCGGCCAACCCCGACGGCTACGACTACACCTTCCAGGACCCCGCCCACCGGCTCTGGCGCAAGAACCTGCGGGACGTCAACGGCGACGGCGCGATCTCCACCGGCGACGGCGTCGACCTGAACCGCAACTTCGCCTACAAGTGGGGCTACGACAACGAGGGTTCGTCGCCCAACCCCACCAGCGAGACCTACCGCGGCGCGAGCCCCGCCTCCGAGCCCGAGACCAAGGCGCTCGACGCCTTCGAGAAGCGGATCGGCTTCACGTACGGCATCAACTACCACTCCGCGGCCGAGCTGCTGCTCTACGGCGTCGGCTGGCAGGTCGCCACCGACACCCCGGACGACGTCGCCTACAAGGCGCTCGCCGGCACCCCCGACCACTCCGCGGTCCCGGGCTACCACCCGCAGGTCTCCTCGGAGCTGTACACCACCAACGGCGAGGCCGACGGCCACGCGGCGAACGTCAACGGCATGGGGATGTTCACCCCCGAGATGTCCACCTGCCAGACCGCGTCGGACGTCGACCCGAACGACCGGTGGAACGCGGCCGACTGCCAGTCGGTCTTCAACTTCCCGGACGACGAGAAACTGATCGGGAGCGAGTTCGCCAAGAACGTCCCGTTCGCGCTCTCCGTCGCCGAGTCCGTCGCCCGCCCCGACCGGCCGAAGTCCTCGGTCGGACTGTCCGCGGCCGACTTCACCCCGGCGCCGTTCACCACCTCGTACGCGCGCGGCACGGGCCAGGAGGTCTCCGTCGTCGTACGTAAGGCGATCCGGCACAAGGAACTCAAGTACCGCGTCAACGGCGGCCGTACGCGGGACCGGGCGCTCAAGGCGTGGAAGGGCGGCGAGACCTACGGCGGGGACGACAACCTCTTCTACGACGAATACCGGGCCACCGTGCGGGACGGCAGGCCGGGCGACAAGGTCGAGGTGTGGTTCACCGGCGAGACCGGGGCCGGCAAGAAGGTCTCCAGCTCGCACTTCACCTACACGATCGCCCAGCGGAACCGGGCCGACACGCTCGTCGTGGCCGAGGAGGGCGCGGCCGCCACGCAGGCGCAGACCTACGTCGACGCGCTGAAGGCCAACGGCCGCAAGGCGGTCGTCTGGGACGTCGCCTCCCAGGGCGCGCCCGACGCGCTCGGCGTGCTGAGCCACTTCGGCACGGTCGTCCACTACACGGGCGCGAGCGCCCCCGGCAATCCCACCCAGCTCGAACTGCGCGCCTTCCTCAACGAGGGCGGCAAGCTGATCGAGGCGGGCGAGCTGGCCGGCGGCAGCGTCTCCCTCGCCGACGGCACCCCGTCGAACGACTTCAGCCAGTACTACCTGGGCGCCTACTCCCGTACGTCGACCCCTGGCGCCACCGGCTTCACCGGCTCGGGTGAGCTCGGCGGGTTCGGCGGGGCCCTCGGGGCCGCCGTCGGCAACCCGCTGGACAAGGCCGGCACCTACGGGGTCACCTCGGACGAGCTGCCGGCCGCCGCGTACCCGCAGTTCGCGAGCTCCGGGGCCGGCCGGTTCGCCGGGGCGGTCAACCCGTACGGGCCTTACGCCGGCTCGTACATGGCCGCTGCCGTGCACACCGACGACGCCTACAAGCGCCTCACCCGCACCATCGACCTCAGCGCCGTCGGCGCGGCGAGCAAGCCGGCGCTGCGCACCCGGCTGTTCTGGGACACCGAGCCCGGCTACGACAACGCGATCGTCGAGATCCACACGGTCGGGGGCGACGACTGGACCACGCTTCCCGAGGCGGGGGGCGCCACCGGCACCGCTGTGCCCGCGGAGTGCGGGGGCGGCTTCTACGTCGGCGAGCACCCGTGGCTGCGGCACTACCTCACCCTCGCCTCCGGCGACTGCACCGCGACCGGCTCCACCGGTTCCTGGAACGCGCTCACCGGCGCGTCCAGCGGCTGGCAGCAGGTGAACTTCGACCTGAGCGCGTACGCGGGCAAGAAGGTCGAGGTCTCGATCGCCTACGTCACCGACCCCGGCAGCGGCGGCCACGGCGTCCTCGCGGACGACGCCTCGCTGGTCGTCGGCGGCAGCGCCGCCGAGACCGAGGGCTTCGAGACGTCCCTGGGGGCGTGGAAGGCGAGCGGCCCGCCGGCGGGCAGCCCGGCCGTGCTGAAGGACTGGACGCGCACGGGCGTGCTCTTCCAGACCTACGGCGCGGTCACCACCGACGACACGGTGCTGCTGGGCTTCGGCCTGGAGCACCTCACCTCGGCGGCCGACCGCAAGGCGCTCATCGGCAAGGCGCTCGACTCACTTGAGAGCTGACACGCCGAAGTCAACCCGGTGTGAAGGTTCGTGACCGAATCGAGTGACCGGCCCCGTCCGGCCCGGGCGGTCCGTACCCCTACTGGCGGGTACGGACCGCCGTGCCGTGTATGGGCCGACTCGATGTCACTCCGGCGGCCTCGGAGAGGTAGGGTCGGTGGTGGTCGGGGACATCCCAAATACAGCTCGCCGGCACTGCATGGGCCGGCGTACCAACGAGGAGATCGGTTCGTGACGATCCGCGTAGGCATCAACGGCTTTGGCCGCATCGGTCGTAACTACTTCCGCGCGCTGCTGGAGCAGGGTGCTGACATCGAGATCGTGGCTGTCAACGACCTTGGTGACACCGCGACCACCGCCCACCTGCTGAAGTACGACACCATCCTGGGCCGTCTCAAGGCCGAGGTGTCGCACACGGCGGACACGATCACCGTGGACGGCCACACCATCAAGGTGCTGTCCGAGCGCAACCCCGCCGACATCCCGTGGGGCGACCTCGGCGTCGACATCGTGATCGAGTCGACCGGCATCTTCACCAAGAAGGCCGACGCCGAGAAGCACCTCGCGGGCGGCGCCAAGAAGGTCCTGATCTCGGCTCCGGCCAAGGACGAGGACATCACCATCGTGATGGGCGTCAACCAGGACAAGTACGACCCGGCGAACCACCACGTCATCTCCAACGCCTCCTGCACCACCAACTGTGTGGCGCCGATGGCCAAGGTCCTCGACGAGAACTTCGGCATCGTCAAGGGTCTGATGACGACGGTCCACGCGTACACCAACGACCAGCGCATCCTTGACTTCCCGCACTCCGACCTGCGCCGCGCCCGCGCCGCCGCCGAGAACATCATCCCGACCACGACGGGCGCCGCGAAGGCCACCGCGCTGGTCCTGCCGCAGCTCAAGGGCAAGCTCGACGGCATCGCGATGCGCGTCCCGGTTCCCACCGGCTCGGCCACCGACCTGGTCGTGACCCTCCAGCGCGAGGTCACCAAGGACGAGGTCAACGCCGCGTTCAAGAAGGCCTCCGAGGACGGTGACCTCAAGGGTTACCTGGCCTACACCGAGGACCCGATCGTGTCCTCGGACATCGTGAGCGACCCGGCCTCCTGCACCTTCGACTCCTCCCTGACCATGGTCCAGGAGGGCAACTCGGTGAAGATCCTCGGCTGGTACGACAACGAGTGGGGCTACTCCAACCGCCTCGTGGACCTGACGGTCTTCGTCGGCGGCCGGCTCTGATCCACGGATCAGGCACCTCGATGTGAGCGCAGGGCTCGGGCGGCGCAGGGACGCGCCGCCCGAGCCCTGCGGCACGTGCCGACCAGCCCTCTCACGATCACGAGCACCACGAGCCCTCCTCAGGAGCCCCCGTAATGAAGACGATCGACGAACTTCTCGCCGAAGGCGTCGCAGGCAAGCGGGTCTTCGTCCGCGCCGACCTCAACGTTCCGCTCGAAAACGGCGGCGACACCGTGAAAATCGCCGACGACGGCCGTATCCGCGCCGTCCTGCCGACCGTCAAGGCCCTCGCGGACGCGGGCGCCAAGGTGGTCGTCGCCTCGCACCTGGGCCGCCCCAAGGGCGCCCCGGACCCGGCCTTCTCCCTCGCCCCCGCCGCCTCCCGGCTGGGCGAGCTGCTCGGCGCCCCCGTGGCCTTCGCGACCGACACGGTCGGCGAGTCCGCGAAGTCGGCGGTGGCGGGTCTGGCCGACGGCGGGGTCGCCGTCGTCGAGAACCTGCGCTTCAACGCGGGCGAGACCAGCAAGGACGACGCCGAGCGCGGCGAGTTCGCCGACCGGCTCGCCGAACTCGCGGACGTCTACGTCGGCGACGGCTTCGGCGCGGTGCACCGCAAGCACGCGTCCGTCTTCGACCTCCCGGCCCGTCTGCCGCACGCCGCCGGCTACCTCATCGCCACCGAGGTCGGCGTCCTGAAGAAGCTCACCGAGGACGTCGAGCGGCCCTACGTGGTCGCCCTCGGCGGTTCCAAGGTCTCCGACAAGCTCGCCGTCATCGACCAGCTGCTGGGCAAGGCCGACCGCCTCCTCATCGGCGGCGGCATGGTGTTCACCTTCCTCAAGGCCAAGGGATACGAGGTGGGCGCCTCGCTCCTCCAGGAGGACCAGATCCCGGTCGTCCAGGAGTACATCGAGCGCGCGGAGAAGACCGGCGTCGAGCTGGTCCTGCCCGTCGACGTGCTGACCTCCACCGGGTTCCCGGATCTGAAGACCAAGGCGCCGGCCCACCCGAACACCGTCGCGGCCGACGCCATCCCCGGCGACGAGCTGGGCCTGGACATCGGTCCCGAGACCCGCAAGCTGTACGCCTCGAAGCTCGCCGACGCCGCCACCGTCTTCTGGAACGGCCCCATGGGCGTCTTCGAGCACCCCGACTACGCCGAGGGCACCAAGGCGGTCGCCCAGGCCCTCGTCGACTCCCCGGCCTTCACGGTCGTCGGCGGCGGCGACTCCGCCGCGGCCGTCCGCCTCCTGGGCTTCGACGAGAACGCGTTCGGACACATCTCGACCGGTGGCGGCGCCTCCCTCGAATACCTCGAGGGCAAGACGCTCCCCGGCCTCGCCGCACTGGAGGGCTGACCCCGCATGACCACTCGCACGCCGCTGATGGCGGGCAACTGGAAGATGAACCTCAACCACCTCGAGGCCATCGCCCACGTCCAGAAGCTCGCCTTCGCCCTGGCCGACAAGGACTATGAGGCCGTCGAGGTCGCCGTCCTTCCCCCGTTCACCGACCTGCGCTCCGTGCAGACCCTGGTCGACGGCGACAAGCTCAAGATCAAGTACGGTGCCCAGGACATCTCGGCGCAGGACTCCGGCGCCTACACCGGCGAGATCTCCGGCGCCATGCTCGCCAAGCTGAAGTGCACGTTCGTGGCCGTCGGCCACTCCGAGCGCCGTCAGTACCACAACGAGACCGACGAGCTGGTGAACGCCAAGGTCAAGGCCGCCTACAAGCACGGTCTGACCCCGATCCTGTGTGTGGGCGAGGAGCTGGACGTGCGCGAGGCGGGCAACCACGTCTCCCACACCCTCGCCCAGGTCGAAGGCGGTCTGAAGGACCTGCCGGCCGAGCAGGCCGAGTCCGTCGTGATCGCCTATGAGCCCGTGTGGGCCATCGGGACCGGCAAGGTCTGCGGCGCCGAGGACGCGCAGGAGGTCTGCGCCGGCATCCGCGCCAAGATCGCCGAGCTGTACACCCAGGAGCTCGCCGACGGGGTCCGCATCCAGTACGGCGGGTCCGTGAAGTCCGGCAACGTCGCCGAGATCATGGCGCAGCCCGACATCGACGGCGCCCTGGTCGGCGGCGCGTCGCTGGACGCCGACGAGTTCGTCAAGATCGTGCGTTTCCGCGATCAGTGATCCGGCGGTGATCCCGCGCTGATCCGAGCTGTGAGTATGCGGTAGCGGCGATCCGTCGTACCCTTGCGGGGGCACAGCGCCATGCGGCGGAGCCGCACCCGGACAACGACACTGTGCCCCCGTTGTCCGCACCGTCCGTCCGAGTCGTCATCCGAATCCGAGGAAGTTGGTCCAGCCGTGGTTTTGGGGTTCTCGATCGCCCTGATCGTCTTCAGCCTGCTGCTGATGCTGCTGGTGCTGATGCACAAGGGGAAGGGCGGCGGCCTCTCCGACATGTTCGGTGGCGGCATGCAGTCCTCCGTCGGCGGCTCCTCGGTCGCCGAGCGCAACCTCGACCGCATCACCGTGGTCATCGGCCTGCTGTGGTTCACCTGCATCATCGTCCTCTGCATCGTGATGAAGACGAACAACTGATCAGCTTTTCCCAGGCACACACATTCCGGTACGTAAGGCCCCATGTTCGGTACGCGCAGCTGAGCGCGGCCTATCATGGGGCTTGCGTCCAGGTGTGGGAGCTGTAACTCCAATCACTGGACGCGCGTTGGGCCTTACGTAGACTGAGGCGCTCGCAGCGAAGCGAAACGCCGACTCGCTTCGCGGCACCATCACGCAGGGAGTTACGACCGTGGCAAGTGGCAACGCGATCCGAGGAAGCCGGGTCGGGGCGGGGCCGATGGGCGAGGCCGAGCGGGGCGAGTCCGCGCCCCGTCTGCGCATCTCCTTCTGGTGCTCCAACGGACACGAGACGCAGCCCAGCTTCGCCAGCGACGCGCAGGTCCCCGACACCTGGGACTGCCCCCGCTGCGGGTTCCCGGCCGGACAGGACCGGGACAACCCCCCGGACCCGCCGCGCACCGAGCCCTACAAGACGCACCTCGCCTACGTGCGGGAGCGGCGCAGCGACGCCGACGGCGAGGCGATCCTCGCCGAGGCGCTCGCCAAACTGCGGGGCGAGATCTAGAAATCGGGACCGGCCGGGCGCCTTCGAGGAGCCTGGCCGTACGCGTTCCGGGGCGGACGGCTGTTCGCCCGCGGGCCGATTGTCAGTGGCACCCTCTACGGTTTTCGTAGCGGTTCCCGTGTCTGCGGTGAACCGGTCAGCCGTGAGGGGGAGTTGTGGTGGCGGTCGGCACCGCGGGAGTGAGCGCGCCCGCGTGGCGCGGGGGGTTCGGGCGACTGTGGAGCGCCGCGGTGATCTCCCGTTTCGGGGACGCGCTGCGCACGACCGCGTTGCCCCTGCTCGCCGTCCGGCTCACGGACGACCCCGTGGTCATCGCCTCCGTCACCGCCTGCGGCTATCTCCCCTGGCTGCTGTTCGGGCTGCTCGGCGGAGCCGTCGCCGACCGGGTCGACCAACGCCGCGCGATGTGGGCCGTGGACACCGCGCGCGGTGTGCTCGTCGCCGCCTTCGCGCTCGCGGTGGGCCTGGGCCACGCCTCCGTTCCCCTGCTGCTCGCCCTCGCCTTCCTGCTGACCGCTCTGCAGACCCTCTTCGACAACGCGTCCACGGCGCTGCTGCCCTCCCTGGTGGACACGGAGGCCCTCGGCGGGGCCAACGCCCGTCTGATGACCGGCCAGCAGCTCGCGGGCGGACTGCTGGCCGGCCCCGTAGTGCCGCTGCTGCTGGGCGTCGGCGCGTCCGTGCCGTTCGCGGCCGACGCGGGCACGTATCTGCTGGCCGCGGCACTGGTGGCGTCCCTGCGGGTGGGGCCGCCCGAGCGGGAGTCGCGTCCGGCGGGCAGCACGCTGCGCGCCGAGATCGGCGAAGGCCTGCGGCATCTGTGGCGCGACCGCGCCCTGCGGCCGATCTGTCTTGCCACCCTCATGTGCAACATCGGGATGGGCATCCTGATCGCCACACTGGTGCTGCACGTGACGCGCTGGCTGCACGCGGGCGACACCGCCTTCGCCGCCGCCATGACGGTGTACG
Organism: Streptomyces humidus; assembly: GCF_014649655.1. GTDB lineage: Bacteria > Actinomycetota > Actinomycetes > Streptomycetales > Streptomycetaceae > Streptomyces > Streptomyces humidus. The sequence goes on along the minus strand of NZ_BMTL01000003.1, from coordinate 29,525 downwards.
CGCTGGGCAGCCTCGCCGGCGGCTTCCTCGCCCAGCGGATCGCACGCCGCGTCGGCCGGGTACGGGCCCTGCTGCTCGGCGGGACGGTCCAGGCGGCGTCCCTGCTGCTCATGGGCGCGGTCCAGAACCTGGCCGCCCTGTTCGCGGGCATGCTGCTGCTCGGCTCCATGAACATGGTGTGGAACGTCAACCAGATCACGCTGAGGCAGCAGCGCAGCCCGGCTCCCATGGTGGGCCGCATCTCCTCAGCGTTCCGGACGGCCTCCGTCTCCGGCGCCCCGGCGGGAGCCCTGCTCGGCGGAGCGGCGGCCCAGGCCTTCGGCCTGAACGCGCCCGCGCTGCTCGCCGCCGTGCTCTTCGCGCTCGCTGTCGCCGCGTTGATACCCGCGGGCCGCGCGGACGTACCTGTCGGTGTGCCGCGGGACGGCGCCGCGACCGTTCGCGCCGCCCCCTGATCAACTAGGTTGGGACCGGCGGGGCAAGCCGTGCGAGGCAGCACGGACAGGTGAGGAAGGGTTGAAGTCCGACATGAACGCAGACGGCCGTACGAGGCTCGACCAGACGCCCGAGTGGACCGCTCTGGCCGAACACCGCGCGAAACTCGGAGAGGTGCGGCTGCGCGAGCTGTTCGACGCCGACCCCGGGCGAGCCGCCGGACACACGATGCGGGTCGGCGACCTGCACATCGACTACTCCAAACACCTCGTCACCGGCGAGACGCTCCGGCTCCTGCGGGAACTGGCCGCCGCCGCCGACGTCTTCGGCCTCAGGGACGCCATGTTCCGGGGCGACAAGATCAACACCACCGAGGACCGCGCGGTCCTGCACACCGCCCTGCGCGCGCCGCGTGACGCGGTGATCGAGGTCGACGGGGAGAACGTCGTCCCCGCGGTGCACGCCGTCCTGGACAAGATGGCCGACTTCGCCGAGCGCGTCCGCTCCGGCGCGTGGACCGGCCACACCGGGCGGCGCATCCGCAATGTCGTCAACATCGGCATCGGCGGCTCCGACCTGGGGCCGGCCATGGCCTACGAGGCACTGCGCGGCTACACCGACCGCGACCTCACGGTCCGCTTCGTGTCCAATGTGGACGGCGCCGACCTGCACGAGGCCACCCGGGATCTGGACCCGGCCGAGACGCTGTTCATCATCGCCTCCAAGACGTTCACCACCATCGAGACGATCACCAACGCCACCTCGGCCCGCTCCTGGCTGTTGGACGGGCTGAACGGGGGCGCCTCCCGCTCGGGCGAAGCCGAGAGCGCGGGACAGGCGGCCGTCGCACGGCACTTCGTCGCCCTGTCGACCAACGCCGGGAAGGTCGCCGAGTTCGGCATCGACACGGCCAACATGTTCGAGTTCTGGGACTGGGTCGGCGGCCGCTACTCCTTCGACTCGGCGATCGGCCTCTCCCTGATGATCGCCGTCGGGCCGGACCGCTTCCGCGAGATGCTCGACGGCTTCCACCTGGTCGACGAGCACTTCAGGACCGCGCCCCCCGAGTCCAACGTCCCGCTGCTGCTGGGCCTGCTCGGCATCTGGTACGGCAACTTCCACGACGCCCAGTCCCACGCCGTGCTGCCCTACAGCCACTACCTGTCCAAGTTCGCCGCCTACCTTCAGCAGCTGGACATGGAGTCCAACGGCAAGTCCGTCGGCCGTGACGGCGAGGAGGTGCGGTGGCAGACCGGCCCCGTCGTCTGGGGCACGCCGGGCACCAACGGGCAGCACGCCTACTACCAGTTGATCCACCAGGGCACGAAGCTCATCCCGGCCGACTTCATCGGCTTCGCCGAGCCGCTCCCCGAGCTGGGCGGCGAACTCCAGGCGCAGCACGACCTGCTGATGGCCAACTTCTTCGCCCAGACGCAGGCGCTGGCCTTCGGCAAGACGCCGCAGGAGGTGCGCGCGGAAGGCGTGCCGGAGGAACTGGTGGCCCACAAGACGTTCAAGGGCGACCACCCCACGACCACGATCCTCGCCCGCCGGCTGACCCCCTCGGTCCTCGGCCAGCTCGTCGCGCTCTACGAGCACAAGGTGTTCGTGCAGGGCGCGGTGTGGAACATCGACTCCTTCGACCAGTGGGGCGTGGAGCTCGGCAAGGTCCTCGCCAAGCGTGTCGAACCCGCCCTCACCGAGGGCGCCGAGGTCCCAGGCCTGGACGCGTCCACCAAGGCCCTCGTCGCCAAGTACCGCGAGCTGCGCGGCAGGTAGAAAAGGGTCTCCGGGGCCCCGGCCCGGAACCGCTGTGCGCCTCCGGGCGCCCGTCCTCCGAGGTCACGCCGGACCTGGAGACGAGAGGCACACAGGGGCCCGGCCCGCCCATGGCGGTGAAGGAGATCCGCGAGGCGCCCGACGCCCGGGACGGGAACGTCTTCCCCCGACGGTGCGGTGAAAGCGCCGACGCCGGGCCCTGGAAGGGCCCGGCGTCGACTGCCTTCTCGCCTGCGGGCGGTTACGACAACGCCGGGGGGTACAGCGACCTCGGGAGCTGCGAGGCCGCCGCCGAGTCCAGCAGCCACAGGGTGCGGGATCTGCCGCGGGCGCCCGCCGCCGGGGCCTGGATCTCGCCCGCGCCGGACAGGGCGATCGCCGCTGCCTGTGCCTTGTCCTCGCCGGCCGCGAGCAGCCACACCTCACGGGCCGCCCGGATCGCCGGGAGGGTGAGGGTGACCCGGGTCGGCGGCGGCTTGGGCGCGCCCCGGACGCCGACCACCGTGCGCTCGGTCTCCCGCACGGCCGGCAGCTCAGGGAAGAGCGAGGCCACATGGGTGTCCGGGCCGACGCCCAGCATCAGGACGTCGAACGTGGGCACGGCGCCGTGGTTCTCGGGTCCTGCCGCGCGAGCCAGCTCCTCGGCGTAGGCGGCCGCGGCCGCCTCCACGTCGGCGCCGTACGGACCGTCCGACGCGGGCATGGCGTGCACGCGCTCCGGATCCACGGGGACGGAGTCCAGCAGGGCCTCGCGGGCCTGCGTGACGTTGCGCTCCGGGTCGCCCTCGGGCAGGAACCGCTCGTCGCCCCACCACAGGTCGAGACGGCTCCAGTCGACGGCGTCACGGGCCGGCGCGGCCGCCAGCGCGGCGAGCAGGCCGTTGCCGTTGCGGCCGCCCGTCAGGACCACGGACGCCAGGCCCCGGGAGGCCTGGGCGTCCACGATCCTGGTGATCAGACGGGCCGCCGCGGCCTGCGCCATCAACTCCTTGTCGTGATGCACGACCAGCTGGGGGGTGCTCACTGCGGATCCGCTTTCCTGACCGCAGGCATCTGCGCCGGCGTGGGCCGGTCCGCGTCGCCCTGGACCGGGGTGACGGCGGCCGGGCGGGCCGGTTCGGAGCCGGGGCGTGCGGCCGCCGGGTCCGGCACCGCGCGCACCGGGAGAGCCGGCGTGGGCTGGGCGGCGGCCGCGGCCCGCTCCGCCTCGCGCTCCGCGGCCGACTGGCCGCCGAGCCGGTCCACGCCGAACCGCAGCGCGGACGCGTAGGTGTCGTCGGGGTCGAGCCTGCGCAGCTCCTCGGCGAGCAGCTCGGACGTCTCGCGGCGCTTGAGCGCCACCGCGCGGTCCGGCTGGCCCGGCAGTGCCAGGGTGGCCATCGCTCCGTCCGACCGGTGCAGCGTGATCGGGCCGCCGGTGGTCTCCATCCGGACCTGGGTCAGACCGGGACCGGCCGAGACCGCGCGCCGCACGTGGACGTGGAGCCGGTCGGCGAGCCACATGGCGAGCAGCTCGACGCTCGGGTTGGACTCCTCGCCCGCCACTTCGGCGGACACGATCTCGCAGCTGACCTGGTCCAGGGCCGCGGCCAGCATCGAGCGCCACGGGGTGATCCGGGCCCACGCCAGGTCGGTGTCTCCCGGCTCGTAGCTCTCGGCACGGGCCCGCAGTTCCCCGATGGGCTTCTCGGCCGCGTAGCTGTCGGTGACCCGGCGCTGGCCCAGGGCGCCCAGCGGGTCGCCCGCCGGGTCCTGGGGGGCGTCCACCGACCACCAGACCACCACCGGCGCGTCCGGCAGCAGCAGCGGGAGGACGACCGACTGCGCGTGGTCGGACACCTCGCCGTACAGCCGGAGGATGACCGTCTCGCCGCTGCCGGCGTCCGCGCCCAGCCGTACCTCGGCGTCGAGGCGGGACCGGGTGCGGCCGCGGGGGGAGCGCGAGACGCGCTTGATGACCACGAGAGTGCGCGAGGGGTGCTCGTGCGAGGCGTCGTTGGCCGCCTTCAGAGCGTCGTAGGCGTTCTCCTCGTCCGTGACGACGACGAGGGTGAGCACCATGCCGACGGCAGGGGTGCCGATTGCGCGGCGGCCCTGCACCAGCGCCTTGTTGATCTTGCTGGCAGTGGTGTCCGTGAGATCTGTCTTCATGGCCGGCGCCAGCTCCGTCCGTCTCGCTCGAGCATCTGGTCGGCCTCGACGGGACCCCAGGTGCCCGACGGGTACTGCGCGGGCTTGCCGTTCTTGTCCCAGTACTGCTCGATCGGGTCGAGGATCTTCCAGGACAGCTCCACCTCTTCCGTGCGGGGGAAGAGGTTCGAGTCGCCCAGCAGCACGTCGAGGATCAGCCGCTCGTAGGCCTCGGGCGAGGACTCCGTGAAGGACTCGCCGTAGGCGAAGTCCATCGACACGTCCCTGATCTCCATGGAGGTGCCGGGGACCTTGGAGCCGAAGCGGACCGTGATGCCCTCGTCAGGCTGGACGCGGATGACGATCGCGTTCGCCCCGAGCTCCTCGGTGGCGGTGGAGTCGAAGGGGGAGTGCGGGGCCCGCTGGAAGACCACGGCGATCTCGGTGACCCGGCGGCCGAGCCGCTTGCCGGTGCGCAGATAGAAGGGGACGCCCGCCCAGCGGCGGTTGTCCACGCCCACCTTGATCGCCGCGTAGGTGTCGGTCTTCGACTTGGGGTCGATGCCGTCCTCTTCGAGGTAGCCGACGGCCTTCTCGCCGCCCTGCCAGCCGGCCGCGTACTGACCGCGCACGGTGTCGCGGCCCAGGTCCTTCGGCAGCCGGACGGCGCCGAGCACCTTGGTCTTCTCGGCGGCCAGCGCGTCCGCGTCGAAGGAGGCCGGCTCCTCCATGGCCGTCAGGGCCATGAGCTGGAGCAGGTGGTTCTGGATGACGTCCCGGGCGGCGCCGATGCCGTCGTAGTAGCCGGCCCGGCCGCCGATGCCGATGTCCTCGGCCATGGTGATCTGCACATGGTCCACGAAGGACCGGTTCCAGATCGGCTCGAACATGGTGTTGGCGAAGCGGAGCGCCAGGATGTTCTGGACGGTCTCCTTGCCGAGGTAGTGGTCGATGCGGAAGACCTGGTCCGAGCCGAAGACCTCGTGGACGACCTTGTTGAGCTCCTCGGCCGAGGCGAGGTCGTGGCCGAAGGGCTTCTCGATGACCGCCCGTCGCCAGGAGCCGCTCTTCTGGTCGGCCAGCCCGTGCTTCTTCAGCTGCTGGATGACCACGGGGAAGGAGCGCGGCGGCACGGAGAGGTAGAAGGCGAAGTTGCCGCCGGTTCCCTGCGCCTTGTCGAGTTCGTCGATGGTGGCGCGCAGCCGCTCGAAGGCGTCGTCGTCGTCGAAGGTGCCCTGGACGAAGCGCATGCCCTGGACGAGCTGTTGCCAGACCTCCTCGCGGAAGGGCGTGCGGGCGTGCTCCTTGACGGCGTCGTGGACCTCCTGCGCGAAGTCCTCGTGTTCCCACTCGCGGCGGGCGAAGCCCACCAGCGAGAAGCCCGGCGGCAGCAGACCCCGGTTGGCGAGGTCGTACACGGCGGGCATGAGCTTCTTCCGGGACAAATCGCCCGTGACGCCGAAGATGACCAGCCCCGACGGCCCCGCGATACGCGGGAGCCGTCGGTCGGCGGGGTCACGAAGCGGGTTCGCTCCGGAACCGGAAAGGCCGGAAAGGGGGGACAAGTTCTCAGCCCTCCGACGGGGCGAGGCGTTCCAGCTCCGCCTCGGTGGACTTGAGCAGGTCGTTCCAGGACGCCTCGAACTTCTCGACGCCCTCGTCCTCGAGGAGCTGGACCACCTCGTCGTAGGAGATGCCGAGCTTCTCGAGGGCGTCGATCTCGGCGCGCGCCTGCTCGTAGGTGCCCGCGACGGTGTTGCCGGTGATCTGCCCGTGGGACTCGGCGGCGAACAGGGTGGCCTCCGGCATGGTGTTCACCGTGTTCGGCGCCACCAGGTCGTCCACGTACAGGGTGTCCTTGTACGCGGGGTCCTTCACCCCGGTGGAGGCCCACAGCGGACGCTGCTTGTTGGCGCCCGCCTTCTCCAGCGCGGCCCAGCGCTCGCCGGCGAAGACCTCCTCGTACGCCTGGTAGGCGAGCCGGGCGTTGGCGAGACCGGCCTTGCCGCGGGCGGCCTTGGCCTCGTCGGTGCCGAGCGCGTCGAGCCGCTTGTCGATCTCGGTGTCCACCCGGGACACGAAGAAGGACGCCACGGAGTGGATCTTCGACAGGTCCAGGCCGCGCTCCTTGGCCTGCTCCAGGCCGGAGAGGTAGGCGTCCATGACCTGGCGGTAGCGCTCCAGCGAGAAGATCAGCGTGACGTTGACGCTGATGCCCAGGCCGATGACCTCGGTGATGGCCGGCAGGCCGCCCATCGTGGCCGGGATCTTGATGAGCGTGTTGGGGCGGTCGACCAGCCAGGCGAGCTGCTTGGCCTCGGCGACGGTCGGCTTGGTGTGGTGCGCCAGGCGCGGGTCGACCTCGATGGACACCCGGCCGTCCTGGCCGCCGGTGGCGTCGAAGACCGGGCGCAGGATGTCGGCGGCGTCACGGACGTCCGCCGTCGTGATCATGCGGATGGCCTCTTCGACGGTCACCTTGCGGGAGGCGAGGTCCGAGAGCTGCTGGTCGTAGCCGTCGCCCTGCGAGATCGCCTTCTGGAAGATGGACGGGTTGGTGGTGACGCCCACGACGTGCTGCTGGTCGATCAGCTCGGCGAGGTTGCCGGACGTGATCCGCTTGCGCGACAGGTCGTCCAGCCAGATCGCGACGCCTTCTTCGGAGAGGCGCTTGAGTGCGTCTGTCATGGAATTACATCTCCTACGGGTCGTATGTGAGCGTCAGCGCTGGACGGCGGCGAGGGATTCCCGGGCCTTCGCGGCCACGTTCTCGGCAGTGAAGCCGTACTCCTGGAAAAGGACCTTGCCGTCGGCGGAAGCACCGAAGTGCTCCAGGGAAACGATGCGACCGGCGTCACCGACGTACTTGTGCCAGGTCAGACCGATGCCTGCCTCCACCGCGACGCGGGCCCTGACGGACGGGGGCAGGACGCTGTCCCGGTACCCCTGGTCCTGCTCCTCGAACCACTCCACGGACGGCATGGACACGACGCGCGTGGGCACGCCGTCGGCCTCCAGCCGCTCGCGCGCCTCGACGGCGACGTGCACCTCGGAGCCCGTCGCGAGGAGGATCGCCTCGGGCGTCCCCGTGGAGGCCTCGAGCAGCACGTACCCGCCCTTGGCGGCGTCCTCGTTCGGCTCGTAGGTCGGCACGCCCTGGCGGGTGAGGACCAGGCCGTGCGGGGCGCCCTTGCCGAAGACCTTCGTCCAGCGCTTGAGGATCTCGCGCCAGGCGATCGCGGTCTCGTTGGCGTCGGCCGGGCGGACCACGTTCAGGCCCGGGATGGCGCGCAGCGAGGCGAGGTGCTCGACGGGCTGGTGGGTGGGGCCGTCCTCGCCGAGGCCGATGGAGTCGTGCGTCCACACGTAGGTGACCGGCACGTGCATGAGGGCGGACAGCCGGACGGCGTTGCGCATGTAGTCGGAGAACACCAGGAAGGTGCCGCCGTAGATACGGGTGTTGCCGTGCAGGGCGATGCCGTTCATCTCCGCGGCCATGGAGTGCTCGCGGATGCCGAAGTGCACGGTGCGGCCGTACGGGCTCGCCTCCGGCAGCGGGTTGCCCTCGGGGAGGAACGACGACGTCTTGTCGATCGTCGTGTTGTTGGAGCCGGCGAGGTCGGCGGAGCCGCCCCACAGCTCGGGGATGACCGCGCCGAGCGCCTGGAGCACCTTGCCGGACGCGGCACGCGTGGCGACGCCCTTGCCGGGCTCGAAGACCGGGAGCTTCTCCTCCCAGCCGGCCGGCAGCTCGCCCGCGGCGATGCGGTCGTACTCGGCGGCGCGGTCGGGGTTGTTGTCCCGCCACTGCTGGAAGGACTTCTCCCACACGGCGCGGGCCGCCTGGCCGCGCTCCAGGGCGCCCCGGGTGTGGGCGATGACGTCGCCCCCGACGTCGAACGACTTGTCCGGGTCGAAGCCCAGGACGCGCTTGGTGGCCGCGACCTCGTCGTCGCCGAGAGCCGAGCCGTGGGCGGCCTCGGTGTTCTGCGCGTTCGGCGCGGGCCAGGCGATGATCGAGCGCATCGCGATGAAGGACGGCTTGTCCGTCACCGCCTTCGCCGCCTCGATGGCGTCGTAGAGGGCGTGCGGGTCCAGGTCCCCGTCCGGCTTCGGGGCGACGCGCTGCACATGCCAGCCGTACGCCTCGTAGCGCTTGACGGTGTCCTCGGAGACGGCCGTCTCGGTGTCGCCCTCGATCGAGATGTGGTTGTCGTCCCACAGCAGGACCAGGTTGCCGAGCTTCTGGTGGCCGGCCATCGAGGACGCCTCCGCGGAGATGCCCTCCTGAAGGCAGCCGTCGCCGGCGATCGCGAAGACGAAGTGGTCGAAGGGCGACTCGCCCTGCGGGGCCTCGGGGTCGAACAGACCGCGCTCGTAGCGGGCGGCCATGGCCATGCCCACGGCGTTGGCGACGCCCTGGCCCAGCGGGCCGGTGGTCGTCTCGACGCCCGTGGTGTGGCCGTACTCCGGGTGCCCCGGGGTCTTCGAGCCCCAGGTGCGGAACGCCTTCAGGTCGTCCAGCTCCAGGCCGAAGCCGGCCAGGTACAGCTGGGTGTAGAGGGTCAGCGACGAGTGTCCCGCGGACAGCACGAAGCGGTCGCGGCCGACCCAGTCGGCGTCCGCCGGGTCGTGCCGCATCACCTTCTGGAAGAGGGTGTACGCGGCAGGCGCGAGGCTCATCGCCGTACCGGGATGGCCGTTGCCGACCTTCTGTACGGCGTCGGCGGCCAGGACGCGGGCGGTGTCCACGGCCCGCTGGTCCAGTTCGGTCCACTCGAGGTCTGTGGTGGTCGGCTTGGTGCTCACCCTGGGTCAGGGCTCCTCTCCACATGTCACGCATGTCGAATGCCGGTGCACGCGGCGCCCACCGGCCTTTGTCGAGCCTACCCCCGTGAGAACGTGCATTTTTTCGAGTCATCACAGACTGCCGGGTAGCTTCGTGACTCGCCTCCCGACCGGTGTGTTCCCTGTTCGGCAAGTGAATACGGAGCCGCTCGTACGAGTGCTCAACGGAGTGCCCACCGGCTCTTCCGCGGGCGTCGTCCAACACGACCCCACCCCCGCGAATACCGGGGTATGGGCAACGTCTACAGTGGCGTGGTACGCGCGAGCCTTTACGGTGAGTTCACACCCGCGGGCTTGCTGGGAGTCTCTGTCAGGGGTGTGCGTGACGGCCGTTGAATCCCGTCCAGTAGGGATCGTCGGGGCGAGCCAGAGCCCGAGCCGGCGGCCGGCCGGGGCCCGGGTCAAGGCGTTCGTGGCGCTGACCAAGCCGCGGATCATCGAACTGCTGCTGATCACCACCGTCCCGGTGATGTTCCTGGCGCAGCAGGGCGTCCCGGACCTCGGGCTCGTGCTCCTGACCTGCCTCGGCGGCTACCTCTCCGCGGGCGGCGCGAACGCCCTGAACATGTACATCGACCGCGACATCGACGCGCTGATGGACCGCACCTCGCAGCGGCCGCTGGTCACCGGGATGGTCAGCCCGCGTGAATGCCTCGCCTTCGGCATCACCCTCGCGGTGGGCTCGACACTGCTGTTCGGGCTGACCGTGAACTGGCTGTCGGCCTGGCTCGCCCTCGGCGCGCTCCTCTTCTACGTCGTCGTCTACACGATGATCCTCAAGCGCCGCACCTCGCAGAACATCGTGTGGGGCGGCATCGCCGGCTGCATGCCCGTGCTGATCGGCTGGTCCTCGGTCACGGACTCCCTCTCCTGGGCCCCGGTCGTCCTGTTCCTGGTGATGTTCTTCTGGACGCCGCCGCACTACTGGCCGCTGTCGATGAAGGTCAAGGACGACTACGCGCGCGTGGGCGTGCCGATGCTGCCGGTCGTCGCCTCCAACAAGACCGTCGCCCGGCAGATCGTCCTCTACAGCTGGGTGATGGTCGGCGTCTCGCTGCTCCTGCAGCCTCTCGGCTACACCGGCTGGTTCTACACCGCGGTGGCGCTGGCGGCGGGCGGCTGGTGGCTGTGGGAGGCGCACGGGCTGCAGAACCGGGCGAAGGCCGAGGTCACGGGCGGCAAGCTCAAGGAGATGCGGCTGTTCCACTGGTCCATCACCTATGTGTCGCTGCTGTTCGTGGCGGTCGCGGTGGACCCCTTCCTGCGCTGACGTCTCCCGTACGGCCCGACGGGCGGGGTGCGTGGTCAAGGCCACGCACCCCGGCCGTCGCCGTTGCCACTACCCGTCGGTAGCATCCTGACCATGGCAGACACCAAGCAGGTTGACGAGGCGGCCGACGCCAAGCGGGCCGCCAGGGCCGAGCGCAGGGCGGCGCGGCTCGCCAAGCGGATCAGCGCTTTCTCCAAGGCGCACGGCGGCGCCGAGAGTCAGATCGCCTACATCGGCGAGCGCGGCGCCCGCATCGTGCTCGTCGGCGAGGACGGCGGCTGGGGCGACCTGGTGGCGCCCTCCGTCGCGGTGGCCGAGCAGGCCGTGCGCAAGGCCGGGGTCACCGCCCATGAGTCCTTCGACGGAGAGTTCGCGGCGAAGGTGCGCACGGGGCCGTACGAGTGGACGCGGATGGCGGGCATCCAGGTCGGCGGACCGAAGAACCGCTGATCCCTCGCACACGCAACACCTGACGCCCGGTTCACCCGTTAGGACCCGTGGAAGCGACGTGGTCCATCTCCCGGGAGTCCGGATGTTCGAAACGCCGTCCTTGGTGGACCAGTACTGCCACGGCGTCCTGAGAACGGAGCTGGGCCTCGGCACCTTCGAGGCCCGGCTGGCGTGTACCGAGGGGCCGCCCGCGCCGGGCACGACGCTCTTCGACACGCAGACCGGGTTCGCGGTACGCCGCTGGTGCCCCCCGCTCCTCGGCCTGGAACCGCACGCCACGCCCGCCCGTTATCTCGCCCGGCGTCGTGAACTCGGCGTACTGGAAGCGGGCCGCCGGCTGCTGCGGGGCAGCGGCATCACCACCTACCTGGTCGACACGGGCCTGCCGGGGGACCTCACCGGGCCCGGCGAGCTGGCCTGCGCGGCAGCGGCCGAGGCCCGCGAGATCGTGCGGCTGGAGCTCCTCGCCGAGCAGGTCGCCGACACCTCCGGCACCGTCGAGTCCTTTCTCGCCAACCTCGCCGAGGCGGTCCGCGCGGCGGCCGCGACCGCCGTGGCCTTCACCTCCGTCGCGGGCGTCCGGCACGGACTGGCCCTCGCGCCCGAGCCTCCCGGCCCGGGCGAGGTGCGGGCCGCCGCCGGCCGCTGGCTGGCCGCCCGCGGGGCCGGCGGCGAACTGAGCGACCCGGTGCTGCTGCGCCACGTGCTGTGGAGCGCCGTCGCCTCGGAGCTGCCCCTGCAGCTGCACGCCGGACCCGGGGCGCCCGGGGCGCGCATCGACCGCACCGACCCCGCTCTGCTCACCGACTTCGTCCGGGCGACCGCGGGCCTGGGCACCGACCTCGTCCTGCTGCACGGCTACCCCTACCACCGCCACGCCGCCCATCTCGCCGGGGTCTTCCCGCACGTGTACGCCGACTCCGGCGCCGCGCTCGTGCGGACCGGCGCCCGCGCCGCGGCGGTCCTCGCGGAGATCCTGGAACTGGCCCCCTTCGGGAAGATCCTCTTCTCCAGCGGAGCCCAGGGCCTGCCCGAGTTGCACGTGGTGGGGGCGATGCTGTTCCGCGAGGCCCTGGACCGGGTGCTGGGGGCCTGGGTCGCGGAGGGCGCGTGGTCGCCGGGGGACGCGCGACGGGTCGCGGGCCTGATCGCGGCGGGCACCGCGCACCGGGTGTACCGGCTGGGCTGAGGCGGGGAGACTGGGCGCATGACCAACCCCACGGACGCCTTACTGGACCGATTCCTCACCGGACTGGCGGCGACGGTGGCGGAGCCGGTCGCCGTCTGGGCCCACGGCTCGCTCGCCGGGGGCGACTACCAGGAGGGCCGCAGCGACCTGGACCTCATCGCGGTCCTCGCGGGCCCTCTCGCCCCGCGCACGGTGTGGGCCCTGGCCCGGCTGCACGCCCGGCTGCGGGGCGAGCCGCTCGCCCCGCAGCTGCACTGCAGCTATCTCACCCCCGAGAACGCGGCCGGTCCAGAGCGGCGGCACCTCACCTGGGCGCACGGTGAGCTGTTCCGGCGGCCGGTCACCCCGGTGACCCGGCGCGAGCTGCTCGACTTCGGCAGGGTGCTGCACGGGGAACCGCCCCGCGCGCTGGTGCCGCCGGTGCCGGACAGCGAGCTTCGCGCCTTCGTCGTCCGCGACCAGCGCGACAACTGGCGGCCCGCGGTCGACATGGCCCGCCTCTGGCGCAGGGACGTCTGGGTCGACCTGGGGCTGCTGACCTTCGCCCGGGCGACGGTGACCGTGCGGGACGGCCGGCTGATCACCAAGCGCGGTGCCCTCGACGAACTGCCGGCGCTGGGCGCGCCGGCCGAGGTCGTGGCGGACATCGCCCGGCGCCGGTACGGGGGAGAAGCGGACCGCCCGGCCGACGCGGACTGGCCGGCCCGTCGTGCCGAGCTGACCCGGGCCTACCTGGCGCCCGCGATCGACGCGCTGGTCACCGCGTACACGTGACGCGCCGCCTCCGGCGCACGACGGGTCGCTCGTACGGGTGCGGTACGCGCGTGGGTCGCGCGCGGTGACTCACGCGCGGGTGCCGGCCGTCGCCTCCGCGGCGGGGCCCGGCAGGTCGACCGTCGTCCCGGCCCGTTCGCGCAGCGCCAGCGGCACGCGCAGGACCGCGATCCACACCAGGGCCGAGCCGAGCATGTGCAGACCGACGAGGAGCTCGGGGAGGTCGGTGAAGTACTGGACGTAGCCGATGACGCCCTGGGCGAGCAGCACCAGGAACAGGTCCCGGGTGCGGTCCAGCGGGCTCTTCGGGGCGTCGACCGCCTTGAGGATGAACCACAGGGCGAACGTCAGGGTCACGACGATCCAGGCGAGGACGGCGTGCAGCTTGGCGACCGTCTCCCAGTCCAGCGGCATGCGGTCGACCTCGCTGGAGTCGCCGGCGTGCGGGCCCGCGCCGGTGACCACCGTGCCGACGGCGATCAGCAGCCCGGAGGCGAGCACCAGGAACCACACCAGCTGGCGCACGGGCTTGCCGACCAGCGGACGGGGCTCCCCGTCGCCCTCCCGGGAGCGCTGCCACATCACCGCGGCGACCGCGATCAACGCCGAGGCGGCCAGGAAGTGCGCCGCGACCGTGTAGGGGTTCAGGCCGACGAGCACGACGATCCCGCCCAGCACGGCGTTGCTCATCACCAGCCAGAACTGCGCCCAGCCCAGCCGGGTCAGGCTCCGGCGGCGGGGCTTCTCCGAGCGGGCGGCGACGATCGCCCAGCCGACGGCCGCGCAGAGCACGTACGTCAGCATGCGGTTGCCGAACTCGATGGCGCCGTGGAAGCCCATCGCGCTGGTCGCGGTGAGCGAGTCGTCGGTGCACTTGGGCCAGGTCGGGCAGCCCAGGCCGGAGCCCGTGAGCCGGACGGCTCCGCCGGTGACGACGATGACCACCGACATCACGAGCGCGGACAGGGCCGCCCGCCGCACCGTCCGGGGGGCCGGGGTCCAGCGTGCGGCGACGAAGGCGAGGGGGTTGCGCACGGCGGCTACGGCGTCGGCACGGGTCACGTTCAACACGCACCCATCGTAAGCGCGCCGCTTGTGCACGCTTTCACGAGGGTCCCCCGAGCCGGGTCCCCGCTACTCCCAGCGGAAGAACCGGCCGGCCGCGGCGAGCCCGACGACCGCCCACACCGTGAGGATCCCCAGGTCGCCCCAGGGCAGGCCGGCGCCGTGCTGGAGCACGTCCCGCAGGCCGTCGGAGAGCGCCGTGACGGGCAGCAGCGCGAGCACGTCCTGCGCGACGGGCGGGAACTTGTCGAGCGGCACGATCACGCCGCCGCCCACGAGCAGCAGCAGGAAGACCAGGTTGGCCGCGGCCAGCGTCGCCTCCGCCTTCAGCGTGCCCGCCATCAGCAGACCGAGGCCGGAGAAGGCGGCCGTGCCGAGGACCAGCAGCAGCAGGACGGCAGCGGGGTTGCCGTGCGGGCTCCAGCCCAGGGCGAAGGCGATCGCCGTCAGCAAGGCCACCTGGAGGACCTCCGTGACCAGCACCGACAGCGTCTTCGCCGTCATCAGGCCCCAGCGCGGCAGCGGCGAGGAGGCCAGGCGCTTGAGCACGCCGTAGCGCCGTTCGAAGCCGGTCGCGATGGCCTGACCCGTGAACGCCGTCGACATCACGGCGAGCGCGAGGATGCCGGGGGCGAGGAAGTCCACCGCCTTCCCCGCGCCCGTGTCGACGATGTCCACGCCGCTGAACAGGACCAGCAGGAGGGCCGGGATCACGACGGTGAGCAGCAGCTGCTCGCCGTTGCGCAGCAGCATCCTGGTCTCCAGCGCGGCCTGGGCCCCGATCATGCGGGGGAGGGGGGCGGCCCCGGGGTTCGGCGTGTAGGTGCCGGTGGCGGTCATGAGCGCAGCTCCTTGCCGGTCAGTTCCAGGAAGACGTCCTCCAGGGTGTGCCTCTCGACCGAGATGCGGTCCGGCATCACCCCGTGCTGGGCGCACCAGGAGGTGACCGTCGCCAGCAGTTGCGGGTCGATTTTGCCCGTCACCCGGTAGGAGCCCGGGGTCAGCTCGGCGGCGGAGCTGTCTGCGGGCAGCGCCTTGAGCAGCGAGCCGACGTCGAGGCCGGGACGGCCGGTGAAGCGCAGGGTGTTCTCGGCCCCGCCCCGGCACAGCTCCTCGGGCGAGCCCTGGGCGATGACCCCGCCCGCGTCGATGATCGCGACGTCGTCGGCGAGCTGTTCGGCCTCGTCCATGTAATGGGTGGTGAGGATGACCGACACGCCGTCCGCGCGCAGATCGCGCACGAGGTCCCAGGCGGCGCGGCGGGCCTGCGGGTCGAGGCCGGCCGTCGGCTCGTCCAGGAACACCAGTTCGGGGCGGCCGACGACGGCCATCGCGAGCGCGAGGCGCTGCTGCTGGCCGCCGGAGAGCCGGCGGTAGGGCGTGCGGCCGCAGGAGCCGAGCCCGAGGCGCTCGACGAGCGCGTCGACGTCCAGCGGATGCGCGTGCAGTCCGGCGACGTGCCGGAGCATCTCCTCGGCCCGCGCTCCGGAGTACACACCGCCCGACTGCAGCATGACGCCGATCCGGGGGCGCAGCCCGGCGGCCTGTGCGACCGGGTCCAGGCCGAGGACGCGGACCGTGCCGGAGTCCGGCCTGCGGTACCCCTCACAGGTCTCGATCGTGGTCGTCTTCCCGGCCCCGTTGGGACCGAGTACGGCGGTGACGCCCGCCCGGGCCGTCAGGTCGAGGCCGTCCACCGCGGTCTTCGTGCCGTACCGCATCACCAAGGCCTGGACCTGGACTACGGGCTCACTTCGCATGGCCCCGAGTCTAGGTACGCGCGCGCCACCGGTGACCGGCGGGTGCGCCGTCCCCGTGTGCGGGGCTCACCGCTCCTGCGGTCCCGGGCTGCCGTCCCTCGCGCAGGGTGCCCTGTTCGGGCGAACCGGTCGCATTCGCCCCATACCGCTCCGTGGCCGGTGCTTCACTTGCGACGGCCCGTCCGAAGCGGGCAGCGGATGCCTCTCCCTTCCGCGGAAAGGAAGTCGAGTCATGGTCGGACCCGCCCTGCCCTCCCGGACGAGGGCCGCCGTCGCACTCGTCGCCTCCGTGATGACGTGTGCGGCCCTCGCGGCTCTCCCCGGCCCGGCGCGTGCCGCCGCCGACCACCGGCGGATCCCGTCGACGCGTGCTGTCGTCGGTCCCGCGCTGTTCGACGACTTCGACTACCTCTCCTCCGTCGACCAGCGGCTCGCCCAGCACGGCTGGACCCTGCGCTCGGGCCAGGGCGGCCCGGGTGTGTCCGGCGCCACGTGGAAGCCGCAGAACATCACCTTCGCCACCGCCTCCGGCAACTCCGTCATGACGATGCGCTCCGGCACCGACGGCACGGCGGCAGGCACCGAGCACACCGAGATCCTGCAGCAGCGCAAGTTCCTGTACGGCACCTACGCGGCGCGCGTCCGCTTCGGCGACGTCCCGATCATCGGGCCGGACGGGGACCACATGGTGCAGGCGTTCTTCACCGTCTCGCCGCTCGACCGTCCGCTGGACCCCGCCTACAGCGAACTCGACTTCGAGTACGTGCCCAACGGCGGATGGGGCATTCCCTCCAGCGCGCTGCTCGCCACCTCCTGGGAGACGTACGCGGAGGACCCGCCCCAGGAGGAGAACGTCTCCACCCAGGAACGCGCGAGCTTCAACGACTGGCACGACCTGGTGATCACCGTCGACAGCGGCACGATCACCTACTTCGTCGACGGCCGGCTCTTCGCCACGCACGGCGAGCCTTATGTACCCGAGTCCGCCATGAGCATCCGCTTCAACCACTGGCTGACCGACCTGCGGGGGATCACCGGCCGTAAGAAGCGCGCCTACGAGGAGAAGGTGGACTACGTGTACTTCGTCCAGGACCAGGTGCTCACCCCCGCCGCCGTGCAGGCCGCCGTCGCCGACTACCGGTCGCGGGGGGTGACCTTCGAGGACACCGTCTGAGCCGCCCGCGCGGCGAGGCGGGGCGGGGCCGGGAGGCTCAGGGCGAGAGGGGCGTCCCGCCCGCGGCGGCGATCGGCAGCCGGGCGGTGAAGGTGGTGCCGCGGCCCTCCTCGGACTCCACCTCCACCTCGCCCCCGTGGTTCGCGATGATGTTGCGCACGATGGTCAACCCCAGACCGGTGCCCGGGATGGCCGCCTCTGTGGCGTTCGAGGCACGGAAGAACCGCCGGAACAGCTTCTCCTGCTCCTCCGCGGGGATGCCGATACCGGTGTCGCTGACGGTCACGACCGCCTCGCCGTCCCGGCTGTCGGCGGTGAAGGTGACCTTGCCCCCCTTCGGGGTGAACTTCACCGCATTGGACAGCAGGTTCATCAGGACCCGGTCCAACTGGTCGCCGTCCGCCATCAGTACCAGGGGCCGGGGCGGGCTGTGTGTCTCCAGGGTGACGGAGGCGGCGTCGGCCGCCGGCCTGATGGCGTCGGCCGCCGACGCCATCAGCCGGACCAGGTCCACCGGCTCCTTCCTGGAGCGGAACGCCCCCGACTCGATGCGCGAGAGGGTCAGCAGGTCCTCGATGAGTGCCCGCAGGCGGTTGGCGTTGCGGTCGACGACGTCCAGCATGTGCCGCTGAGCAGGGGAGAGCGGCCCGGTCTCCTCCTTCAGCAGCTCGATGTAGCCCACGATGCTGGTCAGCGGGGTGCGCAGCTCATGAGAGACGGCGGACAGGAAGTCGCTCTTGGCCTTGTCCAGGGCGCGCAACTTCTCGACCAGGCGTGTTTCCCTCTCGTACAACAGCGCGTTGTGCAAAGCGCGGCCGACTCCGGCGGTCATGGACTCGGCGATCTCGATCTCTGCCGGGAGCCACGGGCGCTGCCGCCGGCCGCGTGCGAGGAAGAGGGCGCCGAACAGTTCGTCACCGACGCCGATCGGGACGACGAGCACGCCCACCAGGCCCAGCCTCTCGGCCGCGGCCCGTGCGTCCTGCGGCAGGCCGCCCTCGCCGAAGGAACCGGGCCCCCCAGGCAGTGGTGAGCCCCTGGCCAGCACGGCAGGCAGATCGTTGTGGCACCAGGCCGTTCCGCGCCGGTAGTGGTCGCGCAGCACTTCGAGGGGAACGGGCGGGATCGGCTGCTCCCCGGGGGGAAGCAGACCCGCCTCGGCGCTCCAGGCCCGTGCCGTGCGCACGACCGGGCTGTCGTCCTCGGCGCGGAGGACGAAGGCGTGTTCGGCGTCCAGTCCCTCGCCGATGCCTGCGCAGGCCGTGTCGAGGATCTGCTCGACGCTCAGATGCTCCCGGATGCGGACGCCGACGGCCCGTGCGGTCCGCGCCAGTGCGGTGCGCTCGTGTTCGATCGTCCGCAGCCGGTCGCCCTCGTCGGCGAGCGCGTTCACCGACCGTGCCACGGCTCTGATCTCCTGCGGTCCCTTCTCCTGCGCCCGCGCCGAGTGGTCGCCCGAGGCGAGCCGGTCGAGGGCCCGGACGGTGCCCTGCAGCGGCCGGGTCAGGGCACGCGTGGTGCGCACCGCCGCGACGACGCCCACGGTCCCGCCCGCGGTCAGCAGGAGGCCGATGGCCACGATGCCGCCCTCGAGGATCGTCTCGGCCCGGTTCTCCTCACGCGCGATGTCATCGGCGAGATGCTTCTCGAGGCGGCTGTTGGTGGTGTGGAAGACCCCGAACCGGCGGGCGGCCTCCTCTGTCAGCTCGGTCACCCGACTGCTGCCGGGTGCGGCCCTCGCCTGCTGGTCGGCGACCGCCACATAGGCGCGGAGCTGCCGGTCCTGCGCCGCCAGGTTCCGCCGGATCCCGGCGGTGGCGTGCCGGCCGGCCGCCGCGAGGGTGGTGAAAGGCTCGTCGCGCGCCTGGCGGTAGGCGGCCAGCTCCGCCTCGTGGCCGGTCAGCAGATAGGTGCGCACGGCACGGTGCATGCGGGTGGCCTGCTCGCGCGCGCGCAGGTTCTCCCGGGCGACCGGGTCCAGTTGCGTGATGACCCTGTTGTGCATGCGGTCCACCACGAGGGCCGCGGTCAGAGACCCGACCCCCAGGAGCACCAGCAGAGAGATCAACAGGCCGAAGGCCATGGTCAGCCTGCCTGCCACGGTTTCGCCGCGCCGTCCTGCGGTGAGCCTCATGGGCGGCGGTCCCCCTCTCGGACCCGCTCGCGCGGGCCGAATCCGCTGCGTGTCATCGCACCCCACACCTGCGGCGCCCGGTGCAGCGCGTCCCACATGCCACGCAGTCGCCACCACGCAGTGAACTGGCGGTAGCCGACGTTCTCGACGGCCGCGCCGACGAACGCGCCCCATACGTCCCGCCACCGTGAGAAACGGTGGTAGGCGTACTCCTCGACGGCGACCGACACCAGGCTGACGACCATCGCGTAGGCATAGGCGGCGAGCAGGAAGAGCCACAGGAACTCCGTGTCGACCGCGCCGATCAGCACGCCCAGGGGCACCAGCACGAGGCCGGCGAGTTCCACCAGCGGAGCCATCAGCTCGAAGAGCAGGTAGAACGGCAGGGCCATGAGGCCGACACGCCCGTAGCGCGGGTTGCCGATCATCCGGCGGTGCTTGAGCAGGATCTCCGTCAGGCCGCGTTGCCACCGCCGCCGCTGGCGCCCCAGGACGCGCAGACTCGAGGGCGCCTCGCTCCAGGAGATCGGCTCGGTGACGAACACGATGCGGTAGTCGCCGTGACGGTGGCCCTGCGCACGCAGGTGCCGGTGGAGGCGGACGACGAGTTCGGCGTCCTCGCCGACGCAGTCCGGGTCCATGCCGCCCACCGCCACCACGACGTCCCGCCGGAACAGGCCGAAGGCGCCGGCGATGATGAGCAGTCCGCCGGCCTTGGACCATCCGGTACGGCCGAGGAAGAATCCACGCAGATACTCGACGACCTGCGTACGTCCGAGCAGGTCCGTGGGGACGTGAGCCTCGACGACGCGTCCGGCCTCGACGGTGCAGCCGTTGGCGATGCCGACCACACCACCGCTGGCCACCACCCGCAGGGGGTCGTCGCTGAACGGCTTGGCCACGGCGAGCAGGGCCTGGGAGTCGAGGATGGAGTCGGCGTCCACCATGCACAGCAGCGGGTAGCGGGCCAGGTTGATCCCGACGTTGAGCGCGTCGGCCTTGCCCCCGTTGGCCTTGCGGGCCACCACCAGCGGCACCGGGCCTCCCGCGGGCAGGTGCAGCGAGCTGACAGCGCCCCGCACGGGGACGTCCTCCGGTACGACGTGCTCCACCTCGGCGAGGTCGAACGCGTCGGTGAGGGCGTCCAGCGTGCCGTCGGTGGAGCCGTCGTCGACGACGACGACCTCGAAGACCGGGTAGTGCAGCAGGAGCATGGCCCGTACGGCCTCCGTGATGCCCGCGGCTTCGTTGTAGGCGGGCATGATCACGGAGATCGGCGGAGTGAACGCACTGCCGGCCGCGTCCTCGTGACCGGCGAAGGGGGCGCGGCGTGTCCTGCGGACGAGTTCCGCGAGGGCGAGAAGGATCAACACCAGATAGCCGGTGTTGACAGCCAGGAAGTAGAGGATGACGGCGGCGTCGCACACCGTGATCACGTCGTGCAGCGCGCCCAGCGGTCCGTCCCACGTCTGCGCTCCCGCCACGCTCACAGGGTCACCTCGACGAGGACGTCGTGGCGGGTGCCTCCGACGGCCCGCTCCGCCAGCGCGGCCCTGGCCTGGGCGGCGGCCCGTGTGCCGGGGCGGCCGTCCGCGGCCTGGCGCAGCGCCGCCTCACCCTGGGGGCCGAGCCGCAGCAGCGCCCGCGCCGCGGCGCCCGCCACATGGGCGTCGACGTCGCCGAGCAGCCGCGTCAGCGGGACCGTCGCGGCGACGGCGCCCAGACCGCCCAGGGCCCCGGCGGCCACCATGCGCAGAGCGGCCGGGCGGTCGGGCCCGAGGGCCGCCACGAGCGGTGCGAGGCCCTCGGGCATGCCCAGCCTGCCCAGCGCGCGGGCCGCGCGGATGCGGACCTCGGTATCGGGATCCTCGCGCAGCGCCCGGACGATCTCGGGGGTCCGCGCGATGGCGCCGGTCGTCCCGAGCACCTCGACGGCCACGGCCCTGACGAGAGGAGACGGGTCCCGCAGCCCCGCCACGACACCCGGCAGAGCCTCGGGGCCGAGCGAGGTCAGCGCCGCGGTGACCACCCTGGGCGGCACGGTGCGCGGTCCGTGCAGGCTCCTCAGCAGCCGCGGTGCGGCCACCGGGTCACCGATGCGGCCCAGTGCGCGCGCCGCCGCGAGCCGCACCTCCCGGTCGCGGTCGCCGAGCAGACGGCACAGTGCCGGGACCGCCGGGCGGTGACCGAGCTGCCCCAGCAGCTGTGCGGCGCGGCCCCGCCGGGGCGCTGTGCGGCTGCCGAGGTCGGCGAGGGCGGCCGCGGCGGACCCGCGCCGCTCGCACAGCAGGACCAGTGCCGTGCGCGCCCGTCCGGTGACCTTGCCCAGCATCGACGTCACCGTCGGCTCGAGCGCGACCCAGGTCCGCCGGTCGATCCGCGCGATGCGGTCCAGCAGTTCGCTCTGCTCGTCGTCCGGGGCGCACAGCAGTTCCAGCAGCAGCACGCGTACCGGCGCCGCGATCCGCTCGTGTCTGCGTCTGCGGTGCGTACGGACCACCCTGATTCCCACGATCAGCAGGCTCAGCGCCAGCCCGGCGGCCAGCAGGTCCAGCAGCGCGCCGGTGACGAGGCCGACGGGGAGGGGTATCACCGCTCGACCCGGGTGAGCAACGCGGTGACCCGGCTGGACAGCTCGCGCGGGCTGAAGGGCTTGACGATGTAGTCGTCGGCGCCCGCGGCGAAGCCGAGTTCGACGTCTCCTTCCTGGGACCGCGCGGTGATGAGGATGACGGGCAGCGACGCTGTCTCGTCGCACGAGCGGAGCCGGCGGCACACGTCGA
Organism: Streptomyces humidus; assembly: GCF_014649655.1. Taxonomy (GTDB): domain Bacteria; phylum Actinomycetota; class Actinomycetes; order Streptomycetales; family Streptomycetaceae; genus Streptomyces; species Streptomyces humidus. Next base: position 7,734 of record NZ_BMTL01000003.1, on the reverse strand, counting down.
GCCCGGACAGCCCCGGCATCCGTATGTCGAGGAGTACGAGATCCAGCGGCTGCTCGCGCACCGCGCGCAGTGCGGCCACGCCGTCCTCCACGGCGGTGACCTGGTGGCCGCCCTGGTTCAGCTTGAACGCCACGAGGTCCCGGATGTCGGCGTCGTCGTCGGCGATCAGGACACGAGCCATTGCTCCTCCTGCGATACGGAGCCCCGGTGGGAGTCGATGAGCCGTGCCGCCGCCGCGTGCCGGAACGGCTCGGCCGGCTGCTCGTCCGTGGCGGGCTCGGACAGGTCCTCGGGATCGAGCACGGACGGCCCGGCGACGTGGCATCGCGGGGTCCGCTCGTCCGCTCGCAGTCTGCGGATGACCTCGCGTCCGTCGATCCCGGCAGCAGTACGTCGACGATCGCCATGTCCGGGGGGTCGGCGAACGCTCTGTCCAGCCCCTTCCCGCCCGGGTCCGCGGTCACCCGGCAGCCCGGACCGCTGAGACGCCGCTCCGGCCGGGCACGGACGTCGTGCTCGTCCTCGATGAGCAGAACGCGTACGAGTGCGCGCCGAGCGATCATCGCCTTCCCGACCGAGTGCGGCAGTTCTTACAAAATAGGAGTGTTTGTCGTCTTCTGCCACATGGGGCTCATGCTCCTCGGGAGCCCCCGTACCTCTCGTTCTCGCGTGACCGGACGAGGAGGGATCTCTCCGGATCCGGCGCCGGGTGCGTCCGGTCCGCCGCGAGGGCGCCGCCATGGCAGGTGGGCCGGTGGGAGGAGGTGCGGGCAAGGTGCCGCGGTGTCCCGGACGGGGGCTGCACAGGGCAGGGGTTCATCCGGCAGGCGGGTTCGCTCCGGTCGGGCGGAGGTCGTTTCCCCAGGTCGGATTAGGTATGCCTAAGTGACGCAGGGCACCGTGCCGCCGATCGGGCGCGGCTTGCCTGCTTCCGAGGAATTACGCAACAATGGCGTTGTGAAAAACGTCGGCGAGGTTCGGGAGCCCCCCACGGGGACCCACCAGGAGGAACTCGCGACCGGTGAGCGGTCCACCCGCAACCGGGTCGCGCGGTCCATCCTGGACCACGGGCCGTCGACCGTCACCCAGCTGGCCGGACGGCTGGGGCTGACCCCCGCCGCCGTGCGCCGCCACCTCGACGCCCTGGTCGCCGACGACGTCGTGCAGGCCCGCGAGCAGCGCGTGTACGGCGCGCGCACGCGCGGGCGCCCCGCCAAGGTCTTCGCGCTCACCGACTGCGGCCGCGACGCGTTCGACCAGTCCTACGACAAGCTCGCCGCGGACGCCCTGCGCTTCATCCAGGAGCGGTTCGGCGGGGACGAGGCGGTCGTCGCCTTCGCGCGCGCCAGGATCGCCGAGCAGGCCACCGCGTACCGCGAGGCCGTCGAGGCCGCCGCCCCCGAGGAGCGCACCGAAGCCCTCGCCAGGGCCCTGAGCGCGGACGGGTACGCTGCTACGGCGCGCAGCGCACCGGTCGGCGAGCAGCTGTGCCAGCACCACTGTCCCGTCGCCCATGTCGCGGAGAAGTTCCCGCAGCTCTGCGAGGCGGAGACCGAGTTCTTCTCCCAGCTGCTCGGAACGCACGTCCAGCGGCTGGCGACCATCGCGCACGGCGACGGCGTCTGCACGACGTTCATCCCCAGAGTTTCCACAGCCACCCACAACGCATCCGCAAGCACGGCCGGGAGGAACCCCGCATGACTCTCCCCACGGAGACTGCCCACCCCGAACTCGAGGGCCTGGGTAAGTACGAATACGGCTGGGCCGACTCCGACACCGCCGGCGCCTCTGCGAAGCGCGGTATCAACGAGGACGTCGTCCGGGACATCTCCCAGAAGAAGTCCGAGCCGGAGTGGATGACGAAGCTCCGTCTCAAGGGCCTGCGGCTCTTCGAGAAGAAGCCCATGCCGAACTGGGGCTCGGACCTGTCGGGCATCGACTTCGACAACATCAAGTACTTCGTGCGCTCCACCGAGAAGCAGGCGGAGTCCTGGGAGGACCTGCCCGAGGACATCAAGAACACGTACGACAAGCTCGGCATCCCCGAGGCGGAGAAGCAGCGCCTCGTGGCCGGTGTCGCGGCCCAGTACGAGTCCGAGGTCGTCTACCACCAGATCCGTGAGGACCTGGAGGAGCAGGGCGTCATCTTCCTCGACACCGACACCGCGCTGAAGGAGCACCCGGAGCTCTTCAAGGAGTACTTCGGCACGGTCATCCCGGTCGGCGACAACAAGTTCGCGTCGCTGAACACCGCGGTGTGGTCCGGCGGTTCCTTCATCTACGTGCCGAAGGGCGTGCACGTCGAGATCCCGCTCCAGGCCTACTTCCGCATCAACACGGAGAACATGGGCCAGTTCGAGCGGACCCTGATCATCGTCGACGAGGGCGCCTACGTGCACTACGTCGAAGGCTGTACGGCCCCGATCTACAAGTCGGACTCGCTGCACAGCGCCGTGGTCGAGATCATCGTCAAGAAGAACGCCCGCTGCCGTTACACGACCATCCAGAACTGGTCGAACAACGTCTACAACCTGGTCACCAAGCGCGCCGTGGCGTACGAGGGCGCGACCATGGAGTGGATCGACGGCAACATCGGCTCCAAGGTGACGATGAAGTACCCGGCCGTCTACCTGATGGGCGAGCACGCCAAGGGCGAGACGCTCTCCATCGCCTTCGCGGGCGAGGGCCAGCACCAGGACGCCGGCTCCAAGATGGTCCACATGGCGCCGAACACGTCGTCGAACATCGTGTCGAAGTCCGTCGCGCGCGGTGGCGGCCGTACGTCCTACCGCGGCCTCGTCGAGATCGGCGAGGGCGCACACGGCTCGAAGTCCAACGTGCTGTGCGACGCGCTGCTCGTCGACACCATCTCCCGCTCCGACACGTACCCCTACGTGGACGTCCGCGAGGACGACGTGTCCATGGGCCACGAGGCGACCGTCTCCAAGGTCAGCGACGACCAGCTCTTCTACCTCATGAGCCGTGGCATGACCGAGTTCGAGGCGATGGCGATGATCGTGCGCGGCTTCGTCGAGCCCATCGCGAAGGAGCTGCCCATGGAGTACGCCCTCGAACTCAACCGGCTGATCGAGCTCCAGATGGAAGGCGCGGTCGGCTAAGCGACCGCCGTCCCCCGTCAAGCCACTCACGCAAGAAAGCGAGCAGACCGACAGCCATGGCTGAGGCTCAGAACTCCCCCACCTCCGGCATCGCTCCGGCGGGTGGACGCCCACCGGTGGGCAGCACGACCGCCGGCCAGATCGCGGTGGCCGCCGAGTCGACCGTCGCCACGCGCATGAGCGCGCCCCCGTCCTTCGACGTCGCGGACTTCCCCGTCCCGCACGGCCGCGAGGAGGAGTGGCGGTTCACGCCGCTGGAGCGGCTGCGCGGCCTGCACGACGGCACGGCCGTCGCCACCGGCGAGGGCGTCAAGGTCGCCGTCGAGGCCCCCGAGGGCGTCCTCGTCGAACTCGTGGACCGCGACGACGCCCGCCTCGGCAGGGCGGGCGCCCCGGTGGACCGGGTCGCCGCCCAGGCGTACTCCGCGTTCGAGAAGGCCGGCGTGGTCACCGTCCCCAAGGAGACGGTGCTCACCGAGCCGATCCGCATCACGGTGCACGGCGAGGGCGGGGTCTCCTACGGCCACCAGGTCGTCGAGCTGGGCGCCTTCGCCGAGGCCGTCGTCGTCATCGACCACACCGGTGACGCCGTGCTCGCCGCCAACGTCGACTACGTCCTCGGGGACGGCGCGAAGCTGACCGTCGTCTCCGTCCAGGACTGGGACGACAAGGCCGTGCACGTGGCGCAGCACAACGCCCTCGTCGGGCGTGACGCGACCTTCAAGTCGGTCGTGGTGACCTTCGGCGGCGACCTCGTCCGTCTGCACCCGCGCGTCACGTACGCCGGCCCCGGCGCCGAGGCCGAGCTGTTCGGCCTGTACTTCACGGACGCCGGTCAGCACCAGGAGCACCGCCTGCTGGTCGACCACAACGTCCCGCACTGCAAGTCCAACGTCGTCTACAAGGGCGCACTGCAGGGCGAGGCCGCCCACGCCGTCTGGATCGGCGACGTGCTCATCGAGGCCAAGGCCGAGGGCACGGACACCTACGAGATGAACCGCAACCTCGTCCTCACCGACGGCGCGCGGGTCGACTCGGTGCCGAACCTGGAGATCGAGACCGGCGAGATCGTCGGCGCCGGCCACGCCTCGGCCACGGGCCGCTTCGACGACGAGCAGCTCTTCTACCTCATGGCCCGCGGCATCCCGGCCGACGAGGCCCGTCGCCTGGTGGTCCGCGGCTTCTTCGCCGAGCTGGTCCAGCAGATCGGCGTCGACGACATCGAGGAGCGCCTGCTCGCCAGGATCGAGACCGAGCTGAAGGCCACCGTCTGATGGCCGACGACCGTGCTCGATTCGTCCGGGTCTGCGCGCTGAGCGAGCTGGAGGAGGACACCCCCAAGCGGGTGGAGCTCGACGGCACGCCGGTCTCGCTCGTCCGCACCGTTGGGGAGGTGTTCGCCATCAACGACATCTGCTCGCACGCGAACGTCTCGCTCTCGGAGGGCGAGGTGGAGGACTGCCAGATCGAGTGCTGGCTGCACGGCTCCTCGTTCGACCTGCGCACCGGCAAGCCGTCCGGCCTTCCCGCGACGCGCCCCGTCCCCGTATACCCCGTAAAGATCGAAGGGGACGATGTGCTCGTCTCCCTCTCCCAGGAGTCCTGAGACACCCATGGCAACGCTTGAAATCCGAGACCTGCACGTCACCGTCGAGGCTGACAACGCCACGAAGGAGATCCTCAAGGGCGTCGACCTCACCGTGAAGCAGGGCGAGACGCACGCCATCATGGGCCCCAACGGCTCCGGCAAGTCGACGCTCGCCTACTCGCTCGCGGGTCACCCGAAGTACACGGTCACCGGCGGCACCGTCACCCTCGACGGCGAGGACGTCCTGGAGATGTCCGTCGACGAGCGCGCCCGCGCCGGCCTCTTCCTCGCGATGCAGTACCCGGTCGAGGTCCCCGGCGTCTCCGTGTCGAACTTCCTGCGCACCTCCGCCACCGCCGTCCGCGGCGAGGCCCCCAAGCTGCGCACCTGGGTGAAGGAGGTCAAGGAGGCCATGGAGCGCCTCAACATGGACGCCTCCTTCGCCGAGCGCAACGTCAACGAGGGCTTCTCCGGCGGCGAGAAGAAGCGCCACGAGATCCTCCAGTTGGAGCTGCTGCGGCCGAAGGTCGCGATCCTCGACGAGACCGACTCCGGCCTCGACGTCGACGCCCTGCGCATCGTCTCCGAGGGCGTCAACCGCGTCCGGGAGACCGGCGAGGTCGGCACCCTGCTGATCACGCACTACACGCGCATCCTGCGCTACATCAAGCCCGACTTCGTCCACGTCTTCTCGGGCGGCCGCATCGTCGAGTCCGGCGGCGCCGAGCTCGCCGACAAGCTGGAGAACGAGGGCTACGAGGCGTACGCGAAGCTCGACGGAGCCGACACGAAGGGTGGCGTATCCGCGTGACACAGCTGCCGGGCCTCCTCGACGTCGAGGCGATCCGCAAGGACTTCCCCATCCTGGACCGTCAGGTCCACGACGGTAAGAAGCTCGTGTACCTGGACAACGCGGCGACGTCGCAGAAGCCGCGCCAGGTGCTGGACGCCCTCAGCGAGTACTACGAGCGCTACAACGCCAACGTCCACCGCGGTGTGCATGTGCTCGCCGAGGAGGCCACGGCGCTGTACGAGGGCGCGCGCGACAAGGTCGCCGCGTTCGTCAACGCGCCGAGCCGCGACGAGGTGATCTTCACCAAGAACGCCTCGGAGTCGCTCAACCTCGTGGCGAACATGCTGGGCTGGGCCGACGAGCCCTACCGCGTGGACCACGAGACCGAGATCGTCATCACGGAGATGGAGCACCACTCCAACATCGTGCCGTGGCAGCTGCTCGCGCAGCGCACGGGTGCGAAGCTGAAGTGGTTCGGCCTCACCGACGACGGCCGGCTCGACCTGTCGAACATCGACGAGATCATCACGGAGAAGACGAAGATCGTCTCCTTCGTGCTGGTGTCGAACATCCTCGGCACCCTGAACCCGGTCGAGGCGATAGTGCGCCGCGCGCAGGAGGTCGGTGCGCTCGTCTGCATCGACGCCTCGCAGGCCGCGCCGCACATGCCGCTGGACGTGCAGGCGCTGCAGGCCGACTTCGTGGCCTTCACCGGCCACAAGATGTGCGGCCCGACCGGCATCGGCGTCCTGTGGGGCCGCCAGGAGCTGCTCGAGGACCTGCCGCCGTTCCTGGGCGGCGGCGAGATGATCGAGACCGTGTCGATGCACTCCTCGACGTATGCTCCGGCCCCGCACAAGTTCGAGGCGGGTACCCCGCCGATCGCCCAGGCGGTGGGACTCGGCGCGGCGATCGACTACCTCTCCTCGATCGGCATGGACAAGATCCTCGCCCACGAGCACGCACTCACCGAGTACGCGGTGAAGAGGCTCGGCGAGGTCCCCGACCTGCGCATCATCGGCCCGACCACGGCCGAGGACCGGGGCGCGGCGATCTCCTTCACGCTCGGCGACATCCACCCGCACGACGTGGGCCAGGTGCTGGACGAGGAGGGCATCGCGGTCCGGGTGGGCCACCACTGCGCCCGCCCCGTCTGCCTGCGCTACGGAATTCCCGCGACCACACGAGCGTCGTTCTATCTGTACTCCACGCCGGCCGAGATCGACGCTCTGGTCGACGGTCTGGAGCACGTACGGAACTTCTTCGGCTGAGGGGTTGGCGAGCGAGCGGATGAAGCTGGACTCGATGTACCAGGAAGTCATCCTGGACCACTACAAGCACCCGCACGGGCGTGGTCTGCGCGATGGCGACGCCGAGGTGCACCACGTCAATCCGACGTGCGGCGACGAGATCACCCTGCGGGTCAAGTACGACGGCACGAAGATCGAGGACGTCAGTTACGAGGGGCAGGGCTGTTCCATCAGCCAGGCCAGCGCCTCCGTCCTGAACGACCTGCTGGTCGGCAAGGACGTGGCGGACGCGCAGAGGATCCAGGAGACCTTTCTGGAGCTGATGCAGTCCAAGGGCCGGATCGAGCCCGACGACGCGATGGAGGAGGTGCTGGAGGACGCGGTCGCGTTCGCCGGCGTCTCCAAGTACCCGGCACGGGTCAAGTGCGCCCTCCTCAGCTGGATGGCGTGGAAGGACGCGACGGCCCAGGCCCTGGGCGGAGCCGACGCCGAAAGGAACACGGCATGAGCGAGACCCTTGAGATGAAGCCCGCCTCGGAGGAGGAAGTCCGCGAGGCGCTGTACGACGTCGTCGACCCCGAGCTGGGCATCGACGTGGTCAACCTCGGCCTGATCTACGGCATCCACATCGACGACGCGAACATCGCGACGATCGACATGACCCTGACGTCGGCGGCCTGTCCGCTGACGGACGTCATCGAGGACCAGGCGAAGTCCGCCACGGACGGTCTGGTCAACGAGCTGCGCATCAACTGGGTCTGGATGCCGCCGTGGGGCCCGGACAAGATCACGGACGACGGCCGCGATCAGCTGCGCGCGCTCGGGTTCAACGTCTGACGGCCTGACGGTCTGACGGACCGACAGATGTGGGCCCCCGGCAGAGCTTCCGTTCTAGTGGTCGTCGCAACACCCCAGCTCAGGGGATGCGATGGACTTCGAGATTCGGGATGAGCGGAAGCCTCAGGGGCCCCGCAGGTTGGTCGC
>NZ_BMTL01000002.1 GCF_014649655.1 Streptomyces humidus | reverse complement strand
TAGACCTTGCGGATGCAGCCGAACGTGCGCGACAGCTCTGCTGCCTGCTCGTCCGTGGGACAGAAGCGGTACTTGAACGCCCGCTTCACCTGCGTCGTGGCCATTCTCACAAACTAGCGAATGGCAGGTGAAGACCAAACCTGTAGGTCAGAGCACGGTCTTTCGCCCTGGCGGCGAAACCCCGCTCCCTGCCCTGCTCCGCAGGAGTCCGTTTCCTCTCCGCCGTGAACGGCGGAGCATCCACGGAGGAACTCGATGAACTTCGCGTCGCTGCCCGACCACCGGGCCGAATCCGACCCGGACGGTCCCGCGGTCTCCGACGGGCGTCAGTCGCTCACCAATGCCCAGCTGCTGACCCGGGTCCGGGCGGCGGCTCGTCACCTTCAGGACCTCGGCATCGGCCCCGCCGATGTCGTGGCCCTGAAGCTGAGGAACCGCGTCGAGTTCGTGGTTCTTCTCTTCGCCGCCTGGCGGCTCGGTACCACGGTCACCCCGGTCAATCCGAGCCTGACCGACGGGGAAGTCGCACGGCAGCTCCAGGACTCGGGCGCACGCCTGCTGGTGGTGGAGAAGAGCACGACCGCCGCAGGCGTCGCCACGCTCGCCGTCGACGCCCTGTACGCAGAAGGGGCAGAGGCGGATCCGGCACCGCAGCCGGACTCGTCCTCGCTCGCTCTCCTGATCTACACCAGCGGAACGACTGGGATGCCCAAGGGCGTGATGCTCGGCCACTCCAACATCGAGTCGATGGCAGGGACGGGGTGCAGGGGGCTCGAGTTGGGACCGGCCGACCGCTGCCTGCTGATCCTGCCGCTCTTCCACGTCAACGCCATCGTGGTCAGCGTGCTCATGCCGCTGCTCGCGGGTGGCAGCGTCGCCATCACCGACCGGTTCGATCCCAAGACCTTCTTCGACCTCGTCGAGCAGGAGCGCCCCACCTACTTCAGCGCCGTGCCCACGATCTACAGCATGCTTGCGGCGCTGCCGGCCGACGTTCTACCCGACACGTCGTCCTTGCGATACGGGTGCTGCGGCGCGGCGCCCGCCTCCGCGGAGCTGCTGGCGCGGTTCGAGAGTCGGTACGGCTTCCCTCTCATCGAGGGTTACGGGCTGTCCGAAGGAACGTGCTTCTCCACCGTCAACCCGGTCGCGGGCCCGCGACGCGCCGGCAGCGTGGGAATTGCCGTCCCGGGCCAGGACATCCGGATCGTCGACGAGCGTGGTACGGAGCTGGCGCCCGGCATGGACGGTGAGGTCGTGGTGCGCGGCCCCAACGTCATGCGTGGCTATCTCGGCCGGCCGGAAGAGACGGCGAAGACGATCGTGGACGGCTGGTTGCACACGGGCGACATCGGCCACCTCGACGCGGACGGCTACCTGTTCCTGGCCGGACGGTCGAAAGACATGATCATCCGTGGCGGGGAGAACATCTACCCCAAGGAGATCGAGGACGTCCTGGTGACTGACCCCTCGGTCCTCGATGCAGCCGTCATCGGTGTACCGGACGACAAATGGGGAGAGGTGGTCGTCGCCTACGTCCAACCGCGACCGGGGGCGACCGTCGATCCCGCGGCCTTGGAAGCGCTGACTGCGCGCCACCTCAGCGGCTACAAGCGGCCCACATCGTTCATCGTCGTCGACGCCCTCCCCAAGAACGCCGTAGGCAAGATCGACAAGCCCTCGCTGCGTGCCGCCCGCACCGCAGTCCCCTTGGGCTCCTGACCCCCCAGGGGCCGCCGGGCAATCGCCTCGCGCATCCGCTGATCCTTGCGCGGCCCGGACGCGAACACTCAGCCGTATTCCCGACTCAGGACACTAGCCCGCCTGCCGCGCCTGGGACTCGGACTCGGGCCCCGATCCCGGTCCTTGTCCCGGATCCGGCTGCGGTGCCGCGGCTGCTTTCGGCATGAGTCCGCCCAGGGCGGCGCACTGTTCGGGTCCCATGACCTGGCCCAGCGCCTCCGTGACGGTCTCGGAGAGCGCGTCGGAGGCCTCCCGCAGCAGCCGGCGCGCCTTGTCGGTGAGGGCGATCTCGACGCCGCGCTTGTCGCCGCAGGCGGTCCTGCGGGTGACGAGCCCGGCGTGCTGGAGGCAGGCGACCTGATAGGTCAGCCGGGTCTTGGGGCGGCCCAGCAGTTCCGCGACCCGCGTCATGCGCAGGCCGTCGGGGGGCTGCTCGGCGAGCAGGCACAGCACCAGGAACTCGTCGTGCGAGACGTCCAGCCACTCCTTGACCACGGAACGCAGCCGCTGCTCCACTGCCCCCGTCGCGGCGAGCAGCAGCATCCATCCGCGCAGCTCGGGAGGCAGCAGGCCGCTGCCGGCGCCCTGCGCCGACGGGCAGTCGGGCAGGTCGGCAGGGGTTTCGACGGGGTCTGGCATGACTTCGATTGTATCTGTAGTCCAAATTTGCACGACTCGGTTGTTCGGGATTGGGTAAACGACTAGCGTGGTCGTGACAGCATCATCCAAATTTGGACCACCGAGGAGGACGGTCATGACCGTCGCCGTGCAGACCGGACTGTGGCAACTCGACGCGAGCGCGTCCACCGTCGCCCTGAAGCAGAAGACGATGTGGAACCTGGTCACCGTCAAGGGCGCCTTCACCGACCTCGCCGGCGGCGGCGAGGTCGGGGCGGACGGATCCGTCACCGGCACCCTGACTCTCGGCGTGGCCTCCCTCGACACGAAGAACGCCAAGCGTGACGAACACCTGCGCGGCGCCGACTTCTTCGACGTCGACAACCACCCCGAGATCACCTTCGTCGTGCGCGCCGCCGAACTCGGCGCCGACGCCACCGTGAACGTCTCCGGTCAGCTGACCGTGCGCGGCATCAGCCGGCCGAAGTCCTTCACCGCGCGACTCACCCAGGCGGACGCCGACGCGGTCACCCTGGACGCCGAATTCACCGTGGACCGCAACGACTTCGGCCTGGGCTGGGGCCAACTGGGCATGATCCGCGGCCTGACCACCGCCACCGCCACACTCCGTTTCACGCGCACGGCCGACTGACGCTCCCGCACCCGGCCACGGCCACGGGGAGCCGGTGGCCGGCCGCCTGCGACCAGATCGCGCGGGTGCCGATGAAGAGACCGACGGCGGCCGGCAGCGTCAGGACGCGGCGCCACTGCTCGGGCGGCCCCCGGCCGCCGCGTGCTGCCGACGGGTCCGGCTTCCGGTCCGTCGTCACGGCGCCGTCTCTGCGACATGCGCAGTTCCGCACCGTCCGTAATCAGCGCTGGTGAACGCGGTGTGCTCGGACGAGGGAGGTCCGGTGTGCCGGCGCTGAGAAGCGGCCGCCCGGGTTCCCGACCGGTGGCGGACCGTGTCGCTGTTGGGCCGAACGGGTGACTTGGCGTAAGAATTGACTGGTGCATGCATTGAAGGCGAGTCAGTTCGGGGGGTGCCGGTGAACCGTTACGACGTCACCGATGAACAGTGGGAAGGGCTCGCTCAGGTCGTTCCGTTGCGCGGCCGGGACGCGTGGCCGTCGGCGGTGGGCCACCGCTCGCTCCCGGACACCGAGACGGAGACCAGGCGTCGCTTCGTCGTGTTGCGGGTCAATGTCTTCGCGGACGCCCGCGAGGTCGCCGAGACGCTGATGTCGGGCATTCCGGTGCTGCTCGATCTGACGGGAGCGGAGACCGACACCGCCAAGCGCGTCCTGGACTTCTCCACCGGGGTCGTGTTCGGCCTGGCCAGCGGGATGCACCGGGTCGACCGCAACGTCTTCCTCCTCACCCCGCCGGGCACCGAGGTGAGCGGACTCATGGAAGGGGCGAGGGCGCCCGGCATCTGAGACCGGGGCGGGCGACCGCGTCGAGCAGCCGTCCGCCGGTGCGCAACGTGCCGCACCGGCAGGCGGCTCCGCGGTCGGGAGAAACAGGGCGCGAGGGCCCGGACGCGACCCTCACGGTCGCCCGATCGTAGGAAGCTTGCCCGGGCGGAACGGTTCGCCCGGCGGCGGAGTCCTACCGTCCGCATATGCCCTCCCCACCCCCCTCTTCCGTACCTGTCCCAACGTCTTCCTCCGCGCCTGCCCCACCCCCCTCTTCCGTACCTGTCCCAACGTCTTCCTCCGCGCCTGCCCCACCCCCCTCTTCCGTACCTGTCTCACCGTCTTCCTCCGCGCCTGCCCCACCCCCCTCTTCCGTACCTGTCTCACCGTCCTCTTCCGCGACTGTCCCGACGTCCTCCTCCGCGTCCTCGCCGCCGGCCCCCGCCGGGCCCTTGCTCCCGTCGGCGTCCGACGGTCCGCCGTCGGGGCACGCCTCTTCTCCCACGGTGCCCGCGCAGGCTCCGCCCGCCGAGGGGCGACGGCTCCCGCCCGGCGGCCCCCTCGCCTCGACGACGCCCGGTCACCCGCCGTCCTCGCCGGTGCGATGCGCCGCGTGCGGAGCCGACCCGCGGACGACGTCCGGCCTCGGGCCGGAGTCGGAACCGCCACGCGCCACGCCGGCAGACCCCCCTCACCCGACGACCGAGCAGTCGGCCCCCTCCGCCTCAGGGGGAGTCACGCCCACCGGGCCCGCGCGGGAGTCGCCCACGTCGAAGGAACAGGCCTCCGCCCGGGAGGGCTCACCCGCGGCTCCCGTATCTGAACGTCATGTGCGGCCGTGCGTGACGGAGTTGAGGCTGTCGGCGTTCGCGGGGCACCGCCGGGCCCGCTTTTCGCTGGGCGCCGTCACGCTGTTCGCCGGGGCCAGCGGCAGTGGCAAGAGCAGTGTCCTGCGGGCCTACGAGGCGTTGGCGCGGCTCGGCGGCGGGGCCCTGCTGGGCGAGGTGTTCCCCGATCCGGTCGCCTGCGTGCCGCAGGGCGCGCGGCCCGACGCCCAGCGCCGCCGGGGATTCCGCATCGGGTGCACGGCCGACGGGCCCAAGGGCCCGGTCCGGCTGGACGTCGCCGTGCAGGCCGAACCCGAACTGCGCATCGTGGGCGAGCGGTTGAGCGCGGGAGGCGTCGTCCTGCTGGAGACGGCCCTGCGCGACCCCGGGCGCCGCACGGTACAGGCCGCCTGGCACACCGGGGGCCCCGCGCCCATGACACGCGCCCCGCTGCCCGACGACCGGCTCGGCACCGCGCTGCTGCCGCTGCGCGTGGCCGGCAAGACCGACGGACAGCGGCAGGTGCTGGCGGCCGCCGAGCAGATGGTGGTCGCGCTGCGGTCGGTGTTCGCCTGCGATCCCCAGCCCGACTGGATGGGCGTCCCCGTGCCCACCGGCACCGGCCGGCTGCTCACCGGGTGCGACAACCTCGCCGACGTCCTGTGGCGCACCCGGGAGGAGTGCGGCCGACGGCATGCGCACCTGGTCGCCGCGCTGTCCGCCGGGTCCACCGCACCGGTGGTGGACCTGCGCGCCGAGCCCCTCGCCGACGGCACGGTCCGGGCGGTGCTCGACCGCGCCGACGGCGCCCGGACGGAACTCGCCCGGCTGGGATACGGCGAACTGCGCTATGTCGCCCTCGCGCTGGTGCTGCTCACCGGGCCGGGCGTCCTCGACGTGGACCCGGCCGGCGAGGTGCCGGCCGCGATGCAGACCCTCACGCTGCTCGCCGACGGCCTGGACCGCGGACTCGACGCCCGCCAGAGCGCCGAACTGCTGCGGCTGGCGGTGCGGATGGCCGAGCGCGGACACATCCGCTGCGTCGGCGCGGTGAGCGACGGAGCCCGGGCCGCCCGGACGGACGGAGTGACGGTGGTACACCTGGGTCCGTGACAGAACAACACCTCGATGTGGCGAAGCTGCAGCGCAGACTGGCCGAGTTCGCGGCCGCGCGGAACTGGCAGCCCTTCCACACCCCCAAGAACCTCGTCGCGGCGCTCAGCGTGGAGGCGTCCGAACTGGTGGAGATCTTCCAGTGGTTGACGCCGGAGGAGTCCGCGCGAGTGATGGACGACCCGGACACCGCGCACCGAGTGACGGACGAGGTCGCCGACGTGCTCGCCTACCTGCTGCAACTGTGCGAAGTGCTCGGCGTCGACCCGCTGGCCGCGCTGGCCGCGAAGATCGACCGCAACGAACTCAGGTTCCCGGCTCCCTAGCCCCCGGCCGGGGTGACCGCGACGGAGCCTTCCGGTCCATTTTCACTCTCCGCAATCACAGAGCGGACCGAAATCGATTTGTTGTCCACAGATTTCGGTCTACCTCTGGCTTTTCGCCCCGCAGGCCCTCACTCTGGGTAGTGAACAGTCGTGTTCGGGCAGCGTGCCGAGAGCACGCGGGGCAGACGGGGGCGGCGCATGGACGCGGTGCGGCTCATCCTGACGAGCAGGCGCGCGCTCGCCGGCAGCGGCGGGCGCGCGGGGATCCTCAAGGAGGTCTGGCAGGCGCAGGCCCTGGCGCAGGCGATCGGCAGCCGCCTGGCCGTCTCGGGTCCGCCCGAACTGCGGGGCGAGGCGCTGGGGCTGACGGAACTGGCGGGCAGAGGATGCGGTGTCCTGGGCCCCCCGGACCTCGGTCCGGGGGACCTGCTGGCCGCCCGGCTCACCGAACTGGACGACGCCCGCCGGGCTCTGCTCGACCTGGGCGGCCTGCTCGGCGAGGTGAGCATCGCCCTGGTCGGCCTGGCCGGCTCGCTGGACGACCAGGGCACGTACTGGCAGTGCATGGAGGCCATCGACGCGGCGGACGAGTCCAGGGACCGGGTCCTGGAGATGCTGCGCAAGCTGGCGGCGAGAGAGGAACGCGAGGAGAGGGAGGGGGCGCTGCCGGAGAGGTGAGCGGGGCGGTCAGCCCGCCGTGCCCTCGTCGCCCGGCATCCGCCGCGACGCGCCGGTCGACCGCAGACCCACGTCCAGGGCCGAGAGATTCGCGTTCAGAGCCGCCAGCAGCTCCTCCATCTGCTGCAACAACCCCCTCGACGGAGCCGCCATGGCGGCCCCGCCCTGCTGTGGCGCGGTCTCTTCGGACATGACGGCCTCCTCGGCCCCGGTCCCCACGAAGAGGACCGGTGCGGGTGACGTCCCGGCATCGGCCTGCCGGGAACCGGGAACACGGAACGGACGCCGGACGGTCCGGCTCCGCCCGGCCAACGATCACCGCCCGGGCGGGTCACTGGAGCGGGCCGTCGCCCACGCGGAGCGCGGACGTTTTTCACCCGCCCGGGGCCATGCGAGTCACACGAGGGGCGGGGGACCGGGTGGGGCCGGCGGAGGGGGCGGCATGCAGGATGGAGTCATGGACCTTCGCATCTTCACCGAGCCCCAGCAGGGGGCGACCTACGACACCCTCCTCACCGTGGCGAAAGCCACCGAGGACCTCGGGTTCGACGCCTTCTTCCGGTCCGACCACTATCTGAAGATGGGTGACGTGAGCGGCCTTCCCGGCCCCACGGACGCCTGGATCACGCTCGCCGGCCTCGCCCGCGAGACCAAGCGCATCCGCCTCGGCACGCTGATGACCGCCGGCACCTTCCGGCTGCCCGGCGTCCTCGCCATCCAGGTCGCGCAGGTGGACCAGATGTCCGGCGGGCGCGTCGAACTGGGCCTGGGCGCGGGCTGGTACGAGGAGGAGCACAAGGCGTACGGCATTCCCTTCCCGAAGGAGAAGATCGGCCGCCTGGAGGAGCAGCTGGAGATCGTCACCGGGCTGTGGGCCACCGAGAGCGGCAAGACCTTCGACTTCCGCGGGTCGTACTACGAGCTCGCGGACTCGCCCGCGCTGCCCAAGCCCGCCCAGGCGAAGATCCCGGTGCTGATCGGCGGCACCGGCGCGACCCGCACCCCGCGACTGGCCGCCCGGTTCGCCGACGAGTTCAACATGCCGTTCGGCTCGGTCGAGGACAGCGGACGCCAGTTCGCCCGGGTGCGGGACGCCGCGGCGGAGATCGGCCGTGAGGCCGACGAGATCACCCTCTCCGCCGCCCTCGTCGTCTGCGTCGGCAGCGACGACCAGGAGCTCGCCCGGCGCGCCGCCGCGATCGGCCGCGAGGTCGACGAACTGAGGGCCAACGGGCTGGCCGGCTCCCCGGCCGAGGTCGTCGACAAGATCGGCCGTTACGCCGAGGCCGGCGCCGGACGGATCTACCTCCAGGTCCTCGATCTGCACGACCTGGACCACCTGGAGCTCATCTCCGCCCAGGTGCAGGCCCAGCTGTCGTAGGACGGCGGACGCGGGCGCGCCCTTGTGGGGGCGCCCGCGCGACGGCCGACTGTGACACGGCTGTGACCGGAAGTGTGGCTTGCGTCACAGTTGTGCGGGCGGGGGGCTGATGGGGTGGCGGGATGCGCAGACGCACCCCCCTTCTCCCGGCCCTCGCCGCCCTGCTGCTGCTCTCGGCGTGCGGATCGGAACGCGGCGGCGCGCACGACGGTGGTTCCGGTGCGCATGACGGCGGCGCCGACGCGAGCGGTTCGACGTCGCGGACCGCGGTCGCCGAGCCCGCGGTGGACGGGGTGCGGATCACCTCGGTGACCCTCCCGTCCGGCTCCCCCTCCGCGAGCCCCGGCGCCGCGGACGGCGTCGTCGAGGCCGAATCCCTCGCCACCGGACTCCCGGCCGACTCGGGCGTCTCGGTCGACACCGGCGTCTCGGCGGCCTACGAGGTCACCAACTCCGCAACACAGGCGCTGACTTACACCGTCCTCTTCGGCTTCACGACGAGCGGGGGCGGGGCGGTGAGCAACCAGAAGGTCACCGTCGGTCCGGTCGGGCCGGGCCGTACGGTCCGCGGGACCGTGCGGATGGCGTCCCTTCCGCCGGGAGCGCCGTCGGTGACGAGGGTGAAGGTCGCGGAGGTGACCAAGGTTCCCGCGGCCGAGGCGCCGGCCGGGCAGGGAGCCTGCCCGCCCTCGGGGATCCGGGTCACGGCCGACGACGGCGACGCCGCGATGGGGCTGCGCGTGGTGGGACTGCTCCTGGAGAACTGCGGCGAACGGGACTACACCGTCAACGGCTACCCGCAGGTGACCCTGCTGGACGAGGACCGGCAGCCGGTCGACGGCGTGAGGATTTTCCGCGGCAGCGGGGACATCGCCACGGTCAGCGGATTCGACGACCCGCCCCGGACCGTGACCCTCGAGCCGGGGGAGCGGGCCGGCGCCGGCCTGATGTGGCGCAACACCACGGGTTCCGGCACGGCCCTCGACGTGCCCTACGTCAGGGTGCGCGCCAGGCAGGGCGCCGCCCCGGTGATGATCACGCCGCACCTCGATCTCGGGACGACCGGAAAACTCGGGGTCAGCGCCTGGCGCACTGCGCCGGAGCGGCAGGGGACGCCCGGCGCCGGTTCCCCCTGACGGCGCAGCCCGCCCGCCGAGGGGGCCTGCCCTGCCGAGGGGGCCTGTCGCGTCGGCCCGGCCTGCCGCACCGGCCCCGCCGTCCGGCCTCCGGTTTGCGCCGGCCGTCCGGTCCGCAGGGTTCGCCGCAGTCCGCTCCCTGCGGTTCCCCCGCCCGACGCGGTCACCCGTATCCGGCATCTGACCAGCTGGAACGAGCGTCTCCGGAACCGAAATTCCCGGGTGCCGCCGAGCTGTTCTCGGTACGTTGTGCGGGCGGGCGAGCGCCCTGTCGGCGCTCCCGTTCCCATCCCACCTCTCCTAGGCACCCATCGTGTTCCTGACGATCTCCACCACCGGAAATGAACAGCACCCGGCCACTGACCTGGGCTTTTTGCTCCACAAGCACCCTGATCGGGCCTTCTCGGCCACCGTGTCCTACGGCAAGGCTCACGTCCTCTATCCCGAGGCCGACGCCGAGCGCTGCACGGCGGCGCTGCTGCTGGAGGTGGACGCCGTGGCGCTGGTCCGGCGCGGCAAGGGCAAGGGCCGCGGCGGCGCTCCCGACGCGGCCCTCGCCCAGTACGTCAACGACCGCCCCTACGCGGCCTCCTCGCTGCTCGCCGTCGCGTTGAGCGGCGTGGCCTCCAGCGCGATGCGCGGGGTGTGCGCCGCGAAGCCCGAACTCCCCTCGCAGGCAAGGCCGTTGCGTGTCGAGATACCTGCACTTCCGGCCCGCGGCGGCCCGGGTCTGGTGCAGGCCCTCTTCGAACCGCTCGGCTGGCGGGTGAGCGCCGAACCGGTGCCCCTCGACACGAGGTTCCCCCAGTGGGGCGACTCGCGGTACGTGAGCCTGACCCTGGAGTCGGAGACGCTCACCGTCGCCGAGACCCTGCGCCACCTGTACGTCCTGTTGCCGGTCCTCGACGACGCCAAGCACTACTGGGTCTCGCCCGACGAGGTCGACAAGCTGCTGCGCGCCGGTGCGGGCTGGCTGCCCGACCACCCCGAGCAGAAACTGATCACAAGCCGTTTCCTGTCCCGCCGCTGGTCGCTGACCAGGCAGGCGATGGAGCGGCTGGAGCTGATCCGGCTCGCCGAGGCCGACGACAGCGAGGTCGAGGACATCGACAACGCGGTCGGGGCGGAGGCCGAGACGGAGGAGAAGCCGACTCCGCTGGCCGTGCAGCGCCGTGAGGCCGTCGTCGCCGCGCTGACCCGCGCCGGGGCCGCCCGGGTCCTCGACCTCGGCTGCGGCCAGGGCCAGTTGGTGCAGGCGCTGCTGAAGAACCCGCGGTTCACCGAGATCGTCGGCGTCGACGTGTCGATGCGCGCGCTCACCATCGCCGCGCGCCGGCTGAAGCTGGACCGCATGGGGGAGCGGCAGGCCTCCCGCGTCCAGCTCCTGCAAGGCTCGCTGGCCTACACCGACACGCGTCTCAGGGGCTATGACGCGGCCGTGCTGAGCGAGGTCATCGAACACCTCGACCTGCCCCGGCTGCCCGCGCTGGAGTACGCGGTCTTCGGCTCGGCCCGTCCGCGCACGGTCCTGGTGACGACCCCGAACGTCGAGTACAACATCCGCTGGGAGAGCCTCCCGGCCGGCCACGTCCGGCACGGCGACCACCGGTTCGAGTGGACCCGGCGGGAGTTCGGCGCCTGGGCGGCCGCGGTCGCCGAACGACACGGCTACGAGGTCGAGTTCGTGCCCGTCGGCCCGGACGACCCCGAGGTCGGCCCGCCCACCCAGATGGCCGTCTTCGAGAGGAGGACGACCGTCGAGAACAGCCGGAACGCCCGGGGCGGGAACGCCGAGAACGGCAGGAACGCGCACACCGAGACAAGGCACACCGAGAAGGCGCACACCGAGAAGGCGCACACCGAGAACGAGAAGAACGTGAGCGCCGCGAACGTGAACGCCGGTGACGAGAAAGCGTGTGAGGGCAACGGGAAGAGCGAGAAGGAGGCGAAGGCGGCATGACCGACACTCAGGTATCCGCGACACCGGGCCGCGTCCTGCCCGTCACCGACCTGTCCCTCGTCGTGCTCGTCGGCGCGTCAGGCTCCGGCAAGTCCACGTTCGCCCACCGCCACTTCAAGCCCACCGAGGTCATCTCCTCCGACTTCTGCCGAGGCCTCGTCTCCGACGACGAGAACGACCAGAGCGCGACCCGGGACGCCTTCGACGTCCTGTACTACATCGCCGGCAAACGGCTCGCGGCCGGCCGCCGCACGGTGGTCGACGCGACCAGCGTGCAGCCGGACGCCCGCCGTCGGCTGATCGACCTCGCCAAACAGCACGATGTGCTGCCCATCGCCGTCGTGCTGGACGTGCCGGAGGAGGTGTGCGCCGAACGCAACGCGGCGCGCACCGACCGCGCCGACATGCCCCGCCGGGTCATCCAGCGCCACATCCGCGAACTGCGGCGCTCGCTGCGTCACCTGGAGCGCGAGGGCTTCCGCAAGGTGCACGTGCTGCGCGGCGTCGAGGACGTCGAGAACGCCTCCGTCGTCACCGAGAAGCGCTACAACGACCTGACCCACCTCACCGGCCCCTTCGACGTCATCGGTGACATCCACGGTTGCTCCTCCGAACTGGAGGCGCTGCTGGGCAAGTTGGGCTACGTGGACGGCGTCCATCCCGAAGGCCGCCAGGCCGTCTTCGTCGGCGACCTGGTCGACCGGGGCCCGGACAGTCCGGGGGTGCTGCGCCGCGTGATGTCGATGGTCGCTTCCGGCGAAGCCCTGTGCGTCCCCGGCAACCACGAGAACAAGTACGGCCGTTACCTCAAGGGCCGCAACGTGCAGCACACCCACGGCCTCGCCGAGACCATCGAGCAGATGGCGGAGGAGAGCGACGAGTTCCGCGCCGAGGTGCGCACGTTCATCGACGGACTCGTCAGCCACTACGTCCTCGACGGCGGCAGGCTGGTGGTCTGCCACGCCGGCCTGCCGGAGAAGTACCACGGCCGCACCTCCGGCCGCGTCCGCTCGCACGCGCTCTACGGCGACACCACCGGCGAGACCGACGAGTTCGGCCTGCCGGTGCGCTACCCGTGGGCGGAGGACTACCGGGGACGCGCGGCGGTCGTCTACGGACACACGCCCGTCCCGGAGGCGACCTGGCTGAACAACACGATCTGTCTGGACACCGGCGCCGTCTTCGGCGGCAAGCTCACCGCGCTGCGCTGGCCGGAACGCGAGCTGGTCGACGTGGCGGCGGAGCGGGTCTGGTACGAGCCGACGAAGCCGCTGCGGTCGGAGGCGCCCGGCGGACACGACGCCCGTCCGCTGGACCTGGCGGACGTCCACGGCCGACGCATCGTGGAAACCCGTTACGAAGGACAGAACCGTGTTTCCATCCGCGAGGAGAACGCGGCGGCAGCCCTGGAGGTGATGAGTCGCTTCGCGGTCGACCCGCGCCTGCTGCCGTACCTCCCGCCGACGATGGCCCCCACGGCGACCAGCCAGGTGGACGGCTACCTCGAGCACCCGGCGGAGGCGTTCGCGCAGTACGCCCGCGACGGCGTCGCCCGGGTCGTGTGCGAGGAGAAGCACATGGGCTCGCGGGCGGTGGTCCTGGTCTGCCGTGACGCGGAAACAGCGCGTAAGCGTTTCGGCGCCGGGGGCGCTTCCCGACGGAGCGCGGCCGGGAGCGGGGACCCCACCGGTTCCCTGTACACCCGCACCGGCCGTCCGTTCTTCGACGACGGCGCCGTGACGGAGGAGATCCTCGGCCGGGTGCGCGCGGCGGTGGAGGAGGCCGGTCTGTGGTCGGAACTGGACACCGACTGGCTGCTGCTGGACGCCGAGCTGATGCCGTGGTCGCTCAAGGCGTCGGGGCTGCTGCGTTCCCAGTACGCGGCCGTGGGGGCGGCGTCGGGGGCCGTCTTCCCGGGCGCGCTGTCCGCCCTGGAGTCCGCCGCGGCCAGGGGCGTGGACGTCGCCGACCTGCTCTCCCGCCAGGCGGAACGCGCCTCCGACGCGGCCGCGTTCACCGAGGCGTACCGCCGCTACTGCTGGACGACCGACGGCCTGGAGGGCGTACGGCTGGCCCCGTTCCAGATCCTCGCCGTCCAGGGCCGCAGCCTCGCGGCGTTGCCGCACGACGAGCAGCTGGCGCTCCTCGACCGGCTGGTGGAACACGACAACACGGGCCTGCTCCAGACCACCCGGCGTCTGTACGTCGACACGGGGGACGCCGAGTCGGTCCGGGCCGGCGTCGACTGGTGGCTGGAGATGACGGGCCGGGGCGGCGAGGGCATGGTCGTCAAGCCGCTGGGCGCTCTGGTCCGAGGCGAGGGCGGCCGGCTGGTCCAGCCCGGCGTCAAGTGCCGGGGCCGTGAGTACCTGCGGATCATCTACGGCCCGGAGTACACCCGCCCCGACAACCTGGCCCGGCTGCGCGGCCGCTTCCTCAACCACAAGCGGTCGCTGGCGGTCCGCGAGTACGCCCTCGGCTTGGAGGCCCTCGCCCGGCTGGCGGAGGGTGAGCCGCTGTGGCGCATCCACGAGGCGGTGTTCGGCGTGCTGGCCCTGGAGTCGGAGCCGGTGGACCCGCGGCTGTGAGCCTTGGGCTTCAGCTGTCTCCGGACGCCCGGTCCGTGCCGTCGGCGCGGACCGGGCGACGCGCGTCCCCACCCGCCGGCGGCAACTGTTTCTGATCCCGTCGGCGACAGCCGTTTCTCATCCCGTCGGCGGCAACCGTTTCTGTTTCCGTCGGCGGCAACTGTTTCTGATCCCGTCGGCCGCAGCCGCTCCTCACCCCACCAGCCGCAGCCGCTCCTCGCACACCCCGACGCGCACCCGCTGACCCCATGTCAGCTCCAACGCGTCGGTCTCGATGCCGTCACCGAAGGCGATGAGGCGCTCCGACTCGACGGTGAGGGTCAGCCGGTGACCTGCCGCGAGCTGTCCCGCCACCAGCGAGGTACCGGTGCTGGGGGACGGCCACGCCTCCCGGACGAACCACACCAGCCGCTCCTCGGTCGGGCCCGGCAGGCGCAGGTCGCCGTCTGTCCCCCCGCCGCCCCGCTCCTGCCACACCGACCGGATCCAGCCGGTCGCTCCGGTGCCCGTGCCCACCAGCACCCCTGAGGACGCCTGGGCCTCGACGGCACCCCCGTCGTCGTCGAGGCCCAGGCGGTAGCGGGCGGTCTGGTGACCGGCGGCGCCGAGGTAGATCTCGTTGAGGGCCAGCAGCCGCTGGGTGTCGTCGGCGACGGCCTCGACCATGGTCAGCTCGGTCGTGCCGGTGCCGGCCGCGAGCGCGCCGGGCAGAAGCGTCGGCGCGTCGGCGGGCCGATGCCGGACCAGGACGCCCGCGTTGCGGCCCGGGTCCGCGTCGATTCCCACGACCGGCTGCCCGGCCAGGTACTTGGCGACGTTCGCCACCAGCCCGTCCTGGCCGACGACCACCACCACGTCCTCCGGCGCGAACAGGAAGCGGTCCAAGTCGGACCGCTCCACCCGGCTCTGACGCCAGGTCAGTGGGATGGCCGCCGTCACCTCCGCCAGCGCGCGCCTTGTGCGACGGTGGCGCTCGGCCACCTCCTCGATGTCCCGTCCCCGCGAGGAGAGGAAGAAGGCGGCCTGGCCGTGCGTGCCGTGCCGGGCCACCAACTCCTCGTACTCCGTGGTGCGGTGGACCAGCACGGCCCGCGGGGCGAGACTCACTCGCGTTCCCCGCCGCCGAGCTTCGACAGCAGGCCGGTCAGCACGTCCGGCGAGATCGTCACGCTGTCGATGTGCGGCAGGTTCTCCGCGAGCCGCGTCCCGGTCAGCGCGTGCAGGGTCGCCACCTCGACGTCCCCGTGCACCCGGAGCCAGGCCGCCTGCGCCTGGGCCCGTGCCTCGCCCACCTCGCGCGCCGCCTCCGCCTCGGCGCGGGCGAGCCGGACCGTGCGCGCCGCCTCCGCCCCGGTGAGCCGCTCGGTCCGCCTGGCCTCGGCGTCCGCCAGCCGCACCTGCCTCTCGGCCTCGGCCTCGGCCAGCTTCACGGACCGCGTTGCCTCCGCCTCCGCCAGCCGCACGGACCGCGTGGCCTCCGCCTCGGCCCGCACCTTGTCCGCGGCCGCGTTCTCCTCCGCCTCGCGGCGGCTGTTCGTTCCCCGCTGCTCGACCAACTGCTCCTCGCGGCGGGCCAGTTCGATCTGGCTGGCCAGTTCGTTCTCCGCGATCGTCCGCTCTCGCTCCACGGCCACCGCCCGCCGCTCGTAGGTGGCCCGGTCGGCCTCCTGCTGGATCTGCTCGCGCGCCGGGGTGCGCAGCGCCCGCTCCACCTCGGGTTCCGGGCGCAGCGCGACGACCCGGACGGCCACGATCTCGATGCCGGTGGCCGGCAGGCGCGGTTCCGCCGCCAGCCCCGCCGCGACCCGCTCCCGCACCGCCGTCACGCCGTCCACCAGCGCCGACGACAGGGAGGTGCGCGCCAGGACGTCCAGTGCGTGCTGCTGCGCCGTCTCCGTGAGCAGGGTGGCGAGCTGCTCCAGGGGTGCGCCGCGCCAGATCCCGGTGTCCGGGTCGATGGAGAAGTCGAGGCGGGCGGCGGCGACGGCCGGGTCGCTGACCCGGTAGGTCACCGTCGCCTGCACCGTCACGTCCTGGAAGTCGACCGTGCGGGCATGAAAGGTCATTGCCAACTCGCGGTCGTCCACCGGCACTTCGGAGAGGGCTGCGCTCAGTGGGCGGAACCAGAAGCTGAGCCCCGGCCCGTCGTGCGCCAGCTTGCCGGAGCGGTGGTGGCGCACATGGGCCGTCGGAGCGCCGCGCAGATGGCGCCAGCCCAGGCGCCGGGTGATGTCGGCCATGAGAGACCCCCCTCGTTCCCTTTTCTCGTCATTGCGACGATAAGAAGACGATAGTCACGCCTCCCCTTTGTCGTCAAGGGGACGAGAAAGGGGAGGCGGGGCAGGGTGGGACAAGCCCGTGCGGAAACGGTCCAAGAAGGCCGAGCAGGGGGTGAAGACGGTCCTGTGTGGTCAGGATGGAGGCATGGGATTCCATGTCGACTCCGAGGCCGGGCGGCTGCGCCGCGTCATCCTGCACCGGCCCGATCTCGAGCTCAAAAGGCTCACCCCCAGCAACAAGGACGCGCTTCTCTTCGACGACGTGCTCTGGGTGCGCCGGGCGCGCGCCGAGCACGACGGGTTCGCCGACGTACTGCGCGACCGCGGGGTCAGCGTTCATCTCTTCGGCGACCTGCTCACCGAGGCCCTGGAGATCCCGGCGGCCCGAGCGCTCGTCCTGGACCGCGTCTTCGACGAGAAGGAGTACGGGGTGCTCGCCACCGACCACCTCCGCTCCGCCTTCGAGACCCTCCCCGCCCCGGAACTGGCCGAGGCCCTGGTCGGCGGTATGACCAAGCGGGAGTTTCTGCAAGCGCATCCCGAACCCACCTCTGTGCGCTTCCACGTCATGGAGCTCGACGACTTCCTCCTCGGCCCGCTTCCCAACCACCTCTTCACCCGTGACACGTCCGCCTGGATCTACGACGGCGTCGCCATCAACGCCATGCGCTGGCCGGCCAGGCAGCGTGAGACGGTCCACTTCGAGGCGATCTACCGGCATCACCCGCTCTTCCGCGGTGAACCGTTCCGCGTCTGGTCCGAGGGGCAGGCCGACTATCCGTCCACGATCGAGGGCGGCGACGTCCTCGTCATCGGAAACGGCGCCGTGCTGATCGGCATGAGCGAGCGCACCACCCCGCAGGCCGTCGAGATGCTCGCCCACAAGCTGTTCGCCGCGGGCTCGGCCCGGACCATCGTGGCCCTCGACATGCCCAAGCGGCGGGCCTTCATGCACCTCGACACCGTGATGACGATGGTCGACGCCGACGTCTTCACCCAGTACGCCGGGCTCGGCATGCTCCGGTCGTACACCATCGAGCCCGGCGCGGGCGAGAAGGAGTTGAAAGTCACCGACCATCCGCCGGAGCACATGCACCGAGCGATCGCCGCCGCCCTGGGCCTCAGCGAGATCCGGGTGCTCACCGCCACCCAGGACGTCCACGCGGCCGAGCGCGAACAGTGGGACGACGGCTGCAACGTCCTGGCCGTCGAGCCGGGTGTCGTCGTCGCGTACGAGCGCAACGTCACCACCAACACGCATCTGCGCAAGCAGGGCATCGAGGTGATCGAGATCCCGGGCAGCGAGCTGGGCCGGGGCAGGGGCGGGCCGCGCTGCATGAGCTGCCCGGTCGAACGGAGCGCCGTATAGACGCACAGGTGTCTGTATAAAAATGCCGAGTTTCGTATAGACTTCCGGAAGCTGCTGTCATTGCAGCAACCGTTTTCGGCAATCCTCACCGCATCTCTGGAGCGACCCCCATGGCGACAGTCCCACCCGCGCTCGCCGGCCGCCACTTCCTCAAGGAGCTGGACTTCACCGGGGAGGAGTTCCGCGGTCTGATCGCCCTGGCGGCCGAGCTGAAGGCCGCCAAGAAGGCCGGAACCGAGGTGCGCCACCTGCGCGGCAGGAACATCGCGCTGATCTTCGAGAAGACCTCGACGCGCACCCGCTGCGCGTTCGAGGTGGCCGCCGCCGACCAGGGCGCGTCGACCACCTACCTCGACCCCTCCGGCTCGCAGATCGGCCACAAGGAGTCGGTGAAGGACACCGCGCGCGTGCTGGGCCGGATGTACGACGCCATCCAGTACCGCGGGGACAGCCAGCACAAGGTCGAGGAACTCGCCGCCCACGCGGGCGTCCCCGTCTACAACGGCCTCACCGACGACTGGCACCCCACCCAGATGCTCGCCGACGTGCTCACGATGACCGAGCACAGCGCCAGGCCCCTGAACGAGATCGCCTTCGCCTACCTCGGCGACGCCCGCTTCAACATGGGCAACTCGTACCTCGTCACCGGCGCCCTCCTCGGCATGGACGTGCGGATCGTCGCCCCGAAGAGCTACTGGCCCGCCCAGGAGGTCGTCGACCGCGCCCGCGAGCTCGCCGAGGTGAGCGGAGCCCGCGTGACCCTCACCGAGGAGCTCGCCGAGGGCGTCCTCGGCGCCGACTTCGTCGCCACCGACGTATGGGTGTCCATGGGTGAGCCCAAGGAGGTCTGGGACGAGCGGATCGCCGCCCTCGGCCCGTACGCGGTGACCATGGACGTGCTGCGCGCCACCGGCAACCCCGACGTCAAGTTCCTGCACTGCCTTCCCGCCTTCCACGACCTCGGCACCAAGGTCGGCCGCGAGATCCACGAGAGCCACGGCCTGGACTCCCTCGAGGTGACGGACGAGGTGTTCGAGTCGGCCCACTCCGTCGTCTTCGACGAGGCGGAGAACCGGCTGCACACGATCAAGGCCGTACTGGTCGCCACCCTCGCCTGACGGCCCCTGTCGTGACCTGACCTGACCTGACCTGCTGTGACCGTGCCCGGCCTGACCGTGGCCTGCCCCGGCCGCGTCGGGGCGGGGTGGGGTCGCGGTCGGCCGGGGAACCCACCGCGAACGGTGAACCGGCCGGGATCAGCCACGCCTGCAGTAGGCCTCACGCCTGTCGGCCTCACGCCTGTCCGTGTCAAGCCCGCCGGTCGCTCACGCCGCTCCGGGTCCCGGCAGGGAGCGCGTCGGGCGGGCGGCACATCGGCAGGGATCGCATCGGCCATGGAACACGTGAGGCCGGGATCACGTCGGGCGAGGGCCGCGTTGCGGCGGGACCGCGGCCAGTCTGAACCACACCGCCTTGCCCTGCTCCGTGACCCGGTGCCCGCACGACGAGCTGAGGGCGCGGACCAGCAGCAGCCCCCGCCCGTGCTCCTGCCAGGGGTCGGGCTCCGCGCCGGACGGACGGGTCAGGTCGCCGGGCGGCGTCGGGTCGGGGTCGTGCACCTCGATCCGGCAGCCGGTCGGCCGCAGCTCCACGACCAGCTCTATCGGGGCGTCCCCCGACGTGTGCTCCACGGCGTTCGCCACCAGCTCGGCGGTCAGCAGCTCCGCGGTGTCGCTGTCCGCGACGTGCTTCAGCTCGGCCAGCGCCGTACGGACCAGGGCACGGGCCACCGGCACGGCCGCGGCGGAGTGCGGCAGTGCGATCCGCCAGGAGCCGGCTGCGTCGGAGGGGCGTTCGTGCAAGGAGAGTCCGTTCATGGCGCAGGTTCCCGCGATCGACATCGGACGGACCTGCCTTCGGCTTCGGGAATGGTACGGCGGCCTCCGACGGAAACGCTCGGCGGGCGTCGTAAGGGACCTCCGGCCCCGTTGCCGGTCGGCTTACCCGGGACAACGCCCGCCCTCGCGCACCCGATCCCGTTGTTACCGCGTTATCGACGACCGGTGACGTGTGTGACGAGGACATGTCGTGCGGTGACACGGCGATTCTTCCCGGCCGCTCTCTCGCGTACTCATGACGCCAGTCACGGGGGAGTGACAACTTTGGATCTGTACGCGTCCCCGCATTGGACGAACCTCCGCCCGACGGCGGCCGACCGCTCGTCGCCGTCTCCCCTCTGCCGTACACGCCGCACGGCCGGTCACAGGCGCCCCGGCACAGGCCTGACGTGGGGCGGGCTCACATCCCGGCGAACTGCGCCCCCGCGTCCCGCAGTCGTTCGTGCAGCCCCTGGAAGACGGCCGCCGAACGGGTCCCCGGCCAGTCGGGCGGCAGCAGCCGAGCGGGCAGACCGGGGTCCACGTACGGCAGGTGGCGCCAGGAGTCCAGGGCGAGGAGGTAGTCGCGGTAGGCGTCCTCAGACGGCGTGTCCGGCCGTTCCTGCCAGGCGCGCAGCACCCGCGCGTGACGGTCGAGGAAACCCTCGTGCTCCTTGGCGATGTCCGCCAGGTCCCACCAGCGGGCGACCGCCTCCTGGGTCGGCGCGAAACCGAGATGCTCGCCCCGGAAGAGGTCGACGTACGCGTCCAGGCGCAGTCGCCGGAGCGTGTGCCGCGTCTCCTCGTGCAGCCGCGCCGGGGCTATCCACACCCCGGGAGCGGCCGTGCCGAAGCCCAGCCCCGCCAGCCGTGACCGCAGCACATGCCGCTTCTGCCGCTCCGACTCCGGTACGGAGAACACCGCCAGCACCCAGCCCTCGTCCGCGGGAGGGGCGGCGGCGTAGATGCGCGAGTCGCCGTCGTCGAGCAGCTGCCGCGCCTCGCCGGAGAGCTCGTAGCCGGCCGCGCCCTGCGCCGTACGGGCCGGCAGCAGCAGACCGCGCCGTTTCAGCCGGGACACCGAGGAACGCACGGAGGGCGCGTCGACGCCTACCGCGGCGAGCAGCCGGATCAGCTCGGCGACGGGCACCGGGCCCGGAGCGAAGCGTCCGTAGGCGCAGTAGAGCGTGACGATGAGAGACCGAGGTGCGGGCTGGTCGGACACGTTGATCATCTTAAGTCTTCGGCATCACGGCTGGTCACCATCGGTGCAACCGCTTACACGCAACCGAATCTCTGCAGTTTCCGGTCGCGGTGCGCGGCAGCGCGTCCAGCACGCCGGCATGAGGGCCTTGGGTTACTGCGGCGGCCTCACACCGGCCTCGCGGCTGGAGGGACCGGGCACGGTAGTGTTCGACGACATGCGTAACCTCCCTGGACTGCTGGCAGCCGCGGCCGTCTGAGTTCGCACTGCCGCACTTCACCTGACGGGATGAGCATGGCGGTGTGAGGCCGAGGGGTGAGGCTGAGGACCGGGGGCGAGGGGAAAGCGGTCGCAGTGCGTGATCTGGTTCTGCAGACTCTCAAGCGTGGATCGCTTGATGGAGATCGCGGATCGGTTGACCGACGTCGGCGGAGTGGTCGGAGTGTGCCTGGGAGGCAGCCGAGCGAGGGGAACACATCGCCCGGATTCTGATTTCGATCTTGGTTTGTACTACCGGCCCCCGCTGGACACCGCTGCCTTGCGCCTCCTCGCGTCCGAGTTGACCGGTGAGTCCACTGAGGTGACGGAACCGGGCGGCTGGGGGCCGTGGGTGGATGGCGGGGCCTGGCTGACCGTTGACGGCTGCCGTGTCGACTGGATCTACCGCGACGTCGACCGCGTTCACCGGATCTGGGAAGAGTGCCGGGCGGGGCGCTTCGAGGTGGGCGTTCAGGCAGGGCATCCGTTCGGGGTGTACTCCCCTGCGTATGTCGGCGAGGTGGCTGTCGGGCGCGTTCTCGCTGATCCCGGTGGTGAACTGCGGGCCCTGCAACAGAAGACTCGCTGTTACCGGGACTCTTGCAGAAAGCCCCGGCGTTCACGCCGGGGATGAATGCATCTCATGACTGCTCTGACGTGCACGTCAGAGCGGACGTTGTTGCTGCTCGATGTACTGGCGGACGATCGCCAAGGGTGCTCCGTCGCATGATGCGCAGAAATATGAGGGCGACCACAGGTGTCCGTGCGTGATGGCGTGGTTGGTCCGGCCGGTGAACTCCTGCCGTATCCGGCGGGCGGAGACGCCCTTGAGGCTGTTGACCAGCTTGGAGACGGCGACCTTGGGCGGGTAGTGCACCAGGAGGTGGACGTGATCGTGTTCGCCGTCGAACTCCTTCAGCTCCGCTTCGAAGTCCTCGCAGACCTTGCGCATGATCTCTTCGCAGCGTGTCAGCATCTCGTCGTTGAACACCCCGCGCCGGTACTTCGTCACGAAGACCAAGTGCACATGCATCGCCGAAACAACGTGCCTGCCACGCCTGTAGTCGTTCTGCTCCTCCATGAGACCAATCGTAGTAGGGTCTTGGGTGTGCAGCTCCGCTACAACTACCGGGCCTACCCGGACGCCTCCCAGCGCCGTGCGCTGGCCAGTGCGTTCGGGTGCGCCCGCGTGGCGTGGAACGACTGCCTGCGCGACCGGAAACAAGCGCACGCGGCGGGGCTGCCGTATGTGAAGTCGGCCCAGCTGTCCCGGCTTCGCATCACCCAGGCCAAGCGCACCGAGGAACGCGCCTGGCTCGCCGACGTGTCGGCGGTCGTCCTGCAACAGTCCCTGCGGGACCTCGACACCGCCTACAAGAACTTCTTCGACAGCCTCAAGGGCAAGCGGCAGGGCCGCACGGTCGGCCCTCCCCGCTACAAGTCGAAGAAGGACACCCGGCAGTCGATCCGCCTCAACACCAACGCCTTCTGCCTGAAGGACAACGGCACGGTGTACGTGGCCAAGGTCGGCAACCTCAAGGTCAAGTGGTCTCGCGGGCTTCCGGCCGCGCCCACGTCCCTGACCGTCACCAAGGACAGTTGCGGCCGGTACTTCGTCAGCTTCGTCGTGGACACCGAGCCGGACAGCCTGCCCGAGCTGGAGACCGACGCCGGTATCGACCTCGGCCTGTCCGCCTTCGCCGTCCTGTCCGACGGTAGGAAGATCGACAGCCCGCGCTTCCTGCGCCGGGCGGAGAAGAAACTCAAGCGTCGTCAGCGGGAGCTGTCCCGCAAGGCCAAGGGATCGAAGAACCGGGCCAAGGCCCGCATCAAGGTCGCACGCCAGCACGCCAAGGTGGCCGACCGGCGTCGGGACTGGCACCACAAGGCATCCACACAGATCATTCGCGACAACCAAGCGGTGTACGTGGAAGACCTCGCGGTGTCCGGCCTCGGCCGCACCCGGCTCGCCAAGTCCGTGCACGACGCGGGATGGTCCGCGTTCGTCGGCATGCTGGAGTACAAGGCGGCTCTGCACGGCCGCACCTTCGCCAAGGTGGACCGAGCTTTCCCGTCTTCACAAATCTGCTCGACCTGCGGATTCCGGGACGGTCCCAAGCCCCTGCACGTCCGGGAGTGGACGTGCGGCGAATGCGGCACCGTGCACGACCGCGACCACAACGCAGCCCGCAACGTCCTCTTCGAAGGACGCCGAATCGTCGCCGCCGGACGGGCGGAGACGCCAAACGCCTGTGGAGCGCCGGTAAGACGGGCACCCGTGCCCGCACAACGCGGTGAAGCAGGAAGCCCCCGGAAGGGTCAGACGACCCAGGCCGGAATCCCTGGACTTCAGGCCAGGGAGCACGTCAACCGGAGCCGTTGCGCGAGGCGCTGATCGCCGACGCGCAGTGGGAAGCTCCCTTCGTCCTGGCCAACGCCCGCAAGGGAGCGGCTCGTGGAGACGCTTTCTATGTCGCCGGCTGCCTCTTCCGGGCGGTGGGGCTTCTTGTGCAGGGCCTGCATGCCCACGCGGGCTGCTGGGTGCTGAACGAAAAGGGAGCTGTCCAGGCCGCGGGACAACTCCCGCCCGCCCCTGCGGACTTCGCGGCGCGAGCGCACGCTCTGTTCGCGATGCCGGGCATGGCCCCGGACGTTCTGTCCACCGTGCTCGATGCCGCGGATGGGCTGACTGCCGAGGTGTGCGGGCGGATCACGCCCTGAGGAAAGCTCTTCCTTTCGGTCCTCCGCGCGCGACGGGGCCGGACGGACACAGAAACGCCGGGAAACAGGTGGAAACGGATTTCGCACCGCTGGGTCGACGGGATCGGCCGTCCGGTCGCCCCGTACGGGTGGACCCTGCGCCCGTCCGGGGGCATCGCCGGAGACCGCCGGAAAGCGTGACAGCACCAGGGCGGGTCCAGGACCGTTCTCCGACGTCGGACGCGGACTCGCCACCGAAGGAGTGACGATCACCGTCCCGGGCCGGTCTGCCGGGTACCAGTGGAGCCCCCACAACAGGAGGTTCTCAAATGTCGATGCGTCCCCTGCTGTCCGCGGCCGCCGGCGCCGCCCTGCTTCTGCTGGCCGCTCCGGCGGTCACCGCTCACGCGGCCCCGTCGGAGTCCGTCACCGTCGGCCCGGTCGGCCGTCTCGCCGCCGACGGCACCGTCACCCTCTCCGGTACCTACCGCTGCGTCGGCGCCACCGGCCCGGTCTTCGTCAGCTCCTCCGTCGGCCAGAGCACCGACGGCGTCCGGTTCGGCATCGGCGGCACCCGCGCGGTGTGCGACGGCGCCGAACACAGCTGGCAGAACACCGGCAAGGCCGTCCCCGACGACCTCGAACCCGGTACCGCCCACGTCGAGGCCACCCTGATCGAGCTCCGCCCCGACGCGGGCCTCCCTATGCCCCACATCCACGCCGCACAGCAGCAGGACGTGACGCTGACCAGGGTCTGACCTCTTCTGATCCGGTCTCACCAGAGTCCGAAATGAGTCTGACGAGGTAGGACCGTGGTCTGATCGGGTTCTGGTCAGATCTGACGCACGCCTGACGAACGCCTTACGAGGCCTGACGAGGTTCGACGAGGCCTGGGCGGCCGCGTCGGCGGGGCGGCGACCGGCCGCTCCGCCGACGAAGGGTCAGCAAGGGGCCGGCCGGGGCGGGGGCCCGTCGGCAGGCAGGCAGGCAGGCGACGCGATCCGCGAGGGAACGGCGTCCCGAACCGGGACCTCGATCCCTTGCGCTGCAGCCCGGCCATGAACCCGGCCGTCGTCCACGCGGCACTCGGCACCGGACGCCAGGCCCCCCCCGCCGGCTGACGCCCGCGCCCCCGCCGGCTGACACCCGCGTCCCACCGACTGCTGACGCCCGCGTCCCACCGCCGGCGCCCTGCCCCGACGACCACTGATTTCACGACAGTCTCCACTGCCTCGCACGCACTGTCCCGAGGCGCGCCGCACTCCGCGACGACCATGGACGACCCCGACCCCGACCCCGACCCCGACCCCGACCCCGACGACGAGCACAGACGACCACGGACGAGCGACCGCCGAGCAGCCGCCCAGCGACCCACGACCTCGGACGAGGCGAACACCCTTGTCCTCGACCCCGGTTGAGACCCGTGGTCGAGACCTCCGCTTGAGCCCCCGCCTCCACAGCCCGCGTCCGTCGGCCGGATGTCGCGGACGACGGAAATCCGTGGCGGTCGGAGGGCTACTTCCCCCGCCGCAAGGGCAAGTTGGCTTGTGTCGGGACGATTCGTACGGCGGAGTGTGATGCGGGGGCGTCATATGAAGATCTTTCTGAGCTGGTCCGGGCTGCCGTCCCGGATTTCCGCTGAACGGCTTGCCTCCTGGCTTCGCTACTTCAGCGACGAGATCGAGCCGTTCGTCTCCTCGGAGAGCATCAGGAAGGGCGCCCGCGGGCTCGACGAGATCAAGAAGCAACTCGACGAGAGTTCCTTCGGGATCGCCTGCGTCACCCGGGCGAACCTCGACGCCCCGTGGATCACCTTCGAGTCGGGAGCCCTGTCCAAGGAGGTCGACGAGCGCAGGGGACAGCTCGTGCCGTTCCTGCTGGAGGGCAGTCACGACGACCTCGAGGCGGCGAGCAGCCCGCTGCGCCAGTTCCAGTCGACGCGGGCGCACGACGAGGAAGACGTGCTGAACATGGTCAGGACCATCAACTCCGTCCTGCGCGAGTCGGCCAACCGCCACCCCGACCACACCCGGGTCGACAGCCTCTTCCGCAAGGTGTGGCCCGAACTGCGCGACGCCCTCGCCGCGATCGACCTCACGGCCGACGCCCCCGAGCAGGCGCCGCCGCGCCGGTCCACGGAGGAGATCCTGGCGGATCTCACCTCGCTCATGCGGGAGCAGATCAGCAGGATCACCGATCTGGAACAGACCGTGAAGGCACTGCGGGACGAACAGAGCGGCCCGCCGAGGATCAGGTCCAGATTCGCCGGCGTCTACGAAGAGCCGCCGCGCACCATGCCCGCCCAGGCCGGGAACACGGGCTCCGAGGGACCGGCATGAGCCGGATGCTCGGGCACCAGGCGCGGACGCTCCTGGGCACCCGCCTCGGCCTGTCCACCGCGGGCCGGGCCTGCGCCGTCCAGTTCGGTCTGCTGTCGGGCGCCGGGCAGCTGTATCTGGCGTTCTGGCCGGACAGCGCCCTGCCGCGCGCCACGGCGTTCCTCACCCTCGTCGGCCTCTCGCTGGTCGGCGGCATCCTGGGATCCTGGCCGCGGACCCAGGTGAGCCACGAGTTCCTGCACCCGGGATTCCGGGTGACCGTCAAGGTGGGCGACCTCTTCGAACAACCGGGCCATCTCGTCATCGGCGGCAACGACGTCTTCGACACCGACACCCGTGACGGACTGCTGATCGTCCCGCACAGCGTGCAGGGCCAGTTCCTGCATCGGCTGTACGCGGGCGACACCGCCCGGCTCGACGCCGACATCGAGGCCGCGCTCGCCGGAGTGGCGCCGGTCCGGGTGGAGGAGCGGGCGGCGAAACGGGCGGGGAAACTCGCCCGCTACCCGCTGGGCACCGTAGCCGTCCTCGGCTCGCCGCGGAGACTCCGCTTCCTCAGCGCCTACGGCACGATGCGCAACGACCTGACGGTCGGTTCGGGTCCTGACCAGATCTGGCACAGCCTGGAAGCCCTCTGGCAGTCGGTGCATCTGCACGCACACCGCGAGCCGGTGGCCATGCCGGTGATCGGCTCGGGCCTGGCCCGCATCGACAGCATGGACCACGCGAGTCTCCTCAAGCTGATCCTGCTGTCCTTCGTCACGCGGTCACGGCGGTCGGTCATCTGCAAAGAGCTGACGATCACGCTCCTTCCGGAGGACTATGTGCGGGTCGACATGCTCGAGTTGGCCATGTTCCTGCGGACGCTGTGACCGCCGGAGGCGCGGGGGGAGGGCTCGGTGTGAACCAGGAACCGGAGCGGACGGACCAGTGTGCCCCGTACTTCTTCCTGAGCTACGCGCACACACCGCGTCACGCGACGGACGGGCCGGACCCCGACATGTGGGTACGCCGGCTCTTCCAGGACCTCTGCGAGCACATCCTGATGCTGACGGACCTGCCGGCGGGCGAGCCGGCCGGGTTCATGGACCGCGCGATGCGGCCCGGCGAGGACCGGGGCGCACGCCGGTCCGCCGCGCTGGCCGCCTGCCGGGTGTTCGTTCCGCTGTACTCGCCGCGCTACTTCGTGAGCGACCACTGCGGCCGCGAGTGGCGGGCCTTCGCCCTGCGCCAGGCGCGGGGCCGCAGGTCACAGGACGCGCCCCCGCCGGCGATCGTGCCGGCGCTGTGGGTGCCCGTCCACGCCGAGCGCCTGCCCTCGACCGCGAGGAGCCTGTCCCACGATCACGAGCTGTTCGGCCCGCACTACGCGTCCGGGGGCCTGTACTCCCTGATGAAACTGCGCAGATACCGCAGCGACTACGAGCGTGCCGTCCTCCTGCTGGCCCGGGCGATCGTCACCACGGCCCACGAGAACCCGATGCCCAGGGGCGAACCCCTGGATCTGACGGAACTGCCCAACGCCTTCGGGGAGCCCCCCGTGCTGCGCCGGCTGCGCATCGTGGTGGCCGCGCCCAGCAGCCGCGAACTGCCGCCGGGACGCTCACAACGCTGCTACGGCCCCTCCCCGGTCGACTGGAACCCTTACCGGGAGAGCGACCTGGACGCCGCCAGGCCGCTCGCGGACTTCGCCGCCGAGCAGGTGCGCGGGCTCGACTACCTCACCACGGTCGAACCGCTGGACGAGGCGGCCGGCAGCCTCCTGGCCGAGGAACGCCCGTCGGCGCCGACGGTCATGCTCCTCGACCGGTGGGCGGTCACCGACCCGGAGCAGCGGGAGCTGCTCACCCGGGTGGACGCGGCAGCCCAGCCCTGGGTCGTGGTCATCGTGCCGTGGGACCGCTCCGACCCGGACAACGAATCCTCGGCGGCGGAGTTGCAGTCGGCCCTGGAGAAAACCCTCCCGCGCACACTGCAGCGGGGTCGCAGCGTCTCCCGGACCGCGACGGGGGGAGTGCCCTCGCTGGCCGCGTTCGCCGACATCCTCCCGACGGTGATCCAGTGGGCGGCCGCCCAGTTCCTCCGCTACGTGGCGCCCGTGTATCCGCCCGCCGGCCCCCATGTTCCCCGGCCGAGGCTCCTCGGTCCCGGCCCGGAGCCGGGGATCCGCCCAGGAGAAGCGTGATGACCCCCGGATCCGACGGGCAGATCGTCACCTTCTACTCCCAGAAGGGCGGCACCGGGCGGACCATGGCCCTGGCCAACGTCGCCTGGATCCTGGCCTCCCACGGCTACCACGTGCTGGCCGCCGACTGGGACGTGGAAGCGCCGGGTCTGCAACGCTACTTCCACCCGTTCCTCGACGCCGCGACCTCCGCCGCCACCACCGGCGTGCTCAACCTGTTCTCGGGCTACGTCACGGAATGGCGTACGAGGCCGGCCACCGAGTCGGCCGCCGACCTGAGGCAGCGTCTGGCCCGTGTCCTGCCGCACGCCGTCTCCGTCGACTGGACCTTCCCCGACGGCGGGAGCCTGGACTACATGCCGGCAGGCCGGCAGGACGGCGAGTACCTGACCCACCTGATGGACTTCAGCTGGCGGGAGTTCACCGAGCGGTTCGGCGGCGCGCGGTTCCTGGAGGCGCTGCGGCACGACATGAAGAGCCATTACGACTTCACGCTCATCGACAGCCGCTGCGGCGTGAGCGACCTGGTCGGCCTGTGCACCATCGACCTGCCCGACGTCCTGGTCAACTGCTTCAACCTGAGCTCCCAGAGCATCGAGGGCGCGGCACGCATGGCCCGCTCCATACTCCGGGACGTCCACCCCCGCCCCCTGCGCATACTGCCCGTCGCCATGCGGGTCGCCGACGGCCGCGACACCCGCCTGGCGGCGGCCCGTGAACTCGTCCGCGTCAGTTTCCAGGAACTGCCGGCCGACTCCTGGACGGGCGTGGAGGTCCCGCACCGGTCGGACTACGCCTACGAGGAGACGCTCGCCACGTTCGGTGACGCCCCGGACGACCCGAAGAGCCTGCTGGCCGCCTTCGAGAAGCTGGCCGAGCTGATCACCGAGGGCCGCGTACGCCGGTTCCCGCCCCTCGACGACGAACTGCGCAGACGCCATCTCGCCTCCTACGTCAGGTCGTTGTCCCCCATCGCGACGCCACTGAGGCTGTGGTACGCCCCGCAGGACCGGATGTGGGCCGACTGGGTCGACTGGCTGCTCACCGGCGCCGGCTTCGAGGTGATCGCCCCCGGCAGCGACACCGAACCGGGCGCCCGGGGCGGAGCCCCCCGCACCCTGGCCCTGCTGTCGTCCTCCTTCCTGCGCTCACCGCAGTCCCGGACACTGCGGGAGAGCATGGACGAGCCCGGTACCGGTCCCACGGGAAAGCTGATCCCCCTGCGCATCGAGCCCGTCCCGCTCACGCCCCCGTTCAGCGACCACGAAGCAGTCGACCTGACCTCACTCGACGAGCCGCGGGCGGCCGAGACCCTGCTGCGGGGCATGGGACTGTCCGGCGAGGCCGCCGAGCGGCCCCTGGGCTCGGCCCGGCCGCCCTTCCCGCGCCGGACGCCTCACGTGTGGGAGGCGCCGGCGCGCAACCCCCTCTTCGTCGGCCGCGACCGGCTGCTGGACCAGCTCGAAGCCACCCTGAAAGTCAGCCGGCAACGGGCCGTGATCCTCCCGCACGACGGTCTCACCGCCACCGGGCGCACCCAGCTGGCAGTCGAGTACGCCCACCGCTTCCAGGCGGCGTACGACCTGGTGTGGTGGGTCCGCGCACAGAGCCGTGAGTCGGCTCTGCTGTCCCTGGCACAGCTGGCCGAGCGGATGAGCCCGCGCAACGGCGACGACGTGCCCACGGCCGCACGCCGGGCCCTCGAGGCGCTGGACGCGGGGTCGCCGAGCGGCCGGTGGCTCCTGGTCTACGACAACGCCGGCGGCGTGGCGGCCCTGTCGGGGCTGCTGCCCACCGGCCCCCACGGGCATGTGCTGGTGACCTCCCGGGACCGCGCGTGGAGCGAGACCCTGCATCCCGTCTGGGTCGACGTGTTCACCCGGGAGCAGAGCATCGAGCTGCTGCGGCGCAGGGCGCCGGCGCTCTCCGCCGCGGACGCGGACCGGATCGCGGCCACGGCCAGGGACGTCCCGCTCGCCGTCGCGCAGGCCGGATCGTGGCTCGCGCTGTTCCCGTCGGCGCACGACTACCTGGACCGGCTGACCGCGCGGGGCGCCGACCGGACCGGGACGCGGCAGGACGAGCCGGCCTCCCGGCCGATCGCCGCCGGCACCGGGGTGGCCCTCGACGCACTCGCCAAGCGCGCCCCCGCGGCGCTGCGGCTGCTCGCCCTGTGCAGCCGCCTCGCGCCGCTGCCGCTCCCGCTGGCCCTGGTGCACACCGACACGGCGCTGCGCCTGCTGCGTCCGCACGACGCCTCTCTGCGGGAGCCGATGCTGGTCGACCGCGAGGTGCAGGAACTCAGTCGGCTGGGCCTGGCCGAGGTCGACCAGGCCGGCCACACGCTGAAGGTGCACCGGACCGTGCAGCGCCTGGTGCTCGCCTTCCTGCCCCCGCACGAGGCCGACGAGGTACGCCACGAGGCGCACCGTCTCCTCACCGCGGTCGCCCCCCGGCGCGACGACGCCGTCGCCGACACCGACGACCTGGCCTTCGAGCGGTTGTGGCCCCACCTGGACCACGCCGATGCGGACGCGTGCACCGACAGCGACACCCGTGCCGTGCTGCTGGAGCGGGTGCGCCGCACCGCCCAGTACGGCATGCCGGCCCGAGCCCTCGAACTGGGCCGCCGCCTGGACCGGAGGTGGACCGCCGCCGACGGGGGAGACGACGGCCGGCAGCTGCTGCAACTGCGCAACCACCAGGCGGCCGCCCTGCGGAGCCTGGGAGCCTTCGGCGAGGCCCACGCCCTGGACTCCCGTACCCTCACCCGGCAGCGCGGGCTGCTGCCGTCCGGACACGCCCACACGCTGATCACCGCCACAGGCCTGGCGGAGGACCTGAGAGCGCTGGGCCGGTTCGGCGAGGCGCTGGAGCTGGCGCGTGAGGTGTACACCGGGTTCCACAACCTGTTCGGCGAGGAGCATCCGCAGACGATGACCGCCGCCGAGGCCCTCGCCCGCTCGCTGCGTCTGGCGGGGGACTACCGGGCGGCCCGGGAACGGAGCCTGGCCACCTGGCAACGGCAGTGCCGGGTGCTCGGAGAAGGGCATCCCTCGGCGCTGGCGTCGGCCCTGGGCCTCGCCCGTGACCTGCGCGAGCTGGGCGACTACGCCGGCTCCGTGCGCGTACTGCGCCCCGCCCTGGACGCGCTGCGCGCCCAGAACCCCCACGGCGCGCTGCGCGCGACCGTCAGCCTGTCGGTGTCCCTGCGGCGCGTCGGACAGCACCACGAGGCCGACGCGCTCGCCGCGGACGCCGAGCAGGGCTACACGGACGGACGGGGCCGCGACGACCCCGACCTGCTGGTGTGCGACGTCAACATGGCGGCCCTGACCGCCGACGCGGGCGACCTGGCCGCCGCGCGCACCGTGATCAGCCGCCTCCAGCACGGCGTCGCCCGGCTGCGCGGCCCCGAGCACCCGGACAACGCCGTCTGCGACCACAACCTCGCGGCATGGCTGCGTACCGCGGGAGAGACCGACGAAGCGCTCGCGGCGGCCACCCGGACCGTCCGGTCCTTCGACGAACACCTCGGCGACGCGCACCCCTACACCCTGTGCGGGCGGTTGACGATGGCCAACGTCCTCGGCGACCTGCAGCAGTTCACCGCGGCCGAGAACATGGCGCGGGCCTGCGCGGAAGCCCTGCGCGCCGCTCTCGGGGACGGCCATCCGGACACCTTGATCGCCGACCTGTGCCTGGCGGTGACCCTGCGCTCGATGGGCCGCACGGCGGAGGCCGACCGGTTGTGGGGCCGGACGGTGAGCGCCCTGGACAGGCGGCTCGGCTCCGGACATCCCTGGACGGCGGCGGGCCGGGGCTGGCAGCGCGTCGACCGGGATCTGGAATTCCTGCTGCCCGCCTGAAGTGTGACGGTTCGGCCCCGCATGCGAGGTCCCGGGGTCCGCCCGTGGCGGCGGTGACGAGAAATCACCGCTGCCGCACGGGGCCGTGCGGTACGCATTGCCCACCTCGCGCAGGGGCTGCGAAGATGGCAGAGGCATGCTTGGCGGAACGTCTACGCACACCGTGTCCACTCCAGCCCCGGACTCTCGCCGTCCCCGGTGTGTGGGAGGGCGGCCCCGAACCAAGGTGAAGCCGACGCAGATGAAGATTCCGGTCACGAAACCCGCAGTCGAGTCGCTTACGGAAGCGCCGACTTCCACGAGAGTGCCGCTCGCGAAGATCCGCACCCGGGAGAGCGAGGTCGCCACGGCCATGAGACGCGTGACCCCGGCACGGGGCGAGACCCCGGTCACCTTCAACTCCGCCCTCTAGCCCGGCCGGCAGTCGGTCGTGCGGCGCTGTCGGCGAGGGGGCGGACGTGACTGTCAGGGAACTGGTCCTGAAGGTCCACAGCAGATGCGACCTGGCGTGCGACCACTGCTATGTCTATCGGCACGCCGACCAGAGCTGGCGGAGGATGCCACCGCTGATCTCCGAGAAGACGCTCCGTCAGGTCGCCCGCAGACTCGCCGAGTACGCGGGTGAGCAGCGCCTCGCTTCGGTCGCGGTCGTTCTGCACGGCGGCGAGCCGCTGCTCGCGGGCCCGGCCAGGCTGCGGTCGATCTGCGCGGAACTCACCCGCGCCCTGACTCCGCAGACCGAGCTCGATCTGCACATCCACACGAACGGCGTACGGCTGAACCGCGCCCACCTGGACGTGTTCAGGGAGTTCGGCGTCAAGGTGGGCCTCTCCCTGGACGGCGACCGGGCCGCGAACGACCGGCACCGGCTCGACCACCGGGGCCGCAGCAGTCACGGACGGGTGCGGCGAGGCCTCGAACTGCTCCGCCTGCCCGAGTACCGGCACCTCTTCCAGGGGCTGTTGTGCACGGTCGACGTCGCCAACGACCCCGTCCTCGTGCATGACGCGCTGACCGCGCTCGAACCACCGCGGATCGACTACCTCCTGCCCCACGCGACCTGGGAGACGCCACCCCCTCCGGGGCGGCCGGGAACGCCCACGCCCTACGCCGACTGGCTTCTTCGGATCTTCGACCGGTGGGACGAGCAGGGACGCCCGGTGCCCGTGCGGACCTTCGACTCGATCCTCAGCACACTGCGCGGCGGCCCCGCACTCACGGAGGCGCTGGGACTCGCCCCCGGCGGCATCGCGGTCGTCGAGACCGACGGCACGATCACGCGGTCCGACGCACTCAAGATCGCCTACGAGGGCGCGGCCGCCACCGGGTACGACGTCTTCCGGCACGGCTTCCAGGAGTTCGCCGAGTTCGCCGAGCAGGCCGAGCACGCCGGGCCCCCCGCCCGCCGCAGCGGGGTCAGCGAGACCTGCCGGCGATGCCCCGTCGTCGCCGACTGCGGCGGAGGACTGCACGCCCACCGCTACAGCACCGCACGCGGCTTCGACAACCCATCGGTGTACTGCACGGACCTGCGCGCCCTGATCGAGGGCGTCGCCGAGCGGATCACGGAGCGCACCCTGGCTCCGGCGGTGACGGGCCCGGGCGAACTCGCACAGGCGCGGCTGCGCCTCGACCGCGCGCTGCTCGCCCGGGTGAACACCGAGCTCGCCGACAGCGCCGACTGGGACGACGTCTGGAGACTCCTGGTCCGCCTGGACTCCGACGAGACCACGGCCCCCCACCTCGACGCGGTCCTCTCCCATCCCTATCTCCGGCCCCTCCTGACCCGCTCCCCGGACGGCACGGCGGATCTTCCCCGATTCATGGCGGCCGCCACGGCCGCGGCGCTGCGCGCGGGCGTGACGGCGACCCTGCGCTGGGAGCAGCCGACCCCGCTGGTCCACCTCCCGACCCTGGGCACCGCACGTCTGTCCCGGCCCGGCCGGGTGCAGTTCGGGGTCGCGGCCGGTGACTTCCGGGTGCGTGGCCGGGGCCCAGCACCGGGCGGGCCGGGCGGCTCCGCCGTCGTCCTGAGCGGATGGCGTCCGCTGGCGGCGCTGCCGCTCGGGCAGGGTCCGCCGCTGCTGATCGACGACGCCGACCCGTACCGTGACTGCTTCTCCGCTGCGGTCACCCCCCTGCTCGACCCCGGCGCGCTGGACGCCTTCAAGGGCCGGCTGACGACGGCGTACGGTCTCCTCGACGCCCGTGAGCCCGGATGGCGGGAGGGCGTCAACGCTCCCGTGACGACGACGATCACCCCGCTCGCCCCCGGCGCCGGACTGCGCCTCGGCAGCTGCGGCAGCGGAGCACTGGGGGTGGCGACCGACTTCGAGCCGGAGGAGTTCGTCCGCGAACTGCCCCGGCTCGGCCGCCGGGCGAGGCTCGCCGCCCTGCGCGAGGTCCTCGACCTGCACCTGCCGGGCAGCCCGGCGGGGCGACTCCTCGACCTGGCGAGCGAGTACGTCGGCAGAGCCGCCGGCCCGTCACCGCGAGCCCGCTCGGCGCGCGCCCTGGCCGACCGCGTCCTGACGGAGCTGTCCGCCCTCCCGCCGCGCGAACTCACGGAGAACGGAACCTACTTGGTCGACCAGCTGCGGTCGGAACGGGCGACTCTCCATGACTGACGGCGCCCGACTCGTCCGCTTCCTGCGCGACCTGGGCGTCCGGCGAGGCGGCGTCCTGCTGGCGCACGCCTCCCTGAGCGGCGCCGGCCTTGCCCCCGCCGTGGTCCGTGACGCCCTGTTGCGGGCCCTCGGCCCGCAGGGCACGCTCGTCACGCCGGCCTTCACCCCCGAGAACTCCGACACCTCCGAACGCGACCGCGCACTCACCGCGCACCTGACGGAACGACAGAAAGCCCTCTACCGGGCCGCCATGCCCGCCTTCGACCCGAACGTCACCCCGTGCCCGGCCGTCGGCGCCCTGGCCGACTGTGTACGCGCGACCCCCCGAGCGGTGCGCAGCGGGCATCCGCAGACCTCGTTCGCGGCGATCGGCCCCCGCGCCCGCGAACTCCTCGCAGGCCACGACCCGCACTGCCATCTGGGGGAACGGTCCCCGCTGGCGAGGCTGTACGCGGTGAACGCGCAGATCCTGCTCTTCCGGGTCGGGTTCGAGGCCTGCAGCGCCTTCCACCTCGCCGAGTACCGCATGACCCCGCTGCCGCCGACGCGGACCTACCGCTGCGTGGCGGGGTCCGGCGAATGGATCTCCTACGAGGACATCGTGCTCGACGACAGCGACTTCGCCGCGATCGGGGCGCTGCTCCCGCCCGCTCTGCTGACCGAGGGGGAATTCGCCGGAAAGGCGGCCACTCTCGTGGAGATGAGGGACACTGTGGACGCCGCTCAGCGTCAGATGTCCGGATACCGGTGGAGGACGGCGCAGAACGGGCCACCCGGCCGAGAGCCGGGCAGGGCACAGTGTTGGTTCCGGCCACAAGACGCCGTCGGGTGATCCCCCGCGACGTCGACCGGCAGGAGGGCGCGTGGAGACGCAACACCGAGGCGGTGCCCAGAGACCCCGCCCCCGCCCGAACCGCGTCAACTCGCAGTTCCACAACCGCGGTCGCACACCCCGACCCCGTGCCGCCATGGGGAATACTCGGAGCAGCGTCTCCCCCCGACCGGCCCGCGCACCCTCCGGCACCTCCTCGAGAACGCGGACGGCGTCCCCGCCCCGACCTTGTCCCATCGAGTCCGCCCACTCCCTGCCCTACGTGTCAGGGGTCGACAACGGAGGAACAGCATGACGGCGCGCCGGAGTGGACGTATCATCAC
The DNA here is from genome assembly GCF_014649655.1 of Streptomyces humidus. Classification (GTDB taxonomy): domain Bacteria; phylum Actinomycetota; class Actinomycetes; order Streptomycetales; family Streptomycetaceae; genus Streptomyces; species Streptomyces humidus. The sequence continues at coordinate 356,885 of NZ_BMTL01000002.1, read as the reverse complement.
GTTCTACTCTTACAAGGGCGGCACGGGCCGCACGATGGCCCTGGCGAACACGGCGTGGATCCTCGCCGCCAACGGCGCACGGGTGCTGGCCGTCGACTGGGACCTCGAAGCCCCCGGGCTCCACCGCTTCTTCCACCCCTTCCTGGACCCCAGCACACTCGCGGCCACGCCCGGGGTGATCGACATGATCACCGAGTACTCCTGGGCCGCGGCCAACGGAGGTCATCGCTCCGGAGCCTGGCACCGGCAGTACGCGCACGTCGGTCTGCACGCGGTCTCACTCGCTCCGGAGCCCCTCGGACTGTCGTTCCCCGACGGAGGCTCGCTCGACTTCCTGTCCGCCGGGCAGCAGAACCGCGCCTACTCGGCCACCGTCTCCTCCTTCGAATGGGACAACTTCTACGACCGCCTCGGCGGCGGCATCTTCCTCGACGCGCTGCGCGAGGACATGAAGGCGTCGTACGACTACGCCCTCATCGACAGCCGCACCGGTCTGTCGGACAGCGCGGACATCTGCACCATCCAGATGCCCGACGTCCTGGTCGACTGCTTCACGCTCAGCGACCAGGCGCTCGAGGGCGCCGCCGCCGTCGCCCGGACCGTCGAGGCGGACTACCGCGACCGGCGCATCCGGGTCCTTCCCGTGCCGATGCGGGTCGACGAGGGCGAGAAGGAGAAGGCCGACGCGGGACGGGCGCTGGCCCGGCTGAGGTTCGACGGGCTGCCCAAGGGGAAGGACGGGGAACCGCTCGGCCCGGCGCGGCTGAACGAGTACTGGGGCGCGGTGGAGATCCCGTACCGCCCGTACTACGCGTACGAGGAGATGCTCGCGGCCATCGGCGACCAGAGCGGCGTCCCCAACTCCCTGCTGTCCGCCTTCGAGCGCCTCACGGAGGTCATCTCCGACGGAGAGGTGACCCGGCTGCCGCCCATCCCCGAACCGGTGCGGGAACGGTGCGTGTCCGCCTACACCCGGCGCAGACCGACGACCCTGACAGCGGACGTCCTCGTCGTGTACGCGGGCGAGGACCGCATGTGGGCGGAGTGGCTGGAAGGGCTCCTCACGCCCTACTGCTCGCGGGTGGCCCTGCACGACGTCTCCATCAGCGTCCCGGAACGCCCGGACCCGGCCACGCGCACCCTGCTCGTGACATCGGAGGCCCTCCTCCAGGCACGGCACGGGCAGGCCGCGTGGCGGGCCCTCACCGACTCCGGCCCGGGCTTGCCACGCGTCGAGGTGACACGGCTGAGAGTGGACCGTGTGGCCATGCCCGGCACCGATCAGCGGCACGTCTCGGTGGACCTCAACCGCGTGGACGAGACCGAGTGCGTCGAAAGGGTCTTCGAGGCGCTGAAGCTGACGGCCGGGACGGTTCCCGCCGCCACGGCCGGCGCACGCTTCCCCGGAAGCAGGCCGAAGATCTTCAACGCGCCCAGTCGCAACACCGTCTTCACGGGCCGCGCCGCCGTCCTGGAACAGCTGCGCTCGCAGCTCGGCGAAGGCATCTCCATCGTGCTGCCCCAGCCCCAGACGCTCTACGGACTCGGTGGCGTGGGCAAGACACAGATCGTCCTGGAGTACGTGCACCGCTTCATCGCCGACTACGACCTGGTGTGGTGGATCTCCGCGGAGCACAAGGACGCCATCATCGCCTCCCTCGCCGAACTCGGTTCCAAGATCGGCGCGTCCGGAGGCGACGACATGGCACTGGCCAGCGCCGAGGTCGTCCAGATGCTGGCGTCGGGCGTGCCGACCACGCGCTGGCTGCTCGTCTTCGACAACGCGGACGACCCCGACATGCTCAAGCGGTACTTCCCCGCCGGCGGCGGGCACATCCTGATCACGTCCCGCAACCAGGCCTGGGCCCAGCAGGGCGCCTCCCTCTCCGTCGACGTGTTCCCCCGGCAGGAGAGCGTCGAGCACCTCACCCGGCAGGCCCCCGGCCTGAGCGCCGACGAGGCGGACCGCGTGGCGGACGCCGTGGGCGACCTGCCGCTGGCCGTCGAACAGGCCGCGGCCTGGCTCGCCCAGACGGCCACCCCCACCGACGCGTACCTGCGGGAACTGACCGAGCAGACCACCGCAGTGCTGGGGCTCAACCACCCCAAGGACTACCCGCAGCCGGTGGCCGCCACCTGGAACATCTCCATCGCCCGCCTCAACGAACGGTCGCCGGCCTCGGTACGGCTCCTCCAACTCTGTGCCTTCATGGCGCCGGAACCGATCTCGGTCCGCGTGCTCTACAACAAGGAGATGCTGGACGCCCTGCGGGAGTGGGACCCGACGCTCCAGGAGAGCCTGCTCCTGGGACGCGTGATCCGCGAGATCGGCCGCTTCGCCCTCGCCAAGGTCGACCAGATCAGCGGCAGCATCCAGATCCACCGGCTCGTCCAGGCGGTGATCCGCTCACAGCTCTCGGAGACGCAACAGGAAGAGGCCCGTCACGTCGTGCACACCGTCCTCGCGAGCGCACGGCCCGACGGGGACGAGCCCACCGACAACCCGGCGAACTGGCCGCTCTTCGACTCCATCTGGTCCCACCTGCTCGCTTCGCGCATCCAGGACTGCTCGGAGCCCAAACCCCGCCGCCTGCTCATCGACCGGGTGCGGTACCTGTGGAAACGGGGGGACCTCTCCAGCGCCCGGCAACTCGCCGAGGAGGTGCTGGAGCGCTGGAGCACAAGCCTCGGCGAGAACGACATGCAGTACCTGTACATGCGCTGCCAGCTCGCCAACGTCCTCCGCTCGCAAGGGCGTTACCAGGAAGCCAAGGAGATCGACCAAGAGCTGCTGGAACGTCAGCGCCAGGTCCTGGGCTCCAGCCACCCGCACACCTACATCACCGCGTCCAGCCTCTCGAGCGACCTGGCCGCGCTCGGCGAGTACCGGTCGGCGGTGAAACTGGCCGCCGCCGCGCACAAGGGGTTCCGCGACATCTTCCACGAGTCGCACGAGCGGACCCTCAGCGCGGCCAACAACCTCGCACTCGCGCTGCGCATGGTCGGCCGCTACGACGAGGCCCGGGCCATGGACCAGAGCGTCTACGACCGCCGCATGGTCGTCCTCGGACCCGAACACCCCTACACCCTCGGCTCGGCCTCCAGCCTCGGCCGCGACCTGCGCGAGATCGGCCGATACAAGGATTCCGTGACGATCCTCTCCCGCGTGTACGAGGACCACAAACGCATCATGGGCGAGCACTTCCCGCCCACCCTCAGCTGCGCCAAGTCCCTCGCCGTGTCACTGCGGAGAGTGGGGCAGGTGGAGGACGCGCTACGGCTGACGACCGCGACCCTGGCCAGGTACCGCGAGCAGTACAACGCGCCGAACCCGGACTGGCTGGCCTGCGACCTGAACCTCGCGTCGGACCTGTACGCCGCCGGCGAGAAGGAACAGGCCCGCGAGGTCGCCCGCCAGGCCCTCGCCGGGTACATGAAGGTGCCCGGCGAAGCCCACCCGTACACGCAGGGCGCACTCAACAACCTCGGCATCTTCCACTGGGGCTGCGGAGACGCCGAGGAGGCCGAGGGAGTGTTCCGCAAAGTCCTGCCGCGCATGCGGGACATGCTCGGCACGGACCACCCGCACACGCTGATCTCAGGCCTCAACCTCGCCAACGTGCTGGCCGGCCAAGGCCGCTTCGACGAGGCGTACGACCTGGAGAGCAGGGCCGCCACCGGCCTGAGCACGGTGCTGGGACCACACCACCCGGACACCTTGACCGCGACCGCCAACTCGGCGCTGACCCTGCGCTCACTGGGCAGCCAGGACGCCGACCGCCTGCGCGAGGAGACACTGGGCGAGCTGGTGCGGCTGCTCGGCGACGACAACACGATCACGCGGTCCGCGCGGAACGAACGACGGATCTACCGCGACCTGGAACCGCTGGCGGTCTGAGGCACACCGCCGGACCACTCCCGCCGGAACGGGGGCTCCTCGTCGGCAGAGGTGTCCAGCGCCCATCGCAGCACCTCGGGCAGCACGCGCAGGGCTGCGAAGTGGGCCGCGGACGGCTCGATCACGGAGGTGGCCCGGGGGATGCGCTCGGCGAGCCAGGAGGAGTGGGAGGGCGGCGAGAAGGCGTCACGGGCACCGTGCCACAGCAGCACCGGCGCCTGGATACAGGCCGGATCGAAGCCCCAGGGCTCGGTCAGGGCGAACGCGTCGTCGATCCAGCCGTACGGCGAAGTGCGCAGCGCCTCCCAGTAGTTGCGCAGCAGCATGGAGCGGACGCCGCTGTCCGAGACGATCTTCCAGTCGTCCTCGGTCATCTCCTTGCGCAGTTCCTCCAGCAGCCGGGCGGGGTCGGCGCGGATGGAGTCGGAGCGGGGGATGAGCCGGGCCTCGAACTGTTCGGGAGCGGCGGCCGCCGTGCTGAACTCGTCGATGTTGGAGGGCGCCATCCCGGCGAACCAGTCGAGGCCCTCCGCGTCCCGCGGCGCGAGGGCGACGAGCGCGGCGGCGCGGGTCACCCGGTCCGGCAGCCCGGCCGCACACGCCAGGGCGTGCGGGGCGCCGCCGGAGCGGCCGACCACCGCGAAGCGCTCCATGCCCAGAGCGTCGGCCACAGCCGCCACGTCCTGCACGACGTCCACGACGCGGCGACCGGGCCGGCGGTCGGATCCCCCGTAGCCGGGGCGGTCGTAACTGATCAGCAGCACACCGCGCTGATACAGGTACATGGGGCGCGGCCGGGGACCGACCCGGCTGCCCGGCATGCCGTGGAGCAGGAAAACCGGACGCCCACGCGGGTCCCCCGAGCACTCGACGCGCAGCCGCCTCCCGTCCGCCGTCCGGACGTGGTCCAGCGTCGACGCCAGGTCCCGCACGATGGTTCCCCTCTCCCTGCCCACAGGCCAGGTCCCAAGCTGCCGGAACTTGCCCCACTCGTCCAGTCGACACCGTCGCTTTCGGCTCGGTGTCGAACAGTCACCAGGCGAAGTCCCGGAGAGCGGGAGGCGGCTGCACCGGGGGAGCGCTCCGTCCGCAAGGGCCCACCAGTGCCCGAGGGAGGGCCCACGCCCGCAGCACGACGATCACGCGGGGCGCCTCGGCAGGCTACGGGCGGGCGCGCCTGTGGCGGCCCGCCCGCCGCCTTCCCGGGACCCCGCGGGTCAGCCGAGCGTGCAGACCGGGTTGCCGGGCAGGCCGGAGGCGTTTCCGGTCGCGTTGAAGCCGAACGTCGTCCGGCCGGAGGGCGGGATGGCGCCGTTGTATTCGACGTTCGAGCCGGTGACCGAGGAACCCGACTGCGTCAGCCTGGCGCTCCAGGCGGTCGTCACCTTCTGGCCGCCGGGCCAGCTCCAGCCGACCCGCCATCCTGTGCTGGCGGAGGCGGTGGTGTTGGTGAGCGTCACCTCGGCGGTGAAGCCGCCGGCCCAGGAGTTGACCAGCTTGGTGGTGGCGGTGCAGCCGGCTCCCGTTCCGCCCCCCGGACCCGTGGTGGCCGTGACGCCGACCGAGGCCGCCGATGTGCCTCCCGAGCTGTCGTGGGCCTTGACCGCGTAGGTGTACGAGGTAGAGGCGGACAGGCCGCTGTCGGTGAAGGACGTGCCGGTGGTGGCGCCCACCGGTTGCCCGTCGCGGTAGACGTCGTAACCGCTGGCGCCGGACGAGGCGGTCCAGGACAGTGACACGCTGCTTGCCGTGGTGGCGGTCACCGTGAGGTTCGTCGGCGCGTCCAGTGATCCGCTTCCGTTGTCGCCGGTGGTGTAGCTGGCGCCGGTGTACGGCTGGGGGCATCCGGAGGAGCAGGAGCGCGGCAGGGCGAAGGTGTACGTCCGGCCGCCCTGGACGAGCTTGCCGTCCACGTCGCGGACCCGGATGGTGTAGCTCGATCCGCCCGAGGCGTCGGGGCCGATCGTGTACTGCTGTCCCAGGTCGGTGACCATGGCGGCCGGCGTCCACGCGCTGCCGTCGTAGTACTCCACACCGTGGATGCCGTTGGGCAGGTGTGTGACGTCGATGGTGGGCCACCAGGTCGCCGCGTTCTGGACGAAGCCGATCGCGATGTCGCCGGAGTAGCCGGGCGCCGGGATGAACGACCAGGAGATGTGCCGGTTGTTCCAGCGGTTGGGGTACATGTCCGCCACCGGCTGCCCGCCGAGCTGGAAGGCGTTCAGCGAGTGCGTGGCCAGGTCCAGGTGGTACGGATCGTCCCGGCACCAGGCGTTGGTGTCGCCGCAGCTGTCGGCGACCAGCATGTCGAGGGTCGCGCCGTTGTACTTGTCCGACGTCCAGTTCCCGTTGCGGCAGAACGCCTGGCCCGCCGCGCCGTCGTTGGTGCCGGTGCAGTAGTCGCCGATCGACACCCGGACCCAGCGGCCGCAGTTGTGGCCGTTGTCGAAGAGCCCCATGCTGCCGGCGTCGCCGGAGGGGATGGGACGAGGGGTGGGCTGCCCGGCGTAGTTGCCCGGCGTGTTCCACACGTTGAGTGCCACGAAATGCTGTGACTCCAGAGCCGCCTGCGGGACTCCGCACCCGCCGTACGGCGATCCGAGGCTGTCGAAGTGCGTGGCGTTGCCGATGGAGCCCGACGAGTCCGCGGAGGCGGCTCGGCCGGCCGATGCGGCGGCCGGGGACGAAAGGCCGTACAGGAACGACGAGGCGAGCAGCAGTACGCCGAACACCGCCGTGACGAGTAATCGCCGGCCGGTGCGTCGTGCGAGAGGGACGGTGAGCACGATGACCTCCCTGGTGCCGGGCCCGATGACCGGCACGTCGACTGGCCCGACCGCGCGGTCCCCGCGCACCACCGGTCGGGTTCATGCCAATGATGCGACCGGAACCGCGCCTGGTCACGCCCGTACGGGAATGTCGGCGCAAGGCATTTACGGTGTCGGCAGTAAGCGCTATACACGATAGGTGGGAGCGCTCCCAGCGGGTTCCACGGTCAGCCCCACGGACCGTGGCGCGCCGACGGCGGGAGCCTGCCCACGCACGGTCGCGCCACCCGCTGAGGGCCGCTTCGGCCCTGCCGGACGTCATCGGTCCGACGGCTGACGGGTGCCCGGCGGGCGCTCGTCCGGCGCCTGTCGTCCCCGCGGCGGTCGGACGACCACAAGGAGACCCCCCACATGAAGATCGCACGCACCAGGCGGCGCAGGTCACCGATGCCTGGCCCGCGCTTGTCCAGCCTGCTGGGAGCGGTGCTGCTCGCTCTCGTCCTGAGCTCGCTGCCCTCGCCCGCGTCGGCCCACGGCGTCGCCATGGTGCCGGGCTCACGCACCTACCTGTGCTACCAGGACCTGGTCGCCCACAGCAGCACCCAGATGCCGGCCAACCCGGCCTGCGCCGACGCGGTCAGGGCGACCGGCACCACGCCGCTGTACAACTGGTTCGCCGTCCTGGAGTCCAACGGAGGCGGGCGGACCAAGGGCTTCATCCCGGACGGGGAGATCTGCAGCGGCGGTCACACCGGCCCGTTCAACTTCTCCTCGTACAACGCGGCCCGCACCGACTGGCCCAAAACGCACCTGACCGCGGGCTCGACCATCCAGGTGCAGTACAGCAACTGGGCAGCCCACCCTGGCGCGTTCAACGTCTACATCACCAAGGACGGCTGGTCCCCGACCAAGCCCCTGGCCTGGGACGACCTCACGCTCATCAAGTCGGTCACCAACCCGCCGCAGTCCGGCCGGGCCGGCGCGAACGGAGGCCACTACTACTGGGACCTCGCGCTGCCGAGCGGCAGGACCGGCCAACATGAGCTGTTCATCCACTGGATCCGCTCGGACAGCCAGGAGAACTTCTACTCCTGCTCCGACATCGTCTTCGACGGCGGCCACGGCGAGGTGACGTACTGATCACGGCGTGACGCGCATTCCCGGGCCCACCGGGCATCCTCCCGGTGGGCATCCGGCAGGGCAGCCGACCGAGAGGTCGTTCTCACTCCGAAACTCCAGTGTGGTTCTCGCCCGTCAGACATGAGATGGCCGCCGTCGCGGGAGTCCTGGCTCGTTGCCGGCCGGGATTTCGTGGGTGGCGGATGCCGCCGATGCCGCCGTAGGGCTCATGTCCGAGCCGTACCGGGGCCGGCGCTCGGACCGGTCGGCCGCGTTCCCGAATTGTCGGAGTCGCTGGGCGAGACAGTCGCACCAGGAGCGGACGGACTGGACCGGCAACCACGCCCGCACGACACTTCGACAACAGACACTTCGAGAACAGGGCCTCTTGCCTCTCGCAGGACCGTACGACCGCGAGCTGCCGACTCGCTGCCCCGCGCCGGCGCACGAGGCGACGCCGCCATCGACGCGATCTTCGCGTAGCCGTGGCGGGTCGGCCTGGGTCCGTGGAGCGTGGCTTGCGGCCCGCCGCAGGCCCAAAGTCCCAGAAATATCGCAAGTCGTTGTCCTGTAGGAATGACCGTCCGGTTGTTTCAGGCTCGTACTGGCTGATGCGGCCGGAAGTCCCAGGAAAGTCCCAGAGCAATCCCCTTGCCCATGGCCGCCCACCAGCCCATGACGTACGTCGTACGGAGCCTGTCCGACGGTTGAGCGGGCCGCGGCCAGGCTCCGAGGAATCCGGCCGTCCTGCGCGCGGCTCAGCCGAACAGCGTTGTCAGCGCGGGCTCGCCCGGCAGGATGCGCCAGGCGGGCACCCGCACCGTCCGGCTCACCGGGCAGGGTTTGGCGCCGTGGCCCCCCGAAGGCAGGCCGGTGAGCAGGTCGCCTCGCGCGTGGAGAAGCCGGAGGTGCCGCGCGGGGTCCGTGCCGGGCTCCGGTCCGGGGTCGATGAGCACCGCCGTGTTCTCGCCGGCGTCGGTGAACAGCAGGTCCACCGGGTGTCCGCCCACCAGCACGGCCCGCTCCAGATCGGTGATCCCCCGGCCGGTCAGGTACCTCTGCAGGCGGTCGACGAGGTCCTCGCGGGCCTCGGCCACCGGGCCGGGCGTGTCCGCTTCGGCCGGAGGACCGTCGTCGCCCGCTCTCAGGGGTGCCGAGCGCGCGGCGAGGAGGGCCGGCAGGCCGCTCTGCCCCTGCCAGAAGGCGAGGTTGCCGACGGTGATCAGCTGCGACTTGGCCCGAGTGACCGCCACGTTCCACAGGTTGACCTGGCTCGCGACCCAGTGCGTCGTCCGGGGCGGGGTGTTGGGCGCCGCCACCGGGCTGAGCACCATCACGTCGCGCTGTCCGCCCTGGAAGGTGTGGACGGTGCCGACCCGGACCCGGTCGTCGTCTCGCCACATCCGGGCCAGTGCCTCCTTCTGCGCGCGGAACGGCGTGACCACTCCCACCGTCGCGTCCGGTTCGAGTCCCGCCAGCAGTCCGTCGACCACGCACCGCACGGCCTCCGCCTCCGCCGCGTTGCGCCAGGACCGCCCGTCGCCGCCGCGCGCCGATCCCCCGGAGGGTATGTCGACCCAGCCGAGCACCGGTGCAGGGTCGGCCGCTCCCACCGGGTCGTGTCCGGGCGTCTGCCGTCGCACGTCGGTCAGCACCCGCAGCCGGCCGCCGTAGCAGCGGCCGTTGACGACGTCCGCGATCCGCGGGTGGCAGCGGTAGTGCTCGTCGAGGAGCAGCGCGCCCTCGCCGTGCTGCTCGGCCGCGTGGTACGAGGAGTGCACGTGGTAGGTGAGGCGGTGGTGCTCCAGTTGGGCGGCGCTCAGTCCGGCCCGCGTCCGTGCCTGCCGTTCCTGCTGCGGTGACACGCCGGAGATGTGCCTGAGCTGCATGGGGTCGCCGATGATCAGTGCCCGGCGGGCCCGGAAGAGCAGCGGCAGCACCGAGGCGATGGAGCACTGGCTGGCCTCGTCGATGACGACGAGGTCGAAGAGCTTCGGGGTGAGCTCCAGCTGCCGCACCGAGTGGGTGCTGACGGCCCATCCCTTGATGTGCGTCATCAGGTTCTTCTGGCTCCGCTGGTAGCCGGAGCGGCGGCGCAGTGCCTGGAGCCGCTGGTTCATGAGTCCGGTCGCCCGGCCGAGGGCCTCGGTGGACAGGGCGCGGGACAGTTCCGCCGACAGGCCGGTCAGGGCCTGAGCCGTCGCGAGCCGGGACGCCTTGAGCCCGTCCTCGTCCCATGGAGGCGAGCTGGGGGAAGGTCTCTTCCCATACGGTGCGCACGCTGCGGCCGACGAGGGTGCGCAGCACCGGCCACAGCTGGAGGAGCAGGTCCCGGTCGAGGTAGCGGGGCAGGTCGTCGCGCAGGCCCTCGTGCAGGACTGTGCGGTACAGGCCTATACGCTGGCGCGGCTTGCCCAGGTCGTACGATGCGCGAGCTTGCGTCCGGAGTGAGCGGGACGGGCCCGTGGAGGGTGTCTGAGCGTGACAGCAAAGCAATGAGTCGAGAACGCGGCCCGACCTGTCCTCGCCCATGAGTCGCTCAGGCCATGCCCCATCACGCGCCGTGCCGGGCAGTCCGCTCCTCAGCCCTCGAAACCGGCAGTCTCCCGGCGGCCAAGAGTCCCTGAGAAGTCCCACAGACGAAGCTGAATCCCCTCCTGGCTCGCATACATGCGGTTCAAGAGGGGTTTCACGTTATTCCTGGAGCTTTCAGATGTCCCGGAAGATCTCGATCTGTGCCCCGATCGAGTTCAGTCGCTCCGCCAGATCCTCGTAACCGCGGTTGATCACGTAGACGTTGCGCAACACCGACGTGCCCTCCGCTGCCATCATCGCCAGGAGTACGACCACCGCAGGGCGCAGGGCCGGCGGGCACATCATCTCGGCGGCCCGCCAGCGCGTCGGCCCCTCGACCAACACCCGGTGCGGGTCCAGGAGTTGGAGCCGCCCGCCGAGCCTGTTCAGATCCGTGAGATAGATGGCGCGGTTGTCGTAGACCCAGTCGTGGATGAGGGTCTTGCCCTGGGCGACGGCCGCGATGGCGGCGAAGAAGGGGACGTTGTCGATGTTCAGGCCGGGGAACGGCATCGGGTGGATCTTGTCGATCGGAGCCTCCAGCTTGGAGGGCCGGACCGTGAGGTCCACCAGCCGGGTGCGGCCGTTGTCGGCCGGGTACTCCGGCGTCCTGTCGTGGTCGAGGCCCATCTCCTCCAGGACCGCGAGCTCGATCTCCAGGAACTCGATCGGCACCCGGCGCACCGTCAGCTCCGACTCCGTGACGACCGCGGCGGCCAGCAGGCTCATCGCCTCTACCGGGTCCTCGGAGGGGGAGTAGTCCACGTCGACGTCGATGTTCGCCACACCGTGCACGGTGAGCGTCGTCGAGCCGATGCCCTCCACCGTCACGCCGAGCGCCTCCAGGAAGAAACAGAGATCCTGGACCATGTAGTTCGAAGAGGCGTTGCGGATGACGGTTACGCCGTCATACCGGGCGGCCGCCAGCAGCGCGTTCTCCGTGACCGTGTCCCCGCGCTCGGTCAGCACGATCGGCCGGTCCGGGCGGACGGCACGGTCGACGACGGCGTGATACTGCCCCTCCGTCGCCGCGACCTCCAGCCCGAACCGACGCAGCGCGATCATGTGCGGCTCGATGGTCCGTGTACCGAGGTCGCAGCCGCCGGCGTACGGCAGCTTGAAGTGGTCCACACGGTGCAGCAGCGGGCCGAGGAACATGATGATGGAACGGGTGCGCACGGCTGCCTCGGCGTCGATCGCCGCCATGTCCAGCTCGGCCGGCGGCACGATCTCCAGATCGACGCCGTCGTTGATCCACCGCGTCCGCACACCGATGGAGCTCAGGACCTCGAGCAGGCGGTAGACCTCCTCGATGCGGGCGACCCGGCGCAGGACCGTGCGCCCCCGGTTGAGCAACGAGGCGCACAGCAGGGCCACACACGCGTTCTTGCTGGTCTTCACGTCGATCGCGCCCGACAGCCGACGACCGCCCACGACCCGCAGATGCATGGGGCCCGCGTAGCCCAGAGAGACGATCTCACTGTCCAGGGCTTCACCGATTCGAGCGATCATCTCAAGGCTGATGTTTTGGTTGCCGCGCTCGATGCGGTTGACGGCGCTCTGGCTGGTTCCGAGCGCTTCGGCCAGCTGTGCCTGTGTCCAGCCCCGGTGTTGACGGGCGTCACGGATGAGCTTGCCGATGCGTACGAGGTAGTCGTCTGCCATGAGGCCGAGGTTATCTCAGATATGAGATGGCATCTCTCCGGGGTGCCGTTCGGGTGACAGTTCGTCAACGGCGCTTGGCGGTACGCGTGTGGCGCCACCCGAAAGGTCCGGGCAAATCCACGGATGTCGTACGACGACCGGTGCTGCTGTGCGTGTGACGGGGGCCGTGTTTCCCGCCGCCCGTGGTGATCGACCAGGACCGCCGGTTGATGTTCAGCCGCACGCCGGGCAGGATGCGGAAACTCTTGCGGAAAGTGAGGGGCATCGGAGCCTCCTTCGTCGGGAGTGCCTGTCCGCTCCCGTTTACCCCGGCGAGACGGGGCCATGACGCCGATGCAGAAACCGGTCTCTGCACAGGTTGCTGTCCTGTCTCGGTCGACCCGGGGCATGGCGAGTCCCTGAGCAGGGATGCCTCGGATGGATGGGACGCTGACGCTCGCTTCGCCTCGATCCACCTGAGGCAGGGCTCCATGTCCGCCGGATCGCCTGGAGAGCGGATCAGCAGTTGCTGTCCGACCGCCACAACCAGCGGAGGGCATCGGGGAGCAAGACGCCTCCGTGGTTGGGGCTGTGCCCGCCCTCGCCCAGGACCAGGCGGAAGTCATAGCCGGCCTCTGCCAGAGCGGCTGCAACGCGCAAGTTGTTGGCGAGCCAGTTCGATTCGGGCTGGTTCCACCGCAGGTCGCGGTGTCCCGCCTGCATGAAAATGCGCAGTGGCTTGCGAGGAGCGCCGGGAATGAGGTCGGGGTAGGGATTGCCGCCTGGCATCTGGGTGAAACTGGACAGGAATCCGATGACCCGGCGGAACTTGTCCGGGCGAAGCCACGCCGCCGTGAAGGCACAGTTGCCGCCGCTGCTGCCACCGCAGATCCCCCACTGCTCGGGCTCGTCGGTGATCGAGTAGCGCGCAGTGACCTCGGGGAGGATCTCGTCGAGGAGGAACGTGACGTACCGATCGTCGAACGCGTCGTACTCGTTGTTGCGGTTCTTGGGGTTCTCGGCGTCGGTGAAGACGCCTGGGTCGACGAAGACTCCGATGGTGACGGGGATGTCTCCGCGGTGGACCAGGTTGTCCAGGACCGTTGCGCCGCGGATCTCCCCGTCGGGGTCCAGGTACCACCATCCGTCCTGGAACACCATCAGCGATGCCGGCTCGGAAGGGTCGTACTGTGCCGGCACGTGGATCCAGAACCTCCGAGCGGTTCCCGGGTAGATTGCGCTGTTGTTCCAGTCGAGCGCGATCGTCTCTCCGGCGGGCACGCCTGGCTGTGCGGACGAGTCGGGCCCATGGGCGTAGCGAACGTCCGTCTGGTCGACCGGAAGAGTCTGGAAGGGGATCTCGGTCATCACGCGGAGCACCTTAGAAGATCACTCGACCGTTGCAGGCGGTTCGAATGATTCTCCCTGTATGCCTTACCGAGGCCTGGCATGGCTGCTGCCGTGGCTTTCCCTGATCTTCTGTCGGTTCAGCAGCGGGGAAAGGTCGGCGGGCAGGTGCGGAAGTCTTTCGTCGGCCGGTCGGTGACGCTGCGGGTTGTCTCGTTGTGCAGGATCAGCGAGAGCGTGTCCCATCCGGTGTGGTGAAGATCGAATCTGTAGTGGGTGGGGCGATCGCGGACCCACTTGGTGAGGGGGGCCGTCGATGTCGTCGGGTTCGTAGCCGACGACGATGCCGCGGGCGCTGACTTCACCGATCAACGGGGCAAGGCCGCCGTCCCGTAAAGCGGTTCGTTCCTGCTCCCGACCGGCGAACCGGACCCGGTCACCCACCGACGGCAGCCGCGGACGCATCGCCATCCCCGCCTCCTTCCTGCGCCACCCGGACCGGCGTCACCCATGCGGACGCCGACAACGGCGACGACTCCAGGCCGACCGCCGGCTGCCGACACCACAGCAGGTGGTAGACCACCGGAAGCACGTGAACCGGATCACCGCAGGCCCGAGCACCGGCCGGCAAGCCGGCTCCACCCACGAACACCTTCCGCAGGGCCGCCGCGGTGTCCTCCTGCGTCACCCGCGCATGCCGGAACCTCGCCGGCCGACGCGGATTCGCCGCGAACACGGGATCCAGCTAGCCGACCCGCCCGTACCCCCGGCCGACCGGAGCGCACGCATCCCTGATTCCGGCGAACTTCACCGCGTCGCGCTCACCGGTCCGCTCATCCGGCCTGACGTCCACCACCAGACCCGTTCCATCATCCCGGCCTCCATGGCCAAGCACCGACCCGGTACAGCGACCGTAGGCAAGGCGGGTCAGTGGCACCTCGGAAAGACTGAGACACCGCACTACTCGTCCGAGAGGACTGAGAGGCGGCCACCGAGGCCCTGGAAAGACCGAGACTGCCCCGGGTCCACTGAGACAGGACAGCGAGCCCGGGCATGACCATTGAGCCCTCATGTACTAGAGTTATCTCGACATCGAGATATCTGCCGAAGGCGCACCGCGGCCGCCACTTGGTAAGGCCACCCTAACTTAGCCTGACCTCAGCGGATCGGCCAAGCCTGTGTGACGGCAGGATGCGGTGGTACGCGCACATCAATGAAGGAGACTGTCGTGTCGGCGAACAGCTTCGACGCCCGCAGCACGCTGCAGGTGGGCGACGAGTCGTACGAGATCTTCCGGCTGGACAAGGTGGAAGGCTCGGCTCGCCTTCCGTACAGCCTGAAGGTGCTGCTGGAGAACCTGCTCCGTACCGAGGACGGCGCGAACATCACCGCCGACCACATCCGTGCCCTCGGCGGCTGGGACTCGCAGGCCCAGCCCAGCCAGGAGATCCAGTTCACGCCGGCCCGCGTGATCATGCAGGACTTCACCGGCGTGCCCTGTGTCGTCGACCTCGCCACCATGCGCGAGGCCGTCAAGGAGCTCGGCGGCGACCCGGCCAAGGTCAACCCGCTCTCCCCGGCCGAGCTGGTCATCGACCACTCCGTCATCGCGGACAAGTTCGGCACGAACGAGGCCTTCGCGCAGAACGTCGAGCTGGAGTACGGCCGCAACCGCGAGCGCTACCAGTTCCTGCGCTGGGGCCAGACCGCGTTCGACGACTTCAAGGTCGTCCCGCCGGGCACCGGCATCGTCCACCAGGTGAACATCGAGCACCTGGCGCGCACGGTCATGGTCCGCAACGGCCAGGCGTACCCCGACACCCTCGTCGGCACCGACTCGCACACCACCATGGTCAACGGCCTCGGTGTGCTGGGCTGGGGCGTCGGCGGCATCGAGGCCGAGGCCGCGATGCTGGGCCAGCCGGTCTCGATGCTCATCCCGCGCGTCGTCGGCTTCAAGCTCACCGGCGAGCTGCCTGCCGGCACCACCGCCACGGACCTGGTCCTCACGATCACCGAGATGCTGCGCAAGCACGGCGTCGTCGGCAAGTTCGTCGAGTTCTACGGTGAGGGCGTCGCCGCGACCTCCCTCGCGAACCGCGCCACCATCGGCAACATGTCGCCGGAGTTCGGCTCCACCGCCGCGATCTTCCCGATCGACGACGAGACCCTCAAGTACCTCAAGCTCACCGGCCGCTCCGAGCAGCAGGTCGCGCTCGTCGAGGCGTACGCCAAGGAGCAGGGCCTCTGGCTGGACCCGAAGGCCGAGCCCGACTTCTCCGAGAAGCTGGAGCTCGACCTCTCGACGGTCGTCCCCTCCATCGCCGGCCCGAAGCGCCCGCAGGACCGCATCGTCCTCGCGAACGCCGCCGAGCAGTTCAAGAGCGACGTCCGCAACTACGTCGACACCGCCGACGAGGCCGGCAAGGAGTCCTTCCCGGCCTCCGACGCCCCGGCCAACCACCCCAACGGCTCCCCGTCCAACCCGGTCACCGTGACCGCCCCCGACGGCTCGACGTACGAGATCGACCACGGCGCGGTGACGGTCGCGGCCATCACCTCCTGCACCAACACCTCCAACCCGTACGTCATGGTCGCCGCCGCGCTCGTCGCGAAGAAGGCCGTGGAGAAGGGCCTGACCCGCAAGCCGTGGGTCAAGACCACCCTCGCCCCGGGTTCGAAGGTCGTCACCGACTACTTCGACAAGGCGGGCCTCACCCCGTACCTCGACAAGGTCGGCTTCAACCTCGTCGGCTACGGCTGCACCACCTGCATCGGCAACTCCGGCCCGCTGCCGGAGGAGGTCTCCAAGGCCGTCAACGACCACGACCTCGCGGTCACGTCGGTCCTGTCCGGCAACCGCAACTTCGAGGGCCGGATCAACCCCGACGTCAAGATGAACTACCTGGCCTCCCCGCCGCTGGTCGTCGCGTACGCCCTCGCGGGTTCCATGAAGGTGGACATCACCAGGGACGCCCTGGGCGCCGACCAGGACGGCAACCCGGTCTTCCTCAAGGACATCTGGCCCTCCGAGGCCGAGGTCAACGACGTCGTGGCCAACGCCATCGGCGAGGACATGTTCAAGAAGTCCTACCAGGACGTCTTCGCGGGCGACGCCCAGTGGCAGGCGCTGCCGATCCCGACCGGCAACACCTTCGAGTGGGACACCGAGTCGACCTACGTCCGCAAGCCCCCGTACTTCGAGGGCATGACGATGGAGACCACCCCGGTCTCCGACATCACCGGCGCGCGCGTCCTCGCCAAGCTGGGCGACTCGGTCACCACCGACCACATCTCCCCGGCCGGCGCCATCAAGGCCGACACCCCGGCCGGCAAGTACCTCACCGAGCACGGTGTGGAGCGTCGTGACTTCAACAGCTACGGCTCGCGCCGTGGCAACCACGAGGTCATGATCCGCGGCACGTTCGCCAACATCCGCCTGCGCAACCAGATCGCGCCGGGCACCGAGGGCGGTTACACCCGCGACTTCACGCAGGACGGCGGTCCGGTGTCGTTCATCTACGACGCCTCCCGCAACTACATCGAGCAGGGCGTCCCGCTGGCCATCCTGGCCGGCAAGGAGTACGGCTCGGGTTCCTCGCGTGACTGGGCCGCCAAGGGCACCGCGCTGCTCGGCGTCAAGGCCGTCATCGCCGAGTCGTACGAGCGCATCCACCGCTCGAACCTCATCGGCATGGGCGTCCTGCCGCTGCAGTTCCCGGAGGGCACCAACGCCGAGTCCTTCGGCCTGACCGGCGAGGAGACCTTCTCCTTCACCGGCGTCGAGGAGCTCAACAACGGCACCACCCCGCGCACCGTCAAGGTCACCACCGACACGGGCGTCGAGTTCGACGCGGTCGTCCGCATCGACACCCCCGGTGAGGCCGACTACTACCGCAACGGCGGCATCATGCAGTACGTGCTCCGCAGCCTGATCCGCAAGTAAGCGGACGAGCAAGCGGTTACGCAAGCACTTCAGGGCCGCATCCCCGGTGACGGGGGTGCGGCCCTTCGCCATGTCCGTTCCGAAGCCGTCACCGACCCTCCCAGCCGCCGGGGAAGACCAGCGGCAGGGCTGTCACCGGCGTGGGAACGGACGAGGGCGACTCACCGAGTCGTAGCGGCACAGCGTCGCCTTCGCGGATGACGTCGTCGAGGATGAGCGGACGACCGCGGCTCAGCGGTTGTGCGTGGAGTCAAAGGCCCGGTAACTCTTTCTTGATCTTCTTGGTCTTGCTCAGGCAAAGGGCCGTTCGTGAGGGGCCCCGCTGATCAAGGACTCGCCCGATCCTCGATCACTCCTCGGCGGTCAGCCCCTGCGGTGGCCAGAAGCAATCTTCGGCGGTCAGCTCTTGCGGTGGCCAGAGGTCAGGGCTCTGGTGACGAAGCTCGCCAGCTGCGCACGCATCCTCTCCCGCGGAACGCGCTCTTCCCCGGCCAGGTGCTCCACGAGGTCGGCTCGTGTGGCGGCGAGCAGGGCGTGGGCGATGAAGTCGCTGTCGCTGAGGCCGGGGATCTGCTCCAGTACGGCTCGGAGCAGACTGTGCCACCGCTCGTAGTGCTCCGCCCGGTACGGGCTGCGGCTCCCGCCTTCCTCCAGGGCCAGCGCGAGGCGCCGGTTGTCGAGTTTGAAACACAGGACCGCATCGAGCAGGGCGGGTACGCGATCCCGTGGCGGGGTCGCGGGCCCCAGGGGCGGTGGACCGGTCTCGACGGCCTGTCTGACCGGCTCGAGCCGTGCCTCGTACAGCGCGCGGAGCAGCCCGGCGCGATCGCCGAAGGCCCGGAAGAGCGTGCCCTTGCCGACGCCGGCCGCTGCCGCGACCTCGGCCATCGTGACGTCCTCGGGGCTCTCGCGGCGGGCGAACAGGGCGTCGGCGGCCGCGAGCACGGCCTCGCGGTTGCGGACGGCGTCCTTGCGAGACGACTGACGTTCGGGCATGGTCCTCCTGCCGTTTGCGAAACGGACCCGTGGTCCATATCGTTGAATCGGACCCAGGGTCCGGATTCTACGACTGGAGGACACCCATGTCCGCACCGACCTCCCCGGCGGATCTCTACCGCCACAGCCTGCGACTGCTGCTCGACAAGGACATTCCCGCGTGGGTCGCCCTGTGGGCCGAGGGCGGCGTCATGGAGTTCCCCTTCGCCCCCGGCGGCTGGCCCCGGCGGCTGGAGGGCAGGGAGGCCATCGCCGCCTACATGCGCCACTACCCCGACCACATCGACCTGCACGGCTTCCCCGACCTGCGGATCCATCAGACCACCGATCCACAGACCATCGTGGTCGAGATGCGCGGCGTAGGCCGACTCGTGGAGAGCGGTGCTCCCTTGGACGTGACCTACATCGCCGTCGTGACCGTTCGAGACGGGCACTTCACGTCCTATCGCGACTACTGGAACCCCCTCGCCGTCCAGGAGCCAGGCGCCGACTTCGCCGGGAGCAGCCGATGACCACCGCCGGCACCACTCTGGTCATCGGCGCCACGGGCACCACCGGAAGCCGAACCGCCGCGCAGCTGACGGCCGCGGGCCACCGAGTCAAAGCCGCCGGCCGCCGGGCCGTCCCGGTCGCTGGTGCCGAGTCGGTCCCCTTCGACTGGTACGACCCCGCCACCCACGCGGCCGCCGTCGACGGCGTCGACTGTCTCTACCTCATACCGCCCCTGGGCGACCCCGACCCCGCGGCGACCATGCTGCCGTTCCTCCACCAGGCCCGCACCGCCGGCGTGCGCCGTGCGGTGCTGCTGAGCTCCTCGGCCATCCCCGAGGGCGGCCCGGCGGTGGGAACGGTGCACCAAGCCCTGCCCGATCTCTGGGAAGAGTGGGCGGTACTGCGGCCCTCGTGGTTCATGCAGAACTTCACCGGCACGCACGCCCACGCTCGCAGCATCCGCGACGAGGGCATCATCCGGACCGCGACGGCGAGCGGCCGGGTCGGATTCGTCGACGCCGAGGACATCGCGGCCGTCGCCGTGCGCGCTCTGACCGACGAGCAGGCCCCCAACACCGATCTCGTCCTCACCGGACCCGAGACACTCGGCTACGACGACGTCGCCGCGATCATCACCGAGGTCACCGGTCGGCCCGTGGTCCACCACCGTCTGACCTACGAGCAGATGCGCGATCACCTCACGACGCAGGTGCCGGCGGAGTTCGCCGCGATGCTGGCCGGCATGGACCGTGCGATCGCCGAAGGGGCGGAGGACCGCATCACCGACACCGTCCAGCGCCTCACCGGTCGGCCCCCGTGCACCCTCCGGGCCCTCCTCGAGAGGGAGATGCGATGCAGCAGCAGCTGATGTTCCAGGACGATCAGCAGTTCAGTTCCGGTTCGGGGCCCTGCGCCACCTCGGCCCGGAGGGCCGAGAGTTCGGCGAGTTCGGCGAGTTCGGCGAGTTCGGCGAGTGCTGGCCCGCAGGGTAGGCCAAGGCGAAGAAGGGCTCGCCACCCGAGCGCCGCAACGTGCTGACCAGCTGGCCGGCACTGGACCCCCGGCACCATCGAGGAACGCATCAGCGAGGTCCGTCCCGGGATGCGGCGATCGACCAGTTGCCGTCGACGCGTGCCCGGGCGGCCTGGCGAGCAGCACGGCGCCCTCGACCAGACCCAGGGACTCCAGGCCGCTGCCCATCCACACCAGGGGCCCCGGGCTTTCCCGAGCCCAGGGCCGCAGCTGAAAGCCGGGCCCATGGCCGTCCGGGGTGCGGCATTCGACCAGCCGGGCCCAGTGGCCCTCCGGGCGTGGACCTCGGGTCGGGTCCGGTGGCTGGGCTCCTGCTTCGCCGCCTGACGGGGCGCCGTCGGCCTGGACCCGACGCCGGAGTGCCGCTCACTGCGCAGGTCCTGCATCGGCCATCTGACCGAGGCGGCCGCCGGTTGTCTTGACGGGCGTTGCTGCCTCCATGGCGTCGACCGCTGAACTCGGCGTCGAGTGTCGCCTGAGCCACATGTCTCGCCTCGGCGTACACGAGGTCCTGTAACCGCTTCCACAACTCGTCCTCAGAGACGTCCTCGACGCAGCATCCTGGCGAACCGCCGTCGCTCACCTTCGTGACCTGCTGCCGGCCCGGAGCGCTCGCGTCCCGGCGGGCCAAGGTGTGGCGCCTGGCGCGTTCCGATACTTCTGCACCCCGGCCGGCGGTCCGACCGCCGAGTGAAACGTACAACCCCGTTTACAAATAGGCCGTAGGACGCTACGTTCCGCCACAGGTGGAGTGGGAGCGCTCCCACATTCTCGCGCCCGGTGGACCGGAACCTGCCGGACGTGGGTGGGACGCTCCCGCTTCGCCCATCACCAGGACGCGCACGCCCGCAAGCAGCTTGCACCTACGCGAACCGCTACCGCATCCGCAGTGCACCCCATGCACGCACGGTCCGTACACGGAAGGCGGACTCCTCTGTCATGCAGACTGTCATGATCACGCCAAATGAGAAATCCACTTTACGCACCCGAGCCTTCTTCCTCGTCCTCCTGGCCTTGCTGGCCACCGTTCCCGCCCTCGGTCTGATCGTCACGGCCGGCGGCAAGGCCGAGGCCCACGGCACTCCGATGAAACCCGCCAGTCGTACGTTTCTCTGCTGGCAGGACGGCCTGACCAACAGCGGCGAGATCAAGCCGATCAACCCGGCCTGCAAGAACGCCCAGCAAGTAAGCGGTACCACGCCGTTCTACAACTGGTTCTCGGTGCTGCGCTCCGACGGTGCGGGCCGCACCCGCGGATTCGTCCCCGACGGTCAACTGTGCAGCGGCGGCAACACCAACTTCACCGGCTTCAACGCGCCGCGCAACGACTGGCCCCTGACCCATCTCACCGCGGGCTCCACGGTCGACTTCTCCTACAACGCCTGGGCGGCGCACCCGGGTTGGTTCTACGTCTACGTCACGAAAGACGGGTTCGACCCGACCCGCACGCTCACCTGGGACGACCTCGAGAGCCAGCCCTTCCTCTCCGTCGACCACCCACCGCTCCACGGCAGTCCCGGCACGGTCGAGGCCAACTACTCCTGGACCGGCCAGCTGCCTGCCAACAAGTCCGGCCGGCACATCATCTACATGGTCTGGCAGCGCTCGGACAGCGCGGAGACCTTCTACTCCTGCTCCGACGTCGTCTTCGACGGAGGAAATGGCGAGGTAACCGGTATCCACGAGCCGGGCAATCCGACCGAGCCGGTTCCGGGCACCTGCACCGCCACCCGTAGGACCACGAACACATGGAACGGCGGCTACCAGTCCGAGGTGACCGTCACCAACTCAGGCGACGTCCCGATGCTCGGCTGGATGGTCGACTGGACGCTGCCCTCAGGCCAGTCGGTGGCCAGCGTGTGGAGCGGCAACGCCACGTCCACCGGACAGGCGGTGATGGTCCATAACGCCGACTGGAACGGCTCGTTGAGTCCGGGACAGAGCACGACGTTCGGGTATGTCACCTCCGGTTCGGGCGGAGACAGCACGACCAGCCTGCCCTGCAGAGTGGGTTGAGCAACTGACGTAGCAGAAGGACCCGGTGAGCGGCCGACGCTCACCGGGTCTGCGAAACCGGACGGGATTGCCCGAAGGAGGAAGCGCGGGGCGTTCCGAAGCGTCCGGCCCGGACTGCGCGGCCCTGCTCGGCCCGGGTAGACCTGGTCCTCCGAGCAGGGCCGCGCAGGACAACGCTGTCGCGAAGTCGTCCGGCCTCCTGCCCGCTCTATGAGTGAGGCGCCTGGCTGAGCCGGGGGCGGCAGGGTGGACACCGCCTTGCCCGGCGTCGGTACCGTCCCTCACGGTCTTGTCCACAAAAGCTCTGTGATGACCCTCGTCCAGCTGCGTAGAGCACTGCTCCGCCGGACGCACGGCTCTCCCCGTCGAACCTCCGACGCGCCCCCTGCAACCCCTTGCGCGGGCGGCCAAGCGAACCGGCTCTTCTGACTCGGACTGTCGATACCAGTCCGGGGTGAAGATGGACGAGTTGTCGTGGGCGGCGCAGACCGATCGATCGAGCTCACGCGGCGGGTGAGCGTGTCCGCGGACCTGCTTCTGCTGGACGAACCCACCGAACCCGTTTCACCATCCCTGTCGGAGGAGTCGGAGGAGTCGGAGGAGTCGGAGGAGTCGGAGGAGTCGGAGGAGTCGGAGGAGTCGGAGGAGTCGGAGGAGTCGGAGGAGTCGGAGGAGGCGTTGCTCGGCTGTGCGGGCGCGCCGGCGCCGGTCACCCGCGACCGCCGTGTGGGGGCTCGGTTCACCGGCTCCCAGGTGGAGCCGAGAGCGGGAAGAGTGGCCGGTGGAGATGGGAGAGTGGTGCACGGACGGCGCACTATTCAGCCAACCGCTGCTCCAGCCAGTGCAGTTGGCGCCTCACGTGCTTGCCCTCGCCGCCCTCGTGCCCGTTGAACGGATACGAGTGGATCTCGTTGCGGGCATGCGTGCCGCCGCTCAGCTCGCCGTAGCGGTTGAACGCCGCATACGCCCCGCTCGGAGGGCAGACGGTGTCGCGCAGGCCTGTGCCGAAGTGGACCGGGGCCTTGGCCAGCCGGGCGAAGGAAACGCCTTCTACGTAGGAAAGCGTGCGGTAAGCGGCTTCTTCGGCACCTCGATGGACGGACAGATAACAAGCGATCTCACCGTACGGGCCCACGTCGGTGAGATCCAGGGCCCGCCGGATGCCGCAGAGGAAGGGGGCCGTGACGAGTGCGGCGGCAAGATCGGGGACCAGGCCAGCCACAGCCAGGGCGAGTCCTCCGCCCTGGCTGTTTCCTACGGCGACCGTACGGACGGGATCGACGCCGGGCAGGGTGCGGACCGCCGTCACGGCCCGCACCGCGTCCGTGATCAGACGCCGGTAGTGGTAGTCCTGCGGTGAGAGCAGACCGCGGGCGGCCGGGCCGGGACCACCGGGTGCGGTGGCGTGCGGGTCGGGGGTGGCGCCCCCGTCACCGTACTGGTCACCCTGACCGCGGTTGTCCATGAGTAGATGCGCGTAGCCTGCATTCACCCAGGTCAGGCGCTCGTGCGGGTAACCGCGTCCGCGCCCGTAGCCGATGTACTCGACGACTGCGGTAAGCGGTTCCTGCACGCCGGCCGGGCGGTGGAACCAAGCCTTGATCGGATCACCTGCAAAGCCTCGGAACGTGACGTCCCAGGTCTCGACGAGGCGGAGACCGGTTTCGACGGGATGCACGGACACCAGTGGGTCTCGCTGCTGTCCCTGGTGCAGAGTCCCGGCCCAGAACGTGTCGAAGTCGGCGGGCTCGTCGAGCTGGGGGCGGTGGCGCTTCAGCTCGGAAAGCGGCAGGTCGAACGCGGGCACAGTGCCACCTCGCAGGGTCGTGGGGGAGCGATCGTTGCGTAGGCCAGACAGAAAATTGCGGGGGAGAGTCGCAGTCGACTTCCCGGTTCTACCCCACCCGGGAGGATTCCACCACGCCGCCCGACGTCTCACCAGTCCACCGTGCAGCAACCATTGACAGCGCTTTCCGTGACCCCTTACGTTGCCGCAGAGTTACCGGTAAGGGCACGAAAGTTTCGAGATCACGCACGTCGATTCGAGCGTTTCGAAGGATGCCCCGGGAGGCCAGAGCATGAGCACCTCCACCAGGTCGGCCCCACCGCCAGAAACCCAGCACCCGCTCGCGAGGTCCCGGCACGGCCCGACGCGTCCGGGCGCGCGTCGAGGCTGGGGGCGGGCGCTGCGCCGGGACTGGCAGCTGTATTCGCTGGCCGTGCTGCCGCTTCTGTTCTTCCTGGTTTTCCGCTATCTGCCGATGATCGGCAACGTGATCGCCTTTCGCCGCTTCGAACCGGGCGGGTCGATTCTGGGAGAGCGGTGGGTGGGACTCCGTTACGTGCGGATGTTTCTGACCGACCCCACCTTCTGGCAAGTCTTCCGCAACACCTTGTGGCTCGGCGGGCTCACGCTGGTGTTCTGTTTTCCCGTCCCGATCGTCCTGGCGCTGTTGCTCAACGAGGTGCGACGACGCTCGCTGAAACAGTTCGTGCAATCGATTTCGTACCTTCCTCACTTCCTGTCGATCGTGATCGTCGCAGGCATCACCATGCAGATACTGGCCACGGACGGTCCGGTCAACCACGTACTGGCCTGGTCCGGCCACGAACCGGTCCGCTTCATCCAGGAACCCGGATGGTTTCGCACGATCTACGTGGGCTCGGAGATCTGGCAGACCGCCGGCTGGGGCACCATCCTCTATCTCGCGGCGCTCACGACCATCGACGAGGACCTCTACGAGGCCGCCCGTATCGACGGCGCGAGCCGGTGGCGGCAGATCTGGCACGTCACGCTGCCGGGCATCCGCCCCACCATGATCACGTTGCTGATCCTCAACATCGGCACGTTCATGGCGGTCGGCTTCGAGAAGGTCCTCCTGCTCTACAACCCGCTCACCTACCCGACGGCCGATGTGATCTCCACCTATCTGTACCGAACCGGCGTCGAGTCCAACAGCTTCAGCTACGCCGCGGCGATCGGACTGTTCGAGGCGGTCATCGGACTCGTGCTGATCACGAGCGCGAACCTGTTGTCGCGTCGCACGGTGGGGACGAGCCTGTGGTGAGCCTCCTGGCCTCCCGCGCTCAGCGGGCGCGCACCTCCGTGCACCAGCCCACGCGCGGCTACCGCGTCTTCCAGGGCGTCAACGGCGTCATCCTCACGCTGGTCGTGCTCGTGACCCTGTACCCCTTCGTCAACATCATCGCCCGGTCCTTCAGCGGGGAACGCCAGATACGTGCCGGCGAGGTGGCTCTGTGGCCGAAGGGATTCAACCTCACCACTTACAAGATCGTTTTCCATGACTCGATGTTCTGGCGCAACTACGGAAACACGGTTCTGTACACGGTCGTCTCCACCGTCATCGCCATGGTTCTGACGACCTGTTACGCCTATGTTCTATCGAAGAAGGATCTCAAGGGACGGGGGGTGCTGGTCGGCGCCGCCGTGTTCACCATGTTCTTCACCGGCGGGCTGATTCCGAACTACGTCCTGGTCACCAGCCTCGGCTTGAAGAACTCCGTCTGGGCGATCGCCCTGCCCAACGCGATCAGCGTCTTCAACCTGCTGGTGATGAAGGCATTCTTCGAGAGCCTGCCGAGCGAACTCGAAGAGGCCGCAGAGATCGACGGGCTGAGTACCTACGGGATCCTGCTCAGAATCGTGTTGCCGCTGTCCAAGGCAGTCATCGCCACCATGGTTCTCTTCTACTCGGTGTCCTTCTGGAACTCCTGGTTCTCGGCGTACCTCTACATGGACCGTACCGAGTTGATGCCGGCCACGGTCTATCTGCGCAACCTGATATCGGGGGCCACCACCGGCGGAAACGCCGGCGCGGGAACCGATCAGCTCAGCCAGGTCGGGGCGAACATCCAGGCCGTCACCATCGTGCTGACGGCGCTGCCCATCCTCTGCGTATACCCGTTCGTTCAGCGTTACTTCGTCTCCGGCGTCACGCTCGGCGCGGTCAAGGGCTGAGAGCCGTACCTCTTACGGAACCAAGGAGCCTCCGTGAAGAACACAGGCCAACTGTCACGACGTCAGATGTTGTCCGCCGCAGGCTTCATCGGCCTGGCTGCCCTCACAGGCTGTGGAGGCGGAGAGGACGGAGGTGACGCAAAGGACCTCTCCAAGAAACAGAACGGAGCGATGAAGGAGTACCGCGTCGGGCAGCAGTTCAAGGCGTCGGAATCGCTTTCCTTCTCCATTCTGCACAACAACAACCCGATCTACCCGATGAAGGACGGCTGGCTCTTCTGGCAGGAGGTCACCAAGCGCACCGGGATCACCCTGAAGCCGGTCGCCGTCCCGCTGAGTGATTACGAGAAGAAGCGCAGTGTCCTCATCGGCGCCGGCGACGCACCGTTCCTCATCCCCAAGACCTATCATCCGTCGGAGGTCGCTTTCGTCTCGTCGGGCGCGATCCTCCCGGTCAGCGACTACGTGCACCTCATGCCCAACTTCCTGGACAAGGTCAGAAAGTGGAAGCTGGAGCCAGAGCTCGATTCCATCCGCCAGTCCGACGGCAAGTACTACCTTCTCCCCGGCCTGCACGAGAAGGTCAAATCCGGATACTCGCTGTCCTTCCGTACAGACGTCCTCGAACAGCTCGGCCTGAACCTGCCCACGACCTGGGATCAGGTCTACGACGTCTTCAAGGCGATCAAAGCCGAACACCCGGACAAGTACCCCTTCTCCGACCGCTGGAGCACCAACACGCCCTTCCCCGCTGCCGCGTTGCTCAGCTACCTCGGCCAGGCACACGGAGTGAAGGCCGGCTGGACCTACGACAACCTCAGCTTCGACACGAAAGCCGGAGAGTTCGTCTTCACCGGCGCCACGGACGCTTACCGCCAGGTGGTCG
The DNA here is from genome assembly GCF_014649655.1 of Streptomyces humidus. Classification (GTDB taxonomy): domain Bacteria; phylum Actinomycetota; class Actinomycetes; order Streptomycetales; family Streptomycetaceae; genus Streptomyces; species Streptomyces humidus. The sequence goes on along the minus strand of NZ_BMTL01000002.1, from coordinate 330,188 downwards.
AGTACCTGAGGAGACTGGTCGCCGAAAAACTGATGGACCCGGAGAGCTTCACACAGACAGACGACGAAGCGGTGCAGAAACTGCTGGGCGAGAAGTCGTTCGCGATCAGCGCCAATCCGCAGGAGCTGGTCCAGAACTACCGTTACAACCTGGGAAAGCAGGTCAAAGGCGCGAAGATCGAGATGGTGCCGGTTCCGCTCGGTCCGGCTGGACCCGTGGTGATGGGCGGCGCACGGCTGGAGAACGGCGTCATGATCTCCACCAAGGCACTCAAGAGCGACACCTTCGTCGCGATGATGCAGTTCGTCGACTGGCTCTGGTACTCGGACGAGGGCCAGCGCTTCGCCAAGTGGGGTGTGCAGGGCACCACATACACCTACTCGGGCGGCCGGTACAAGCTCGAGCCCGGCATCAGCCTCATGGGTTCGAACCCGGGCGCGCCGAAGGACCTGCAGAAGGACTACGGGTTCTTCAACGGTGTTTTCACCTACGGCGGCAGTTGGGCGCTGGTGTCCTCGTCCTTCAGCACGGACGAGAGGAGGTTCCAGGACGCCATGGCTCAGCGTGAGCAACTGCCCATCGACCCGGCCCACCCGCTGCAGTCCGTGGAGCAGGAACAGGCCTCGCTCTGGGACACCCCGCTGAGGGACCACGTCACCCAGAACACGCTCAAGTTCGTCCTCGGAAAGCGACCACTGTCCGACTGGGGAGACTACGTCACCGAGTTGAAGGCCAAGAACATGGATCGGCTCGTCGGCCTGCACAACACGGCGCGCGAGCGCTTCAAGAAGGAGAACGGGTGATCAGCGTTCCCGCCGATCCGACGGGCCGGTTCTCCGAGGCCTGGCGACAATGCGTCGGCACCGGCCGAGTCGAACTCGCCCTGCGCCGTGACTATCAGGACTCCCTCAGCCTGCTGCAGCGCGAAATCGGGTTCCGCCTCATCCGCGGTCACGGCCTGCTCAGCGACGGCATGGGGGTGTACCGCCCTTACGAACACGAGGGCGCTCACCGGGTCCACCACTCCTTCACCTATGTCGATCAGGTGCTTGATGCCTACCTGGAAACCGGTATCAGGCCGTTTCTGGAGCTGGGGTTCATGCCCGCCGCGCTGGCCTCCGGCGAGCAGACGGTCTTCTGGTGGCGTGGCAATGTCACCCCGCCCCGTTCCCCTCGCGAGTGGGCCGACCTGGTCCGCGCGACGCTCATCCACCTCATCGACCGCTACGGTCTCGATGAGGTCCGGACCTGGCCCGTCGAGGTGTGGAACGAACCCAACCTGCGCGACTTCTGGCAGGACGCGGATGAAACGGCATACCACCGGCTGTACGAGATCACCGCGCACACAGTCAAAGAGGTGGACGCCGGTCTCCAGGTCGGAGGCCCCGCGATCTCACCCGGCGCCGATGACTGGCTGGACAGATTCGCCGAATTCACCGAGCGCCGGGACGTGCCGGTCGACTTCGTGTCGAAGCACGCCTACACCTCCGGGCCGGCACAGCACGTTCCGTTCGGCGTCCACCAGGCGCTCGCCCCGGCCTCCGACCTGCTCGACCAGTTCGCCACGCCCCGTGAACGTCTCAAGAGCACCGCACTGGCCCGCCTGCCGCTGCACATAACGGAGTTCAATTCCTCCTACCGTCCCGACAACCCGATCCACGACACCGCGTTCCACGCCGCCTACCTCGCCCCCGTGCTCGCCCACGGCGGCGACCTCGTGGACTCCTTCTCCTACTGGACGTTCAGCGACATGTTCGAGGAGGCCGGCGTCCCCACGGCTCTCTTCCACGGCGGCTTCGGACTGCTCACCCACCGGCAGGTCAAGAAGCCGACATACCACCTGTACGCCTTCATGGCCCGGATGGGCCCCGATCTGCTGGCACGAGGTGACGACCATCTCGTCACCCGCCATGCGGACGGCCGTATCGCGGTCCTGGCCTGGGCCCCCGTCGACCCGACGGGGCAGACCCCGGGGCCCGGCCGGCACGCGTTGCGCATGTCACTCCCGGTCGCGGCCCGGGAGGTGTTCGTGCGCCGGTCCACCGTCGACGAGAACCACGGAAACGCGTACACGACCTGGCGGCACATGGGCAGCCCACGCTCGCCGCGACTCGAGCAGCTCGACATCCTCCACGAGGCTGCCGAGCCCGCCCGCAGCCACCGGCGACTGACCGTCCAGGAAGGCCGCGCCGGGCTGGACCTCACCCTGGCACGCCACGAGATCACCCTCGTGGAGCTCACACCGGTGGCCGACGAGACACCGCCCTGGTGGGACGAGCAACGCTTGCTGGGCCGGTCGGCGCCATGAGCAGGGCAAACGCTTCGAGACCGCTTTCGACTCGGGTTCCACCCACCGCTGCTCACCGCCCTCGACAGCCTCCTCGCCCACGACGACATCGCGCAGTGGGACATCAGGTCCGACCCTGCCCTGAACGACTTCGAAATCGGTTTCCCCACCTGTTGCACCCCGACGCAGTCAACCCCTGTCCCGCCCCACTCCCGCCCCGCCACTCCATACCGTTTCTCTCCTCGAGCCTCTCCGTCCCGCTCCCCCTCTCTCTGTCCGATCCGCTTCCGCCGCCGAGCATCCGTCAGGGGGCCTCATGAGCCACGTGAACACCGCGGGGTTCGGCACAGGGCCGCTCTCCCGGGCCGCCGCCCTGCTGCACACGCTTCTCACGGTCGAGGCCCTTTTCCTCGCGACGGCCGCCCCAGGATCGGCCGGCCTGCTCGCCCTGGGTCCCGATCCCGCCAACCTGCCCCTCGCCGCCGTCTGCCTCTCCCCGCTCGGCCCGGCCGCCTCCGCCGCGCTGTACGTCCTGCACCACCGCAGCCGTGACCTCACGGACCTGCACCCGGCCCGGGCGTTCATGCGGGGCCTGCGCCTGAACGCATTCCCCGCGTCGAAACTCTGGTTGCCTCTGTCGGCCTGGCTGACCGTGATCGTCTTCACCCTCACCCACTTCGCTGCCACGGGCCTGCCCGCCTGGTGGGCGGTGTCGGTCGGGGCCATCGGCGTGGCCTCCCTGCTCTGGGGCGCACACGCGCTCGTCCTCACATCGCTGTTCACGTTCCGTGCCCGGGACACCGCCCGTCTTGCCGCGTACTTCCTGCTCCGGCAGTGGCGCGTCACCCTTGCCGCGGCATCGTTGCTGGTGCTGGCCGCCGGTCTGACCGTCCTGCTCACGGAGGCGCTGACCGCTCTGCTGGCCGCGCCGCTGCTGCTCTCCCTGCTGCGGTCGAGCCACCCGGTGATCGTCGAGACTCAGGAGGGCTTCACCGCATGACCGAGCACGAACCAGGAAACGAGGGCCGCGTTCCGCGCACAGCCGAGATCCCGCACGGCGCCGATCAGTACCCCGCACAGTGGCCGCGTGACGTCCATGAGGACGACCGTCTTCTGTTCGGGCAGGCCGGCGGCGACATGCTCACCGTCGGCGTCCTCGATTGGTCGGTGACGCAACCCGCCGAGGAGGTATACGACTTCACGATGCTCGACGGCGTACTCGACCGCGCCGTCGCCGAGGGACGGCACGTGTGTCTGGCCACCGCGACCGCCGCGGTCCCACCCTGGCTCGCGAAGAAGTACCCAGAGGTCCACCGCACCGACATCGAGGGCCGCCGTCACGGGTACGGGCAACGGCACAACTTCTGCCCCACTTCGCGCGCGTACCGTCGACTGTCCACGGCGCTGGCCGGCCGGCTCGCCGAACGCTACGCCCGGCACCCCGCGTTGCTCGCCTGGCACATCAACAACGAGTACGGCGGTACCTGCTACTGCGTATTGTGTGCCGAGGCCTTTCGCAACTGGTTGCGAGAGCGGTACGGAACTCTCGACGCTCTCAACGACGCATGGTGCACGACGTCGCACCGATTCAGCGACTGGGACGAGGTCGAGCCGCCGAGCGCGCCGACCGAGCACTGGCGCAGCCCTGACCACACCGCTTTCCAGGGCATCACCCTCCAATATCAGCGCTTCATGACGGACGCCCTGCTCGACTGCTTCACGGCCGAAAAGGACGCCATCCGCGTCCATGACCCGGACACGCCCGTCACCACCAGTCTCATCGGCATCCACCGTCCGATCGATCACCACAGGTGGGCATCGTCGTCCGGCGCGTCCTGGCAGGTCACGCGCTGATCGGTCCCTGCGCCGACCACCGCGCCGTGGAGACAGTCACCCGCGTCGCCCCCGACGGGGCCCGCCCGCTCTTCCCGCTCGACCACGGCTCGACGTCGGCCCATGTGTCGGCCCGTGCCCCGGCGGACCTGCTCACGGGGTGAACGGCTGGGGCAGGGTGACGTCCTGGTCCTGGACCCGCTCGGCGTGGCCGTCCTCGCGCTTCAGTAGATCGTGCGTCCTCGTTCGTCGGGGACGCCCGACTTCCGCAGGAAGTAGCTGTTCACCTGATCCCGCCACTCCCGTGCGCCGCGTACCTGTTCCTCGAAGCGTTCCGCGACGCGCGCGTGCCGGGCCGGCTCCACCAGGTCCGCGAGGCCCGCCCACACCCGGCGAGCCTCCTCCGCCTCCTCGACGCCTTCGAAATGCGTGTCGTAGATATGCTGCACAACCGTTTTCCCGCTTTTCAGCACATGCCCGTACGGCACGTGATGGAAGAACAGCAGCAACTCGTCGGGACACGAGGCCGCCGACTCGTACCGCGCCGACCATGGCTCGCTGTACTGGCCTGCGTAACCGGTGCCGGTCGCCGCGCTCCGGTCGACGCCGATTCCGTCCCGGTCGGCGAAGTGATACGTCCCCCAGGGGCTGTACTCATAGCCGTCGACAGCAGGGCCGTAGTGATGGCCGGGCTGCACCATGAAACCCACGCCCAGCGGGGCGGTGTACTTCTCGTAGGTCCGCCAGGAGTTCCTCAGCACCGTGCGCAGACCTGCCGCCAGCCGTTCGGGCACGGCGGGGAAGGTGAGCGCGATCCACTCGTCCAGGATGCGGAGCGGGTCGGCGTCCGGGCGCCAGGAGAGCCGGCCGAAGGTGTAGAGGTTCGCCTGGGCCAGAGGATGCCCGGTCCAGAACGGATCGTCGCCGGCGTTGGACACAGCCACCGATCCACCGGTCGCCAACTCGCCCACAGAACGACCCTGTTCGCCTTCCGGACGAAAGCGCAGCACCTCGCTCCACATCGGCCCGAGCCAACAGACGTGCTTTTGCTGTCCGGTGTACTCCTGGGTCACCTGCATCTCCACCGCCACCCGGGTCCGGGGAAGCGCGCCGAACACAGGTGAGACCGGTTCGCGGACCTGGAAGTCCATGGGCCCGTGCTTCACCTGGAGCACGGCGTTGTCGGCGAACTTCCCGTCCAGCGGCGCGAAATGGTCGTACGCGGCCCGTGCGCGGTCCGTGGCGCGGTCTCGCCAGTCCTGGCGGTGGTCGTACACGAAGGCCCGCCAGTGGACCGTGCCGTCGTGCGGGGCGAGAGCACTGGCAAGCATGTTCGCACCGTCGGCGTGCGTGCGACCGTAGGTGAACGGGCCCGGCTGGCCCTCCGAGTCGGCCTTCACCACGAACCCGCCGAAATCCGGGATCGCCGCGTACACGGCGGCTACGGCCTTCGCCCACCACTCGCGCACGGCCTCGTCCAGGGGATCGGCAGTGGGCAGTCGGCCGAGCACGACCGGAGCGGCGAAGGTCACCGACAGATGCGTCCGGATCCCGTACGGTCGCAGCGCCTGGGCGATCTGCGCCACCTCGCCGATGCGGTCGGTGAGCAGGTGGGCCTCGACGTCGTGCACGTTGACGTTGTTGACCGACACGGCATTGACGCCGCAGGCCGCCAGCAGTCTGCCGTACGCCCTGACACGTTCGGAATCGCCATGGGCCCGTCCGTCCTGCCAGAACAGCGAGCCTCCTGCGTAGCCCCGTTCCACCTGGCCCATGACAGGATGCACAGCCACGTTGTCCCAGTGGTCCAGCATCCGCAAGGCTGTCGCCGGCTGGTGCACCTCACGGGGGCGCGCGCCGCGGAAGGCGTCCTCCCCGAGCCGTACGACGTGGAACAGGCCGTACAGCAGACCGCGTTGGCCGGACGCCGTCACGGTGGTCGTACCGGCTCCGCGTTCATGGGTGAAGCCCTCCTCGCCGGTGCTCCCGCCTTCGTCACCGGCCAGACGCAGAACGAGGTCGTGCGGGGCACTCGACGCGCCCCGCACGACCTCTCCGCCGAACTGCGTGCAGGCATGGGCTACTTCACTGTGCACCGTCTTCACGAGTGGCTCCGAGCCGAGGATCAGCGTCCGCCGGCTGCCCAGGGCGCGAAACGCGTCCGGCGGCAACCACGCGGGGTCGACTCCCTCGGGCACGACGGGCACAGTGATCGGCATGGTCCCCTCCGGTGATATGGGCCGACGCAGGGCCTGTCAGGATCGTGCCGGTTCGCGTGATCGGGGACCCGGCCGTGCTCGCCGTACCGCGCCTCGCCGACGCGCCGTCGGTCCGGGGCACGGCTCCGGCACCCCTCTCCGCCGAGCGGGCACGGGCCGGCCCCGTTCGCCGGTGCCGGCCGATCAGGACGAAGCCCTACGCGATGGCTGCTCCGGTGCCGCGCGCGGCACCGATGAGGTCGGTGAGTCCTGCGTCGTCGTAGACGGAAATGTCGACGTAAGCGCCTTCTGGCAGATCGAAGTCCTCCACCTCGTAGTCCAGCACCGCCGCGGTCCCGGGCGGGCTGAAAGTGCCCAGGTTGCGGGTCGTGCCGCCGGACGTGTAGCTGACCTTGACGTAGTACGTGTCACCGTCGTTCGCGGTGTCGTACACCCACAGCTTCTCGTCGTTCGGATGGAACTCCACCTTGCCGACGAACGCACCGGAGTTCGTCAGCTCCATCTTCACGGCGTAACCGCCGGCGTCCTGCGCGAAGTACGTGTTGTCGAACGGGTCTGTGAGGTCGCCGCCGCTGCACGGGCAGGCATCGGTGTCGTAGTAGTACGCGTGGAACGTCGGGTTCGGGCTGTAGGCCTGGGCCGGAGCCGCGGTGGCGAGGAGAGCCCCCGCCGCCAGCGCCGCTCCTGCGACCAGTCCCGTGTACTTTCTGGCGATATTCATTTCCGCTTCCCCCTCCGTGGCGGGCCGCGCGATGGGTGCGCGGCCCACTCATTCTGAAACACGGGTGGAGCCCGTTACAGCGGTCGATCGTTGTCGGTTACCGGATCAGGACAACAACTCGACTTCTGCCAGACGCACTTCGGCCGCCGTGCTCTTCCCGCCTGACGTGTTTCCAGCAATGCCTCCTCCGACGAGGAACAGCCGGTAGTACCCGTACCTGCCGGGCCGGGCGATCGTGAAGGCCCGTGTCTGGCGGTCCCAGCGGAAGACCTCCCCGGAGCGCCGGTCCAGGTCGGTCCACGTGAGCCCGTCCATCGAGCCCTGTAGCACCCAACTGCCGGGAGCCTGGGCGTGATCCGCGCAGGTCAGGGTGTACTGAAGCGCCTTCGTCCGCGCCGCGACCGGCAGCGAGACCGTTCCCGACACCGCTTCCTGCGTTGCCGACGTGTCGTCGAACAGCGCGCCCCCGCCCTTCAGGGCGTCCGTGCGGGGCGTCGGGGCCTTGTCGTCCCTGGTGATCGAGACCGGAGCCGCGTTCTTCCCCGAGCCCCACGTCGAGGGCCGCGCCCCCATGTCGAAGTCCAGGACGGCGCCCTTGGCGAGGACGGCGTGGGGAATCGCGGTGGACGTCCACGGACGGCCGTCGACCTTCAACCCCTGCACGTAGACGTTCCTCGCACTGTTCTTCGGCGCCCTGACCACCAGGTCCTTGCCGTTCTCCAGGTGCACGGTCGCCTTGGTGAACAAAGGGGAGCCGACCGCGTACTCGCCGGCGCCCATCACCAGCGGATAGAAGCCGAGCGCGGAGAACAGATACCACGCCGACTGCTCGCCGTTGTCCTCGTCACCGTGATAGCCCTGTCCGATCGAGCTGCCGGTGTAGAGCCGGGAGAGCACCTCGCGCGACTTCGCCTGCGCCTTCCACGGCTGCCCGGCCGCGTCGTACATGTAGATCGCGTGGTGGGCGACCTGGTTGGAATGCCCGTACATGCCCATCCGCACGTCGCGGGCCTCGGTCATCTCGTGGATCACTCCGCCGTACGAGCCCACGAACTCGGGGGAAGCGGTTTCCGGAGTGGCGAAATAGGCATCGAGTTTCTTCGCCAGTCCGCTGCGGCCGCCGTACAGGCCGGCCAGGCCCCGGCTGTCCTGCGGCGCGGCGAAGGCGTAGCCCCAGCCGTTGGTCTCGGTGTAGTCGTAGCCCCACACCCGCGGGTCGTAGGCGCTGGACGCCGTACGCCAGGCGCCCTTGTCGTCCTTGCCCTGGAAGAAACCGGCGTCGGCGTCGAAGAGGTGCACATAACCCCGGGCGCGGTCAAGGAAGTAGTCGGACTCCTCGCGGTAGCGCTTCTCGCGGGTCTGCCGGTACAGGGCCTGTCCCATCCGGGCGATGCCGTAATCGTTGAGGTAGCCCTCCATCGCCCACGACAGCCCCTCGTGGGCGGCCGTGCTCGTGTAGCCGAGGAAGGGAGAGGTCGACATGCCCTTGCGGCCCACTCCGGGGGCCGGGGGCACGACCGTCGCGTTCTTCACCGCCGCCTCGTAGGCCGCTGCGGCGTCGAAGCGCACACCCTTGACGAACGCGTCCGCGAAGGCCACGTCCGAGGACGTTCCGGTCATCAGGTCTGCGTAACCGGGGGAGGACCAGCGCGAGGTCCAGCCGCCGTCCTTGTACTGCTGCACGAAGCCGTCGGCCAGCACGCCGGCCTGCGTCGGGGTGAGCAGCGCGTACGCGGGCCAGGCCGTCCGGTAGGTGTCCCAGAAACCGTTGTTGACGTAGACCTTGCCGTCCACGATCTTCGCGCCGGTGTGCGTGGGGGTGTCGGGTCCCGGCATCGGCGAGAAGGGCGAGGCGTACCGGTACTTCGCACCGACCTTCTCGAAACCGGAGTTGGGATACAGATACAGCCGGTACAGGCTGGAGTACAGCGTCGTCAGCTGATCCCGGCTCGCTCCCTCGACCTCCACCGTGCCCAGGAGCCTGTCCCACTGCTGCTGAGCCCGTGCTTTGACCGTTTCGAAACCGGTGCCCGCCGGAATTTCCCGGCGGAGGTTGTCGCGAGCCTGGTCGACGCTGATGAGGGAGGTCGCCAGACGCAGGGTGACGGCGTGGTCGGCGCCCGCGTCGAAACGCAGGTAACCCCTTGCCCCGCTCGAGGCCCCCTCCGTCACCGGCGCGTCGAACTGGCCGTACACGAAGAGCCGGGACGCTCCCGTCGACAGCCCCGACTTCACGTCCGAGTAACCGGAGACGACACCGGCGTCCCTGTCGAGGGTGAGCCCGGCCTGGTCGGTGACGTTGTCGAAGACCACGCTCGCGTCCGGGCCGGGGTAGGTGAAGCGCAGGGCAGCCGCGTGGTCGGTCGGCGCCAGCTCGGCCATGAGACCGTTCTCGAAGCGCACGCCGTAGTAATACGGGCGAGCTGTCTCGTTCGCGTGCCGGAAGGCCAGCGCCCGGGCCGTCCGTCCGGTATCCGGGACGCCGGCCGCGGCGGACGGCATCACCTGGAACGTCTGCCGGTCCCCCATCCACGGACTCGGCTGGTGACTCGCGCTGAACGCCTGGATCGTGGGCAGGTTGTCCGCGTTGCCGGCCCGTGCGTAGTCGTACAGCCAGCCGAGCGAGGAAGCGTTCGTCACCGGCGTCCAGAAGTTGAAGCCATGGGGCACCGCCGTGGCGGGAAACGTGTTTCCGCGCGAGAAACCGCTGCTGGACTGGGTCCCGCGGGTGGTCAGCGCGTAGTCCGAGAGGTGGGCCTTCTCGGGCTCCGGGGCCGCCGTGCGCAGCGCGATGTCGTCCACCCAGCCCCGGAACCGGGCGGGGCCGCCGGGGGAGTCGTAGGCGAGCAGGATCCGGTCCACGGTCTTCCCGGCCGCTACCGCACCGATCCCCGACACCACGTCGTTCCACTGGTTGACGTACAGCACCTTCGCCGCGCCCTGTCCGCGGGGCGACAGGGGGAACCCGTACTGGTCGCTCGCCCCGAGCCCGCTCAGATACGTCCCGTCCGTGAAGGCCAGGTCCACGGAGACGTTGGTCGCGGCGTAGTCCCGGTCGCCCTCCGCCATCGCCGGGAAGATCCGGTAGGCCAGCCGGGTGCGCGGGCCGACCGCCACGTTCACGTCGAAGACCTTGTTGTACGAGTACCCCCGGCCGGCGGCCGTGTGCCGGCCCGCGTAACGCAGCGCCCGGCGTCCGGTGAAACCGGCGCCGGCCTTCGCGGTCGGCGAGCCGCTGGGGCCGCGGTCCACGACGGTGAGCATGTCCGCCGGGACGGGCTGGCCGTTTCCGCCCGTGCCGAACCGCACGTCTGCGAGTTGCACGATCCCGGCGCCGTGATTCCTGGAGACGTCCAGCCTGAAGTGCTGGTATCCGGCCGGGGCCGCGAGATCGTAGGTGTGGGTCTGGAACCGTTCAGTAAACGTTTCCCCGGAGCGGCTGTCGAGCGGCGTCCAGGTGGTGCCGTCCGCCGAGCCCGAGAGGGTCCAGTCGGCGGGGTCACGCTCGGCGAAGTCGTTCGCGGAAGTCAGCGCGTAAGCGCTTACCCGCACAGGCTCGTCGAGGTCGAACTCCACCCATCCGTCGGCGGCGAAGGCGAGCCACTTGGTGCTCGCCTCACCGTCGACGAGGTTCTCCTTCACCTCGCCGCCGGCCGCGTTCTCGGCGCTCGCCCGGACGTCCGTGACCCGGTCGGTCACGTCGCCCGGAAGCCCGCCGCCGTAGCCGCCGTCGACGCCCGATGCGCGCTTGCCGCCGCCGGGTGCGGACTCGACGGTGCTCAGCCAGTCGGGGGCGCGTTCACCCGCCTCGAAGGACGAGGCGAAGCCCCGGTCGGGGAGCGGTCCTTGCGACGGCGGTGTCGCCGCCGACCCCGGCGCGCCGCCCACCGTCATGACCAGAGCGGCCGCGGTCACGACCGCCCACCACCGTCCCGACCGTTGCATACGTGAACACCCTCCCCACCCTTCCCGCGCTGGACCAAGCGCCCGGACAACGTTGTCCTCCCGGGGTGCGCAGGAATCAGTAGGGGGGCAAGTGGACAGTGATGTCAAGAATGTTGATTGCGCCAGCGAGGAGGCAATTCGTGCAATTCTCTGGCAAAGTGCTCATCTGTCGGTCATATTTCCAGGAGGTCTCAACTCGGGAAAGACCCTTGGTCAACCTTGTATTCGATCTTGCCCATCCGGACAGGGGTGGACTATACCTGTCGGCGATTCACCGTCCAGGCCCGGAGATCTTCGCACCACGCGCTCCGCACACCCTGCTTGACCCGACCGCGGTGCCGGGAAGGATCCGGTGCACCGCCTGAGTCCTGGAGAAGGCGAGGACTTGAGCATGGGATCCCCCTCCGAGTACAACGGTTCCGACCGCGAGGGCTTCGAGAAGAGCGGTTCCGAGCAGAACGGCGACGCGGGTGTCGGTCGCAGAGACGTGATCAGGAGAGCGGCGGCCCTGGGCCTGATCTCCTTCCCGGCGACAGGTTTTCTGGCCGCCTGCGCCAGCAGCGGCGGGGGCGGCGAGGGCAAGGCCAAGGCCGGAAAGAAGACCGCGCAGAACCCCCTCGCGGTCAACGAGACCACACAGATGGAATTCGTCCTGTTCGACGGGGGATTCGGCAAGGAGTACGCCGAGGACGCCGTGAAGATCTACGAGAAGAGCTTCCCGCGGGCGAAGGTGAAGTTCTCGGCCACGCAGAAGATCCAGTCGACGCTCCAGCCCCGTTTCAACCAGGGCACCCCGCCCGACCTCATCGACAACTCCGGCGCCGAGCAGATGGACATGGGCGTCCTGGTGGGCAAGGACCAGCTCGCCGACCTCACACCGCTCCTCGACGCCCCCTCCTACGACGATCCGAAGAGAAGGGTCCGCGACACCCTGCGCCCCGGGATCGTCGAGATGGGCCAGTTCGACGGCGCCCCCGTCTGGATCATGTACTACGCCTACACCGTCTACGGCGTCTGGTACTCGCAGAAGGCCCTCGACTCGCTCGACGCCACGTATCCGCAGACCTGGGACGAGATGCTCGCGGTCTGCGCGAAGGCCAAGAAGAAGGGCATGGCCGGCTGGACATATGCAGGCAAGTACCCGTATTACCTCCCCTTCTCTCTGTATCCGATGATCGGCAAGGTGGGCGGCCGCGAGGTCCTCGACGCGATCGACAACCTGGAGCCGAACGCCTGGAGACACCCCGCCGTGAAGGCGTGTTTCGACGCGTACTACGAGCTTTACCAGAAGGGTTACGTCCTCCGGGGCACCCCGGGGCTCGACCACATCCAGTCGCAGACCGCATGGGCCGAGGGCAAGGCGCTGTTCCTCCCCAACGGCTCCTGGGTGGAGAACGAGTCGGCGAACGTCATCCCGCAGGACTTCGACCTGGCGGTGTCCGCGCCCACCGGTATCGACTCCTCGGACAAGATGCCCTTCGGCACCGTCTGGGCCTCCGGGGGCGAGCCGTTCATCGTTCCCGCCAAGGCGACGAACACCGCCGGCGCCATGGAGCAACTGCGCATCATGCTCGGCGAGGCGTCGTCGAAGAACTTCACCTCCAAGGTCAAGTCGCTCACCGCGTACAACGGCGGCACCGACGGCATCACACTGACTCCGGGCCTGAAGTCGGGTGTCGCGGCGCTGGACAAGGCCGGCTCCAACGTGGTGAATCCCCGACTGCAGGACTGGTACGTCCAGTTGCAGAAGGAGAAGATCGGAGTGTCCGGCCTGGGCGAGATGATGGCCGGCCGGATCACGCCCGCCGAGGCGATCAAGAAGATCCAGGAATTCGCCGACGCGACGGCCAAGGACACTTCGATCAAGCATTACAAGCACCAGTGAGAACAAGCATGGCAAGCACCAGCGACGAGGGAAACACCGCGAAGCGTCCGCGAGAGCACCGGAGTGGCGATGCAGCACGGCAAGTACCGGTTCATCGTGGGGTTCCTGGCGCCACCGCTGGGACTGTACGCGCTCTTCGTGGTGTGGCCGTTCCTCCAGTCCGTCTACTACTCGTTCACGGACTGGACCGGCCTCAGCCCCGAATTCAGGATGGTCGGCCTGAGTAATTACCGCAGGATGCTGGACGACGACATCTTCTGGAAGTCCCTGCAGCACAGTCTGATGTTCGCGGTCGTCCTGCCGCTGGTGACGATCGGTCTGGCGCTGTTCTTCGCCTTCATGATCAATGTCGGCGGGCGGCGGCGGAAGGGCGGACCGGTGATCTCCGGCGTCCGGGGCTCCTCCTTCTACAAGATCGTGTATTTCTTCCCGCAGGTGCTCTCCATCGCCATCGTCGCGCTGCTGTTCGCCTTCGCGTACAACCCGGACAGCGGCGCGCTCAACTCGTTTCTGCGGGGGATCGGGCTGGACGGCGTCCAGCCCCTCTGGCTCGGCGACCCGGATCTCGCGCTGTGGTGCGTGATGGCGGTGCTCGTCTGGTCGACGGTCGGCTTCTTCGTGGTCCTGTTCTCGGCGGGCATGGCCTCCATCCCGGCGGACCTCTACGAGGCCGCGCTGCTCGACGGCGCGAACCGGGCCACGACGTTCTTCCGCGTCACCCTCCCGCTGCTGTGGGACACGGTGCAGTCGGGATGGGTCTACATGGGCATTCTCGCGCTCGGTGCCGAGTCGTTCGCGGTCGTGCAGATCATGACGACCGGGCCGGGCGGCCCCGACTACTCGACCACCGTCATGGTTCTGTACGTGTACCAGAAGGCCTTCCGTGACGGTCAGGCCGCCTACGCCACCACCATCGGCGTCGCCCTGCTCATCGTGACGCTGGCCTTCGCCGCGGTCGTGCTGCGGCTTGGGCGGCGCGAGCGGCTGGAGTACTGACGATGAAGACGACCGAGACCTCCGCGCCCCCGCCGGCCGACCCCGGCTCCGGCACGTCCGTCACGAAGGCAAGCCCGCCCTCGGGGAAGCCGCCGGCGGCGGAGAAAAAGGATGGAAACGTTCTCAACGCCTTTTCCCACGGCATTCTCGTCCTCTGGGCGATCATGGTCGTGCTTCCCCTGCTCTGGGCGGTGATGACCTCCTTCAAGGACGACAGCTCCATCTTCGGTTCGCCGTGGTCGCTGCCGGACACGCTGCACTTCGACAACTGGTCGCGGGCCTGGACCGAGGCCGACATGGGCGACTACTTCCTCAACACCGTTCTGGTGGTAGGCGGTTCGCTCATCGGCACGCTGGTTCTCGGCTCCATGGCCGCCTATGTCCTGGCGCGCTTCGACTTCCCGGGCAACCGCTTCGTCTACTACCTCTTCATCGGCGGCATGAGCTTCCCGGTCATGCTGGCGCTGGTCCCGCTGTTCTACGTCGTGAACAACATGGGGCTGCTCAACACCGTCCACGGTCTGATCCTGGTCTACATCGCCTACTCGCTGCCCTTCACGGTGTTCTTCCTGACGGCCTTCTTCCGCACGCTTCCCACGTCGGTGGCGGAGGCTGCCTTCGTGGACGGCGCCTCGCACAGCCGTACGTTCTTCCAGATCATGCTGCCGATGGCCAAGCCCGGTCTGATCAGCGTCGGCATCTTCAACTTCCTGGGCCAGTGGAACCAGTACATGCTCCCCACGGTCCTCAACACCGACCCCGACAAACGCGTCCTCACCCAGGGGCTCGTCCAACTGGCCGTCAGCCAGGGCTACAAGGGTGACTGGTCGGGGCTGTTCGCGGGACTGGTGATGGCGATGCTGCCGGTGCTGGCCGCGTACATCGTCTTCCAGCGGCAGGTGGTGCAGGGCCTGACGGCGGGCGCGCTGAAGTAGCGGAACGGCCGGGCCGCAACCGGCATGCCCGCCCGGCTCGGGCCCGGCTCACGCCCGGCGCTCGTCGCGACCGAGGCCCGTCGGGCCTGCTCAGAGCTCCGCCACGCGGGCCGAGGCCTGCTCAGGGGTCCACCGCCCCGGCCCCGGGCGTGCGCAGGGGTCCCGTCGCGTCGGACGTCCGATCAACCTCCGTTCTCCGTCCTGCGTCCTGCGTCCTCCGTCCTCCCGCCTCCGGCCGAGGAGCCCCCGGCCGCCCGCCGGCCGAGGCCGGCCGAAGGGCGGGCAGTGACGCAAGGCCGAAGCGGGAGAGCGCGCGACGGCCCCTGCCCCCTCCCGCTCGCCACGCCCCGCAGCCGACTCCCTACGCCCCGCGAGCGACGGCTTCGCCACCCTCCGTGTCCCTTTGCAAGCATGCGGATACTGTTCAACCTCTTGACGGGAGGCGACCCGAACAGCTCAGCTTAGAGTTCACTAGTTGGACATAGACGGGGCCTCATCGAAGCGGTCCCGCGCGCAGGAGGTCGTCGTGGAGACTCCGGGGTCGCAGTCGTCGCTGCACCGAGCCAACCTGGAGCGAGTCGTACGCGCCGTGCGTCTGGCCGGGTCCCTCACACAGGCGGAGATCGCCCGCACGACGGGTCTGTCGGCCGCGACCGTCTCCAACATCGTGCGCGAGCTCAAGGACCGCGGCACCGTCGAGGTGACGCCCACCTCGGCCGGTGGACGCAGGGCTCGCAGCGTCAGTCTGAGCGGCGACGCGGGCATCGTCATCGGGGTCGATTTCGGCCATACCCATCTTCGCGTCGCCGTGGGCAACCTGGCTCATCAGGTGCTCGCCGAGGAGTCCGAGCCACTGGACGTGGACGCCTCGTCCACTCAGGGTTTCGATCGTGCGGAACAGCTGGTCAGCCGGTTGATCGAGGCCACGGGGGTGGACCGTACGAAGGTCGCCGGGGTGGGTCTCGGCGTCCCCGGGCCGATCGATCTGGAGTCCGGCACGCTCGGCTCCTCCGCCATCCTGCCCGGCTGGATCGGCACCCGCCCCGCCGAGGAGATGAAGGGCCGGCTCGGCGTCGCCGTGCACGTGGACAACGACGCCAACCTCGGCGCCCTCGGCGAGATGGTCTGGGGCAGTGGGAGAGGCGTCCGCGATCTCGCATACATCAAGGTCGCGAGCGGTGTCGGCGCAGGTCTGGTGATCGACGGGAAGATCTACCGCGGTCCCGGCGGCACCGCTGGAGAAATCGGACATATCACGCTCGATGAATCCGGCCCCGTCTGCCGCTGCGGAAACCGGGGCTGCCTGGAGACCTTCGCGGCCGCGCGCTACGTGCTGCCGCTCCTCCAGTCCAGCCACGGCACGGATCTGACGATGGAAGGCGTCGTGCGACTGGCCAGGGAAGGAGATCCGGGCTGTCGACGGGTGATCGCCGACGTCGGCCGGCACATCGGCAGCGGAGTCGCCAATCTCTGCAACCTGCTGAACCCGAGCCGTGTGGTCCTCGGCGGCGATCTCGCCGAGGCCGGCGAGCTGGTGCTCGGTCCGATAAGGGAGTCCGTCGGCCGCTATGCGATCCCGAGTGCGGCGCGTCAACTCTCCGTTCTCCCGGGGGCACTTGGGGGTCGTGCCGAGGTGCTCGGAGCGCTCGCTCTCGCACTGAGCGAAATGGGCGATTCGACGCTTTTGGACGGCACGCTGACCGTCGCCACACCTGCCTTCACTTAGAGAACGAATGACGCCGTTGCCATCTCGTTAAGTATTTACTTCTTGACGTCGCACGTATGGCCGAGTTGACTTCCAGCCACCTCGGCCGCAGCGTTGCGGCCCTGTCAGGGAGGCACACCCCAAATGAACGCAACGATGCGTAGAGTCGTGATCGGCGCAACCGCCGTCTCCATGGCACTGTCGATTGCCGCGTGCGGCAAGGCAGGCGACAAGGGCAGCGACTCCGGCAGCAGCAGCTCGGGCGACAAGTCCATCGGTCTGCTGCTCCCCGACAGCGTCACCGCGCGGTACGAGAAGTTCGACAAGCCGTACTTCGACGCCAAGGTCAAGGCGCTCTGCTCCGACTGCAAGCTGGAGTACGCGAACGCCGCGGCCGACCCGGCCAAGCAGGCCCAGCAGGTCAGCAACATGGTCACCAAGGGCGTGAAGGTCATCGTGATCTCCGCCCAGGACTCGGCCGCGATCAAGTCCTCCATCAAGTCCGCGGTGGACAAGGGCGTCAAGGTCGTCGCGTACGACCGTCTCGCCCAGGGCCCGGTCAGCGCCTACGTCTCCTTCGACAACGTCAAGGTCGGCGAACTCCAGGGCCAGGCCCTGCTCGACGCCCTCGGCGCCAAGGCCACGCCCACGTCGAAGGTCGTCATGATCAACGGTGACGACGCCGACCCGAACGCCGCCCAGTTCAAGGAAGGCGCGCACAAGATCCTCGACGGCAAGGTCGCCATCGCCTACGAGCAGTCCGGCCTGTGGAAGGACACCGTCGCGGCGCAGAAGATGTCCGCGGCCATCACCCAGCTCGGCGCGAAGAACATCGCGGGCGTCTACGCCGCCAACGACGGCATGGCCGGCGGCATCGCCAACACCCTCAAGGGTGCGAAGATCAGCAACATCCCGCTGACGGGTCAGGACGCGGAGCTCGCGGCCATCCAGCGCATCGTCGCCGGCACCCAGTCCGCCACGGTCTACAAGGCCTACAAGCCCGAGGCCGAGACCGCCGCGCAGCTCGCCGTCAACCTGCTGGAGGGCAAGGACATCAAGTCCCTGGCCACCACCACGCTGACCAGCGGCTCCGGCGACAAGGTGCCCTCCCAGCTGCTGACCCCGGTGTCGGTCACCAAGGCCAACATCAAGGACACGGTGATCAAGGACGGGCTGTACACCGCCGCCGAGATCTGCACCCCGGAGTACGCCGCCGCCTGCAAGGCCGCCGGCATCCAGTAGCAGCCAGGGTCCCGGGGAACCGCCCGAGCCGGCCGTGAGCCGACTCCGGTCCGCTCCCCGGGACCCGCCGACCGCCCCGCGGTCCCGCGAGACCTGTCCGACGCCCGCCCCACCTTCACACCCCGCTGCCGGGGCGGGCGTCGGACGGAACCGTTGCCAAGAGCAGCGGATTCGCGCATGTTCATCCTGTAAACCTCGTGCGTCGACGCCGCGTCACCCGCGCGTCGCGCACATCCCTCCGCGCCTGTTCGTTGCGCGCGGCATCCCCGCCGGTCAGGCGGCGAAGGAGATGGTTCACGTGTCCGCTACGCCCGTGCTGGCGTTGCGCGGGGTCTCCAAGCGATTCGGTGCGGTGCAGGCACTCACCGACGTCGAGCTGGAGGTCCACGCCGGAGAAGTGGTCGCCCTGGTGGGCGACAACGGCGCAGGAAAGTCCACCCTGGTCAAGACGATCGCGGGTGTCCATCCCATCGATGAGGGCGTCATCGAGTGGGAGGGCAAGCCCGTCAGCATCACCAGGCCGCACGACGCCCAGGGACTCGGTGTCGCGACCGTCTACCAGGACCTCGCCCTGTGCGACAACCTCGACGTGGTCGGCAACCTCTACCTCGGACGTGAGTTGCTGCACCGCGGTGTCATCGACGAGGTGACGATGGAGAAGAACGCGCGGGAACTGCTCTCCACGCTCTCCATCCGCATCCCGAGCGTGCGCATCCCGATCGCGAGCCTCTCCGGCGGTCAGCGCCAGGTCGTCGCCATCGCCCGCGCGCTGATCGGCGACCCGAAGGTCGTCATCCTCGACGAGCCCACGGCCGCCCTGGGCGTGGAGCAGACCGCGCAGGTCCTCGACCTCGTCGAGCGACTGCGCGAGCGCGACCTCGGCGTCATCCTCATCAGCCACAACATGGCCGACGTCAAGGCGGTCGCCGACACCGTCGCCGTCCTGCGCCTGGGCAAGAACAACGGCTCCTTCCCCGTGAAGGACACCAGCCACGAAGACATCATCGCCGCCATCACGGGCGCCACGGACAACGCCGTGACCCGTCGTGCGGGGCGTCGCACCGCGGAGGCGGCAAAGTGAGCGACACGTCGAAGCCCGTCCAGAGCGAGTCCTCGGAGCCCGTGAAGGGCACCAAGACCGAGAAGGCCGCGACGGCGACCGAGGCCGCCAGGGCCGAGGGCGTGGTCGAGGGCCAGGAGACCGTCGCCCCCGCCGACGACCCGACGGCCGCGCCGGTCACCGTCGTCGACCCGCGGCTGCTGATCCGTGAGGAGGGCTTCAAGGGCTACCTCACCGAGTTCAAGCGCAAGGTCAAGGGCGGTGAGCTCGGACAGATCCCCGTCGTCCTCGGCCTGATCGTCATCTGGACGATCTTCCAGCTGCAGAACGACCGCTTCCTGAGCGCCGACAACCTCTCCAACATCAGCTACTTCATGTCGGCCACCGGCATGCTGGCCATCGGCCTGGTGTTCGTGCTGCTGCTCGGCGAGATCGACCTGTCGGTCGGTTCCGTCAGCGGTCTGGCGTCCGCGCTGTTCGCCGTGTTCGTGACGGAACACGGCATGAACCCCTGGCTGTCGCTCGTCCTGACGATCGTCACCGGCATCGGCATCGGCGCCCTGCACGGATGGTTCTTCGCGAAGATCGGCGTACCGGCCTTCGTGGTGACCCTCGCCGGCTTCCTCGGCTGGAACGGTCTGATGCTGTGGCTGCTCGGCTCCAGCGGCACGATCAACCTGCCGTCGGACTCCGGTCCTATCCACCTGCTCGGCCAGAGCTCCTTCTTCATGGACCAGGCCATCATCGGCGCCTACGTCCTGGCCGGTCTCGCCGTCGTGCTGTCCGCGGTCGGCAACTTCGGCGAGCAGCGCCGCCGCCGGGCCGCCGGCGTGCCGTTCCGCGCGACCAGCGAGATCCTGCTGCGCGTGGGCCTGCTCGCGCTCGCCGCGTTCGTCTCCGCCGCCGTGCTGAACAACGCCTCCGGGGTCTCCAACGCGCTGGTGATCTTCCTGGCGGCGCTGGTGATCGTCGACTTCGTGCTGCGCCGCACCACGTACGGCCGCAAGGTGTTCGCGGTCGGCGGCGGCATCGAGGCCGCCCGCCGCGCCGGCATCAACGTCCCGCTGGTCCGCATCACCGTGTTCGCCATCTCCGGCGGATTCGCTGCGGTCGGCGGCATGTTCTTCGCCGGCCAGACCGCGGGCGCGTCGCTGAGCGCCGGCGGCGGCAACACCCTGATGCTCGCCATCGCGGCGGCCGTCATCGGCGGCACCAGCCTCTTCGGCGGCCGCGGCACCGTCTGGTCCGCGCTCCTGGGCATGCTGGTCATCCAGTCCATCCAGACCGGTCTCGACCTGCTGAACATGAACACCTCGATCCAGTACATGATCACCGGTGGTGTGCTGCTCGGCGCCGTCGTCATCGACTCGGTGTCCCGCAAGAGCCAGAAGGCGGCCGGCCGCGGCTGACGCCCTCCCGCCAGACCTCCTGTGCCCGGCATCCCGGCGGATGCCGGGCACAGTCGTGTCATGGGAGGGGCCGATCCTGGGTACGGCCGTTCGCGTGACGTACGACGCACGGGCCGGACACCGGCCGCCCGGACGGAACATTAGACTCGACAAGCCCGGCAACAGCTCGATCAGCTTTTACTGCAAGGAGGCACGGGTGCCGCTGCTGACCCGCATCAGGGGACCGCGCGATCTGGACCGGCTCAGCCTGGAGGAGCTGGACCGGCTGGCAGGGGAGATCCGGACCTTCCTCGTCGACGCCGTCTCCAAGACCGGCGGCCACCTCGGCCCCAACCTCGGCGTGGTCGAGCTCACCATCGCCCTGCACCGGGTCTTCGAGTCGCCCAAGGACAAGGTGCTGTGGGACACCGGCCACCAGTCCTATGTGCACAAGCTGCTCACGGGCCGGCAGGACTTCTCCCGGCTGAAGATGAAGGGGGGCCTCTCCGGCTACCCCTCGCAGGCGGAGTCCGAGCACGACGTCATCGAGAACAGCCACGCCTCCACGGTGCTCGGCTGGGCCGACGGCCTCGCCAAGGCCAACCAGATCCTCGACCGCGACGACCACGTGGTCGCCGTCATCGGCGACGGGGCACTCACCGGCGGCATGGCCTGGGAGGCGCTGAACAACATCGCCGACGGCGACCGCCCGCTCGTCATCGTCGTCAACGACAACGAGCGCTCCTACGCGCCGACCATCGGCGGCCTCGCCAACCACCTGGCCACCCTGCGCACCACGGACGGCTACGAGCGCTTCCTCGCCCGCGGCAAGGACCTCCTGGAGCGCACCCCGGTCGTCGGCCGGCCCCTCTACGAGACCCTGCACGGCGCCAAGAAGGGCCTGAAGGACTTCATCGCCCCCCAGGGCATGTTCGAGGACCTCGGCCTGAAGTACGTCGGCCCGATCGACGGCCACGACATCGAGGCCCTGGAGTCCGCCCTGGCCCGCGCCAAGCGCTTCGGCGGCCCGGTCATCGTGCACTGCCTCACCGAGAAGGGCCGCGGCTACCAGCCCGCCCTCCAGGACGAGGCCGACCGCTTCCACGGCATCGGTCCCATCCACCCCGACACCGGTCTGCCGGTCAAGGTCTCGGGCGCCGACTGGACCTCCGTCTTCGGCGACGAGATGGTGCAGCTCGGCAAGGAGCGCGAGGACATCGTCGCGATCACCGCGGCGATGCTGCAGCCGGTCGGTCTGAAGAAGTTCGCGGACGCGTTTCCCGAGCGCATCTACGACGTCGGCATCGCCGAGCAGCACGCCGCCGTCTCCGCCGCGGGCCTGGCGGCGGGCGGGGTGCACCCGGTGTTCGCGGTGTACGCCACCTTCCTCAACCGCGCCTTCGACCAGGTCCTCATGGACGTCGCCCTGCACAAGTGCGGTGTGACGTTCGTCCTGGACCGGGCCGGCGTCACCGGCACCGACGGCGCCTCCCACAACGGCATGTGGGACATGTCGATCCTGCAGGTCGTCCCGGGTCTGAGGCTGGCCGCCCCGCGCGACGCCGACCAGGTCCGCGCCCAGCTGCGCGAGGCCGTCCAGGTCGAGGACGCCCCGACCGTCGTCCGCTTCTCCAAGGGCGCCGTCGGCCCCGCCGTGCCCGCGGTGGGACGCGTCGGCGGCATGGACGTGCTGCGCGACAGCGGCACCGACACCCCTGACGTGCTCCTGGTCTCCGTGGGCGCCCTCGCCCCGATGTGCCTGGAGATCGCGACCCTCCTCGACCGTCAGGGCATCACCACCACCGTCGTCGACCCGCGCTGGGTCAAGCCCGTCGACGAGGCCATGGCCCCCCTCGCCGAGCGGCACCGGGTCGTCGTCACCGTCGAGGACAACTCCCGCGTGGGAGGCGTCGGCTCGACGATCGCCCAGGCTTTGCGCGACGCCGGCGTCGACATCCCGCTGCGCGACTTCGGCATCCCGCCGCGCTTCCTCGACCACGCGTCCCGCGCGGAGGTCATGGCCGAGATCGGGCTCACCGCCCCCGACATCGCCCGCCAGGTCACCGGTCTGGTCTCCGAGCTCGACGGCAGGTACGGCAGCGCGGCCTCCGACGTCGACTCCGTGGAGCCCGCGCGCGACTGACGCCGCCGCAGACCCGCCGAACCGCCGGACGGACCGGTTCCACCACTGTGAAGAGTGGTGGAACCGGTCCGTTCGCGTTAACCGGCCCGCGCCGGGGCATACGGTCTACGCCCCCTCTCGATCATGTCGAGGACGACACAGCGTGGGAGGTACCCCGTGAGCAGCACCCTCTTCCGGACGAAGAAGGTCGAGCAGTCCATCCTCGATACCGAGGAGCCAGAACACGCGCTCAAGAAGTCCTTGTCCGCGCTCGATCTGACCGTCTTCGGCGTCGGCGTCATCATCGGCACCGGCATCTTCGTCCTCACCGGCACGGTCGCCAAGAACAACGCCGGTCCCGCCGTCGCCCTGGCTTTCGTGGTGGCCGGGGTCGTCTGCGCGCTCGCCGCGCTCTGCTACGCCGAGTTCGCCTCCACCGTCCCGGTGGCCGGCTCCGCGTACACCTTCTCGTACGCCTCCCTCGGGGAACTGCCCGCCTGGATCATCGGCTGGGACCTCGTCCTGGAGTTCGCGCTCGGCACGGCGGTGGTGGCCGTCGGCTGGTCCGGGTACATCGCCTCGCTGCTGGACAACGCGGGCTGGCACCTGCCGGCGGCGCTCAGCGGCCGGGAGGGCGCCCACGGCTTCGGCTTCGACATCCTCGCCGCCGCGCTCGTCCTGCTGCTGACCGCCATCCTCGTGGTCGGCACCAAGCTCTCCGCGCGCGTCACCTCCATCGTCGTCGCCATCAAGGTGACCGTCGTCCTGACCGTGATCGTCGCCGGCGCCTTCCTGATCCACGGCGAGAACTACGACCCGTTCATCCCCAAGGCGCAGGCCGTCGACGCGGGCGGCGGCCTCAAGGCCCCGCTGATCCAGCTGATGTTCGGCTGGGCGCCGTCCAACTTCGGCGTCATGGGCATCTTCACGGCCGCCTCCGTCGTCTTCTTCGCCTTCATCGGCTTCGACGTCGTCGCCACCGCAGCCGAGGAGACCAGGAACCCGCAGCGCGACATGCCCCGCGGCATCATCGGCTCGCTCGTCATCTGCACGGTCCTCTACGTCGCCGTGTCGATCGTCGTCACCGGGATGGAGCACTACACCGAGCTGTCCGTGAGCGCCCCGCTCGCCGACGCCTTCAAGGCCACCGGGCACCCCTGGTTCGCGGGCTTCATCAGCTTCGGCGCCGCCGTCGGCCTCACGACGGTCTGCATGATCCTTCTCCTGGGACAGACCCGGGTCTTCTTCGCCATGAGCCGCGACGGACTGCTTCCGCGCTTCTTCTCCCACGTCCACCCGCGCTTCCGGACCCCGCACCGGCCGACCATCCTGCTCGGCGTGCTCATCGCGGTCCTGGCCGGCTTCACCAGCCTGAGCGAACTCGCCGAACTGGTCAACATCGGCACCCTGTTCGCGTTCATCGTCGTGGCGATCGGCGTGATCATCCTGCGCAGGTCGCGCCCCGACCTCCCGCGGTCCTTCCGCACCCCGTGGGTGCCGGTCCTGCCGATCGTCTCGGTGTGCGCCTCGCTGTGGCTGATGCTCAACCTGCCCGCCGAGACCTGGCTGCGGTTCGGCATCTGGATGGTCATCGGGTTCGCCGTGTACTTCCTCTACGGCCGCTCCCACAGCCGTCTGGCGCACCCTGAGGAGGCCTCCGCGATGTCCACCGGGCCGACCCGCGACGACATCGTCTGACGGCATGTCCGACGGCGTCGTCGGACGATGTCGTCCTGCGGCCCCACAGTCGCCCCCACAGTCGCCCCCCACAGTCGTTTTCCCGGCCGCTCCAACCCGCTCCGGGCAGGTTCCGGGCAGGCCGGTCCGCAGGATCCATGGCGGGCCCCACAGGCTCCACAGCCGCATCCACAGCCGACTCCACGCTCTGCCCCGCACACGGTGCGCGGGGCAGACCGGCGGTCGCCTCGGTCGCGCCGGTCGTCTCGGGCGCGGACTGCGGGGCTGAGGCGGGTCCGCGCCCGACGCCCGGCGCGCCGTCCCGCCTCAGCCCCGCACCGAGCGCGGCCCGGTGACGTCCGCGCCGAGCTCCGTGACCCGTCGGCGCAGCTCGCGGTCGGCCGTCACGACCAGACGGGGCCGCGCGCCGGCCGCCGCGACCAGTTCCACGATGCGGTCGTCGCCGCTGCCGGACGCCGTCTCCACCCGCACACCGGGCACCGCCTCCACCCCGCGCGCCGCGCCCTCGACCACGAGGACGATCTCCGCGGGCCCGAAGCTGTCCGGCACCCCGTCCGCCGCCAGCCGGTCGCGCAGCCGCTCGGCGGCCCCTCGCCGGTCCCGCCACCAGCCGTCGGGCACCGACCCGACGACGTTGGCGGCGTCCACGATCACGAGCAGCGCCATGTTGTCGTCCATGCGGCCCACGGTCGCACGGACGGTCCCCGGAGCGCCGCCCTGCCGCGCGGGTCAGGCTCCGGGGGGCCGCGCGGCAGGGCGGCCGGGTGACCGGCCAGCGGGCGCAGGCGCCGGACCGGATCGGGCCCCGGCTGCCCGCAGATGCTGTAGTAAACGCTTGCGAAGCATTTCACGACCCGCGCGGACGCAGGGCGGACGACGTTGCCGTCGGGGCGACTCTGTCGGGGGATCGACTCTGTCGGCGGGGCGACCGAGGCGCGCCGGGCCACGCACAGAGGGCCTCCGCCCGTGAGCGGAGGCCCTCTTCGTGCGCACCACGTGCACACGGTTACTACCGTTTACTGACTGTTACTACCGTTTGCTGACTGCCGTTACGCGGGCACCGAGGCCACGCCCGGCGACAGGAACTTCTTGCCGTTCACGCGCTCGGAGACGCCCTCGCGGTCCAGGTACGGCGTGATGCCGCCCAGGTGGAAGGGCCAGCCTGCGCCCGTGATCAGGCACAGGTCGATGTCCTGCGCCTCGGCGACGACGCCCTCGTCGAGCATCAGCCCGATCTCCTGCGCCACCGCGTCCAGGACACGAGCCCGCACCTGCTCCTCGGTCAGGACGGTGTCGCCCTGCCGCAGAAGCGCGGAGACCTCCGGGTCCAGCTCGGGCTTGCCGCTGTCGTAGACGTAGAAACCGCGCTTGCCCGCCTTGACGACGGCCGCAAGGTTCGGGGAGACCGTGAAACGGTCCGGGAACGAACGGTTCAGCGTTTCCGAGACGTGCAGACCGATGGCCGGGCCGACCAGCTCCAGCAGCACCAGCGGGGACATCGGCAGGCCGAGCGGTTCCACCGCCTTCTCCGCGACCGTGACCGGGGTGCCCTCGTCGATGACGTTCTGCACCTCGCCCATGAAACGGGTCAGGATGCGGTTCACGACGAACGCCGGGGCGTCCTTGACCAGAACCGCCGTCTTCTTCAGCTTCTTGGCGACGGCGAAGGCGGTGGCCAGCGAGGCGTCGTCGGTCTGCTTGCCGCGGACGATCTCCAGCAGCGGCAGGATCGCGACCGGGTTGAAGAAGTGGAAGCCCACGACCCGCTCGGGGTGCTTCAGCTTCGACGCCATCTCGGAGACGGACAGCGAGGAGGTGTTGGTGGCGAAGATCGCGTGCGCCGGGGCGACCGCCTCGACCTCCGCGAACACCTTCTGCTTGACGCCGATCTCCTCGAACACGGCCTCGATGACGAAGTCCGCGTCGGAGAAGCCCTCGGCCTTGTCCAGCACGCCCGAGACCAGCGCCTTGAGGCGGTTGGCCTTGTCCTGGTTGATCCGGCCCTTGCCGAGCAGCTTGTCGATCTCGGCGTGGACGTAGCCCACGCCCTTGTCGACGCGCTCCTGGTCGATGTCGGTCAGCACGACCGGCACCTCGAGGCGGCGCAGGAACAGCAGCGCGAGCTGGGAGGCCATCAGTCCCGCGCCCACGACGCCGACCTTGGTGACCGGACGGGCCAGGGACTTGTCCGGCGCGCCGGCCGGACGCTTGGCCCGCTTCTGCACCAGGTTGAACGCGTAGATGCCGGCGCGCAGTTCACCGCCCATGATCAGGTCGGCGAGCGCCACGTCCTCGGCGTCGTAGCCCTGCTGGAGGTCGCCGTTGCGGGCGGCGTCGATGATGTCCAGGGCGCGGTAGGCGGCGGGGGCCGCACCGTGCACCTTGCTGTCCGCGACGAACCGGCCGCGCGCGACGGCCTGGTCCCAGGCCTCGCCGCGGTCGATGACCGGACGGTCGACGACGATCTCGCCCTTGAGGACGGACGCCGTCCACAGCAGCGACTGCTCCAGGAAGTCCGCGCCCTCGAACAGGGCGTCGGCGATGCCCAGTTCGTAGACCTGCACGCCCTTGAGCTGCTTGTTCTGGTTGAGCGAGTTCTCGATGATCACCGAGACGGCCTTGTCCGCGCCGATCAGGTTCGGCAGCAGCGTGCAGCCGCCCCAGCCGGGGACCAGACCGAGGAAGACCTCGGGCAGCGAGAACGCGGGCAGCGCCGCGGACACCGTGCGGTACCGGCAGTGCAGACCGATCTCGACGCCGCCGCCCATCGCCGCGCCGTTGTAGTAGGCGAAAGTCGGGACCGCGAGGCCCGCGAGGCGCTTGAAGACCTCGTGCCCGCCCCTGCCGATGGCGAGGGCGTCCTGGTGGTCCTTGAGGAGCTCGACGCCCTTGAGGTCCGCGCCGACGGCGAAGATGAACGGCTTGCCGGTGACGCCGACACCGACGATCCCGCCGTCCGCGGCCTCCCTCTCGACCTGGTCGATGGCGAGGTCGAGGTTGGAGAGGGACTGCGGGCCGAAGGTGGTCGGCTTGGTGTGGTCGAAACCGTTGTCCAGCGTGATCAGGGCGAACCGTCCCGCGCCGAACGGCAGGTCCAGGTGGCGTACGTGCGCCTGCGTGACGACCTCGTCCGGGAACAGCTCGGCCGCGCCCTTCAGCAGCTCAGCGGTGGTGGTGCTCACTTGTCGCCTCCGGCGGACTCGAAGTGGGGGTTCTCCCAGACGACCGTCGCGCCCATGCCGAAGCCGACGCACATCGTGGTCAGGCCGTAGCGGACGCCCGGCTGCTCCTCGAACTGGCGGGCCAGCTGCGTCATGAGACGGACGCCGGAGGAGGCGAGCGGGTGGCCGAACGCGATCGCGCCGCCGTACTGGTTGACGCGCTCGTCGTCGTCGGCGATGCCGTAGTGGTCGAGGAAGGCCAGGACCTGGACGGCGAACGCCTCGTTGATCTCGAACAGACCGATGTCGGAGATCGACAGACCGGCCTGGGCGAGGGCCTTCTCCGTGGCCGGGATCGGGCCGTAGCCCATGACCTCCGGCTCGACGCCCGCGAAGGAGTACGCCACCAGCCGCATCTTGACCGGCAGGCCGTTCTCGCGAGCGAAGTCCTCGGAAGCGATGAGGGAAGCGGTTGCACCGTCGTTCAGGCCGGCCGCGTTACCGGCGGTGACCCGCCCGTGGACGCGGAACGGGGTCTTGAGACCGGACAGGTTCTCCAGCGTCGTCCCCGGGCGCATCGGCTCGTCGGCGGTGACCAGGCCCCAGCCCGTCTCACCGGCCTCCGCGTTGGTGCGGCGCACCGAGATCGGCACCAGGTCGGCCTGGATCTTGCCGTTGGCGTACGCCTTGGCGGCCTTCTCCTGGGAGCGCACGGCGTACTCGTCGGCGCGCTGCTTGGTGATCTGCGGGTAGCGGTCGTGCAGGTTCTCCGCCGTCATGCCCATGAACAGGGCGGACTCGTCGACCAGCTTCTCGCTGACGAACCGCGGGTTGGGGTCCACACCCTCGCCCATGGGGTGGCGGCCCATGTGCTCGACGCCGCCGGCGATCGCGACGTCGTACGCGCCGAAGGCGACGGAGCCGGCGACCGAGGTGACGGCCGTCAGGGCGCCCGCGCACATACGGTCGATGGAGTAGCCGGGCACGGAGGTCGGCAGACCGGCCAGGATGCCTGCGGTGCGGCCGAGGGTCAGACCCTGGTCGCCGATCTGCGTGGTCGCGGCGATGGCGACCTCGTCGATCTTCTTCGGGTCGAGACCGGGGTTGCGGCGCAGCAGCTCCCGGATCGCCTTCACGACGAGGTCGTCGGCCCGGGTCTCGTGGTAGATGCCCTTCGGGCCCGCCTTGCCGAACGGGGTACGGACGCCGTCGACGAAGACGACGTCCCTGACGGTACGAGGCACGTTGGCTCTCCTCCAGGTGCGGGATGGCACTGCTGCGGCACGCAAGCGCTGAGCGCGCGCTCAGAACCCATGCTACTTATGGGTAACGTAGCTGCACACCCCTGCCGGGAGGAGCGGCGAACGTCACACCGGCGGCGCTCGACGACCATCCTGACTCAGGACCGCGGCGGGGCCGTGGATCCCCTCGGTGTGAGCACCGGCGTCGGCACCGGATGCGACCCCGGGCCCGACCCGGCGATCACCCCGAACAGCGTACGCGCCGCCTCCGCGCCGAAACCGTGCACGTCATGGCTCATCGCGGAGAGCGTCGGGTGGGTGAGCCGGCACAGCTGGGAGTCGTCCCACGCCAGCAGGGAGACGTCGCCCGGCACACCGAGGCCCATCTCGGCCGCGACCCCCAGCCCGGCCACCGCCATGATGTCGTTGTCGTAAACGATTGCCGTGGGCCGGTCCGACGGGGCGGCGGTCAGCATCGACCGGGTGGCGCGCGCACCCGCCTCCCCGGAGTAGTCCGTGGCCACCTGCCGCGCCCCGGCGAGCCCGAGACTGCGCGCCGCCGCGTCGAAGGCGGCCGTCCGTATCACCGTGTGGCCGAGCGCCGCCGCGCCCCCCACCCGCGCGATGCGACGGTGCCCGAGGGCGGCGAGATAGCGCACCGCCTCCGTCACCGCCGTCGCGTCGTCCGTCCACACCGACGTCAGGCTCCCGGTGAGCGAAGGGTGCCCCACCGCCACCACCGGCATCCCCAGCCGCTCGGCCGCCGCCACCCGGGGATCGTCGG
Organism: Streptomyces humidus; assembly: GCF_014649655.1. Taxonomy (GTDB): domain Bacteria; phylum Actinomycetota; class Actinomycetes; order Streptomycetales; family Streptomycetaceae; genus Streptomyces; species Streptomyces humidus. The sequence goes on along the minus strand of NZ_BMTL01000002.1, from coordinate 300,966 downwards.
CCCGGAAGTCCACCAGGATGGACCCGCCGATCTGCCGGCCCCGCCACCACGACTCCTGCAGGGCCACCTCCTCCCCGACGTGGCGCACCAGCCGCAGCAGCAACGAGCAGGAGTGCTCGGTCAGCACGCTCTCCACCCCGGAGACGAACTCCATGTAGAACGGTTCCAGACCCAGCATCCGCGCCGGCCGGCAGATCGCGAGCCCCACCACGTCCACCCGGGAACTCGACAGCGACCGGGCCGTAAGGTTCGGCTCCCAGCCGAGCTCCTGCGCCGCGGCGAAGATCCGGTCCCGCGTCGCCTCCGACAGACCCGGCTTGTGGTTGAAGGCGAGGGACACGGCTCCCTTGGACACGCCGGCACGCGCGGCGACGTCCTTGATGGTGACGCGGGGAGACGGGGCGGCTGTCATCGAGCGGGCTCCTGGCAGTACAGCGCGGCCCTGGCGGCGGCGGCGTCCGGAGTCTGCCAGCCCTCGACCCCGATGGTCACCCGTTCTCCGGGCAGCAACGTGACCAGACCGCGGTCGGCCCGCGCGTCCGGGTCCAGCCGGTCCGCCTGGAGCAGCAGGTCCCGCACCAGGGTGTGCGCGGTGACGGTGACGGTCCCCGGAGCCACGCTCACCTCGAACTCCGGGCGCGGATAAGGGACTTCACGGTCCGACGCCGGAAAGTGCACGGCCCGCAGCCGCCCCTCGCTCCCGGCCCCGCCCGCGCGAGGGCATCCCCGCGAGTCCGCCACCAGGAACTCCTCGGCGCCGGCCGGCACCAGCTCCGCCGGCACCGGCGTCTCTCCCACCTCCCGTGCGCCGACGGCCAGTTCCGCCGTCGCCGCAGCGAGCTCGCGGCCCTGGACCGACAGCCGGCGCAGCGTCACCGTGCCCTCCCACCGCTCGGCGCACTGGTTGACGGCGGCCACCACCAGCCGCCCTTCCCTCTCCTGCACGGTGAGCAGCCGGTCCGCGTACAGCCGCCGCAGCTCGTGATAGAGCGGCTTCTCCCGGCCGTCCCCGTCGATCGCCGACCACGAGGTGACCGGCCAGCAGTCGTTGAGCTGCCAGACGATCGTCCCCGCGCACACCGGCCAGTGGGACCTCCAGTGCTCGATCCCGGTGGCAACGGCGCGCGCCTGGTTGACCTGGGTGAGGTAGTGCCACCGGTCGAAGTCCGCCTCCGGCACGACGAAGTGGCGGGCGAGCCCGCGCGCCAGCTTGCCGTTGCCGTCCTCCGCCTTCTGGTGGTGCAGCATGCCGGGGGAGTCCGCCGCGAGCACCTCGCCCGGCAGAGCCCGCCGCAGCGTCGCGTGGGCGGGCGGGGCCTGCCAGCCGAACTCGGCCACGAAACGCGGGACTTCGCTGCGGTAGTCCGCGTAGTCCTGCCGGTTCCACACCTCCCACGAGTGGTGCGTCCCGTGCGCCGGGTCGTTCGGGTGCCGGCTCCAGGAACCCGACCACGGACTGCCCGCCGTGTACGGCCGCGTCGGATCCAGCTCGGCGACCACGCGGGGGAGCACACCCAGGTAGTACCCCTCGCCCCACGAGTCCCCGCCGAGCCGCTCCTCCCACCCCCAGTCCCGGAAACCCCACAGATTCTCGTTGTTGCCGTTCCACAGCACGAGCGACGGATGCGGCATCAGCCGTACGACGTTCTCCCGGGCCTCCGCCTCCACCTCGCCACGCAGCGGCTGCTCCTCGGGGTAGGCCGCGCACGCGAACGGGAAGTCCTGCCACACCAGCAGGCCCAGTTCGTCGCACGCGTCGTAGAAGTCCTCGCTCTCGTAGAGGCCGCCGCCCCACACCCGGATCAGGTCCACGCCGGCGTCGGCCGCCTGTCGCAACCGCTTGCGGTATCGCTCCCTCGTCACCCGGGACGGGAAGACGTCGTCCGGGATCCAGTTCACACCGCGGGCGAACAGCCGCTCCCCGTTGACGACCAGTGTGAAACCGGTTCCGCGCGCGTCCGCGGAGGTGTCCAGCTCGACACGGCGGAAACCCACCCGCCGCCGCCAGACGTCGAGCGGAGCACTGTTGTGATGGAGCGTCAGTTCTACCTCGTACAGAGGCTGTTCACCGCATCCTCGCGGCCACCAGAGTTGCGCGTCGGGCACCTCCACCCGCACCGCAGCGCCCGAGCCCACGACGTCGGCGCGCACCCGGCGGTCCCCCACCCGGGCCTCCAGCGTGAGTCCCGCCTGCACCCGGGTCCGCTCCACGTCCACCAGCAACTCGACCACGCCGACGCCCTGTTCGACCGTCACGAGCGGGCGCACCCGGGCCAGCCGGGCCGTCGACCAGCGCTCGACCCGCACCGGACGCCAGATCCCGGCCGTCACCAGGGTCGGCCCCCAGTCCCAGCCGAAGGAGCAGGCCATCTTGCGCAGGTACTGGTACGGCTCGGCGTAGGCCCCCGGCCGGTCGCCGACCTTCCCGCGCACTGCCTCCGCCTCGGCGTAGGCCGAGGCGAACCGCACGGACAACGGCCCGCCGAGCCCCGTCACGTCGAAACGGTACGACCGGTGCATGTTCCGCACCCGGCCGAGGAGCCGGCCGGCCAGCGTGATCTCCGCGACCGTGTCGAGCCCGTCGAAGACCAGGTCGGTCTGCTCGTGCCCGGACGGCACGGCCGGCAGGTGCGTCTCGTACGTCCACTCGCGCCGCCCCACCCACGCGACCTCGCTCTCGGCCGAGCCGACGAACGGGTCGGAGATCGCGCCCGCGGCGAGCAGGTCGGTGTGCACACAGCCCGGTACCACGGCAGGAAGCTCCTCCCCCTCGTGCCGCAGCTTCCATCCGTCGAGCGGTGAGGCCTCCAGCATGCGCACTCCCTAAACCGGTCAATCCCACAACTGAGCGCCATCTCTTCATCGTTGGCGGGAATCGGACTTTACCGGTTGAGTATGCGCTGCCAGAGTGCCGAATCAGCCAACCCGCTCGTGTTCGACCACCCCGTACGTGTTCGTCCGTCCCGAGAACGCCCCGAACGGAAGTGACGCACATGAACCGTCGTACAGCCCAGGTCCTCGCCACCGTCGCGGGAGCCGCCCTGCTGCTCCCGGGCTGCACCGGCACCGGAGGCAGCACCAAGGGCGCGGACGCCAAGGCGCCCGACGACCCCTCGAAGGTCAGCGGAACCATCACGGTCCTCACGGTGCGGACCGACCTCGTGCAGGACGGCACGATGAAGAAGTACGCCGCCGAGTTCAACAAGACCTATCCCCGGGTCAAAGTGGAGTTCCAGGCCCTGACCAACTACGAGGCCGAGATCAAGATCCGGATGAACACGGACGACTACGGCGACGTCCTGCTGATTCCCGCGGTCATCAAGAAGAACGACTACCCGAAGTTCTTCGCCTCCCTCGGCACCCGCGCGGAACGCAGCAAGAAATACCGTTTCACCGATTTCACCACCGTCGGCGGCAAGGTCTACGGCCAGAGCCCGGTCGGCGTGATGCCCGGCTTCGTGTACAACAAGCGGGTCTGGAAAGAGGCCGGCATCACGGCGTGGCCCGCGAGCCCGGCCGAGTTCCTCGCCGACCTGAAGGCGATCAGGGCGAAGACCGACGCGATCCCCTACTACACCAACTTCGCCGCGCAGTGGCCGCTCACCTCGTGGACGTACGTCGACGGCGCGGTCCACTGCGACCCGCGGGCGACCACGAAACTCGCCGAGGGCGACCCCTGGGCGGCGGGCTCCGATCTGCGCGTCGGAGACACGTTGCTGTACGACATCGTCAAGCAGGGTCTCGCCGAGAAGGACCCCACCACCAGCAACTGGGAAGAATCCAAGCCCCGCACGGCCAAGGGCGAGATCGCCACGCAGTGGCTCGGCACGTGGGCGATCATCCAGTTCCGGGACGCGGCGAAGAAGGCCGGTGTGAATCCCGACGACATCGGTTTCATGCCGTTTCCCGCCCGGACGAACGGCACGTTCTGCGCGACCGTCGGCCCCGACTACAACCAGGCCGTCAACGTCCACTCCGCGCACAAGGAGGCGGCCCGCGCCTGGATCGACTGGTTCACCGACGAGTCGGGATACGACAAGGACAACCTGGCCATCTCCCCGCTCAGGAACGCCCCCATGCCCGACGTGCTCAAGCCGTACGAGGAGGCGGGCGTCAAGCTCATCGAGTTGGACGACTCCGCGGGCGCGAAGGTCAAGCTGATCGACGACCGGTCCGAGGTCGGCATCTACAAGCCGGAGTACCGCCAGGACCTGGTCGACCTCGCGCGCGGCGCCAGGAAGGGGAGCCTGGACGACTTCCTCGGCGGCCTCGGCGAGAAGTGGACCGGGACCCAGAAGAACGTGAGCCACTGATGGCGCACGCCCATTCGCACACGTCCGCGATGGACGCAGGGAAGGCATCCGTCGCGGCCCGGACCCGGGCTCAGGCCGCGGCTCGAACCGGGGCGGGCGCCTCGAACCGCGCCTCGAACCGCGCCGTGCCACCGTCCGCCCCGCGCCCGGCGCGCGCCCGGCGGCTGCTGACCCCCTGGCTGTTCCTGCTCGCCCCGTTGACCCTGCTGGTCACCTTCACCTACGCGCCGATCGCCAACATGGTCGCCTACAGCTTCACCGACTGGGACGGCGTGAGCCCCGAACTGCACTACACGGGCGCGGAGAACTACGCGGAGCTCTTCACCAGGGAGGACCTCTTCCAGGTGTTCTGGGTGAGCGGTTACTACCTCGCCGCCTCGGTGATCCAGATCGTCGCCGCGCTCTACTTCGCGACGATCCTGAGTTTCAGCGTCCGTTTCCGCAACTTCTTCAAGGGCGTGCTGTTCTTCCCGTCCCTCGTGAACGGCGTGGCCATCGGTTTCGTCTTCCTCTACTTCTTCCAGGACGGCGGCACCTTCGACACGGTCCTCGGATTGTTCGGACACCACACCGACCACGCCTGGCTGGGCACCCCCGTCTCGGCCAACGTCTCCCTCGCCGGCGTCTCGATCTGGCGGTACCTCGGCATGAACTTCGTGCTGTTCCTCGGCGCGATCCAGTCCGTCCCGGGGGAGTTGTACGAGGCGGCAGAGCTGGACGGCGCGGGCCGGTGGCACCAGTTCCGCTACATCATCGCGCCCGGCATCAGGCCGGTGCTGACGCTGACGGTGATCCTGTCCGTCTCCGGCTCGCTGTCGGCCTTCGAGATCCCGTACATCATGACCGGCGGGGCGACCGGCACCGAGACCTTCGTGATCCAGACCGTGAAGCTGGCCTTCCAGTTCAACAAGACGGGGCTCGCCTCGGCGGCGGCCGTCGTGCTGCTGCTGATCATCCTGCTGGTCACCTGGGTGCAGCGGCGCCTCGTCCCCGACGACAGGGTGGACCTCGTATGACACGCCGAGTCGTTGCCCGCACGCTCGTGTACCTGTCGCTGATCGGAGCGACGCTGGTCGTCCTGCTCCCGCTGGGCGTCGTCCTGCTGACGTCCCTGAAGACCGAGACGGAGACAGCCCACGGCAGCGGAGCGCTCACCCTGCCGCGCCACCCGTTCAACTTCCACAACTACGCGACGGCGTTCCGGGACGGCGGGATGCTCACGGCGTTCGGAAACACCGCCTTCATCCTCGTCGTCTCCGTCGGCGGGACCGTTCTCATCGGTTCCATGACGGCGTACGCGATCGACCGTTTCACCTTCCGGTTCCGGAAACTGGTGGTCGCCCTGTTCCTGATCGCCGCGCTGGTCCCCGGGGTGACCACCCAGGTGGCCACCTTCCAGATCGTCCACAGCCTCGGCATGTTCGACACCCGCTGGGCGCCGATCGCCCTGTACATGGGCACGGACATCGTTTCGATCTACATTTTCCTGCAGTTCGTGCGATCGATCCCGATCTCCTTGGACGAGGCCGCCCGCCTCGACGGCGCCAACGCCTTCACGATCTACCGGAAGATCATCTTTCCGTTGCTGAAACCGGCGATCGCGACGGTCGTGATCGTGAAGGGCATCGCCGTCTACAACGACTTCTACATCCCGTTCCTCTACATGCCCTCTCAAGATCTTGGCGTGATCTCGACGTCGCTGTTCCGCTTCAAGGGGCCCTACTCGGCCCACTGGGAAACGATCTCGGCAGGAGCCGTCCTGGTCATCCTGCCGACACTGATCGTCTTCCTCGCCCTCCAGAAATACATCTACAACGGTTTCATGAGAGGAGCGACGAGGTAACCGCTTGCGAAACAGACGCGGCGCGGTGGTCGCGAGACAACGCGCGTCGCGCAGGGCCCGGGCGATCGTCGAGTCGACGCCTCCCCGGTAACCGCTTGCGAAACGCCTTCCCGCCGGCCGTCGCACGACGAGCCGCTCCACAGCCCCGGCGGCCGGGCCTGTCCGGACGGCCGGGCCTGCGGGCAGCAGGCCTCGGGGCGACCGGGCGGCCGGACGCGGCGGCTAGCCGGCAGGATCGGTCAGGGCTGTGGTGAGGACGGGCGCGACCTGCTCCACCTGCCACGGCCGGGCGCCGTACCCGGCCAGCGCACCGGCAACCGCTTCCCGGTCGGCGGCCGGCGGCTCCCAGCACACGCGTCGCACCGCGTCCGGAGCGATGAGGTTCTCCTGCGGCATGTTCAGCTTCTCGGCCAGCGCGGACACGGCGGACCGCGCCGCGGACAGCCGGGCCGCCGCCGCGGGGTCCTTGTCGGCCCAGGCGCGGGGCGGCGGAGGCCCCGCCACCTGCTGTCCCGGCTGCGGCAGCTGTGATTCGCTCAGCGCCCGCGCCCGGTCGACGGCCGCCTGCCACTGCTCCAGCTGCCGTCGCCCCATCCGGTGCCCGAACCCGTTCAGCGCGGACAGCGCGTGCACGTTCACCGGAAGGGCGAGCGCCGCCTCCACGATGGCCGCGTCCGACAGGACCTTGCCCGGCGAGACGTCCCGGCGCCGGGCGAGCTGGTCCCGCGTCTGCCACAGTTCCCGCACCACGCCCAGCTGCCGCCGACGGCGCACCTTGTGCATGCCGGAGGTGCGACGCCAGGGGTCCTTGCGGGGCTCGGGCGGCGGTGCGGAGGCGATGGCGTCGAACTCCTGGCGGGCCCAGTCCAGCTTGCCCTGCCGGTCCAGCTCCTTCTCCAGCGCGTCGCGCAGGTCGACCAGGAGCTCGACGTCCAGGGCCGCGTAGCGCAGCCACGGCTCGGGCAGCGGCCGGGTCGACCAGTCCACCGCGGAGTGGCCCTTCTCCAGCACGAAGCCCAGCACGCCCTCGACCATCGCGCCGAGGCCGACCCGCGGGAAACCGGCCAGCCGCCCGGCCAGCTCGGTGTCGAACAGCCGCGTCGGCGTCATGCCTATCTCGCGCAGACACGGCAGGTCCTGGGTGGCCGCGTGCAGGACCCACTCCACGTCGGACAGCATGTCACCGAGCGCGGACAGGTCGGGGCAGGCCACGGGGTCGATCAGCGCGCTGCCGGCGCCCTCGCGGCGCAATTGCACGAGATAGGCGCGCTGGCCGTAGCGGTAGCCGGAGGCGCGCTCGGCGTCGACGGCGACGGGGCCGGAGCCGGCGGCGAACGCGGCGATCACCTCGGCGAGGGAGGCCTCGTCGGTGATCACGGGCGGAATGCCCTCGCGTGGTTCCAGCAGAGGTGTCGGCGCCCCGGAAGCAGTAGTTCCGCCGTCGTCCGGAGGGGCGCCTCCGGTGGTTCGCAGTGAACTGGCTGCTGCGGTTTCTTGGGCGTCGGTCACCTGTCAAGGGTATCCGTGTATCGACGGCACCCGCCGACGGAACGTTCCGTCGGCGGGTGCCGGAGGGTCGTAAACCAGTCAGGCCGGTGAATCATCGGGGCGGACGGCCGAGGAGTGACGGCCGATGCGCGGCGGGTGACGGCGACCGGCGACGGAGGCGAGGGCGGCGGCGGCCGGGGGCGAGGCGGAGAGGTCGGAGAGGTCGGAGAGGTCGGAGAGGGGGAGACGGGGGAGAGGGGGGAAGGGAGGACATGAGGAAGGAACGGGCGACGCGCGAAGGGCGGCCCCGGTCAGTGGATGATGCCGGTCCGCAGGGCCACCGCGACCATCCCGGCCCGGTCGCCCGTGCCGAGCTTGCGGGCGATGCGGGCGAGGTGGCTCTTGACGGTCAGCGCGGACAGGCCCATCGAGACGCCGATGGCCTTGTTCGACTGACCCTCCGCGACGAGCCGCAGCACCTCGACCTCACGGCCGGAGAGCTCGCGGTAGCCGCCCGGGTGGCTCGGGGCGCCCGGGGGGCGGCGGTGCAGACGGGCGGCCGAGCCGAGGGGGGCCGCACCGGGTCGGCTGGGGAGGCCGAGGTTGGTGCGGGTGCCGGTGACGACGTAGCCCTTGACGCCGCCCGCGAGGGCGTTGCGCACGGCGCCGATGTCGTCCGCGGCGGACAGGGCGAGCCCGTTGGGCCAGCCCGCGGCGCGGGTCTCCGACAGGAGGGTGAGGCCGGAGCCGTCGGGCAGATGGACGTCGGCGACGCAGATGTCGCGGGGGTTGCCGATGCGGGGACGAGCCTCCGCGATGGACGAGGCCTCGATGACGTCGCGCACACCGAGCGCCCAGAGATGGCGGGTGACGGTGGAGCGGACGCGCGGGTCGGCCACGACCACCATGGCGGTGGGCTTGTTCGGGCGGTAGGCGACCAGGCTTGCGGGCTGCTCGAGGAGAACGGACACCAGGCCTCCTGGATGGGGGACGGGGGCCGGCTCGTGGGGCTTGTGGGGAGGAAGCCGGGACGAACCGTGCTTTCAAGGTCACAGTCGTCTTCGGCAGCGAACCCGGGGTCCTTTAGAAAATGATCACGATCTAGTGAGTAACAATACGTGCAATTCGGACACGCGATCGATCATCCGAAGATCGAGTCGGTTTAAGTGGGTGTCTTACGGGACCGAAAATGGTCGTATCGACAAAGAGATGGTCAACGTGAGTGTGGCCCCCTGCGTTGCGGCAGCGTCACCACCGACGCGTCTCCGGGCCCGGCCGGCGGCAGCCCCGCCACCTGGGCCAGCAGATCGCACCAGGACGCCAGGTGCGCCCCCGTGTCCGGGACCCCGCCGAGCCCCTCGCGCGGCGTCCAGGAGGCCCGGATCTCGATCTGTGACGCCGCGGGACGCTCCGCCAGTCCGCCGAAGTAGTGCGAACTCGCGCGCGTGACGGTTCCGCTCGGCTCCCCGTAGGTCAGTCCCCGCGCCTGGAGCGCGCCGGTCAGCCACGACCAGCACACCTCCGGCAACAGCGGATCCGCGGCCATCTCCGGCTCCAGTTCTGCCCGCACGAGGGTGACCAGGCGGAACGTTCCGCGCCATGCGTCGTGCCCGGCCGGATCGTGCAGCAGCACCAGCCGGCCGTCGGCCAGGTCCTGATCACCGTCCACGACCGTCGCCTCCAGCGCGTGGGCGAACGGGGCGAGCCGCTTCGGGGCCGGCGTCGGCTCCACCTCGATCTGCGGCCGCAGCCGGGCCGCTCTCAGTGCGTCGACGGCGGCCCGGAAGGGCAACGGAGCCGATGTGCCCCCATCCCGGTCCCCCTCGTTCGCGTCATCCATCCCGCCAGCGTCGTCCGACAGTCGTCCCTGAGCCGCAGCCATGCGGGGAAGGTTAAGGGGAACGGCGCCTTTGTGCAGGGCAAGACACCCGCGGGCGGCTCGCGGACGGGTGCGCGCTGGGCGAACAGGCGCACGGACCGACGCGCCCGCGACGCCACGGAAGAGCGACGCACGGGCCCCCGAAGATGCGGCGCGGGACTGGGCGACGGGGAGAGCCGGGGGAGCGGAAGGACGCGTGCGGAGGAACGGAAGGACGCGTGCGGGGGGCGCGGGAGAGAGGCGGCAGCAGACCCGGTCGAGGGCCCACGAGGCGCGCGGGGAGCGGACGGCGGCGGCGCGGGGGGCGGCCCGGCCGTCTGTCACGCCGTGCGAGACTTGCCGTCGTGAGCGCGAACGAGAGGCCCGCGGGCCGGCAGCCGACAGCGACGTACGACAGCGCCTTCCTGAAGGCGTGCAGGCGCGAGCCCGTGCCGCACACCCCCGTGTGGTTCATGCGGCAGGCGGGCCGCTCGCTGCCGGAGTACCGCAAGGTCCGCGAGGGCGTCGGGATGCTCGAGTCCTGCATGCGGCCGGACCTGGTCACCGAGATCACCCTGCAGCCGGTGCGCCGGCACGACGTGGACGCGGCGATCTACTTCAGCGACATCGTCGTCCCGCTCAAGGCCATCGGTGTCGACCTCGACATCAAGCCGGGCGTCGGCCCCGTCGTCGCACACCCGGTCCGCACCCGCGCCGACCTCGCCCAGCTGCGCGACCTCACCCCCGAGGACGTCTCCTACGTCACCGAGGCCATCGGTCTGCTGACGGCCGAGCTCGGCGCCACCCCCCTCATCGGCTTCGCGGGCGCGCCGTTCACCCTCGCGAGCTACCTCGTCGAGGGCGGCCCGTCGCGCACGTACGAGAACGCCAAGGCGATGATGTACGGCGACCCCGAGCTCTGGGCCGACCTGCTCGACCGCCTCGCGGAGATCACGGCCGCCTTCCTCAAGGTGCAGATCGAGGCGGGCGCGAGCGCCGTCCAGCTCTTCGACTCCTGGGCCGGAGCCCTTGCACCGGCCGACTACCGCCGCTCCGTGCTGCCCGCCTCCGCGAAGGTCTTCCGCGCGGTCGAGGGCTACGGCGTCCCGCGCATCCACTTCGGGGTGGGCACCGGAGAGCTGCTGAAGCTCATGGGCGAGGCCGGCGCGGACGTCGTCGGCGTCGACTGGCGTGTCCCGCTCGACGAGGCCGTGCGCCGGATCGGCCCCGGCAAGGCGCTCCAGGGCAACCTCGACCCCACCGTCCTGTTCGCCGGACCCGACGCCGTCGAGACCAAGGCCCGCGAGGTCCTCGACGCGGCCGCCGCGCTGGAGGGCCACGTCTTCAACCTCGGCCACGGCGTCATGCCGTCCACCGACCCGGACGCGCTGACCCGCCTGGTGGAGTACGTCCACACGCAGACGGCCCGCTGACCCGCTGACCCGCCGGGCGCACGGTCACCCGGTGCGCCCGGTCACCGTACCGGCGGGCCCGCCGGCTCGACAGGCATGCCGGTCACCACGTGCCGCGGGCCATCACATGTCGCGCCGCCACATGTCGGTTCACCATGCGTCGGTTCACCGGTGTCCACCACGTGCCGGTCACCACGTGTGCCGGGGGCGCGCCCGCCTGCCGAACAGCAGGCCGCGTGGCTCCGGCGGCGGGGGCGTGCCCGGCTTGAGCGGCCAGGCGAGCAGCATGCCCGCGAGGAAGCCGACCACGTGCGCCGCGTACGCCACGGCGCCCGCGTCGGACACGCCCTCGCCGGAGGAGTAGACCGCCTGCAACGCGAACCAGAAGCCCAGCACCAGCCAGGCCGGCAGCCGCAGCGGCAGAAACACCAGGAATGGGACGAGCACCCACACTCTGGCCCTCGGATACAGCACCAGATAGGCCCCCAGCACCCCTGCGATCGCCCCGGACGCGCCGATCAGCGGCTCGGTGGAGTCGGCGTTGAACAGCGCGAAACCATACGAAGCCGCATACCCGCAGATCAGATAGAAGGCGGCGAAGCGGACATGCCCCATGCGATCCTCGATGTTGTTTCCGAAAATCAGCAGAAACAACATGTTGCCCAGCAGGTGCAGCCAGCCGCCGTGCAGGAACATCGCGGTGAACACACTCAGCACCGGCGACTTCGTGTAGTCCGGCGGACCCAGCTGGCAGCCGGCGCCGCGCACCTCCCCGGTGGGCACCAGCTGCGCGAGCTGATGGTGGATCAACTCACGTGGCACAGCCGCGTAATGCTCCAGAAACGCGTGCAGATGGCATGCCTGGGCCAGACTGCTGTCGCCCGCCACGGAGCCGGACAGGCCGGGCATGAACCAGAACACGAGGACGTTCGCGCCGATCAGCGCGTACGTCACCACCGGGGTGCGGCGCACGGGGTTCACGTCATGCACGGGGATGACCACAAGGAAGTTGTGCCCCCGATCCGTTCGGTGAATCGGTGAACGCGCCTGTCCACCACCGCGTATGAACCGGCAACCGCTCGCGGCACGAGGAAGGCGGGTCGCGGGGACGACGTGAGGAACAGCGATGAACGACCGAATCACTCCCCCTATGCACGCCACCCCCGACGGAGAGGCGGAGATCTCCCTGGTGATCAGGCTGCCCTGGGAGGACGTGGCACGGCTCGGCCAGGAGGCCGGACGGCTCGCTTCGCAGATGCAGCGCCCGGTGACCCTGGACGAAGCCGTCAGCCACCGGTTGCGGTCACGGCCGGCGGCCGCGGCGCACGCGAAGCCCGCCGAGCAGACCGCCGGCGCGCCGGTCTCCGCGCTGCCGCGCCTGACCGGGACCGCGTAACCGCCCGGCGAGGCGCCCGGGGGCGCGGACCACGGCGCGGCCACCGACGTCCGGCGGCCGGTCGCGACAGGGTCCGCGCCCCTACCGCGTCCCGCCGCGCACCTTCGCCGCGGCCTTCCTGGCCGCCACCAGCACCGGGTCCCAGACCGGGCTGAACGGGGGCGCGTACCCGAGGTCCAGGGCCGTCATCTCCTCGACCGTCATGCGGGCCGTCAGCGCCACGGCCGCGACGTCGACCCGCTTGGCCGCCCCCTCCCGGCCGACGATCTGGACCCCCAGCAGACGGCCCGTCCCGCGCTCGGCGATCATCTTCACCGTCATGGGAGAGGCCCCCGGGTAGTAGCCGGCGCGACTGGTCGACTCGATGGTGACCGACTCGAACTGCAGACCGGCCCGGCGCGCGTCCTTCTCCCGCAGGCCCGTGCGGGCGATCTCCAGGTCGCAGACCTTGCTGACGGCCGTGCCCACCACACCGGGGAACGTGGCGTATCCGCCCCCGACGTTGGCGCCGATGACCTGCCCGTGCTTGTTGGCATGGGTGCCCAGGGCGATGTGCCGTTCCCGGCCGGACACCAGGTCGAGGACCTCGACGCAGTCTCCCCCGGCCCAGACCCTCCCGTCGGCGAGGGGGCCGCGCACCCGCATCGCCAGATCGGTGAGCAGCCCCCCGTGCACGCCCACCGGCAGCCCGGCGGCCCGCGCGAGCCCGGTCTCCGGGCTGACGCCGATGCCCAGCACCACCACATCCGCCGGATACTCGGCGTCCGCGGTCCGCACCGACCGCACCCGGCCGTCCTCGCCCGTGCGGACCTCGGTGACCTCGGCGTCGTTCACCATGGTGATGCCCAGGCCCTCCATCGCCCGGTGCACCAGCCGGCCCATGTCCGGATCGAGGGTCGACATCGGCTCGCTCCCCCGGTTGACGACCGTCACCTGGTAGCCGCGGTTGATGAGCGCCTCGGCCATCTCCACGCCGATGTAACCGGCTCCCACGACCACGGCCCGCTCGCCCCGCGCGCGTGCCAGCGAGTCCAGCAGCGCCTGCCCGTCGTCCAGGGTCTGCACCCCGTGCACTCCCGCCGCGTCCGCGCCCGGCATGTCCGGCCGGATCGGCCGCGCCCCGGTCGCGACGACGAGCTTGTCGTACGACGTCCAGGACTCGGCCCCGGACTCCACCTCACGCGCGCGAACCCGCCGGCCGGCCACGTCGATCTCCACGACCTCCGTGCGCAGCCGCAGATCGATCCCCCGCGCGCGGTGCTCCTCGGGCGTACGCGCGACCAGATCGTCCCGCGCGCCGACGTCACCGCCCACCCAGTACGGGATGCCGCACGCCGAGTAGGAGGTGAAGTGGCCGCGCTCGAAGGCGACGATCTCCAGCTCCTCGGGCCCCTTCAGCCTGCGGGCCTGGGACGCCGCGGACATGCCCGCGGCGTCCCCGCCGATCACGACCAGTCGCTCGATGCTCATGCGAACACGCTACGGGGCACTCCCGGTTCGGTCCTGCCCGGGCCGCCCGGCCTCCTCGGACGCCTCCACCGGCGCCGCCCGCCGCCGTGGACGCGTCACCCGCAGCCAGGCCAGCAGAAGCAGGGCGGCGGCCGCGAGGAACGGAAGCACCGCGCCGAACACGACGGCGATCCAGCGCAGCGTCGTCACGAACGCGGTCCAGCCGCCCGCCAGTGCGTCCACGAACCCCGGGGCGTCGTCCTCGGCGTCCCGCACCACCGGCTTCTCCGACAGGGTCAGGGTGACCGTCGCCAGACTCGTGCGGTCCTTCAGGGACGCCTGCTGCGCGAGCAGCGCCTCCAGATCGGCCTCCCGGTTGCTCAGCTCGCCCTCGAGGGTGACGACGTCCCCGAGCTTCGTCGCCCGGTCCATCAGCTCGCGGACCCGCGCGACGCTGGCGCGCTGCGAAGCGATACGGCTCTCGACGTCGACGACCTGGTCCGTGACGTCCTGGGCCTTCGCCGTGCGCTGCAGGAGCTTGCCCGCGCCCTGGAGGGCGACGAGGACGTCGTCGTACTTCTGGACGGGAATCCGCAGCACCACGCGCGTGTGCTCGGAGCCGTCCTCGTCCCGGCCGGTCGTCTCGTCGCCGACGTAGCCGCCCGCGTTCTCGGTGGTCGCGCGGGCCTCGTCCAGCGCCCTGGACACGTCCTTGACCTGGACCGTGAGAGCGGCGGTGCGGATGATGCGGTCGGCCACCGGCCTGGGCTTCGGCGCGGGGGCCGCCTTGGAACCGCTCGCGCCCGCGCCCTCCTCGACGTCCTGGGCGGCGCCGGCGCCGCCTGTGGAGGCAGCTCCGACGGCGGCCCTGTCGGCCGTGCTGCCCGCGCTCTTGTCGTCCGCGCCGCCGCAGCCCGTGAGCGCGAGCGCGGCGGCCAGCAGAACCACGGCCGACGCGTGGGCGGACCGTACGGCAGCCCGTGGGCGGGGTGAGGACGCGCGGCGCCTCGCGGGACGTCGAGCCGGTCGTGTGGAGCGTCGTGTGCGCATCTGAGTGTCCCCCCGGGAGGTGTCGACGACTGACGTTCCTTCGACGCCCGGGCGGGCCGGGACGTTGGCCGGGCCCGGTTCCGAACAGGTCACGGTCGGGACGCGGACAGGACACCGACGGCGGCGGCGACGGCGACGGGCGCGTCCGCGAGACCGGTGGGGGTGGCGACGGGCTGCCGGGGGTGGCGACGGGCCGGGCGGTGGTGACGGGCCGGGGGGTGGCGACGGGCTGCCGGGAGTGTCAGCGGCGTCTGAGAGAGTGGGGACATGAGCGCAACGGGTACGGACACCGGGCAGCACGTCATCGTCGTCGGAGCCGGGATCGCCGGGCTGGCCGCCGCCCACCGGCTGCTGCAGCGCGGGGCGAGGGTGACCGTGCTGGAGGCGTCCGACCGGGTCGGCGGCAAGCTGCTGCCCGGCGAGATCGCCGGGGTGCGCGTGGACCTCGGCGCCGAGTCGATGCTGGCCCGCCGGCCCGAGGCGGTCGCCCTCGCGCGCGAGGCGGGCCTCGCCGACCGCCTGCAACCGCCGGCCACCGCCACGGCCTCGCTCTGGACCCGCGGCGCGCTGCGCCCCATGCCCAAGGGCCACGTCATGGGCGTCCCCGGCACCGCGGAGGCCCTCTCCGGCGTCCTGTCCGACGAGGGCCTCGCCCGCGTCGAGCGCGACGCCGGCCTGCCCCGCACCGAGGTCGGCGACGACGTGGCCGTCGGGGAGTACGTGGCGGCGCGGGTGGGCCGCGAGGTCGTCGACCGCCTCGTCGAACCCCTGCTGGGCGGGGTCTACGCCGGCGACGCCTACCGCATCTCGATGCGCTCGGCCGTTCCGCAGCTCTTCCAGGCAGCGCGCACGCACACCTCGCTGACCGAGGCGGTGCGCGAGATCCAGCGCCGGGCGGCGGCCGCTCAGCAGACCGGGCCCGTCTTCATGGGCATCCAGGGCGGGGTGGGCTGCCTGCCGCTCGCGGTCGCCGCGTCCGTCGAGGCGCGTGGCGGCGAGATCCACACGCGCGTGCCGGTCACCGCACTGCGCCGCGACCCCGTGCGCGGCTGGCGCGTCACGGCGGGAGAGCGCGAGCTGTGGGCCGACGCCGTGGTCGTCGCCGTCCCCGCGCCGGCCGCCGCCGCCCTGCTCGACGCCGCGTCCCCCGAGGCGGCCGCCGAACTGCGCACGGTGGAGTACGCCTCGATGGCCCTGGTCACCCTCGCCTACCGGCGCGCCGACACCGCCCTCCCCGACGGCAGCGGCTTCCTCGTCCCGCCCGTCGACGGACACACCATCAAAGCGTCCACCTTCGCCTCCCAGAAGTGGGGCTGGATCGCCGACGAGAACCCCGACACGGTCGTGCTGCGCACCTCCGTGGGCCGCCACGGCGAGACGCGGATCCTCGACAAGGACGACGCCGACCTCGTCGCCGTCTCCCGGCACGACCTGCGCGAGGCCACCGGCCTGACCGCGTCTCCGCTCGAGACCGGCGTCACCCGCTGGACGGACGGTCTGCCCCAGTATCCCGTCGGCCACCACGCGCGCGTGGCCCGCATCCGCGAGCACCTGGCCGGGCTCCCCGGCATCGCGGTGTGCGGCGCCGCGTACGACGGCGTGGGCATCCCCGCCTGCATCGCCAGCGCCGACGCCGCGGTGGACCAGCTGGGCGGCGATCTGAGCACCGTGGCGCGGCTCATGGCCGACCCGGTGCAGAGTCTGCACGGCGGAGCGGGAGAATGAGAACCATGAGTGACGACGCCTCCACCCCCGAGCCCGGCAGGATCCCGAACAAGGGCAAGCTGGCCAAGGACCTCAACGAGGTCATCCGCTACACCCTGTGGTCCGTCTTCAAGCTGAAGGACGTGCTCCCCGACGACGCTGCGCGCGCGGGCTACGCCGACGAGGTCCAGGAGCTGTTCGACCAGCTCGCCGCCAAGGACGTGACGATCCGCGGCACCTACGACCTGTCCGGTCTGCGCGCCGACGCCGACCTGATGATCTGGTGGCACGCGGAGACCAGCGACCAGCTGCAGGAGGCGTACAACCTCTTCCGCCGCACCCGCCTCGGCCGCGCGCTGGAGCCGGTGTGGTCGAACATGGCGCTGCACCGCCCCGCCGAGTTCAACCGTTCGCACATCCCGGCGTTCCTCGCCGACGAGACGCCCCGCGACTACGTGAGCGTCTACCCGTTCGTGCGCTCCTACGACTGGTACCTGCTGCCCGACGAGGACCGCCGCCGCATGCTCGCCGACCACGGCAAGATGGCCCGAGGCTACCCCGACGTCCGGGCCAACACCGTCGCCTCGTTCTCGCTGGGCGACTACGAGTGGATCCTGGCGTTCGAGGCCGACGAGCTGTACCGCATCGTCGACCTCATGCGTCACCTGCGCGCCTCCGAGGCTCGCATGCACGTCCGCGAGGAGGTGCCGTTCTACACGGGCCGGCGCAAGTCGGTGGCCGACCTGGTCGCCGGGCTGGCCTGACGCCGGTCGCCGGGCCGGCCTGACGGGCTGGTGATGGCCGGCCTCGCGATCGGGCCAGGAGCGGCGAGGTACGGCGGGGGAAAGGCGGGAGCGGCCGGGAAGGACGGGGAACGCCTCGGCGCTCCGGACGACCGGCCGGCTGCTCACGGCTGCCGAATTCCTCGCCCTCGGCGCCTCGGAGGGCCCGGCCGCTCGGAGGCCCCGGCCGCTCGGAGGCCCCGGTGCCGTGGGAGTGCCGGGTGCGGGTGGGGCGGTGATGGGCTTCGGGGGCCTCAGTGCGCAGCGCTCGGCTTCGGCTTCGGCTCCGCGCGTCCCGCGCAGGCGGCGCGCCGAGCCGGGAGCCGTCCCTCCAGAAGATACGCGTCGAGATACCCGTTGACGCACCGGTTGGGCCCTCCCGCGATGCCGTGGGTGCCCGCGTCCCGCTCCGTCACCAACACCGAGCCCGACAGCCGCCGGTGCATTTCCAGGGCTCCCGCGTACGGCGCGGCCGCGTCCCGCTCGGCGGCCAGGATCAGCGTCGGCGGCAGCTCACCCCGCCCCGTCCGCACGTCGAGCGGCCGCTGCCGGGGCACCGGCCAGTAGGCGCACGGCAGGTTCGCCCACACGTTGTCCCACGTCTCGAACGGGGCGACCCGCGCGAGCCGGGTGTTGTCGCGGTCCCACACCTTCCAGTCCGTGGGCCAGGGCGCGTCGTTGCACTCCACGGCCGTGTACACGGCGTTGGCGTTCTCCGCCTCGGCGGCCGCCTCGAGCACGGGAGCGGCCTGCGCGATCAGCTGCTTCGGATCGCCCTTCAGATACTCCGACAGCGCCTGCGCCCGGCCCGGCCAGTAGTCGTCGTAGTACGCGGCCTGAAGGAACGCGCCCTGCAGCTGACCGGGCCCCACCTTCCCGCCGGCCGGCTCCGCGGCCAGCCGGGCGCGGGCTCGCTCGTAGCTGTGCAGCACCTCGTCCGCGGTGTCGCCGAGGCCGTACACGTCGTCGTGCGCGGCGATCCACTCCCGCAGGTCCGCCCAGCGGCTCTCGAACGCCGCCGACTGGCCGAGGTTGTCGCGGTACCAGATCTGCGCGGGGTCCGGGTTCACGGCCGCGTCGAACACCATCCGCCGCACGTGCGAGGGGAACAGCGTCGCGTACAGCGCCCCGAAATAGGTGCCGTACGACGCTCCCATGAACGTCAGCCGGTCCTCGCCCAGCGCCGCACGCAGCACGTCCAGGTCGCGTGCGTTGTTGAGCGAGTTGTAGTGCCGCAGGGCACTGCCCGACCGCTTGGCGCAACCGCGTGCGTAAGCCTTCGCCTGCGCGATGCGTTCCCTCTTGTACGACTCCGAGGGATGGGCCGGAGCGGGGGAGGGGCCCTTGAAGAAGCGCTTGGGATCCTGGCAGGACAGGGGCGCCGACCGGCCGACGCCGCGCGGGTCGTAGCCGACGAGGTCGTACGCGGCGCCGATGCGCTTCCACTCCGGCAGCAGCCCGACCAGCGGGAAGTACCGGCCCGAGCCGCCGGGCCCGCCCGGGTTGAAGACCAGCGCGCCCTGCCGGGGCACCCGCCGCTCGCTGTTGTGCGGATCCCTGCGGGTGGCCGACGCCCTGCTGACGGACAGTTTGATCCGCGGACCGTCGGGGTGCGCGTAGTCGAGCGGTACGGCGACCGTGCCGCACTGCATCCCGCCCGGCAGATCCTGCGCGTCGGGGCACTTCCCGAAGGTGACGCCCTCGGCGGCGGCCCGCACGGCGGCGAGCGCCACGCCGGGGGCGTGAGCGGCGTCGGGGGTGAGCGTGACTCCGGGGGCATGTGCGGCGTCGGGGCTGAGCGCGGCTCCGGGGGTGAGCGCCGTGAAGGCGGCGAGTGTCCGGCCGGAGGCGAGCGCCTTGCCGGAGGCGACGGAACGCTCCGGGTCGCTCGGGAGGCCGGGGGCGTAGGAGTGGGGGACGCCGCTTGCCGGGACGGCGGTGAGGGCGGTCAGCAGCAGGGCTCCTGCAGCCGAATGGAGGGCGGCGGCTCGCATCGGGTGTCCCTTCGGTGCACGACAGCGACAAAAGGGATGTTTGGTTCGGCCCAGTGGGAAGGCAAGCACCACCGGCGGGTGTCGGCGCCAATGCCCCTGTGCGCCCTCCGGCGATGGAGCGCGCCCCGGCCCTGTCTCAGTCGCGCCCGTGCGGCTCGCGACGCGCGAAGCCGGCCCGCAGGTCCGGCTCTCGGACCGCGCGGATCCTCCGTACGGCCACCGGAGGGCAGGTACGCACGGTCGTCGCCCGCGTTCGCGGACGAGGGTTCAAGAGCCGGGCGGTGGGCTCGCGGCCGCCGGCGGGAGCGTGTACGTGGGATACGACGGCGCGGGGAGCGGGACTACCGGTCCGGGACCGGACGAGGCGGCCGACGCTCCGGGTGACACGGGTGACACGGGTGACACGGGTGACACGGGTGACACGGGTGACACGGGTGGCGCGGAGGCGTCGGAGGGTGGTGGCGTGCTGCCGGTGGTCAGGTCCTGGGCGAGCGCGTCGAAGTCGACGTACCCGGTGGCCTCAAGGATCTTGATGTGGTCGAGCACGGTGGTGTTGGCGTCGTCGGCGAGCTCGCGCACCAGGGAGTTGCGGGTGCCGGCCCGTACCTGGGCGACCAGTGAGAACACCCGGCCGTGCGCGAGGCGCAGAATGTTGGCGAACCTGCTGTCATACTGCACGCCCTGCGCCGCGTCCAGCTCCGCCAGCCACCCCTTCTGCTGCTCATTGGGCTCGTCGGGCAGCGTGAGACCCAGCTGGGAGGCGACAGTGCGCACCCGCTGGTCCAGGAAGGCGTGCCCCTCGACGAGGTGCCGGCCCGCCGTCCGCACCGCCTCGGTCGTGCCCTTCGTCTGCGCCTGCTGACCTGCGGGCAGCTCCCACAGCCCGGCCAGCCGGACCTTGGTGATGAACTCCTGGTCCAGCGCGGACAGCGGCCCGTACTGGGTCGCCACAGCCTCCGCGTTCAGCACGTCCGCGCCTGCGGTCGGCTGACCGGAGTACGACCAGACCGGGAAGACCAGCGCCGCGAGGGTCGCCGCCAGACCGGTGATGATGAGCCCGGTGCCACTGAAGATGCCTCTGCCCTTGATCGGGGGTCGCGGGCGCATGGTGCCTCCTGCTCACGGCGCTGCACATTAGTGCGCTTCGGTTGCGGGACTGGCATATTACTGCGCCCGTCCCGCCAACTGCCGTACAGGGGCGAAGGATTGCATCATTCGCATATC
Source organism: Streptomyces humidus (assembly GCF_014649655.1). GTDB lineage: Bacteria > Actinomycetota > Actinomycetes > Streptomycetales > Streptomycetaceae > Streptomyces > Streptomyces humidus. Next base: position 280,453 of record NZ_BMTL01000002.1, on the reverse strand, counting down.
GGTCGAAAGAGGATGCGGGGAGGGGTGGGTGAATAGGTATGAAATAGCAGTAAAGGGTTACAGTGGTCGCTCTGATTCTCTGGCGTGAGGGTGGTGTTAACCCGGGCACATTCCGGACGGAGCGACCGTATGGAGGTCGTCAGTGCCGGATGAGCGCTCGTCCCACCCGGCCCAGGCGCGACGTCCGCCGTGGCGCGGGACCTGAGCGGTCCAGCCACCAGCGGCGCAGCTCGCGACGGGACCGCCCCTGCGCGGCGCGGGTGCCCCGCAGCATTTCCTCGGCGAAATCCAGGGCGTCCTGCCGGTAGCCGTCGCGCATCGGGTGCCCCCGGGTGTACGCGATGAAAGCGGTCCGGTAACCGTCTCCGAGAATCAGCGGCAGCTCCGGTGCGACCTTCGCCACCACGTCCGCCCGCTTCGCCGCGAGCGCCCGCGCCTGCACACCGAGCCTCACCCGGTCGAAACCCTCGGGAACCGGTGTCCCGGCGACCAGGGCGGACAGCAGGGCCGCCTGAGCGAGCCCGAGACGCTGACGGGCTGCCTCGGCTGGGGTATCCGCTGCGTCCGGAGCGGCTGGGGTGTCAGGGGTGGCCGGGACGGCTGAGGTGTCAGGAGTGGCGAGGGCGACTGGGGTGGCGAGGGTGTCGGGAGTGGTCGGCGCGTGTGTCACGCCGTGCGTTCCGGTGCTCGAAGAGGTTCGCGCGCCGGAGCCCTGGGCCGCCCCGGTCTGGACAGCTGTCCGAATCGCGGCCAACTCCCTCTCCAGATCGGTCGGTTCGGGGAAGTTGTCGTCCCGCTCCAGCAATACTCCCGGCGGCGACACCCGGGAAGCGAGGTCGGTCAGAATGTCGAGGACCCGCCGAGGCACCGGATGGGCGTGGCTGTCGTGCCAGACGCCGTCCCGCTCGAAACCGCCCGCCACGTGGACGTAGGCGATGGCCTCCAGAGGCAGTTCCGCTAGCGCCTCGGCGGGATTCTCGCCGCGGTTCACGTGATTGGTGTGCAGGTTGGCCACGTCGATGAGCAGCCGTACGCCCGTACGGTCGGCCAGCTCGTAAAGGAACTGTCCCTCGGTCATCTCCTCGCCCGGCCACGCCACGAGCGCGGCGATGTTCTCGACCGCGAGCGGCACGGGCAACGCGTCCTGAGCTATGCGCACGTTCTCGCACAGCACGTCGAGGGCGTCGCGCGTGCGCGGTACGGGCAGCAGGTGTCCGGCCTCCAGCCGTGGCGACCCCGTCAAAGGGCCGCCCGCGCGGACGAACGCGATGTGCTCGGTGACCAGAGGCGACCCCAGTGCCTCGGCCCGCTGGGCGAGGGCGGCCAGGCGCTCCCGGTCGGGCCGTTCCGCGTCGCCGAGCCCGAGCGAGACGCCGTGCGGAACGACGGTGATCCCCCGCTCGCGGAGCCGTAGGAGGGAAGCGGGCAGGTGCCCTGGACAGACGTTCTCTGCGACGGCCTCGACCCAGTCGATGCCCGGCATCCGCTCCACGGCGTCCGCGATCTCCGGCCGCCAGCCGATCCCCGTCCCCAGTCGCCTCATGGTCCCCGCCTCCTTCGTTCCCCCTGCGTGGTGACGGTGGTATGGCCCCACTGTCCTCCGCCGAACCGCCTGGGACTCCCCTTCAGAGCAACATTTGAGGTTCGCGCGCGGAAGTGCAGCGGAAGGGTAGAGGGGCGGACAGGGCAGACGGGCGCACAGGGGAGGGGTACAGAGGGGGCACCGGAGCGGCGGCAGCAGCCGGCGGACAAGGGAGGGTGGGGCAGGGGCAGGGGCAGGGGCAGGGGCAGGGGCAGGGGAGGGAGCGGAAGAGCGGAGGGAGAGGGATCAGCGGGTGCGCAGGGCCGGATGCTCCGCGACGACGGTGCAACTGCCCGGGGCGATCTCGGTGAAGCCCGCGTCCCGCACCAACGGCAGCCCGCTCGCCGTCAGTTCATGCCACCGCCGCCGATCCGCGGTCCGTACAGCGAGCGGGAATCCCGCCTCGCGCCAGCCGGCCCGTTCGGCGTCCGACAGTTCCCACCAGGCGAGCTGCGCGCCATGCCCGGCCTGGGCCATCGCCTTGCCCGCGGACATCGCGACGTCCGGACTCATCCACAGCACGACCGTCCCCGGCTCGACGTCCGCAGGGGTTTCCGGATCGTCGAGATCGGTTCCTGAAACTTGCAGCTTCGCCAGTTCCTTCGGCCACCCGTCCAGCGGCACGGGCGGAAACACCCGCACCTCAGCCGACTTGCCGGTAACCGTGATCCCCGGCAACTCCCCGGCTCGCCGCCACTCGGCCCCCCGGGCCCGTCGCACCACCTTGCGAATCCGGGCGTCCTGCCAGTCCGTCATGACCTGTGCCCACTCGCCGTCCCCGACGGACCGCTCGTCGGCGAGCATGACCAGCACGGCACGAGCAGCGGTCTCCAAGGCGTCGGTACGGGCCGGGGGCGCGGACTTCTCTATCCGTACGACGAGCGGCAACACGAACTGCGGAGCCTGGTCACGAGGGTTCGGCTCGGTCTGAAAGGGACTCTCACTCACAGGCGCAGGCTACTTGACCGACGGACCCCGCAGCAGTCGGCGCCTCTGTGGCGTTGCCCGTGGCGGCAGGCGGCTGTCCCTGCCCCCCCACCGAGTCGTCCGGAACGCGGTAACCGCTTCTACTCGTTCTCATGCCACCAGGGCGCGGCCCTCTCGCGAAAGGTATGGTCTTCATGAAGCGCGATCTACGCCTGGACGATGTAAGCCGCCGCTATGGGTTACGCGGCCCGTGGGTGCTGCGCAACGTGCATCTGGGACTGGCCCCCGGCAGCCTCACCCGCATCGACGGCCCCAACGGCAGCGGCAAGTCCACACTTCTCCGGCTCCTCGCCGGGATCGACGCGCCCACGGAGGGCAGCATCACGGGCCGCCCCCGCACCGCCTACGTGCCTGAACGCTTCCCCGCCGCCCTCCCCTTCACCGCCTTCGGCTATCTGACTCATCTCGGCACGGTGCACGGCCTGCCCCGAGTGTCGGCCGAGCGGGCCGCGGAGGAGTGGCTGGACCGCTTCGGCGCGGTCGCCCACGCCCGCACGCCCATGACCCGCCTCTCCAAGGGCAGCAGCCAGAAGGTCGCCGTCGCCCAGGCGCTCCTCGCCGAGCCCGAGCTGCTGATCCTGGACGAAGCGTGGACCGGCCTGGACGCGGACGCGCGGGCCGAACTGGAACGAGCGGTCGCCGAGCGGAGGGCCGCCGGCGCGGCCGTCGTCTTCGTCGACCACGACCCCCGCCGTCTCGCCGGGGCCGCGGACACCGCCTACACGGTGCGCGACGGTGGCCTCCACCGCCGTGCCGGCGAAGAACCGGCCGTCGTACCCGACGGCCCGCACATGATCATCGAGGTACACGGCGCGGCCGCCCCGCTTCCCGCGGAGGTGCTCCGCCTGGCCGTCGTCGCCGAGGAGACGGCCGAGCGGCTCCATGTGCTCACTGTCCCCGCCTCCCACTCCGACGTCCTGCTCCGCGCTCTGCTGACCGCCCGCCCGCCGTGGCACGTGGTGAGCGTCCGCCACGACGGAAGCGGAGATGCGAGCCAGAACGAGGGCCGAGACGACAGCCAGGAACACAGCCAGGATGAGAGTTGCCGATGACTGCCCTATTGCGTTACCAGACCGCCCTGTTGGTGCGGTCGCAGCGCTGGCTGCCGCCGTTCTTGCTGTACACCGCTTCGCTCGGCATCGGCGTACAGGGCGGCCAGCCGCTGCTGGACTCTCTCGGCTACGCCGCCGCCTTCCTGTTGCCCGTCGCCGCCTGGCTGGTGCGGATCTGTGTCGCCAACGAACCCCCGACCGCTCGTGCAGTGGTCGCGGCAGCCGTCGGTCCGGCCCGGGCACACCTGGCTTCCGTGCTGGTCGCGCTGACTTCGGCCGCTGTGCTCGGCACGATCACGACAGCGATCGTCACGCTCATCAGCGACCCCGTCGGCAGCGATCACCAGAGACGGGTTCCCGTCCTCGAAGCCGCAGGCGCCGGCCTGCTCGCGGTCCTGACCTGTGCACTGCTCGGCACGGCGGTCGGCGCGCTCACCGCCTGGCCCGTGCTGCGCTCGACGGGTCGGGCGGTGCCCGCGCTGCTGCTGGCGGCCCTGCTGGCGCTGGTCGTGAGCGGTTCACCCGCCCACGCGGCCGTCAGCGGTCTGGTCGGCGGCTCCCACACGGCGACGGTCCACACACCGGTCCTGCCCCTGGCCGCGGCAGCCCTGCTGAGCGCTGCGGCAATCGCCGCGTCTTGTTCGCTCACTTCCCGACGATCCCCTTGAGGGGAGAGGGAAGAGAAGGGAAGAGGGGACAGGAAGAGAAGGGGACAGGAAGGGGAGGAAGCGGGAAGGTGAGGAGGCGGGGAACGAGCCTCGGGGTGCCGCATCGGGTAAGCGATTACTGAAAGCCACAGCGACGGTAAACGGATACGCAATAAATCGCTCTCAGTGAGCGGTTACGCGCAGCGGACCGACTGGAAGCGGTTACGTAAAGTAAGTGGGCGTGAGCGATTACCCGGAGCAAGCGGTCCGCTGAGCCTCCTGCCACTCGCACGCCGGGCACAACGTGACCCCTTTGTGTGACTCCGGGTATTCGGTGGGCTTCCTGCACAGGACGCACTCCGCGTATGGCGGCCCGTCAGCCCTGGGCGGAGTCGTCGCGTCGATCAAGCAGTAATCCCGTTCGGTTTCGCCACTCATGCCTTCAGCGTACGAAAACTTCTCCGCCCATGAGATCGGCGCTCGAGGTCGCTGGGTGACACGGGGGGCCGGTCCGGGCGACGCACACGAGCCGCACGAGTCAGTGTCGCGCGTTCGCCGTGCCGATCAGTTCCGACACCTTCACGAACCGGTATCCCTGGCGGCGCAGTTCAGGCACGACCGTCCGTACCACCTGCTCGGTCGTCGGGGCGGCGCTTCGGGTGCAGTGCATCACGACCACTGAGCCGGGCTTCACACCCTGCAACACCTGTTGAGCCACTGCGTCGGCGTCCGTTGCGAAAGCGTCTCCACTCACCACGTCCCACTGAACGGCGGTCACACCGGTGCCGCTCACCGCGCGCAGTGCCCGCCGGTCGTAGCAGCCGCCGGGAAAACGGAAATAGGGCATCGGCTCCGGCACTCCGGCCTTGTGAAGCGCGGTGTACGCCCGCTCCACGTCCTCTCGCATCCGGTCCTCGGGGACGGTCGGCAGGCCGTAGCAGTCATCGGTGAAGGCGAAGTGGCTGTAGGAGTGGTTCGCGATCTCGAACAGGGAGTCGCGGCCGATGGAACGGGCTTGGTCCGGGTACTCCTCCGCCCAACGACCCGTCATGAACACGGTGGCCGGCACCTTCAGCGTACGCAACGCCGCGATCAGCCCGGGGTTGTCGAAGTGCTCGCCCGCAGCCGCCCGGCCGCCCTGGTCAGCGGTCATGTCGGCGTCGAAGGTGAGGGCGACCGTCTTGCCGGGAGCGCGGGGCGCGTTGCGGAAGACAGGGGTGAGGCCGGCCGGTCCGGGCGCGAGCGTCGGGGGCCGGGACGGGGCGGCGGGGGCGTGGGAGAGGGGCGCCGACGGATGGCCCGGGGCGGCGGAAGCGGGAGACGAGGAGGCCGTGCGGGGAGTCGGGGTCTGCTGAGGGCTTCCGCAGGCGGCGAGGGCTCCGAGAGTGGTGCCGAGCGCGCAGAGGGCGACCAGGCGGCGACAAGCGGGAGTGATCATCGTATGAAGATATGAGAAATGCGTCGGCGTCCGCGTCGGCACGTGACCGCGTCCCATGCGCTGTCACCCGCCCGGCCGCTCGTGTGACACCGACGCAAGGGCGCAGCCATGCTTCCGGTTCCCCGAACCCTCGGGGAAGTCGGGGTGCGTCAGGCGCGCTCAACGCGTCTGACGCACCCGAGGTGGAGCGAAGCCCGCGGTCGACCCTCTCGACTGACGCTGACGGGAGAGGTTCTCATCGACCGGGCCCGGTCTCGTCCGGGATGTCCGTGAGGCATCGCCGGCTCGGTCCGCGGCGGCCGTGGGGCGCGGGACGTCGGGACGCGGCCGGAGGCGGTGCCGTGCGGTTGCTCCGTGCGGCGCACACCGTCCGCTGCGCCGACCGGACCTAACGCCGCCAGGGCCCCGTCACGGCGAAGGTCGTCCCGGGCGTGTAGCAGTTGACGTACATCGTCCCACCGTCGGGAGAGAAGGTGACGCCGGCGAACTCGCCCCACTCCGGGGCCTCGGGCGTTCCGATGTTCTGGCGGCCCCGCGCCATCGCGTACACCTCGCCGGTCCTGGTCACGCCGAAGACGTGCTGGGCGCCGTTGCCGTCCTCGCAGACCATCAGGCCGCCGCTCGGGGCGAGACAGATGTTGTCGGGGGACTCTCCGGGCAGCTGCACGTCCGTGTCCGGGCCGAAGCGGACGACGAGCGTGAGGCGACGTTGCTGGGGGTCGTAGCGCCAGATCTGACCGAAGTGATCGGCTGCCGACCCGTCCGAACCGCGCGCGAACGAGGAGACGAAGTACACGCACCGACCGCCCCAGTAACAACCCTCCAGCTTCTGGGCGTGCGTAATGCCTTTGGGGCCGAAGTCCTGCAGGCGGACCGGGGTTTCCGCGGCGAGCGGATCCGGTACGTCCACCCACTCGATGCCGTCGAAGACAGCACCGGTGGTCCGGATGGAGGACAGATCCGTGACGCCGGGAACGCGCATCGCCTGCAGTCGGCCACCCGCGCGGAGAGAGCCCACCCCGCCCAACGGTTTCTCCGGGAGAAAGCGGTAGAAAAGGCCGAACGGTTTGAGAAACGCGTCCTCAGTTTCGTAAACGATCCCGCGGCGCGGATCGACAGCGATCGCCTCGTGCTGAAAACGACCCATGGCGGTCAGTGGGACGGCCCCCGTGCGGCGCGGGTCGGACGCGTCGACTTCGAAGATGAAACCATGGTCCTTTGAGTAACCGTTTGTGCCTGCCTTGTCCTCGGTCTCCTCACAGGTCAGCCAGGTGTGCCAGGGGGTGGGCCCACCCGCGCAGTTGACGGCCGTTCCCGCGATGGCGACCCGCTCGGAAAGGACCTTGTTCCGGGAGTCCAGCGTCAGGGCCGTGCAGCCGCCCTTGCCGGCCGGGTCGTAGGTCAGGCCCTCGACCGTGGGCACGGGGTGCGCGGCGGTGGGGCGGTTCTCGTGGTTGCGCACGAGGTGGACCCGACCGCCGTGACCGGGCAGTGCCGTCATACCGTCATGGTTCGAGGGCACCGAGCCCTCGCCGGAGCGTAGAGGGTCCCCCTCGCGGGACAGGACCCGGTAGCGGAAGCCTTTGGGGAGGTCGAGCAGACCTTTCGGGTCGGGCACGAGGGGGCCGTAGCCTTCGTGACCGACGTCCTGTGCGGCGGCGGTTCCCGCGAAGAGCTCGGAGAGCGCGCCGGTGAACGCGATGCTCAATCCCGCTCCAAGGGCGCCGCTGCCGACGAGGATCTGACGTCGTGTCGCAGACATGGGGAAACCTTCCTGCTGGCGGACAGGAACTGTGATCCCGCTGTGTCTATCACCCGGAGTGCGCTCCGGGAACCACGCCTGTAGCACGTGTCATTCGTCGAAAGCCTGCGATGGAGGCGAGTCGAGGATATGAGAGGGCGCAGTGGATGCGGTGGAAAGTGCCGGAGATGGAATGGGAAGTGGCGCAGGGCGGAGGTGGTCAGGATTTGGTGGGGTGGGGGGCAGCGAGGAATTTGGGTGCGACTGCACCGGACGCGGTCGCGTAAGCGGTTTCTACGCCCCCTCCGGCGGTTCTTGCGTAAGCGGTTGCTTGGTCCCCTCCGGTGATTGTTGCGGTAGCGGTTTCTGCTCCCCGTCCACCGACCGTTGAGACACCGGTTGTTGCCCCTTCTCCGCAAGCTGTTGTGGTACCGCTTCCTGCACCACCCCCGGCGGCTGTTGCTGCACCGGTTGCTGCTGCACCAGTGGTTGCTGTACCGGTTGCTGTGCCTTCTCCAAGAAGCGCAGCAGTTCGACCGGGAACGGCAGGACGAGTGTGGAGTTCTTCTCCGCGGCGACCGCCACCACCGTCTGGAGCAGGCGCAACTGCAGGGCGGCCGGCTGCTCCGACATCTCCTTGGCCGCTTCGGCGAGCTTCTTGGAGGCCTGGAGCTCGGCGTCCGCGTTGATGATCCGAGCCCGCCGCTCCCGGTCGGCTTCGGCCTGGCGGGCCATCGAGCGCTTCATCGTGTCGGGCAGGGACACGTCTTTGATCTCGACACGGTCGATCTGGACGCCCCAGCCCACGGCAGGGCTGTCGATCATCAGTTCCAGGCCTTCGTTGAGCTTCTCCCGGTTCGACAGCAGGTCGTCCAGCTCGCTCTTGCCGATGATCGAGCGCAGGGAGGTCTGGGCCATCTGTGAGACGGCGAAACGGTAATCCTCGACGTTGATGATCGCGGCAGCGGCGTCCACCACCCGGAAGTACACGACGGCGTCGACCCGCACGGTCACGTTGTCGCGGGTGATGCCCTCCTGGCCGGGGACGGGCATCGTCACGATCTGCAGGTTGACCTTGCGCAGCCGGTCCACGGCGGGGATGACGAGGGTGAGCCCCGGTGGGCGGACGTCGCCGTGCAGGCGGCCGAGGCGCAGGACCACGCCGCGCTCGTACTGCCTGACGACCCGTGCGGCGGCGGCGAGGTACACGGCGGCTCCGGCGGCGACCGCCGCGGCCGCACCCAGCAACTCCTGGAGCATGACGACCCCCTCGACCAGAGGTTCGTGACAGCCGTTCTGTCTGCTCCTGTCAACGATATGCCCGCTGTCCGGTCCGGGGCCACGTCCCATGGCCCATGGCCCACGTCCCATGGCCCACGTCCCGTGGTCCGGACCGCACAGCGGGCTCAGCCGGCCCGGGCCGCTACCCGGTCGTCACGCGTTGCGTGACTTTCACCGGCTCCGTGACCTTCACCGGTTCGGTGCCGACCGCGCTGTGCCGCTCCGCCCAGGTCTCGAGGGCCGTACGGCAGGCGTGGTCGAGGTGGTGCAGGCCGGAGAGGTCCACCACCACCGGGCGGTCCTGCGGAAGGGCCTCCAGGCTGTCGAGGATCTTCGGCAGGCGCAGGAAGGTCGCGTTGCCCGACAGATGCGCCTGGACGGGTCCCGCGCCCTTGTCGACGATCTCCAGCTTGAGGTGCGAGGCCTCCCAGGCGGTCTTGACCACGGCCAGCGCCAGACCGATGAGGACGCCCTCGAACATGCTGACCGCGACGATGGACACGGCCGTGACGACGAGGACCAGCGCTTCTCCGCGGTGCTCGCGCCACAGTCCGGCGATGGTCCGCACGGGCACGAGCTTGCCGCCCGCGTGCACGAGGATGCCGGCCAGCGCCGGGACGGGGATGTAGGCCAGCGCACCCGGCAGCAGGGCCGCGAACAGCAGCAGCCACACGCCGTGCAGCACCCGGGACGTCTTCGTGCGGGCGCCCGCCTGCACGTTGGCGGCACTGCGCACGATCACCGCGGTCATCGGCAGCGCGCCGAGGATCCCGCAGATCGTGTTGCCCGCGCCCTGCGCCATCAGTTCCTTGTCGTACTCGGTGCGCGGGCCGTCGTGCAGCCGGTCCACGGCCGCCGCGCTGAACAGCGACTCGGCCGACGCGATCAGGGTGAACGCGACGATCGTGCCGAGCAGGCCGACGTCCGCCAGGTCGCCGAAGGCGCTGAGCGGCGGGGGCTGGAGGGAGCCCAGCAGGCCCTGGACCTCGACGGTGGCCACCGGCAGGTCGAGCAGCAGGGCGGCGAGCGTGGCCAGGCCCACCGCGGCGAGCGGGCCCGGCACGGTGCGCGCCTTCGCGGGCAACCGCTTCCACAACACCAGCACCGCGATGGTGCCGGCGCCGAGCAGGAGGGAGGCGGACGCGTCGGCGTCGCCGACGGCGTCCGCGAGCGTCCCGGGCAGTCCGGCGATCTTCTCCAGGCCGGACTCGGGGGCCTTGCCGTCGGCCATCGAGTACAGCTGCCCGGCGATCAGCACCAGACCGATTCCGGCCAGCATGCCCTCGACGACCGAGATCGAGATGGCCCGGAACCAGCGACCCAGCCTCAGGGCGCCCATGGCGAGCTGCAGCACTCCCGTGGCGAGGACGATCACTCCGAGGGCGGGCAGACCGAACTCCCGCACCGCCTCGTAGACCAGCACGGTCAGACCGGCCGCGGGACCGGACACCTGCAGGGAGCTGCCCCGCAGGAGACCGGTGACGATGCCGCCGACGATGCCGGTCACGAGCCCGAGCTCGGCCGGCACGCCGGAGGCCACGGCCACGCCCACGCACAGCGGGAGCGCCACCAGGAAGACCACGAGGGAAGCGGAGAAGTCCTGCTTGAGGTGGGGGAACCGGGATATTCGCACGGGAGCGCCGTGGTCCGTCGCGGCGCTCACAGGGCCTCGAAGCCGTCCGTGTCGACGCGGTGTTCGCGTACGGCGCCGGTGTGCACCTCGTAGTACCAGCCGCGGACCCGGATCCGGCCGTCCGCCAGCCGCTTCTCGACGCAGGGGTAGGAACGCAGCCGCAGCAGCTGGGCGAGCACGTGGTTCTGCACCGCCGTCATGACGGTCGGGTCGGCGGGGTCGGCGGCCTCCGGCTCGTCCGCGGCGTGCGCGAGCCAGTCGCGTACGGCCGGGACGCCGTCGAGGTCGTCGCCGCGGACCAGCGCGCCGACGGCGCCGCAGTGCGAGTGGCCGCAGACCACGATGTCGCTGACGCCGAGCACCTCCACGGCGTATTCGATGGTGGCCGCCTCGCCGGTGGGGCGGTCGGAACCATAGGGGGGCACGATGTTGCCCGCGGTGCGCAGTTCGAAGAGCTCGCCGGGGCGGGCGCCCGTGATCAGCGCGGGAACGACTCGGGAGTCGGAGCAGGTGATGAACAGCACCTGTGGGGACTGGCCTTCGGCGAGTTCGGCGAACTCCTCAGGGCGCTGTCCGAAGGTACGGGCGTTGTCGATGAGGGGCTGCATGGCGTGGTGACTCCTCCTGGCGCGCCGTGGGGGCGCGTCGGACGTGCAGGACACAGGACAGGTGGGGGGAAGCGCTGTTCTGCTCGCTCAGCAGCGGAAGACCTGAAGTCGCGCCGGGGAGTGGGCCGTCGAGGATCTCGACGGGCGATGGTGGCGGTCGCCGGGCCGGGCCGGCCGGTGCGCGGCCGCGGGATCCAGCGAGAGCGGTGTGCGCTCGGGTTCCTGGGGCGCCGAGGCCGCGGAGGCGCTCGTGGCGGCCCGGTTGCGGTCCCGGGTGCGCAGGGGGTCGGTGGGCCCGCCGGAGCGGTCGCAGTCGCGTTGTGTGACGGCTTTCTCACGCAACGCTTTGCCGGATGGTTTGAATCCGGGCTTGACCTTGGCTTCGGCGTGACGCACGGTGTGCGCGTGTGCGAAGGAGGACGTGGGTGCGAAGAACGGGAGGGCGAGCAGAAGGGCGGCGAGGGTCGAGATCACGGCCCGGGCCGTCGTACCACGGAACATGCGCCTCCCCCCTCACGCTGCACGTTTCTGGTCCAGATCAACGCTTGGTCAACGACTGGTCAAGAAACACGTTAACCCTGCAAGGTTGTTTGCAGGGTTAACTCCACGTTTCCAGATGGAGTGCGCCTCAAAACAGAGGAACGGGTGGCGGGAAGCGGCTCTTGACCCGACGCCCAGGATCGTTTAATGGGTCTCGACGAGCCGTCGGGCGTCGCGGGCCAGCGCCGTGAGGCGGGAGATCGCGCGGAAGTACTTCTTGCGGTAACCGCCGTTCAGCATCTCCTCGCTGAACAGCCGGTCGAAGGGGAGCCCGGACGCGAGGACCGGGACCTCACGGTCGTAGAGCCGGTCGGCCAGGACCACCAGCCTGAGCGCAGTGGACTGGTCGGGCACCGGCCGCACGTCCGTGAGGCAGACCGCCCCCAGCCCGTCGGTCAGCGCGCCGTACCGGCTCGGGTGGACCTTGGCGAGGTGCTCCAGCAGATGCGGGAAGTCGTCGAGCGAAGCGCCCTCGGTCGCGTACGCCGCCTTGGTCACCTGCTCGTCGGAGAACGGCGCCGGCGCCTCGGGCAGGCCGCGGTGGCGGTAGTCCTCACCGTCGATGCGCAGGGCTCGGAAGTGCGCCGACAGCCCCTGGATCTCGCGCAGGAAGTCGGCGGCCGCGAACCGGCCCTCGCCGAGCTTGCCGGGCAGGGTGTTGGAGGTGGCGGCGAGCGCGACGCCCGCCTCGACCAGCTTGCCGAGCAGCGTCGACACGAGAACGGTGTCTCCGGGATCGTCCAGCTCGAACTCGTCGATGCACAGCAGACGGTGGCCGGACAGGGTGCGCACGGTCTGCTGGAAGCCCAGGGCGCCGACGAGGTTGGTCAGCTCGACGAACGTGCCGAACGCCTTGAGTGCGGGCTCGGCCGGGGTGGCGTGCCACAGGGAGGCCAGCAGGTGGGTCTTGCCGACGCCGTAGCCGCCGTCCAGGTAGACGCCGCGCGGTCCGGCGGGCTGCCGGGAGGCCTTCGCCCGGCCGAAGCCGAAGAAACCCCGTCCGGCGGCGCCCGTCGCATGCGCCCCGCCCAGTCCGGCCGCGAAGGTCTCCAGAGCACCCACCGCCTCGGTCTGGCTGGGCTGGTTCGGGTCCGGGAGGTAGGTGCTGAAACGGACCGAGTCGAAGCGGGGAGGCGGCACCATCTCGGCCACCAGCCGGTCCGCGGGGACGTGCGGCCGGCGGGTGCAGAGGGACACCGGAGCCGCGTCGGCTATCGGGCTGAGACCGGGGGCGGGGGAGGAGGACGACACGGTTCCCCATGCTACGGGGCGTGCCAGACTGCCTGACATGCGACGGCTGTTCCCTGTGACCGACCAGACAGTGCCGACCCCCTCCGGCGGGAGTCCGCTCGGAGCCCGCGACGACGGGAGTGACGCGGGTCAGGACCGTGAATGGAGCCTCGACGAACTCGCCGACGCCTATGCCTACCCTGAGCCCGGCCCCGGGGAGCCGCGGCCCTGGCTGCGGGCGAACATGGTGTCCACCCTCGACGGCGCGGCCCAGCACGAAGGGCGCTCGCAGGCCATCTCCACCGCCGCCGACATGCGGATCTTCGGCACCCTGCGGGGGCTCGCGGACGTGGTCGTCGTCGGTGCGGAAACGGTACGCCTGGAGGGCTACCGTCCCGCCCGCGCGCGTGCGGAGTTCGCCCGGCGGCGGGAGGCGGCCGGGCAGGGGCCCGCGCCCGCCGTCGCGGTCGTCACCGCCGGCCTCGACCTGGACTTCTCGCTCCCCCTCTTCACCTCGCCGCTCGTCCCCACCCTGATCCTGACGGGCGCCGCCGCCGTGCCCGACAAGGTGGCGGTCGCGGAACGCGCGGGCGCACGCGTCGTGATCGCCGGCGACGGCACGGGGGTGGAGCCGGACCGGGCCGTCCGCGCCCTCGCCGACCTCGGACACACCCGGCTGCTGACCGAGGGCGGACCCCGGCTGCTGGGGCAGTTCGTCGCCGCCGGGGTGCTCGACGAGCTCTGCCTGACGGTCGCCCCGATGCTCACCGCCGGCGACGCGCAGCGGATCGCGGGCGGCCCTTCGCTCGCAGTTCCCCAGCGGTTCGCCCTGGCGTCCCTCCTGGAGGAGGAGGGTTTCCTGTTCGGCAGGTACCGGCGACCGTGAGCGTGAGGCCGCACAGGGGTCCGTATCGTCGCCGGGGCTCTCGAATCGGCGGAATCAACCGTTCCGTTTCGACTCCGGCGGGCACACTGAGTTTCGCAGCCTCCCGTGCGAGCACGGGGAAGGATGGTTTCCGCAGGGCCGCGACCGGCCCACGGAGGACAGAGGGCCACGGGGGTCCTCGCAGGAGAATGGGGCGCTGGTGTTCACAAGCGTGTTGATGATCGAGAAGGCCCTGACGTCCGCCGACGTGGAGTTCGTCACCACCTTGCACGGGGACGATCCGGTCTCCTTCCACGTGCTGCTCCAGCCACGGGGCGACCAGGCGGACCGGTTGCTGCGGGCCATCGACGACGTGGCTCTCGGCGAACTCGACGAGGCGGCTCGGGAGAACGAGACGCCGGAGGGCGACGAGGCCAAGGGCTTCGGCGTGCGGGCTCTGGAGGTGTCCCTCCAGGCGCTGCAGGCCTCCGGCAGCCCGGCGGTGGGCCGGCTGGTGGAGGACCATCCGCTGGATGCGTTGACGTCCCTGGTCGCGGAGGTCGGGGCGGACGAGGTGATCGTGCTGACCGATCCCCACTACGTCGAGGAGTTCTTCCACCGGGACTGGGCCTCCCGGGCGCGGCACAAGGTGGGCGTGCCGGTGCTGAAGCTGTTCTCGCACAGCAAGGCGTAGGGCGCAGGCCGAGCGGACGACAGTGACCGGCCTGCCGGGCCTGCCGGGGCGGCTGGGTTCGGGCGGGGCGACCGGAGTGACGGGAGTCGAGGTGCGTGTCGGCGGGGTGGAAGTGGCAGCGCCTTCCCGGTGAGAGCTGTGCGCGCCTCGAAGCCGGCCCGAGACCCGGCCGAGCAGGCAGGCGCGATGCCCGGGCCGCGAAGGCGGGCGGGACGGAGGCCGGCCGGTCCGGCGGGGTGCCGGCCGGTCTGGCGGGGTGCCGGGCCGAGGAGGCGGGCGGGGCGAGAGCTGCCGAGGCAGGTACGGGGCGGTGGAGCCGACGTGGCGGCGCTGGGCGGTGCGGGGCGGATCCCCGCGGCCCGGGTCGGCCGGGCCGGGCCCCGCCCCATAGGGTGGGGACGCACTGGACCGTCGTAGCGCACCTTGGGAGACAGCACATGGCACCCGGCCTTCCTACCGCCATGGACCGACCGCACTTCATCGGCATCGGCGGGGCCGGGATGTCGGGGATCGCGAAGATCCTGGCCCAGCGCGGGGCCAAGGTGGCCGGCAGCGACGCCAAGGAGTCGGAGACGGCGGCGGCGCTGCGAGCGCTCGGCGCGACCGTGCACATCGGGCACGCGGCCGGGCACCTGGCCGAAGACGCCAGCTGCGTCGTCGTGTCGTCGGCGATCCGCGCCGACAACCCGGAGCTCGCCCGCGCGGCCGAGCTCGGCATCCCGGTTGTCCACCGTTCGGACGCGCTCGCCCGGCTGATGGACGGGCTGCGCCCGATCGCCGTGGCCGGCACGCACGGCAAGACGACCACCACGTCCATGCTGGCGGTGTCGCTGTCCGAACTCGGGCTCGACCCCTCGTACGCGATCGGCGGCGACCTGGACGCGCCCGGCTCCAACGCGCTGCACGGCGAGGGCGAGATCTTCGTCGCCGAGGCGGATGAATCCGACCGCAGCTTCCACAAGTACGCGCCCGAGGTCGCCATCGTCCTCAACGTCGAACTCGACCACCACGCCAACTACGCCTCGATGGACGAGATCTACGACTCCTTCGAGACCTTCGCCCGGAAGATCGTGCCCGGCGGCACCCTGGTGATCACCGCCGACCACGAGGGCGCCCGCGAGCTGACCCGGCGTGTCGAGGGCGTGCGGGTGGTGACGTACGGGGAGGCCGCGGACGCCGACGTGCGGGTCCTCTCCGTCGTCCCGCAGGGACTGAAGAGCGAGGTGACCGTGGTGCTGGACGGCGAAGAGCTCGTCTTCGCGGTCTCGGTGCCCGGCCGCCACTACGCGCACAACGCCGTGGCCGCGCTGGCGGCGGGCGTCGCGCTGGGCATCCCGGCCGCGGAGCTCGCCCCCGCTCTCGCCGCGTACACGGGCGTCAAGCGCCGCCTGCAGCTCAAGGGCGAAGCGGGGGGCGTCCAGGTCGTGGACTCCTACGCCCACCACCCGACCGAGATGACGGCCGACCTGGAGGCGATGCGCGCGGCGGTCGGCGACGCCCGCATCCTCGTCCTCTTCCAGCCCCACCTGTTCTCCCGCACCCAGGAGCTCGGCACGGAGATGGGGCAGGCGCTGACCCTGGCGGACGCCTCCGTCGTCCTCGACGTCTACCCCGCCCGCGAGGACCCGATCCCGGGCGTGACCAGCGAGCTGATCATCGACGCGGCGCGCGCGGCGGGCGCCGACGTGACGGCCGTCCATGACAAGGACGAGGCGCCGTCCGTGATCGCGGGAATGGCGAAGGCAGGTGATCTCGTTCTCACCATGGGCGCGGGAGATGTGACCGACCTGGGCCCGCGCATTCTGGACCGTCTTTCGCAGTGAGGGGCTGAGGCTCATGTCGTACGACGTCGAAAAGCCGGACGAGCAGTGGCGGGCGGAGCTGACGCCTGCCGAGTACGCCGTCCTGCGCCAGGCGGCGACCGAGCCCGCGTTCACCGGGGAGTACACCGACACCAAGGCCGAGGGGGTCTACTCCTGTCGGGCCTGCGGCGCGGAACTGTTCACCTCCGACACCAAGTTCGAGTCCCACTGCGGCTGGCCGTCCTTCTTCGACCCCAAGGACACCGACGCGGTGGAGCTGATCGAGGACCGCACGCACGGGATGGTGCGCACCGAGGTGCGCTGCGCCCGCTGCGGCTCCCACCTCGGACACGTGTTCGCGGGCGAGGGGTATGCCACCCCGACCGACCAGCGGTACTGCATCAACAGCATCTCGCTGCGGCTCGCGGCGGCCGACGAGAGCTGACGGCGGCCGGCGTCCGGCGGTGACGGGCGGGACGGGGCTGACGGCGCCCCACGGTGCCGGACGGTGCCCGACGAAGGCTGACGGCGGTCTCGGCGGTGCCGGTGGCCTCGGCGATGCCGGCGGTGACGGCGGTCTCGCTGGATGACGCGAACGGCTGACGGCGCTCACAGCTGCTTTCGCTGCACGAGCGCCGACAGCACCAGCATCCCCGGCAGCAGCGGAACCCAGACCGTCAGCACCCGGTAGCCGATGACCGTCGCCGTCGCCAGGGGGAGCGGGGCGCCGTAGCCGGCCAGGGTGAAGACCAGGGCCGCGTCGAGCGGGCCGATGCCGCCCGGCGCGGGGACGGCGCCGGCCGCGGTGCTCGCCGCGAGGAACGCGAACAGCAGCTGTGGCCAGGACAGCGGCAGGCCCAGCGCCGTTCCCACCGAGGCCACCACGCCCGCCTGGATCAGCGGGGCCGCGACCGCTCCGCCCCACAGCGGCAGGAATCGGGAGGGGCGGCTGTGCAGGCGCCGGGCGTCGGTGAGCGCCGTGCGGACGAAGTCCAGGGCGGGTCGCCGCAGAGGCCGTACGAGGACGTACAGCGCCACGGCCGCCGCGGGCGCCAGCAGGAGGCCGATGGCGGCCACGACCAGCGTGCGGCCTTCCGGGAGAAGCCGGGCAGGGGGCGCGGCGGCGGGCGCGGCGAGCACGAAGACCAACACCAATGGCGTCTTCGCCACCGCCCTGACCAGGGAGTACAGCCCGATCGATGCGGTGGCCCGGGGCAGCGGGACGCCCTGGCGCAGCAGGAACCGGACGGTGACCGCGTGGGCGCCGATACTCGCGGGCAGTACATGGTTCGCGGCGCCCGCGGCGATCTGCGATGCCAGCAGCAGGCCCGGCGGCAGCCGCTCGGGGATCGCGCCCTGACGGGCACAGGCGGCGGCGACCGTGCCCAGGTAGGTGAACAGGAGCCCGAACAGCAGCCACCAGGGGTCGGCGGCGGCCAGCCGGGCGGCTCCGTCCTGTACGGCACGCCGGTCGAGCGCCGCCCACACCGCGAGGAGCAGCAGCGGAAGCAGGACGAGGGCGCGGCGGGCCGCGGTGGCGCCCGGCGGACGGCGGCGGACGTCCGCGACCGGGTCCGGGGACGCGGTCTCGTCCGGGGGCAGCAGGGGAAGCAGGGGCACGGCGCACGTCGTCCTTCCGCGTCGTGACCGCGCGGCGGCGGTGTGACGGATCGGGGGCGGGCCTGGTGAGGCGGCGGGGGAGTGATGCCCCTCCGGCGTGACGGTGCGGTGTCCGGCAGCCGACGGAGTGCGGGCCGAAGGGCGACCGCGGTGCGGTGGTGCTGGGGAGGCGCGGTGAGGCTGTGTCATTTCTGCCCGCGCGTCCCGCGGTTCATCCCCGGCCTTCGCCGAGGCCCGCCTGCCCGGGACGCCGACCGGCGACGACGAACGCACGATCGTCCACGAGGACGTCGCCCGGGTCCGGGCGACGCCGGACCGAGCGTGTCCACCCACCTCCGCCACCTCCGCCACCGACGAGGGCCGGGATGCCGCGCGCTCCGTTCGGCCACGTCACCGACCGGGAGGACCCACAACGGCGGACACCGAAGCACGACGTCACACAGGCGCAGCACCCGGGGCAGTCATGCACGGCGTCCCGGACGGTCACAGGGGCAGAGTCACCGTGAACACCGTGGTCCTCGCCGAGGGGTTCAGTTCCAGCGTGCCGCCGTGCGCCTGGACCAGTGAGCGGGCGACCGACAGGCCCAGACCGCTGCCGCCGCGGTCGCGGCTGCGGGCCTTGTCGACGCGGTAGAAACGGTCGAAAACGCTGTCACGGTCGTCGGGCGGGATGCCGGGGCCCTGGTCGGCCACGTGGATCCGCGCCGCTTCCGGCGAGACCGTCACCTCGACGCGGACCGGCGTGCCCGCCGGGGTGTGCACGGCGGCGTTGGTGAGGAGGTTGTCCAGTACCTGACGGATGCGGTGGGGGTCCATCCACAGCGGTACGGCCGCGGGACCCGGCGTCACGCTCAGCGGATGGCCGGGATGACTCGCGCGGAAGGCGTCGGCCGCCAGCTCGACCAGCTCGACCAGGTCGGCTTTCTCCCTCCGCAGCGGCGTTTCCACCTCGGCCGCGTCCAGACGGGCCAGCAACAGCAGATCGTCCAGCAGAAATCCCATCCGGGCGGCCTCGGCACGCAGCCGGGCCAGGTGCTTGTCCCGTTCCTCGGGCGCGTTGGCGGCCGCGTACTGGAAAAGGTCGGCGTAACCGCGTACTGACATCAGGGGGGTGCGCAGCTCGTGCGAGGCGTCGGCGACGAAGCGCCGCAGGCGCTGCTCGGCCTCCGCGCGCACGGCCAGCGAGTCGTCGATGTGCTCCAGCATCGTGTTGAACGCCGTACGCAGCTCCTCCACCTCGGGGCCGCCGCCGAGGGAGTCCGCGCGCAGGGGGAGGCGGGAGGCCGACTCGGTGAGGTCGTGCGAGGCGATGCCGTGCGCGGTGTGCGCCATGTCGCTGAGCGGATTCAGCCCGCGCCGCAACAGCGCCCGGCCGAACAGCACCAGCGTCAGCAGGGCCAGGCCGAAGGTGACGACCTGGATCGTGATCAGCTGACCGACGGTGTCCTCGAGGTCCTCCAAGGGCGCGCCGCTGACCAGCACCACCCCCGGCTCCACCGCGCAGGCGCGCAGCCGGTAGTCCCCCTCGCCCGCGAGGTGCGCCGTGCTCAGCACCTCGGCGTCGGCGGCCGTCTGAGCCTTGGCAAGGGCGGTGAGGGCGTCGACGTCCCCGGGCACGTCACCGGGGTCCTCGGGCTTGCGCAGGACGGGTTCGCCATCGCGTATGTCGTACACGGCGTAGTACCAGCCCCAGTACTTCTTCCCGGTCAGCGAGCCTGAGTCCACGATGCTCTTGGACTGGGCGACCTGGGCGATGGCGAGCTGATCGTCGAGCTGCGCCGACAGGTAGTCGCGCATATAGGTGGTCAGGGCCGTTCCGACCACCGCGAACACCACCAGCGACAGCGCGCCGAGACCGAGCGCCAGCCGCGTGCCGAGTCGCAGCCTCCGGTAGGACTGCCGGTGCCGGGCGATCACTCGGCTGTCTGCCGGATGACGTATCCGAAACCGCGTACCGTCTGGATCAGCGGATCGTCGCCCGTCGCGTCGAGCTTGCGGCGCAGCCGGCTGACGACGAGTTCGACGACGTTGGAACGGCCGCCGAAACCGTATTCCCAGACATGGTCGAGGATCTGCGCTTTGGTGAGCACCGTCGGCGACTTGCGCATCAGATAGCGCAGCACCTCGTATTCGGTGGGGGTGAGCGTCAGGAGCCTTCCGTCGCGCCGGACCTCCCGGGTGTCCTCCTCCATGACGAGATCCGCCACCCGCAGCACGGACCGCTGGAAGCCCGGCCCGGCGCTGCGTCGCAGCACGGTCCGCAGCCGCGCCATCAGCTCTTCCACGGCAAACGGTTTCACCAGGTAGTCGTCCCCGCCCCGGGTCAGCCCGGCCACCCGGTCGGCGACCCCGTCGCGCGCCGTCAGGAAGACGACCGGCACCATCGTGCCGGAGCGCCGCAGACGGTCGAGCACGCCGAAGCCGTCGAGGTCCGGCAGCATCAGGTCGAGCACCACGATGTCAGGTCGGAAGTCGGCGGCCCGACGCAGCGCCTCTTCTCCCGAGTTGGCGGTCACGGCGTCCCAGCCCTCGTAGCGGGCGACCGTCGCCACGAGGTCGGCGATCGGCGGGTCGTCGTCCACGACGAGGAGTCGTACTTTTTCCACCCGTCCATAGTGCGCCACCCGCCCCACGACGCCGGCCCCGCTTCCGGTCTGCGCGCGGATCGATAAGATCTTGAAAGTTGTACGACAGAAAAATGACAGCAAAACACGGAGAAGCTCTGTGTCCTGAGGCCCCGATCTAGGAGTTTCCTTCCGTGACGACCGTCCAGTCGCCTCCCGCGCCCCCCACGGCGATCCGGCCGAAAGTGGTGGCCCGCACCGGCCTGTACACCGTGCTGGCCGCGAACGCGGCCATCGTTACCTGGTTCGCCGTACAGGCGGGCTTCGCCTCCAACGCGCTGGTCGTCATAGGCCGGTTCGCCGGTCTGTACGCCGCCCTGCTGATGGCGTTCCAGCTGTTGCTGGTGGCCCGCCTGCCCTGGCTGGACCGCCGCATCGGCATGGACCGGCTGACCAACTGGCACCGCTGGACCGGCTTCGGTCTGCTGTGGACGCTGGTCGGACATGTGGTCTTCATCGCCTTCGGTTACGCCGAGTCCTCCTCGATGAACCCCGTGAGCCAGCTCGTCGACCTCGCCGAAACCGTCGAAGGCGTTTTCCGCGCGGTCGTCGCGATGGGCCTGATCCTGGTGATCGGCGGCGCCTCGGCCCGCTGGGCCCGCCGCCGGCTCGCCTACGAGACGTGGCACTTCATCCACCTGTACGCCTACGTCGCCGTGGTGCTGGCCTTCACCCACCAGGTCGCGGCCGGGACGACGTTCACGACGTCGTCCGCCGCCACGGCCTACTGGTACGCGCTGTGGGCCGTCGCCCTGGGCTCGGTCCTCCTGGGCCGCGTCGTCCTGCCGCTGTGGCGGAACTGGCGGCACCAACTGCGCGTCGAGGCGGTCGTGCACGAGGCCGACAACGTCGTCAGCGTGTACATCACCGGCCGCGACCTGGACAGGATGCCCGCCCGGGCCGGCCAGTTCTTCCTGTGGCGGTTCCTGACCAGGGACCGCTGGTGGCAGGCGAACCCCTTCTCCCTGTCGGCCGCACCCGACGGCACCCGGCTGCGGCTGACCGCGAAGGCGGCCGGCGACGGCTCCGCCGGACTGCGCCACCTCGCACCCGGCACCCGCGTCTTCGCCGAAGGCCCCTACGGAGCCTTCACCGCGATGCACCGCACCCGCCCGGAGTCCGTGCTCATCGCCGGCGGGGTCGGCGTGACCCCGATCCGGGCGCTGCTCGAGGAGATCCACGGGCACGCGGTCGTCATCTACCGGGTGGCCGGCGAGCGCGACGCCGTCCTCTACGACGAGCTGCGCGAGCTGGCGCTGGCCAAGGGCGCCGAACTCCACCTGGTCACCGGGCCGTCGGTGCCCGACCGGCTGGCGCCGCGCGAACTGGCCGCGCTCGTACCGGACATCGCGCAACGCGACGTCTTCCTGTGCGGGCCGCCGCCGATGATGAACGCGGTCCTCGGCACTCTGCGCGAGCTCGACGTGCCCAGGACGCAGATCCACTTCGAGCGCTTCAGCCTGGCGGGATGAGAGAGAGATCGTGAAACGAGCACTGCCTGTCCTGGTCCTGTCCGTTGCGGGCCTGATCCCGGTCTGGCGCTACGAACCGTCGACCGGTACGGCCTCCACCACCGTGGCCGTCTCGACGCCCCCCGCGTCCGGCTCGGCCTCCACCTCCGCCGCGGGGTCGGAGGTCCTCACCGGCACGACCGTCAGGACGGAGAAGGGCGACGTGCAGGTCCAGGTCACCTACGACGGCGACAAGATCACGGCAGTGAGGATGCTGAAGCAGCCGAATCATCCGCAGACGACCGCCGCGGTGCCGAAACTGATTGCAGAAACGCTTACCGCGCAGAGTGCGGACATCGACACCGTTTCCGGCGCGACTCTCACGAGCGACGGCTACAAGGAGTCCCTGCAAGCCGCGATCGACGCGAAGGGCGCGTGACGTGCAGCGCGTCGAACACGTCATGGGGTTCCCGGTCTCCCTGCGGATCGACGATCCCGTCGCCGCCGAGGAGACCGGGGACGCCGTGTTCGCCTGGCTGCGCGCGGTCGACGCCCGTTTCAGTCCCTTCAAGGCCGACAGCGAGGTGTCCCGCCACGGCCGGGGCGAGCTGTCGGCCGACGAGCTGAGCGCCGATCTCGTGCACGTCCTCGACATCTGCGAGCGCTACCGGGCGGCCACCGGTGGCGCCTTCGACGTGCGGCTGCCCGGCCGTGGGCTCGATCCGTGCGCCGTGGTCAAGGGCTGGTCCGTGCAGCGCGCGGCCGAGCTGCTGACCAGCGCCGGTCTCCGCCGGTTCTGCCTCAACGCCGGCGGCGACGTGGTCGTCTCCGGCGGCCCGTGGCGGGTCGGCGTCCGGCACCCCGCGTTCGCCGACAGACTGTGCGCCGTCCTCGACCTCACCGACGCCGCCGTCGCGACCTCCGCACGGTACGAGCGCGGTGACCACATCATCGACGGCCGCACCGGACGGCCCGTCACCGGCGTCGACAGCCTGACCGTAGTGGCCCGGACCCTGACCGAGGCCGACACCGTCGCCACGGCCGCCTTCGCCCTGGGCGCGGAGGGGGTCGACTGGGCGGCGGCGCAGGAGGGCTGCGAGGTGTTCGCCGTGCTGCCCGGCGGGCGCGTCCTGCGCAGCGCCGGCTTCCCGACGGCGGACGCGGCGGCCGCGTGAGCGCCGAGGCAGGGGCGCCGGGAGCGGGGGCGGCGGGAACGGGGTTGCCGGGAGCGGCCGTGCGGCTCCTCGGACGCGGCCCGGCGGTCCTCGCCCGGCGCCCGGGCCGAGTACGGCGCCCCCGCCACGGCAACGCCGCTGCCGCTGAGCGGGGTTGACGACGCGGGGGACAGGACGTCCGTTTCTGCGGCCCGGTCCGGTCCGCTCGCCGCTGTGTTTCTGCAACATCGGTCTGCCTGCCGGTGCCGCTGTTCCGGCGTCGGCGGCGGACCGCTGATCTGGTGAGCGGTCTAGACTCTCCCCGCAATGACCTGGACTCGATCGGTCGAGTAAGGGTCGAATACGGGCGGAAATTGCCAGACCCGAAGGGTATTCGGCGTTTTGATACGGATAGATTCAGTCACCAAGCGGTACCCGGACGGCACGGTGGCGGTCGACCGGCTCTCCCTCGACATACCGGACCGTTCGATCACCGTCCTGGTCGGCCCCTCGGGCTGCGGCAAGACGACCACCCTCCGGATGATCAACAGGATGGTCGAGCCCAGTGAGGGCGCGATCCTCATCGACGGCGTCGACAGCCGGCAGCAGCCGGTCAACACCCTGCGCCGGGGCATGGGTTACGTCATCCAGAACGCCGGACTCTTCCAGCACCGCACGATCGTCGACAACATCGCCACCGTGCCGCGGATGCTCGGCTGGAGCAAGGACAAGGCCCGCGCGAGGGCCCGCGAGCTGATGGAACGGGTGGGGCTCGACGCCTCGTTCGCCAAGCGGTACCCCTACCAGCTCTCCGGCGGCCAGCAACAGCGCGTGGGCGTGGCCCGGGCGCTCGCCGCCGACCCGCCCGTGCTGCTGATGGACGAGCCCTTCTCCGCCGTCGACCCGGTCGTCCGCAAGGGTCTTCAGGATGAACTCCTGCGCATCCAGGCGGAGTTGGGCAAGACGATCGTTTTCGTCACGCACGACATCGACGAAGCCGTCAAGCTGGGCACGATGGTCGCCGTACTGCGCACCGGTGGCCGGCTCGCCCAGTTCGCGCCGCCCGCCGAGCTGTTGTCCGACCCCGCCGACGCGTTCGTCGAGGACTTCCTCGGCGCCGACCGCGGCATCCGACGCCTGTCGTTCTTCTCCTCCGCCGGCCTGGAGTTGCTCACCGCCCCGGTCGTGGCGATCGACGCCACCGCCGAACAGATCGCCGCCCGCGGCGCGGCCGAGTCCCCCTACGTCCTCGTCACCGGTCTGGACGGCCGTCCGCTGGGCTGGAGCGAGCCCGACCGGCTGACGGCCGGACAGATCGACGTGGGCCGACTGCTGGCATGCGGGCGGCCGTTCGTCGCCGGGCAGGACTCGCTGCGGGCCGCGCTCGACTGCGCCGTCCTGTCGCCCACCGGCTGGGCCGTCGCCGTGGACCACGAGGGCCGGGCCGCCGGAGTGGTCTCGCAGGACTCCATCGCCGAGGCCATCCGCGGCGCCCACGCGGCAGGCCGTGAGGAGCCGAAGACCATCAAAGCCGGCGCCCGGAAGGTCATCCGGTGAACCGCTTCTTCGACATCCCGAGCGATCTCCAGCACGACTGGCTCGGCCTGATCGGTCTGCACCTGCGCGAGGCCCTGCTGCCGGTGCTGGCCGGGCTGCTGCTCGCGCTTCCGCTGGCCCAGCTGTGCGTGCGGCTGCGCTGGCTGTACCCGCCCGTGCTGTGGGCGACGACCGTGCTCTACGCGATCCCGTCCCTGGCCTTCTTCGTCGTCCTCATCGACTACACCGGGCAGACCGAGCTCACGGTGATGATCCCGCTCACGATCTACACCCTGATGGTGCTCGTGCCGGCGATCGTCGACGGCGTCCGCTCGGTGCCGCAGGAGACCCTCGCCGCCGCGACCGCCATGGGCTTCGGCCCCGTACGCCGTTACGCCCAGGTCCAGTTGCCGATCGCGGTGCCCGCCATCATCGCCGGTCTGAGGGTGGCTACCGTCTCCAGCATCAGCCTCGTCAGCGTGGGCATGCTGATCGGCAACCAGGGCGCGCTCGGCAACCTGCTGCACGACGCGCAGATCTACAACCGGCCGGAACTCGCCTGGAACTCCGTGCTCACCAGCGCTGCCCTCGCGGTCCTGGCGGACGTCCTCCTGGTCGTCGTGCGCGTCCTGCTCACCCCCTGGATGCCGACCGGGCGGAGCGGCGGCCGGTCCAGGGGCGCAGGAGTCCGGCCCGACCCCGCCGTGCCCGCCCTGGAGGACGCAGCCCGGTGAACGTACTCAATTTCGTGAGCGCTTTCTTCAGCGACAGCGCCCACTGGCACGGTTACGACGGAATTCCCACCCGCCTGTGGGAACACGTCCAGTACTCCTTGGAAGCGCTTGCTCTCGCCGCCGCGATCGGACTTCCCGTCGGCCTGGTGACCGGCCACTACGGACGCGGCGGAAACGTCCTTTCCCTGTTCGCCACCGCGGCCCGGGCACTGCCCACCTTCGGTCTGCTGGTGGTCACGACGATCGTGCTCGGGTTCGGCATGCTGCCGGTGATGATCCCGCTGGTCATCCTCGCCGTCCCGCCGATCCTGGTCACCACCTACGAGGCGGTGCGCTCCGTCGACCCGTCCCCGGTGGACGCCGCGCGCGGCATGGGCATGCGCGAGGCCGACGTCCTGCTGCGCGTCGAACTGCCCGTCGCGCTCCCGCTGATCTTCGGCGGACTGCGCTCGGCGGCCATCCAGATCGTCTCCACGGCCACCATCGCCGCGTACGTCAGCCTCGGCGGCCTCGGCCGCTACATCGTCGACGGTCTCTACCAGCACGACTACGAGAAGGTCGTGGGCGGCGCGGCCCTGGTCGCCGGGCTCGCGCTGGTGACGCTCGCGTTGTTCTGGGCGGCGGCCAAGGCGGCCGTCTCGCCGGGGGTGCGCAGGAGTACCTAGATGATCGCTTCCGGGGCCGGGGGCCTCAGTGTTCCCGGATCTGCCGGACGGGCGGCGCGGCCCATGCAGGCGCCGTAGGCCCCGTAGGCTGAGCCCCCGTCCGCACTGTCCCAGGGAGTGGGGGAGTAATGACGAGCAGGTTCACCGAGTTGGTCGTCGACTGCCACGATCCGGAGCGGCTCGCGGCCTTCTGGTGCGCGGTCCTGGGCTTCGAGGTGATCGACCGGAGCGAGGGCAAGGTCGAGATCGGTTCCTGGACGCCGACCGTCGAGGAGGTCCGGGCGCGCCAGATGCCGCCCACTCTCGTGTTCATCCGGGTGCCCGAGGGCAAGACCGTGAAGAACCGGCTCCACCTCGACGTCACCCCGATCGACGGCAGCACCGACGACGAGGTGGCCAGGCTGCTCGGCCTCGGCGCAGCCGAGGTGGACGTGGGCCAGGGCCCCGGCCGGAGCTGGGCGGTCATGGCCGATCCCGAGGGCAACGAGTTCGACGTCCTGCGCACCCTGGCGCCGTCCGACCAGTGACCCGGGCCGGAGGTTCGTCGTTGGTTCGGCACGGGTCGTCCGGTCCGAGGACTTCGCCGCCGGGGAGCCGGAAGAAACAGCGCCGGTCCGATCCTCCACCAGGCCGTCCACGACCTGCGGCCCCTCCTCACCGTCCGCACCGCCGCCCGCCTCGCCTGCCACCGCGACATGCCCGTTCTCGTACGAACCCGGCCGAGCAGTCACCGGGAGGCGCGTCGAGGTCCCGGTCGAGCGCCGACTACGGCCTGTTGCGGAAGCGCTGGTCAGCGTACGAGCAGGTCGATCACGCCCGTCAGATCCTCCTCGCCGCCGCCCTCGGCCAGGCGGCGGCGCATCAACTGGAAGTAGGGGTGCAGCAGTTCCGGACTGACACCCTGCTGTTCGGCGGTTCGCAGGAAGGTCGGCGTGCCGGCCACCTGCATGGCGAGGTTGGAGACGACGCCCTGGGTGTAGTCTCCACTGCGCAACTGGCCGGCGGTCCGGTGAACTGCCGGGGCCATCGCGACGAGCCAGTCGGCGAGCAGCGGGGCGAGCGCCGCGGGGTCGATGTCCTCCTTGCGGATCAGGGCGAAGGCGTGCGCGGCCCCGGCGAACATCCCGTACATGGCGCTGAGCAGGGCCACGTCGTGCAGGGCCGCGAAGCCCGCGTCCTCACCGACGTAAGTGACGCCGACCGGGACGCCCAGGGTCCGCCGGTGCCGCTCCAACAGCTCCCGCGAGCCGCTGTAGAAGACGTAGCCGCCGGCCTCCGGCACGCCGACCATCGGAGGGACGGCCATGATCCCGCCGTCCAGGTAGCGGGCGCCGCGCTCGCGGGCCCACTCGGCGCGGGCGCGGGCCTGGGCAGGGGTGCTGGTGGTCAGGTTGACCAGATCTCTGTCGGCCAGGTCGGCGCCGGCCAGCACCTCGTCGACCGAGGCGTCGTCCAACAGACAGACGACGACGAGGGTGTTCGCCGCGACCGCCGCAGCGGCGCTGTCCGCGACCCTTGCCCCCGCGGCGGCGAGCGCCTCGGCGCGGACAGGGGTGCGGTTCCAGACGGTGAGCGGGTGGCCGGCGGCAAGCCAGGTACGGGCCAGCGCGGCGCCCATCGCGCCGAGGCCCAGCAGCGTGACGGGAGTCTTCTCAACAGTGTTCTGTGCCATGCCGATTAGGGTGGTCACAGGCCCCGGAACGATCAAGTACGCACTTGGCGGTGGGTGGTTACCCCGGGGTGAGCGAGCACGTCGGAGAGGTGGGGGCATGACGACGTCGAACCGGCCGGGTGCACCGGGCAGACATGTCTGCGGGATCGATGCCGCGATGGAGGTGATCGGCGGCAGGTGGAAGGTGCTGATCCTGTGGGCGCTCCACGAGCACCCCTGCCGCCGCTTCGGCGAGCTGCGGAGACTGCTTCCCGGCATCACCGAGAAGGTGCTGGCCTCCCACTTGCGTGAGCTGGAAGCGGACGGCGTCGTGCGCCGCGTCTCCTACGACGAGGTGCCGCCCCGCGTCGAGTACTCGCTGACCGAGGACGGCAAGCGCCTCAACGAGGCACTCCGGCCGCTGGCCGCCTGGGGCCGCGAGCGGCCGGCCGACCACTCGGGGGGCTGAGGAGAAGGCAGGCCGGGGCATGGGGTGAACGCGCCGGTCACAGCCCCTTGTCGATGGCCGCGACCAGCACGGTGGCTCTGTGGCGGACGGCGAGTCCGTCGTGTCGAGGGGCCGCCGCCCGGTGGCGTCTCAGCCGGTCGGCGCCGCACTCCGTGGTGTGGCCGCGGCCCGGGGAAACACCGTTTCCCGGGCCGCGGTTCCGTTTCCGAGCGCTCGTCGCCTGGCGCCCGGCACCCGGCGCTCGTAGCCCGGCGCCCGGCCGTGTTCGGATCTCGTCAGCGTTCCGAACGGGCCAGAGCCTGTTCCAGCACGACGAGCAGTGCGTCCCGTACGGAGCCGCGCTCGCGCGCGTCGAAAACCAGCAGCGGAACGCCGTCAGAGACGTCGAGGGCCCATCGGACCTCCTCCAGCGTGTGCGCCACCTGGCCGTCGAAAGCGTTTACAGCAACGGCGAACGGGATCTGCTTGTGCTCGAAGTAGTCGACGGCGGCGTAGCAGTCGTCGAGCCGGCGGGTGTCGACGATGACCAGCCCCCCGACCGCGCCCTCCACGATGTCGTCCCACATGAACCCGAACCGCTCCTGTCCGGGCGTGCCGAACAGATACAGCTTCAGCGTCGGGTCGATGGTGATGCAGCCGAAGTCCATCGCGACCGTGGTGGTGGTCTTGCGAGGGGTGTGACTGAGGTCGTCCACACCCGCCGCGACCTCGGTGATCGCCGCCTCGGTGGTCAGCGGCTCGATCTCGGAGATCGAGCCGACGGCCGTCGTCTTGCCCACGCCGAAGCCGCCCGCGATCACCAGTTTCACCGGTAGCGGCGGCCGTACGGCGGACTGGCCGGCCGAGGCGCGGACCAGCGGTTCAGTCGGTGTCACGGAGTACTCCCCGGGAGTCGGGGATGGCCCGCAGGCCATCGATAACCCTGCGCAGGACGGACGCGTCGTGAGTGACGCCGGAGTCGGGCACGTGCACCGACAACTGCCCCGCCGTCCGCAGGTCCTCGGCGAGGACGCGCACCACGTTCAGGTGCAGCCGCAGCCGGGCCGCGATCTCCGCGATCGACTGCGGGACGCGGCAGGCGGCGACGATGTCGTGCTGCTCGAAGGAGAGCCGGCCGAGTGCGTCGATCCCGTCGGTGGTGGCCACCAACTGGGTCTCCACGGGCATCGTCCGGCCGGACGACGCCTCGCCCGAGCCGCCCGCGACCCGTCCGGCGGTGACCAGGAAGGGACGGACGGCGGGCGCGGGCCCGACAGGGGCGACGCCGTCCTCGCCGGCCCCGCGCGGGGTGCGGCCGTCCGCCATCGGTGTTCGCTTTCTCTACGGTGGCACGCGGTCAACGCGTACGCGTGGCGCCGACGCTGTTCTTCAGCTCCAGGACGAGCTGCGGACTGAGCGCGGTGCCGGCGCGATTGGCGAACACCGTCATCTCGTAGGCGATGTTGCCCAGCTTGGCCTCCTTGTCGGTGACCACGCCGAGCACGGCGCCGCTGCCGATCGCGGAGACCAGGACGTGACCGCCCTCCAGGTCGATGATGACCTTGTTCAGGCCGCCGAGGCCGTAGTTGCCGGAGGCGCCCGCGGCCAGACTGGTGATGCCCGAGACGATCGCGGCCAGCCGTTCGGAGTCGGCGTGCTCGCGCAGCTCAGACACGGCGATCAGCAGCCCGTCGGACGACACCGCGATGGCGTCCACGACCCCCGCGGTCTCGGTGGCGAAACGGTTGAGCAGCCAGGTGAAGTCGGCTGCGGCGGCCCGCAGATCGGTCGGTCTGGCATCTCCGGCGGGAGTCTCACCTGTCGACGTGCTCACTGCTCGGCTCCTTCCGGAAGGTGGTTCTGGTGGTGCGGTGTGCCCCGGCCGGCGATCGGGCCGGCGATCGTGCCGGTCCGGTCGGACGGGGCGGAGGGGACGGACGGGTCGGACGGCGCTGTCCGATCGGTCCGGTCGTGCTGATCGTCGGGCCGGTGATTGGGCTGATCGTCGGGCCGGTGGTGCTGATCGTCGGGCCGGTGGTCGGATCGGCCTTCGTTCCGGCGTCCGACCGTGTCTTCGGCGGGGGAGAGGGGCCGGGCGTCGGCGCGGACGCCGGAGGGGCCGGCGTGCTCGCCCGTGTCGCTGCCGCTGTCCCGGTGAGCCCGGGCCACGGCCGCCTCGAACTCCTCCAGCGCGTCGCGCACGGCGTCCGCGTCGGCGGGGCGGGCCGCCCGGCGCGCCGTCTGCTGGGCGGCGGCGTCGGCGGTCGTCCGCAGCGTGGCGCCGCGCACCCGTCGCCGCAGGGGACGGGAACCGTCGCCGTCGCCCGCGGGCACCTCCACGTCTGCCCGGGCGGACGTCGCCGCCGACAGGGCCTCGGACCCGGCTCGGGAGGAGGCGGCGCCGACCGGAGCCGTGGGGTGGCCGGTAGGCCCGGCGGGCTGGGCGGGGCCGGCGGGGTGGCCGGTAGGGCCGGCGGGATCCGCGGGACGGCGAACGTCCTGTTCGGTCTGTGCGGCCTGTTCGGTGACTTCGGCCCTTCCGTCATGGGCTGTGACGGTTTCCGTGGCGCGGCCGCCGGGGAGCCCCGGGCGGTTCACGGAGGCGGCGGAGCTGTCGCCGAGGGCGGCCGTGCGGGCGTGGGCGGCGGACTCGGCGGTGCGCGAGCGGGCCGGGGGCCGGACGGCGGGAGCACCGGGCGTCGGGTCCTCGGCGCCGGCCTTCGCGGTGAGCGAGGGTGCCGTCTCCCGGTCGGCGGGTGACGGGTCGCGGCGGGGGACCCGGCGAGGCAGCGCGACCGGATCGTCGTCCTCCCGCGTGGCCCAGGACGGGACCGAGGCCGACGGCGAGGGACCGGCCGCGGGGGCCGCGGGAGCGGACGCGGCGACGGCCGATGCGACGGATGCGACGGATGTGCCGGTCGTCCCGGGCCTGCCCGCCGCATTCACCTCGCTCGTCGTCAGGAGCAGCGTCGAGGGGATCATCACCTCGGCCGTCACGCCGCCGCCCGGGGTGCGCGACAGGGTGACGTCGACGTCCCAGCGGCGGGCGAGCGCGCCGACGACGAACAGACCGAGCACCTTCGTCGGGACGACGTCCAGGCGCTCGCGGCGCACCAGGCGGGCGTTCTCCTCGGCGAGGCGGTCGGCGCTCATGCCCAGACCGTGGTCGGAGACGGTGACCGACGCGCCGTCGTCGTCGGAGCCCACGACCACCTCGACGGGGCTGCCCTCGGGCGAGAACGACACGGCGTTCTCGAGGAGTTCGGCGATCATCAGCGTCAGGTCGCCGATGATGTCGGGTTCCACCATGACGTCGGTCGCGGCCCGCAGCCTTACCCGCTGGAAACCCTCGATCTGGCCGAGGGCGGCGCGCACGACGTTGGTGAGCGCGGTCGGCCCGGCGTCCAGGACGGTCTCGCGGATGCCCGCGAGCAGCATCAGGCTGTCGGCGTTACGGCGCAGGCGCACCGCGATGTGGTCGATGGAGTAGAGACGCGCCAGCAGCGCCGGATCGGTCTCACCGCGCTCCACCGCGTCGATCAAGGCGAGTTGACGTGTCGTCAGGTTGCTGACGCGGCGCCCGACGTTGCCGAACATCTCGGCGACGTTGCGCCGGCTGAGCACCTGGCGCTCCAGCAGCGCGGCCGCGGTCGTCTGGACGTTGTTGAAGGCCTCGGCGAGTTCGCCGATCTCGTCGTCGGCGGTGACCGGCAGCTCGCGCAACCGAGGGGGGCCGGACTCCTCCGCGTCGTCGTCGGCGACCCGGGCGAGTTCGCGGCCCGCGACGTCGGCGACTTCCTGGGCGGCGCCCGTCAGCGCCAGCACCGGGCGGACCACGGAGCGGCGGACCAGGATGGAGAAGGCGATCCAGAGGGCGAAGCAGAGCAGCGCAAGAGTGAGCAGCAGGGCCGCGCGCCACTGGGCGCCGACGGCGGTGTCGTCCGCCCGGTCGGCGATCTGGTCGATGAGGGACGCGGTGATCTTCAGCCGGATCCCGGCCTGCGAGCTGTAGTCCGGGTAGGAGGCGAGCGCGTCACGGAACGCCGCGCGGATCGCGGCCTTGGACTCCGCCTGCAGCGCGCTCGGGTCCACGGCCAGTTCGGCGTAGTCCTGACTGATCGACGCCTGCGAGGAGTTGTGCTCGATGCCGCCGAACTCCTCGGACTGCGCCTCGTCGGCGAACCGGTCGAAGCGCTGCGCCTGGTAGGCGAACAGCTCGTAGGAGCCGACCGCGCCGGTGAACTCGATGAGCGCGTTGCTGTCGCCGGTGCGCGCGGAGAACACGCCGGTCTCGTAGGCGCCGTGAGCGGCATCCGCGCGCAGCAGCGAGTCGAGAAGGTTGCCGGTGAACGTGGTGGCCAGTCCGGCGTTGCGGTCCAGGTTCAGACCGTCGATGAGGCCGTCGGCCGCCCCCGAGTACGCCGGGTCGATGTTGTCGGCGGGCAGATAGCCCTGCTCGATGGTGGAGCGCAGCCCCGCCAGGCCCTGGACCTCCTTCAGGGCCTGGACCTCTGAATCCGGAAGCCGGTCGCCGAAGGCGTCGAGCACCTTCTGCACCTGTGCGTCCACGGCGAGTTGGGCCTTCCGGTAACCGTCGCTGGACGGAGTGCCGGAGCCGAAGGCCGCCTCGTGCCGGACGGAGAGCAGGATCGCCTGCTGGTGCTCGTCCTGCAGATCGGCGACCAGCTGGGCGACCTCGGTGCTGTCGCGCACCAGTTGGGCGGCGTTCCTCGCCCGGTCGGCCTCCTGCACCAGGTCGACGATGAGATACGTCAGCAGCAGGGCGATCACCGCGAGCGGGATACCGACCAGTACGTTCAGCTTGCGCTGGAAGGGCCATCGGTCGGCGAAACCCCGCAGTCCCCGACGGGCGGAGGACGATGCCGAGCGTGCCGACCGGGCGGGCGCGTCCACCTCTTTCGTGGACACCGGGCCTCCTTCAAGAGGGTGTTGCAAGCGTGCAAGGGCTTTCGCATGTGTGCATTTCCGCGCACACATGTGTCCTTGTGTGACGACACCGGAGCGGCCCCCGTACACCGCTGTGGCCGACGCCGATCGATGTGGCGGAGGCCAACTCGGGCGAGACTATCGCCTATCCGAAGGGTCGGGCGCGTCGTCCCACGTCAAGAATCCATTACGAAGCGGCTTGCGAACGCTCTCCCGGTGGCGTCGGCGAGGTACACAGGTGATCTTCCGGTCCGCGCACAAGTGATCACAGATCGAAGCCAATCGGTGATCCTGTCGCTCTTGACTGATCAAGAAGCGGATGGATTGGATCAGATCAGAGTGTTTGAGTTCTCATCAACCCCACAGCCCGGAACGGGAACCGTGACTTCCAACGCCCACAGCAGCAGGTCCCTCAGGAGCCACCCCGGTGCGACGGCCGTCGCCCTCGCCGCGATGACGGCCCTGCTGGCGGGATGTTCCTCCTCGTCCGACGACACCTCCGACCCGCTCGCCGGCGACAAGGCGGCCGGTGACACCGTGGTCGTCGGCTCCAACAACTTCGCCGAGAGCATCCTGATCGCGGACATCTACGGTGAGGCACTGAAGGCCAAGGGCATCAAGGTGTCCTACAAGCCCAACATCGGCAGCCGGGAAACCACGTACGGCCTGCTCAAGAACGGTTCCATCACCGTTCTGCCGGAGTACAACGGCTCGCTGCTGGCCTACCTCGACGCGAAGGCCGAGCAGACCTCGCTCGCGACCGTGAACGCCGCGGTGAAGGCCAAGCTCGACTCCAAGCTGACGCTGCTGGAGTCGTCGCCGGCCGAGGACAAGGACTCCGTCACGGTCAACGCGGCGACCGCGCAGAAGTACAACCTCACCGCCACGTCCACCCTCGCCGACCTGAAGGACGTCGCCCCGAAGCTGATCCTCGGCGGATCACCCGAGTTCCAGACCCGCCAGCAGGGCCTCCTCGGCCTGGACTCGGTGTACGGGCTGAAGTTCAAGTCCTTCAAGGCGCTCGACGCCGGCGGCCCGCTGACCCAGGCCGCGTTGAAGAAGGACACCGTGCAGGCCGCGGACATCTTCACCACGGACCCGACCATCACCAAGGAGAAGTTCGTCGTTCTCCAGGACCCGAAGAACCTCTTCGGATTCGCGAACGTGACCCCGGTGGTCTACAAGAGCGGGCTCTCGCAGGAAGGCGTCGACGCGCTCAACGCCGTCTCCGCCAAGCTCGACACGAAGGCCCTGCTGGAACTGGACTACCAGGTGCAGCTGCAGAGCAAGGACCCCCTCGACGTGGCCAAGGCCTGGCTGAAGTCGGCCGGCCTGGGCTGAGGTTGCGCGGCTCCGCGATCGGACGGGTCTTCCGCCCCGCGGACGCCGATGCAGTGATTCAGCGGTCCACCGTTGCCGTGCTTCACCGCACCAGCGCCGCGCCGAACCGGTGCTTCGTCGGTTCGGTGCGGCGCTGTTCCGGTGGGTCGCTGCTTCAGTGGACTGCTGCTTCGGTGGGTCGCTGCTTCGGTGGTATGCCGGTCTGTTGATCTGCGGGACCGCCGCACCGCCGCACTACGCCGCCCGCTCTGTCACCGCTCTGTCTCGTGTTGGACCGCTGGACTGCTGATCCGTTGGACGTCACCGCAACCGCTACCGCAACCGCATCCGTGAACGAACCGATCGGGATACCCCCGCACCGTGAGGGCGCCCAGGTCGTGCTGGACGGAACCACCCTCACCGTCGGCGAGCTGATCACGCTCGCCGACGGCGACGCCGTGCCCGCGGTCGCTCCCGAGGCGCGCGAACGGGCCGTGCGCTCCTGGCGGACCGCTCAACGGCTCGCCGCTTCCGGGCGGCTGTACGGCCGAGGCACCGGCGTCGGCGCGCAGCGCTCGGTGCCGGTCGAGGAGGACGACGAGACCGCGCACGGACTGCGCCTCCTTCGCAGCCACGCGGGCGGCGCGGGCGTCCTGCTCCCGGCCCGCCAGGTGCGGGCGATGCTCGCGGTGCGGGCCAACCAGCTCCTCGCCGGCGGCTCCGGCATCCAGCCCGCGTTCATCGACGCCCTCGCCGACGCCCTTCGGCTGGGAGTCCACCCGGCCGTCAACGAGTACGGCGGGATCGGCACCGGTGACCTGACGGCCCTGGCCCAGACGGGCCTGACGCTCATCGGCGAACGCCCCTGGACGACGGCGGAAACGAGGGAGACGGCGGGCCTGGGGAGGGCGGATCCGGGCGTGACGGACCCGGGGCCGGCGGACCCAGGGGTGGCTGATCCGGGGTTGGCAGATCCTGGGGCGACGGCGACGGCGACGGCGACGGCGACGGCTTCGGAGGCGAAGGCGCCGGGGCCGGCGGAGCCGGGAGCGACCGGGTCGCGGGAGGTGTCCGGGCCGCGGGAGGCGACCGGGTCGGCCGGCGTCGCCGACGCGACCGTTTCCGGAACGCGCCCTCAGGGTGCTGTAAGCGTTTCCAGCACCGTTGCCGACCCCGCGGGCACCGCCGTTGAAGCTGTTGCCGGCGCTTCTACGCCTGCGCGACCGAGCTCCTCACCTGCCGACGGTTCTCGTGGCGACGGGCACCCTGCCCCGGTGCAGTTCGTGATGGTTCCCGTCGCCCGTTCCGCCGGTGCGCCTTTCGACGCGCCTCCCGGAGCCCTCACCCAGGCGGCCCCTGACCCTCGCGCCGCCGGGACCACTGCCCCCACACCTGTCTCTCGCACCGCCGGGACTCCCGGCCCCGTCGTCCTGCGGGCGGGTGACGCCCTGGCGTTGCTCAGCAGCAATGCCCTGGTGATCGGGCAGGCCGCGCTCGCCCAGGGCGAGCTGGATGTGCTGCTGCGGGCCACGCAGGCCGTCGCCGCGCTGTCCCTCGCCGCGGTGTCCGGCTCGCCCGAGGCCTACGCCGCACCCGTGCACGCCCTGCGTCCCTATCCCGGCGCGGCCCGGGCGGCGAGCGAGGTGCGGCGGCTGCTCGGACTGGCTGACCGCCCGCGGCCGCACGCGGGCGGGCGTATCCAGGACCCCTTCGGTTTCCGGGCCTTTCCCCAGGTCCACGGTTGCGCGCTGGACGCCTGCGAGCGACTGCGCGAGGTCGTCGAGGTGGAGATCAACTGCCCCTCCGAGAACCCGCTCATGGACGCCGAAGCCGCGGCGGCCTACCATCACGGCGGCTTCTTCGCCGCGCCCCTGGGACTGGCTCTGGACGCCGCCGTGCTCGCACTGCTGCAGACGGCCCAGCTCTCGGTCGCCCGCCTGGCCGCGCTCGGCGACCCCGGACTCACCGGACTGCCCGCGTTCCTCGCCACAGGCCCCGTGAGCAGCTCGGGCACGATGATCCTGGAATACACCGCCAACTCAGCTCTCGCGGAGCTGCGTTCGTCTGCGGCGCCCGCGTCGGCGGGGCACGCCGTCCTCTCCCGGGGGCTCGAAGAGGCTGCGAGCTTCGCCGGCCAGGCCGCTCGCCAGACCCTGCGCGCGACGGACGCCTACGCCACCCTCCTGGCATGTGAACTCGTCTGCGCTGTCAGGGCGTTGAGAGTGCACCCGGAGCCGCCCCGCGTCGCGGCTCTCGTGGTGGCGACGGCGGCCCTGCCTGCGGATGCGCAGGACCGCCCGCTGACCGACGACGTCACCGCGGCCGTCCGACTGCTGCCGGTGCTGGCCAGCCTGTGAGAACGGCTTCTCGCGCAGCTCCGGCTCAGTAACCCACGTAGAACGTGGCGTCCTGCTGCTCCGCGGCCGTCGAGATCGGGCCGATGCGCAGCACGCAGTTCGAGTGCCGGAGGCAGCGGGTCGGGTTGTGGCACGAGCGGAACGACGACCAGCCGGCGTCCGCCAGGCCCGCAGTGCGGTTGAAGGTCGCGTCCCCGGCGAACGTCGACGTCTTGAATCCGCGGATCCCGTCGACGGAGCCGGGCTACTCTCGGCGACCGTGAACAGAAGACGGCAGAAGAAACTCACGTCGCGCCTGGTCGCGGCGGCCCTGTGCGGGACGGTTCAGGACGTCGACCGTCTGCTGCGAGCCGGCGCGGACCCGGCGATGGCCGACGCCGACGGAACGACCCCGCTGTACGAGGCCTGCGTCCAGGGTGCGGCCGACGTGGCGCGCAGACTGCTGGAGGCCGGCGCACCGCCCGACGCCGAGAGCGCCGGCGTCGGCGCCGAGGGCACTCCGCTGTGTGCGGCCGCCTGTTGGGGGCACGTCGAGACCGTGCGCACCCTTCTCGCCCATGGCGCGGACCCCGGACTCCGCGAGGACCACGGCACCGGACCGACGCCCCTCGAGTGGGCCGTCAAGGGGCGCCATCCGGAGACGATCACCGTGCTGCGCGCGGCCGGAGCCCGCTGACGGGAACAAGGCAGAGCTACGGGACCGGCTCGAGTGAAGTGACCGGCCCGAGCGAGACGACCTGCCTGAGACGCCGTTACCTCGGATACCTCGGATCCGGCAGGACGAGTGCGCGCGGCTCGGACGGGCGGGGTCAGCCGGGCGATGCCGACCGCAGGGTGAACTCGTCGATCAGCCGGTCGATCAGGGCGATCAGCACGTCCCGGCACGACGCACGTTCCCGCGCGTCGCACAACACCACGGGAACGCTTTCCGGCAGTGCCAGGGACTCCCTGATCTCCTCCGTGGGATACGGGTGCACACCGTGGAAACCGTTCACTGCAACGACGAACGGGATGCCCCGCCGCTCGAAGAAGTCGACGGCGGCGAAGCTGGACTCCGGCCGGCGCACGTCGATGAGAACCACCGCCCCCAGCGCACCGATCGCCAGGTCGTTCCACATGAACCAGAACCGTTGCTGGCCGGGCGTGCCGAAGAGGTACAGCACCAGGTCGTCGCCGATGGTGATCCGGCCGAAGTCGAGAGCCACGGTGGTGGCCCGTTTCTCCTCGATGCCCTTCAGGTCGTCGACGTCCAGCCCCGCCACCGTCAGCGGTTCCTCCGTGCGCAGCGGGGTGATCTCGCTGACCGCCCCGACCATGGTCGTCTTGCCGACGCCGAAGCCGCCCGCGATGAGGATCTTCACCGTGTCGGGAGCCGCTGCCGATGCGGCCGGGGGAGCGGCGGTGTCAGATCCGGCCAAGGCCGTCCCTCACTTTCTGCAGCAGATCCAGGTCCAGGTCATGGGCGCCGGTGACGGAGCGGGGCGGACGGGCCGTTATCAGTCCCGCCTCCAGCAGATCGCAGAGCATGATGACGACCACGCTGACCGGCAGATCGAGGTGGGCCGCGAGTTCCGCCACCGCGACCGGCCGGGCGCACAGCCGCAGGATCCGGCCGTGCTCCGGCTGGGGCCACGCCGTCCGCTCGGGCGGCGGGTCCACCGCGGTCACGGTGGTGATGAGCGTGAAGTCGGCGCGGCTGGGCCGGGTCCGTCCACCGGTGAGGGCGAACGGCCTGACGAGTCGGCCCGCTTCGTCGCCTCCGCTCACCTCACCCGCCGTTGGTGCGTACGGCGGGACCGACATGGGCCCGCGGCGCCGCACTGAGGTGCTCGCCGATCTTCTTCACCAGCATGTTCATCTGGTACGCCACCACCCCGACGTCCGCGTTCTTCCCCGCCAGCACGACGAGGTGGGCACCCGGCCCGGCCGACGTGAGGATCAGATAGCTGTTGGCCATCTCGATGAGCGCCTGGCGCACCGGACCGCCGCGGAAATCCATGCTGACACCCTTGCTGAGGCTCATCAGGCCGGACGCTGTCGCCGCCAGCCGCTCCGCGTCCTCGCGCAGAAAACCGGTGGACTTGCTCACCACCAGGCCGTCTTCCGAGAGCACGACGGCCTGGTTGACGTCGGCGACCCGGTCGACGAGACCCGTGAGCAGCTGGTCGAGCTGGGTGTTGGTGCCGGGGAGAGAGGGTGTCATCGCGGTGTCCTTCATGAGCGGTCGGCGGGCGGGGTCGAGGTCTGGAAGGTGCCTGTCGCGGTGACAGGCGGGCCGGCGTCCTGCGCGACCGCCGTCTCCCGCGGGCCGGAGTGCGGCTCGTCGGCGTCCGCGTCGACGAGGGCCTGCCGGGTGCCGCGTTGGAAACCCGCGAGAGAGGAGGCCGCGCGCTCGGCGGTGAAATCATCGGGGAAACCGCTTTCCTCGGCGTTTCCCGTGCCCGCGGCGGATGCGACGTCGTCGCGCAGCTCGGAGGCGAGGCTGGTCTGCGGTATCCGGCGGGGAAGCGGGCGGAGCCCACCAGGCCGGACGGCCCTTTCCGCGACCGGGACCGCCGAGCGCCCGCTCACCCGCCCGACGGCACGAACCGGGACGCCCGCTTCTTCGGCGCCGGCGGTGCTGTCGGGGCTGGAGGTGTCGTCGGATGTGTCGGTCCCGTCGCCTCTGTTCCCCGGGTCTCTCGCTTCCGTGGCATCCGGTTGGTCGGCCACGGAGGGGTCGGACGCCTGGGACGAAGTCCTCTCGGATGCGGAGCCCCTGGACGTGGAGTCTGCGGACGAGGACCCCCGGGACGCGTCCGTCCGGGACGGGGACGCCCCGGACGTGTCGGTGCCGGGCGCGGCAGCCGTCGACAGGTCCTTCCCCTGCGCCTCCTCTTGCTCCCGCTCCCGCTCTGGCACGCCGTCAGCGCCGGTCCCGCCCGGCCCCTCGCCGGCGGGGGCAGCTCGCGTCGCTCCGGCGTCCTTGCGTGCATCGACGCCTGGCTTCTGCGCCGTGCCGTCCGCACCCGCGTCCCCCGGCTGGTCCGCCGGCTCCCGTCCCCGGGTCGTCAGGTCTGTCTGCGCGCGCGGGGACCCTGCGGTTGCCGGGCTGCCGGGCTGCTCGTCCGCCGGGGACCGGTCGCCGGGCGCGTCGAGGACCACGATGTCGTGCGGGACCAGCACGATCGCGGTGGTTCCCCCGTACGGCGAGGACCGCAGGGTCACGGCGATGCCGTGCCGGGTGGCGAGCCGGGCGATCACGAACATCCCGAGCCGCAGGTCGTCGGCGAGCGCCACCACGTCGAACTTCGGAGGGACCGCCAACTGCTCGTTGAACGAGGCGTAGTCGTCCTCGGGCATCCCGAGCCCGCGGTCCTCCACCTCGATCGCCAGTCCCTTGGCCACCATCGTCGCCCGGACCCCGACCGGGGACGGCGCGGGTGAGTAGGAGGTCGCGTTGTCGATGAGTTCGGCCAGCAGATGGATCACGTCCGCCACGGCGGGCGGCGCGATGTACACGTCCTCCTCGGTGTGCACCTCCACCCGCCGGTACTCGGCCACCTCTCCGACGGCACTGCGCAGGATGTCGATCAGTGCGACCGGATCCGTCCAGCTGCGCCCCGGCCGGCCGCCGCTGATGATGACGAGGTTCTCCTCGTAGCGACGCAACTGGCTTGCTGTGGAGTCGAGTTCGTACAGACCCTTCAGGACGTCGGGGTCCTGGTGCCGGCGCTCCAGCGCATCGAGCTTGCTGAGCTGGAGGTTGACCAGGTTCTGGCTCTGCCGGGCGATGCCCAGGATGACCTTCTGGAAACCGCGCCGGGTGTCGGCGAGTTCCACCGCGGTGTGCACGGCGGTGCGCTGCGCGGTGTTGAACGCCGCGGCCACCTGGCCGAGTTCGTCGTTCCCGTAGTCCAGCGGCGGGGTCTCCGCGTCCACGTCGACGGTCTCTCCCCGGTCCAGCCGGGCCACCACGTCCGGAAGCCGCTCGTGCGCCAGACCGAGCGTTGCCATCCGCAGCCCGTGCAGCCGCCGCGACAGCGAACGGGTGATCCGCCAGGACATGCCGATGCACACCAGCAGGGCGAGGAGACCGCCGGCGCTCAGTGAGGCGGCCTTGATCAGCAGTCCGCGGGAGTTGTCCGCGCTGTGCTGCAGAAGGGTCGTGGTCTGTCGCCGGATCAGCTTCGCGTACTGGTCGGAGACGTCGATGAGCGCGGCGCGCCAGACCTTCTGCACGTCCGGCAACACGATGTCACCGCTTTCACCTTGTTTCGCGCGAGCGGCGAGCACCTTGTTCTCTATGGCCTCCAGGGTCTGCCACTGGTAGCTCGTCAGGATCTGCTCGGTTTCCTCTTTCGCGTCACCGGTGAGCGAAGGGACGATCTGGTCCTGCACCAACCAGCGGCGGCTGTTCACCAGCTGCGTGAACTCTGCCCAGGTCTTCTCGTCCATCCGCCCCCTGGGGCCGGCCAGGGTGAGCTGCAGGTCCTCCTCGGAGACCAGCTCGGCCGCGTGCTCCAGTGCCACGAGCGGCCCGGCCTGCGAGGTGAGGTCGCCGTCGTCGACCTGGGACAGTTCCTGGAAGGCGTGGATCTGGTCGTCGATGATGGACGTGTACTGGTCCAGGGCCTGCGCGGCGGTGATGTCGACGGGGTCGTCCACCTGGCCACGGTAGTACTCGAGGCTGCTGACGGAAGCGACGACCGAGTAAAGCCGGTCGCGGACGCGGGCGGGCGCCTTCTGGATGTCGTCCGCCCGGGTGACCAGCTTGGCGACCGCTTCGTCCGTCCTCTCGCGTTGGGCCTCCAGGGCGGTCCGGGAGGCGCCGGGTCCGGATGCCAGCCACACGGCCGACAGGCTGCGCTCCCGTTGCAGCGTGAGCGTCGCCTCGGTTCCCATGGCGCCGGTGGACCGGCTCAGTTCCGTCTGCGTGCGCAGCCTGAGCCCCTCGGTGAACATCTGGGTCGTCGTCACACCCCACATGGCGGTGAGGGTGATGCCGGGCACCAGCGCCAGCAGGATGAGGGACAGACGTATGGAGCCGAGACGGCGGCGCCGGGCGCCTGACTGTGGAGACATGGCCGTCCTTGGAGCGATCAACGAGGGGAGTGGAGCGGAAGAGGTGGGAGAACTGCCTGGTCAGCGGGTCCCGGCGGTGGCGTAGCGGGCGACCTGGGCGATGTTGGCCCGGGTGACGAAGGCGGGACCGGTCAGCACGGGGGACACGCCGCCCCCGCTGACGTTGCCGTTGGTCCGGTGCAGCCACAGTCCGTCCACGGCCAGGTACCCCTGCAGATAGGGCTGTTGGTCCACGGCGAACTGCACTCGGCCGTCGCGGACGGCCGCAACCAGGTCCTTGTTGAGGTCGAAGGTGGCCACCTCGGCCTTGCTGCCCGCCTCGTCGGCCGCCTTCACGGCCGCCAGCGCGAACTGGGCCCCGTTGGTGATGACTTCGTCGATGCCGGGATCCTGCCGGAGGCGTGTCGTCACGGCGGCGGTCATCGCGTCCATGTCCGTTCCGTCGACGTAGAGCATGTCCGTCTCGCCGGTGAACGTCTTCTTCACGCCCGCGCAGCGCGCTTCCAGGGCGACGTTGCCCCGCTCGTGGATGACGCACAGGGCGTGCTTGGCGTCGAGGCCGTCGAGCTTGGTGCCGACGGCGCGGCCCGCGACGCTCTCGTCCTGGCCGAAATATTCCAGGAGCCCGGCCGAACGCCAGGCATCGATACCGGAGTTGATACCGACCACGGGTATGCCGGCCGCCGTGGCCGCGGCCACCGGAGCCCTCATGGCCTGCGGTTTGGCCAGGGTCACCGCGATGCCGTCGACCTTGTCGCGGATCGCGTCCCGTACCAGCTCGGCCTGTCGCGCACCGTCGGAGTCGCTGGCATAGGTCAGATCGACGCCGTCCTTGGCCGCCGCCGTCTCGGCGCCCTTGCGCACCAGCTCCCAGAAGGCGTCGTCCTCGGCTCCGTGGGTGATCATGGCGATCTTGATGCGGCCGGCCGAACCGCCCGCCCTGTCCGTGGCCGAGGCGGACGAGGTGGCGCCGGAGCAGCCGGTGAGCAGCAGACTGCACGCCGTGGCCAGGGCGGCGAGGCGCGGCGATCTGAGTGTTGCGGAAGATCGGGAAACGGGGACGGAAGTGTTCATGAGGGCTGCACCTCGCTGTGCGGCAGAGCAGAAGGACGGGGCGAGCGGCGCCGATGCGAGGGGTGGGCACCGGCGGGAGACATGCGTTGGCTCGGAGCCAACCGTGTGTGACCGCCGCCAGTCAAGTGAGCAACCACCGGGGGTGAGGTGCCGGTGCCGCATTGTGATCCAGTACGTCTGTGGTACGGACCAGCACGGCTGAAGACCCAGATCGATTGACTTGTCGTCAATGCGTTGCCCACGCGTCATGCATACGACCGAGCGTGCTCAGAAACCGGCGGCTCGGGACCGGGCGGCTCAGGCTCGGGCAGGCCCGGGAGCGGTCACGCCCACGGAGGGGGATCGGCCATGGAGGGGGATCGGCGAGGGGGATGGCCCAGTGCTGGGACTGCTCGTGGAGTGCGGCAGGGTGCATGGTGCAAGCGGGTGCGGGTGCGGGTGCGGCAAAGGTCTTGGGCAAGGGCCCCGGGCACCGAGGTGATCACCAGACCGGCGGGGCCGGAGACGGCCCGCTGTGTACGAGCCGCCCGGCCCCACCGGTGAGCTGACGTGCGGCCGTCCATCATGACCGCGAGTCGGATGCATACTGCATCTGCTTCTGTTCTTCTCTGTTCTGCTTCCGTCTTTTCTGTTCTGCTTCCGCTCCGGGTCCTGCCGTGGCCGGTCCGTGCAGGGCGGTGCGGGCCTTTGCGGGCCCGTTCCGGTCCCTCGCGTTACGAGAACGGTTGTGAAACCCGGAGAGCGGACGCGGAGATCCCGGCTCAGGCCGGCTTGCCCGCCTCGGGCAGGTGGCCGCCCTTGTGGACTGTCTCGATCGTCCGCCGGGTCTGCTTCTCCGTGCGCCGTCGGCGACGGCTCTGGCGCGGTTCCTGGTCGGGAACCCAGCCGAAGGCCAGGGAACTGCCGACGGCGCCCATCAGGAGGCCGACGACGAAGCCGCCGATGTTGGAGGTGAGCCAGGTGCCCAGGGAGAGCATGATCGAGATGATCGAGTAGAAAAGCCGCTGGGTCGGGTTGAACAGGATCAGCAGGCCGCAGACCACCATCAGGGTGGGCAGGAGGTAACCTGCCAGCCCTTGCATGCCGACGTGCAGGATGACCGGAAGCGGTGCCTTCATGGTCACCAGGATCTCGGCGCCGCCCAGCGCGAGCAGCACGCCGCCTGCGAAGGGCCGCTGGCCTCTCCACCCGCGGAAGCGGTCCCGCCACTGGGTGAAGGTCATTACTTGCAGCCCTCGCTCGAGAAGCTCATCTTCAGCCCGGGGAGCTTGAAGACGGCGGCGGTGGCCGCGTAGTTGTGCTGGTACAGGTTCTTGATGACCACCGTGTCGGCCTGCTGGCCGTAGACGCCTGCGGGGCCCTGGATCGGGACCTTGTCGAAGGTGCTGGAGTCGCGGCCGATCTCGATGTTGCTGAACTCGGCGTCGCCGGTGATCTGGTCGGAGTCGATGGCCAGGTTCTTCACGCTCACCGGGGTGTTCCCGCCGCCGGCCTTGAGGACGAGCTGGAT
Source organism: Streptomyces humidus (assembly GCF_014649655.1). Classification (GTDB taxonomy): domain Bacteria; phylum Actinomycetota; class Actinomycetes; order Streptomycetales; family Streptomycetaceae; genus Streptomyces; species Streptomyces humidus. The sequence goes on along the minus strand of NZ_BMTL01000002.1, from coordinate 236,198 downwards.
GCCTCCGAGGTCGACGCTCTGGCACATGTTGGTGATCTTGCCGTTCTTCACGACCGAGGTGACGACCAGGACCTGGCCGCCGGTGTCGCCCTCGTTGGGGCTGTCCTTGATCATGTTGTCCAGGCCGCCGAACTGCGCGAAACCCTCGCCGTCGAGCCGGTCGGCGGTGACCACGAACGGCATGCCGGAGATCGCGAACTGCACGCCCAGGGCGCCCTGGGCGGTGAGGACCGCGAGCCCTGCGGCGACGAAGGTGGCGGGCACCGCCATGACGGCGGCCCGGCGCAGCCGGACCCGGCCGCGTCTCTCGGTGGAACCGCTTTCGGGGTTCTCAGGGGTGTTGTCGACGGACGACGTGACGTCCGGGGACGAGGCCATGTCTGCTCCCATGCGCTAAGTCATGCAGGTTGGGCTTCAGCGGCACGTTGCCCTGGCGCGGACAGCGGCTGCCGCGCACGTCTCCTTGTGACTCCCGGAAGCCGCAAGGGCTTTCACGTTACGCAGCAGTAGCCATTGAGGAAGTTACCGATGGTTACATCGTGCGGTCAAGGGAGATGTGGAAAAAGAGTGTTCATTATGTGCCACCTGCAAGCCGCGAGTCGGGCCCACCCCTCGTACATGTCTGTCGATCCATCAAGTTTGTTTCTGTCTATTGACGTTGACTGAACATCAGGTCTACAACTCTCCTGGCCCAGCCCGGATCCGTGGCGCCGGATCCGCAGCGCGGCGACAAGCTCCGCGCTCCCGGACGTTTTCAGCCAGTACGGGCCCTCAGTCCGGGCTCGATCCCTTCACGGCACCGGCGAGGCCGCTTCCCCCTGCGGCCTCGACCGGTCGCCCTTCCCGCCCGGCCCGGCCGGAGCACTCACCAGTGCCTCCGGCCGGTCACCGGTCGGCTGCCGTTGCCGGTCCGTCACGTACGGAGAAGGCGTCGCGGGCCGGCAGCGGTGGACGCCGAACGCGTCCCCCCATGTTGCTCCCATGCAACGCGCCGGTTCCCCCTTGTGCCAACCAACTCCCCCTGAAACCCCCCTTTGAGAAAGAGGCACCCGCATGCGCTCCCACTACCGCTCCCTCCTCGCCGTTGCCGGTTCTGTCGCCGCCCTCTCCCTCGCAGCCGTCACCCCGGCCTCCGCCGCCGGCGCGGTCCTGACGACCGCCAACGGCGATGTCGCCGTCGGTGACGTCCTCAACGCGTCCCTGGCCAGCGGCACGACCGCCACGCTGTACTCCAGCGCGACCGGCACCAGCGGTGTCTCCTGCGCCTCGTCCGCCTTCAGCGCCACCGTCACCGACAACCCCGCCGCGCCCGGCACCGCCACCGAGTCGCTCACCGCGCACTCATTCGGCAGCTGCACCGCCAACGTGCTCGGCGTGCTCGGCGTCACCAGCGTCACGGTCAACAACCTGCCGTACACCACCAGCGTGGGGTCGGACGGCTCCGTGACCGTGACCCCGGCGGCCGGCTCCACCGTCCAGACGACGGTCGTGCTGCGCACCCTGCTCGGCAGCATCAACTGCGTCTACCAGGCCCCGAGCCTGACGGGCGTCGCGAGCAACGCCGACAACAGCATCACCTTCACCAGCCAGCACTTCACCAAGACGTCCGGCTCGTCGCTCTGCTTCGCCAACGGCTACTTCACCGCGAAGTACGCCCCGGTGACCGACGCGGGCGCGACCGTCACCGTCAACTGATCACCACAGAGCAAGCCTGATCCAGGCAAGCCTGATCCAGCAACGACTGATTCGAGCGCGAGTGTTCCGAGCACGGCCGGCCCAGGTGTGGCCGGTCCGTGCACGGGCGCCTCATCCGGGTGCGCGGACAACTGACGTCCGTGCACCCGGAGTTCTGTGTGCCGCCGCCTCGCTCATCCGGGACTCAGCGACGGCGGAGCCGCAGGGCGAGGGCGGTCCCGCCGGTGAGGGCCAGCAGCGCCGCGGCGCCGCCCGCCAGCATCGGTGCCGACGGCCCGGAGTCGGCCACGGTTTCGGACGCCACAGGGGTGCTCCCGGCAGCGGGCGTCACAGCCTGCGCCGACGCGGAGCCCGAGAACGCCGACGGGGAAGGACCGGCGGACGCAGGCTGTGGCGTCTCGCTCCCCGACGTCGTGGGCGTGGCCGAGACAGATGCTTCGCTCGCCGGCGTGCTGGGCGGTCTGTTCCCCGGCTTGCTGCCCGGGACCGAGGTCGAGAACACCACGTCCGAGCACGAGTAATAGGTGTCGGGTGTGCTGCTGTTCTGCCAGATCGTGTACAGCATCTGACGCCCTGTCCGGTCCGAGGGCAGCTTGGCCGTGAAGCGGTAGGCACCGTTCTTCAGCTCCGGATCCTTGACCTCGGCGAACGGCCGCTCCGGCAGATCGGACCAAGTAAGCGGTTTCGACGGGTCGTACCCGGGCTTCGTGAGATACAGCTTGAAGGTGCCGGTGTGCGGGATCGTCGAGGCGTAGGTCATGCGCAGTGTCGAGCCCGGCGACAGCCTGGTCGACGGCCAGTCGGCGCGGGCCAGGTCGAGCCCCTTGTAGGCGGCCAGGCCACCGCTGCACAACTGCCCGTCCGGGACGGTCTGCCGGTCGCGGCCGTTCACGTTCGCCACCCGCAGGTTGTCCCAGGCCGCGAAGGAGGCGCCGTTCGCGTCGACGGCGGCCCGGCAGGCCGCCGTCCGGGCGGCCGCGCCGCCCTCGGGGGAGCAGGCGTACACCCGGCTGACCGGACCCGTCGGGGCGCCGTGCGCCTGCGCCGGTCCGGCGGCCCACAGGCCCAGCAGAAGCGGGCTCACGGCGGCGGACGCCAGAACTGCGGTGCGGTGTGCGGTCATGCGGGGCATCGGGGACGTCTCCTCGGCCGGCGCGGGAACGGTCTGCCGTGAGTACGGGAATCCGGCGCGGCGCGTTCAGCGCCTCTCCGTGCGCCTGCGAACACCGCGCACGCGGGCCGGCCGGCCCCGTGGTCGTCCGGCGACCGATCGCGCGTGCCGAGGGTGGGTTCCCGGCCGGATCGAGGGTTTCCCCCGTATCCGCATGACTGATCCTTTGCCTATCGTTCCTGCACAGCCGACCCACAGGTGACCCCGACCGGGCCGGCCCCGCGCCTGACCCGCGCGTCGCGCTGCTCTTCGAGCATTTCCGCCGCTTCGTTGCACCCCCCGCCGCTTCGACGCCGAAGCGAATCGACCGCCGCTCCGCCCTGACCGGAGCCGGCCACGAAAGGCACCCCCTTGCGCATCTCACCTGCCACGAGACGGAAGCTGATATCCGTCGCCGCGGTCTCCGCCGCCCTCCTCGCCGCCGCCTCGACGACCTCGGCCGCCGCCCGGGAATCCGTTGCCCAGGGCGTCGCCGTCCCCGCCGCCCCCGCGGCGCAGACCGAGGCCGCGCCCGGAATCCCGGCCGAGCGTCTCATCGTGGGCTACAAGTCCGGTGCGGCCGAGGCCACTTCGAATCCGGCTGCCGAGGCGGACGCCGCCGCCAAGGGCAAGGAAGCCGGCGAGCACGTCGACTTCCAGCGCCGCCTCGGCACCGGCGCCGCCCTGGTGGACCTGGGCGACGCCCTCACGCGGGCGGACGTCGCCGACGTGGTCGACCGGTACCGGGCCGACCCGCAGGTCGCCTACGTTGTTCCTGACCGGCTGAACAAGCCCAAGGCCGATCCCGACGACACCGAGTACGCCAAGCAGTGGGACCTCTTCGAGTCCACCGCGGGGATGAACGTACCGCCCGCCTGGGCGACTTCGACCGGCGCAGGCGTCACCGTCGCGGTGATCGACACCGGTTACGCAACGCACTCCGACCTCGCCGCGAACATCGTCGCCGGCTACGACTTCATCGCCGACACGGCGGTCTCCGCCGACGGAGACGGCCGCGACGCCAACCCGGCCGACCCGGGCGACTACTACGCCGCCAACGAGTGCGGCTCCGGCATCCCGGCCAGCAACTCCTCCTGGCACGGCACCCACGTCGCGGGCACCATCGCCGCCGTCACGAACAACGGCAAGGGCGTCGCCGGCATCGCCTACGGTGCGAAGATCTCGCCGCTCCGTGTGCTCGGCAAGTGCGGCGGCTACGACTCCGACATCATCGACGCCATCACCTGGGCTTCCGGTGGAACGGTTTCCGGTGTTCCCGCCAACGCCAACGTCGCCAAGGTCGTCAACATGAGCCTCGGTGGCGACGGGGCGTGCACCTCGGCGACACAGAGCGCGATCACGGCTGCCGTGAACCGCGGCACGACTGTCGTCGTGGCGGCCGGCAATGACAACGACAACGTCGCGAACCACTCGCCGGGCAACTGCAACAACGTGATCTCGGTCGGGGCCACCAACCGCACCGGGGCCAAGGCGTCCTACTCCAACTTCGGCTCCATGGTGGACATCTCCGCCCCCGGTGGCCAGACCAGCACCGGTACCGCCAACGGCATCCTGTCCACGCTGAACTCCGGGGCGAGGACGCCGTCGAGCGAGTCGTACGCCTACTACCAGGGCACCAGCATGGCCACCCCGCACATCGCGGGCCTGGTCGCGCTGATGAAGTCGGCGAACGCCTCGCTGACGCCGGCGCAGATCGAGACGGCGATCAAGAGCAACGCCCGTCCCCTGCCGGGCGCCTGCTCCGGCGGTTGCGGCGCGGGTCTCGCGGACGCGGCCAGGACGGTGCAGGCGGTGAGCGGCTCCGGAGGCTCCGGCGGCTCCACGGGGGGTGCCACCTACTCCAGCACGACCGTCCTCGCGATCCCGGACAACGGGTCCGCCGTCGAGTCCCCGATCACCGTCGACGGTCGTACGGGCAACGCCCCGACCGCCCTCCAGGTCGGCGTCGACATCACCCACACCTACCGCGGTGACCTGGTCGTCGACCTCGTCGCGCCCGACGGGACCGTCTACCGCCTGAAGGCGGCGAGCAGCTCGGACTCGGCGGATGACGTCAGGACCACCTACTCGGTGAACGCCTCCGCCGAGACCGCCAACGGCACCTGGAAGCTGCGCGTGCAGGACACGGCAGCTCAGGACACGGGAAAGCTCAACGGCTGGAAGCTGATGTTCTGACCAACTTCCTGACCAACTTTCTGACCGGCCGACTGATCGAGCGTTTCTGAGCGCCTTTCGGCTTCTGAGCGCCTTTCGGCTTCTGAGCGAGCCGTTGCGATGGTCGGGTCACGATGAACGGGCGGGCCGGCCGGTGTGGATGGACACCGGCCGGCCCGCCTCACGTCCGCGACAGTTGCCGAAACCGTTGCCGCAACAGCTGTCTCCGCAACCGGCATCGCAACCGCAACTGCTACTTCAACTGCAGCAGTTACCGCCACCCGCTGCCGCGACTGTCTTCGCGACCGTTGCGGGCAAGCGTTGTCGCACCAGTTTCTACGAACGGCTGCCGATCGACCGGTAACTGACGGCCCATTCCGTTACATGCGGGATCTCGGCGGCGTTGACACGTGTCACCTGACCGCAGCGCAACCCCACACTCTGGTAACCGTTCTAGAAACCGCGCATCCCGTCTCTTTCGATGGCCGTTCGGACTGTGCCACTGGTACGTTTCCTGTTGGAGGCGGGCTACCGAGAGAGCCTTCCTCTGCGGGCAAGTCCGGTCATCGCCGCAGGAGTAGACGATCTCCGGGACCTGGTCGCCATTGCCGCACAGTGAGACAGTGTCTACGTGGGGTAAGAAAAAACGGCATGACCCGTTCTTTACCGGCCCGGGAGAGTATCAGCCGATGGCGAGGCAGTTACGCGCCGAACAGACCCGCACGACGATCATCACGGCCGCCGCCGACCTGTTCGACCGGCGCGGCTATGAGTCGACAAGTCTCAGTGACATCGTCGCGCACGCCCACGTCACCAAGGGTGCCCTGTACTTCCACTTCGCGGCGAAGGAGGACCTGGCGCACGCCATCATGGAGCTGCAGTCCCAGGCCGCCCGCCGGGTCGCCGGCGAGATCGACGACCGTGGTTACGCGTCCCTCGAAGCCCTGATGCGTCTGACGTTCGGCCTGACCAGACTGTCGGTCGAGGGTCCGATCGCCCGCGCCGGCCTGCGGCTCGCCACCGGGGGAGTGACGGTCCGACCACCCCTGCCGCACCCTTTCGCGGAGTTGCTGGACCTGATCTCCCGACGGCTCGGCGGTGCGGTCAAGGAGTCCGACATCCACCAGGACGTCGACGTGGACGCCGTGGCCCACTCCCTGGTCTGCTTCTTCGTCGGCACCCGTGTCGTCGGCCGGTCCCGCGAGCCGGCTGTCCGGCTGCCCCGCAGGATGTCCGAGATGTGGTACGTCCTCGTCCGCGGGCTGGTTCCGGTGCCGCGCCGCCCGCGCTATCTGACCCTCGCCACGCGACTGGAACGGGAGATCATGGCCGCGGTGGTCTGAGAGCCGCCGCGTCGAGTCGGGGGAACCCCGTCACGCGGCACGACGGTCGCGTCGCACGGCGGAGCCGCGGGATCGCCGGATCAGCAGGATCGCTCGGACCAGCCGGATCAGCCGGATCAGCCGGATCGGTGGGAGCCCGCAGACCCCGCTGTTCCGGCCGCCTTTCCGCTAGGCCCACTCCGTCCGGCTGCGCCCGTGATCACGACCTGCGATCCCTCCGTACCCGCGCGATACCGTGACCCGCATGCGTCGCATCACCGCACCGCCCGTGATCCTCGGCAACGAACCCGGTTCGTTCCCCCACAGCGTGCTGGCCGAAAGGCATCCGGCGATCATCCGGCAGGTGCGGGACGCCTTTCCCTATGGGCCGGAGGCCCATCGCGCGCTGGACGCGTTGGCGGAGTCCTGCGCCGAGGGCGTCATCGAACCGTTGCCCGACGGCGCGCACGACCGGCACAGCTGGCAGGACTGGGGGCTCGACGCCTGGGTCGGCCGTTCCTGGTTCGACGTGCCCTGGCTGTGGTCGGAGAGCTACTTCTACCGTCGGCTTCTCGACGCGGTCGGATACTTCGGTCCGGGGCCGTGGGCGGGGATCGACCCGTTCCGTCCCTTCAAGCTCGCCGAACTCGACGCGGCCGAGACCGACCGGGAACTGACGGCGCTCGACTCCCTCGCGGACCGGCCGGTCGGGGAGCGGGCCCGGGCTCTTCTGCACGGCTCCTTGTGGGGCAACCGGGCCGACCTGGGCTTCCGGTTGTCCGACGGTGAGGCCGAGGGGCGCGCCGCCGTGCCGGGGCTGGTGGCTGACGACAGCGAGGCGCTGTGGACCCTGCCGGCGCTCGCGACCGCGGGCGCCGGTGCGGACACAGGTGCGGGAGGTCGCACGAGGGCAGGCGCAGGCTCAGGTGCAGGCACAAGCGATCGGGCGGACGAGTACACGAAGGCGGACGCGAAGGCGGACGCGGGCCAGGATGAGAAGCGGGACCGGGGCGTGAGTGTGGGTGCGTCCTCGGGTACGAGTCTGTGTCTCGTCGCCGACAACGCCGGCCGCGAACTGATTCCCGACCTCCTCCTGGCGGCCCATCTCCTCGACCATGGGCAGTGCGACCGGGTCGTCCTGCACGTCAAGCCCTACCCGTACTACGTCTCCGACGCGACGACGGCCGACGTCGTCGACGCGTTGCGGAAGCTGACGGGTGCGGGAGGAGCGGCCGCCGAACAGGGCCGGCGCCTCTGGGCGGCCATGGCCGACGGCGTCCTGACGGTCCGCGCCCATCCGTTCTCCGCCGCGCCCCTGCCGTACGCGCGGATGCCGGACGACCTGCGGGCCGAGTTCGCGGCGGCGGCCCTGACGATCGTGAAGGGCGACCTCAACTACCGTCGCCTCGTGGGCGACAGCAGGTGGGACCCGACCACCCCCTTCGCCGACGTCACCGCGTACTTCCCGGGTCCGGTCGTGGCGCTCCGCACGTTGAAGTCCGACGTGATCACCGGGCTGGACGCCGCCACGGAGGCCGCGTTGGCAGCCGCCGAAGGGCAACGCTGGCGGACCGGCGGAACGCATGCGCTGATCCAACTGCGGGAGTGACTCCGCAATGCGCCGAGGAGCACGCCGACTGCCGTACCGTTCATCGCTTTCCGCCCGGTTCACGCGATGGTGTGATCATGTGCGGTCCCGCGGATGACGGTGAGAACCGCCGGGTAGGGCCCGGCCATGACGCAACCGTTCGAACTCCCGCAGTTCTACATGCCGCACCCCGCGCGGCTGAACCCGCACGTCGAGCAGGCGCGGGCCCATTCCACCCGGTGGGCGCGCGACATGGGCATGCTGGAGGGGTCCGGGATCTGGGAGCAGTCCGATCTGGAGGCCCACGACTACGGACTGCTCTGCGCCTACACCCACCCCGACTGCGACGGCACCGCGCTGTCGCTGATCACCGACTGGTACGTGTGGGTGTTCTTCTTCGACGACCACTTCCTCGACATGTTCAAGCGCACCCCGGACCGCGCCGCCGGCAAGGCCCACCTGGACCGGCTGCCGCTGTTCATGCCGCTGGACCCGGCGACGCCCGTGCCCGAGCCGCGCAACCCGGTGGAAGCGGGCCTGGGGGACCTGTGGACGCGCACCGTACCGGCCATGTCCGAGGGCTGGCGGCGCCGTTTCGCCGTGGCTACGGAGCACCTGCTCAACGAGTCGATGTGGGAGCTGTCCAACATCGACGAGGGGCGGATCGCCAATCCCGTCGAGTACATCGAGATGCGCCGCAAGGTGGGCGGCGCGCCGTGGTCGGCGGGGCTGGTGGAGTACGCGACCGCCGAGGTGCCGGCCGCCGTCGCCGGGTCGAGGCCGCTCAGGGTGCTGATGGAGACCTTCTCGGACGCCGTGCACCTGCGCAACGACCTGTTCTCCTATCAGCGCGAGGTCGAGGACGAGGGCGAGAACAGCAACGGCGTGCTCGTTCTGGAGAAGTTCTTCGGCTGCACCACACAGGAGGCCGCCGACACCGTCAACGACATCCTCACCTCCCGGCTCCACCAGTTCGAGCACACCGCGTTCACCGAGGTGCCCGCGGTGGCCCTGGAGAAGGGGCTCAGGCCTGACGAGGCGGCAGCCGTGGCCGCCTACGCCAAGGGCTTGCAGGACTGGCAGTCCGGCGGCCACGAGTGGCACATGCGCTCCAGCCGCTACATGAACAAGGGCGCGGCCGCCGGGGCGCCCTGGCAGAAGCCGACCGGCCTCGGCACCTCCGCCGCCGACATCGGCGCGTTGCTCGCCTCGGCCGCCGCGGAACGCCTGCGCGCGTACGCGCACGTGCCGTTCCAGAAGGTCGGCCCGTCGCTGCTGCCCGACTTCCACATGCCCTTCCAGGTGGAGCTGAGCCCGCACCTGGAGGCGTGCCGCCCGCGCCTGACGGCGTGGTCGCACCGCGTGGGCATCCTGGAGGAGGGCGTCTGGGACGAGGACAAACTGGCCGCCTACGACCTCCCGCTGTGCTCGGCCGGCCTCGACCCGGACGCCACCCCCGAGGCCCTCGACCTCAGCGCCCAGTGGCTCGCCTGGGGCACCTACGGCGACGACTACTACCCCCTCGTCTTCGGCGGCCGCCGCGACCTCGCTGCCGCCCGCCTGACCACGGCCCGGCTGTCGGCCTGCATGCCCGTGGACGGCGAGGAAGCGCCCGTCGTCCCCGTCGACGCCATGGAGCGCGGCCTGATCGACCTGTGGTCACGCACCACCGCCGCCATGAGCCCCGACCAACGCCGCACCCTGCGCGACGCGGTCGACGCGATGACCGAGAGCTGGGTGTGGGAGCTGTCCAACCAGCTCCAGAACCGCGTTCCCGACCCGATCGACTACCTGGAGATGCGCCGTGCCACCTTCGGGTCCGACCTCACCCTGAGCATGTGCCGCATGGGCCAGGGCCCCGCGATCCCGCCGGAGGTCTACCGCAGCGGCGTCGTCCGCGCGCTGGAGAACGCGGCCGTGGACTACGCGTGTCTCACCAACGACGTCTTCTCATACCAGAAGGAGATCGAGTACGAGGGGGAGATGCACAACGCGATCCTCGTCGTGCAGAACTTCTTCGGCTGCGACTACCCGGCGGCGCTCGGCATCGTCCACGATCTGATGACCCAGCGCATGCAGCAGTTCGAGCATGTGGTGGCGCACGAACTGCCCGTTCTGTACGACGACTTCGACCTCTCGCCCGAGGCACGCGAGGCGATGGGGCTCTACGTCGCCGACCTGCAGAACTGGCTGGCGGGCATTCTGCAATGGCACCGGGAGGTGGACCGCTACAAGTCCGGCTACCTGGCCCGTCGCACCCACGGCTTCCTGCCGGACCTCGCGTCGCCGGGCCCCGTCCCGTACCCGGCCTCCGTCCCCTACCCGGGCCGCTTCCCGTACCCCTCGCTCTCCTGACGTCCCGCACCGGCCGCCGCCGCCGGAGGACAGGTGACCGGGTCGACGGCGACGGCGGCGACGACGGCGGCGGCGAGCCGCTGTGGTCGGCCCGGGCCGCCGCTCCCGGGCCGCGAAGCGCCGCAAACTCGTCGATCGGCTCGCGGGACCCCCGCCGGACGGGCAGGATGCTGCCCGTGGCCGTCGTTCCGGCGTCACCGGTCCGGACGACAGCCACACCTCAGTCGCGCCACGTCCTTCCAGGGAGGCCCGGATGACCGGCACCGCCCCCGCGCCCTTCACCGCCGACGACTACCGGGCCCGGATGACGCGCGCCGCGCGCGAGGCCGCCGAGGTCGGACTCTCCGGCCTCCTGGTGGCGCCGGGCCCCGATCTCGTCTGGCTCACCGGCTACGCGCCCACCGCCGTCACCGAACGGCTCACCGTGCTCGTCCTCGCCGCCGGCCGGGAACCCGTCCTCGTCGTGCCCACCCTGGAGGCCCCCGACGCCGCGAAGGCGGCCGGCGCCACGGCTCTCACCCTGCGCGACTGGACCGACGGCAAGGACCCCTACGCCGTCGCAGCCGCCCTGCTCGAGGCCGGCGGCCGGTTCGGGATCAGCGACAATGCCTGGGCGATGCACCTGCTCGGTCTGCAGAAGGCCCTGCCCGCCGCGTCCTACGCCTCCCTCACCCAGGTGCTGCCGATGCTGCGCGCCGTCAAGGACACGGCCGAGCTGGAGCTGATGGCGGCGGCCGGCGCGGCCGCGGACCGGGCGTTCGAGGAGATCCGGGGGGTCTCCTTCGCCGGACGCCGTGAGAAGGAGGTCGCCGCCGACCTCGCCGGCCTGCTCCGCCGGTTCGGGCACTCCCAGGTCGACTTCACCATCGTCGCCTCGGGGCCCAACGGCGCCGACCCGCATCACGAGGCCGGCGACCGTGTCATCGAGCACGGCGACATGGTCGTCCTCGACTTCGGCGGCCTCAAGGACGGCTACGGCTCCGACACCACCCGTACCGTCCACGTCGGCGAACCCGGCGAGGAGGAGCGGCGGGTGCACGACCTCGTGCGCGAGGCGCAGGAGGCGGCCTTCCGGGCGGTGCGGCCCGGCGTCGCCTGCCAGGAGATCGACAGGGCCGCCCGCGCGGTCATCGCCGACGCAGGCTACGGCCCGTACTTCATCCACCGCACGGGCCACGGCATCGGCGTCACCACCCACGAGCCGCCGTACATGATCGAGGGCGAGGAACAGCCCCTCGTGCCCGGGATGTGCTTCTCCGTCGAGCCCGGCGTCTACCTGCCCGGCCGTTTCGGGGTCCGCATCGAGGACATCGTCACGGTCACCGAGGACGGCGGCCGCCGTCTCAACGACACCACGCGTGAACTGGTCATAGTGGACTGACCCGCCCCCAGGAGTCCCCGGCACCCACCCGAACGGCAACGGCGCGATCATGACCCAGGCACCGACACCCACCGCGGACACCGTCCGCCGACTGGTCCGCACGCTCCTCAAGGAGAGCGGTCCGGGCAGTCCGAGCGGTCCGGGCCCGGAGGTGCGGCCCGTCACGGAAGGCGGCCCGCAGACCACCTGGTGGGTCGGCGCCCGCCATGTGCTGCACCTGGCCCCCGACCGTGAGTCCGGCCTGCGCCGCCTGCGCGAGGTGCGGCTGCGCGACCTCGTCCGCCCGCACGTCCCCGTGGCGCTGCCGACCTGCGTCGCGCACGGCGAGTGGTCCCCCGGGCTGATCTGCACCCTCGACACCAGGCTGCCCGGCGGCACGGCCGAGGAGCACGACGTGTCGGCCGTCGGCGAGGCCGACCTCGCCGGACTGCTCGGCGGGCTGCGCGAGGTACCGCCCCGTGCGGCCGAGGCGCTGGGGGTGCCGCGCACCGCCCCGCGTTCCCTGGAGGCGCTGCGCCGGACGGCGGTGGCTGCCGCGGCAGGCCTGGCGCGGGCCGACGAGTTCGACCCCGCCCGTCTGCACCAGCTCACCCCGCCCGGCGCGGCCCAGCTGGCCGCCCAGCCCGGCACGGCCGTCCTCGTCCACCACGCGCTGCGCGGCGAGCACCTCGTGGTCAGCGCGAACGGCCGGGTGCGCGGCATCCTGGACTGGACCCGGGCGGTCGTCGGGGACCCCGCGGAGGACATCGCCGGCCTCGCCCTGGCCGTCGGCTCCGGCGCCGCCGTGCGGGCCGCCACCCTCGCCGGCTACGGCGCCCGGCCCTGTCTGCGCGGCCTGTGGCTCGCCCGCTGCGACGCCGTCGTCCGCCTCGGGGAGCACGTCGCGGGCCGCGGCCCGGGCCGGCGCGACCCCGAGGCCCTTGCCCTCTGGCGCACCCGGCTGCGACGGGCCTGGGAGGCGATCCTCCTCGAACGGGTGACGGAGCTGCGTGAGGACGGTGACGGCGGGTAGGCCGCTCGCGCGCCGCCCCACCCCTTCCAGGCCAGCCCCGTCTCGCCCAGCCCCTCCCAGCCCAGCCCAGCCCAGCCCAGCCCCGCCGCGCTCCGCCCCCGCCCGGCCTCCGCCGGGGGGCCGGGCTCAGTCCTGTTCCAGGACCACGCACGACTGGCCGGGCAGCTGCAGCAGGCCGTCCGGGCCCGGCGCGTCCACCGGGTCCCACGCGGCCAGCACGCGTGCCGGGCGTGATCCCAGGGGGATCGCGGCCGGCTCCTCGCCGAGGTTGACGGCCACGCGGACGTCGCCGCGCCGGAAGGCCAGCCAGCGGGCCTGCGCGTCGTGGGCCACCTTGATGTCGGCCAGGTCGGGGTCGGTGAGGTCGGCCTGCGCGTGCCGCAGGGCGATCAGTTCGCGGTACCAGGCCAGCACGCGCGCGTGCGGCTCGCGCCGCGGTTCGGACCAGTCCAGGCAGGAGCGCTCGCGGGTCGCCGGATCCTGAGGGTCGGGCACGTCCTCCTCGGCCCAGCCGTGCGCCGCGAACTCCCGTCGCCGGCCCCGTCGTACGGCCTCGGCGAGCTCGGGGTCGGTGTGGTCGGTGAAGTACTGCCAGGGCGTGCCCGCGGCCCACTCCTCGCCCATGAACAGCATCGGCGTGAACGGGGCGGTCAGCGTCAGTGTGGCCGCGCAGGCCAGCAGGCCCGGGGAGAGCGACGCCGAGAGGCGGTCGCCCAGTGCGCGGTTGCCCACTTGGTCGTGGGTCTGGGCGTAGCCCAGGAGCCGGTGCGCGGGCATCCGCGCGCGGTCCAGCGGGCGGCCGTGGCTGCGGCCCCGGAAGCCGGAGTAGGCGCCGTCGTGGAAGAAGCCCCCGGTGAGGGTCTTGGCGAGCGCGGCGAAGGGATCGCGTGCGAAGTCGGCGTAGTAGCCCTGGGACTCGCCGGTGAGCGCCGTGTGCAGGGCGTGATGGAAGTCGTCGTTCCACTGCGCGTGCAGGCCCAGGCCGTTCTCCCGGCGGGGGGTGATCATCCGCGGGTCGTTCAGGTCGGACTCGGCGATCAGGAACAACGGCCGGCCCGTCTCGGCGGCGAGGGCGTCCACCGCCGCCGACAGCTCCTCCAGGAAGTGGCACGCGCGCGTGTCCGCGAGGGCGTGCACCGCGTCCAGCCGCAGTCCGTCGAGCCGGTAGTCGCGCAGCCAGGCCAGCGCACTGTCCAGGAAGTAGGCGCGCACCTCGTCCGAGCCGGGTGCGTCCAGGTTGACGGCCGCCCCCCACGGCGTGTGGTGCGTCTCGGTGAAGTACGGGCCGAACTCGGGCAGGAAGTTGCCGGAGGGGCCCAGATGGTTGTGCACCACGTCCAGGACGACGCCCAGGCCGAGCTCGTGGGCCCGGTCGACGAACCGCTTCAGCGCCTCGGGACCGCCGTACGGCTCGTGCACCGCCCACGGCGACACCCCGTCGTATCCCCAGCCGTGCCGGCCCGGGAACGAGCACAGGGGCATCAACTCCACGTGGCTGATGCCGAGTTCGGCGAGATGGCCGAGCCGCCCGGCCGCAGCGTCCAGGGTGCCCTCCGGGGTGTACGTTCCGACGTGCAGCTCGTACAGGACCGCCCCCGGCAGCGGGCGTCCGGCCCACTGCGCACGCCATGTGTGACGCCCCTGGTCGACGACCGCGCTGAGTCCCTCGGGGCCGTCCGGCTGACGCCGTGAGCGCGGATCGGGCCTGACCGGACCGTCGTCCAGCGCGAAGCCGTACCGTGCACCGTCCCCGGCCTCCGCCTCGCCGGTCCACCACCCGGACCGCCCCGGATCGCGCTCCATCGCGCGGGTGAGGCCCTCGCACTGGAGCGTCACACGTTCGGCCTGCGGTGCCCACACCTCGAACTGCACGGACGGTTCCCCTTCGTCTGTTTCATCTCTTACGTCTGCTTCAGCTGTTTCGTCTGTTCACCGTGATGGAGCGCGGCGTCGTCCATCGTGCTCTCCTGGAGATCGATCCGCTCGGGGAACACTCCCATGGTCCTCACGCGCGCGCGGCGGCGTTTTCCCGTCTTCTGGACACCCGGGGTTTCGCTGACCGACAATCACGAGCGTGACGTCGTCATTCGAGTTCAACACGTACCCCGCGCGGCTGTCCGACGCGGAGCGCGACCGGGCGCTGAAGGTGCTGCGTGACGGCGCCGCCATGGGGCGTCTGTCGCACGACACGTTCATCCGGCGCATGGAGCTGGCCCTCGCGGCCCGGCGCTCGGACGAGCTCGCCGTCCTCACCGCCGACCTGCCCAGGGAGAGCCGCCTCTCCCGCGTCGTCTTCGGCAGCGTCGAGGCGGTATCGGGCTTCACCGTCCGGCTGCGCCGGGCCTGGCAGGCCGAGCGGCTGCCCAAGCTGCTGCTGCCGCACCCCGGCACCGAGCAGGCGCTGCGCATCGGCCGCGACCCGGCGAGCGGCCTGCGGCTGACCCACGAGAGCGTCTCGCGGGTGCACGCCGAGCTGAGCCGCCAGGGCGGCATGTGGGTGCTGCGCGACCTCGGCTCGACCAACGGGACGACCGTCAACGGGCGCCGCGTCATCGGCGCGGCCGTGGTCCGCCAGGGCGACCAGGTCGCCTTCGGCCGGACGGCGTTCCGGCTCTCGGTGGACTGACCCGCGCCCCGTTGCCCGCAGGCCCCGCTCAAGTCCCGCGCAGGTTCCCCTCGATCACCGGCGCAGCCCGTACATCCCGCAGAGCCCGCGCAGCCCGTACATCCCGCAGAGCGCATACTCCCGCCGAGCCCGCCCGGACTCTGTTCCACGTGCCGTCCCCGGGTGCTCAAGTCCCCTGTGACGGGGCGGTGTTGACGTAGCCCTGCCCGATGACTCACTGTGCGTACATCGGACACGCCTGGTGAACCAACGGCGCCGCCTTGTGGAGGTGTGCTCTGCCGCTCCTGCGCTATCCGACCGTGGACGAACTCGCGGCCCACGCCGCCGCGCTGGCCGCCCGCCGTCCCGGGGACGTCCGGCTGCGGCGCGTCGGGGTCTCCCGCGCGGGCACCCCCCTGTGGCTGCTCCGCGTCGGACGCGGCGCCCGTCAGGCCCTGGTCGTCGCCGGACCGCACGCGAACGAGCCCGTCGGCGGCGCCACCGTCCTGCGGCTGGCCGAACGCGTCCTGGCCGACCCGAGGCTCACCGCCGACGCAGACGTCACCTGGAACCTGCTGCTGTGCCTGGACCCCGACGGGTCGCGCCGAAACGAGGGCTGGCTGGCCGGCCCCTACCGCCTCGACCGCTACTTCCGGCACTTCTTCCGCCCCGGCTTCCTGGAACAGCCCGAGTGGCTGCCCGACGGCGCGGCCGCCGCCGCGCTGCCGGAGACCCGCGCGCTCCTGCGTCTGCAGGACGAACTGAAACCCTTCTTCCAGTGCTCGCTGCACGGCGTCGACGTCGGCGGCGCCTTCGTCGAACTCACCCGCGACCTGCCCGGACTCTCCCGGCGGGTCGGCCACGCCGCCGCCCGCCTCGGCATCCCCCGTGAGTTCGGGCCCTACGACACCCTGTACTGGCCCCGGCTTGGACCCGCCGTCTACCGGATCCCGGCGCCGTGCGAGGGAGCCGCGGCCGCCGCCGTCACCGGGGCCGCCGTGGAGTCGACGTGGCACCATCCGCGCCGGCACGGCACCCTCACCGCGGTCGTCGAGGCGCCCATGTGGGGCGTGGCGGCGGTGCAGGACGCCTCCCGGCCGGCCGACCGGGACGCCGTGCTGCGCTCGTTGAGCCATGCCCTGCGCCGCGACACCGAGCTGCTGGAACGTGTCCTCACGCGCGTCCGGCCCCACCTCCTCGACGTTCCCGACACGGCCCGGCTGCTGACCCCGGTCGAGGACCACCTCCTGGTGTGCCCCGGCCTCGCGCAGGCCTGGGACCCCGACACCGCGGACGCCGTCCGCCCGCTCCCGCCGCTCGGCACCGCCCACCTGACCGCCCTGCGCATCGCGGGCCGCCGGATCGCCCTGCGCACGGCGGGCCTGCTGCACCAGCTCGTCCTCGGCGCCGGACACGACCCGTGCGGCGTGCTGCCGGAGCTGGACGCGTTCATCGACGCGGGGTGCGCCGACTACCGGGACGAGTGCGGGGCGCGCTGGATCCCCGTCGCGCGCCAGGCGGAGTACCAGACGAGGGTCGTCCTCGCCGCGTTCGAGCTCGCCGCAGACGCCCCGGCCGAAGCCCCCGCCGGCCCCGCTCCGGCCCGTTCGGGTGAGTCGGACTGGGGTACCCGGCCCGCCGTGCCGATGCACCGGGAATGACGTACTTCTCCGACTTCCCCCACGGATCCCTGTCCCGTGCGGCGAGCGCCGTGCGGCGTGCCCTGCCCGCCGCGGCCGCCCTCCTCCTCGCAGTGGGAGCCGCCCCGGCTCTCGCGGCCTCGGGAGACGCCCTCCCCGGCAACTGGCTCCAGCTCACCGTCACCCACGGCGACGCACGCTCCAGCCGCGGCACCCTGCTGATGTGCGACCCGCCCCAGGGCCACTCCCGGGCCGCGGAGGCCTGCGACGTGCTCGCCAGGGCCGGCGGCGACGTCGGCGCGGTCCCCGGCGACGGCAACCGCGTCTGCCCGCTGGTGTACGCGCCGGTGACCGTCCGCGCGCAGGGGCGCTGGAACGGCCGCCCGGTCGACTACTCGCGCACCTTCAGCAACGACTGCGAGCGGGAGGCGCTGACCGGGGCGGTGTTCGCCCTGGACGACGAGCAGGCGCCCGAGGTCTGAGCGGGAGCGGTGGCCGCGGCACGCGCGCGTGCCGCGGCCGACACCGTGTCCGTCGCCGTCGTCGGCGGGCCGTGCGGGGGATGCCCGGCCGGTCCCTCAGGCCGCGCCCGCGCGGGCGTGCAGGGCCGCCGCGACGACCGTGCGGGACTGGTGCTCGACCTGGTGTTCCAGGGGCACCCAGCGGGCCCGGAAGCGGTCGGCGAACGCGTCGCTCCAGGTCTCGACGAGCCGCTCCAGGCGCGGGGCGCCGCGGTCGTCGCTCTCCTGCAGCACCCGCCGCAGCATCGCCGCCGCACGCAGCGGCAGCCGGCGGGCGAAGGCGTCGACGCTGCCCACGTACGCCATCGTCGTGTCGGCCGGGGGAGCGTGGGTCCAGTCCGCGGCAAGCCCCGGCACCAGCTCCAGCGACCACCGGGCCGCCCGCAGCAGCGGCCCGTCCACGCCCTCCAGCCGCGGCAGCGCGTCGGCGAGGACGCGCTCCACCTCCGTGGCGTCGCGCAGCAGCCGCCGTGCCAGCCGCCGGATCGCCACGGCCGGAGCGGGGTGCGGGGCGGGGTCGTCCACCATGTCGCTCGCCCACATCGGCACCTCCACCACGGCCGTCAGACCGCCGTAACGGTGGGCGTGGAACCAGGTGCTGTGCCGTGCGTCGTCCGGCATGCTCGGATACGCGGCCCCCGCCCCGACGGCCGGCATCACGTGCACACCGGGCCCGGACGCGGGCCAGCCCGCGGCGTCGGAGGCGCCCGTCTCCACCGGGATGTGCAACTGCGCCGCCGACTTGACGAACGGCTCGGCGAGACCCGGGATGTCCTTCGTCAACTGCACCCAGCTGCCACCCAGGTCGGTGCCGTGCAGGGTCACCTGGAGGTAGGGCCGCAGCTCGTCGATGACCCGGGTCAGCGCACGCGTCTCGGGCGGCAGCCGGTCCGGCGGCAGTACGGCCGGGGACCACTCCGGCTGCTCGGGACCGGCGGGCCGGAAGAACCCGAGGTGGTACTCCAGCAGGCTGCGCGGTGCCGGGGTCACGTGCAGGCTCGCCCCGTCGGGGTCCGCGCAGAGCAGGAAGTGCCACGACGTATCGTCCCGCAACTCCCGCTCGGACAGCACCCGTTCGGCGAGGGCGAGCAGGGTGCAGCCTCCGGTCGGCTCGTTCGCGTGGGCACCGGCGACGACCAGCACGGCCCGCCGGGCGTGTCCCACGGACAGCAGGTGCAGCGGCCGGCCCGCCCGGGAGACCCCCACCTGCCGCAGCCCGCACACGCCGCGCTGCTGCACGGCCAGTGCCCGGGCAGAGGTCGTCAGTTCGGTCACCGTGGGGTAGCGCAGCTCCGGCAGGAGACTCACCCCCGTACTCGTCCGCCCGGCCTTCGCCCCCGCAGTACCCCACGGCCGCTGTGAACTGTCAAGAACGCCCGTGGGAGGCTCCGGGGGGCGCTTCGACGCGCGCGCCGACGGTGACGCCGGGGTGATCCGGGACGCCGTGCGGCGTGGGCCCGTACGCGGGCGCCCCTCACGCGAAGGGCGCCCGCGCGGGCCGGCCACCGCCGACGCCGGAACTCACCGCGTGTCCTCCGGCTTCCTCGTGCGTCCTGTCCTCGCCTGCTCACTCCGCCCGTTCCAGCAGCGCCACCGGCAGCCGGCCGAACAGTTCGGCCACGCGCGCGTGCCCGGTGAACTCCCGCGCGGGCTCGTCCCGCCCGGCCAGCACGTCGACCCACCTGCCCGGAGGCAGCGCCAGCCGCTCGTCGCGCCAGCCGCCCGCCTGCGCCAGCCGCAACGACAGCCGCGTCACGGCCGTGACGGCCCGGCCGGAGCGCGCGAACGCCAGACAGTGGTCGGCGGCCGCCCCCTCGGCGGGCAGCGGCTCGTACGAGGCGGACTCCCCGAAGACCTCCGGCCGCCTCCGGCGCAACCGCAGCGCGGCCGCGGTCACCGCGCCCTTGACGCCCGGATCCTCGGGCGGAAACCGCACCGGACGCCGGTTGTCCGGGTCGACCAGCGCCCGGTACTCGCTCTCCGTGCCCTGGTAGACGTCCGGCACCCCCGGCATCGTCAGCTGCACCAGGGCCGTGCCCAGCACGTTCGCCCGGATGTGCGGCTCCAGCGCGTCGCGCAGCGCGGCCACCCGCTCGCCCGGCGCCCCGCACGGCCCGGCGGCCACGAACGCGGCCACCGCCTCCTCGTACACCGGCTCCTGCTCGGTCCAGGTCGTGTGGAGCCCCGCCTCGCGCGCGTGCTTGAGCAGCGCCTCCTGAACGCGTTCCGGGGCGGCCGGCCCGAGTCCGAAGACCGTCTGCCAGGCAGCCCAGGCCAGCTGACGGTCGGGTACGTCCTCCCGCGCGCCCGTGATCTGCTCCAGGAGGTCGGCCCAGCGCTGCGGGCACTCGGTGAGCACGGCGAGCGCGGCCCGCACGTCGGCGCTGCGCTTGGTGTCGTGCGTCGACACGACCGTCCCCGTGGCCGGCCAGTCGCGCTGCACGCGCGCGCAGTAGGCGTGGAAGCCGGCCGGCGACACGCCCGGGCGGCCGGGGTCGCCGCCCACCTCGTTGGCCGCCAGCAGCGGCACATAGCGGTAGAACGCCGTGTCCTCCACCGACTTGGCGCGCAGCGCGGACGAGGTCTGGGCGAACCGCGCCCGCAGCTCCGCCCCCTTCGGCCCCTCCCCGCCCAGCACCAGAGCACGCACCGCGTCGACCGCGTCCGCCTCCTGCGGCACCGCGAACGCCTGCCGGGCCTGCGCCGCCGCCTCCTCGGTCACGACGGCCGCGGGGTCGCCCGAGGCGTAGGGCCGGTAGACCTCCATCCGCACGAGCAGCTCCGTCAGCGCCGTGCGCAGCGCCCAGGGCGCCCGGTCGCGCAGCGCGGGATCCTCCGGGTCGGCGCACGCGCGCGACGCCGTGCGGGTCAGCCGGTCCGTCTCGGCCGCCAGCTCGTGGCCGATCACCGAGTACGCCGCGCGCCGCACGGTGGCCGCCCAGTCGCCTCCACGGTCCGCCTGCGGGGCCGCGAAGCGCCGGTAGCGGTCCAGGAGCTCCCCGGCCCCTTCCGGGTCCGTGAAGAGGCCGTCGACGCGGCGCAGGGCGTCATAGCCGGTGGTGCCGGCCACGGGCCAGGAGTCCGGCAGCCGCTCCCCGTCGGCCAGGATCTTCTCGACGACCGTCCAGCGGCCGCCGCTCGCCGCGTGCAGCTGCTCCAGATAGGCGTCGGGGTCGGCGAGGCCGTCGGGGTGGTCGACGCGCAGCCCGTCGATCACCCCCTCGTCCACCAGACGCAGGATCGTGCCGTGGGTGGCCTCGAACACCTCCGGGTCCTCCACCCGCACCCCGATGAGCTCCGAGACGCTGAAGAAGCGCCGGTAGTTCAGCTCGGTGCGGGCCAGCCGCCACCACGCCAGCCGGTACCACTGCGCGTCCAGCAGCCGGGGCAACGGCAGCTTCCCGGTGCCCTCGCGCAGCGGGAACACGTGGTCGTGGTAGCGCAGGACGTCGCCGTCGACGCGCAGGTGCTCCAGCTCCGCGCCGACCGGCCCGCCGAGCACCGGGACCAGCATCCGGCCGTCCTGCGCCTCCCGGTCGACGTCGAACCAGCGCGCGTACGGCGACTCCGGGCCCTCGCGCAGCACCTCCCACAGCGCGCGGTTGTGGCGCGGGGCCATCGCCATGTGGTTCGGCACGATGTCCACGACCAGTCCGAGGCCGTGCTCGCGCGCGGTGCGCGCCAGCGCCCGCAGTCCGTCCTCCCCGCCCAGCTCCTCCCGCACGCGCGTGGGGTCCACGACGTCGTAGCCGTGCAGGGAGCCGGGCACGGCCTCCAGGACCGGGGACAGATGCAGGTGCGAGATCCCCAGCGAGGCCAGGTACGGCACGGCCGCCGCCGCGGCCTTGAACGGGAACGCGGGCTGCAGCTGCAGCCGGTAGGTGGCCGTGGGCGTCACGGGAGGGAGGGCGTCACGTCGCTCTGGGGTCATGACCACCTACGTACCCGCCTTGTCGCGTTTCGTGTCACACCCCCTCCCCGCGGGCCGGCCCGGCGGGCGCCGGGGGGAGAGAGGCCGGTCCGCCGGGAGGAGGAGGCCCCGGCGCCTTGAATTCGCCCCGCGCGGGGCCTCCTCCTCCCCCTGGACGCCCTCCGCGGCCGGTGACCCGGCCAGGCTCGTGACCGATCTCCCTAGGTCGGCCGCTGCAGCACGGTCATGCTGCGGTCGGCCAGCGTCAGCCGCGCTCCGGCCTGCAGCTTCGGGCCCGCGTCCGACGCGAGGGCCCGCGGGTCCGCCGTGTCCACGACCACCTGCCACTGCCGTCCGAGGTCCACCGGGACCACGAACTCCAGCGGGCGGGCGGAGGCGTTGAACATCAGCAGGAAGGAGTCGTCGGTGATCCGTTCGCCGCGCGCGCCCGGTTCGGAGATCGCGTTGCCGTTGAGGAACACCGACAGCGCGGACGCCTGTGCCCGGTCCCAGTCCCGGGGCGCCATCTCCTTCCCCTCGGGCGTGAACCAGGCGATGTCCGACAGCTCGCCGTGAGCGCCCTCCACGGGACGCCCGTGGAAGAAGCGCCGTCGCCGGAAGACGGGATGCTCCCTGCGCAGCCTCACCAGCGCGCGCGTGAAGTCCAGCAGCTCGGCGCCGGGCCCCTCGGCGTCGGGCCACTCGACCCAGGCCAGCTCGCTGTCCTGGCAGTAGGCGTTGTTGTTGCCCTGCTGGGTGCGTCCGAACTCGTCCCCGTGGCTGATCATGGGCACGCCCTGGGACAGCATGAGCGTGGCGATGAAGTTGCGCATCTGCCGGGCCCGCAGCCCCAGCACCTCGGGATCGTCGGTCTCGCCCTCGACGCCGCAGTTCCAGGACCGGTTGTGGCTCTCGCCGTCCCGGTTGTCCTCCCCGTTGGCCGCGTTGTGCTTGTCGTCGTAGGAGACCAGGTCGCGCAGGGTGAAGCCGTCGTGGCAGGTCACGAAGTTGATGGAGGCCAGCGGCCGGCGCCCGTCGTCCTGGTAGAGGTCGGAGGAGCCGGTCAGCCGGGAGGCGAACTCGCCGACCGCGCGCGCCTCCCCCCGCCACACGTCCCGCACCGTGTCGCGGTACTTGCCGTTCCACTCCGTCCACAGCGGCGGGAAGTTCCCCACCTGGTAGCCGCCCTCGCCCACGTCCCACGGCTCCGCGATCAGCTTCACCTGCGAGACCACCGGGTCCTGCTGGACCAGGTCGAAGAACGACGACAGCCGGTCGACCTCGTGGAACTGGCGGGCCAGGGTCGCCGCGAGGTCGAAGCGGAACCCGTCCACATGCATCTCCAGGACCCAGTACCGCAGCGAGTCCATGATCATCTGCAGTACGTGCGGGGACCGCATCAGCAGCGAGTTCCCGGTGCCCGTGGTGTCCATGTAGTAGCGCGGGTCGTCCGTCAGCCGGTAGTACGACGGGTTGTCGATCCCCTTGAAGGACAGCGTGGGACCCAGATGGTTGCCCTCGGCGGTGTGGTTGTAGACCACGTCGAGGATCACCTCGATGCCCGCCTCGTGCAGCGCCCGCACCGCCGACTTGAACTCCAGGACCTGCTGGCCCCGGTCGCCCCAGGAGGCGTACGCGTTGTGCGGGGCGAAGAAGCCGATCGTGTTGTAGCCCCAGTAGTTGTTCAGGCCCATGTCGACCAGCCGGTGGTCGTTGACGAACTGGTGCACCGGCATCATCTCCAGGGCCGTCACCCCGAGCTCCGTCAGATGCTCGATCACCGCCGGGTGCGCCAGCGCCGCATAGGTGCCCCGCAACTCCTCGGGAAGCCCCGGATGGCGCATCGTCAGGCCCTTGACGTGCGCCTCGTAGATCACCGTGCGGTGGTACTCCGTGCGCGGTCTGCGGTCGTCGCCCCAGTCGAAGTAGGGATTGACCACGACCGACGTCATCGTGTGGGGCGCGGAGTCGAGGTCGTTGCGCCGTTCGGGGTCGTCGAAGTGGTAGCCGTACACCTCCTCGCCCCACCGGACCGACCCGCTGATCGCCTTCGCGTACGGGTCGAGCAGCAGCTTCGCCGAGTTGCAGCGCAGCCCGCGACCGGGGTCGTACGGGCCGTGCACCCGAAAGCCGTAGCGCTGCCCCGGCATGATGCCGGGCACGTACGCGTGCCGGACGAACGCGTCGCTCTCGCGCAGTTCCACCGCCGTCTCCGAGCCGTCGTCGTGCAGCAGACACAGCTCTACTCGGTCCGCGGCCTCCGTGAAGACCGCGAAGTTCGTGCCGGCGCCGTCGTACGTGGCACCGAGGGGATACGCCTCTCCAGGCCAGACCTGCATGGACACGACTCTTTCAGGTGTCGGGCCCCGGTGGGGGCGCCTCGGGTTCGAGTCTCCAGGAAAGTGAGGGAACCACCTGTGACTTACGCCCCTCTTACCCGATGACCGTTGCATACGCCGACATATGGCGTGTGCTGATCAGCAGAGCAGACGTACTCCCGGGCATCAGGGGGAGTAGGGGGAGATTGTGCGCACTACGGTGCGCCGCCACCTGGGCAAGGTGGTGGCGGGGACGGCCATTGCGGTGGCCGCGACGGCCGTGATGGTGGGGATCACCCTGCCGGGCACGGCGGGGGCGGACGACGAGGGAGGCGGCGCAGGAGGGCCGGGCGCCGGACGGAGCGCCGGGCAGACGGCCGGACGGCAGGCCGACGCGGCGGGGGCCGTGGGGCCCGGCGTCGTCGAAGGGGCGCCCGCCGAGGGCGCCAGGGGCCGCGGCCGCGACCCGCTGACCGACGACGAGACCGCGCGCGTCGAGCGGATCGCGCTCAGCCGGCAGCAGTTCGACGTCGCCCGGGACGTGGACGGCGACCGCGGCCCCCAGCGTCTCGGCGTGGACCTCGCCGAGCCCCGGGCCGACGAGGTGGACGCGCCGGACGCCCCACGGCGCGCGGAGGTGTCGTTCTACGACTACCGCAACGACACCCTGCTGACCAAGACCGTCAACCTCGACACCGGCAAGGTCGAGGCCACCGGCGTCCAGCACGGCGTCCAGCCGCCGCTCGGTCCCGCCGAGCAGACCGAGGTCGCCGCCCTGCTGATCGCCGACCCGCTCGGCGCGGGCCTCAAGGCCGACTACAAGGACGCCACCGGCAAGGAGCTCACCTCCCCGGACCAGCTGCAGCTCGCCAGCATGGTCTACCGGGCGGTGCCGGGCGCCGAACCCGCCGTCCTCGACAAGTGCGGGGAGCACCGCTGCGCGCGGCTGCTGACGAAGGTCAGGAACGGACCCTGGATCGACACCCGGTCCCTGGTCGTCGACCTCAGCGCACGCAAGGTCGCCCGGCTCACCGGCTGACCGCCCGACGGACCGGCCCGCTCACCGGCCTGTCCGCTCACCGGCCTGTCCGCTCAGCGGCTTGTCCGGCCGCAGCACACCTCACCCGTTCCGTTTCCCGACGTGTCTCCCGCCCGGGGAGGCAAAGGAGTCGTGTCCTCATGCGCGTTCCCGTTCCGATCGGCGGCCTCCGGCCGCGGGGCGTCAGCCGTGTCCGCAAGGGAGCCCTCGTCGGCCTCTCGGTGGCCGCGCTGGCCGCCGGTGCGACCGCCGGAGCCGGCCCGGCGCCCGCCGGGCCGAAGGCGGCCCCCGCGGCGGCGGCCGACTGCAGCGCCGCCTACCGCATCGAGCAGAAGCTCTCCACCGGCACCACGTGGCGCATGTGCTGGCGCTTCGAGGCCAAGTCCGGCCTGGTCCTGGAGAAGATCTCCTACCAGCCGCCCGGCGAGACCAAGCCGATCAGAGTCCTCAACAGCGCCAAGATCGCCCAGATCCATGTGCCGTACGACGACGGCAAGAACGAGTACAACGACATCACCGACTACAACTTCGGCTCCGGCCTGGTGAACATGACCCCAGCCGAGTGCCCCGGCGGAACCATCAGGACGGTGAAGGTCCCCGAGTCGTTCTCCGACAACCCGAACGTCAAGGGCCTGTGCACCACCACACGCGCGCGGGGCCACGCCTACCGCATGCAGGCCGACACGGGCAACAAGGTCTTCCAGGCCCAGGGCAAGGACCTGCTCGTGTACACCGTCAACAAGGTCGGCTGGTACGAGTACATCACCGAGTGGCGCTTCTCCGACGACGGCGCGATCAACATGAACGTCGGCGCCACCGGCAGTCTCTCGCCCGTCGACTACGACGCCGGCGACGGACGCGGCTGGCCCCTGGGCAAGGGCGCCAAGGCCTACGCCACCAGTCACAGCCACAACGTCTTCTGGCGGCTCGACTTCGGCCTCGACGGCAACTCGGCCACCAAGGTGGAGCAGTACGACTCGGTCGTCAGCCCGCCGGCCGGCGCCCAGCAGGGCCCGACCGCCAAGACCACCCGCACCGCCGTGACCAAGGAACTCGCCGGCGACGCCAAGAACATGCGCTGGTGGCGCGTGGTCAGCGCGACCGGCAAGAACAAGGACGGCCACGCCCGCTCCTACGAACTCGTCCCCGGCGCCACCACCAAGTACTCCGGACGCGCCTTCACCCAGCACGACGTCTACTTCACGCAGTACAACCAGTGCGAGCAGTACGCCAGCAACAACGTGCGCAACTGCGGCTCCCCGCTGCACGGTTACTCGGTCGACAAGTGGGTGGACGGACAGACCCTCACCCACCCCGTGGCCTGGGTGAACGTGGGCTTCCACCACATCGCGCGCGACGAGGACCAGCAGCCCATGCCGGTCCACTGGCAGGGCTTCTCCCTGCTCCCCAGGGACGTCACGGCCATGAACCCGCTCACGCCGCCCGCACTCGCGGGACAGAACGGAGAGACCGGCAACGGTAGTTGAGAAACGACCTGTCCATCCGGCTGCACCGCCCGCCGCTCCCGGAGTACCCTTCCTTGATCGTTGGGACGGGGAGAGCTCGGGGGAGCGGAAGGCGGTGCGCGGGTGGGCTCGGGAGGGCTGGAGCTGCCCCCTGGTGACGAGGGTCACGAGGGGGGCTCCGCAGACGTCCCGACCGGCACGGTGTCCCTGGCCCGGCCGATGGCGACGCACGCCATCGGACCGGAGCTGGACTGGGACGCCGACGCCTGGCGCGAGGTCCGCACCCGCGCCCAGCGGGCCGGCCGGGCCTACATCTGGCTGAACCTCGTCGAACAGCGCCTGCGCACCGTGGTGGCCGCCGTGCTGCGGCCCATCTACGAACCCGTTCACGGCGACGAGTGGGTGGTCGCCGCGGCCGGGCCCGCCGGCCAGGAATGGGTCCAGCGCGCGGTCGCCGTGCGCGAGGTCAGCCGCCGCAAGGGCTATCTGCTCGACCCGGCCGACGACAACGTCGTCTCCTTCCTCACCCTGCCCCAGCTGCGCGAACTGATGGTGCAGCACTGGCCCTGCTTCGAGCCGTACTTCGACGACCGCAGGGACGTCGAACTCGCGCTGGACGAGCTGGAGGTGACCCGTAACGTCGTCTCCCGCAACAGGGCGCTGTCCGAAGCCGTCCTGAACCAGGCGGAACGGGCCTCCGCACGGCTGCTGGAGATGCTCGGCACCGGCGGCGACGTGCCCTCCGCGCGCAGACTGCCCGTCGACGCCGTCGAGGACCTCGTCGGCGACCGGTACGCGGACGTGGTCGCCGTCCACACCGACCGGGTGCGGCTGCTGCGCCAGTTCCCCGCCGAGGACATCTTCGACGGATCCCGCCGCATCGACGCCATCGGCATCGGCCTCAACCTGCTCGTGCAGAACTTCTCCGGCCGGCGCCTGGTCCGCCTCGCCGAGGCCGGCGCCCGCGTCCGGCTGCTCTTCCTCAACCCCGCCTCCAGCGCGGTCAAACGCCGCGAGCGCGAACTCGGGATGAAAAGAGGCGAGCTGAGCCGGGCCGTGGAGATGAACATCCTGCACATGCGCCGGGTCCGCGCCCGGCTGCGCGACCCGGGCGCCTTCCAGATCCAGGTCTACGACGAGACGCCCCGCTTCACCGCCTACCTCGTCGACGGCGACGGCACCGACGGCATCGCCGTGATCCAGTCCTATCTGCGGCGGATGCGCGGCATGGAGGCGCCGGTGCTGGTGCTGCGGGGCGGCAACCGAGTGGTAAAACCGGGCGAGATCAGCGAAAGCGGACTTTTCCCGGCGTATCGCGAGGAGTTCGAACTCGCCTGGGCGGACTCGCGCCCCGTGTCCTGAACCGCCCCGCCCGGCCTGGCCCTGCCCCGGAGCCGGGCACGGTGTCGGAGGGGGCAATCGGGGGTGGGCACGGGACCGGGACGCAATCGGGGGCGGTACCGGAAGCGGGGGCGGTGTCGCGGCCGCACAGGCGGAACGCGATCCTCTGATTGTCAGTGGCGCATGCGAGGGTGGAGACCACTGGGGGAAGCACCACCGAGAAGGGGGGCCATCATGGCCTGGTACCAGGAACTGCTGATCGGCTTCGACCTGGAGACGACCGGGACGGACCCGCGCGAGGCGCGCATCGTCACGGGAGCCGTGATCGAGGTCAGGGACGGGCAGGTCCTGGGCCACCGTGAGTGGCTCGCGGACCCGGGCGTCGAGATCCCGGCCGACGCGGTCGCGGTGCACGGCATCAGCAACGAGCGAGCCGCCGCCGAGGGCGCCCCCGGCGACCGGGTGGCGGACGCGATCGCGGACGTCCTCACCGCCTACTGGCGCACCGGCGTCCCGGTCGTGGCCTACAACGCCGCCTTCGACCTCACCCTCCTCTCCGCCGAGCTGCGCCGCCACGGCCTGCCCTCCCTGAGCGACCGCCTGGGCGGTGTCGACCCGGCGCCTGTCGTCGACCCGTACACCATCGACCGCTCGGTCGACCGCTACCGGCGCGGCAAGCGCAACCTCGAAGCGGTCTGCGCCGAGTACGGCGTGGCCCTGGAGTCCGCCCATGACGCCTCCGCCGACGCCCTGGCCGCGGCCCGCCTGGCCTGCGCCATAGCCGTCCGCCACCCCAAGGTCGCGTCCCTCGGCCCGGCGGAGCTGCACCGCCGTCAGATCGACTGGTACGCCGAGTGGGCGGCGGACTTCCAGGGTTTCCTGCGCCGCAAGGGGGACGCGGACGCGGTGGTGGACGCCGCCTGGCCGATGCGCGAGCCGGCCACCAGGCCCGCCTGAGCTTTCCGCCGACGCGCCGGGCCTCGAACAGCTCCCACAGCGGCCGCACCCCCGCACGCGGCCCCGCCTCGCTGACGGGCCGCCGGGTCGGAGATCCGCGGCGGGTCGAGTCGGTGTGCGGGTCGAGTCGGTGTGCGGTGCGCGTGGCGCGACGGCGGCGGGCCGTCCGGCCGGTCGGCCCCGTCGTCCGGGCGTGCGTCGAGGCCGTCCGCCCCGGGCCGCTCCGTCGCCTGCGGCGGGTCGAGTGCGCAGCGAGGCTCACACAGTGCGGCTCGCGCCGAGCGGTGCGTCCTGCCAGGACCGGACGGCGGATGCGCCGGGGGCGTTCTGGCCGGGCCCGACGGCGGTGCGCCACTGCCGCAGCACCCGGATCAGAACGGATACCACCGCACCCTCTCGTCGCCGTCCCGCAGCGACGCCACCCGGCGTCGGAACTCCGCGCGTGCCTCGGGGTTCGAGGGCGCGTGCTGGGCGACCCAGGCGCAGCTCGCGGTCTCGCGGGCGCCCCGCAGGACGCTGCAGCCCGCCCACTCCCGCACGTCCCAGCCGTATGCCTCGGTGAAGGAGTCGTAGTCCGAGACGGGCAGGCCGTACCGGTCGCGGGAGAGCGCCATGACTACCAGGTCGTGCTCGCGCAGATCGGCGGAGACCGTCTCCAGGTCGACCAGAACGGGGCCGTCGGGCCCGATGTGCACATTGCGGGGCAGCGCGTCCCCGTGGATCGGCCCCGGCGGCAGGTGCGGGGTGAGCGCGGCGGCGGCCGACGCGAACCCGTCGCGGCGCTCCCGCAGGAACGCCGCGTCCGCCGGATCGACGGCGTCGCCCGCGAGGCGCAGCCAGCGTTCTACCCCGGACAGCAGGTCGCGCGGCGGCAGCCCGAAGGAGGGGACGGCCAAGGAGTGCACCAGGCGCAGCAGTTCGGCCAGATCCCGCGGGGTCGCAGGCCGAACCGCGTCTGGCAGC
Source organism: Streptomyces humidus (assembly GCF_014649655.1). Classification (GTDB taxonomy): domain Bacteria; phylum Actinomycetota; class Actinomycetes; order Streptomycetales; family Streptomycetaceae; genus Streptomyces; species Streptomyces humidus. The sequence goes on along the minus strand of NZ_BMTL01000002.1, from coordinate 206,760 downwards.
CGGTGCCACACGGTCACCGGGAACCCCTCGGCCAGCACGGGCTCCGACACGGCCGCCCGCACCGCCGGGACTCCCGCGTCGGCGAGCCAGAAAGCGACGTCCAGCTCGCGCCGGGCCCGGCCGAGGAGTTCGGCGTCGCGCCCCACCTTCACCACCAGGTCACCGGCGGCGAACACCGCGTTCTCACCCAGGGCGAGCAGCCGCGCGTCGGCCGCCGGGCCGGGCAGCACCCCCGCCGCGGCCAGTACGTCGCGCGCCCGTGCCTCGTCCATCGTCCGCCTCCCTGTCGTTCCCCGCCCGGCCCGGTGGCCTTCTCCGCCCGGCCTCGTGTCCTTCTCCGCCAGGTCCACCGGACGGCATCGGGATCCGGCCATCCGACGGTCAGTGTCGCATTCGCCCGGACCGGACCGCGCGTATGGCGTCTTGACGTCGCACAGCGCCTTCACGACCATGGCGGAGCCCGTCGCAGCCGCGGTAAGGGGGACGTTCTCGTGACGTCGGCGACCGAGAGGAGCCGGCCGGCCCGGCCGGCCCGTCCGGCGACCGGCGCCGGAGCGCCGCGCGGCGTCGCCGGTCACGGCGCGTGGTTCCTCGTCCTGCCGGCCCTCGTCCCCATCCTGGTGCTGAGCGTCGGCCCGTTGCTGTACGGCATCCTGCTGGCGTTCACCGACGCGCAGTCGGGCCGTACCGCGCCCACCCGGTGGACCGGGGTCCTCAACTTCTCCGACCTGCTGCGGGACACGCTGTTCTGGGAGTCGTTCCGGATCGGACTGCTGTGGGCGGTCACCGTCACGGCCCTGCAGTTCCTCCTCGCGCTCGGCCTCGCCCTGCTGCTCGACCAGGACCTGCGGCTGCGCCGGACGGCCCGCGCCCTGGCCATCGTTCCCTGGGCGATGCCCGAGGTGGTCGTCGGCGTCATGTGGCGGCTGGTCTACAACCCGGACGCCGGCATCCTCAACGAGACCCTGCACGATCTGGGCCTCGGCGACGGACGGGACTGGCTCAGCGGGCTCGCGACCGCGCTGCCGGCGGTCATCGTCGTGGGCGTGTGGGCGGGCATGCCGCAGACGACGGTCACCCTGCTCGCCGGCCTGCAGAACACCCCGCCCGAACTGCACGAGGCGGCCGCCGTGGACGGCGCGGGCGCCTGGCGTCGCTTCAGGGCCGTCACCTGGCCCGCGCTCAGGCCCATCGCGCTCGCCATCACGGCGCTCGACTTCATCTGGAATTTCAACAGCTTCGCCCTGGTGTACGTGCTGACCAACGGCGGACCCGGCGGCCGCACCCGGCTGCCCATGCTCTTCGCCTACGAAGAGGCCTTCCGCTACGGCCAGTTCGGCTACGCGGCGGCGATGGGGTGTGTGATGGTCGCGGTGGTCTCGGTGTTCCTGGCCCTCTTCCTGGTGGGACGGATCAGGGGAGGCGACGGAGGATGAGGACCCGCCCCGCGGCCCGCGTCGCCCAGTACACGGCTCTGCTCGCCTATCTCGTCTTCCTCCTCCTCCCGTTCCTGTGGCTCCTCTCCGTAGCGTTCAAGCCGCCCCGTGAACTGGGCAGCCTGCACCCCACCTGGATCCCGAAGGACCCCACCCTCGCCAACTTCCGCCAGGCCTTCGACGAACAGCCTCTGCTGCACGCCGCGTTCACCTCGCTGCTCGCCGCGTCGAGCGCCGCCGTGATCGCCGTCGCGCTCGCCACCCCGATGGCGTACGTCATGGCCCGCCGGCGCACCCGGCTCGCCCGGGCCGCGTCAGGATGGGTGGTGGTCAGCCAGGCGTTCCCGTTCGTGCTGGTGATCATCCCGCTGTTCCTGGTGCTGAAGAAGCTGCGGCTGATCGACTCCGTGCCGGGACTGGTGACGGTGTACGTGGTGTGGTCGCTGCCGTTCGCGCTGTGGATGCTCGTCGGCCACGTCAGGACCGTCCCCGTCGAACTGGAGGAAGCAGCGGCGATCGACGGCGCGGGCCGGCTGCGGACACTCGTCTCGGTGACCGCGCCGCTGCTCGCTCCCGGCATCGTGGCGACGGCGCTGTTCGCGTTCGTCACGGCGTGGAACGAGTTCTTCTTCGCGCTGGTGTTGCTGAAAACGCCTGAGAAACAGACGCTGCCGGTCGTGCTGACCCATTTCATCGGCGCGGAAGGGGCGGCCGACCTCGGACCGCTGGCCGCCGCCGCGTTCCTCGCCACCCTGCCCTCGCTGGCCGTGTTCGCGCTCATCCAGCGGCGCATCACGGGCGGCAGGCTCGCCGGGGCGGTGAAGAGCTGATGCGCGCGAGACTGCTCGCCCTGGTGGTGCTGCTGCTCCTCGCGGGCTGCTCTTCCGGCAGCGGACCCGGCGACGGCCCCGTCACTCTGCGCTTTCAGTCCCTGGCCTGGCAGGAGGAGTCCGTCACGGCCGTCAGGGAACTGGTCGCGCAGTGGAACGCCACCCATGCCGACGTCAAGGTCGAGTATGTCCAAGGCGGTTGGGACAGCGTGCACGACCAGCTTCTCACCTCCTTCGAGGGCGGCGAGGCGCCCGACATCATCCACGACGCCTCCGACGACCTCGCGGACTTCGCCTACGGCGGCTACCTCGCCGACCTGACGGACCTGCTGCCTGCCGGCCTCAAGTCGGACATTCCCCGACGCAGCTGGGAGACGACGACGTTCGGCGGCCGCGTCTACGGCGTGCCGTTCCTGCAGGAGCCGCGCGTCCTCGTCGCCAACGCGACCTGGCTGAGGCGGTCCGGTGTGCGGATCCCGACTCCCGGACACCCCTGGAGCTGGCCCGAGTTCCGTCAGATCACCCGACGGCTCAGCGGCGACGGGAAGTACGGCGTTGCCTGGCCCCTGAAGGAGCCCGTCTCCGCCACCCTCAACCTCTCCCTGTCGGCCGGCGGCCGGCTCTTCCACCGGGACGCGGACGGCGACGTCACCGTCCGCTTCGAAGCCGGCGACGCGGTCGTCCCGCGCACCGTCCACGACCAGATCGGCGCCGACCGCAGCGCGTCGCCCACGACGCTGGGCAGCGGCGGCTCGGACATTCTGCCGGGATTCTTCGGGGGCCGGTACGCGATGGTGCCGCTCGGCTTCTCCTACCGGCAGCAGATCGTCCAGCAGGCGCCCGAGGGCTTCCGCTGGCATGTGCTGCCCGCCCCCGCGGGCGCCGACGGACCGGCCCAGGGCGTCAGCCCGCAGACGCTGTCGGTCGCCGCCGACAGCCGTCACAAGAAGGCGGCCGTCGCCTTCCTCGCCTTCCTGCTCCGGCCGGAGAACATGGTGCGCCTCGCGCTGGGCGACTGGATGCTGCCGACCGGGACGCAGGCGCTCGCCGACCCCGCCCTGCACACCGCGAAGGACGACTGGGCGGTCGGCACGGCCCTCGCCGCCTACCTGCGCCCCGCGCCCGCGCAGTCCGTGCGGGGCTATCCCGAGTGGAAGGACAAGGTCGCCACCCCCGCCTTCCAGGAGTACTACAGCGGCGCGATCGGCCTCGACGAACTGCGCGAGCGCCTGGAGAAGGACGGCAACCTGGTACTGGCCCGTTACCAACGCTGAGCGGCAGGTTCACGGCGGGACGGAAACTGGTTTCTGGCGGTGCGCAAACCGGTTCCTGGTGGAGCGGAACTGGTTCCTGGTGGAGCGGAACTGGTTTCTGGCGGGACGGAAACCAGTTTGTGGCGGGGCGGAAACCGGTTCCTGGTGGGGGCGGAAACTGGTTTCTGGTGGGGCGCCGATCCGGCTCTCCGTCAGCAACGGTCAGACCTCGCCAGGAACGCTCAGGGCCGGTAACCGTCGATCCCCGGCAGCAAAGGTCGGTTCGCGCCGCGTCCGCTTGTCGAAGACGGTGGACGGCGCCCGTCCGTTCGGTGCCGGATCCCGAACGGATGGGCGGCCGCGGCAAACCGATTGCACGAGACGTATCGTCTTGCCTACGGTCGGGGCATGACCAGTCGCCCCGCCCACATCGCCATGTTCTCCATCGCCGCGCACGGCCACGTGAACCCGAGCCTGGAAGTCATCCGCGAACTCGTCGCACGCGGGCACCGGGTGACGTACGCGATTCCCCCCGTCCTCGCCGAGAAGGTCTCCGCCACCGGCGCCGAGGTCAAGCCGTGGCACTCGATCCTGCCCTCGCCCGACGACGACCCCACCGCCTGGGGCAGCACACTCCTCGACCATGTGGAACCCTTCCTGGCCGACGCGATCCAGGCGTTGCCCCGGCTGATCGAGGCCTACGACGGGGACCTGCCGGATCTGGTGCTGCACGACATCGCCTCCTATCCGGCCCGCGTCCTCGCCCACCGCTGGGGCGTCCCCGCGATCTCCCTCTCGCCCAACCTGGTGGCCTGGGAGGGATACGAGGAGGAGGTCGCCGAACCCATGTGGGCCGAGCCGAGGCAGACAGATCGCGGAAAGGCTTACTACGCCCGTTTCCACGCCTGGCTCGAGGAGAACGGGATCACCGAGCACCCCGACCGCTTCGTCGGCCGCCCCGCCCGCTCCCTCGTGCTGATCCCCAGGGCCCTCCAGCCGTGCGCCGACCGGGTCGACGACAGCGTGTACACGTTCGTCGGCTCCTGTCAGGGCGACCGGGCCGACGAGGGGGAGTGGACCCGGCCCGCCGGCGCGGACAGGGTCGTCCTCGTGTCGCTCGGCTCGACGTTCACCGACCGGCCGGACTTCTACCGGGAGTGCGTGCGGGCCTTCGGGGAGCTGCCCGGCTGGCACCTCGTGCTCCAGATCGGCAGCCGCGTCGACCCCGCGGCCCTGGGAGCCGTTCCCGACAACGTCGAAGTGCACACCTGGGTACCGCAGTTGGCGATCCTCAGGCAGGCGGACCTGTTCGTCACGCACGCCGGCGCGGGCGGCAGCCAGGAGGGGCTGGCCACGGCGACGCCGATGATCGCCGTACCCCAGGCCGTGGACCAGTTCGGCAACGCCGACGTGCTCCAGGGCCTCGGCGTGGCCCGGCACGTCCCCACGGCACAGGCGACGGCCGAGGTCCTCCGGGAGGCCGCCCTGGCCCTCGTCGCCGACCCGGAGGTCGCGCGCCGACTGGAGGCGATCCAGGCCGAGACGGCCGTCGAGGGCGGCACGCGCCGCGCCGCGGACCTGATCGAGGCCGAACTCCCGGCCTGACCTAACGCTGCGCCGACCGCGCCTCGACCGCGCCTCGACCGCGCCTCGACCGTGCCTCGACCGCGCCTCGACCGGGCGCAGCCGAGGGCTCGTCGACTCCCCCGGGAGGTCGACGAGCCCTCGGCCCGACGCGGCTCGGCAGGATCAGACGCTCAGCCGCTCGCCCTCGTCGTCCCGCGCCGCCGGAGCGATCGCCCCAGGCGCCTCGTCGTGGGTGAGGTCGGGCAGTCGGTGCAGCCACTTCGGCAGGTACCAGTTGCGCTCACCGAGCAGCGCCATCACGGCAGGCAGCAGCACGCCCCGGATGATCGTCGCGTCGATCAGGACGGCCGCCGCCAGACCCACGCCCATCTGCTTCATGGACTGCATGGACAGCGTTCCGAAGATCGCGAACACGGCGACCATGATGACGGCGGCGCTGGTCACCACGCCCGCCGTGGTGACCACGCCGTGCCGGATGGCCTCGTTCGTCGGGAGCCCCCGCAGCCGCGCCTCACGGATCCGCGAGACCACGAACACGTGGTAGTCCATCGACAGGCCGAACAGGATCACGAAGAGGAACAACGGCAGCCAGGTGATGATGGCGCCCACGCCCTCCGCCCCCACCAGCGACGCGCCCCAGCCGTGCTGGAAGACGGCCACGAGGATGCCGTAGGCCGCGCCCACCGACAGCAGGTTGAGCACGATCGACGTGATCGCGATCGTCAGGGAACGGAACGACAGCAGCATCAGCAGGAAGGCGAACAGCACGACGAACGCGAAGACGGGCGCGACGGCTCCGGCCAGCTGGTCGTTGAAGTCCTTCGACCCCGCCACCTGGCCGGTGATCGGGGCCCGCACACCTTCGACCTTGCCCAGCGTGGCGGGCCGCACCTCGTCGCGCAGCGTGTCCAGGCTCGCACCCGCCTTGTCCAGGTCGGAGCCCCCGACCAGCGGCACGTACACGTACGCGACGTTCTGCGCGTCGTGCAGCTTGATCTCGACCGGTCCGCGCGAGGCGCCCGAGCTGATCGCCTGCTGCCTGAACTGCTCCAGCGCCGTCCTCACCTCGGGGGCGTTGATGTCGTCCGCCTTGACGATCACCTCGGCCGGCTCGGAGCCCCCGGGGAAGGCGTCGTTGACCCGGTTGTAGGTCTGCACGATGGGCAGGGAGTCGCCGAACTCCTGGTCCAGGGTGAGGTTCTGGGTCTTCATACCGACCGCCGGAGCGGCGACGGCGAGCAGCGCGCCGGCCGCGACGACCATCGACACGCCGGGCTTGGCGAGGACGACCTTCAGCACGGCGCTCCAGAACCGGCTGCCCTCGTTGCTCTGCCTGCGCCCCGCCTTCCGGCGGCGCCGGTCGGGGTGCAGAAACGGAATCCGTCCCTTTTCCACGCGCTCGCCGAGCAGCGACAGCAGCGCCGGCAGCACCGTCACCGAACCGACCATGGCGACCGCGACCACCATCAAGGACGCCAGGCCCATCGCCTCGAACGTGGCGAGCCCGGTGAACAGCATGCCCGCCATGGCCACGCACACGGTCACCCCGGAGACGATCACGGCCCGGCCGCTGGTGGCGGCGGCAATTCTGAGAGCGGTTTCCGGGTCACGTCCCGCCGCCCGCTCCTCGCGCTCACGGCGCAGGTAGAACAGGCAGTAGTCGACGCCCACGGCCAGACCGACCAGGAGCATCACCGAACTGGCGGTGTCGTCCATCGGCTGGAAGTGGCTGACGATGCTCATCAGACCGGTCGTCGCCATGATCGCGGTGATCGCCAGGGCCACCGGCAGCAGCGCCGCGACCAGCGCGCCGAAGGCGATCAACAGGATGCCCAGTGCCACCGGCACCGCCGAGTACTCCGCCTGCTGGAAGTCGTCGCCGAACGCGTCGCCGAACGTCTTCGCCATGCTGGCGCCGCCGATCTCCTCGATCCGCAGCGAGGAGTGCTCCTGCCGGACGCCGTCCACGGCCTTGAGCACCGGCCCCACCCGGTCGCCCGCGGTGTCGGAGTCGCCGCGCATGTCGAACCGGACGAGCGCGCTGCGGCCGTCCTTGGAGATCGTCTTCGTCTCGTACGGCGAGGTCACGTCGCTGACCAAGCCGGTCTTGCCGACGGCCGCGACGACCGCGGTGACGGCGGCCCTGAACTCCGGGTCCGTGGCCTTGACGGAGCCGTCCTTCGACTGGATGAGGACCGTCTCACCGGCCGGCTCGTCGATGCCGGCGTCCTCGACGATCGTGGCCGCCGTACGGGTCTCGCCCCCGAGCCGGTCGCTCTCCTTGACGTCGACCGTGCCCGCCGCCGACCCGATCCCCATGGCCAGGACGACGAACAGCACCCAGACGCCCACCGCGGCCCATCGGTGCCGGGCGCTCCAGCCGCCCGCCCGCGCGGCGAGGCCGCGCACCCGTATTTCTCCGTTGACCATGACGGGCCTGCCCCCTTGTGATGCGATGGCAGCACCGCGCCGCCACCTTTCGATTCGAAGGTATGGGCTGGATAAGGCCGTCTCCTCGTGCTGCCCGGTGAAGTGCCGGGCGCGCGACTCCTCCCGTCGGACCCCGCCGTCTCACCGCTGGGGAGGACGGCGGCCCCTTACATCTATCCGACGGCCTCGGGGGCGGTGATCAGGGTGGGGCCGGCCGCCGGGTGAGGGAGGAGGGATTACGCAGGTTTGTTGAACAAGTCACGGACCTGTGGAGAAGTGCGCCAGGTGTTGATTCCCGCCCCGTCGACCGGCAAGAGTTTCCTTTCGGTTCCCCACTCCGGCCGCGGCCGACGTGCCCACCCCCACGGGGCACGACGGCCGCCTATGGTGGGCGGATGACGACGACGTACGCGGCCCTGCTGCGGGGCATCAACGTGGGCGGCAGCAGAAAGGTCCCGATGGCCGACCTGCGGGCTGTGCTGGAGGGGATCGGCCACGGCGACGTGCGCACCTACCTGCAGAGCGGCCAGGCCGTGTTCTCCAGCGCGCACGGCGACGAGGAGAACCTCGCGGCCGGCCTCACCGCGGCGATCGAGGAGCGGTTCGGCTTCGCCGTCGACGTGATCGTCCGCGACCATGCCTATCTGAAATCGGTTGCTGAGGCCTGCCCGTATCCAGCGGCCGAGCTGACGGCCAAACAGCTCCACGTCACCTACTGCTCAGCCCCCCTCGACGAGGAGCGCTACGCCGGCATCGACCGCGCCGCGTACCTCCCCGAAGAGTTCCGCCTCGGCGACCGCGCCCTGTACCTCTACGCCCCCGACGGACTGGGCCGCTCCAAACTCGCCGAACAACTGGCCAAGCCCCGTTTGAGCAAGGGCCTCATCGCCACGACCCGGAACTGGAACACCGTCGTCAAACTGGTGGAGATGACGCAGGTTTGACCCTGCACGGGGGGCGGTGAGCCGCGGGGCGGCGGAGAGACCGCGCGCCTCTCCGAGGCGCATGGGGCTGGGGGTTGGGCTGGTTTTGGCTGAGGTTGGGACGGGAGTTGTGGCCGAAGCGGGGGCGGGTGTCGGGGTGGAGGTCGGGGTTGAAGTTGCGGTTGCGGATGCGGATGCGGTTGGGAGTATGAGGGCGAGGGCGAGGGTGAGGAAGCGCAGAGCGGGGAGGGGACGCGAGCGAGGTGGGGGGATTTTGTACCACGACGGCGACGGCGGCGGGGAGTTCGCCGGGGGCGCCGGGAGCGCGCGGGGAAAGCGCGAGGAAAACGCGGGGAAACGCGGGGAAACGCGGGGAGTGCTCGGGTAGTTGCCGACCTGAAGGCAGCGGGCCCCGGATCGGGTCCGTCGCCGGGCTCGGCTCTCCCGGGGAAAGCGGTTCCCCACTGTTACAGGGGGAAGCGTCGGATCGCGCCGTCGAGGTTCGGCGCCTCCGCGCCGGGGACCGAGCGGCACGCTGAACCCCGTCGCCTGCGGCGGCACGGCTGTGCGAGGCTCGTCCCATGCGCTACATCATCATCGGGGCAGGGGCGATCGGCGGAACGGTCGGCGGGCGGCTGGCGGAGGCCGGGCAGGAGGTCGTCCTGGTGGCGCGAGGCGCGCACCGGACCGCGCTCGCCGAGGACGGACTACGGCTCAGGGTGCCGGAGGGCGAGCTGACGCACCAACTGCCCGTGGTGGCCGGACCGGACGAACTCGGCACACTGCGAGCCGACGACGTTCTCGTCCTCGCCGTGAAGACCCAGGACAGCGAGGCGGCGCTCCAGGCATGGGGCCCTGCCCCGGTCGCGGGCGGGGGCACGGCGGCCGAGCGGCTGCCGCTGGTCTGCGCCCAGAACGGAGTGGAGAGCCCGCGGCTGGCCCTGCGCCGTTTCCGGCGCGTCTACGCCGTCTGCGTCTGGCTGCCCTCCACCCACAGGGAGCCCGGCGTCGTCTCCGCCGCCGGCACCCCGCTCACCGGGATCCTCCACCTCGGCCGCTACCCGCACGGCGCCGACGACGCGATCCGCAGTATCGCCGCCGACCTGGAGAAGGCGCACTTCGAGGCGCCGGTCGTTGCGGACGTCGCCCGCTGGCAGTACGCCAAACTGCTGTCCAATCTCGGCAACACCCTCGAAGCGGTGAGCGGGCCGGTCTCCGGCCCCTCTGCCGAGGCGCTGCTCGAGCGGGTGAGGGCGGAAGGCGCGGCCGTGCTCGACGCAGCCGGCATCGCGTACACGAGCGTGGAGGAACAGCGGGCGGCCCGCGGCGACAAGGTCACCCTCGTCCCCCTCGACGGAGTCCCGCGCGGTGGCGGTTCCTCCTGGCAGTCCCTCAGCCGCGGCGCGGGCAGCATCGAAGCCGACTATCTCAACGGCGAGATCGCGCTGCTCGGCCGTCTGCACGGCGTGCCGACCCCGCTGAACGAATTGCTGCAACGGCTTGCGAATGCGTTCGCCCAGCAGCGGAAGGCACCGGGGTCCCTGCCCCTGCCCGAGCTCATCCGCCTGGCGGACGACGCCGTCGGGGCGCTTCGGGCCGACTGAGGGCGGCCGGTTCCTGGGCGGGCCCGGGACGAGACTCGGACAGCGAGAAGGGCGGACCGGCCGGCCGGGGCATCGGGCAGGGAAGCGGCCCGGGCGATACGGGCGGCTTGGACATCAGAACGCCTGTACGCCCGCCCGCCTGGATGTCTATGCGTCCGGGCACCGGGGCGTGTGGACGCCGATGGCGGGACGTCTGGGCGGGTTGTGTCGGGTGGTCACCGTTTGCGGTCGGGGGCGGCGGTAACTGGTTACGAGCTGTGCGGACGTGGGCGAGTTGGGCGTGCGGTAACCGGTTACGAGAGGTTGGGAGCAGTAAGCGGATAGCAACGGCTTGCTGCAGTTCAGGGCGTGTGGGGACGGTAACCGATTGCGGGTCGTTGCACGCTACGCACGCTGCGCGCTCGCGGCCCCATACACGCGCAACGCCTCCGCGACGCAGTCAGTTGCCCACCACGCCCGTCCATCCGTCGCCCGCCATCCGCCCTCTCCGGAGGATGTGAAACCACGACGGGCCGCGAAGACCGGGCTGCGACGAGTTACCGCCCGCCCATGGACCTGGGCCGAACGCGGTCTGCCGTCTGCCGCGTACCGTCTGCCGTAAGTTGTAAGCGCCTCGTCGCGGGCCGACCCCGTCGCCGGCACAGCGGTAGAGACCCCGGTCAGTGGGTGCGGCAGATCCGGACGGCGACCACGTACCCGCAGATCTCCGTCGCCGCCCGACCTCTGACCCCGCTGCTCGTCATGCCGAGTGTGCGCCGCCGGCCACCGGTGCCCGTGCCTCGTTCGCTGACAGGTGTCGTCGTGCCCGGGAGACGGAGTCCGGGCGATCGCCTCGGGCTCGCAGGTTCAGGCAGCCGGCGTCGAGACTGTGCTTGGACTACCGCACCGCGCCGCCACGGTGCACGTCACCCGGCCGGTCAGGCTCCGACGGCCGCCAGCGCGGGCGCTCGCGCAGAGTCGTAGCGGCTCAGCAGAACCCGGGCCACCTCGGGTGCCGGACCCAGTACGCCGGCCAGGACGTCCGCCTCGGTCGCGCCCCGCGCGATGCGGTCCGGCAGGAAGCCGGGAGCCAGGACGTAAGGTGCGACGGCGACCCTCGAGCAGCCCAGCGCCCGCAGTTCGCGGACCGCGTCCTCGGTGCGCGGAAGAGAGGCGGAGGCGAACGCAGGCCGCACGGCACACCAACCGGTGCGCCGCCACTCCCGCGCGATTTCTGCGATCACCGCGATCGCCTCCGGGTCCGTGGACCCCGCCGAGGCCAGTACGACCCCGGTCGAGGACTTGTCCGCGGGCGTCAACCCCGCCTCGTACAACCGCCGCTCCAGGGCGGTCAGCAGCAGAGGGGACGGGCCGAGCACGTCGGCCTGCCGAATCCGCAGCTGCGGGGGTGCGTCCCGCAGGACCGCCGGAATGTCCGCCTTCGCGTGAAAGGCCCGGGTCAGCAGCAACGGCAGAGCCACCGCGTCGCGCACGCCTTCCGCGGCGAGCGACTCCAGCACCCCATGCACGGACGGGACGTTGAAATCCAGGAAACCGGTTTCCACGCGCAGCCCCGCACGCAGGGACCGTACACGTCGCACGAGGGCGTCGACGGTCGCGGCGTGCCGCGGATCGCGGCTGCCGTGGGCGATCACCACGAGGACGGGGAGGACAGGTTTCTCGGGCATACGGCCTCAGCTCTTCACCAGCAGGCCGCGACTGCGCAGCACCCACCGCTCCAGCGGGCTGAAGATCAGCAGGTCGATGGCGATGCCGACCAACAGGATGAGCAGGATCGCCTCGAACACCATCGACATGTCACTGGCGTTGCGTCCGTTCTCCAGCAACTGACCGAGTCCCACTCCGAGATCGGGGAAGGACGCGATGATCTCCGCCGCCATCAGGGAACGCCACGAGAACGCCCAGCCCTGCTTCAGCCCCGCCACGTATCCGGGCAGCGCGGCCGGCAACGTGATGTAAACGGTTCCCCGCAGCCCTGTCGCACCCATGGTGCGTCCGGCACGCAGGAACAGCGGGGGCACCTGGTCGACGCCGGACACCAGTCCGTTGGCTATGGACGGAACCGCGCCGAGGAGGATCACCGCGTACATCATCGAGTTGTTCAGGCCCAGCCACAGCACGGCCGGCGGCACCCATGCCACCGACGGCAGCGACTGCAGGCCCGACAGGATCGGCCCGATCGCCGCCCGCACGAACTTCACCCGTGCCACCAGCAGCCCGAGCGGGGTGCCGAGTGCGAGGGCGAAGAGGAAGCCGAGCAGACCGCGCGAGACACTGGTCCAGATGTAGCCGAGCAGCTCGCCCTGGAGCCAGGCGTCCCGCAGCGTGTTCCAGACGTCGAGCGGAGAGACCAGTTTCGTCGGATCGTCGACGACCTTGAAGGTGATCTGCCAGACGACCAGCAGCAGTGCGGTCGCGACGATCGGCGGCAGGATCTTGTCGACGAACGTCCGCCGGAAGGGGACGCGCCCGGCGGGCGTCACCACGTCAAGCGCGTCGAGACCCGCCTCCACGCCGGCCAGCGCCGTGGAGGCCGGCTTCGTCGCCGTCGTCTTCGTCTCAGTGCTGGCCATGACGGCGGATCTCCCCACGCAGGACTTCGGTGATCTCGATGGACAGTTCCGCCACGGGGGCGTCCTCGATCCGGCGCGGCTGCGGGATGTCCACCGTCCACTCGCGCGCCACCCGCCCGGGCCGGGAGGACAGCAGGACGACTCGTTGCGCGAGCCGCACCGCCTCGCGGACGTTGTGCGTGACGAAGAGGACGGACAGTCCCGTCTCCTCCCAGATCCGGGTCAGCTCGTCGTGCAGCACATCGCGCGTGATGGCGTCCAGAGCCGCGAACGGCTCGTCCATCAGCAGCAGTCGGCTTTCCTGCGCCAGTGCGCGGGCCATCGCCACGCGCTGTCGCATACCGCCGGAAAGTTCGTGAACGCGCTTTCGATACGCGCCCTTCAGACGGACCAGTTCGAGCAGTTCCTCGGCCTTGCCGCGCCGGTCGGGCTTCGCGACTCCACGGAGTTTCAGCGCGAGTTCGATGTTCTTGCCGGCGGTCAGCCAGGGGAAGAGCGCGTGTTCCTGGAACATCAGCGCGGCACGGCCGTCCGTGGTGATGGTGCCGGCGGTGGGTTCGTCCAGCCCGGCCACCAGGTTCAGCAGCGTGGACTTCCCACAGCCCGAGGCTCCCAGGAGGGTGACGAACTCGCCGGGAGCGACGTCGAGGGTGATGTCGTCCAGGACGAGCTGCTGCCCGCCGGGTCCCGCGAAGGACTTCGAGACGTGGTCGAGGCGAGCCGCGTACTCCACCGATTCAACGGTCTCGGCGGCCTCGGCGAGGGTCGTGGCCATGGTCGTCACCTCCTGGGAACTCATCGGATTCGGTCAGCTGGCGCCGAGACCGGCGTCGTCGACCACGGACTCGCCCTCGGCCTTGAGGACCTTGTTCAGGATCGACACGTCGTAGATGCCCTTGAGGTCGGGCTGCTTCAGCAGGCCCGCCTTGACCGCGTGCTCCGCCTCGGTGCCGAGCGTGGAGGCCAGCGGGTCGTTGATGAACTGGATCGACGCCCACGCCGGGTCCAGGACCTTCGTGGGCAGCGCCTTGCCGGAGTCTGCCTCCAGCTGCCTGTTGGCGGACGCCTTCGCCTTCACCGGGTTGGCGTTGATCCACTTGTTGGTCTCGACCGAGCCCTTCAGCACGGCCTCGACGACTCTCGGGTGCTCCGCGAGGAACTTCTGCGACACGATGATGTTCGTGATCACGAACTTCTTGTCGGGCCACAGCGACGCCTCGTCGAGCAGTACCTTGCCGCCCTCGGCGACCAGCTTCGACGCGGTCGGCTCCGGTACCCAGGCGCCGTCGACGGAACCGGCCTTGAAGGCGTCGGGCGTCACCTTGTTGTCGCTGCGGACGACCGTGACGTCGCCCTTGCCGCTCTGCGCGTCGACCTTCCAGCCCTGCTCCGAGATCCAGTTCAGAAACGCGACGTCCTGCGTGTTTCCGAGCTGGGGCGTGGCGATCCTCTTCCCTTTGACGTCCCCGACAGACTTGATCTTGTCCGGGTCGACGACGAGCTTCACACCGCCGGACGCCGAACCGCCGATGATGCGCAGGCTCTTGCCGTCGGACTTGGTGTAACCGTTGATCGCCGGGGACGGGCCGATCCAGCCGATGTCGATGGAACCGGCGTTCAGCGCCTCGATCTCGGAGGGACCCGCGTTGAAGGTCGCGTACGAGGCCTTGGTCGCGCCCAACGCCTTCTGGAAGATGCCCTGGTCACGACCGACCAGCGCCGTCCCGTGGGTGAGGTTGCCGAAGTAGCCGATCTTGACGGTGTCGAGCCCGTCGATCTTCTTCGATCCGGCGGCGACCTTCTCGTTGGCGTTGTCTTCCTTGGCCTGCGACCCGTAACCGCAGGCGGCCAGGGTCAGCAGGGGAAGGGCCGCCGCGGCCGCGACGGCGCGGCGAAGGGAAGCAGAGCGTTTGGCAGGCACGGGAGGGGTTCCTCTCGTTGGCCCGGCGGTCACGGTTTTTCAGGTCGTGGCCGGGAAATCGGCTGAGGGTCTTCGTCGCTTCCGGGGCGGGGGATTACCCGCCCACGGGCGAAGTCGAGCGTGGGGGGACGGGGCGCGCAGGCAGTGCGCGTACGTCAGTGCGCACATCGGCCCACTCCGCCCTGCCCGCTCCCGAGGGCGCCGCTGCCGACACGGCCGCCCTCCTTCGCGAACGTCGAGTAGAAATCGGTTGAGTTCACGATTCAGAAGTCCCAGCCGTCGTCGGACGGGTCCTTGACCGGCTCCGGCGCGGCGAACGACTCGCCGACCATGCCCGCGGTGAGCGTGGTGCCGTCGGACGGGTCGATCAGGATGAACGAGCCCGTGCGGCGGGAGTCTGCGTAGGAGTCCACCGGCAGCGGCTCCGCGGTACGGATCTTCACCCGGCCGATGTCGTTGGCGGCGAGCTGCCCCGGGTGCGGGTGAAGGGACAGGTCATCGAGCGTGAGACGGGACGGGATGTCCTTGACGATCGCCTTGACCGTGCGGGTGCCGTGCTTGATCAGCACGCGGTGTCCGACCGTCAGCGGCTGGTCGGCGACATGGCACACGGTCGCCTCGACGTCCTGCGTGGTGGCCGGAGCGTCCTTGGTGGGCACGATCAGGTCGCCCCGCGAGACGTCGATGTCGTCCGCGAGCAGCACCGTCACCGACTGGGTCGTCCACGCGGCGTCGACCGGTTCGCCCAGCAGGTCGATGCCGGCGATCGTCGACGTACGGCCGGACGGCAGCACCGTGACCGGCTCGCCCACCCGGAACGTGCCCGCGGCGATCTGGCCGGCGTATCCCCGGTAGTCCGGGTGCGCGGCGGTCTGCGGCCGGATCACGTACTGCACGGGCAGGCGCGCGTGGCAGTGCGCCAGATCATGGCTCACGGGAACCGTTTCCAGGTGTTCCAGGAAGGTCGGCCCGCCGTACCAGTCCATGTTCGCCGACGGATCCACCACGTTGTCCCCGGCGAGCGCCGAGATCGGGATGGCGGTGACCTCGGGAACGCCCAGCTCGCTCGCGTACGCCGTGAACTCCTCGGCTATCGCTGCGAAAACGGTTTCTCGATACTCGACCAGGTCCATCTTGTTGACGGCGAGCACCACGTGCGGGACCCGGAGCAGAGCCGCGATGGCCGCGTGTCGACGCGTCTGTTCCACGACGCCGTTGCGGGCGTCGACCAGGATCACCGTCAGCTCGGCGGTGGAGGCGCCCGTCACCATGTTGCGGGTGTACTGCACGTGGCCGGGGGTGTCGGCGAGGATGAAGCGGCGCCGGGGAGTGGCGAAGTAGCGGTAGGCCACGTCGATGGTGATGCCCTGCTCGCGCTCGGCGCGCAGGCCGTCGGTGAGGAGCGCCAGATCGGGAGCGTCCTGACCACGGCCGGCCGAGGCGCGCTCCACGGCCTCGAGCTGGTCGGTGAGGATCGACTTGGAGTCGTGCAGCAGCCGGCCCACCAGGGTGGACTTGCCGTCGTCGACGGAGCCGGCGGTGGCGAACCGCAGCAGGGTCGTTTCCGAGAGTGGCTCGGCGGTGATGGTGCTCATGCTTAGAAGTACCCCTCGCGCTTGCGGTCTTCCATCGCGGCTTCGGAGAGCTTGTCGTCGGCGCGTGTCGCGCCGCGCTCGGTCAGCCGGGAGGCGGCGATCTCGGCGATGACGTCGTCCAGCGTCACGGCGTCGGAGTCCACGGCGCCGGTGCACGACATGTCGCCGACGGTCCGGTACCTCACGAGACGCTTCTCAACGGTTTCACCGTCTTTCGGGCCGCCCCACTCGCCTGCGGTCAGCCACATGCCGCCGCGCTGGAACACGTCCCGCTCGTGCGCGAAGTAGATCTCGGGGAGCTCGATGCCCTCACGGGCGATGTACTGCCAGACGTCCAGCTCGGTCCAGTTGGACAGCGGGAAGACGCGGACGTGCTCGCCGGGCGCGTGCCGGCCGTTGTACAGGTTCCACAGCTCGGGCCGCTGCCGGCGCGGGTCCCACTGCGAGAACTCGTCCCGCAGGGAGAACACGCGCTCCTTGGCGCGAGCCTTCTCCTCGTCACGACGTCCGCCGCCGAAGACCGCGTCGAACTTCTCCGACTGGATCTTCTCCGTCAGCGGAAGCGTCTGCAACGGGTTACGCGTCCCGTCGGGACGTTCCTTCAGCGCGCCGCGGTCGATGTAGTCCTGCACGGAGGCCACGTGCAGCCGCAGTCCGTGCTCGGCCACCACGCGGTCGCGGTATTCCAGCACCTCGGGGAAGTTGTGCCCGGTGTCGACGTGCAGCAGCGAGAAGGGGATCACGGCCGGCGAGAACGCCTTGAGCGCCAGGTGCAGCATGACGATGGAGTCCTTGCCGCCGGAGAAAAGGATCACCGGCCGCTCGAACTCGCCCGCCACCTCGCGGAAGATGTGCACCGCCTCGGACTCCAGCGAGTCCAGGTGACTCAGGGCGTACGGGCTGACCGTGCCCTCCTCCCCGGTCTGGGCGACGATCGTCGTCATGCCAGTCCCCTCTCGCTGAGCAGGGCGTACACCGACGCCGCGGACTCCTGCACGGTCTGCTCCTGTGAGTCGATCCGCAGGTCGGGCGTCTCGGGCGCCTCGTACGGGTCGTCGACCCCGGTGAGGCCGGTGAGTTCGCCTGCCGCCTGCTTGGCGTACAGGCCCTTCACGTCACGTACCGAGCACACCTCGACGGGGGTGGCCACATGCACCTCCAGGTAAGCGGTTCCACTTTCCTGGTGACGCTTGCGCACCGCTTCGCGACTGTCGGCGTACGGTGCGATCACCGGCACAAGCGCTTTCACGCCGTTACGGGCCAGCAGCTCGGCCAGGAAACCGATGCGCTGCACATTGACGTGCCGGTCCTCGCGGCTGAAACCGAGGCCCGCGGAGATGAACTCGCGGATCTCGTCGCCGTCGAGCACCTCGACGAGGTGGCCCTCCTCGCGCAGCCGGCCGGCCAGCTCGAACGCGATGGTGGTCTTGCCGGCGCTCGGCAGACCCGTGAGCCAGACGGTGGCTCCGGTCGTCACGTGGTTCTCCCGGTTCGTAGAAGTGAGGGTGGGTTCGGGGGCGTTCGGGGAATCGGCGGTCATCGCGGTCAGCCGTGCAGCCCGCACTCGGTCTTGGACCGTCCCGCCCAGCGGCCGGCCCGCGCGTCCTCGCCCTCCAGGACCCGACGAGTGCAGGGTGCGCACCCGACCGACGTGTAACCGTCCATCAGGAGCGGGTTGGTCAGCACGCCGTGCTCGGTGACGTAGGCGTCCACGTCGTCCTGGGTCCAGCGGGCGATCGGCGAGACCTTGACCTTCTGCCGCTTCTCGTCCCAGCCGACGACCGGTGTGGCCGCCCGGGTCGGCGACTCGTCGCGCCGCAGGCCGGTGGCCCAGGCCCGGTAGCCCTTGAGCCCCTCCTCCAGCGGCTGCACCTTGCGCAGCTTGCAGCACAGGTCGGGGTCGCGGTCGTGCAGTTCGGGCCCGTACTCGGCGTCCTGCTCGGCGACGGTCTGACGCGGGGTGAGCGTGATGACGTTGACGTCCATCACGGCCTCCACCGCGTCCCTGGTCCCGATGGTCTCGGGGAAGTGGTAACCGGTGTCGAGGAAGACGACGTCCACGCCCTTCAGGGCTCGGGACGCCAGGTGCGCCACGACGGCGTCCTCCATCGAGGACGTCACGCAGAACTGCGTGCCGAAGGTGTCCACCGCCCACTGGAGGATCTCCAGGGCGGACGCTTCCTCCAGGTCGCGGCCCGCCTGCTCCGCCAGCGCCTTCAACTCGTCGGTCGTACTGGCTTCCTGAATGGCCGTCATGTCTGGTCCCCTCCCGTGTCGGTCCGCTGAACGCGCCGGGTGAGCAGCCCGAGGAACTTCAGCTGGAATGCGCGGTTGCACGCCCCGCATTCCCAGGCACCGTGAACGCCCTCCAGGGCTTCGCTCGGCCGAAGGTCCTCGTCGCCGCAGTAAGGGCAGTAGAAAGGGGCCGCCCGCTCGCTCATGAGAGGGCCTCCTCGCTGGCCCGCGAAGCCCAGGCGGCGAACCGCTCGCCGTCTTCGCGCTCTTCCTGGAACCGCCTCAGCACACGTTCCACGTAATCCGGCAGTTCGTCCGAGGTGACCTTGAGTCCCCGGACCTTGCGACCGAAACCGGCTTCCAGTCCGAGTGCACCGCCCAGGTGCACCTGGTAGCCCTCCACCTGTCGGCCCTGGTCGTCCAGGACCAGCTGGCCCTTGAGACCGATGTCCGCGACCTGGATGCGGGCGCAGGCGTTCGGACACCCGTTGAGGTTGATGGTGAGCGGCTCGTCGAACTCCGGGAGACGGCGCTCCAGTTCGTCGATCAACGCTGAACCGCGCTGCTTGGTTTCGACGATGGCGAGCTTGCAGTACTCGATGCCGGTGCAGGCCATGGTGCCGCGCCGGAAGGCAGAGGGCCGGGCGGTGAGGTCCAGGGCTTCCAACGCCTCGACCAGCGACTCGACCTGCGCTTCCTCGATGTCGAGAACGATCATCTTCTGCTCTACGGTGGTACGCACCCGGCCCGAGCCGTGCGCCTCGGCGAGTTCGGCGATCTTCGTCAGGGTGGTGCCGTCCACGCGCCCGACGCGCGGTGCGAAACCGACGTAGAAACGGCCGTCTTTCTGACGGTGCACGCCGACGTGGTCGCGCCAACGCTCGACCGGCTCGGCCGGGGCGGGGCCGTCGACCAGTTTGCGCTCGAGGTACTCGTCCTCCAGCACCTGCCGGAACTTCTCCGGGCCCCAGTCGGCGACCAGGAACTTGAGACGGGCGCGGTTGCGCAGCCGCCGGTAACCGTAGTCGCGGAAGATCGAGACGACGCCCTCGTGGACGTCCGGCACCTCGTCCAACGGGACCCAGGCGCCGAGCCGCACGCCGATCTTCGGGTTCGTCGACAGGCCGCCACCCACCCACACGTCGAAGCCCGGACCGTGCTCGGGGTGGTGCACGCCGACGAACGCGACGTCGTTGATCTCGTGCGCCACGTCCAGCAGCGGTGAGCCGGAAACCGCGGTCTTGAACTTGCGGGGCAGGTTCGAGAAGGCCGGGTTGCCGATGATGCGGCGGTGGATCTCCTCGACGGCCGGAGTGCCGTCGACGATCTCGTCCTCGGCGATGCCGGCGACGGGTGAGCCGAGGATGGTGCGCGGCGTGTCACCACAGGCCTCCGTGGTGGACAGGCCGACCGCCTCCAGGCGGTTCCAGATCTCCGGCACGTCCTCGATGCGGATCCAGTGGTACTGGACGTTCTGCCGGTCGGTGATGTCGGCCGTGCCGCGCGCGAACTCCTGCGAGATCTCGCCGATCACACGCAGCTGCTCGGTGGTCAGCCGCCCGCCGTCGATGCGTACCCGCAGCATGAAGAACCTGTCGTCCAGCTCCTCCGGGTCCAGGATCGCGGTCTTGCCGCCATCGATCCCGGGCTTGCGCTGGGTGTACAGGCCCCACCAGCGCATCCGGCCGCGCAGATCGCTGGGGTCGATCGAGTCGAAACCCCGTTTGGAGTAGATCGTCTCAATGCGTGTCCGCACGTTGAGACCGTCGTCGTCCTTCTTGAACTGTTCGTTTCCGTTGAGCGGGGTGAAGTGACCCGCGGCCCACTGGCCCTCGCCGCGGTGACGGCTCACCTTGCGGCGGGGAGTCGCGGCGGCAGGGTTCTGCGGGTTGGCGGCCATGGGTGATACGTCCTTCGGGACAGGCGGGAAACGGCTCTGACCTGCGCGTACGGGCGCATGGAAAAACCGTGCGCATCATTGCGCAGGCGGGAGGCTCTTGCGGAGACGTCGGCGGTGCTGCGGCTCGTCAGCTCGCCGGACAGATGGCGCTGGACATGCGGCCGAGATCGACGTGCCGCCGACTCACCAAGGCAATTCCAGTTCCGGACATGACGGAAGCGTGTCACGGCGATCTGGACACAGTCCAGCTTCGTCCGAGATGCGGACACCCTTGTCTCGCTTTTCGAGACAAGGGTGTCCTCGATCACATGGGCTGCGCGCCTCTTGTCCGTGCAGGCCAGGACAGGTAAGAGCGGCAGCTCAGGCGGGGAAGGCCCCCGGCCACGGGCCCGGCGCGGACGCCTCGGGCCGCTCCTCGACCTTGGTGTCGAACAGCTTGAAACCGCGCCGCTGATAGTTGTCCATCGCATGCTCGCCGTCCAGGCTGCAGGTGCGCAGCCACACCCGCTCGGTCTGCGGCAGCCCGGGCCAGCGCTCCGCGAGGTCCCAGGCCCGTGCGGCGCCGTACGACAGCAGGTGCCCGCCGATCCGTCGCCCGCGGAAGGCGGGGAGCAGGCCGAAGTAAACGATCTCCACGGTTCCGTCGTCCTGCGGCTCCAACTCGACGTACCCCGCCGGTGTGCCCCGGTCATGGGCGACCCAGGTCTCCACCCCCGGACGCATCAGGCGCTCCTGCCACTGCGCGTGCGTCCAGCACAGCCGGTCGATCCAGCAGATGTCCCCGCCGACGGACGCGTACAGGAACCGGCTGAGCTCGGGAGAGGGGACTTCGGCACGGACGATCCGGACGTCGCCCTCTGGCGCAGCGGCCGGGAGGAGGTCGTTCGGGTCCGTCTGCTCCAGGGACCACGTGGTCACGGGGATGTTGGCCATGCCCGTCAGGGAATCATCTACTCCGTCGTTCTGTCGATCGAGGCCAGCGGCAGCGCGAAGAGCGCCCGGCCCGACTGCGTCCAGACCTCGCCGGTCGCCTCCCAGTAAGAAAGGGATTCTGTCTGCGGGCTCCAGCAACTGTGCGTCTCTGCGGCGCCGCACACGGCAGCGCCCGAAGCGCTCGCCTTGCCGCCCGCCTTGTCGGCATCCGCTGTCTGTCGCCACAGCGTTCCGAGCCGGTCGCTCGGACCGGCGGCACGGGTCACGTACCACTGCTCCCCGTAGGACAGCACGCCCCGCACTCCGGTCAGTTTCGTCTCGTACGCCTGAGGGGAATGGACCTGCCCGGCGGCGTCCGCCGCGAGCAGCCCCGCCCGCCCGGGGGCGGCACTGAAGGGGTAACGCCACAGACGCGCCCCGCGATCGCCGTCGTCGAGGGTCCATTCGCCGGCCACCAGGCTGTCCGGCACGGTGCTGCGGTCCAGAGAAACCGTTGCCGGTCGCGGGGCGTCGGAGCCGCCGCTCAGTTCGTAGGAACCGACGGCCGGCAGCACGAAGCGGTAACCGTGTGCCGACCAGCCGCCCGGCACCCTGCCGACGGCGTCCCCGGAGACCGTGGCGCGCTGGATGCGGTTCATGTCGTAGACGTAGAGCGCGGCCCGGTCCCCGTCGTCGGCGGTAACCAGCAGCTTGTCCTGGTACCAGACCATCCCCGAGACATGGGAGACCAGCCCACGGTAGTCCCGCCCGCCGTCGACCGGGACAGCGAGCAGTGCCCAGGTGTAGGAAAGGTGGTTGAGATCACCCGCCTTCACGAAGCCGACCCGGGCCAGCCCGTGGTCGGCCGTCGTTCCGCCGCTGCGAGACCAGCCCGAGAGGATCACCCGGTTCGCGCCCCAGACGCCGTCGTCGTCCGCGTCCCCCGACGTGGTGACCGCACCTGCCCGCCACCCCTGGGTGTCGTCCGTGTTCCAGCAGTACGCCCGCGTGGCCGTGGGGGAGAGGGGCAATGCTCTGCGCTCCGCCTGCGAACAGTCGATCGCGTCCCGCAGGGTGCGGTCGGCCTCGTCCAGTACGGCACTGACGCCGACCGGCCGGCCCATCCCGGCGGCGAGCCGGTCGAGAGCGGCCCCTGGTACCAGATCTTCCCTCAGCTGCAGTTTCCTGGTCTCGGCTGACGTGGTGATCGGTTTCAGGGGTCCCGGGCCATCGTGGGTGACCGTCGCCTGAGAGGCACTGATCATGGTGGCGGCAGCGGTCAGCGCGAGGGCCGTTCCGGACAGAAACGCCCGCAGTGCCCTGCCTCGCCTGCGTCGGCGGTGTCGGCCGCGTTGTCTCATTCGTCCTCCCCAGCGGGCCAACTGCGCCTGATCATTCCTACGTTGACCGAGGAGCAGGTGGGGTGACCCGTAGGGGGATGCTACGGCAGTCGGCCACCGCAGAGGACGAAGACTGCGCAAATATGCGGAAGACGCCACCGGGAGAGCACCGGTACGTCATCGTTGCTGCGGTGCCGACGTCCGGTTTCTCATGGCGGTGGGTGCGCTCGAGTGAGGCAACAGGCTCTGTGGGTCGGTCGGAAACAGCACGTCGACCTCGACATCCTCACAGAAACGGTATGGCCGGTGTTCCAGAAAACCTCCCAGATAACGTCGCACCCGGGACATCTCGGCTCGTACCGTCACCGTCCGGCCCGGGTCGCCGAACATGTCCTCGGCCAGTTCCGCCGCGCTGCGGCCACCGTGGTGGGCAGCCAGCAGATACAGCAACTCGGCATGCCGGGGGCTGAGTTCATGGGACCACGAGCCCGTGTCCCCTGACACCGTCACCGACCACCGCCGGGCCCGGCTCAGGTCCAGCACGATCCGGGTGGCGTCACGCAGCGGCGGCTCGGCGGTCTCGTCCACCGATCGCACCAACCACCCGTCGGCCAGAGGCTCGATCGAGCACACCCCGAACGTTGGCAGCCATCGACGGCCCGGTGAGGGCGCCTTGGGTACCGCGATCCGGCTCACGTACGGCATCCCGGTCACCGCCGCCGTCCAGCCGTCCGCGTCCACTGCCGCCGCCCGGCCGCTGAGCCGGGAAAGCACCGGTGCCGCCACCGCCCGCAACCGCTCCAGCGAACCCAGATGCCTCTCGCGCAGCCTGGCTTCGGCGAGCTTCGCAACCGAGTCGACCCAGGCCAGAGTGGCCGGATGCATCGTCTCCAGCGGTCCGCTCACGTCGACCACGCCCAGGAGCCGGCCGTTGCGCGGATCGGTGATCGGGGCGCCCGCACAGGTCCAGGCCGCATGCGCGCGCACGAAGTGCTCGGCGGCGAACACCTGCACGGGCCGGCGCACCACCGCCGGCGTTCCCACGCCGTTGGTGCCGACCACGGACTCGCCCCAGTCGGCGCCCGGTTCGAAACCGATCCGGTCGGCCTTGCGCAGCACCGGGCTGCAGCCCTCGCGCCACAGCACCCGGCCCTCCTCGTCAGCGACGACCATGATGTGGTGGGCCAGGTCCGCGACGGACAGCAGTCCTTCGCGCAAAACCGGCAGCACCTGGCGCAACGGCGACTGCTCGCGCCGTCGCCGCACCTCGTCGGAGCTGAGCAGGCGGGATCTGAAACCGTGCTCCGGATCGACGCCGCTGCGCAGCATGCGCTCCCAGGACTGCTCGATCACCGGGCGCGGTTCCGTACGCGTCCGCCTGCCGGCCAGCCGGGCGTCGCGCACCTCGTTGAGCACCCGTGCCGCCCGCGCGGCGTCGACCGCCGCGAGTTGCGGCACGTTCATCGGTGGCGTCACCACTGGGCCTCCCGGGAGCACAGGCCAACCGGATGTCAAGATTCAGCGTCGACTGTTTCCGGTCCGGCTGAAGGCTCCATCTTGCCGTCCACGGGTGCCGGAGGGGCACGGTCCGGTCACAACCGCTGACAAGTTGCAACCCCCTGCAACCCTGGTGGACGTCCGCAGACTGTTTGAAGCTTGAGACGCGCCGTCCTGAGCGGCGATTCTGGCCTCGCAGGGCCATTGCGGCGGGGGTGGTGCCGTGTCGGCGCGGCACCACCCCCGCTTCCTGATTTCCCCCGATTTTCCGTGTTTTTCTCCGGTCCCTCGCAGGTCGGGGGCATCACGACCGAGGTGCGGCCCGTTCGACGATCGACGCCAGATCCAGAGTGTGCGGCAGCGTCCCGAAGGCCGCGCCGCCGTCCCCGCCCAGTCGCGAGGCGCAGAACGCGTCGGCCACCTCCGGGGGCCCGAATCGTACGAGCAGTGCACCCTGGAGCACCAGTGCGAACCGCTCCGCCAGTCGCCGAGCCCGCCCCTCGGCTCCGTCCAGGTCGGCCAAGTCGGTCAGCAGCCCCTTGATCGCGCCGTCCAACCGGTGATCGGCCCCGCGCGCCCGGCCGACCTCCTGCAGATAGGCGTTCAAGGCTTGCGGCTCACGTTGCAGGGCCCGCAGCACATCCAGCGCCTGGACGTTGCCCGCGCCCTCCCAGACCGAGTTCAACGGGGACTCCCGTACCAGCCGGGGCATCCCCGACTCCTCTACGTAACCGTTTCCACCCAGACACTCCGACGCCTCGACGGCCACCGGCGCGCAGCGCTTGGTCACCCAGTACTTGGCCGCCGGCACCGCGATCCGCAGCAACGCCCGTTCCTGTTCACCGCCGTCGTCGTAGGCCGCGGCCAGCCGCAGCGCAAGGGCGGTCGCCGCCTCCGACTCCAGCGCGAGGTCAGCCAGAACGTTGCGCATCAACGGCTTGTCGACCAGCTTCCCGCCGAAGGCCTCACGGTAGGTGCAGTGGTGGATCGCCTGCGCCACCGCCTGTCGCATCAACCCCGCCGACCCCAGCACACAGTCCACCCGGGTCGCCGCCACCATGTCGATGATGGTGCGCACCCCGCGACCTTCCTCTCCGACCCGGCGCGCCCACGTCCCGTCGAACTCGACCTCACTCGAGGCGTTGGACCGGTTCCCGAGCTTGTCCTTGAGCCGCTGGAGACGGAAAACGTTACGAGTACCGTCTTCGAGAACCCGTGGAACCAGGAAACACGTGAGCCCGCCCGCGCCCTGAGCGGAGGTCGCCCGGGCCAGCACCAGGAAACCGTCCGACATCGGAGCCGAACAGAACCATTTGTGCCCGGTCAACTCGTACGTCCCGTCCTCGGCAAGCGGAGCAGCGACCGTCGTGTTCGCCCGGACGTCGCTGCCGCCCTGTTTCTCCGTCATCCCCATCCCGAACAGCGCGCCGGCCTTCGACCGGGCCGGTCGCAGTTCACGGTCGTAGATCGCGGACGTCAGCCGCGGCTCCCACTCGGCGGCCAGCTCCGGGTCGGTGCGCAGCGCGGGCACCGCGGCATGGGTCATCGACAGCGGACAGCAGTTTCCCGCGTCGACCTGCGTCCACACCAGGAACCCGGCCGCCCGCCGCACATGCCCGCTCGGCCGCCCCCAGGCGGCCGTCAGTCGGGCCCCGACGCCCTTGCCGAGCAGCCGGTGCCAGGCCGGATGGAACTCGACCTCGTCGATGCGATGACCATGGCGGTCGTGTGAGCGCAATTTCGGCGGGTGCTCGTCGGCCTGCACCGCCCACTCCTGCACTTGCGCGGAGCCGGCCGCGCGCCCGAGCGCCGACAACTCGCCGCGCGCCTCGTCGATCAACGCCGGATCCAGATGCCGTTCCACGGCTTCCACCAGCGCCTGGTCGGTGCCGTACACGTCGTACCCGGTCAGGGGCGGGGGCTGGTTGGTCACAGTGTGCGTGCTGCCTGCCATAGCCCGAACCTACCCCTGGGTCCGGCGGTCATGGCCGTCCGAAGCCCGCGCCGTGTCCCCGACCCGGTGAAGCCGCCTTGCCGAAGGTGAGTGCGACCCCGAACGGCGGATACCTTTAGGACGTGCAGCCAGCAAGTCACTCACCCGAGCAACCCGGGAGCCCCGCCGGGCGTCTCCACCGGGCGCGTGCCCTTTACCGGAACGTCTCCAAGCGGCGGACCGCCTGGCTGCTGTTGAAGGACACCGTCAATTCCTGCATCGAGTACCGCATCCTCGGACTCGCTGCTGAAGCCGCTTTCTTCACATTGCTGTCCGTGCCTCCGCTGCTGCTCAGCCTCATCGGCCTGCTCGGCTACGTCGACGACTGGACCGGCACCGACACCATCACCAGCCTGGAGACCAACCTCGTCGAGGCCTCCCGCACGGTGCTGTCCGACAAGGGCGTGCGAGAGATCGCCCAGCCGATCCTCGACGACGTGCTGAAGGGCGGCCGTCCCGACGTCATCTCCATAGGCTTCCTGTTCGCCCTGTGGTCCGGATCGCGCGCGGTAAACGTTTTCATCGACACCATCACCGTGATGTACGGCCTCGACGGCGTGCGCGGCATCGTCAAGACGCGACTGGTGGCGTTTCTGCTCTTCGTCGCCGCTCTGCTGATCGGTTCGGTCGCGCTGCCGCTGATGGTCGCGGGACCGGACGCGGTGGTGCGGATCCTGCCGTGGTCGACGACCGTCGTGCAGGTGTTGTACTGGCCTGTGGTGATCGTCCTGTCGGTCGCGTTCCTGACGACGCTGTACCACGTCTCCGTACCCGTGCGCTCTCCGTGGATCGAGGACGTTCCCGGCGCACTCGTCGCCCTCGCCATGTGGGTGCTGGGCAGTTTCCTGCTGCGGATCTACCTGACGAGCACGATCGAGGGCGCCACCATCTATGGATCCCTCGCCGCTGCCGTCGCCGTCCTGCTGTGGATCGGCGTGTCCGCCTTCGCTGTGCTGGTGGGCGCCGCCGTCAATGCGGCGATCGACCGGGTCTGGCCGGCCGCCGCGACGGCCGCCGCCCGCGCCGCCAACGAACGGCAGCGCCAGGAGGAGGCCGCGGAGTACGTCGCCCGCATGGCCGCGGCCCGAGCCCACGAGGACGACGACCCGGACGATCCCGACATGCCGTCCGAGTTCCCGGAGAGGTGGTCCCGCTTCCTTCCGCCCGAGGACGTGACCGGACGGTTCCGCGCGCATGCGAAGAGCTCCCCGAAAGCGAACGGCACGGACGGCGGAAACGAGGAACAGCCTCCGGAGAAGTGATCTTCCGGTGACGCGGTGACTCCGGTCGAAAGGGACGCGGCCGGGCGGCGCAGGAGCCATGGAGGAGGAAGGCCTCGAAGACACAGCAGCCACGGAGGAGAAGACCGTCCAGGTCACGTGGCCCTGAGCGCGGGAATCTGCCGGAGACTCCCAGCGGCCCGGGCGAGGGGTGCCCTCGGAGACGTAGCCGCCCTGGCGGAGGTGCCGCACGGCGAAGGATGCGCAGGGACTGCCTCGACGAGGCTTCGCTCCCGCGCCTTCCAGCCCCCCGTTCTCTCTGCTTGCCTAAGCGTTGTCCCGTAATGATCTTTTGGCCGGAGGCAGTGAGGTGTTGCCTCAGCGGCATCGTGCTTGATGCCCTCGCGCGCCGGGTATCGCAGGCGCATGCAGGCATGGGGAGAGGCCGTGTGGGCGGGGCCCCGGTGGGAGACTTTCCTGCGGGGCGTGGTGAAGCGGGCGCTGGCGGGAGATGAGACGCAACCGTGGTGGATGCCGAGACGCGTGCTGACCGTGTCGGCCGATGTCGACGACACTGCCGGTGTCGGGGCGATCTGGATCCTGTGGCGTCCGAAGTCATCGCGGGAACGTGAGCACATCGCGCTTCTGGAGTGGTTCGGCGAGCAGTGGCGGTATGTGGGGGGCAGCAGTGGATCCGGAGACGATCCTGTCGACGTCGATGTGCTCGACGTTAGCAACGGAGGGGGCGTACTCAGTCTCACCCGCAGCCTTGACCCTCCGCGCTCCATCACCGCGGCCCCATGGATCAGTTGCGTCAAAGTGCGCCTCGGGCGGGATGTGAGTCACGTTCGCATCGGTGTCCGCCGGATCGAGGTTCCCGAGCAGCGCAGTCTCATCGCTGTTTGGACGTCTCCCCAGATCAGCCGCGGAGTCCGTCCCGTGATCGTGGCTCTGGGACGCGACGGCGCCGAGCTCTCCCGCATTGGCCCCCATGACAGCCTGGACACTCATACCTGGGCGCGACTGAGAGAGGGGTCGTAGCCGGCCTACTTCCCGGTCTCTGTCGTATTGGCTGAGCCTGCTGTTGCCTGCCGGTCACCCAGCGAGGGTGAGGTTGTGGAGGCGGGCGATGCCGAGCATGGCGTGGTGAACCCCGTCGCTTTTCAGGCGGCAGTCGCGGAGGATCTTCCAGGTCTTCATGAGGGCGAAGGCGTGCTCGACGCGGGCGCGGACCTTGCGGTGCGACCGGTTGTGCTCTTCTTTCCAGTCCGGGAGTGCGGGTCGGCCGCGTTCGCGGCGGTGCGGGATGACCAGCCCGGTGCCGCGGTAGCCGCCGTCCGCTATCACCGTGGTGTGGCCGATGGCGTCCTTCGCCCCGGACAGTTCCCACGCCTTGCAGTCGTTGCGGTTGCCGGACACCGGCCGGCCGACGGCGACGATGAGCCGGGTGTCGGCGTCGATGACGACCTGGTGGTTCGTGGAGTACCGGTAGTTCTTGGACTGCTCGGCGATGGTGTGGTCGCGGGTGGGCACCAAGGTGCCGTCCACGATCAGCACGGTGTCCTTGCGGAACCGTCTGCGGGGCTGGAACGCGAGCGACGGGCCGAGGGCGCCGATGATGCGGTCGGCCGCCGACTTCGACACCCCGAACAGCGGCGCCAATTGGCGCAGGGTGAGGTTCGTGCGCCAGTACGCGGCGACCAGCAGCACTCGGTCCTCCAGCGGCAGACTCCACGGCCGGCCTTTGCGGACCGGGTCGGCGCCCTCGCGCCGCAGCGCGGTGATGAGCTTGCCGAACTGCCGAGGGCTCAGCCCGGTGAACGGGGTTATCCAGGACAGCTCAGACGCCGTGTTCACACCAGCCACGGCGAGATCATTTCAGTTGCTGTCTCCGTTTCTTGAGGCCGATCCTGTGGGCTCGGCCAGCGAGGAGGACATGTGGGGCTCGTTCTGTTTCCAGGAGACGATGACACCAGCAGCCCGGACGTCTCCTGGTCCTACACCGGCTTCGGAGCGTTCCGGCGGTGGCTGGCACAGGCCGAGGGGTTCGCACTGGACGAGATGCACGGCTTCGACGGACAGCGCCCGTGGAACAACGTCTCCACCACCCTGGCACCACTCCTCAATCATCCCGACGATGACGGCCCCGACCTCACGCCGATCCAGTGCGCCGCGATCCTCCCCCGCCTGCAGGAGATCGCCGACCAACCTCAAGGCGGAACCACCGACCCACTTCTCCAACGGCACATAGACGACGTCCGCCAGTTGGTGGTCGTCCTGCAGCTCTGCATCGAGAAGGACGTCGACCTCCTCTTCGGCTGACCCCAGCGGGCGTTACCTGCGCACTGCGACCAGCAGTTACGGGACAACGCTTAGCGAAATCCGCGAAGTCACGCGGTGTACGGCCGAGCACCTCCTGGAGGCTCGGGAGAAATGCGTTACGACCGTCCAGCACAGACTCGAACAACTCCACCGGAAAAGCCGCTTCGCCAGACGGCACCCCCAATCCTGCCAACTGCTCACGCACTTCCGCGCTGATACAGGTGTGCGCGCCGCTCGCGAACAGTCGCTGACCGATGATTGCAAGCGCTTCCCGAAGCGTCAGCGGCTACGGCTCGGAGACATCTGGAGTTCTGAGGTACCGGTCATTTGCAGAACCGCCTTCATCACCACGTCGACGACGTCCCGCAGGTCGACGAACGGCTCCTCCACTCCCGGCCCGGCAACCCGCTCAGGCGCACACGCGGGGCAGCGTCCGGGGACGACGACGGAGGAGTCCGCCCAGCTCAAGGCGCTCAAGAAGGAGAACGCCGAGCTGAAGCGGGCGAACGAGATCCTGAAGGCCGCGGCGAGTTTCTTCGCGGCCGAGCTCGACCGGCCACACACGCGCTCGTAGCGTTCATCGACGAGCACCGGGACCGCTTCGGCGGGGTCGAGCGGGTAACGGGAGGGTCGTGCCATAACTCAATCCTTTCACGGAATCGAGTCTCTACCTGACCCGGGGCGGTTCAATCTCTGCGTTGTTTCCGTTTCTACGTTGCCCGTGTCTGCGTCGGTGACTCGCAACCGTTTACGGAAGGGTTTCGGTGCTCGCCCTCGGTATGTTTGCGGGGAGAGGTCCCCTCACGCCCGAGGCGACGCATCCGCGCTTCTGCTGTCGCTGTTACCCAGAATGCGTTGCGGTGCTCAGGAGGAGTGGCGATCCGACGAGCGGGACGAGGGCGGCGCAAGCGTTTCCGGCGAAGCGGCGCGTGGACGCGGGGCGGATGCGGTCCTCGGCCCGGACGTGCGCGCGGTGGCGGACCTTGAGTCGGATCGTCCGGGTTTTGATCAAATAGGCGCAGAGTGCACTGCTGAACTGCAGTGATGGGACTCGTCGAGGGCCCTGCCGACTGCAAGGACGCGGATAGGCCCAGGAAGCCCCGCTGGACGGCTATGCAGCCGTCGTCCCTATCTGTCCACCAGTGGCGAAGCGCTGACTCCGGCCCAGCGGAAGTGGATCGCCGGATACATCGAGGCGGGCGGCGGTTTCGCCGGGATGCATGCGGCAGCCTGCACGCATACGACTGACCGTACTCCGGCGAACTCCTCGGCGCGCGGTTCGACCGTCACGCTGAGCCCGGAGACAAATGACGATTCTTCGGTGAACCGCTTGCGCCATCGGAGTGGGTTCTGGTCGCGTAGTGGAGGCTGTACGCACGCGCATCGAGATCCTCTTGTTTCGGAAAACCGTTCCGAAACACCTTTCTCGAAAGACGCTCCGGAAAAGGATGTACAGGAGGAGCTCCGCAGTGACTTACGGGACCAAGCTGAGGGAGCGGATCACCGCCCCCGGGACGACTCCGCTGATCGGCGTGTACGACACGACATGTACTCGGCGTCGATCGCGGCACAACATTATGACGGGATGTTCGTTTCCGGATTTGGATTCGCGGCCTCCTACTACGGACTACCGGACATCGGTTTCATCGCCCGGCCGGACATGATGGCATTCGTACAGCGGCTGCGTGGCGCGTTCCCGAGTCACCACCTGCTCGTCGACATCGACGACGGATACGTCGATCCGGAGTTCGCCTGCCACGTGGTGGAGGGCCTGGAGCGAATCGGTGCGTCCGGAGTCATCCTGGAGGACCAGAAACGACCGCGCCGTTGTGGACATGCAGACGGCAAGCAGGTACTGCCGTTGCGCAAGTATCTCGCCAAGCTGGAAATGGTGCTGGCGACCCGCGGGGACCTGGTCGTGGTCGCCCGCACGGGCGCCACAGAAGAGAAAGACATCCTCCATCGCGCCGAGACTCTCGCTGCCACGGATGCCGACGTCGTCCTGGTCGACGGTGTCCGCAGCGTGGAATGGATTCGCCGGATCCGGGCCGTGGTCGGAGACAAGCCGATGTTGTTCAACCAGATCACCGGCGGCAAATCCCCCCGCCTTTCTCTGAGCGAGCTGTCCGGCCTCGGCGTGGCCGTGGCGATCTACAGCACCCCATGCCTTTTCGCAGCTCATGAGGCGATGCACTCAGCCCTTGCAGAACTGAAGCGAAGGGACGGGCGGCTGCCCACGCCGCACGCCACGCACGGGGTCGGGGTGGCGAGCGCGACTCGCCTGCTGGAGGGCAACATCGCGCACCGTCGCCCGACCGTGGCAAACACAGCTCACATGCAAGTATGGGAGGACAGGCAAGAAGTGCAGAACAGGAAGGAAACAGAGGCCGAGCGGGAAACGGAAGAAGTGGAGAAAGCGGTCACCCCGACTCTATGACGAGTAAGCGTTTACGAATACGGGTTGCCGGTGGGCAGTCCGGTTCACGGCGCAGGATCCGCGGCGAGATGTACCGTCGCCGGGTATGAGGATGAGACGGGGCGGGTGACCGAAGTCGGACGGACGTGAACCGTCAGGCCCGCGGCGGCGCGGTACTAGCGCGCTGCACGAGTCTCGTCGACAGCTCTGTCCGCGTGCACTCCGGGCGCTCTCCGTCCATCATCCGTACCAGCACCCGCAGTGCCGTCCCCGCCATCTCCGCGAGCGGCTGACGGACCGTGGTCAGGGCGGGGGTTGCCCAGCGGGTCTCCGGCAGGTCATCGAAACCCACCACGCTGATGTCATGCGGGATTCGCAACTGCCGCTCCGCCAGGGCGCGGTAGACGCCCAGTGCCATGCGATCGGAACAGACGAAGACGGCTGTCGGGGGCACGGGCAGGTCCAGGAGCTCGTGCATGCGGCGGTGCGCGACGGTCTCGTCGAAGCCGCCGTCGCGGAGGTACTCAGGGCGCTGCGCGAGGCCGACCGAGGCCAGCGCCGAGCGATAGCCGGCGACACGCGCGCCGCTGCACATCTTCCGCCTCGGGCCGGCGATCACTGCGATGCGTTCGTGTCCGAGTGCCAGGAGATGTTCGGTCGCCGTCACCCCGCCCTGCCAGTTGGCTGCTCCTACCGACATGACTCCTGGGGGCGGCTCCAGAACGGGATCGATCATCACGAACGGAATGCGATGCTGGTCCAGCCACGCATACTGAGAACCCGTCAGCTCCGCGAGGTGGAACAGAACTCCTGCGGAGCCACGCACGGTCAGCTTGTCCAGCCAACCCCGTTGCGGGCGTCCGGTGCGGTTACGGGACAGGGCGGCAGAGACGACCAGGTCCAGACCGGCGTCGTGCGCCGCTTCCTCGACGCCGCAGAGGACCGCGCCCGACCGTGAACTGTCCAGGGAGTGCACGACGAGATCCACCAGCCGGGGCGGCTTGGAGGCGTCCAGTCGAGGTCTGCGCACATAACCCAGACGGTCCAGTGCCTCCGTGACTCGGCGTCGAGTCTCGGGAGCGACATCCTCTCGCCCGTTGACCACCTTGGAGGCCGTCGGAACGGATACCCCCGCCTCGCGTGCCACGACCGCCAGGGTTGGCCCGGCCGTCGAGCTCGCATTCGCCGTGCGCACCATTCGGAACCACCTCTCCGGCCCGCCCGAGGGCCAGCGAAAGTTCGCACGCCGTTTGGGAGCCCGATGCAGGAACGGACGATTCGCAGAAAGCGCTTGCTATCCTAGACATGCCGCGACGTGGCGGGAAGACACGGTGTGACACGGGATCATGAGCGTCCCGAGCAAGGCTCGATTGATCGTCAGGGGAACAGCTCGCAGATCAGGCGGTGTTGGTGTCGTAGCCCGAGAGGTAGCAATCGGTTGCCGTAACGGTAGACCCAGACTTTCTATGGCACTCGAAGAGTGTACGGAACCGTTTGCACTCAGATGTCGTGCGGTAGCCCCATCGTGCGGACGGAGATGCAGGGGATGGAAGGGGTGTGTGCCGGCCAGTCGATTGCGACGAGGCCCATAGGGGGCGTCGGCGGCCTCCGCGGAGCCGGCAGCTCGTCAGCAGTGCAGGAGGGAAAGGGCTTACCGAGAGACTTTCGTGGCAGTCCGAACAGACGCTGTGACTCGCGGGTACCGCTTCGAGGAGCGCACTGAGTTTCGCACGACGACATGGGTCCCCAGAACCAGGTGCTCGGCGTTCGGACCCGTGCGTCGTGCTTCGGCCCCAGCGCTCTTTCGTCGGTCCGCGACCGCATGCAGAGCCACTCGGCCCATCTCCTCGTAAGGCACATGTACCGTGGTGAGTTGAGGGGTGAGTTGGGACGCCAGCGGGATGTCGTCATAGCCTGTGATCGACACGTCCTCCGGCACCCGTAGCCCTGCCGCACGTAATGCCTGCATGGCACCCGCGGCGACGATGTCGGAACCTGCGAGTACCGCAGTGAAGTCCGGTGTTTCATGCAGAGCGGCGTCGACCGCCGCGTATCCGTACGCTTCGTCATAAGGGCCCTGTCGCAACAGCCCCCGGTCGAACGGCACCCCATACGCCTCGAAGGCTCGACGTGCACCGTTCAACCTTCCCTGGGCTGTGCTGAGTTCAGCAGGGCCGGGCAGGGTCAGGATGCGTCGATGACCGGCCGAGAGGAGGTGGCCGGCCATGGCATAGGCCCCGGACTCGTTGTCGTAGTCGACCGTTGTGGCCGGAACGTCACCCTGCAACGGGGGCCTGCCGACCAGGACCAAGTGCGAGCCCACCGCGTCGAGGGAGCGAGCGAAGCGGGCCATGCGCAGCTGGTACCCGTCGTGGTCGTAGGCGCCCCCGAGCAACACGACAGCGGCCACACCCTGTTGCCGCATCAGGTCGACCAGGGCCAACTCACGTTCTGGATCGTCGCCGGTGGTGCCGACCAGCGACAGCCAGCCGCGCAGTGTGGCCGCGCCTTCGACGCCCTTCGCGATGTGGGCGAACGCGGCGGCGGTGACGTTGTTGATCAGTATCGCCACCGTCGGCGTGCCCATGCCGGCCAAAGACCGTGCGTGCGCGTTCGTCACGTAGTCCAGGTCTCGGACGACCTGCATCACGCGGCTGCGCACCGTGTCGGAGACGGGGTAGTTGCTGCCCGACAGAACACGGGAAACGCTTGCTACAGACACACCGGCGCGCTCCGCCACATCCCTTATGGTCACCCTGGCGACTGCGTCCCCGGTCGTCTTGCGCTGACTCACGTT
This sequence comes from Streptomyces humidus, assembly GCF_014649655.1. Classification (GTDB taxonomy): domain Bacteria; phylum Actinomycetota; class Actinomycetes; order Streptomycetales; family Streptomycetaceae; genus Streptomyces; species Streptomyces humidus. The sequence continues at coordinate 171,976 of NZ_BMTL01000002.1, read as the reverse complement.
GCGGCTCCTTACCGTCCTGCCACCATTGGGCACATCGGGGCCACGGTCGCGGATACCGGCGTGGCCTGACCACCGGAAGGGGCTTGGCCCCCCGGTCGACTCGGGAACCGTATCCCGATGCCTGCCCAGGTGGACGAGCCTGTGGATACCGCCGGTAGCACCTGGGAACGGCTGAGAACAGTGGAGCGGAGTTCCTGGCCGATCGCGATGTCAGGCCAGCCTGGTCAGATCGCCTCGGCGCACTTCATGGACAAGCGGCAGCCCTTCGGCCAGCCGTTCCAGTTCCTCGACGACGATACGGCCGAGTCGTTCCAACTCGTTGCCGAGGGATCCGGCGATGTGTGGGGTCAGAAAGACGTTCGGCAACCGGTACAGAGGGGAGTCGGCCGGGAGGGGTTCCGGATCGGTGACGTCGAGCACGGCATGCAGTCGGCCGGAGACCAGTTCCCCAGTGAGGGCGGCTTGGTCCACGAGGGCGCCCCGCGACGTGTTGATGAGGATGCCGCCGTCCCGGATCAAGGCGAGGCGGTCGCCGTCGAGCATGTGACGGGTTTCGCGGATGTCCGGCGCATGCAGGGTGACGATGTCGCTGTGCAGAAGGAGATCGCTCAAGGAGACCGCCCGCGCGCCGAGTTCGGCGGCCTCGGCAGCGTCCACGTACGGATCGTGGAGGAGAACGTCGAAGTCGTGCGGGCGCAGCAGTTCCAACAGGCGTCGGCCCACACGCGATGCGCCGATGACGCCTACCCTGCGGCCGAAGTTGCCCATGGTTGCGGTCTCGGCGGGGGTCGGCTGGGCATGGGAAAGACGGAATCGTTCACGATGAGTCAAGACGTCCTTTCCGGCCAGCAGAATCATCGCGAGTGTGTATTCGGCCACGGGTACGGCGTTACCGGTGACCGCGCTGGAAACGGCCACTCCCCGCTCCCACAGAGCCTCGCCGATCAGTGAGCGAACCGAACCTGCGGCGTGCAGCACTGCCCGCAGCCGGGGCATCGAGGTGGTCGCGCCCTCGTCCAGGTGGGGACAGCCCCAACCGGTGATCAGAACCTCGGTGACGGCCAGTGCCGTTGCCGCCGTGGGATCGGAGAAGTCGCGGACGACGACCTCGGTCTCGATCTCGGCCGTGCGGCGCAACCGGGCCATCAAGGGCTCCGGGAACAGCAGGGGCAGGTGCACCGGATCCATGGCGAACACGGCCCTCGGCAAGGCGGCGCTGGGCATGACTCTCCCGGGTGCGTAGAAAAGTATAGGAAGCGCTTTCTGCAATCATCGCCTACGGTAGGTCTGAGCTGTCGGCACGGTCAATCGGTCGAAGTGAAGGGTTGCAGTTGCCACTGCGACCGTCTCGGTCTCGGCACCGGATGTACGCCGAACAGCCCCGCTCAGGTGGGCGCTCCGGAATAACCGGGTGCTGGTGTGATGCTCTTGTGTGAATCGGTGCGCGAGCGCGGCGAAGGGCGGTGAGCAGGTGGCAGCAGACCGGACGAATCCTGCGGGCGACGCCCTGGGGGTGTCCGACGCCCGCCCCGTGGTCAGGACTCCCTGCGGGGTCGTCCGCGGGAGATATGAGCACGGCATTGCCGTCTTTCGGGGGATCCCGTACGCGGCGCCCCCTTTCGGGCCGCTGCGGTTCAGGCCGCCCGTCCGGCCCGAGCCCTGGGACGGGGTGCGCGATGCGGGCACTTTCGGGCCGACGCCGCCCAAACCGTCGTACTCCGTAGCCTTTGCCCGGTATCTCTCCGACCCTGTCGTTCCGGGTGACGACTGCCTCAACCTCAATGTCTGGACGCGTGATCCCACGCCGAGCGCCCGGCTGCCCGTCTTGGTATGGCTGCACGGTGGCGCGCTTACCAGGGGTTCTTCAGCGGTACCGGTGTACGACGGATGGAAGTTCGCGCGCGATGGAATCGTTTTCGTATCGATCAACTACAGGCTGGGTGTGGAGGGCTACGGACTGTTTCCCGACGCTCCTGCCAACCTGGGTCTGCGCGACCAGCTTGCCGCACTGGAATGGGTCCATCGAGCGATCGAGGCCTTCGGCGGCGATCCCGACAGGGTCACCTTGGCGGGCCAGTCCGCAGGCGCCATCAGTGTGGGCGCACTGATCGCGGCCCCGAAGGCGCAAGGGCTGTTTCGGCGGGCTGTCCTGCAGAGTGGACCCCCAGAGGTCGGCGAGCGGGACAAGGTTCGGCGCATGGTGCGCCGGATGGCCAACCGGTTGAAGATCCCCGCCACCGCCGAGGCTTTCGCCGGCGTCGACCGCGATCTTCTGCTGAGAGTCCAGGCCGAGGCTGGAAGGCTGAGCAGTCCGGTGCTGGGCGGACCAGCCTTCGGCATCGTGATCGACGGCGACCTCGTCCCGCGCGATCCCCTGCAGGCCCTCGTCGACGGAGACGTGGCCAGGGGCGTCGAACTGCTCCTGGGCTGGACACGCGACGAGTACCGGCTCTGGCTGGTGCCGGGCGGCTTGTTGGAGCGAGTCGATCGGATGGGTCCCGTCGCTTTTGCCGGAGCCATGGCCCGCTGCCACTGTGGCCATGAGGTGCCGCGAGGCTATCGCGCCCTCCATCCAGAGGCCGGAACCGCCGAAACCGTCGGTCAGATTGTCACCGACAAGCTGCTGCGGCTGCCGCTTCGACAGCTGGCCGAAGCCCGTCCCGGGACGTCCTACGTGTACGAGTTCGCCTGGCCCTCGCTGCGGCCCGGACTCGGCGCCTGCCACGCTCTGGAACTCGGTTTCGTATTCGATACCGGCGAAACTCCTGAGTCCGCGAAGCTAGCCGGTGACGGAGCGCCGCAGGCGCTCGCCGACACGATGCACGAGGCGTGGACCCGTTTCGTGACGACGGGCAGCCCAGGGTGGGAGGCCTGGGGCATGTCGCATCCGGTACGGGTCTTCGGCGAGGTCGGCGAGGGGCGGCATAGGCGCGACGCAGTGCCTCACGAGGCTGACAGAGGCAAGGCGGCGCTCAACGGTGCTGTCCCGGCCGACGGTCGGCGTACGGAGCTGGACGACATGCTGGACCCGGGCGACCGCATGGTCTATACCGCCTACGGGCTGCGCGACCGCGAGTTGGCTCTGTGGACGACGGCGGAAGCAGGCGGCGTCGCTCCGGACGGACCTGTCGACGGGAAGCCGGCGCGGGATCCTTTGCTCAGCAGCGCGGCACGCCGCGCAGAGCTGAGATCGGCGGTACGGCGACTGCGCCGCACCGGAAGGGTACGGGGACGCTGATCGTCGGGTCGCCGCCGTGCCCAAGGAACCGTACTTCTTCTGTTTCTATGGTTTGCGGCGTACCTCGGGCTGGTCCCGTGACCGCTGCGCTCGCCGGATACATCACTTGCAAGCCGGCTGAAAAGCCGCAGCAACCGCTTCTACGATCCCGGGCGCCGGCGGAAGCCGACGGAACGGGCCCGGGCCCTACCTGGAGGACAGCGTCGAGGCGATCGAGGCTACTGCCTCGGGACCGACGCGGCAGCAACCGCCGATGAGACGGGCCCCCGACTCCTGCCAGCCCAGAACCTGTTCGGGAAGGAAGGAGGAGCGGCCGCTCCAGGCGCGGGCCTCAGCGTCCCAGGCTTCGCCGCTGTTCGGGTAGACGACGACGGGTTTGCCCGTCACTCGCGCCGCGATCGTCACGGCGGCGTCCACATCCTCGGGTGCGCAGCAGTTCACGCCGACCGCGATCACCTCATCCGCGTCAGCGGCCAGAGCGAACGCCTCCTCCAGCGGCTGGTCGGCGCGGGTGTGGACTCCTGCGATCGAGTACGAGAGCCAGGCCGACACACCGAGTCCTCGCACGGCCCGCAGCAATGCCTCGGCCTCGTCGGCGTCGGGAACCGTTTCCAGCGCCAACACATCGGGCGCGGCGGCGGCCAGCACCTCCAACCGGGGACGGTGGAAACGTTCCAGTTCCCGGACGCTCAGGCCGTAACGACCTCGGTACTCGGAACCGTCGGCAAGCATCGCTCCGTACGGACCGACCGACGCGGCAACCCACAGCGGGTGCCTTACCCCTTCGTCCTGCGCCCGTCGCGCTGCCTCCCGAGCCAGCTCCACACTCAGCGTAAGCAGCCGGGCCGACTCTCGGCGGTCGATGCCCCGCTTCGCGAATCCCTCGAACGTGGCTTGGTAGCTGGAGGTGATCGCCACGTTCGCACCCGACTCGAAGTAGGCGCGATGGGCCTCGATGATCGCGTCGGGTTGTTCGGCGAGCAGTCGCGCAGACCACAGCTCGTCGCTCAGGTCGTGCCCGGCCGACTCCAGCTGGTTCGACATGCCGCCGTCGAGGACGACGGCTCCGGTCCTGAGAGCCGTGGCGAGGGAGGTCTCCGCGAGGGGAGAGGGAATGTCGCTGGTCATGTCACGACGCTAGCCGAAGGGGCCGAGCACGGCCCGATGTGTCCAGCGTGTGAGCATGAGAACCATATCGTGGGATGTCTGTGCCCGTGATCGCAGCAATGTTCCTGATCGCCGGCAGAGCAGTTGCAGTTGTTGCTTCTGCGGGCGTCAGCGGTTGTCGCCGGTCGCTCAGCTGTACCGATCGATTCCGATCCCGTTTGCCGTGATCGCGAAGACCCCGGGGTTCGGGCCCTTCCAGAAGCGGTGCCTTTGGAGGAACCCGGGCGCTTGAACTGGACCTGCCACGGACACGTCTCGCCCTCAGGGCGACGGACGGTGTCTGCACCGCCCTTCGGCCAGTGCGGTGCGGTGCCGTAGGTTTCCCAGCTGTGCACGGCTCGGGTTCCAGAGCTCATCCCCTGGGAGCCGAGTGCCGGCCTCCCCGGTTGCGCGGACCGCCCCGGGAGCGCCGGGTCTTCGGAACCAGCAGCGCACCGAGCAGGCCGGCGCCTAGCACGTACGGCCACCACCCGAACGCGCTCGGCCCCGCCGCGTCGGCGCTGCGCGATTCCGCCGTGACGGCTCGTGAAAAAGGCCCCTTGCTCGCTTTTGCCGCAGGGCTCCAGGCCGAGGCTGACAGGACTACGTCATTACCGTCCCCTCCCTTGTAACTGATTCGGTAAACGGTGCCTTCGATTTCCGCCTCGGCGCCCTCACGTAGGCCGTCGAAGGTCCCGCTGATGGGTGTGCTCCCGGTGTGATTCAGGATGGTGATGGTGTGGAGCGGTACTCTGCCGGTCGTTTCGGAAGCCTCACCGGAAGCGGTGTCGGATTGCCGCGACGCGGAAGCTTTGCCGAAAGCGGTACCAGAACCGGTTGCCGCGGCGGCCGCTCCTGCGGGGGACAGATCGAGTCCGCCGGCCAGGTTCACCTTGCCTGCCACCGTCAAGGGTGCGTCCGCCAGCACCAGTTGCCCATCGTCACGCTGTGTGTAAGCGCCGGTTACGGTCAGGCCCCCCGTGACAACGCCCTCGTTCGTCACGGCGCCCAGTACGGTTCCCTTGCCGTCGAGCGTGCTCGTCACCCGCAGGGCCGAGCTGCCGGGGTCGAGCCGGGCTGCTGCGGACGTCAGCCGGACAGTCCTGCTGTTGGCCAGCGTCGCCCCGTTCTCCAGCGCGAGTGTGCCCCGCACGACCGTGGTCGTCCCGGTGTATGTCACCGCGGATCCTGTGAGGGTCGTCGTCGCGGGCCCGGACTGCACGAGTGAGCCGCTGCCTCCGAGGCGGGACAGGGAAACCGCTTGCTTGGTGTTGTGCACGATGAGCGTGCCGTCGTTGACGATCCGTCGCCGATCGGTTCCGGTGAGAAGGGAGCCGTCCCCCTGCGCCGAGCCGAGTCGCAGGATCGCTCCCTTCCGCACGGTCGTCGTACCGTCGTAGTACTGCGCGGCCGCGAAGGTGACGTCGTTTCCCTTCGTCCCGGCGATGACGACGTCTCCTGCGCCGGGCGCGGCCAGCGTGTCGTGGTACTTGCCGCCCCCGATCGGCGCCCCCAGGGTGACTGGCCCGTTGTAGTCGAACGTCAGCAACGACCGCCGTCCGCCGGCCTCGTGCAAGTTGATGTAAACGGTGTCCCTCGTGCCCGGCATGTAGATCTTGTGTGTGGTGCCGTCGCCCCACTGAACGTTCGCACCCTCGATGTTCGTGCCGCGTTTGTTCAGCTGGTGCGGGATGGCGCGCCAGTTGAGGTCCGGGTCGCTGAGCGCGGGCGCGGTGTCGCCGCCCCGGTCGCTGTAGCTGTACTGCCCTGTGAGAACGACCTTGCTGCCCGGCCGCGTGTGGACGTTGACGTCGCTGCCGTACTGCCGTTGGTAGAAGTCCTGGCGCAGGGTCACCGTCCGGTGCAGCGGGGTGTCGATGATCCAGGAGCCCTGGTTGAGGATCGCTCGGGCGTTGGGCAGTGACACCGGGTACTCGGGACGGCCGACCGCCATGCCGGTGCCGTTGTCGATGACGCCGGAGAAGGGGTGCGTGCCGGCCAGATCGAGCGTGCCCCACATGTTGCGGGGCTGGGTGATCAGTCCTGAACCGCTGATCGTCCCGATGTTGAAAGTGCGGGTCAGCGACAGGCGGAGGGTGCCGTCGACACGGATGTTGAGCTGGTTGAGCCGGTATCCGGGAGTGTTGTACGGGAAGTGTCCGATCAGTCCTGTACCTCCACCGGTGCCGTACTGCAGCGTTGTTCCGCGCTCCACGGTGATCGCGGGCGGATCGGGGGAGCTGACTGTCGTGTACGGGTGGTTGCCGCCCTGCGTGCGCACCACCTGCTGTCGGCGGTCGGTGGGCAGGGTGAAGTCACTGTCCCTGCTCAGAACGAGTGTCCCTTCGCCTCGGAAGGTGAGCGTTCCCTGACCGCGAAACACACCGCTGTACGTTGTCGTCCCGGAAGGCACGCTCACGGCCGAGTCGCCGGTGAGCATCACATCCCGGTTCGCCAGTACGTCGGCGGTGATGTCCCGCACGTCGGCGGCCATGGCCGGGGGACCGGTCGCGAGGAGGGCTGCGACGGCCGCCAAGGCGCCGACGGCTGCGGTTGAGGTGTGAAGAGGGTTGCGCACACTTCGGAGACGCGCCGCAGCGAGCCGGATAACAGAAAAATTGCTTCTCTTGAGGTGCCGACCCAGCCTCGAGAGCCAGAAACCCACCATCCGGCCGGAAAATCCCAGAAAGGGCTTTCCATGAAGTCCTGTCAGACCCGTTGACCTGCTCGTAACACACCCATACCTTTTCGGCGTTCCTCACTCCACATGCCGTTCGCAGTCCCGGACGCGACCCTCGCTGAGAGGCAACCCGCTTGTACGCCAACCCGCTCGTCCGCCGCCGCACTGACCCGAAGACGACCGTCTCGGCGGCTGTTTCGACGACGCGGTGATCCGTCCCGCCTACGACCTGAGCGTCCTGCGTCACTCAGGGACCTGGCCGGACTCGCCAACACCCGAGGCCTCGTCCGGCGGGCTCGCCGCTTCGACGCCGAGCGCGCACCCGACCAGGTTGGACACCACTCGTTGACGACTGCATGGCGGTGAGACCGACGTCCTGATCCACCACACCCCTGAGGCAAGAAGACGACCCGCTCGTCCTGAGCGATCACAGCCCCAGCCTTCCGATCCGAACCTTCGCCCGGCCACCGGAGGGCACACCCGACTTCGGCGCCCTGTCGCCGACACCGTGAAGGAGAGTGCGTGAGATGAAACGCGCCTACGCGACGCTGCTCGCCCTCTGTCTGGCGCTGTTCGGCGCTTTCGCCGCTGCGGGCCCTGCCCATGCGGCGCCCATGACTATCATCAACGGCACGCAGTTCACCGACACTTCGGGCGGCCCTGTGCACGCCCACGGTGGAGGGGTCCTCAAAGTCGGTTCCTTCTACTACTGGTTCGGCGAGAACCGCAACGCCGACAACACCTTCCGGTACGTGGACGCCTACCGCTCCACAGACCTGAAGAACTGGGAGTTCCGCAACCACGTCCTCACCCAGTCGAGCGCCTTCGAACTGGCCACCGCCAACATCGAGCGACCGAAGGTCATGTACAACGCCGCAACCGGCAAGTACGTGATGTGGATGCACAAGGAGAACGGCGTCGACTACAGCGAGGCCCGGGCCGCTGTCGCCGTGTCGGACACCGTTGACGGGAACTACACCTGGCAGGGCAGCTTCCGCCCGCTCGACCAGCACATGTCCCGTGACATCACGGTCTTTGTGGACACCGACGGTACCGGGTACATGGTCTCGGCCGCGCGCGAGAACTACGACCTGCAGATCTACCGGCTGACAGCCGACTACACCGGTATCGCAGATCTGGTCGCCGACCCCTGGCACGGTGGTCACCGAGAGGCGCCCGCACTGTTCAAGCGCAACGGCGTCTACTTCATGCTCACTTCGGCGGCTACCGGCTGGAACCCCAATCAGCAGCAGTACGCGACAGCGACCTCCCTCGCCGGACCCTGGACGGCCATGACCAACGTCGGAGACTCGACGGCGTACGGCTCGCAGACCGCATACGTGCTGCCGGTCCAGGGAACGTCGGGCACCTCCTACCTGTACCTGGGTGACCGCTGGGGCAACTCCTTCGGCGGCACCGTCAACGACTCCCGCTATGTGTGGCTGCCACTCGCCTTCCCCACGTCCACCTCGCTGTCGATGTCGTGGGCCCCCGAGGTCACCGTCGACACGGCCCTCGGAACGGTCACCGGCACGAGTGCCACGTACAACACGCTCATCGCCCGGCACAGCGGCAAGTGTGCCGACGTGACGAGTCAGTCCCTGTGGTCGGGAGCTCAGATCAAGCAGTACGACTGCAACGGCGGAAACAACCAGAAGTACTGGTTCAAGTCGATCGACAGCGGTTACTACCAGTTGATCGTCAGGAACAGTTCTCTGTGCGTGCAGGCGAACGCGAGCACGGTCACCCAGGAGGACTGCAACGCCACGACCACCAGTCAACAGTGGTCGCTCACGACGTCCGGGAACTACGTGAACGTCAAGTCGCGAGCCGGCGGAGGGTGTCTGGACGTGAATGGCGCGTCCACCGCCAACTCGGCAGCCGTCATTACGTACACATGCAACGGCGGTACCAACCAGCAGTGGACACGAGGTTCATGAGAATGCCTCAGTTCAGCAGGTCGATTGCGTCGATCGAGGTGCCCGCGCTGAGGTAGGAGGTCGACCCCGAACCGCTCACCACGTTGATTTTCAGCACGTTGTACCGGCTGGTGTCCGTGAGCCATGCGCTCGCCGGAACGCTGTAGCTGAACGTGTGGTTGTTCCCCCGATAGGACCCGTTCGTCAGGGACCGGGTGTTCGGCTGGGTGGGCGGGTAGGGGATGGCCGAGGTCCAGGTGTCGTTGACGACGACCTGTGGACGTCCGTTGGCGTAGGCCGTCGTCACGCCGATGCGCAAGGTGTGTGCGGAGGCGGCCTGGGCTGCGGTCAGTTTGAAGTACACGAGCAGACCGCTGTTGACGTCCTTCCAGATGTAACAGGGGAAGGCCGAAGTCTGGCTGCCGCTGCCGATCACCACGTTGCCGGTCCAGGCGGAGGCCCGTACGTCCGAGGGGTGGGCGTACGTCATGAGGTCGGCGTTCTTGAAGCCGCTCGGGGTGCCGGTCCAGTCGTTGATGCGCCAGATCGCGCTCGCGTTGCTCGGATCGTTCGACGACGGGACGGCGATCGAGTTCAGGGTTGTCGTCCCGCCGGCGGACACGGTCACCTGCGTGTTGTACACGGCCAGCTCGCTCTTGTGGACGGTAAGCGTGTACGTCCCGGGCAGCACCCCGGCGATGGAGAAGTAGCCGTCGGACAGCCGTGCCGAACCCCAGTACTGTGCTGCCGCGTTGGCGAGACCGATCGTGTACGGGTAGGCCGCGTCGCGTCCGGTGATGCCGACCCCCGCGACCCGGCCGCGTCCGCTCGCACCGACATAGCCGGAGATGCCGAGCGAGTCGGCCCAGGATGTGGTCAGGTTTCCGGGGAAGAGCGAGGAGGAGGGCGCACCGCCGTCAGTGAAGGCGATCACGTACGGGCCCTGGAGGCCGAAGCGTTGCTCCTCGGTCTGGTTCTGTCCGTAGTAAAGGATTTCGTACAGGCCTCCGCCGTCGGCGCTCTGGTGGCGCAGCAGGGAGCGGTAGAACGGTCCACCGGAGGCCTTCTCGTGGTTGCTGCGCACGATCCACAGCCCGACGTTGCCTGCCGTCCAGCCGATGTAGTCGTAGTCGATGACGCGGAGCCTGGAGTAGTGCTTGGAGCGGGTCTGACCGTCTGACTTCGCGAAGACGTCGGAAGCCTCGATGGTGCTGGTCGTGTAGGTGTAGGAGTCGGGCTCGTCGTTCAGGAACCGGCCCGCCTTGACACGCACGATGTAACGGGTTGCGGAAACGGAGGTATCAGCCTTGTTGGTCCACATGTACACGTTGTTTTCGCCGCTGCGCGCTGCGTAGTAGTGCTTGAGGGTCCCGTGTGTGACCGAGATCAGGATCGTCGAACCGGACCGTGCGATCGTCACGGTGGAACTGCCGAGGCCCGACTCGATGTGCGAGTTCATGCCGCCGTAGCCCTGGTATTCGGTGCCTCGGTAGATCAGCGACGTCAGATCGCCGGTGGTCTTGCTGACTTTGAAGACCAGGGCGGCGCCGGAGTCGACGACGTAGTTGGAGCCGTCGTCGCTGTAGCCGAAGGCCGCCGCGGTGGCCGGGACGGCGAGCGGCCCGGCGAGCGCGGCCGAACCGGCGGCGGCGCCGAGGACGAAGGTGCGGCGTCGGACCGGCCTGTGGTTGTCGGATCCGGACATGGGGGTGCCTCCTTCGAGAGGTGTGGGGGTGCGGGTGCCTGAGAGCGTGACAGTTGAATCGATTTCGCGAAAGGGCTTTCACTCGCGCGGGGCGGGCAATCTTGTGAGATCGTTCCACATCCTAGAAAGCGCTTACAGAAGGCGCTATCGTCCGGTCGCCAGCCCCTGTTCCCGTGACGGAGGAGCCGCACGTGAGACGTTTCAACATGGCCGTAATGGCGGCACTGACCCTGACGGCCGCCCTCACGGCCGCACCCGCAACTGCTCACGGAGATCCGGCGCCCCTCGGTATCGACCACTGCACCCCCACCGCATGCCACTTCGACGTCCCTCCCGACTCCTATGACGTGAGGGTCGTCCTCGGCGGCGACGGCGAGTCGAGCACCAGCGTCAACGCGGAGACCCGGCGTGCGATGCTGCCCGAGACCGCCGTCCCGGCTGGTGCCCGCATCGTCCGCAGCTTCACGGTCGACGTCCGTAGCCCCGAGGGCGAACCGACGGGAGCGGTCGGCACTCCCGGGCTGGACCTGGCGCTCGGCGGCTCAGCGCCGGCGCTGGCGGACATCAGGGTCACTCCGGCCCGGCACGTTCGGCAGATCATCCTCATCGGTGACTCCACCGTCTGTGACCAACCTGCCGATCCGTACACCGGCTGGGGTCAGCAACTCCCGCAGTACTTGAGCAAGGGCATCACGGTCGCCAACTACGCCGATTCCGGCGAGAGTACGGTCACGTATCTGGGGAACCCCCTGCTGTGGGCCACCGTTCAGCCGCTGATCCGCCCCGGCGACCTCGTCCTGGTCCAGCTCGCCCACAACGACAAGACAACCGACGGGACGACCTACCGCGCGAACCTCGAGAAACTGGTGACAGGGGTGAGGGATAAGGGCGGACGGCCGGTACTGGTGACCCCCATAGTCCGCCGTTGGTTCAACGCAGACGGCACCCTGAACAACCCAACGGCTCTGTTGGTCAACGGGCTTGGTGTCGACCACCCGGCGGTGATCCGCTCTGTCGCCGCCGCGTGGGGCGTCCCGTTGGTTGATCTGACGGCCAAGACCAAGGCGTTGGTGGAGTCACTGGGAGCCGAGAAATCCAAGGCGCTCTACCTCTACAACGAGAAGCGCGACAACACACACACCTCCCTGAACGGCGCCACGCTCTACGCGGGCCTGGTCCGCGACGAACTCGTCGCCCGGCATCTGGTGTCGAAGGCGGCTGTGCAGGTGGGATGAGCGCCTGGGGGCGCCTCGACCGGAACCGGGACGCCCCCAGGTCCTGACATGACAGGCTCCGACCAGGCCGCTAAGGAAAGAAACAACAGATGTACCTTCCCGCGCCCGATGCCGCCCTCAGTCCCCGCACCGGATACACCCGCACTCACTGGCAGGCGGCCGCTGACGCACTGCTCGCCTCGGTGGAGCCCTACGCCACCGAGGATCGTGCTCTCTACCACTTTCCCGGCTCCCGGGAGAGCTGGTCCGGTCGCCTCTCCGACGGACTGGAGGGATATGCCCGCACCCTTCTGCTGGCAGCCTTCCGCCGCGACGAGACAGCGCTGGAACGCTACGCAACCGGTCTTGCGGCAGGGGTCTCCGGTGTCTGGCCCCGCATCGAGGACCGGAGTCAACCCCTGGTAGAGGCCGCATCGATCGCCCTTGCACTGCGCCTGACCCGTCCGCTGCTCTGGGACCGTCTCGACGACGGCGTTCAGCAGCGCGTGGCGGACTGGCTGGCCGATGCGCTGACCGCCGCAGCGTGGCCCTGCAACTGGGAGCTCTTCCCGGTCACGGTAGGCGGCTTCCTTGAAGAGGTGGGTCACGAAGCAGGGGCCTCCCGCAAGGCGATCGACCGCGGCCTGGAACGCATCGAGCAGTGGTACGTCGGTGACGGCTGGTACACCGACGGCCCTGGCCGTGCTTTCGACTACTACAACGGCTGGGCGATGCACCTCTACCCGGTGCTCCACGCCTGGCTGGCCGACGACCGTGATCTGCTCAGCCTCTACGGAGGTCGCCTCCAGACGCATCTCGCCGACTACGCACGCCTTTTCGGCGGTGACGGAGCACCCCTGCACCAGGGCCGTTCCCTCACCTACCGGTTCGCCACCACCGCACCGCTGTGGCTGGGCGCGCTGACCGACCACACTCCGTTGCCTCCCGGCGAGACCCGTCGTCTGGCCTCGGGCGCGTTGAAGTACTTCCTGGAGCGAGACGCAGTGGACGATCAGGGACTGCTGACGCTCGGCTGGCACGGACCCGACGAGTCGGTTCTGCAGGGCTACTCCGGACCGGCCTCCCCTTACTGGGCCAGCAAGGGTTTCTTGGGCTTGCTGCTCCCGTCGGATCACCCGGTGTGGACGGCGCAGGAGGAAGCGGGACCTGCAGAAAGGCAGAACGAGGTCACACCCGTTGCCGGCCCCAACTGGCTGCTGCAGTCCACCAGCTCCGACGGTCTGGTCCGCTTGCACAATCACGGCAGTGAGGACGTTCGTTACGACCCGTTCTACACGCGCTTTGCCTACTCCACCGTCACCAGGCCGCGGAGTTCGCCGCCGGACAACTCTGTCACGGTCGGGGATGATTCGAGCCGCGAGGGCATCGTTCCTCTCGGTGCAGGGGAGGGCTGGGCGGCCTCCCGGCACGCGCTGAGTTCCGGAGCCGAGCTCACGAGTCTGGTGGTGGCAGAGGGGGCGGTGGAGGTTCGGGCTCATCTCGTATCCGGCGCGGCACCGGGGACGGCCGTACACGTCACGGGTTGGGGACCGGCGGAAGACGGAAACGAACGGACCGACCTTGCGGGCGTGTACGGACTGACCGGCGACGACTCCAGGCTTTCGGGCACGGTGGGACACGGCCCGACGCTTTTCGTCGCGTTGGCCCGACTCACTGCCGAGCACAACCCCCCGCCTTTCGGGGATTTGGTGTCCGTAGAGGTGAGGAGGGCGACTGTCGATGACATCCACGATGCCCACGACGCCCACGACCTGACCGTCCGCTGGGCGAGCGGCTCGGAGCAGTACTTCCGCTTCGGCTGCACGGCTTCAGACCAGGGGGCCGCGACATCGTGGTGGTCGGTCGCGCCTCGGTGATCCTCAAGCTGGCGCTGGTACTCGGTTCGCAACCTTGTGCTGTCGGTCGGTGACGAAAACGGTGTCAGCGATGATCCGGACGGACCGGGCGACTTCCCGCGTCAGTCGGCGGCGGTAGGTGTGGTCGGCATTCGACCTCGATGACGGGAGGAGAGTCCTCAACCGGCATGCCGCGAAGATCACGGCTGTCACGTCGGCCGCAATCGGCCTGTTCGTCACCGCGCGCGGTCGCGCACTGGCTAGTACTGCAACGGTGTTTGTTCTGATTGCTAGGCAGTTCAGGGGCTGTGTCCGCGTCGTTTGTAGTGGCTGCGGCGGGCGATCAGGCGTCTGATCTCGGCGAGGCTGAGGTGGATGACCTGGGAGGATCCGTTTCTGCTTTCTCCGTGTCCATCTGGCGGGCCCGCAGAACGGTGAGGCAGGCGTGGGCGGCCATGGCGAGGGTCATGTGGCGGTGCCAGCCGGGGTAGCGGCGGACTTGGTAGTCGTCCAGGCCGCACTCCTGCTTGGCGGTCTGGAAGCACTCCTCCACCGCCCAGCGGCTGCCGGCGATGCGGATCAGCTGATCCAGGGTGGTGTCGGCGGGACAGTAGGCGACGTAGTAGGAGATTTCCTCGGGCCTGCTCACGCTGCGGCGGGCGATGACCCAGTGCCTGCGGTCTTCGCGGTGCCAGGGCCTCACCTCGACGCGGGCCCAGTCGTAGATCCGTCGGCCGTGTGCCCCCTCGCCGCAGGAACGGCGCTTCCATTTCTGCCGTGGCAGGTTGGGAAACAGGTCGTGGACGGGGTGGTCGAGTGCCCAGCGGGTGACGACGGTGTCGTGCCGGGTGGTGGCCATGACGTGGAAGACATCGGCCTGCTCGAGTTCGAAGCGCCAGCCCTTGCTGAAGCCGTAGGCGGCATCCGCGGTCACCCACCGAAACGGGATCCGGTCCGCGATGGCCTTGCGGACCATCGCCTTGGCCATGGCCACCTTCGTCTCGAAGGCGACCTCGTCACCGATGCCCGCCCGCCGGCAGCGTTCCCGGTCGTCCGTCCAGGACGTGGGCAGATACAGCCGCCGGTCGATCAGGGTCCGTCCTCGGCCGGTGGCGTAGGCGAGAAAGACCCCGACCTGGCAGTTCTCGGTCCGTCCGGCGGTACCGGAGTACTGCCGTTGGACCCCGGCCGAGCGGGTGCCCTTCTTCAGGAAGCCGGTGTCGTCGACGATGAGCACCGCTTCGCGGTCCCCGAGATGGTCGACCACGTAGCGGCGTACGTCGTCGAGGACCTCGTCGGCGTCCCACTCGATTCGGTTCAGCATCCGCTGGATACGGTCTGGCCCGCCGTGGCCTGCCTCCTCGGCCAGGGTCCAGCCGTTCTTGCGCTGCAGCGGAGCGATCAGCCCCCGCATATAGGCCAGCGCCGACTCCCGTGGCTCCGACCGGCTGAACCGGTGCACGAACCGCCCGTGCACCGCATCCAGTTCACTCGCCCACACACGCGCATCAGCAAGGTCCCCACCCATAATCACACCAACGACGAACCTGGCCAGCAGTCACGGTAGACACCGTTGCAGTACTAGGAGCCCAAGACGAAGCCGAAACGCTGTGCCGGCTCGATGCACGTCAACAGGCTTGTGCCGTAGCAGTGTTCGTCCCAGGGTCGGCCGACGACCGGCAGATCGCCGCGCTCGTCTCCCCCGGCTCGACGTTCCGCTCGATGTCCTCTGCTCTCCCACCGGATCCGCGGCCCCGGGCCTCGCCGACCTGGGTGTGCGTCGCATCAGGACTCCTCCCGCGGCCAGTGAGTGAGCGCCGTGTGCAGTGCAGCGATCGCTTTGTCCCACGACCGCTGCACGTCCCGCGGAGCGCCGAAGGCGCCGCCGGCCTCCAGCATGCAGTAGCCGTGAAACGTGCTGCGCAGCAGGCGGACGGCGTCGGTGAGGTCGGGTTCGTCGAGTCCGTACGCGCGGAGCATTCCGTAGGTGATCTCGCCGGTCCGGCGCAGGGCAGGGGAGTTGGCGGTCAGTTCCCGGTCGAGTTCCTGATCGATGCGGATCTGGGTGGCGGCGTACCGGCCCGGGTGGCGCAGGGCGTACTCCCGGTAGGCGCCTGCGAAGGCGACCAGCGCATCCTTGCCGGCCAGTCCGACCACGGCCACGGCGATTCGGTCGATCATCTCTCCGCCGACGAGCAGCGCCAGCCGTGTGCGCAGTTCGCGCAGGCTCCTCACATGGGAGTACAGGCTTGCGTCCTTCACTCCGAACCGTCGTGCCAGTGCCGAGATGCTGACGTTCTCGAAACCCGCTTCGTCGGCCAGGTCGGCGGCGGCCTCGACGAGGCGGTCGGTGGTGAGGCCGACTCGTGGCATGGGGACCGCCTTGTGTGCCGGGACGGGCAGGGTTCAGCGAGGATCCTAAGGCTTCGCAGGTGAGAGGCCGGAGCCCGAGGGGGAGTCGGGCCGGGACGCGACCGGATTGCCGTAACCTCTGGGCCGGGAAGTGATTGCCGTCCCGGCCCGGTGAGTCCGCGGAGGACTGCAGGGCGTCCGGCTCCCGTTGTGTAACCGGTTTCCTTAGCTCCGCACCTGCACAAATGCTCGTAACCGCTTTCCCCCTGGCTTCCACACCGCCGCAACCTTACGTAACCGTTTGCTAACTGATCGTTTCGGAATGAGTTGAGTTGTGGGTCTTGCGCTTGTCGATCTTGGTCGGCAGGGTGTCCGAGGTGCGTGCTGATCTTGTTCCTGACGACTTGTGGGAGCGGGTGGCCCCGTTGCTGCCGCCCGCTCCCGAGCGGCGCCACCGGCATCCGGGGCGGTTGCGTGTTCCTGACCGAACAGCACTCGCTGGCGTCCTGTTCGTGCTGCGGACCGGTGTCGCCTGGCGGGACGTCCCGGCGGAGGCCGTGGGCTGTTCCGGCGTGACGGCCTGGCGCCGGCTGCGGGACTGGACCGAGGCCGGCGTCTGGCCCCGCCTGCACGCCGCCCTGCTGACCGAGCTGCGCCGCGCCGAACTGCTGGACCTGGACGACTGTGCCGTGGACGGCTCACACGTCCGAGCTCTCAAAGGGGGGACCACGTCGGCCCCTCACCCGTCGACCGCGCCCGCCCCGGTTCCAAGCACCACCTGATCGTTGACCGCCACGGAACCCCGCTCGCCGTCACCCTCACCGGCGGCAACCGGCACGACGTTACCCAGCTCCTGCCGCTACTCGACGCCGTCCCGTCGATCGGGGGCCAGCGGGGGCGCCCCCGCCGACAGCCCCGGCGTCTGTATGCGGACCGAGGCTACGACTTCGACAAGTACCGCCGCCTGCTGTGGAAACGGGGCATCAAGCCGTTGATCGCGCGACGCGGCATCACCCACGGCTCCGGGTTGGGCAAGGTGCGCTGGGCTGTCGAGCGCGCCTTCGCCTGGCTGCACCAGTTCAAACGACTCCGCACCCGCTACGAACGACGCGCCGACCTCCACCAGGGCCTGCTTGAACTGGCCTGCAGCCTCATATGCATCCGACGTCGGTCCGGCGCTCCAAGTGATCGACTAGGAGTCTGAGCGCAGTCCCAGGGCGCTGTGCTGAATCACGCCGGCCGGAGCGTCAGCAGAGCGCGACTTCCGACGGGTCAACTCCACCAGCCTTGAGCGGAGCTCAGGTGCTGGTTGGCCGGGCACGATGGCTGTGATCACCAACTCGAGCATGACGCAGTCGTAGACATCGTCTGTGTTTCCATAGCGCTCGGCTCACGCTCCACCACAGCGCTGGCGATCCGCCATCCACCGCCATCAACCGGCGCGAAGGTCGCCGCGAAGACTCCGTTACCTGTCCAGCTTCGATGCAGGAAGACGACCTCACCCTCTGTGAAGACGTCCCATTTCTCGTCCATGTCCCGCGACGCGTAGCCACGCTGGATCCGCTCCCAGTCCTCATCCGACCAGATCTGCTGAGGCAGCTCCGACATCGGCCGAGGATCCGATATGGGCTGGACACGACACATGGACCGAGTTACACGTTCGTCAGCAGGCATGCAGCGATCTTACGGACGAAGCCGAGCATGACAGCAGTCCTCGTCATTCTCATTGTGAAACGACCTGTAAGGGCGGTGTCACGGCGTTTTTCCGTGCGCACCGTGCCGGGTGATCCGGGCCGCGAAAGACCACCCTGAGGGCGGCCCCACATGGCAACGACCCATAGCGACAGCTGGGTAAACGCTTTCAGCGGAGGCGGCAGCTGCAGCCGTGGTGGCAGTGGCATCAGCTGAGGTAGTGAGCAGGGGGACGTCGATGCCGTGGCCGGTCGGAGCGGCGGCGGCCGGGGAAGTATGCGTCGTACGTGAGGGGAGGCCGCACGTCGCGCGGCCGGCCGACCGCTTCGGGCGGCTGAGCGGGGAGCCGTCGAGCGTGCCGAGGGATCCCCTGCCGCCGGCCCGGGGGCCGGCGGCAGGGAAGGGCAAAGCCTCAGCCGGTCGGCGTGAAGACGAACGAGAACTGTGCGGGCGACGCGGTCAGGACGTACGGGGGCAGAGGGCCCGGGCCGCAGGACTGGGAACCCAGGCCGTGCTGACCGTGATCGAGGTTGACCCACACCGTCTCGCCCGGGACCAGGTCGGTGCGGTGGGCGGCGGCGTCGAGCTGTTCGGTCGTCCAGCGCCGCGCGGTGAACCAGAAGGCGGGGTCCCCCTCGATGCGCAGCCCGCCGAGTTCCGCCCAGCGCACGTCGGCGCGGGCGCCGTTCTCCTGGGGGCGGACGTACGGCGTCTGCAGGGCGTCCACGGTCGACTGCCAGCGACCGAGCGCGGACGCCGCCTTGCTGTCCGGATACGCCTCGCCGGGGCCGCCGCCGAACCACGTCACCCGGTCGGCCTCGGACAGTCCGAAGCGGACGCCGAGGCGGGGGAGCGGCACCGTCCAGTCGCCCTCAGGGGTCACGGAGACGGTCAGCCGTACGCGGTCACCGTCCGACGTCCATCGGTAGGCGGTCGACAGGCCGACCTCCCAGCCGGCCGGGGCCACGCGGGTCCGTACCGTCAGTGCGTCGTCGCCGACTTCGACGGCGTCCAGCCGGTGCCGCATCCGGTGCAGGCCCAGCTTGCGCCAGAGCAGACCGTGGCGGACGTCCGACTGCCAGGGCGCGCCGTCGTCGTTGTCCGTGGTCGCCCGCCAGACGTCCAGGCGCAGGCCGGTCACCGCCACCGGGCCCAGGGTTCGCAGCTCGCCCGTGCGGACGTCGAAGGAGGCAGGGCCCAGAGTCACGAGCCGTTCCCCGACGACCGGCGCCGCGCCCTGAGCGGGTGACGCCAACATCGGTGACGCCAGGGCCAGTTGGCCCCAGGCGACCACATGTCCCGCGCGTGCCCAGGCGGTGTCCTCGGCCAGCACGGCCTGGACGGTCCATCCCGTCTCCACGCCTGCGGGGGCGTCGACCGGAGGCTCCGGCAGCGGCACCTCGGCCGATGCGCCCGCCGCCAGCGGCGGCACCGTGAGGGACCCGGACCCGACGGTCTCGCCGTCCACCTGGAAGGCCCAGGTGAAGGCAAGTGCCGAGAGGCCGGCGAAGTCCTGCTTGTTGGTGACGCGGACCGTGCCATCGTCGGAGGCGTCCAGAGCGACCGGCTCGATCACCTTCTTGAACTCGACGAGGCCGGGGGAGGGGGTGCGGTCGGGGAAGACCAGGCCGTCGCAGACGAAGTTCCCGTCGTGCAGCTCCTCGCCGAAGTCGCCGCCGTAGGCGTAGCCCAGCTGCGGGTGCCTGATGCCGTGGTCGATCCACTCCCAGACGAAGGCGCCCTGGAGCCGGTCATGGGCCTCGAAGATCCGCTGGTAGTCGGCCAGTCCGCCGGGACCGTTGCCCATGGCGTGCGCGTACTCGCAGAGAATGAAGGGGAGTCGACGTCGCCCGAGGGGACCGCCGTCCAGGCCCTGTCCTGTCCGCTCGACCTCCTCGTGGGAGGCGTACATACGCGAATAGACGTCTGTGTCACGGCAGTTGACGTCGCCTTCGTAGTGCACGAGACGTGCGGGGTCACGGGCGCGGATCCACTGCGCCATGGCGGTCAGACCGCGCCCGGTGCCGGCCTCGTTGCCCAGGGACCAGACGACGACCGACGGGTGGTTCTTGTCCCTCTCGACCATGCGGGCGGCGCGGTCGAGGAGGGCGGGGGTCCAGCGGTCGTCGTCGACCGGGTTGTCCCGCCAGTCCTGTTCGACGAAGCCGTGGGTCTCCAGATCGCATTCGTCGATCACCCACAGTCCGTACTCGTCGCACAGGTCGAGGAAGGCCGGGTGCGGCGGGTAGTGGGAGGTGCGGACCGAGTTGACGTTGTGCCGCTTCATCAGCAGCACGTCCTCGCGCATCGTCTCCAGGTCGAGGGCGCGGCCCGTCTCGGGATGCCACTCGTGCCGGTTGACCCCCTTGAAGAGGATCGGGCGGCCGTTGACCTTGATCAGCCCGTCCGCCAGCTCGACGGTGCGGAAACCGATGCGCAGGGGTACGCGCTCGCCCTCCGTCACCAGTTCGCCGTCGTACAGCGTGGGCGTCTCCGCCGTCCACGGCTGCACCGGTGCTGTAACCGTTTGCCCGGTCGCGACATCGATGTCCAGGTCGGGCACGGTCACCCGCCCCTCGACATCGGAGTCGACGCGCAGTGAGCCCTCGCCCGTGACGTGGTCGTAGGCGGCGTGCACGAAGAAGTCGAGCACGCTGCCGGCCGGACGGTGCAGCAACGTCACGTCACGGAAGATGCCCGGCAGCCACCACTGGTCCTGGTCCTCCAGATACGAGCCGGCCGACCACTGGTGGACCCGGACCGCGAGGACGTTCCCGCTTCGCCTGAGCAGGTGCCCGACCGCGAACTCGTGCGGCAGCCGCGACCCCTTGAACTCTCCGATGTCCTCGCCGTTCAGCCAGACCCGTGCACAGGACTCGACGCCGTCGAAACGGAGTACGCAACCGCCTTCAGAAACGTCGGGCCACCCCTCGGGGAGGTCGAAGACCCTCAGATGGTCGCCGGTCGGGTTCTCCGTCGGCACCCGGGGCGGGTCGACGGGGAAGGGGTAGAGGTGGTTGGTGTAGACGGGCGAGCCGAAGGCGCCCTCGCCCTGCAGCACCCAGTGCCCGGGGACCGTGACCTCAGGCCAGTGCGCGGCGTCGTACCCCTGCGCGGCGAACGCGTCGTCCTCGGCGTCGGCCGTCGCCGACACGCGAAGCCGCCAGCGTCCGTTCAGCGACAGGGATGGGGCGTTCGAGGCCGCGTACCAGGCGCGGGGCGGAAGGGCCCCGTCGCCCGGCGAGACACTTTCGACGTAATCGACGGACGCCGGTCCCCCCGCTCGTGGGGAAGCGGGGGAAGGGGAGGTGCGCAAGGACATCGGTCTCCTGGGTCAGCCCTTGATGCCGGTCTGCGCGATCCCCTGGACCAGCCAGCGCTGGAGGAAGAGGAACACGAACACCAGGGGCAGGATGGACATGGCCGTGGCCATGAAGATCAGGTGGAAGATGACGGTCTGGTTGGTCATGTAGTTGGAGAGCGCGACCTGGACGGTCCACGAACCCGGGTCCTGGCCGATGACCAGCGGCCACAGGAAGGAGTTCCAGCCGTTGATGAACGTGATGGTCGCCATCGCCGCGAAGAAGTTCAGCGAGTTCGGTACCACGATGCGCCAGTACGCGCCCCAGTAGCCCAGTCCGTCCACCCGTGCCGCCTCCTCGAGTTCCTTCGGGAACCCGAGGAAATACTGCCGGAACAGAAAGCAGGTGAAACCGCTGAACAGGCCCGGGATGATCAGACCCCGGTAGGTGTCCACCCAGCCGAGCGACGACACCAGGACGAAGCTCGGGACGAAGGTGACCGCCGTCGGGACCATCAGGGTGCCCAGGACGGCGTAGAAGACCTTGTTGGCGTGCCGGTAAGGGATGCGGGCGAGTCCGTAGCCGGCCAGGGAACACACCAGCAGCACGCCGACGGTGTGCAGGGTGGCCACGACCGCCGAGTTCCACAGGGACTGGGCGAAGGGGACCGTCTCGTCGGTGAACAGCTCACTGATGTTGCCCCACTGGATGTCGGTGGGGAAGAATTTCCAGTTCTCTCCGGTGATCTCGGCGTCGGTGGAGAGAGCGTTGCGAAGGAGCAGATAGAACGGGATCAGGAAGAAGAACGCGGAGATCCCGGCGGCGACGTAGAGGCCGGTGGAGCTCATCACGCCGCCGCCGCGCCTGTCGCGGCGGGACTTGTCCGACGGAGGTGCGGGCTCCCGCACCTCGGGCATCGTGGTGGTCACTTGGACTCGTCCCCCCTTCCGAAGCCGAGGAACCTGCCCTGGAGCAGGGTCACGGCACAGATCAGCACGGTCAGGACGACCGCGCCCGCGCTGCCGGCCCCGTAGTCCTGGCTCTCGCCCAGGGCTTTGTAGTACAGCTCGACGAGCGGCGGACGACCCCATGTGGTCTTCGACAGGAGGTTGAAGAACTCGTCGAAGGCCTGGTAAGCCGCGATCAGCAGCAGGAGGATCACCGCTGTGGACGTGGCGCGCAGCTGGGGCAACGTGATGTGACGGAACGTCTGCCAGCCCGGCTTGGCGCCGTCGATGGCAGCGGCCTCGTACAGCTCGCCGGGGATGTTCTGCAGTGCGGCCAGGAACAGAATCATGTAGAAACCGGACTGCAGCCACAGACGTGCCGTGACGATGACGAACCAGTACCAGGGCGGACTGGGGTCGACCAGCCAGGCGATGTTGTCGATCCCGAACCAGCCGATGACGGTGTTCATCAGGCCGAAGCGGACCCCGCTGAAGATGGACATCTTCCAGATCAGCGCGGCGGCGACATAACTGCACGCGGTCGGCAGGAAGAAGACCGACCGGAAGAACGCCCGCATGAACCGCAGCCGGTTGACCAGCAGGGCCAGCCCCAGCGAGAGGGCCCACGTGGTGGGCACGATGAAAGCGGCGAAGACGGTGAAGGTGCCGAGCGAGCCGACGAAGTCGTCGTTCGTCAGCATGTACGTGTAGTTCTCGAAGCCGACGAACTTGTCGGGCGTGACGGTGAAGCGGGCCTCGAAGAAACTGAGCCAGAGGCTCCACAGGATCGGCGCGTAGACGAAGATGGCCAGGCCGATGAGGAACGGCCCCGTGAAGAGCCAGAAGTTGAACGTGGGGCTGCCCCGCAGGCCCCGCCGCGGCTTGGCCGGTGAGGGCTTCGCCGGGGCGGGGCGCGCAAGGCCGCGCGTCTCGGTCGTCGACATGTCGAGGTCCGTCCCGCGGCCTATCCGAACAGCTTCTTGAGTTCGCGGTTGACGGCCGCGTCGGCCTTGTCGAGCGCGGCTTCCGGATCCATGTCCTTGCGGACCGCGTTCGCGAAGACGTCTTCGAGTGAGGTGATCATGGCCTGGGTCCAGCCGATGTTGTCGAAGTGCCCGAACTCGTTGAACAGCCTGACGCCCTCAGCGGCGTTGCCCGACTTGAGCTTGGTGGCGGTCTGAGCGATCGAGGTGCGCGGCGGGATGTGGAAGCCGAAGGACGTGGCCCACTCCTCCTGGTACTTCTTCTGGTCGATCCAGAGCCACTTGACGTACTCCTTGGCGGCCTCGACGTTCTTGCCCTTGGCGTTGACGAACATCGACCAACCGCCGTTGTAGACCGACTGCTTGCCGGAGTCGACGGTCTTGGGGAAGGGGAAGACGCCCCAGTCGTCGCCGAGCGCCTTCTGGATGCCCGGCATCGCCCACATGCCGCAGAACTGGATGGCGCACAGACCCTGGTTGAGGGAGGAGGGGTCCCAGGACGCGGTCGGTGCGCCGAGGAGGAGGTGGCCGCTGGTGAACAGCTTGCGCATCTTCTTGATGCCCTCGATGACACCCGGGGTGTGGTAGGCGATCTGGTTCTTCTCGTCGAGGGTGTCGGCACCCGCCGACCAGATCATCGGGTTGATGACGCTGTGCAGGTCGTCGCCCATGTACAGGCCCTTGACCTTGCCGGTGGTGAGCTTGGCGGCGGCCTCCATCAGCTCGTCGAGCGTGGTCGGCACCTCGACCTTGGCCTTCTCCAGCATCGACTTGCGGTAGAAGAAGAACTGCGGGTCGTCGATCATGCGGACGCCGTATGTCTTGCCGTCGACCGTGTGCGACTTGATGTCGGCGGGGTTGAAGTCGCTCTTGACCGGTTCGATGATGTCGGTCAGGTCCGCCACCTGGCCGCTCTTGATCATCTGGATCTGCGGGTGGAACTCGAACAGGTCGGGCGCGCTCTTGGTGAGCAGCGTGGCGAAAAGCTTGCTCTCGAAGTCGGCGCTGGTGATCCACTGCGTGGTCACATCGCCCTTGTCGTAGGCCTTCGCGTACTTCTTGATCGCCTGTTCCGTGCCCGGCTCGCCGTAGGCGTGGAAGAACTGCGTCAGGGCGACGCCCGAACCCGACCCCCCACCACGGCCGTTGTTGCTGCCGCAGGCGGCGAGCGTGCCGGCCGCGGCCATGCCTGCCGCGGCCCGGAAGAGGGATCGGCGGGACCAGTTGCTGTTGCTCATTGCCGACATGGTGACGTCCTTGTCTCGAGTACGGCTGCGGCGCGACGACTTCGGTGCCGGATGGCTCAAATGGCACTGCGGAGCCGGACGTTAACCTTCGGCTAAGGCTTCGGCAAGGGGTTGGACGAAGTCTGTTCGAAGCGTTGCCATCGGTTCGGCATGGCGAACAGGCGGATTCCCGGGACGCATTCGGGGAGGAGCGGTGCGCGGCGCGAGTCGGTTACGGGGACAGGGAGATGAGGGCCGCCGGTGTCAGGGCCGGCGACCCTCGGTCCAAGGGAGTGATCCTTGCGGGCGAACTACCGCCCGGCCAGGGCTTCGTGGGCCCCGGCGGATCCGTCCTGTCTCCCGGTGCGCTTCACCGCCGCACATTCCGCTCGTCGCCCCGGGCGATGTGCCCGGACACGCCGACGGCCAGGGGCGTCACGGCCACGGTCGGCGACTGCACGCGTGAGCGGTACACGGCCGGCCGTCGCGCAGTCCTGTGGACGGCCGCTCATCCGGCCGACGCCGTACGGCTGCGCGCGCCCACGCCGGTACGTCTGACGTGGCGCTGCCCGACGGACTGCAGCGCACCTTCCAGCGCGAACGTCGCCGCGCCCAGACAGGCCGGATCGCTCGGAATCGGGCTGACGACGATCCGGCCGGCGGCCAGCGGGCGTTGCAGCGCATGCCGTGCCACCGCCTCGCGCACCTCCTTCAGGAGAGGTTCGCCGAGTCGAGCGGCGACCCAGCTGCTCAGCACGACCACCTCGGGATTGAGCACGTTGATGAGGTTGGCGATGCCCGCACCGAGGTAGCGTGCGGTCTCGCGGACGACCTGGACAGCCGCCGGGTCGTCCGCGGCGACGGCGACCGCCAGCGCGTCGATGGTGGCGGTCTGGTCGTCGGCATGCAACAGCGGGCTGTGCGGGAAGAGTTCGCTCAGATTCTGCATGATGCCGGGCGCGCCGACGTAGGCCTCCACGCAGCCGCGGTTGCCGCAACGGCACGGCCGGCCGTCCAGCACGAGGGTGGTGTGCCCCCATTCACCGGCGCTGTTGCTCACCCCCCGGTGCAGTCCGCCGCCGAGCACCAGTCCGGCGCCCACGCCGGTTCCCAGGTTGACCACCACGGCGTCCCCGTGACCGCGCGCCGCGCCGAACCACAGCTCGGCCACCGCGCCGGCCCGCAGCGGATTGTCCAAGTACAGCGGATACGCGATGTGTTCGGAGAGCAGATCGAGCAACGGCACGTCGTGCCAGTCCCAGTTGGGCGCGTACTCGGAGATACCCGTGGCGCGATCCACCTGGCCCGGCACGCTGACCCCGACCCCGAGCACCCGCGCGGCCTCGACCCCGGCCTGCGCGACCACCGAACCGGCGGCCGCGGCGACATGGCTCACCACCTGTTGCGGACGGCTCTCACCGGGCCGCATGTTCTCCTCGGCGCGCGCCAGCACGTTCAGCGCGAGGTCGAACAGCTCGACATGGACGTACGTCTCCGCGATGTCCACGCCGATCAACGCGCCCCCCGACGCGTTGACGGCCACGAGTCCCCGGGGGCGCCCGCCCGCCGAGTCCTCGAATCCGACCTCCGTGATCATGCGGAGGTCGAGCAGCTCGCCGACCAGCGTGGCGACGGTGGCGAGCGAGAGTCCGGTCGCGGCCGCGAGCTCCTGCCGGGAGGTGGGCGACGCGGCGATGATCTGGCGCAGCACCTCGTAGCGGTTCGCGGTGCGGATGTCCCGTGACGTGCCGCGCTTCATGGAACGTGCCCCCCTCATCGCTTCCGTCCCCTCGCGTGCCGGGCGGGCCAGCACTGCGACGGCACCGGCGCCGCGCCAGGCTATGGCGTGGCGCACAGTTCGACAAGGGGTTAGGAAAGGGGCTTTATAAAGTCGGCGGAAGCGCGTCGGACGTCAGCCGCCGAGAACGTCCCGCACGAAGGCGTTGCTGAACTTGCCGGCCGGATCCAGCACTCGCGCGAGAGCGGTGAAGTCTGCGATCCGGGGGTAGCGGCCGCGTACCACGTCGGCGGGCAGCTGGAAGACCTTGCCCCAGTGGGGGCGCGGCTCGAACGGCTCCAGCTCGGCCTCCACGGCCCGCACCACCGGAAGCACCGCCGCCGTGTCCTCGACCCAGGTGAAGTGCAGTGCCACCGTGTCCCGGCCGTAGGAGGGGCTCAGCCACTGCCCGTCGGCCGCCACGGTCCGCACTTCGCAGATCTGCAGCACGGGGGCCACCGTCTGCCGGATGCCGTCGATCGCTCGCAGCGCCCGGAGCGCTTGCGGACGCGGCAGCAGATACTCGCTCTGCAACTCGTTTCCGCTGCTCGGGGTGAATTCCGCCCGGAAATGCGGCAGCCTCTCGTGCCACGGCCCCGGGACTCCGAACTGCTCGGTGCAGTTGACGGCCGGCATCCCCGGCACCGGATGCAGGGCCTCCACGGCGGGCGCGGCCCACGGGAAGTCGGCCGGCGGCCCGTCCGTACGCCGCTTCACCCACACCTGCCGGAAGCCGGGCGCACCCCAGTCGGTGAACAGACTGACGCTGTAGGCCGCACTCGCGACAGCCTCGAAGTCGAGCCCCTCCAGCGGGAGTCCGGTGAACAGATGCTGTTCCACCTCGTAGGCCGGCTCCAGGTCGAGGGTGAGCGCGGTCACGACGCCGAGGGCGCCCAGGGACGTCACGGCCCCGCCGAACCGCCGGTCGCCGCGCCCGACGACGACGGTGGAGCCGTCGGCGGTGACGATCTCCACCTCCCGCACCGAGCCGGACAGCGGACCGTTCGTGACCCCGGATCCGTGCGTGCCGGTCGCCACCGACCCGGCGACCGAGATGTGCGGCAAGGAGGCCATGTTCGCCAGAGCGAGCCCGTGCCCGTGCACCCGGCGCGCCAGCTCGGCGTACCGGACACCGCCGCCGACTCGCACGGTACGGGCCGACGAGTCGACGTCGATCTCGCCGCTCAGGCCGTCCAGCGACAGCAGCACCCCGCCGTCGCCCGGCTCGGCGATCTTGTTGAACGAGTGCCCGCTGCCGAGCACCCGCACCCGGGAGCTCCCCGCGACCAGCGAGCGCAGCTCATCGAGGGAGCGCGGGCGGAGCACTTCCTTCGCGGTGAAGACGATGTTGCCGGCCCAGTTGGTAACGGATTCCGTCATGCGACTGCTCGCCCCTTCCGAGGAGATCGAGAACCCTCGGTTCCCAGGTGGAACCTACCCTGCCCGCAACACGAGGCCCCCCGCCCCCGTCTCCGCGCCGGCAGGGGCATACCGTGAGGAGTCGTACGCCTGAGCCGGGAGGAGAGTCGGATGGACAGCCGTACCGCGCTGATCGAAGATCTGATGGAGCGGTTTCCGCATGTTCCGCGGGAAGCCGTCATCAAGGAGGATCTGCTGCGCGGAGGCGTGGCCTTCGACGCCTCGGCCCTCAGTGACAACGAGTCGGGGGAGGTCAAGCCGAAGTCGTACTTCATCTTCTCCTTCGACCACGGCACCCTGCCCGAGCTCGGCGAGGCCGCACTGCGCCGCCCGCCGGAGGAGATCATCCTCACCGGAGGCCCCTACGACCTGCGGCGCACGGTCGTCTCGGTCCGGGTGAACCCCGCCTCGCCCTATCGCGTCGCGGCGGACGACGAGGGCCTGCTCGGCCTGTACCTCGACGGACGGCGCATCACCGACGTCGGGGTGCCGCCGATGCCCGAGTACTACCGGCACAAGCTGTCCAACGGGAAGTCCGTCATGGAGGTGGCCCCCACCATCCAGTGGGGTTACCTCATTTACCTGACCGTTTTCCGGGTGTGTCAGTACTTCGGCGCCAAGGAGGAGTGCCAGTACTGCGACATCAACCACAACTGGCGCCAGCACAAGGCGGCGGGGCGGCCCTACACGGGCGTGAAGGACGTCGAGGAGGTCCTCGAGGCTCTGGAGATCATCGACCGCTACGACACCCAGAAGGCGTCCACCGCCTACACGCTCACCGGCGGCGCGATCACCAAGACCGTCGCCGGACGCGACGAGGCCGACTTCTACGGTCACTACGCCAAGGCCATCGAGGAGCGCTTCCCGGGCCGCTGGATCGGCAAGGTCGTCGCCCAGGCGCTGCCCCGCGACGACGTGCAGCGCTTCAAGGACTACGGGGTGCAGATCTACCACCCCAACTACGAGGTGTGGGACCGCAGGCTGTTCGAGCTGTACTGCCCCGGCAAGGAGCGCTACGTCGGCCGCGACGAGTGGCACAAGAGGATTCTCGACTCGGCGGAGATCTTCGGCGCCCGCAACGTCATCCCCAACTTCGTCGCGGGAGTCGAGATGGCCGAGCCCTTCGGCTTCGGCAGCGTCGACGAGGCCATCGCCTCCACCACGGAGGGCCTGCGCTTCTTCATGTCGCACGGCATCACGCCCCGCTTCACGACCTGGTGCCCGGAGCCCACGACGCCGCTCGGCAAGGCCAACCCGCAGGGCGCACCGTTGGAGTACCACATCCGGCTGCTGCAGGCCTACCGCGCAGCCATGGACGAGTTCGGCCTGTCCTCGCCGCCCGGCTACGGCCCGCCCGGACCCGGCCGTGCGGTCTTCTCGGTGAGCTCTTTCATGGACAGCCTTCCGGCGCAGGACGCGGCGACCGTATAGTCCCCGGACGTAGGGTCCTGGAACCGGTTTCGAAGCAAGCCGGTTGCAGGTGGCGCGAGCCGCAACGGTCCGTCCGAAACGGTCTGTTCGGGAGGGTCTGGTGCGGAAAGTGTGCGAAACCGATCTCGAAAGTCGGTGTCGGCCTTGAGCAGGAAACGGTCCGCGTCCGTACAAAAGGGCGGAGCGGCGTGCGCCGCCACTCCTGTCCTGCTGTCCTGACATGACATTTGAACAGGGAGCTTGTCAGTTGTGTGGGGAACGTGAAAAGCTCTGCCCCTGCCGCGAGGTTCCCCCCAACTCCATTGCCGTCATGGTGAGTTGACCTTGCTTGTGGATGCAGGAGACCCATGCCCGACCTGCCGACCCCGAAGGACGCCGCCGAGGCCGCGCTGTTCTCCGAGTGCTGGGACGCCGTCCTTTCGTACGCGGACCTGTGCACATCCGGCTCGACCGCGGCCAACCAGCTGGCCCGAGAGGCGTTCGCGCTCGGCATACGCGAGGCCCGCGCCGCCGAGGACGGCACCGCACGAGGTGCCGGCCGCCGCTCGTCCCGGCTGCCCCGGATCCCCCTGTTGCTGACCGCCGTGCGCACCACGGCCGCCGCCTGGGAAGCCCAGGGCCAAGGCCACAAACTCGACCCCGACCTGCGCCTGTGGCTGAACTCAGGCAAGGCCGCACGCTATGTCGGACCGCCCCTGAGCCGTCCCATCGCCCTGCGCGGCCTGCGCGACATGCAGGAACCGGACGCCGCACTGCTGTGGCTGGCGGAGGTGGAGGCGCTGCCGCTGCACTCCGTCGTCCGCCGCCAGGGCCTGGACCCGAGCGCCGCGGTGGAAGAGCTCAACGAAGTCCGCGGCCTGTTTCGAGACCGCTGTCACCGCAACCATCTCGACACGCCGATGGACGCGGAGTGCCGCAGCTACGTCCGGTTGCTGGACGCCGTCACCCGGTCGCCCGCGGCCGACACCCCGGCCGACCTTTCCCGACACCTTGCCACCTGCGTGGAGTGCGCGGAGGCCGCGGCTTGTCTGCGTCTGCACGGCGGAGGGCTGCCCGCGGCCCTCGCCCAGGGTGTTATCGGCTGGGGCGGTCTCGCCTACCTGGAGCGTCGCCGCCGGGCCGCCGAGGTGCGCCTCGGCCCCGGACGCCCCGACACCTCGGACCCCGAGGGCGCAGCCGCACGAGCCGCCGCGAGCAAGGCGCGCGTGCGGCGCAACGCACTGCTCACCGCCGCTGTCCTCGTCTCCGGGCTGGCGCTCGCCGTCTCGATGATGCCGGGCGACAGTGGTGGCGACCGCATCGCCAAGGGCGGTCCCACGGACAGCAGTCCGGTGGCCGGGCCGGGCTCCGCCCTGCCGTCCGCCTCGCCGGCCACCTCTGCCGCGCCGCCCTCGTCCGGCCCGGTGCCCTCGGGGGACGGCACGCCGTCGGCGGACGACACCGGCACGGCGAGCAAGCCCGACCCCGAGCCCCAGGGGACCTCCTCGTCCACCGCGGGCGCCGGGGGGAGTGAGACGGAGGCGGCCTGCGAGGTCCGCTACGACCTGGTCAACCAGTGGCCGGACGGCTTCCAGGCCACCGTCACCGTCACGACCGCCGACGCCCTCGACTCCTGGCGCGTGGCCTGGTCCTTCCGCGACGGCCAGCGGGTGGACCAGATGTGGGACGCGAGCCTCGCTCAGAACGGCTCCCGCGTCACCGCGACCGCCGCCGACTACAACCGGACCGTCTCCGCGAACGGCACTCTCACCTTCGGGTTCCTCGCCTCCTGGCAGAAGAAGAACTCAGCGCCCTACGCCTTCACCCTCAACGGGAAGACGTGCACGGCTTCTTGAGGCAGGGAAGCCGAGTGAGCGGCCGGGTTCTTGAGGCACGCCGGCCGAGGCAAGCCGGCCGTTCCGCAGCCGTCTTCGTCCGCTGAGTCGTGACCCGGGTCGGCCCGTTCGTCATGGGCGACGGCGCAGCCGTCGCCTCGCCGGCCGTCGCCCGCGCCGTCATCGTCGTGGGGTGTCCGGTTCAGGCGAGGGCGGCGCCGAACCACTTCCGCAGGCCGGCGACCAGTTCCTGCTGGTCTTCACCGACCCGTGCGACGTGGCCGTCGGGCCGCAACAGGACCGCGGGTACGTCCAGTTCCTCGCTGACGTCGACGACGTGATCGACCCGGCCCGCCCAACCCTGCACCGAGAGTTCCCCGGCCCGCCCAACCCTGCACCGAGAGTTCCCCGGTCCGGTCGAGCAGCAGGCCGTGACCGGCGTGCATCAGTTCGTAGAGGCGGCGCCCCTGCCGCAGTTCCACGTCGCGCAGCCGCCGGCCGAGCAGTTCGTGGCCTTCGCCGAAGTCGTAGCGGACGCCGACCGCGGTGATCATCCCGGTCATGAAGCGGTTCACCTCCTCGAAGTCCATCAGCGTGGACAGGAGCCGCCGCAACGCGGTCGCGCCCGGGTGGACAGTGAGCAAGGAGAGGGGTCACCTCCTTGCCTTTTCTCTGTCGTCGCTCAGGCCGGATGGCACCTCCGCTCGAGCGACGACTCCTCCCCGTCGCCGGACGGTAATTGAGTGGCAACCGGCTACTGACGTCCCTATCCTGGGTGAGTCTTCAGCGGGGCCGAGTCGGCCGCCGCTGTCAGCTGTACGAGGAACAGGGGGGTGTGACCGATGACCGTGGCCACCAGGGGCGCTGCGCGCAGCGGCCAGACGTTCGTTCACTCCACCCCCGCGGTCTCCGGCTGACCGAATTCTCGCTCCGTTCCCTTCTGCATTCCTTTACGTGAACGCTTTCACGTGCGGGAGCGGCGTGCTGCCGAGGCTGCCCCTGTGAAGGGTCTCCCTTGCATTTCTCCTCCTCATCGGTTTCTTCGCATCCTCTCGCCGCCTACGGCTGGGACGAAGGCTGGGAAACCGAGTTTCTCCCGTATTCCGTGCAGAGTCTGCTGCCCGGCCGTGTGGTGCGCGTCGACCGAGGTATGTGCGACGTGGTCACCGAGGCCGGCGTCGTCCGTGCCGACACCGAGTTCGTCGTGCCTCGCGACCCGATGAAGGTCGTATGCACGGGGGACTGGGTTGCCGTCGACCCCGCCGGCAGCGATCCACGATATGTACGGACGCTCCTCCCGCGCCGTACCGCCTTCGTGCGCTCCACCTCCTCCAAGCGCTCCGAAGGACAGATCCTCGCCGCGAACGTCGACCACGCGGTCGTCGCGATGTCCCTGGCCGTCGACCTGGACCTGGGCCGCGTCGAGCGGTTTCTGGCCCTGGCGTGGGAGTCCGGCGCCCAGCCTGTCGTCGTGCTCACCAAAGCCGACCTGGTGCCCGATCCGGTCACCTTGTCCCACCTGGTCGAGGACGTCGTGGCGAGCGCACCCGGCGTACCCGTGCTGACCGTCTGCGCCCGTGAGGGCGAGGGCGTCCAGGAGTTGGCGGCGCTGATCGGGCGGGGCACCTCCGTGCTGCTCGGGGCGTCGGGCGCGGGCAAGTCCACACTCGCCAACGCGCTCGTCGGCGACGACGTGATGGACGTCCAGGCCACCCGTGACATGGACGGCAAGGGGCGGCACACCACCACTACCCGCAACCTGCTGCCGCTTCCCGACGGTGGGGTCCTCATCGATACGCCCGGACTGCGTGGCGTCGGCCTCTGGGACGCCGGCGGCGGCGTCGGTCAGGTGTTCTCGGAGATCGCGGAGTTCGCCCGGGACTGCCGGTTCCACGACTGCGCGCACGACGCCGAGCCAGGGTGCGCCGTGCGGGCGGCCGTCGACGAAGGCGAACTGCCCCTGCGCAGACTGGAGAGTTACCGCAAACTCGTCCGGGAGAACCAGCGGATCGTCGCCAAGTCCGACGCACGCGTGCGGGCCGGCGTTCGCCAGGACTGGAAGCGCAGGCAGGCAGAGGGCCGCGCGGCGGGCGAGGCGAAGAGGGGCCGGGGGCCTTGGTGGCCGGCACCGCCTCGGTAACCGGTTGACCAGCGGTAGGCCAGGGGCTGACCAGCGGGATGCGCAGGATAAACGCTTACTCTGTCGGGAAGCGATCTCGTAGCGATTCTCGTTCGGTAACCGGTTGCATCCCGTGGTGCGGGGGTTTCCGTTGCGAAGGCGGTTTCCTGTGCGCAGGCCGTTCCTTTTGCGTAACCGGTTTCACCCCGGACGCGCCGTTCATCCCGGACATGCCCTTCACCCCGGACGCGCCGTTCATCCCGGACATGCCCTTCACCCCGGACGCGCCGTTCATCCCGGACATGCCCTTCACCCCGGACGCGCCGTTCATGTCGTCACGCCTTTCACGTCGTCACGTCGCTCGAACCCGTTCGCGCTGTTCATGCAGTTCGTGCTGTCGCGTTCTGCCTGCTGATGCTGTTCGCCGTTCGGGTTCTTCATGCGGTTCCGCACGATCACCTGGGCGGCGGGGCGGTGAAGGTGGGCGAGCGGGGGTGCGGCGGCGAGTGGTCGACTGCGCCGGGGGGAACCAGCTGGGCCGGTGGTGACGTCCGTGAGGTCACCACCGCCACGTCCGATTTCCGCTAGCTAGGTTTCCCTCCCGGGCTGAGACTGGGACTCATGACGGACCAGGAAACCCGCTACGAAGCGGTCCGCAGCAGGGACGCCCGGTTCGACGGAGAGTTCTTCTTCGCCGTCGAGACCACCGGCATCTACTGCCGGCCCAGTTGCCCGGCCGGGACGCCGAAACGTCACAACGTGCGGTTCTTCGCGACGGCCGCCGCCGCGCAGGGCTCGGGTTTCCGGGCCTGCCGGCGGTGCCGCCCGGACGCCGTGCCGGGATCGGCGGAGTGGAACGCGCGGGCCGACGTCGTCGGCCGTGCCATGCGTCTGATCGGCGACGGGATCGTCGACCGGGAGGGCGTCAGCGGGCTGGCCGACCGACTCGGCTACAGCGCCCGTCAGGTGCAGCGGCAGCTCACGGCCGAGCTCGGCGCGGGACCGGTCGCGCTCGCCCGGGCGCAGCGCGCGCACACCGCGCGACTCCTGCTGCAGACGACCGGGCTGCCGGTCACCGAGATCGCCTTCGCGGCCGGGTTCGCCAGTGTGCGTCAGTTCAACGACACCGTCCGGGCCGTGTACGCGACGACACCCACCGGGCTGCGGGCCGCCGTGCGCGCGTCGTGCCGTACCGCCGCCCCCTCAGCCGGGATCCCGTTGAGACTCGCCCACCGGGGCCCGTACCACGCACCGGCAGTGTTCGACCTGCTGCAGCGTGAGACCGTGGCCGGGGTGGAGGAGGTGGGCGGCCCGGCCGGCCGGCGCACCTACCGCCGTACGCTGCGGCTGCCGTACGGCACCGGAATCGTCGCCGTGGACGAGCGAGCGGGGAACCCGGGCGGGGCCTCGGCCGTCCATCCCGGCGGCTGGCTCGACGCCCGGCTGCACCTCACCGACCTCCGGGACCTCACCACCGCCGTCCAACGGCTGCGGCGGCTCTTCGACCTCGACGCCGACCCGTACGCCGTCGACGAGCGGCTCGGCGCCGATCCGCGGCTCGCTCCGTTGATCGTCGCCCGCCCCGGGCTGCGCGCGCCGGGAGCGGCAGACCCGGAGGAGTACGCGGTGCGGGCGCTCGTCGGGCGGGCCGGGACGGAGCGGCTCGTGCGTGCGTACGGCAAGGTCCTCGACGCCCCTTGCGGGACTCTCACCCATCTCTTCCCCGAGCCCGCCGTTGTGGCCGAGGCCGAGCCTGACGGCACGCTGCGCGCCCTGGTCGCCGCCCTCGCCGACGGCACCGTACGGCTGGACCCGGGCGTCGACCGGGACGACGCCCAGGAGACGCTGTCGGCCCTGCCCGGCCTGGACGCCCGGACGATCGCCGCGATCCGTGCCCGCGCCCTCGGCGACCCCGACGTCGCGCCGCCCGGCGCGGACGTCCCCGACACCTGGCGCCCCTGGCGCACCTACGCCCTGCATCATCTGCGCGCCGCGGAGGAACGATGACCGACCTGCCCGACCTGACCGAGCCCGCCGACCTGACCGAGCCGACCGGGCTGATCAACCTGACCGAGCCGGCCGAGCCGGCGGGACCGACCGGTTCCATGGATCCAGGCGAACCGACGGACCCGAGGGGCCGCGAGGCGGACCTGACGACGTACTGGACGAGTGTGGAGAGCCCGCTCGGCCCCCTGCTGCTCACCGCCGGTCCCGACGGAGCGCTTACCTCGCTCTCCGTGCCCGGGCAGAAGGGCGGGCGGACCGTACGGGCGGACTGGCGGCACGATCCCGGACCCTTCCGTTCCGCGCGGGAACAGCTCGACGCCTACTTCGCCGCGGACCTCGAGGAGTTCACCCTTCCCCTGCGCAGCGACGGCACCGAGTTCCGTGAGCGGGTGTGGGCCGCCCTGGACGCGGTCCCCTACGGGGCGACCACCACCTATGGTGAGGTCGCCGCGCAGGTCGGGGCCTCGAGAATGGCTGTCCGAGCCGTGGGCGGAGCAGTCGGGGCGAACCCCCTGTTGATCGTGCGGCCCTGCCACCGGGTCATCGGCGCCGACGGCTCCCTGACCGGATACGCGGGCGGGCTGGACCGAAAGGTGCGACTGCTGACCCTGGAGGGGGCGCTTCCGGCAGCGTCGGTCTGAAGGCGGACGACGTCCAGACCCCGTCGATCCCGTCGATCCCGCCGACCCCGTCGACACCGTCACTGCGACTGTCCGGCGCCGAGGACCGTGCGCGCGTGGTGACCGTCCGTCACCGGTGATCCCCGCTATCGGGGTGACTGTCACCAACAACGGTCGTCCAGCAGCGGAAACCGCCCGGTGACCGGAAACCGCCCGGCGACAGGCCATCGCCCGGCGCCCGGTGAACGTCCGACGACCACCGCTCGCCTTGACGGCCGTCAGCGGCCCACCGTCCTCACCCCCACAGTTGCGCCCCGAGCCATGCCCCCGCGATCAGCAGGCAGGTGAACAGTTCGGCCAGTACGCTCCAGCCGCCTGAGCGCATCGCTGTGCGCAGGGCGGCGCGGGCTTCGCCGTGGCGGCCGAGGCGGAGGCGTTCGGAGAGGTAGATGCCGCCCATGAAGCCGGGGATCGCGCCCAGCACGGGGAGCAGGAAGAATCCGAGAAACGCGCCGACCCCCGCGTACACCGCCATCCGCGGGGTCGCGCCGCTCGCCCGCAACCGGCGAGGGGGAAGGGCCCAGCGCACCACCTGGGACAGAAACAGCGCTACCGTCGCGCCGACCAGCACGAACCAGGCGACCGGCCGCGGATCTTCCAGCGCCCACCACAGGACCGCGGCCCACACCAGCCACGTTCCTGGGACGCCGGGCACCAGCACTCCGCACAGGCCGAGCAGAATGACGAGTCCGACCAGCAGGAGTTCCCACACTCCCATCTGCCCAGAGTGCCTGAGCGGGAGAGAATGCGCAGGTCAAGGCGTACGGCTGGAGAGCAGTGAAACGCTGGTAAGCGGTGTCGTCACAGTTCCCGGGTCACCGGGCCGGGCTCGTAGGCGTGCCTTCCCGGTTGCAGCCGGGCGGTCGCTCCCGTCGGCTCCATCAGCCCCTTCGCCCGGTGGCCACCGTAGCGGAGCGCCCGGCTGGCCCGGCTCGCCCGCCGACCGTTCCGGACGCCTCTCGAGAAGCTGTTCGGTACCCGTGGCGTGGCGCATTTTCCGGATGCCCCGTTTCCATACGGGCCGTGCGGTGGACAATTGGCGGCATGAGCCAGCAGGGGGGAAGGCCCACCGGTCGCGAGGACGACTGGTGGCGGCAGCTGTACGAGGACGCCACCGAGGACACGGGGCCCGCGCCCGTCGCCGACTCACTGGACGACCGCTTCGCCTCGGCCGCCGGAACAGTGCGCTCCACGGGCGCGACGGACGGCGCGCGACCGGATGACGGCGGCCGCGTCGACCCGGGGGCCCCGGCGGGCGTGCGGGACCCGGATGGCGTGCGGAACCTGTCGGCGGGACGAGGTCCGGACGCGGTCCGGGATCCGGCCTTCAGACGCTACCCGGACGGCGAAGCGGACGACTCGCCGGCCACGCGCGACGCGACGAGCCACGACAGTACGGGTCATGGCGCGATGGGCAATGAGGTGGGGGGTGCGGCGGGCGGTGCGGTGGGCGGCGAGGCCGCCTCCGGCGTCGTCGGGCCGCTGCCCTCGCCGCGCGCCGAACGGACCGGAGCCGGCGCACACACCGATTGGTGGACCTCGCAGGGCGCGACGTCGCCGGGGCCGATTCCGTCGTCGGAGCCCGCCGTTCCGCCGCGCGCAAGCCGGCCGCCCGGTGTGCCGGCCGCGCCTGTACCCACCGCACCCACTGCACCCGGCACGGGGCGAGACGCGGGGGACCGCAGCACCTGGGGGCCTGAGAGCAGACCGGTAGCCGACGGCCGCGCCCCCGGCCGGGGCGCCGAGGGCACCGGCCCGGAGGCCCGAAGCGATGTGCGGACCGACGCCAGGGGCGATCTGGGCTGGGGGACCCGTACGGAACCGCCGTCGGACGTGCCTCCCGACCGTGCGGATGTCCCGCCCGGTCCGCTGCCGCCCGGGTTCGCCGAGCAGACGGTCCGGGACGCCGGTGCCGCACCCGCTCCGACCGACGGCGACGCGACGTCGCGGACGGCGTCCACATCCTGCGAACCACGCATGTCGCAGCCGCCTTCACCCTTCTCACCGGCAACGACTCCCTCGCGCCAGCCGCCGCCCGCACCCACGGCGTCCAACCCACCTGCGACGCCCACGACCGACCGGTCCCACCCCGGTGCGACGTCGGCCGTCCCTCCCGCGTCTACGGTTCCTCCCGCGCCGGTCGTCCCCCCGGCCTCTGCCGCGCCTGCAGCCGCTGCAGTCCCCGCCGCACCTGCCGTGCCCCCTGGGCTGCCCGTGCCACCTGCACCCGCCACCGTGCCACCCCCTCATCCCGTGCCACCCCCTCATCCCGTGCGGCCGCCCGCATCTGCCCGTCCCCCGCTGCCCCCGCTGCCCCCGAGGGCCCCTACCGCCCACGCCGACGGCCCGGCGTCCTCGTTCCCCCCTGCTGATCCGTCGTCCCCTCCCGCCTCGGAGCCTGCCCCGGCCCCTTCCCTGGCCCCTGCCCGGGGCGCCCCCGCGCGCGCCCCGGACAGGGCCGGCGAGCCTGCTCCGCGCGACCACCGGCCCACCGTCCTGGACATTCCCGTACTTCCCGCGTCCAAGGACTACGTCGGTTCCGGGCCGCCCACCTACGACGCCGAGCCCAGAGCTCTCCCCGCCGCCGACCCGGACGAGTTGGACGACCTGGTCGCCGACACCGTCCTGGAGGGCGCCCGGTACGGAGCCTGGGCGCTGCGGGCCGCGTCCGTGCGGGGCGATTCCCCCCGATACCGGGGGGAGCCGCGTCGGGACTCGCTTCTCACCGCCCGCTTCGGGACGGGCGAGCAGGCGCTGATCCTGGTTGCGATGGCGAGCGGCGCCAGGGCGACTCCGGGCGCGCATCGTGCGGCCGCCGAGCTGTGCCGGTGGATCGGGCGGGCCGTGGGCCGCAGCCACGTCCGGCTCGCCGAGGACATAAGGGCGGCCCGGCGCGGCGATCTGAA
Organism: Streptomyces humidus; assembly: GCF_014649655.1. Lineage (GTDB taxonomy): Bacteria > Actinomycetota > Actinomycetes > Streptomycetales > Streptomycetaceae > Streptomyces > Streptomyces humidus. The sequence continues at coordinate 133,563 of NZ_BMTL01000002.1, read as the reverse complement.
GTCCGGCCTGCACCGGCTCACCGACCGCAGCCTGGGCCGGCTCCGTGCCGACGCCGCTGAACAGGGTCTCGAGCCCGAGGAGTACGCGGCCACCCTGCGCTGTCTGCTGTTGCCCGCAGCTCCCGAATGCCGCACGCGCGTGTTCTTCGGCATGGGCGGCGGCGGGCTGTTCCGGCTGCGCGGCGGCGTGTGGCGGGACATCGAACCGCAGGTGGGCGAGGTCGCCGGCGAGCCGGTCGTCGGGTTCGGGTCGCTCCCGGCGGAGACGCCCGAGGGCGACCGGCTCACCATGGACCTGGGCGTCACCACTCCGCCCAACCCCTACGACCCGGATCCCGAACCGCCGAGGGACCCCTTCCGCTTCCGGGCCTCCGTGGCACGCCCGGGTGACACGCTCCTGATGTGCACCGACGGGCTGGCCGACCCCCTGCGCGGCGAGCCCGGGCTGTCCGCGTATCTGACGGACCGCTGGTCGGACCCTTCCCCGCCCGGCCTCGCCGCCTTCCTCGTCGATACCCAGGTGAGGGTGAAGGGCTATGCCGACGACCGTACGGCTGCTGCCGTCTGGGAGGCGTGAGCGCCCCGCCGCGGCCACCGTGAAGGGATCGACCGAGGAATCCGACGGGACGGGCACGTCGATTCATGGCCGGTCAGGACGTCGTCCGGCATCTGGCCGTCGGGCAGTTCGGCGTCCGGCGGCTCGGCGACATGCTCACCCGTGCGCGGGTGCGCAGCGTCTGCACGGCGTCGGGGGGCTTCAACTCCGTGGTGGCCGAGGTGTCATGCGGTCCCGCACCCGACTGGCGGTGTGTGGCTGCGGGGGCAGTCGGTGTATGAGGTCAGCCGGTGGCCCGGGACCCAGTGGCGTTCCCCGCCGTCCGAGCCGTACCAGTAGCGAGGCAGTCCCTCGATGCTGGTGGTGCGGAAGGGACGACCGCGATCGTCGACCCGGACCGTGCCGGTACGGCCCTCGGACGACCAGTCGAGTTCGAGGTACCAGTTACAGTCGCAGTTCTCGGTCCGTGCCGTGACCAGCAACACCTCGGGGTCCTTGCTGGACACGCGGTAGGGCAGGCTCACCGCAGGGATCGGCGTACCGGAGTCGTTGCCGGCGACCGAGTGCGCGACGGGACGGTCCTTGTCGAGGTCGACCGCGAAGTAACGCTTGCTCAGGGAGCCCCCACAGCCCTGATCCATCGCGTACACGGTGCCGGATGCAGGCGTCGTCGCACGTCCGACGACGCGCACACGCAACGCCGTCAGCACGACGGCCGTGGCACTGCGTCCCTGAACCGCGATCTCCACGTTGGTCTCCCGTCCGTGCACAGCACCCTGCGCCGACGCCCAGGGCCCGGCGTCCTGCGCCGCGGGAGGCGGCGGGACCTGCGCCGGCGGCTTGTCGATGACGTAGTCATGACCACAACCCTGCGCCCAGACCTGTGAGTCGGCGGTCCAGGTGAGCGGTGCGCCGGTGGTGGGGGCCGCCGGGGCTCCACCACCGGCCGGGGCGGCCTCGCTCACGGGCGAGGTCCTGCGGGGTCCGGCAGCGGGAGAGGACGCGGTGGGCCCGGTGGAGGCAGGGGCCGTCTTCGGGACCGGCGCCGAGGAGCGGCCAGGGACGATCGCAGGGGAGGAGACAGCGGGGGCGACGGTGGACCGCGCCGCGCCGTCCGACGTCGACGCGTGCTCGCCGCCGGACAGCGGTGACAACGTGCCCAAGGTGGCGACGAGCGCGCCCGCGGCACCGACGAGGACGGCGGTGCGGCGGCGACGGTACCAGCGGTGCGGCTGCACTTGCGTCGAAACCGGTTTCTGAGTTGCCGTGACCATCGAAGCCACGACTTCCACGTCCTTTGACGTTCCGCGTGCGTCGGGCGCCGGAGCGTCTGCAGGCGCTGAAAATGCTCCGGTCGCCTCACGCGCTTCCGAGCACTGTGGGGTTTCCGGCCGCTCCTGTGCTGTCGGCGCTTTCTGTGTCTCCTCTGTCTGCTGTGTTTCCCGTGTTTCCTGTGTTTCTGCAGTCACCGAGGGCTCTGCCGTTTCCGCGGCTCTCTCTGTTCCCGTCGCCCCAGCCGTTGCCGTTGTTGCTGCTGTTTCCGCTTGCTCCGGAGTTTCCGGGTCTGTCGTTCCCCGCGGTCGTTGTCGTGCCGCCACCGCTCGAAGCCACCGCCGGTGCAGTTCGAGGCGTTCCTCGGGAGTCGCCCCGCAGAACTCCGCGAGGCGTTCGACCGGAGCGAAATCCTGCGGAACCGCTTCCCCGGCGCAGTAGCGGTGCAAGGTCGAGGTGTTCATGCCCAGGCGGCGTGCGAGGGAGCCGTAGCTGCGCTGGGTGCGCCCCTTCAGTTCCGTCAGCAGCGCCGCGAACGCTGTCACATCGCTCACACAGTCGTCGGTCGACACAGGTCCCCCGTGCTCGTCCCGGCCGGGGCGGTCATCCCAGGCACTCATATACCTGCACGTCAGATGGGCTGGGATGGTTCCACCACGGCCGATCGTGCGATGACCGTTGCAGGACGCAGGGGGGACCGCCGATGCTCTTGGTGTCGTACCGACCAGGGCCGGACCGACCGACCGGCCCTGCGGCAGCGACCCACATCCATGCACTCACCCAGCACTCATCGACGGGGGACACCCATGCCCAAGCACATCCGAGGGGTCACACTCATCATGCTCACCGGGCTCACTGCTTTCACCGGCGCGGGCCCGTCCTTCGGCGCCGGGTTCGCCCCGTCGGCGGGCGTCGCGTCCTCCCAGCGGCCGGGCTTCCTCTCCGCCTCGGACCTCCCTCCGCGCCCGGGTTCCTCCTGGACGTCGGGAAAGATCACCGCCGGCACATCGACCGGCGTGGAAACGGACCGCTGCCTCGGCATGGCACTGGACGGCGTCTCGAACTCCTGGCACCGGGACTTCCGGACCGACCTCGACACGAGCGCCCGTCAGGTCGGCGTCCAGTCGTCCAGCGCCAGCGCTGCGAAGAGCCTGTACTCACGGATCAACCAGGACATCAAGTCCTGCGCCGGGCGTATCGAGCGGGCCGACCCGCAGACCGAGGCCACGCTCAGGGACTACGGGCGGCTCGACGTCGAGGAGGGCTCCCACGTCTACGGCCTGCACACCGAGACGTCCTGGGGGGCCACCGACATCCGGCTCCTCTCGGTCGGGCGGGACGGCACGAGGGTCACGGTCGTGGACTGGGGCCAGATGGGCGGTTTCGCAGACGCCCCGGTCAAGGCGTTCAAGAAGACGACCGTCAAAGCCGTCGACGGACTCCGCTGACGACCCACCCTGACCCGACGCGACCTGACCCCGACGCGCACGGGCCGGCCGGCCGCGCCCCAGCACGACCCGACGGATTCCACGCGACTGTGACCGACAGGATCCGCCGTGCGGCCCGTGCGGCCCGTGCGGCCCGTGCGGCCGGGCGGTTCGTACCGGACCCAGGACCTTACGGCACGTACGTCTGCAGGATCCGGTCGGGACGGACGAAGCCGTTCGATCCATGAGGCCAATGAGAAGAGCAGGGCTGCCGCCTCTCCCGCCACGGGGGTCGGGAGAGGCGGCAGCCCCCACGACCGCACCACCGCGCACGCCCGCAGACAAGAGCGGACCACCGCACGCAAGTGCAGACGACCACACGAGAAACACGGGGAAACACGGAAATGACGAACGACGTCACCAGCCGGACCAGCGTGATCGGCAAGAGCACCACTCGCCTGCGCACTACCCGCCTGCGCACCACCCGCCGTACCGCTGTCGCCGCCGGGCTTGCGCTGGCCCTCGGGCTCGGTGTGACGGCACAGGCGTCCGCCGGCGGCCCGCGCAGTGTCAGCGGCAAGCCGTCGGACAACATCACCCGCGTCGCCGACTTCTACGGCGCCTACATCGACGCGGTCACCGACGAAGGCGGCGGCGATCTGGCGGACGCGCTGCGCAAGCACTACCTGACGCCGGCCCTCCAGCAGGAACTGAACGTCTGGGAGGACACGAACCACGCCGACGGTGTCCTGCAGGCCCAGAACGTCCCGCTCGCCTGGAAGGTCACCGACAACGGCACCGCCGACCACACGGAGGCTGTCATCACCCTCACCTGGAGCAGGAACCAGACCACCAAGCTCATCGTCGACGTGACCCGGGGCACCCACAAGATCTTCCATATCGGTGCCAGGAACATCGAGGGCAGCTAGCCGCGAGGAACGGCGGGCGGGCAACCGCAGAGTTCAGGCCAACCTCGCGTCTGTGGGAACCCAGAGGGCCGCAACCGAGAGGGGACCGGTGGTCCGGCGGGCAGGGGGAGGGGGGTGCGTCCCGGACGTCAGCCCACGAGTCTCCTGATCCCACTCCCCATATCCGCTCCCGTATCCCCCCACTGAGCCCTGTGATCAGCCCCCCTGCCCCCGGGGTCGGCCCCCGCCGGGTCGGCCGTACGAGGCTGGCCCTACCGAATTCCGTCCTCACGGCTGCCAGGGGCGCATGCCCGGTCGGCCAGGTCGGCGGTCGGGGGTCGGCTGGGTCCGGCGGGTCAGTCCGTGCGGGGAGCGGCTTGTCGAGAGCCTCAACGCCCCGTAGGGATTGCCACATCCCTCCCACGCGTATACGACCAGATCGGTAGCAGCATGTCCGCAGCGGGAGCGACCCCGGGCGGTCGGCGGGTCACTCGATGGTGTAGGTCTCGGGGTACGGAACGGCCAGTTCGGGGTTCGCGCCGAGCGACCGATGCGCCGGCACGCCTCCGCTCGCGGTGGAGGTGAACGTCGGCAATAGTTCGCGCGGGCGCGCGCCCTTCAGGGGTATGCCCGCGCCGTCGTGCGACCTGCTCGCCGTCCGGACGCCCGGGCCGGGCGTCCGGACGGCGCCACGGTGAGGTGTCGGTTCCCTCTGCCGGCCCGCTCGGCTCGCGAGTCCTCGTCTCCGCAATGGAATCTACGCATCGACCAGCGCTTTTCCGCTGTTTCTGCCACCGAGTGCGGACGACTCGGCACTGGCCCGCGCCTCCGGCCGCCCGGCAATCGCTCGGCCGACGACTGTCACACGGGCCCCGTCTGCGTACCAGCGGCCCCGGTGGCGCACCGGTCGCGTTGGATGCAGCGGTCGGCATCTCGCCCCCTTTCCGCCCGCCCGCACCAGCCTTCGATGAATCGTCCACGACGCCCTCGCCCCGCCCCGGACCGTGCCGCCGACCTGCCGCACGCCGTCCGGAGTGCTTCGACGACCCGCCCGAACATGGCCGAACACCCGGTCGTTGACGATTCGACATGACTGGCGAGGTACCGACCGGGCAAGGATCCCCGTGAACGTGTTCGAGCAGGAGGGAAACCGACATCGACACGCAGGCGGGGGTCATGGAGAGGCAGGCACGGAGAAGCGGTCCGACGACGATCGTGGGCGGCTCGGCGACGAGACGGACGGGGAAGGCCGGAGAGGACACGATCGGGCACGCGCCGGATCAGGACCGGGCGTCGCAGCTCAACCACCGGCTCGGCCGGGCGGATCTGCGGGCGGTGCCCGAGGCGCGCCGGGCGCTGCGGGAGCTGTTGCGGGGCTGGGGGAAGCCCGGTCGGTCGGAGACGGCTGAACTGCTGACCAGCGAACTCGTCACCAACGCGCTGGTGCACACCGACGACGATGCGGTCCTGACGGCCACCGTTTCGTCGTCCGGTCTGCGGGTCGAGGTGCGGGACTCCGTCGCCCGCCGCCCCCGGCCGAGCGCGCCGATCGCCGACGAGGGGACGCATGGGCGAGGCCTGGTCCTGGTCGAGTCCCTCGCGGACACGTGGGGCGTACGGCCCCAGGGCGCCGGGAAGGTCGTCTGGTTCGAGCTGGACGCCGGAGCCGCGTGAGCTGAACCACACCCCGCGGGCGGGGGGAGACAGAAAAGGGTCCCAGGACGTACGCCCCACAACAGTTGCTGTCCGACGGACTCCCCACGCGTTGCCGTGCGACGGAGGCCCGCCCACGACAGTCGGCCTGTGTCGGACGGGCCCCTGACCGTTGCCGCGACCGATGGGTGCTGCGGACGCCGTGCCACCTACGACGGGAAGGGGGCGCGATCCTTGCGGTCGCGCCCCCTTCCCGTCGTTTCTGTCTGGCCGTCAGCCGAACTGCTGCTCCAGGTCCTTGAGCTTGCGCTCCAGGGAGTCGAGACGCGGCAGCGCCATGGTGTCGTCCTCCGCGGTGAGGTCGACGGTCATCGATTCAGAGCTGTGGCGAACGGGCTGCAGGGAGGGCCGCGACCGTACGGGCAGTTGCTCGGCCGAGTTCGCTATGGCAGGCTCCGCGGACACACGTTCGGCCGTGGCCCGCTCCAGGGCTGCCTGAGCCTCGACCTGCCGGCCGCCGCCGCCGCGACCGGGGAAGCGGCCGTGGCCGCGGCTGATCGCCTTCAACTGCGCCCGCTCGACCCGCTGCTGCTCGCGACGGCGCAGCTTGGTCTCCTCCTTGCGGGCCTTGTCCTCGCGAACCTCCTCGACGGCTTCGTCCAGGCTGCGCACGCCCTCGAGCAGCATGAGCGACCAGGCCCTGTAGGTCTCGCGCGGGGCGCGCACCCAGCGCACGACGCGGATCTGCGGCAGCGGACGGGGCACGAGACCCTGCTCGCGCAGAGCCGCCCGGCGGGTCTGCTTCAGGGCCCGGTCGAAGAGCACGGCCGCGGAGAGGGACATGCCGGAGAAGAACTGCGGGGCGCCGTCGTGGCCCAGGCCCCGGGGCGCGTGCACCCAGTTGAACCAGGCCGCCGCACCGGCGAACGTCCACACGAGTATCCGGGAGCCGAGCGCCGCGTCACCGTGGCTGGCCTCGCGTACCGCGAGCACGGAACAGAACATCGCTGCGCCGTCCAGGCCGAACGGCACCAGGTATTCCCAGCCGTTGGTGAGCCCGAGGTTCTGCTGGCCGAAGCCGACCAGGCCGTGAAAGGAGAGTGCGGCGGCTACGGCCGCACAGCAGAACAGAAGCACGTAGGAAGCGGTTCCGTATATGGCTTCCTTGCGCCTGCGGCGCTCCTCGGTGCGCTCCCACGAGTCGTCCGCGCTCGCGCTCGCCCCGGAGGAGCGCTTGCCGCGCGCGAGCACCGCCACCGCCGCCAGCATGCCCAGGAGCAGTACGGCGCCCGGAAGCAACCAGTTCAGCGATATGTCGGTAAGTCTCATCTGGGGTCCCTTGCATTGGGATAGGGCGTAACGCCCGCCATAGTGGCGCAATCCCGCCGTCCCTCAGGGGGTTTCGGGGCAAGAGGCCGCCAAGGAGGTGCAAGGGGATGCCCAGGGCGACGTTCTGCTCGAACTGCCGCTTGAGGGGCGGGAGTTGAGTTCGAATAAGACTACCCGTAAGGGTGGTTCCACGGAAAGTTCCCGTGGCGTGTGAGGATTTTGTGAACCGCTTGTGACCGTACGAGAGTCTCGTTCGGGGGATCTTACGGGACGCGCGAGACGGTTCGCCCCCCGGGGTCGCTCTTGTGCGGAGCCGCGAGAGCCGCGGGAGTCTGGAGAGACGGAGGGGGATCGGCGAGGTGTGTTGCGGTCGACGGCCGTTCAGGCGCACCCCGCTGAGGGAGCGTCGGAAAACGGTGGGGAGAAAGCCGGGACCGCTACTGAAGACCGTCAGCCGGTCGCGGCCGAGGTGCCTGCCAGCTCGGTGACGCGGTCGGTGTCACAGGTGTGCGGGCAGGAGCGCAGGAGGCGTAGGTGTCGTCGGGGCGTGCGGCGCAAAACGTGGGGCAGCTCGCTCGGTCCCGGGTGGGCAGCTCACCGCCGGGGCCGGTCGGCTCGTGTAAGGGGGCTGAGCCGACGTAGGTCGCGTGGTCCCCGGAGCACAGCTCCAGCAGCTCCAGGTCCCGTCGTGCCCGCTCCTGCTCGTCGTCGCCGAGCAGATGGGTGAAGTAACAGAGTCCCTCGACGACCTCGTCGGTCGCCATGACCTACAGGGCGCGGCCGCGCCGCCGTGTGCGCGGCCTGGAAGGGGCGGGCGGCGGCACGTGGTGCTCGGCAGTCGCCCACCCCGGGTATCCGCCCGCGGTGCCTCCTCGCCCGGAGGCCACCGCGCGGGCGAGATGTGCGTCACAGACGGGCGGAGGACCCGTTGGTGCATAAACCACGCAACGATGATCAGCAGACATGCATGCAGGCAGACGGGCCATGCGTGACGGTGCGGTCCGAAGCCGGTTACCACGTTCAGGCAAGCCCTCTGGCCGTAGTCGCGGATGCCCTGGGTCTCGCCCCGGGCCGGAAAACCTTACAGAGTCGCGCCACCGTCGGCCGGCCGTGACCCATCCGCCGCTCTGCGGGTGACCGGCCTCTGGACGTGCCCGTGCCGCCGTTTCGAAAGCGCTTACACCCAAGCCTTGCCTCGCCTTCCGTCTTCGAGAGTTTTCGGCCACCCCCGTGCCCCGTCGAGGCAGAGCCCCCGTTACCTCTGAAGCGGCAGGTGCGCCTAAGGTGCTTGACGGACGAGTAACAACCCGTCGTAATGACCTCAAGTACCGACAAGGCCGGAGGAGGCCCCGTGGAGCAGAGCGCACAGGCCTCCACCGGCACGGAGACCCCGGGCGCGCCCGGGGCCGACGGCCGCGCCCGGGTGCCGGCCCAGTCGCGCTCCTGCTCCGTCGAGTACGGCGAGTACGGCGAGGGCACGGACCGCGAACGATGCGGGCCGGCGGACGCCGCGCGCGGCGAGCACACGCACGGTGAACCCCCTTCCCCCGCTCTCGGCTTCGCTCGGCCGGGGGCCGCTTCGGTGTCTTCCCGCCCCGTGGTCCAGCGGGCTTCGGTACGCGGTCAGATACTCGACGCCCTGCGCACCGCGCTCGTCACCGGGGAATTGCTCCCGGGCGAGGTGTACTCCGCCCCGGTTCTCGGCGAGCGCTTCGGCGTCTCCGCGACGCCTGTCCGCGAGGCGATGCAGCAGCTCGCGCTGGAGGGCGCCGTGGAGGTCGTCCCCAACCGAGGGTTCCGGGTGATCGTGCGCGGCGCCCGCGAGCTGGCCGAACTCGCCGAAGTGCGCGCGCTGATCGAAGTGCCCGTCCTGCTGCGGCTCGCCCGTACGGTGCCCGGTGAGCGGTGGACCGAGCTGAGGCCCCTGGCCGAGGCAGGCGTCCGTGCGGCGGCCTCCGGCTGCCGCGCCACGTACGCGGAAGCCGACCGGCTCTTCCATCGGGCGCTGCTCGCCCTCTCCGGCAACGAGCAGTTGGTCGCGATCGCCGACGATCTGCACCGACGCGCGCAGTGGCCGCCGGTCGGCGGACCGGCACGACACGGACGGGCGGACCTCGTCGCCGACGCGGCCGAGCACCTGTCTCTGCTGGAGGCGCTGACGGCAGGTGAGTTGGACGTGGTCCAGACACTGGCCCGGGAACACTTCGCGGCCTCGAACGGCTGAACGATCGCCCTCCAGTCGCGGAGCAGAACCGGAGTGCCGCAGAGCCGGAGTGCCGCGGAGTCGTAGTGTCGCGGAGCTGCGGAGCCAGTGTGCCGCCGAGCCGCCGAGCCGCCGAGCCGCCGAGCCGCCGAGCCGCCGAGCCGAGGAACCGAAGAGCCGGAGATGTGGACCCGGGAGGCTCCTGGTCACACGCCCGACGGGCTCGGGGCCGTCGGTGTGGCCAACTGCCGTGCCAGCCAGGTCGGTACGCCGCCCAGCAGCCGGAACAGCCGTCGCGCCTCCTCCCGCAGCCGCGACGCCTCCGGTTCGACCTCCGCGTCCGCCAGTGAGGCGAGCGCCGGAGCGGTGCCCACCAGGTAGCCCAACTCCTCGCGGATACGCAGGGATTCGGCGAAGCCGTGCCGTGCCTCGGCCACCTCGCCGTCACGCAGGGCGAGTCCGGCGAGGTGGCGCCAGGTGAAGGACAGCAGCAGGGAGTCCGAGTGCGCGGCGGCCGCCGTGTGGGCGCGTCGGTACGCGGCCCTCGCGGCCTGCGGGGAGCGCGAGATGTTCTCCGCGAGCAGGCCCCGGCGGAAGTCCAGCAGGGCCCGGCCCGTCGCGTCGGGCGGGATCAGCGCCGCCGCCCGTCCCAGCGCGGCCCGCGCCTCGTCCGCCCGGTCGCGCACCCCGTGCAGCGTGGCCGCGTAGGCAAGTTGCCCGCGTTCACAAGCGGCCGCGCCGCGCTCCTCGTCGTCGTGGGCCAGCGCCTCCGCCGTGCGCAGCGCGTCCTCGGCGTCCTGCCAGCCCTGCTCGGTGTAGAGACACCGCTCCACCAGCAGCGCGGCCCGCTGGGTCGCGCCCGCGGCCGTGCCGGGTGGGATCAGGGCCGCCGCGTCGGCCCAGCAGGCCCGCGAGCGCAGCCGCCATACCGCGGTCTGGAGGGGATCGTCACCTGAGGTCGTTCCGGTACCAGACATGGCGGAATGCGCCACGTTGCCCTCCCCGAGCGCGCCGTCGAGCTTTGAGTGGTGGCCGCATCTCAGCACGAATCCCGGCACCGGGCCAAGGGGGCGGGTGAAGGATTTCACAAAGTCGTGGGACTCCGTGTCACCCCAGATTCACGCGAGCGGCCGGCAACGGGGGGTAACCGGTGTCCGGCTGTCGTCAGCTCATGCGCAGGGCCAGGAAGAAGTCCAGCTTGTCCTCCAGTCGAGACAGGTCGCGACTCGTCAACTGCTCGATCCGCCCGACCCGGTAGCGCAGTGTGTTGACGTGCAGGTGCAGACGGGACGCGCACCGGGTCCACGAACCGTCGCAGTCGAGAAACGCCTCCAGGGTCGGGATCAGCTCGGCGCGGTGACGTCGGTCGTAGTCGCGCAGGGGGTCCAGGAGGCGGGCGGTGAACGCCCGGCGCACGTCGTCGGGGACGAACGGGAGCAGCAGGACGTGCGAGGCCAGCTCCTGGTGCCCCGCCGCGCAGACCCGGCCGGGACGGGCGGCGGCCACCCGGCGGGCGTGCCGTGCCTCCTCCAGCGCCCCCCGCAGCCCTTCCGCCGAATGCACGGCCGCGCTGACGCCCAGGGTGAGCCGGCCGTCCCCGTCGAGACCGGCCGACAGCGGCTCCCGTACGGCGGCCGACAGCGCGTCCGCGAGGACGCCGGTCTCGGCGCCGTCGTGCTCGCCGGACATGGCCGGCAGCGGGACGAGGGCGACGGCTTCGTCACCTGTATGGGCGACGGCGATGCGATCGGACGGCTCGGGGCCGGTGGCCAGGGGGTCGACCAGGATCTCCTCCAGCAGCGACTGGGCGACCGGGCCGGCCTCCGGGCCGCCGTCGTCCCACTCCACGCGGGCCACCACCACCTGCCAGTGCGGGGCGGCCCCCAGACCCGGCAGCAGCACCGGAGCGGCAACCCGCAGACGGGCCGCGATCTCCGCCGGAGCCGCGCCCGTCTGGACCAGCTCCAGCACCTCCTGCGCGAGACGGCGGCGCACCGTGCGCGCCGCGTCCCGGCGGTCCCGTTCGACCGCGATGAGCTGGGTGACTCCCTGGAGCAGGTCGAGGCGCTCGTCCGCCCAGTCGCCGGCGTCCGCCTCGACGGCCAGCAGCCAGTCCGACAGGACGCTCTCGCGCACGTCCCGAGTCCCCGGCGTGCTCGGCACGCCGGCCGGGTTCTGTCCGGTCCGTGGCGTCTGCGGGGACCGGTGGATCTGAGGCATGTGCGGTGAGCGGCCGCCGCTGCCGCGGATCGGGAAGAGGGAGAACGCCGTCCGGCCCACGAGCACCCGGTGCGGGCCGGGGCGGCCGGTGCGGACGGCCGCCAGGTGCTCCGCCGCGAGCCCGGCGCAGACGTCGGCCGGCAGGCCCGGGCCCGTCGTCTTCGGGCCCGCGATGAGCCGGCCGGTGGGCGACAGGACCCAGGCGCGCAGGTCCAGGTCGGAGCCGAGCAGGTCCAGGACCACGTCCGGGCCGCCGCCGGCCGGGCCCGAGGTCATCATCCGGCGGTGCCGGTCGACCACGGCCGCGAGGTCCCCGGCGCGCTCGCCGGAGACCTGCCGCACGACGTGCTCGGTGATCGTCGCGAAAGCCACCGACTCGTGCACCGCGAACAGCGGGAGGCGATGCCGGGCGCAGGCCGCGATCAGGTCCTCCGGGACGTCGCCCAGCTCAGCCGTGCCGGCCGCGAGCGCGGCCACCCCGGCCTGCACCAGGATCCGTACGAACGGCTCGGAGTCCGCCGCGTCCCGGCGCCAGGCCAGACCCGTCAGCACCAGCTCGCCCCCCGAGAGGTAGCGGCTGGGGTCCCTGAGGTCGGTGGTCATGACCCCGCGCACCGTGCGGTCCAGTTCGTCCTCGCCGCCGAGGAGCCCGAGGCCCAGCGCATCGGTGTCCAAAAGTGCGCGCAGCCGCATCTCGTCGCCGCCGTTCTCTGTCTCGAAATCTACGATGAGTCTTGAAGGATGTGAGGCTTCGGGCCCGCCGCCGGTTCCGCCCCGAAGAGCCGGGCCCGCTGCGGTGGAATCTCAGAAACCGCATTCTTCGACTGCAGGCTGTTTCCCGCGTTTCTGCAGGAAAACGCGGAGGTTACCGAAGGCCTCCATTCATACGAATCTACAAGATGCCTCGACGGACCAGCCAACTCCTTCATGGCTTCCGTGACTGACCCGGTCGGAGCAAGCCCCTGTGTACTGGCCTCACCCCGCGTGAACAGCACAGGAACGAGCCGGGGTCCGCCGCCCCCGATTCTGGCTCGATAGAGACGACCCACGAGACTCACGAGACGAAGAAGAGAGCCGGTCATGGACTTCCTTCGCCCCGCCAGCTGGGAGGAGGCGCTCGCCGCGAAGGCGGAGCACCCCACCGCTGTGCCGATTGCGGGTGGCACCGACGTGATGGTCGAGATCAACTTCGACCACCGCAGGCCCGAGTACCTGCTCGACCTCAACCGCGTCGGTGACCTCTACGAGTGGGAGGTCGGCGAGGAAGCCGTGCGGCTCGGGGCCTCCGTCCCGTACTCCCGGATCATGGAGAACCTGCGCGCCGAGTTGCCGGGCCTCGCGCTCGCCTCGCACACCGTGGCTTCCCCGCAGATCCGCAACCGCGGAGGCGTCGGCGGCAACCTCGGCACCGCCTCCCCGGCGGGTGACGCCCACCCCGCCCTGCTCGCCGCCGGCGCCGAGGTCGAGGCCGAGTCGGTGCGCGGTTCGCGCCGCATCCCGATCGACGCGTTCTACACCGGGGTGAAACGCAACGCGCTCGCCCCCGACGAGCTGATCCGCGCCGTCCACGTCAAGAAGGCCGACGGCCCCCAGCAGTACTCCAAGGTCGGCACCCGCAACGCCATGGTCATCGCCGTCTGCGCCTTCGGCCTCGCCCTGCACCCTGAGACCCGGACCGTGCGCACCGGCATCGGCTCCGCCGCCCCCACCCCCGTCCGGGCCAGGACCGCCGAGGAGTTCCTCGACGCGGCGCTCGAAGAAGACGGTTTCTGGGACAACGGAAAAGTCATCACCCCCTCGGTCGCCAAGCAGTTCGCCGACCTGTGCGCCGCCGCCTGCAACCCGATCGACGACGTCCGGGGCACCGCGAGCTACCGCCGCCACGCAGTCGGTGTGATGGCCCGCCGGACGCTCAGCTGGACCTGGGAGTCGTACCGCGGCGCCCGCCGCGCCTCGAAGGGAGCCGCGTGATGCGCGTCAACTTCACCGTCAACGGACGCCCGCAGGAAGCCGACGACGTGTGGGAGGGCGAGAGCCTGCTGTACGTGCTGCGCGAACGGCTCGGGCTCCCGGGATCGAAGAACGCCTGCGAGCAGGGAGAGTGCGGCTCGTGCACCGTCCGGCTGGACGGCGTCCCGGTGTGCTCGTGTCTCGTCGCCGCCGGCCAGGTCGAGGGCCGTGACGTCGTCACCGTCGAAGGACTCGCCGACCACGCCCGGCAGCGCGCCGTACGCGACCGTTGCAAGACCGTTTCCCACGGTGCCCCGGCCGCCTCCGGGCCCTCCCTCGACGAGGCGCGGGTCCGGCAGGCAGAGGGCTCCGACTCCCAGGCCGGCGAGGGCGGCGAACTCGCCCCGATCCAGCAGGCCTTCATCGACGCCGGCGCCGTCCAGTGCGGTTTCTGCACCCCGGGCCTCCTGGTCGCCGCCGACGAGATGCTCGAACACAACCCGACCCCGACCGACGCGGACATCCGCGAGGCGCTCTCGGGCAATCTGTGCCGCTGTACCGGTTACGAAAAAATCATGGACGCGGTCCGACTGGCGGCCGCCCGACAGGGAGAGGCGGTCTGACGATGCCTTCCCCCACCCGCGGCTTCCCCCGAGCGGACGGCGCCCCTGTCGGCCACCCCCTCGGCGCCCCCGTCAAGGTCACCCAGGACTCCCGGACCAGGGGCGGCATCGGCGAGTCCACCCTGCGCCCCGACGGCACCCTCAAGGTCACCGGCGAGTTCGCGTACGCGTCCGACCTGTGGCACGAGGACATGCTCTGGGGCCAGATCCTGCGCTCCCCGGTCGCGCACGCCGAGATCGTCTCCCTCGACACCTCCGAGGCCCTGGCCACCCCGGGCGTCCACGCCGTCATGACGTACGACGACCTGCCGACCGACGTGAGGACTTACGGCCTGGAGATCCAGGACACCCCGGTCCTGGCGCACGGCAGGGTACGCCACCACGGCGAGCCGGTCGCGGTCGTCGCCGCCGACCATCCGGAGACCGCCCGCCGCGCCGCCGCCAAGATCAAGGTGGAGTACCGCGAACTGCCCGTCATCACCGACGAGGCCTCCGCGACCGCCCCGGACGCGATCCTGATCCACGAGAACCGCGACGACCACCACATCGGCCACGTCCCGCACCCCAACATCGTCCACCGTCAGCCCATCGTGCGCGGCGACGCGGACGAGGCTGCCCGGCGCGCCGACGTCGTCGTCCGGGGCGAGTACACGTTCGGCATGCAGGACCAGGCCTTCCTCGGCCCGGAGTCCGGGCTCGCCGTGCCGGAGGAGGACGGCGGCGTCCACCTCTACATCGCCACCCAGTGGCTCCACGCCGACCTGCGCCAGATCGCCCCCGTCCTCGGCCTGCCCGAGAGCAAGGTGCGGATGACGCTGGCCGGCGTCGGCGGGGCGTTCGGCGGCCGTGAGGACCTGTCGATGCAGATCCACGCGTGCCTGCTGGCCCTGCGCACCGGAAAACCCGTCAAAATCGTTTACAACCGTTTCGAGTCCTTCTTCGGCCATGTGCACCGCCACCCGGCCAAGCTGTACTACGAGCACGGCGCCACCCGTGACGGCAGACTCACCCACGTCAAGTGCCGCATCGTCCTCGACGGCGGCGCGTACGCCTCGACGTCCGCCGCGGTCGTCGGCAACGCCTCCTCGCTCGGCATCGGCCCCTACGCCGTCGACGACGTGGACATCGAGGCCGTCGCCCTCTACACCAACAACCCGCCCTGCGGCGCGATGCGCGGCTTCGGCGCGGTCCAGGCCTGCTTCGCCTACGAGGCGCAGATGGACAAGGTGGCGAAGGAACTCGGTCTGGACCCGGTGGAGTTCCGGCAGCGCAACGCGATGGAACAGGGAGCGCTCCTGCCCACCGGGCAGCGGGTCGACTCCCCGGCGCCGGTCGCCGAACTCCTGCGCCGCGTCAAGGCGATGCCGCTGCCGCCGGAGCGCCAGTGGGAGAGCAGCGAGGGCGCGGACGTACGGCAGCTGCCCGGCGGTCTGTCCAACACCACGCACGGCGAGGGCGTCGTGCGGGGAATCGGTTACGCGGTCGGCATCAAGAACGTCGGCTTCTCCGAGGGCTTCGACGACTACTCGACCGCCAAGGTCCGCATGGAGGTCATCGCGGGCGAGCCCGTCGCGACCGTGCACACGGCCATGGCGGAGGTCGGCCAGGGCGGCGTCACGGTCCACGCGCAGATCGCCCGCACCGAACTGGGCGTCGCGCAGGTGACGATCCATCCGGCGGACACCAGGGTCGGCAGCGCCGGCTCGACGTCGGCCTCCCGGCAGACGTACGTCACCGGCGGCGCCGTCAAGAACTCCTGCGAACTGGTGCGGGAGAAGGTCCTGGAAATCGGCCGCCGCAGGTTCGGCGCCCACCATCCCGCCTGGGCCACCGCCGAACTGCTCCTGGAGGACGGCAAGGTCGTCACGGACGGCGGCGAGGTGCTCGCCGGCCTCGTCGACGTGCTCGGTGACGAAGCCGTCGAGGTCGAGGCGCAGTGGCGGCACAGGCCGACCGAGCCCTTCGATCTGCGCACCGGCCAGGGCGACGGCCATGTCCAGTACTCCTTCGCCGCGCACCGCGCGGTCGTCGAGGTCGACACCGAACTGGGACTGGTCAAGGTCATCGAGCTGGCCTGCGCACAGGACGTCGGAAAGGCGCTGAATCCGCTTTCCGTGATCGGTCAGATCCAGGGCGGCACGACCCAGGGTCTGGGCATGGCGGTCATGGAGGAGATCATCGTCGACCCGAAGACGGCCAAGGTCAGGAACCCCTCCTTCACGGACTACCTGATCCCCACGATTCTCGACACGCCGACCATCCCGGTCGACGTGCTCGAACTCGCCGACGACCACGCGCCCTACGGGCTCCGCGGCATCGGCGAGGCCCCCACCCTGTCCTCGACCCCGGCCGTCCTCGCGGCGATCCGCAACGCGACCGGGCTGGAGCTCGACCGCACGCCCGTACGTCCGGAGCACCTCACCGGAACGTGATCCCCGCGGTCACGGTCCCGCGGTTCTCCCCGGGGGTGTTCGCCCCCGGGGCCCCGCTTCCGCAGCCGCTTCCACCACGTTGCTCATGGCTCATGGGCTTCTGCGGCACGGCGCCTCTGGCGCTCGCCGCCGGGCTGTCCGTCTCCGGGACGCCGTCCTCGCAGGCCGCCCCTCAGACGACCTGGCCGCAGGCGATGGGCATGTGCGTGCTGCACGGAATCGTCGACATGCTGCCGGTCGTCACCGGCCCGAGCGGGCCCGTTCTCCACCCGGCCGCGATCAAGGAGACCGAGAAATGCTGGACATCGCCGAGGAACTCGACCGGTGGGCCGGGCAGGGCCGTGACTTCGCCGTCGCCACCGTCGTGGCCGTCGGCGGCAGCGCGCCCCGCCCGCCGGGCGCCGCCCTCGCGGTGGACGCCGACGGCACGGCGATCGGCTCGGTCTCCGGCGGCTGTGTGGAGGGAGCGGTCTACGAGCTGTGCCGGCAGGCGCTGGAGGACGGGCAGCCGCTACTGGAACGCTTCGGCTACAGCGACGACGACGCCTTCGCCGTCGGGCTCACCTGCGGCGGGATCATCGACATCCTCGTCATGCCGGTGCGGAGGGGGGACCCGGCCCGCCAGGTGGTCGCGGCCGCCCTCGCGGCAGCCGCTTCCGGCGCGGCGGTCGCGCTGGCGCGCGTGGTGAGCGGCCCGCCCGGCCTCGTGGGCCGCGCACTGCTCGTCCGTCCGGACGGCGATCACGACAGCGGTTCCCACGACAGCGGTCGTCTCGAAAGCGGTTCCACAGGAGGCGCCCGTTACGAGAGCGGTTTCGGAGGGAGCGGTCGTTTCGAAAGCGGTTCCGCAACGGGCGTCCGCTACGAAAGCGGTTACCGAGGGAGCGGTTGTTCCGAAGACGGTTTCCGCGGCGGATTCGTTGCCGAGGGTGGTTCGGGTGGTCGTAGTTTCGAGAGCGGTTTCCGCGACGGACGCAATCACGCGAGCGGTTCCGGAGGCTGCGGCTCTTTCGAGAACGGTTACCGTGACGGCGGCCCGCTCGACGCCGCCTCCCCCGGCCGTAATCCTTGCGAGACCGGTTCCTACCAGGGTGGCTTCGGCGCCCATCCCGAGCTGGACCGTACGGTCGCGGCAGAGGCCCGGGCGTTTCTCGACGCCGGTCGCACCGGCACGCTGGAGATCGGGGAGCGGGGTTCACGCTGCGGGGCCCCGGTCACCGTCCTGGTGGAGGCGTCCGTTCCCGCGCCGCGGATGATCGTGTTCGGTGCGATCGACTTCGCTGCGGCGCTGGTGCGGGTCGGCAGATTCCTGAACTACCACGTGACGGTCTGCGACGCCCGTCCCGTCTTCGCCACCGCGGCCCGCTTCCCCGAGGCGGACGAGATCGTCGTCGAGTGGCCGCACAGGTACCTGGAGCGCACACGGGTGGACGCGCGGACCGTGCTGTGCGTCCTCACCCACGACGCGAAGTTCGACATCCCCCTGCTGCGGCGGGCGTTGCGTCTGCCGGTCGCCTACGTCGGTGCGATGGGGTCGCGCCGCACGCACCTCGACCGTGACCGCCGCTTGCGCGAAGCGGGCGTCACGGAGGTGGAGTTGGCGCGACTGCGCTCACCCATCGGTCTCGACCTGGGTGCGCGTACGCCGGAGGAGACGGCGCTGTCGATCGCCGCGGAGATCGTCGCCGACCGGCGTGGCGGCAGCGGAGTGCCGCTCACCGGCGCGCACACGCCGATCCATCACGACGTGACGTCGCCGCCGCCGTCGGCGGGGCGGATCGGTTCGGTCGTCTGAGCCGTCGTCACCCGGACGGCGGGCTGGTCCGGCCAGGTGAACGCGTAGCGGGGATCTCCTCCCCGGCTCAACCGCACGTGACGCAGCAGTTCGCGCGCGATGCCCGCGTTGCCCATCGCCCACCCGGTCTGGGCTTCGAGGTCGCTCGTGGCGGCCCGGTGCTCGACGTTGCGCCAGCGCGCGCCGGAGGCGTCCCGCGTCGCGCGGGAGGCGAGGTCCGCCACGAGGGCGGCGGCGAACTCGGGGGAGTCGCCCTGTTCGGCGATGCGGTCGCCGGCCAGCGCGAGTACGCCCGCCGTCCCGCAGCAGCGGCCGTTGTTGTCCCAGAATCCTGGCCGCAGCCTGCGCGGCAGACCGGAGCGGGTCACGGTGTGCCAGCAGCGGTCGGCCAGGTCCGACCAGGAGGACTCGCCGAGGACGTCGCGCAGCATCCGGAAGACCTGGGCGTCCCCGGCCGGTCCGTGGCACCAGCCGTAGCTGTGGCGGTCGACGACGTCGGGTCGGTGCTGCGGGTCCGAGTGCGGGACGAGGAAGCCCTGGGACCCGGCCTCGTCGCGGGACACGACGTCGGCGACCCCGGCCCGCGAGAGTCCGACGAGGTCCTCGCGGCCCGTCGCCGTTCCGACCACGGCGAGTGCGTACGCGATGCCGAGCGTGCCGTGCGCCAGGTGGTGCAGCCTGGTACCGGCCCCGGCGAGCCACGGCCAGGTCACGCCCGCCGCCGTCGGCTCGGCCGTGCGCGAGTAAGGCTCCAGGGCGGCGAGCGCCCCATCGGCGTCGCCGCACAGCAGCGCTCCCAGTCCGATGCCCGCGTTGCCGCCCATCAGCTCGAACAGGTCGCCCCAGCGCGTCCCGTCGAAGCGTGCGCGCACCCGTGCCAGAGCGCGGTCCGCCGCGGCGCCGGCCGCTGCCGAGCCGAGGTCGCGGTGCACGGCGCGCAGGACCACGGCGATGCCGGTGAGGCCGAAGTACAGGGAGGCGTCGGGGTGTTCGTCGACGGCGTCCGCGAGGCTGCGGGCGGCCCGCAGGGCGGTGTCGGCGTACGAGTCGTCGCCGAAGTGCCGCCAGGCTTCCAGGAGCACGGGTACCACCCCGGCCGTGCCGTTGTAGAGCGTCGGCTCGACCGCACCGTCCGAGGGCGCGACGGGCCAGCCGAGGCCACCGTCGCCGGTGTCCCGCGCGGTGTTCCGTAGCCAGCGCAGGGCGTCCGCCGCGAGGGCCTCGGACTCGTCCACCGTCGTCATGTCCCCACCCTGGCACGCGGGGCGGGGACATGGTCACGGGGTGCGGAGGAGGCGGTCCGCCGCCCGGCCGAACACCGCGCGGGCCGCCGCCCCGAGGAGCGGATCGAGGAGGGACGGCAGCAGGCGCACGTCCAGTTCCTCGCGCCAGATCACGCGGGTCCGCCCGTCCGGTTGCGGCCGTACCTCGATCTCCGCCCAGCCCAGGACGACCCGGCCGCGTTTCTCCAGTCGGCAGCGGCCCGGGGCGTCATCGGCCGGCGGCTGCCACACGGTCAGCTCCATCCGGTCGTCGAAGGCGAGCGGGCCGAGGCCCGAGCGGGCCACGAAGACAGTGCCCTCGTGGTCGGGCGGGGGAGTGAGCACGGTGACGCGGGTGAGCGGTACCACGTCGCCGTGCCGGGACCACCGCGTCAGACGACGCCAGGCGTCGTCGGGGGACAGCGGGACCGTGCGCTCGAGCTGGAAGAGGGCCACCCGGTGATCGTAGGCAGCCGGAGCGCGCGGGCTGTGGATTGCCCCCGGCTCACCGGGCGGCCCGCGGTCAGCGGTAGACGTTCCCGGGCACCGCTTCCCCGGGCGCAAGCAACTGGGGCACCGTCACGAAGACGAACCCGCGCTCCTTCAGCGCGTCGATGATTCCGGGTACGGCCGGCACGGTTCCGTCGTAGAGGTCGTGCAGCAGGATGATGCCGTCCCGGTCGGCCTGTGCGAGGACCCGGCGCTCGATCACCGCGGAGTCGGTCGTCGTGTAGTCCTTGGCGGTCACGGTCCACAGCACTTCGGCGAGGCCGAGTTCGCGGGAGATCTCGTGCACGGTCTTGTCGGTGCGGCCCTGCGGCGGCCGCATCAGGGTGGGGCGCCGGCCGATGAGGCGCTCTATCGCGTCGTTGGGACGCCGGAGTTCCTCGCGTATCTCGTCCGGCTCGATCTGCGTGAGGATCTTGTGGTCCCACGTGTGGCTGGCCACTTCGTGCCCCTCGGCTGCCATGCGTCTGACGAGCTCCGGGTACTTCTCGATATGTCTCTTGCCCAGCAGGAAAAACGTTGCTGAGACCTGCTTCTCCCTCAGGATGTCCAGCAAGCGGGCGGAGTTCTCGCTGGGACCCGCGTCGAAGGTGAGGGCGATGCACTTCACCTCCCGGCAGTCGACAGCGCCGATGCGAGAGGTCTGGGAGGTGGCGGCGGGACGGGCGCGGGCGCTGCTCGGAAGTGTGGGGTCGACGCCGCCGCAGCCGGTGAGCGCGACAGCGGTACAGGCGGTCACCGCCGAGACGGCGACGGCGCGCAACCCGGCCCCCCTGTTCTTCGTCTTCCTGCTCGGAGAAGGCATGCCGAGACTATACAGAGAAGGTATACGCTCAATGTATAGTCCCGGCGTCGTGCCGTCGGCGCGCCGCAGCATGCCGTCCTCACCGCCACGAGGGCCCCGCCGTGACGAGAACCTCACTGTGCCGAGCCTCGTTCCGCGACGGTGCTTCCGCCTCGACGGTGCTTCCGCACCGACGGAGCTCCCGCCGCGGCGCGTGTCTCGCCCGGGCGTGCGACGGCGGGCGGCTCACTGGGCGTAGAAGGTCGCGTCCCCCTTGTCCGTCGCGGTGCTCGGCGTCTGCACGTAGAGCAGGTAGTTGTAGTGGCGGATGTAACGGCCCGCGTAGTTGTACGACTCGTACGAGATCCCCGCCGCGTCGGCGAGTCCGGCTTGCTGGTAGAAGGTCGCGTCGGAGGCGAACCCGGACGTGCCGTCGTTCTTCTCCAGCCACACCTCGGAGTTCTTGTGCCGCAGGTAGTAACCGGGGAAGCCCGTCGCCTCCAGGGAGACCGTGCCGGTTCCGGCGAGACCGGGGACCACGCG
Source organism: Streptomyces humidus (assembly GCF_014649655.1). Taxonomy (GTDB): domain Bacteria; phylum Actinomycetota; class Actinomycetes; order Streptomycetales; family Streptomycetaceae; genus Streptomyces; species Streptomyces humidus. The sequence continues at coordinate 112,099 of NZ_BMTL01000002.1, read as the reverse complement.
GAACTGCGAGTCGGCGAGCGGGCTGACGTTCGCCTCGATCCGGGCGCGGTAGTCCCAGTGGCGGATGAACCGGTCGGGGTAGTTGTAGGAGGAGAGGCGCTTCGGGGTCACCCCGTCGGCCACCGGGATGCCGAAGTCGGGTGTGCCGTCGGCCTTCCAGTACAGCTTCTGCACGCGGGTGCGGCGGTTGGGGTCGTTCAGCGGGTCGCCGGTGATGTCCCTGTAGCTCCGGTCGTGGTAGACGAGGATGTCGGACCTGCCGTCCTCGGAGACCGTGAAGGAGTTGTGGCCGGGGCCGTACTGCGAGGTCGCGTCGTTCGTCCGGAAGACGGGCTGCGACCCCTTGGCCCAGGACGCCGGGTCGGTGAGGTCGGCGGTCGCGGAGGCGGTCAGCATGCCCAGGCAGTAGTTGGCGTCGGTCGCGCTCGCCGAGTAGGTCATGAAGACCTTGCCGCCGTGCTGGATCACCGCGGGCCCCTCGTTGACCTTGAAGCCCACGGTCTCCCAGGACAGCGTCGGCTGCGAGATCTCCGCCGGAGTTCCGGAGATCGTCCAGGGGTTGGCCAGCTTCGCGATGAACAGACTGGTGTTGTTGTTCTCCGCCGGGTTGCGCTGGGCCCAGGCGAGATAGCGGACCCCGTTCACGACGAACGTGGTGGAGTCGAGGGAGAAGCTCTCCCAGGTGGTCCTGATCTGGCCCTTCTCGGTCCAGGCCGCGGCGAGCGGGTTGGCGCCGGAGCCTTCGAGGACGTACATCCGGATCGCCCACACGTCACTGGTGGAGCCGGCGGCGAAGTAGACGTACCACTTGCCGTCGATGAAGTGGATCTCCGGCGCCCAGATGTGGGCGCCCATGACGCCGCTGCTGTGCTTCGTCCAGATGGTGACCTCCTGCGCCGTGGACAGGCCCTGGATGGTCGTCGCCCGGCGCAGCACGATGCGGTCGTACTCGGGGACGGTGGCGGTGAAGTAGTAGTAACCGTCGGTGTGCTTGTAGATGTGCGGGTCGGCGCGCTTCTCGGCGATCGGGTTGGTGTACGTCACCGCGGGTGAGTCGGGCGCGGCGGCCTGAGCGGGGGCGGCCACGCCGGTGAGCACGGCCGCGAGGGCGACGAGGCCGGCCAGGATCAGCCGAACGGCGTTGCGTCTCAAGGGGGTTCTCCAGGGGCTGGGTGTGCGGGGGCCGGTTGTGCGAGGGCCGGTTGTGCGTGGTCAGGGTGTGCGAGGGCGGGGTGTGCGAGGGTCGGGTGGTGGGCATGAGGCGCCGATCCCGGCAGGTGTTGTCCAGGGACCGTCCCTTGTCCGTGAAGCAGCCTGTTCCCATGTTCGCCATCTCGAACACAGTTCGTAACTTCGGCCAGAAGATAGGGGGCTTGCATGTCCTCGTCAATGGTTTGGGCGGGCGGGCAACGCGCCGGGGCGTCCGGCTCGGTCGTGTGGACCGGGCCGGACGCCCCGGGCGTTCGGTGCTCCTCGTGCAGGTGTCGCGGGATCAGACCAGGTCGAACCGGTCCAGTTCGCAGACCTTGACCCAGGCCGCGACGAAGTCGTTCACGAACTTCTCCTTCGCGTCGTCGCTCGCGTAGACCTCCGCGAGCGCGCGCAGCTCGGAGTTCGAGCCGAAGACCAGGTCGGCGCGGGTTCCGGTCCACTTGACCTCGCCCGTGGCGGCGTCCCGGCCCTCGAAGACGGTCTGGTCCGAGGACGTCGACGACCAGGTCGTGCCGAGGTCGAGCAGGTTGACGAAGAAGTCGTTCGTCAGCGTGCCGGGGGTGTCGGTGAACACGCCGTGCGAGGACTGGGCGTGGTTGGCGCCCAGCACGCGCAGGCCGCCGACGAGGACCGTCGTCTCGGGCGCGCTCAGGTTCAGCAGGTTCGCCTTGTCGAGCAGCAGGAACTCGGCCGGCAGGCGGTTGCCCTTGCCGACGTAGTTGCGGAACCCGTCGGCGGTCGGCTCGAGCGCGGCGAACGACTCGACGTCCGTCTGCTCCTGCGAGGCGTCCACCCGGCCCGGCGTGAAGGGGACCTCCACGTCGTGCCCGGCGTCCTTGGCGGCCTTCTCGACGGCGGCCGCGCCGCCGAGGACGATCAGGTCGGCCAGGGAGACCTTCTTCGCACCGGAGTTGAACTCGGCCTGGACGCCCTCCAGGACGCGCAGCACCTGCGCCAGCTCGTCCGGGTTGTTGACCTCCCAGCCGCGCTGCGGCTCGAGGCGGATGCGGGCGCCGTTGGCGCCGCCGCGCTTGTCGCTGCCGCGGAAGGAGGACGCCGACGCCCACGCCGTGGACACCAGCTGCGAGACGGTCAGCCCCGAGTCGAGCAGCCTGGCCTTGAGCGCCGCGATGTCCTCGGCGCCGATGACCTCGCCCTCGGCCTGCGGCAGCGGGTCCTGCCACAGCAGGGTCTCCTGCGGGACCTCCGGGCCGAGGTACAGGGACTTCGGGCCCAGGTCGCGGTGGGTGAGCTTGTACCAGGCGCGGGCGAAGGCGTCCGCGAACTGGTCGGGGTTCTCGTGGAAGCGGCGCGAGATCTGCTCGTAGACCGGGTCGAAGCGCAGGGCCAGGTCCGTCGTCAGCATCGTCGGCGCGTGGCGCTTGGACGGGTCGTGCGCGTCCGGCACGGTGCCGGCGCCCGCGCCGTCCTTGGCGACCCACTGCTTGGCGCCGGCCGGGCTCTCGGTCAGCTCCCACTCGTAGCCGAAGAGGTTGTCGAAGAAGCCGTTGCTCCACTGCGTCGGCGTGGAGGTCCAGGTGACCTCCAGGCCGCTGGTGATGGTGTCGCCGCCCTTGCCGGTGCCGAAGCTGCTCTTCCAGCCGAGGCCCTGCTCGGCCAGCGAGGCGGCCTCGGGGTCGTCGCCGACGTGGTCCGCGGGGCCCGCGCCGTGCGTCTTGCCGAAGGTGTGACCGCCCGCGATGAGGGCGACCGTCTCCTCGTCGTTCATCGCCATGCGGCGGAACGTCTCGCGGATGTCGCGGGCCGAGGCCAGCGGGTCGGGGTTGCCGTTGGGGCCCTCGGGGTTGACGTAGATGAGGCCCATCTGGACGGCGCCGAGCGGGTTCTCCAGCTCACGGTCGCCGCTGTAGCGCCGGTCGTCGAGCCAGGTGGTCTCGGGACCCCAGTAGACGTCCTCCTCCGCCTCCCAGACGTCCTCGCGGCCGCCGCCGAAGCCGAAGGTCTCGAAGCCCATCTGCTCCAGCGCGACGTTGCCGGTGAGGATCATGAGGTCGGCCCAGGAGATGGACTGGCCGTACTTCTTCTTGACCGGCCAGAGCAGGCGGCGGGCCTTGTCCAGGTTGGCGTTGTCCGGCCAGCTGTTGAGCGGGGCGAAGCGCTGCTGACCGGCGCCGGCGCCGCCGCGGCCGTCGCTGATGCGGTAGGTGCCCGCGCTGTGCCAGGCCATGCGGATCATCAGCGGGCCGTAGTTGCCGAAGTCGGCGGGCCACCAGTCCTGCGAGGTGGTGAGCACCTCGGCGATGTCCTGCTTCACGGCGGCGAGGTCGAGCGCTCCGAAGGCCGCGGCGTAGTCGAAGTCCTCGCCGAGCGGGTTCGCCACGGCCGGGTTCTTCGCGAGGATCTTCAGGTTGAGCCGCTCCGGCCACCACTGACGGTTTCCGCCGCCCTGGGTCGGGTGCAGGGCACGGTCGTGCGCGACCGGGCAGCCACCTGCCTCCGCCGCCTTCTGTTCGGTCACGATCGCGTCATGGTTCTCGGTCATGGGGGAATCCTTCTGGACTGGTCGGATCACATGCTCACGTACCGCAGGTCGGGACGCTGCGGGTGCTCAGGTGCTGCGGGCGGACGAACAGTCGGGGCACAGGCCCCAGTAGATGACCTCGGCCTCGTCTATGGAGAAGCCGCGGTCGTCGGCAGCGGTCAGACAGGGGGCGTGGCCGACCGCGCAGTCGACGTCGACGACGACGCCGCACGAACGGCACACGAGGTGGTGGTGGTTGTCCCCGACGCGCCCCTCGAAGCGGGCCGGGCTGCCCGGCGGCTCCAGACGGCGCACCAGGCCTGCGGTGGTCAGCGCGTGCAGGGCCTCGTACACGGCCTGCACGGAGATGTGGCCCACGCGGCCGCGGACGCCGGAGGCGATCGCCTCGACGTCCAGATGGTCGCCTTCGCGGACGGTCTCGAGCAGTGCGACACGGGCGGCCGTCACCCGCAGGCCGGCACCGCGCAGCTCCTCGGCGGTGATCGGTGCACGGGGGGCTGTCATGAGGTCGAATCTACGGCATAAAGACGAACCATTCAAGAAAACGAACCGTGCAAGTCTGGAGAACGGCGTGTGTCGCGGCGGGTCCCGCACGGAACCCGGCGCCGAACGGCGCGTGTCACGCGGTTCACAGGAACGAGGCCAGCCCGTCGAGCAGCCGGTCGACGTCCTCCGTGTCGTTGTAGGGCGCGAGCCCCACCCGCAGCGACGGGTCCGGCAGCTTCAGCGCGGCGAAGACCTCATACGCGTAGAAGGAGCCCGCCGGGGCCACCACCCCCCGCGCGGCCAGATGCGCCTGCGCCTCCCGCGCGTCCCGGCCCTTCAGGGTCATCAGGACGGTGGGGGTGCGGTCCGGCGCCTTCGAGTGGACGGTGACGGCGTCGCCCAGCGCGCGCAGCCCCTCCTCCACCCTGGAGCGCAACGCGTTCTCGTGAACGTGCAGGGACCGCAGCGACCGCTTCAGCCGCTCCCTGCGCGAGGCGCCCGGCTCCCCGTCGTCCGGCCCCTCGTCGTCCGGCCCCTCGTCGTCCGGCTTCCCGGCGTCCGGCGCGCGCCCGGCCGGCGCGTGTCCGTCCCGCGCGCGCCCGTCCCCCTCCCCGCCCGGGTCCATCGCGGCCAGGAAGTCCACGGCGGCGGTGGCCCCCGCCAGGATCTCGTAGGGCAGGGTCCCGAACTCGAAGCGTTCCGGCACGGTGTCGGTGGACGGCAGCAGCTTGTCCGGCGCGAGGGCCTCGAGGACGTCGGGCGACCCGGCGAGCACGCCGCAGTGCGGTCCGAGGAACTTGTACGGCGAGCAGACGAACAGGTCGGCCCCCAGCGCCGGCACGTCCACCAGGTGGTGCGCGGCGTAGTGCACCCCGTCGACGAAGACCAGGGCGCCGACCTCGTGGGCCCGGTCGGCGATCCGGCGCACGGGCGGCCTGGTGCCCAGCACGTTCGAGGCCGCCGTCACCGCGACCAGCCTCGTCCGGGACGACAGCGCCCGCTCGTAGGAGTCGAGGTCGAGCCCGGTCGTCGCCTCGTCGATCTCGATCCAGCGGACGGCGGCCCCGGCGCGTTCCGCCGCCTGGATCCACGGCCGCACGTTCGCGTCGTGGTCCAGCCGGCTCAGGACGATCTCGTCGCCCGCCCGCCAGCCCTTGGCCAGGTGCCGTGAGAAGTCGTAGGTGAGCTGGGTGGCGCTGCGGCCGTGCACGATGCCGCTCGCCGGCACGCCCAGCAGGTCCGCGTAGGCGGCCCGGAACCCGGCGACGGACCGCTCGGCGTTGCGCTCGGACGTGCTGACCGTCCCGCGGTTGGACAGCGGACCGGTCATGGTCCGGACGATCGCCTCCGCGACCGGCACGGGGGTCTGCGTCCCGCCCGGGCCGTCGAAGAACGCGAACCCTTGCGAGAGGGAGGGAAAGTGGGCCCGGAGGGCTACGACGTCTATGGCCATGGCCCAGACTCTGGCACCGGCCGCCCGGAACCCACCAGTGGGTCGCGCGGCGCGCCACGCGGCCACGCGGATCACGCCGCGGGACAGGGGCGCGGGCCAGGGACGGGACCCCCGCTCCGGCGCCTGCCGGCCGGAGAGCGCCGACCGCGCACCGGGTCCTCTCCGGCCCCCACAGGCCCGTCGCCGACGGGTGATCCGGGCCACACGACAGCAGAGAACGGCATCACCCCAGGTGGCGCGGTATTGGCCATGGACGCGACACACGGTACCGTCGCTCTGTTATCGACGACGGGATCACGGAAGCCGGTGGAAATCCGGCACGGTCGCGCCACTGTGATCGATGCGCCGCCCGGAGCGGGGGCGCATCGCGAGTCAGACCCGGGGCCGTCGTCCTGTGCACCACCGAGATGGGACGCGAACTCCCAGAGGAGGCCCTGCCATGGCGCAGCACGTCGCCCAGCCGACCGCCACCACCCCTGCCGTACCCGCCAAGCTGCCGCTGAGGGACATCGCCCCCTGGGCCGTCTTCTTCGGCGTCCTGATGCTGGTCATGCTCTACTTCGTGGGCGCCGAGCAGGGCGCCACGTCCGTGGTCTCCGGCGAGGGCGTCCACGAGTGGGTGCACGACGCCCGTCACCTGCTCGGTTTCCCCTGCCACTGACGAGGGGCGCCGCACCCGCATGAATTCCGCAACGGTAAGGAACCTGCTCGTCCGGGGCATGCTCGCCGGCCTGGGGGCCGGCGTGCTCGCCCTGGTCGTGGCGTACTTCCTCGGCGAACCGAACGTCGACAGCGCGATCGGCTTCGAGGAGTCCCACACCCCCGCGCACCACCACGAGGTCGAACTCGTCTCCCGCAGCCTGCAGTCCACCGCCGGCCTGGCCACCGGCGTCCTGGTCTACGGGGTGGCCTTCGGCGGCATCGCCGCGCTGGCCTACTGCTTCGCCCTGGGCCGCGTCGGACGCTTCGGCCCCCGGGCCACGGCGCTGCTGCTGTCCGGGGCCGCCCTGCTCACCGTGGACGTCGTGCCGTTCCTGAAGTACCCGGCCAACCCGCCCGCGGTCGGCGACCACGACACCATCGCCCAGCGCACCACGCTCTACTTCCTGATGATGGTGCTCGGCGTCCTCGTCGCGGTCGCCGCGGTGATCGTCGGCAAGCGGCTCACGCCGAGGCTCGGCGCATGGCACGCCACCGTGGTCGCCGTCGTCGGCTTCGTGGCCGTGATCGGGCTGGCGTACGGGTTCCTGCCCGCCGTCAACGAGGTGCCGGGAGACTTCCCGGCCACGCTGCTGTGGCGGTTCCGCCTCTCCTCGCTCGCCCTGCAGGTGACGATGTGGGCGGCCTTCGGCCTCGGCTTCGGGGAACTGGCCGAGCGGCTGCTGAATCCCCGGCCGGCGACGGTGTCCGCGGGCACGACGCCCGCTGCCGCCCCGAACTGACCGTCCCGGCAGGGGAGTCGACCCGATCAGCCGCGACAGTCGACGTGACTGGCCGATCTGACAGGCCGACGTGACAGGACGACGTGGCGGTCGACGGTCGACACGGCACGTCGGCGTGACTGCGACAGCGGCCCTGTCGCGCCGTCACCTGACGGGACGTCATGATGCGCCGGACGAGGCCTCGGCCGAGTCCGGCGGATGTCCCAGCCGCAGGTTCCAGCGACCGTCGCGGCCGCTGATCGAGGTGGCCGTGAGCGGCGGTACGTCGAGCCGCCAGAAGGCTGTCGCGGGCGCCCCCAGCACATGGACGACCGCTGCCCGCACGATCTCCGGCTCGACCACGGCGAGGGTACGGCCGTCCGCCCCCGACGACGACTCCAGCCAGCGGGACACCCGCGCGCACAGGTCCAGGACGGACTCCCCGCCGTGCGGCGCGGATCCCGGGTCGGTCAGCCAGCGGGCCACCGCCTCCGGCTCGGCTGCGCCCACCTCGGCGAGGGTCAGTCCGCGCCAGCGCCCCACGTCCAGCCCGGCCAACTCCAGCGGCTCCACCGGTTCCAGCGGCTCCACCGGTTCCGTCGCCGACCCCGCCGGCCGGGCCGCGCCCAGGCCGAGCGCGGCGGCCGTCTCCCGGCAGCGCACGGTGGACGACGTCACGACGCGCGCGCCTGCGGGCAGCGCGCCGGCCGCGGCCCGGGCCCGCGCCGCCCCGCCCGCGTCGATCGATCCTCCGTCGTCGAAACGGGCCTGACGCAGCGACGCGTTCACGGCGGGCGAGACGAAGGTGACACGGCTCGTCACGTGATGCTCCTCCAGGTGCTTGCAGATGCGCGGAGTTCCCGGCCGCGAGGTCGCCCCGGTCGTGGGCGGCCGGTGGACAGGGGTCAGCGGCCTCGGCCTGTGGCCGAAGGTGGCCGGTAGCCGAAGGTGGTCGGTGGCTGTCGGCGGCCGGTGGGGCCGTCCGCCGCTCTTACCGCTGCGCGTCAAGCGCGCCCGCATGTACGGACACGGGGGCGACCGGCGTCGGCAAGCTACCACAGGCGCCTTGTGCCCCCGGTCCGGGCGGCGGGTCCGAGTCCCGCCGCCCGGAGCCCGGTTCAGGCGGCCGCCGCCGGGCGGCAGCGCGGTGCGAGCCCCGGGAACCGGATCCCGCACTCCGGCCGGCGGCCCCGGACCGGGGACCGCGTACCCGTGGGCCGGTGTGCTTGAGTGGAGCGCGCATGGTCCGGTCCCGCGTCGCCCCGCGGACCGTCTCCCTGCGTCTCCCTGCGTCTCCCTGCGTCTCCCCGCGTGGCCCCTCCTACCGCTTGCTCCGTCCTCCCAGCCCCCGACCCGCCGCCGCTCATGATCGGAGCCGGACTCTCGTGCACGTACTGATACTCGGTGGGACCGCGGAGGCCCGCCGGCTCGCCGAGCTGCTGCGCGCCGTGCCGGACCTGAAGGTGACCAGCTCGCTCGCCGGACGGGTGGCCGCTCCCCGGCTGCCGCCGGGTGAGGTCCGCGTGGGCGGGTTCGGCGGGGTCGAGGGCCTCACGGCGTGGCTGCGCGAGCACGCGGTCGACGCGATCGTCGACGCCACCCACCCCTTCGCCGGGACGATCGGTTTCCACGCGGCCGCGGCCGCCGCCGCCGTGAAGGTCCCGCTGCTCGCGCTGCGGCGCCCCGGCTGGGCGCCCGTCGAGGGCGACCGCCGGCACGAGGCGAACTCTCCGGCGGAGGCCGCGGCGTTGCTGCCGGCGCTCGGGCGACGGATCTTCCTCACCACCGGACGGATGAGTCTGGCGGCCTTCGCCGGCCTGGACGACCTGTGGTTCCTGGTCCGCTCGGTCGAAGCGCCCGAGCCGCCCTGCCCGTCCGCCATGGAGGTGCTGCTCGACCGGGGCCCCTTCACCCTCGACGGGGAGCGCGAGCTGCTGCGCCGTCATCGCGTCGACGTCCTGGTGACCAAGGACAGCGGGGGTGAGGCCACCGCGCCGAAGCTGACCGCCGCCCGGGAGGCGGGGCTGCCCGTGGTCGTGGTGCGCAGACCGCCGGCGCCCGCGGGCGTTCCCGTCGTGCCGGACCCACAGGAGGCGGCACGATGGATCGGAGCATGGCTGGACCGGATCCCTGACCGGGATAGGACACGTACGAAACCGGCCTGATCGGCAACTGGTCCGACCGGTCCCCGCGCGGGCTCCTCGATGCCGTCCAGCCTCGCGCCGCTGCTGACGTTCCACCTGCCTCGCGCCCCGCCGACGGTTCAACCCGCTCCGTCGCTCACTCCTCCTCGCAGGCGAGCGCGTTCACGGCGGCGGCGGCCATGGCACTGCCGCCCCGGCGCCCGCGCACCGTCAGATACTCCAGCCCGGACGGGGCGGCGACCAGGGCCTCTTTGGACTCGGCCGCCCCGACGAACCCGACCGGCACACCGATCACGGCGGCGGGCCGGGGTGCGCCTTCCTCGATCATCTCCAGGAGACGGAAGAGGGCGGTCGGCGCGTTGCCTATGGCGACGACCGAACCCGCCAGCCGGTCCCGCCACAGCTCCAGCGCTGCGGCGCTGCGCGTGGTGCCGAGCCGCGCGGCCAGAGCGGGGACGGCCGGATCGGACAGCGTGCAGAGCACGTCGTTGCCGGCGGGGAGCCGACTGCGGGTCACCCCGCCGGTCACCATCCGGACGTCCGTGAAGACGGGCGCGCCGGCCCGCAGGGCCTCACGGGCTCGGGCCACCACACCGGGCGTGTAGGCGAGGTCGCGGACGAGATCGACCATTCCGCAGGCGTGGATCATCCGGACCGCCACCTGTCCGACGTCTGCGGGGAAGCCCGCGAGGTCCGCCTCCGCACGGATGGTGGCGAAGGACTGGCGATAGATGGCCGCGCCGTCCTTCTCGTAGTCGTAGCTGGTCACGGTGCTCGTCTCGCTGCTCTCGGGTGGTCGGACCGCTCTTGCGGGGGCCTGCGGATCGGCGGCCGGGAGTGGCTGCCGTGGACATGACGGCGAGCATACTCAACCGGCTCTGGCCCTGGCTCTGGCCTGGTCCTGGCCCGTCGGCCGCTGGAGAGGATCGAGGACGCGGAGGACGGCCGGAGCGGCTGTTCGCTTCCCTTGACGCCTACGCACCGGGTCGGCCGGCGCCCCGGCGCCGAGGGTGTAGGTTCCGCGAACCGATGCACACTGTACCCGTGAGATGCGCACCGGATGCGCAATTCCAGGGATCTGTGCGCACTGACTCCGCACGGTAACTAGCTTCCGGCCTATGGCCATTTCGAGTCCAGCCCGGGTCCGCGGGAAGTACAAGCAGCCGATGGCGTCGGTGCGTTACGACGACGCGTCGGTGCGCCAGGTCCCGTTCAAAGACCTGCGGTTGGCGGATTTCACATGGTCAGTTCCCTGGCGGAAGTTTCGCTCCGTCCACGGCCAAGCGCACTACTCAGGGCGGTACTCGTCGGCAACGATGGCTGGCCCGGTGGTGTATGAGAGCCGCTTGGAGCTGGCACGGCTTCTCCTGGCCGACATGGATCCTGCCGTGCGGGGGATCCATGCCCAGCCGTGTCACCTGACCGCTCGGGTAGGCGATCGAGTACGTCGGCACGTGCCGGACTTCTTGCTGATCATGGAGTCGGGAGCGGTGCGGGTGGTGAACGTCAAGCCTGCAGACCGGCTCACGGACCCCGAGATTGCGGAGGCGCTGGCTTGGCCGGGTGACCTGGTCGAACGGCACGGTTGGGAGTACGAGATCTGGTCCGGCGCGGACCGGGTGGTCTTGGAGAACGTCCGGTTCCTGGCGGCCTACCGTCGCCCGGGCGTGGTGCCGGAGGCCGAGATCGAGCGCGCTTGGGAAAGCGTGCAGGACGGTGACCGACTCGGTGTCGCCGAGCGACGGCTGGCAGCTGAGCGCCCGGACCACGAGGCGCGACCAGCGCTCTTGGCGCTGGTGTGGTCTGGGCGGCTGACCACTGATTTGTCCCGTCCGCTGAGTGGCGACTGGGTCCTGCGGAGGTCACTGTGAACGCCTGGACAACGACTCTGCGGACTGGTCTGCCACTCGTCTATGACGGCGAGCAGTTCACGATCGCGGAGATCGAGGGCCGCCGCATCCTCCTTCAGCAGATGTCGGCGGAGGGCCGCCCCACGTGGCGGCAGGTCGACTTGTCGGTGTTGCTGGCTCACCCCTCTACCGAGTTCCTGGTGGAGACCTCGCCTGCGGAGCCGGCGGCCGCAGCGTTGCTGGGCGGTCTCAGTAGTGCGGAGGACGACGCGCTCACCGTTCGGTTTCGGCATGTGCAGGAAGTTCGCTTCGGCTTTCAACTCGGTTCTTCCGAGTTGGCTTTGGAGGGTGAGCCGCGGCCGGACTATGCGCCAGGGATGCCTTTGATGCACCGGTACCGGGCAAAGGCCACCGAGCTGGGAGTCGACCCGGCAACGGTCCGGCGATGGGTGTCCAAGGTCGAGCGGGACGGGCCGGCCGGGCTGGTGAGCAAGCGCCAGCCCAAAGGCGTGCTGGACCGGGCCGATCCGCGCTGGTTGGAGATGGCACGCACGGTCATCGGGAGCTTGGAGAAGTCCAGCCGCCCGGTTCGTGGCCTGGTGCTGATGGAGATCGAAGAACGGCTGGCTAAGAAGTACGGCAGTGATGAGGTGAGCATTCCGAAGCAGACCACGGGCTATGCACTGCTGAAGGAACTCGGTCGGGGGACGAACGCGTTCCAGGGCAGTACGAAGGGGAAGCGGTCCATCGCGAACCGTCCCCAGGGGGTCTTCGGCAAGCTGCGGGCGACGCGACCGGGTGAGTACGTCGTGCTGGACACCAACAGCCTGGATGTCTTCGCAATGGAGCCGGTGACCTGCCGGTGGGTGCAGTGCGAACTCACCGTCGCCATGGACCTCTACAGCAAGGTGATCACCGGGTTGCGTCTGACGCCGGTATCGACGAAGTCGACCGACGTGGCCGGTGTCCTGTTCGAGACGATCCGACCGCGGGAGGTGCCGTCTGCTTCAACGGGCGAGCCGCTCCCGTACTGCGGGGTTCCATCCACGGTGGTGTTCGACGCGCAGAAGCTGGTGGACGCGCACGGGCAGCCGCTGCTGCCCGCGGTCGCGGCGGAGACGATCATCTATGACCACGGCCGGATCTACGTCTCGAACCACATCGCGAGCGTCAGCGCGAAGCTCGACATCTCGCTGCAGCCGGCTCGCCCCCATACGCCGACCGACAAACCGGTGGAGCGGTGGTTCAAAACGCTGAACCAGGGGCTTCTGGCTGCACTTCCGGGCTACAAGGGGCCGGATGTGCACAGCCGGGGGGAGAAGGTGAGGCCGAGGCGTACTTCTTTCTGGACGAGCTTGAGATGATCATCCGTGAGTGGATCACTTTGATCTATCACAGGCGGCATCACCGAGGGCTGACAGTCCCGGAAGTCCCGGGTCTGAAGCTGAGCCCGCTGGAGATGTTCGAGCACGGTGTGAACCGGGCGGGGCCCTTGCGCATCCCGTCCAGGCCGAGCCTCGCGTTCGAGTTCCTGGAAGAGGAGTGGCGCCCCATCCACCACTACGGGATGGAGATCAACGGGCTCCGCTACAACGGCGCGGGGCTCGACGACTACCGCAATCGGATCAGCCCGCACCGCGGCGAACACGCCGGGAAATGGCCCCTCGCCGTGGATCGCGCCGACATCAGGAAGATCTACTTCCAGGATCCGAAGCAGTCTCACCTGTGGCACACCCTGGCCTGGGAGCACGCCCCGGCCCTGAACGGGCCTGCCAGCCTGGAAGCGTTGAAGTACGCACGCCGGATCGCGGCCAGCACGCATCGTTTCCCGGACACCAAGCGCGCGCTGATCGAGTTGCTGGAACGCTGGGGTGCCGGGCTGACCGTGGACCGGGCCGAGCGACGTATGGCCGTGCGCCTGTCGCAGGACCGTCGGCGGCTGGTCGGCGAAGGCGACCCCGAAGCCGACGCGATCGCCGAGCTCCCCTCCGTGCGCCGTCTGGCAGCGCTCAGCTCGCCGGACGCGGGAGCCGGCCGTGGGCCGGCACCGGAGTTGCAGGTGGTCGCGCCTGTGGGTGAGGACCTGGGCGGGGACGACGACGAGGACGAGGAGTGTGAGGCAGCCCCGGCAGACGAGGAGAGCGCTGGCCTGGTCGATGAGGATGAGTACTACGCCGACGTCTGGGGGAGCCGTTGAGTACGGCCGACAGTCCCTGGCTGTTCGAGGGCGACGACCGCCAGTATTCGCCCACCCGCCTTCCGGGCTGGCTGCAGGAGGTCAACGGCCCGGACCGCATCCAGCCCGAGCGGCTCACCCGGGCAGAACTCGCCGGACTGTCGCCGCGGGATCTGTTGATGTACAACGATGGCCGGGAGGTCTGGCACGCCAACATCGGCCCCATCGACACGCCACAGCTCCTGGCTCTGCATGCGGACCTGCGCGAGATTATCGAGTCGAATCGGCAGGACGGCGACAAGACCAAGCCGGCCGCCCTGGTCGATGCCCATCCGGGGCTCGGTAAGAGCACGGCGGTGCGCGCCTACGGCTGCGATCTGTTCCGCCGCCAGGTGAGGCTGCGCGGGGCGACCACACTGGCCGGGGACCGGCGGGTGCCGGTGATCTACATCGCGCTGAGCGGCAATACGCAGATCCGCGGTCTGAACGCGGCGATCTGCCGGTTCTACGGGCTGCCCGTCAAGGGGGACGCCGACACGCTGGCCGAGCGGGCCGTGGACGCCGTGCTGTCGATGAAGACCGTCGCCATGATCATCGACGACATCCACTTCCTGGCCGGCAGCAAGTCCAACTCCGTCCGCATGGCCAACCAGCTGAAGTACCTCTCCAACGTCTTCCCCCTCACCCTGATCTACGTCGGCGTCGGCGTCCAGGAGCGCGGCATCCTGCACGAGGGCTTCGAACCGAAGAACAGCCCGCTCGCCCAGTTCGGGCGCCGCACCACCGCGCTGACGCTGCCGCCCTTCCAGGTCGATGACGACGAGGGCCGCCATCAGTGGCGCCTGTTACTCAAGACGATCGAGCACAAGCTCGTCCTCGCCGACGCCCATCCCGGCATGCTCGCCGAGGACCTCTCGGACTACCTCTTCGCCCGCTCCACCGGCCACTTCGCCTCTCTCATGGCGCTGATCAACCGCGGCTGCCTGCGCGCGATCCGCACCGGCGCCGAGCGCCTGGATGAGGAGCTGATGAACATGGTGAAGAACGACGCCGCCGCCGAACAGGCCCGCAAGGAACTGCAGGCCGCGATCACGGCCGGTCTGCTGACCACCCGTCCCACCCGCCAGGCCGGCCGGAAGAAGAGGTCGGCGTGAGCACCTGGACGGATGAGCGCATCCCCCTGTTCGTCGCGCCGTCCCCCGGGGAGGCACTGGACAGTTGGCTGGAGCGGTACGCGCACCGACTGCGCACGCACACTGTGGACTTCGCCGATTACCTGGGCCTGTCGCACGCCGCCTTGCGCCGGATGGTGCGCCGCCTCAACGACGACGAGGCCGGCCTGCTCCAGGCCCGCACCGGCGTCGAGGTCGAGCAGCTGCGGTCGATGACTCTGGAGCGCTTCGACGGCTCCCTGGTGCGCATCGCTGCCCAGACCCGGCGTCTGACGGCGCCGGCCCACTGGCGGGTCTACGGCACCACCTCGCGTTACTGCCCCGCCTGCCTGGCAGACGACCAGTGGCGGTGGCAGCTGCACTGGCGCCTGGGCTGGGCCTTCGCCTGCACGCGGCACAACCTGCTGCTCCTGGAGCACTGCCCGGCCTGCGGCAAGCACCCACCGGTGGCCAGTGGCGGGAACCACCGCATGCTGCCCCGCCCGGAAGCCTGCCGCGCCCTGACCGACCGCGGCGGGCGCGGGACGCGCTGCGGGTTCGAGCTGACGAAGGCTCCCGCGGTCGGCCTCCGCGTCGGCGGGGCGGTCCTGCTCGCCCAGGCCCATGTGGACGCGACGGTCATGGCCGATCACCACAGCCCTGCGGCGCTGGAGCGGGCCGGTGAGCTGTCGTATCTGGGCCGTAGAGCTCTGCGCGGCATCCGCATCCGCCCCGAGGACGTCCCCGCCGTCGCCCTGGACATCGTCCACGCTTGCGGACGGGCCCTCGGCGGGGACGAGGCGTCGTGGGAGGTTCATGACGCGCGCAACGTCGCGATCGGGACCGCCCTTGCCGCCATCGCCACCGACCCCGACCATCCCCTCGTCGACGAGGTCTTCGCGTGGATGTGCCTCTCGCCCGAGAAGGAGACCGGCGAGCTGCGCGAGCATCCGACACGGTATCTGCGCAACTGGACGTCCGCGGGCCCGCGCGTCGTCAGGCGCATCCTGGCAGCGTCCGATCCGCAACTCACCCTCAAGGCCCGTCTGCGCTACGGCACCGCCACCGCCGAGCCCGCCGAGCCCCACCTGAACGAGGCCGACATCACTGTGCGGGCGTCCAAGACGCCCGGGATGCTCTGGCCGTCCTGGACGCTGCGGCTGCTGCCGCCCAAGAGCCCGAACCAGCCGCGGATCGCGGGCATCCGACGAGCCTGCGCGAGCCTCATGCTCATCCCCGGCGGCCCGGCCGGGCACCGCCAGGCCGCACGGATCATGGGCAACCCGCAGTTCCGCAGCAACCTGGAGTCGCTGCTGGCATTCGTCGACGCCGATCACATCTGCAGCATCCTGGTGCACTACGCACGCGTTCTCGACGCGCACGAGGTACCGATCGACTACGCACGCCGCCGGGCCCTGTTCGCCGACGAGATGAATCCGTTGCTCCTCGATGAGAACGCCCACTGGCGTCTCTGTAAGAGCCTGGGCACCCGGCAGTTCCAACGAGTTCACCTGGAACGGCTGCGCTGGCAACTGCGGCGGCTGCTGCTCGGGGCCGACCCGCTGCCCGGTAACCACGCACCCGACTGGACACACCGCTTCGCCTACCGGACGCACCCGGAGATCCTCGCCTTCCTCGACGAGCAGGCGCACCGCAACCTCGCCGCCCACCATGTCACCGACGAGCCGGTGACGTGGGAGCCGCCGGCACACTGGCTCGATGACATCGCTCCGCCCCAGCCGCTCGTCGACATCCCCACTGAGTGCGTCCGCGCACTGCTGACCCCCGACTCCACCGCCCGGGACGTCGCCCAGACGCTCGGCCTCACGGTGCACCAACTGCGCCTGCTGATGGAGAACCGCCGTCTGAGCGCCCAGACCCGCCCACACAACAAAGGCAACTACCCCCGCCCGCCGCGGCAGGGCTACCTGGTACCCGACCAGCTGCGCGATCTCTACCAGCGGCAGCGCCTGCAACAGCGGCAGACCGCCGAACTCGCCGGATGCACCCCGTCGATCGTCAAGACCGCGCTGCAGCAGGCGAACATCCCGCTGCGCCCGCGCCGCGCACCGGGCGAACTGAAGCGATCCGTCGACCTGGCATGGCTTCGTACCGAGTACCACGACAAGGGCAGGACGGTGGCGGACATCGCCCGCGAACTGGCCGCACCCGATACGAACGTCTCACAGCTCCTCGACGCGTGGGAGATTCCCCGCCACGCGGCTGGCCACAGTGCGCCCCCAGCGTGGCAGCCCAGCCCCTTCGTCGGCCTCGGCGTCCCGCTGTCGCCGGACATGGAACGGATCAGCACGCGCGCGGGCGCACTGGAAGAACTACGGACTGCCCTGCTGCTTCCCGGGTATCGCACCCGCCGCGCGGCGGCACTCACGCTCGGCATCCCCCGAACCTCCCTCAACGGGCGTCTGAAGAAGCTGGAGACGGCTGCGGGCTTCGCGATCTTCAACCACCGCAAACGGCCGGTCGCCCTGACGGCACGCGGCCAGGCCCTGCTCGACGAAGCACAGCTACTGCTACAGCGTCTCGACCACGAGCGGTCCCAACCACCCGGCCCGGATCGCCCAGATGCGGTCTGATCGCGCCTGACGCCCTGGGGCCGAGCCGGCCGCCGCGAACAGTGGCCAGTCGCGCATCGTCTGTTCGTGCGGAACGCGGGACGGACAGGTCTCGAAGTCCTTCCCCGCCCCTTGGCTGGGCCGCGCTACGCGGCGCGGCCTGGATCCGACGCCAAGCGTCTGGAGCACGGTAGGTCCTGGTCGTACGCAGGTACGACCTGTGTATCTGCCGTCCGGCGTGACCATTGGCTGTCTGTGGCGTTCTTGGTAGAAGACGGGTTCGACCACAGGGGGCGTTGATGAAGGTGGCAGGTATCCATCACGCCTACGGCAGCCGGGCGGTGCTGCGCGGGGTGGACGTCGAGCTGCCGCGTGGCGCGCTGGTCGGCATCGTCGGGGAGAACGGTGCGGGGAAGTCCACGCTGTTGAAGATTCTCGCCGGTGAGCTGCGGCCCGATCGTGGGGTGGTGCGGCATGAGGGTCGGTTCGGGTACTGCCCGCAGCAGGTGGACCTCAACGACGCGTTCACCGTCCGCCAGCATCTGGAGTTCTTCAGGATCGCGTACTCGTTGCCGGACCTGTGCCGGGCTGAGGAGATCATGGAGGCGTTGCGGTTCTCCGAGTTCGCGCAGGAGCGGGTCGGGGTGCTCAGCGGAGGGACCCGGCAGAAGCTCAACCTGGCCCTGGCGCTGATGCACGATCCGGATGTGCTGCTGCTGGACGAGCCCTACCAGGGCTTCGACTGGGACACGTATCTGCGTTTTTGGGAGCTGGCCGCTCAGCTACGTGCCGCTGGCCAGTCCGTGCTCGTGGTCTCGCATCTCGCCTACGACGTGGATCGGCTGGACGTCCTGTGGCGCCTGGAGGAGGGCGTGCTGCGCGCCGGGGCGGCGGTGGCGTCGTGAGCCCTTCCCTGGTCCGGTTCGTCATCGCCACACGGTTCGCGCTGATCGAGCATGTGCGCAACCAGTTCGCCATGGCGCTGGTGATCCTGTTCGTGCCTCTGTGGATCTCGCTGGGGCAGTTCATGATCGTGGACGTGCGGGTGTCGTTCCGGCTTTGGGCCACCGGTCAGAACCTCATCGCCCGCGGTAACGAGCTCACGCAGATCAGCGGTGCGCTGAACGCGGTGACGCTGATCGTCGGGTTCGCGATGTTCTCGGCCACCTTCAGTTCGGGAACCTTCGACCGGCGGCTGGCCATGGCCGGCTACCCCCGCCCCCAGCTGCTGCTGGCAAAGGTCGCCTCCCTCGTTCTGGCCTCGGCCGTCGTCAGCCTCTACGCCACGGTCGTCATGTGCGTGTACTGGTCACCCCGCCAGCCCGTGCTGCTGGCCGTTTCGCTGTTCAGCGCGGCCATGACCTACGGGGCCGTGGGCGTCGCCCTGGGCACGGTGGTGCGCCGCGAGCTGGAGGGCATCTTCCTCGTCGTGATGATCAGCGTCATCGACCTCGCGCTGCAAAATCCTATCGCCAGCAAAGGAGCCGACACCGCCTTGGTGCGTCTGCTGCCTTCCTACGGCGCCATGCAGTCCGCTTCCGCCGCCGGTTTCTCCCACTCCGTTCTCCTGAGCTGCCTGGGCGTGCAGCTGGCCTGGTTCGCCGGTGCGGCCCTTCTCAGCCTGCTCGCCTTCCGTCGGCGCACCCGGTCCGCGGTGACCGGCCAGGTCCCCTCTTCCACCCAAGGAGCACCGTGTTCGCTGCCGACTGCGCGCAGGCCGAGATCCACGACCCGCAGCTGAAAGCCGCGTACAAGGCGTGTCACGATTATCTGCGGACCACCAGGGCCGAGGAGTTCTGGTGTCTGCAGCTGATGCCTTCTGCTCTGCGTCCGGCATGCTGGGCCCTTTTCGCCGCGCACTGCCTTGCCGACGACCTGGCCGACACCACCGAGGGCGACGGTTCCCAGCGGCTGCGGGCATGGCGCGAAGCCCTGGACACCGACCTGCGGCAGGGCACCAGCCAAGACCCGGTGCGCCAGGCGCTGGTGCACACCATGTGGTGCTGGAACCTGAAGGCCGACGCCTTCGACGTCACCTTCACGGCCCTTGAGAAAGACGCCCTGCGGACCGCTCCGGCCGCGGCATCCTGGCAGCAGTGGCGGACCCGCAGCAAGGACACCAATGTGCCCTTCCTGCTGCTGTGCCTGACGATGCTGCGACACGCCGGCCTCGACATCCCTCTCCACCTCACCCGCCTGGACGCCTACCAGCGGCTGTCGGACGGCCTGTTCCTCACCGACTCACTGACCGACCTCGCCGACGACCTCAGCCGCGGCGACATCACCCTTCCCGCAGAGGAACTGCACCGCTTCGGCGCCCGCGAGACAGACCTCCTCCAACGCCGCTGGACCCCCGCCGTCCAGGCACTGATCAGCCACCTCCTGGACACGGCCCGCACCTGGCTGGACCAACCGCAGCTCTGGACCGGTCTGCCGCCCGGCCCCGCCGTCGTCCTGCGCACAGGCTGCACTCTCTACCGCGCCCGCCTGCACGCCGCCGAAAAAGCCGGGCCCACACTGCTGCAACATGCCGCCCGTCCGACTCTCGCCGTCCGCCTGCGCATCACCGGCCCCGGCCGGCTCCTCGCAGCCATCACCTGGCGCCTCTTTCCACTCCCCGAACTACGCACCGCGCCCCCGCCGACCCGCCCGGTGCTCCCCGCTCCCCGGGCCGCTTCCTCCGAGCTCCTGCAACCACCCGAACCGCACGCCGGTGGAGCCCGCCCGCCGGCTCTCCCGGCCGAGCACATGCCGCGGCATGTCGCGATCATCATGGACGGCAACGGCCGCTGGGCCACTGCACGCGGCCTCCCACGCAGCGACGGCCACAAGACCGGAGGGGAGATGCTCGTCGACGTCGTCCACGGCGCGCTGGAAATAGGGCTCTCCCACCTGACCGTGTACCTGCTGTCCACCGAGAACTTGGAGAAGCGCCCGTCGCAGGAGATCGACAAGCTGCTGACGTTCGCACGGGAACAGCTGGAGTCCGGAGACTTCCTGCGCCACGACGTACGGATCCGCTGGGCCGGGCTCCCCGACGGCCTGCCCAGCGACTTCGTCGACCTCCTGCGCACCAACGAAACGGCCACCGAAGATCGCACCGGTCTCACTCTGACGTTCTGCCTCAACTACGGCGGTCGCAGCGAACTCACTCAGGCCGCCGACTCCCTGGCTGGCGCCGCACGCACCGGACAGCTCGAGGGCACCAGGGTGTCGGAACACCTGCTTCGCTCCCATCTGCCCCTGGGTGACCTGCCCGACGTCGACCTCCTGTGGCGCACCGGCGGCGAACAGCGCATCTCCAACTTCCTGCCCTGGCACACCGCCTACGCCGAGCTCCTCTTCACGGACAAACTCTGGCCCGACATCGACCGCCGTGACCTGTGGCAGGCCGTGACCGAATACACCCACCGCTCCCGACGTTTCGGCGCGGTCCTTGTGCCGCAGCCCGCGGAACTCGACCAGGACGCCCACATCGCAAGCCACCGCTAGAACCGCACAGCACAGTCACGGGGCGCGGCCTCACCAACGTGAGGTTCGCCGCGAAGAGGGCACATGGGCGGCCCAGCCACCACTCGCAGTCGCCGAACACGTCTCCACCGGGTGATCTTTCGTGTCCTGTGAGGGCTGGTCGGCGTTCTTTGATCGAGCAGTGGTCTGTACCGGGCCAGCGCTCGCCCCCTGTCCTTCTCGTAAAGGAGCCTGCTGACCGCTATGAACCCCACCCGTATCCTCAAGCGCCCCGCCGTTGCCGCAACGGTCCTCTCCGCGGCGCTCCTGGGCGCGTGCTCCTTCGCCACGACGCCCACGCAGGCGAACGCCCAGTCCGGACCTGTCCTGAACACCTCCCAGTTCCAGACCAAGGGCGCCAGCCTCCAAGCAGCCCCCCTGCCGCCCGCCTGCCAGGAGGCGATCTTCAAGACCGGGGAGAAGTTCCCCACCACCCGCTACGCCATTCCCGACGAGCCGTGGAACGCCTTCCTGGCAGCCGTGGGCAACCTGAGCGAGGAAGAGCAAGCCCTGCTCACCGAGCCCGCGTGCGCGACCTGGAACAAGTGGGCCGTCACCAACGGCCCCGCCGTGACCACCGAACTCGACAACCGCTACCGCAACGCCGCCGCCCCGGCCTGCAACAAGTGGGCCGTCGCCACCCTCGCGACGGTCAAGAAGCACGCCCCGGAGGTCCCCGCCGAGTACGCGGCGCAGGAGAAGCTGGCCAAGAAGGTCTGGACGGAAGTCATGACCAAGCTCTCCACCACGGCCGCCGACCCCGCCTGCCGCGCGTCCTACAACACCGCCAAGGCAGGCTGGTAAACACCCCGCACCGGCGGTACCCACAGCACGTGAGACACCGCCCGGCGGCAGCCCGGGAAGCAGAACGCCCGGCTGGGCAACCAGTCGGGCGTTCTGCTGAACGTGCGTTCCGTAACCCGGCAACGTCGGCGACGCTTGCCAACAAACATGCAGCCCGGTCAAAGACTGGCCTGATCAGCTGTTTCGGGCTCCGGCTCGGACGATCACCCCGGTCCCGGACCGTTCTGATCGCTCCGAACCGCCGAGCGAGCTGAGCGCGGAAAAGAGACCCAGAGGAATGGACCTGGCCGCAGTACCCCATCGGTGATGCGGACCCTGGACCTGGGGAAAGCCAGCACCATCATCCGCTGCTCCCCAGACACGACCGCGGCCCCCGAAGCGGCCGGTTCCCCGGCCGGATAACCTCCCGTCACCTACGGCGGGCGGAGGGCCTACCCCCTGCACCGTCACCCTCGTACCGCTCCTCCTGGAACGCGGCCACACCACGCCAAGGTCTGCCCGCGTCGGAGTCCCCACCCTCGGTGGCCAGTGACGCGACGCTGCTCCGCGTGCTGCAAGAGCTCGGCCACCATGAGCCGCTTGTGCGGGATAACGGCGAACTGCAGGTGGAAAGGCCGTGCGGCCGCACGGCGGCACCCTCCTGCGCCGAGCGCGCGGGGCAACATAGCCGACGATCGCCGGTTAGGGTAACCGGCCCTTCTCGCGACCATTGATGCATCCCATTCGCCCTCCCGCTGAGGCATCACTCTTGTCGCAGAACCCATCCAACCGCAAAAGTGCGCAACCACAGAGCGTAACTATGACCCGCCCTCGCCAGCACCATTCTGCTCATGATCAGCCGCACGAAACAGTGCCCATCTCGCGCGGAACGAACGAAAGCGCTGAGCCCACTGCTCACGGCACTGCGGAACCTACAGAGGGTCCGGGGAGCCGTGGGTCCGAGAGTCCGGGGGCCGAGGGCCGGGCAAGTCGGCCGGCCGGAGACCTCCTGCGGGTCGACGGGGCACGCTCGTGCCGGACCCGGGTTCCACCCGGCAGGGCTTTGAACCAGGGTTCCCCACCAGGGCGCCACCAGGGCCCGGCCGGAACTCGGCCGAACTCCGGGCCGGAACTCCGGCCGGGGCTCCTCACGTTGCCCGCGGGGCGGATCCGTCAGTCCTGGGCGAGCAGATCGGCCAGGCGGTGTGCCTGGGCCAGCAGCGTCCCGTAGGTCACCAAAGCGTCCGGGTCGTCGGGCACGGCCCCCGGAAGGCCCCGGCGGAAGTCGTCGAGCGTGCGCTGCAGCCCGGTGACCGCCTCGCGCAGTTCCTCCGCGGCGTCGTCGTGGCCGCCCGGGACCCCCGGAGCGGCCAGGGTCCCGCCGTACAGCCGGACGGCACGCGCGGTGTGACGCAGGAACTCGGCGTACGCCCGTGTGAGGCCCGGGGCCGGCCGGGCCGCCCTCCCGCTCTCCGCGATCTCCCGTACCGTCCGGGTCACGCCCGCCGTGTGCAGGGCGACGTACTCGAGCACGCCCAGCGCGTCCGCGTGCGCGTCGTCACCCGGAAGACGCGGACGGGCACGGCGTCCCCGCGGGTTGCCGCGCAGGCTCTCCCGGCTCCAGCCGATCGCCGAACGGGCCTGGTCGACCAGGCGGCCCAGACGCAGGGCGCGCTCGTGCCATTCCCCGACCGGCAGGCCGTCCCACTCGCCGCCGGTCAGACCGTCGGCCACCGCGTCGAGGATCTCCTGCGCCTCTGCGGCCGCGTCCTCCAGCGCGGCGCGGGCGTCGCGCAGATACACCGGAGGCCGGATCAGCACGTTGACGGCCACGCCGACCACCGCGCCGAATACGGCCTCCGCGATGCGCGCGGCCGACGCGGCGACCGTCACCGGGCCACCGGTCAGCACGAACAGCGCACCGGTGGCGGCGTAGACGCCCTGGCTTCCCAGCCGCCGCCACTGCCCCAGCAGCAGCACGGCCGGAAGGACCAGGGCCATCGTGATCATCGTGCCGTCCAGCAGCAGCGCCACGGCGGTGGCCACCGCCGTCCCCACCGCGATCGCGGCGAGCTGCTGCAGCCCGTGCGCGACCGACCGGTACACCGTCGACTCCACCAGCACGACCGCGACCCACGGGGCCACGAACGCCATCGGCGCGGCCAGCCACCAGCCCACGACCGCCCACGCGACCCAGGCGGCCAGCGCCGCTTTGCCCGCCTGCACCGCCAGATCCCGCTCACGGCCCGGTCCTGCCCACGCCCGCCGCACCGCCGGCACGGCCGCGCCGACGGAGCGCCGGACCGGCAGGACCGCCTGTCGCATCCACTCCATGGGGAAGCAGGTGCCACGCCGGAAGCACTGTGCACCTGCCGGCGACGACTTCGTCCGGATCGGCGGGCTACCCGCCCCGCCCACGTCGCGTGGCCGGGGCGGCCGTCGGTGCGTTCGCTGCGCTGAGCACACCGTCCACGGTGCGTCCGGGTGGCGGTTCCGCGGTCCGCGGTCCGTCGGTGCCGTCGCTCCTCGCACGGCGACGGTTCCGCGCGCCGTGTCGGTAGCCGCGCCCCGATGCTGGGTCGCGACGTCGGGTCGCCGACGGAGGGGCCGGGAACGGCCCCCGTGCGTCGGTCCGCTGCTGCCGTCGACGGTTCGTTTGCCGTGGGAGCTGAGGGGGACCCGGCTGCTCATGAGCACTGTGTCTCCTAGCCCCCGGTCAGGACAGAACCGAGCGCAGCGACTGCTGGACCGCCTCGAACGTGATCCCCGGGCCGACGCGGTCATCGACGCGCTCGCCGCGGGTGTCCGCGCCCTGCCGCTGGGACGCGGCCGGGACGTGCTGCACGGCAGGTGGCTGGGCCACCCGGTGCATCCGCTGCTGGTGCAGGTGCCCGTCGGCAGCTGGCTGTCCGCGGCGGTGCTGGATCTGCTGCCCGGCCGCTCCCGCGGCGCGGGCGTCCTCGTGGGCGTCGGACTGGCGGCGGCCGTGCCCGCCGCCCTGACCGGCGCGGCCGACTGGGCGGAACTGCACCACGAGCAGCAGCGCGTCGGGCTGGTGCACGCCGTGGCCAACACGACCGCCGTCGGTCTGTACGCGGCCTCCCTCGTCTGCCGGCTCAGGGGGCGCGCGGCGGCGGGGCGGACCTTCGGGTTCCTGGGGCTGACGGCGGTGGGAGTCGGCGGCATGCTGGGCGGCCATCTGGCCTACCGGCAGGCCTCGGGCGCCAACCACGCGGAGGAGGTCGCGCACCTCGTCGGCGAGGGCTGGCACCGCGTCGGCGGGGCGGCCGACTTCCCCGTCGGCCGGGCGGTACGGTGCATCGTGGACGACGTGCCGATCGTGGTGGTGCACCAGCCGGACGGGGAGGTCCACGCGCTGGCCGACCGGTGCAGCCACCTGGCCGGGCCCCTGTCCGAGGGCACGATCGCGGACGGGTGCGTCGCATGCCCCTGGCACGGCAGCGTGTTCAGGCTCTCGGACGGCTGGAACGTACGCGGGCCGGCCACCGCGCCCCAGCCCGCCTTCGACACCCGGATGGTGGACGGCCACCTGGAGGTGCGTCTCTGCCGGCACGACCAGGAAGACGCGTAGGACCGGGGAGAGACGAGCTGCTGACCTGCCCGTTCTGTCCGAGCGTATGGGTGGTCTCGACCCTGGCTGCCGACGGGCTCATCGGCGCCCGGGACGTGACCGGGATCCGGACCGTGATCGGGAACGGGGCCCTGTCCGCGCGACCGTGGTGGGGTGGCCTTGCGGCTCGCCGTTCGAGCCGCACTCTCCACCTGCACCCCCGGGAGGTACCCCCGAGAGGGTGAGCCCGAGGGGTTGGGCTCACGGCGCAGTCGTGTCCGTCGCGCCCGTCGGCCCTGTCCCCTCCGGGCTCCATCTCTCCGGCAGCCACCGGGCCGCGGCGCCCAGGCACAGGCTCAGCCAGCCGAGGGCGAAGAGCCAGCCGCCGACGACGTCGGTGAACCAGTGCACCCCGAGGTAGACGCGGCTCAGCCCGACCAGCACGCCCCAGCAGCCGATGCCCAGGGCGAGCACGCTCCAGCCGTGCGGGGCGCGGATGCGCAGGGCGATGACCAGCAGCCCCGCGGCGAGAGCGGACGTGGTGGCGTGGCCGGACGGGAAAGCCCACCACGAGGCGTGCGTCGCCCAGTCCGCCAGGGGCGGCCGGGGCCGGGCGACGAGCGTCACCACCGCGTAGCGCAGCGCCTGGCCCGCTCCCAGGCAGACCAGGCAGAGGGCGACGGCCGCGGCGCGCCGACGCGGGGTGCGTCCCGCGACGAGCCCGGCCAGCACGGCCAGCGCGAACGGGACGACACCGGTACCGGTGGCGGTCACCCCGCGGACGAACGCCACCGCCACGTCCGGCCGGTGGCCGACGGACCAGGAGGCGAGCGAGGCGTCCGTGAACAGCGGCGCGCCGTCGTGACCCACCACGACCATGGTGAGCACGCCGAACGCCACCCAGGCGCCGAGGCCGCAGCCGACGGCCAGTTCGGCGAGGTCGCCGCGTTTCACGGGATCACCGCCGGCAGCGGGCGCAGGCGGGCGGCGACAGGCCGCGGGACCGGGGCCTGCGCCCGCCCGCGCCGCGGCGAGGACATGGCGAGCAGCCCGGTGGGCGCCGTCGTGAACGCGGCGGGGCCCACCCGTCGGGCGCGCCACCGGTCGTACGTCATGAGCGCGCCGAACAGGGTGAACGCGTGCTCGTGCATCGGCACGGCCGGCGCCGTGCCGTGCGGCCGCCCCGGAGCGTGCCGGGCCGGATGCGCCACGTCGGTACAGGCCTCGCCGTCGATCGAGGCGCCGTCGGCCGGCGCCTTCCTGCTCGGGCAGCCGCTCACCGGGCAGCCGCTCACCGGGGAGCCGCTCACCGGGCAGCCGCTCACCGGGGAGCCGCTCACCGGGGAGCCGCTCACCGGGCAGCCGCCGGCCGACGGGCCGGCGAGGGCGGGCGTCATTCGCGTGCCCCCTTCGTCGCAGCCGCAGCCGCAGCCGCAGCCGCAGCCTTCGCCTTCGCGGCCCGGCGTGAGCGGTGCAGCTCGGAGGCGACCGGGATCAGCGACACGGCCACGATCACCGCGACGATCGGCAGCAGATACCGGTCCACGTTCGGCACGGAGGAGCCCAGCGCGTATCCGGCCAGCGTCAGGCCCATGCTCCACACCAGCCCGCCGGTCACCTGCCACACGGTGAACGTCCGCACCGGTACCCGCAGGGCCCCGGCCATCGGGTTCAGGACCGTGCGCACCACCGGAACGAACCGGGCCAGAAAGATCGCCTTGGCGTAGCCGTAGCGCTCCAGGAGCTCGTCCGCGTGTCGCGCCCCCTCGTGCAGTCGGGCCGAGCGGCTGCGGGCCAGCAGCGTGCCGCCCGCTCTGCGGCCCAGGAGATATCCGCACTGCGCGCCCGCCAGCGCCCCCGCCGCCGCGGCCACCAGCAGCGGGGCGAGCGACAGCTTCAGGCCGCGGTCGGCGGCGCCCGTGCACAGCAGGCCGGCCGTGACCAGCAGCGAGTCGCCGGGCAGGAAGAAGCCGATCAGCAGCCCGGTCTCGGCGAACAGCACCACGCCCACGCCCAGCACGCCGAAGGCGGACAGCAGTGACCGGGCATCCAGCACGTCGACCGCGAGCTGCGACGATAGATGCATGGCTGTGGTCATCGTCGGGAGCCCCCTCATCCTTCTTGCGGACCGCCGGACATGGCGCAACGCTGGCGTGGCGGCATCCGGCGACTGACTACAATCATGTAGACGGTCTACTGCACTGTAGACGATGGCGGAGTGAGGAACGTTCCCATGACCGATGCCGATGCGCGGGACGAGAGGCGGCCGGCCGGCGAGCTCGAGGCCGCCGTCATGGCGGCGCTGTGGGCAGCCGGGGCCCCGCTCACGCCCGGCCTGGTGCAGACCGAACTCGGTTCCGGTCTGGCGCGGACCACGGTGGCGACGATATTGACCCGGCTGCACGAGAAGGGCGTCGTCAGCCGTGAGCGGCAGGGCCGCGGCTACGCCTACTTCCCCGTGCAGGACGCTCCCGGCCTGACGGCCCGGCGCATGCACTCCGAGCTCGACCGCGACGCCGACCGGGAGACGGTCCTGGCCCGCTTCGTCGCCCAGCTCAGCCCCGGCGACGAGCAGTACCTGCGCCGCCTCCTCGAAGGGGACGAGCGGTGACCGCCCTGCTGCTCGTGCCGCTGCTCGTGCCCTTCCTCGCGCCGCCCCTGGCCCGCCGCGCCGCCGACCGCCTGGCCCCCGCGACGGCGCTGTGGGTCCTCACCGCCTCGGCCCTGGCGCTGGCGGGGGCCTGTGTCGCCGCCCTCGGGGCCCTGATCCTGACCGGGCTGCTCACCCTTCCCGCGTTCGCCGCCCTCGGCGAGCTCGTCCACCCGCTGCGCACCCCCGCGGACCATGTCGTCCTCCCCGCGGCCACGGCGGCCACCGGGGTGCTCACGCTCAGCGCGTGGACCCTCGTACGCTCGGCGCTGCGGCAGACCCGCGCCTTCCGCACCGCCCGCACGCAGGCTGGCCGTCGCCCCGCCGCCGGCGACCTGTGCGTGATCGACTCGCCCCACCCGGACGCGTACGCCCTTCCCGGACGGCCCCACCGCATCGTCGTCACCACCGGCATGCTGCGCAGTCTCGGCCCGGCCGAACGCGAGGCCCTGTTCGCGCACGAACGCGCCCACAACCGGTCCGGCCACCACTACTTCCTGGCCGCGGCCGAGCTCGCCGCCCACGGCCATCCCGCTCTGCGCGCCACCCGCGACGCCATCCGGCTCGCCGCCGAACGTGCCGCCGACGAGGCCGCCGCGGAAGTCGTCGGCGACCGGCGGCTGACCGCCACGGCCATCGCCCGCGCCGCCCTCGCCGGTCAGGCCTCGCCGACCACCCGCCCGGCCTTCGCGCCCGCGGCGACGACCGGTCCGGTGCCCCGGCGCGTCGCCGCCCTGCTCGAACCGTCCCGGGGGCGCTCCCGTGCCACGCGCCGTACCGCGTCGCTCCTGGTGGCCTGCACGGTCCTGTCCGTCGCCGCCGGGACGGCCGGCGTGGCCGACTTCCACCACCGGGTCGAGATCGCCCAGGGCGAGGAGAGCCCGTGACCGCGGGGCGGCGCGCGAGCGGGTCGGCCGCTCGGCGCCCGCCGAGCCGTGCGCCGAGCGACCCGGTCGTTCAGAGCCGGCCGTTCAGAGCCAGTCCCGCCGTTTGAAGACGAAGTACAGGCCGGTGCACACCACCGCCATCAGGGCGATCGCGAAGGGATAGCCGAACACCCAGCGCAGCTCCGGCATGTGCGTGAAGTTCATCCCGTAGATCGTCCCCACCAGCGTCGGCGCGAACAGGATGGCCGCCCAGGACGAGATCTTCTTGACCTCCTCGTTCTGCTCGAACCCGGCCTCCGCCAGCGCCCGCATCTCCGCGTTCTGCTGCTGGGTGACGAGGGTCGCGTTCACCGTGAGGATCTCGGTGAGGGCCTGGCGGAACCCGTCGACGCGTTCGCTGGTGTGCGTGACGTGGTCGGCGACGTCGCGCAGGTAGCGCTGGAGCTCGTCGTCCGTGCCGTACTTGGAGAACCCGGCCATCAGACCGTGCAGCATTCCGACCAGCGGGCGGGTGGCGCGCTGGAACTCCACCATCTCGCGGGAGAGTTCGTAGATCCGGCGGGAGACCTCCGGGTCGCCGCGGAACACCTCGGTCTCGATCTCGTCGATGTCGTTCTGCACGCCCGACACGACCGGCGCGTAGTCGTCGACCACCGCGTCCAGGATCGCGTACAGGACCGCCTCCGGGCCGAGCCTCAGCAGCTCCGGGGACTCCTCCATGCGCCGGCGCACCGCCGACAGGTCGGGCGCCGCGCCGTGCCGGACGGTGATGACGAAGTCGGGGCCGACGAACACGTGCAGCTCGGCGAAGTCGATCTCCTCGGGCGCGTCCAGGTAGCGGGCGGCCCGCAGGACGACGAACAGGGTCTCGCCGTAGCGCTCCAGCTTCGGCCGTTGATGAGCCTCCTTCGCGTCCTCGACGGCGAGCGGGTGCAGGTCGAACTCGGCGGACAGGGAGCGCAGTTCGTCCTCGGTCGGGCGGGCCAGCCCGATCCACGCCATGCCCGCCGGCTGCTCGCGCAGCGCCCGGTAGGTCTCCGCGAGCGTGTCCGGGGCGACGACCCGGACGCCGTCCCGGTACAGGACGGCCCTGACGACGCCGGCCGTCCCGGACGGGTCCGCGGACGGCGTCGCCGACGGGCGCGGCGGCAGCGCCCCCGGCGCGGGTGCGGGCGGGTTGCGGCGCCAGACGGGCTTCATGGGGCGCTCGGGCATCGCGGCTGCCTCTCGGTCGAGACTGCGGTCGTTGCGGACGTCGTCCGATCCCGGCCGGTCACCGGACCGGTCACGGGGCTGGTCCTCGAGCCGGTCACCGGACCGGTCGCGGAGCCCGCCGACGGGCCGGTCACCGAGCCGGTCACCGGACCGGCCGCCGGGGAGGCCGATCACCAAGCAGGATATAGGGGGCATACGGCGTCGACGCGGGGGCCCGGCCCCGTCCGCAGAGTGCTGTAGGACAGATACTGTCCTCGATCACCGCTAGGTTGCCGTTCATGACGAAGACGACGTCCCCGGCGGCCCCCGTGCTCGGCGTGCGTGCCCTCAACCGGGCCACTCTCGGCCGGCAGCTGCTGCTGCGTCGCTCGCCCCTGTCGGCGGGAGCCGCCGTGCACCATCTCCTCGGGCTGCAGGCGCAGAACGTCAAACCCCCTTACCACGCGCTCGCCGCCCGCCTCGAAGGCTTCGTCCCGGAGGCGCTGTCGGCCCTGATGGCCCGCCGTGAGGCCGTCCGCATCGTCAGCATGCGCTCCACCATCCACACCCACACCGCGGACGACTGCCTGACCCTGCGCCCGTTCGTGCAGCCCGCCCGCGACCGCGAGCTGACGTACTTCCGCAAGGGCCTCGACGGCGTCGACCTCGAACGCCTCGCCGCGCTGGCCCGCGACCTCGTGGAGGCCGAGCCGCGCACGATGGCGCAACTGCGCGAAGCCCTCCGGGCCGTATGGCCCGACGCCGACCCCTCCGCCCTCGCCGTCGCCGCCCGGTGCGGCCTGCCCCTGGTCCAGGTCACCCCGCGCGGACTGTGGGGCAGGAGCGGGCAGGTCGCCCTCACCACCGCCGAACACTGGCTCGGCCGCGCCGCCGGACCCGCGCCCGCGCCCGAGGACGTCGTCCTGCGCTACCTGGCCGCCTTCGGCCCGGCCTCCGTCAAGGACATGCAGACCTGGGCCGGACTGACCCGGCTGCGCCCGGCCTTCGAACGGCTGCGGCCCCGGTTGCTCGTCTTCCGCGACGAGCGGGGCGTCGAACTCTTCGACCTCCCCGACGCCCCCCGCCCCGACCCCGACACCCCGGCCCCGCCCCGCTTCCTCCCCGAGTACGACAACCTGCTCCTCTCCCACGCCGACCGCGCGCGGGTCGTCCCGCCGGAGTACCTGGGCCGCAGCCGGCAGGGCAACCAGGCCCACCGCACCCTCCTCGTCGACGGCTTCCTCGCGGGGGTGTGGAGAACGGAGCCGGACGCCCTGGTCGTCGAGACCTTCGCCGCCCTCACCGCGGCGCAGCGCCGGGACGTCGCCGCGGAGGGCGAGCGGATGCTGTCCGTGCTGTATGCGGGGGAGCCCCGCGACATCCGCTTCGGCCGGGTGAGGGCCGTCGCGCCCTGAACGTCGCGGGCTTCACGCGGGAAGCCCCCGCCGGGCCCGGCGGGGGAGTGGAGAGGAGGCGCTGCGGGCCGCTCGTGGAGGCTCGCAGCGCCCCCTGATCGTTCCCTGAGAGTCCCCGGACGGGTGGGGGCCCTCAGGCGTTCTTCGGGGCCGGCCGTGCGCCGGCTACGAGGTGACCTGCGCGGTCACCAGGCTCGAGAAGGTGGTCAGCCGGGTGTACACACCCGGGTGACCGGCCTCCGCGCAGCCCTCGCCCCAAGAAGTGATCCCTGCCAGGACGCCCCCGATGAGCAGGGGACCGCCGCTGTCGCCCTGGCAGGTGTCTGTGCCGCCGGAAGCGAATCCGGCGCAAACCATGTCGGTCCGGACGAAGTCCGAACCGTAGGAGCTCTCGCAGCTCGCGTCGGACACGACCGGCACGGTCGCGGTCCGCAGCTGCTCGGAGGAGCTGCCGTTCTCCGAGGTGGCGCCCCAGCCGAGGACGCGGGCGGTGGTGCCGGCCGCGTACACCCCGGTCTGCGACGGGGAGACGTACGACGCCGTGGCGTACGGCATCGACGTCGACAGGGTCAGGACGGCCACGTCGTCGCCGTCGGTGGCGTCCGTGTACTCCGGGTCGATCCAGATCCTGCTCACCCGGCGGACCGTGCCGTCGGCGCCGCTCAGGTACGTGCGCCCCCCGACGACACGCACGCTGCTCGTGGTCTCGCCGACCATGCAGTGGGCGGCCGTGACCACCTTGGTCGCCGAGACGAGCGTCCCGCCGCAGAACTGGTTCTGTGAGGCGTCGGTGATCTGCATCATGAACGGGTACGCCGTGGTCGTCGTCGTGGTGCCGCCCACGACCGGCTGCGGCGCTGCGACAGCGGTGGGGGCGCTGAGCAGTGCCGTCGCCGCCGCGACGGCGGTCGCCGCGACCACGGCTGCGTTCTTCTTCACGCGGTTGAGCCCGAGCATGGAACTCCTCGATGGAGAGAGCCGGTGGAGTCGCGCGGGTGTGGGGGTGGGCACGGGGGCCGCGGGACCGGCCCCCGTGTGCCCGGGCGAGCGGCACGTCCCTCACGCTAGGGCTCGGCCACCGCTTGCCCCAATGAGGGAACCCCCTAAGGGAGTTGGGGCAGGGAAAACCCTCGGTCATCCCGGCGGGCCCACGGGCGCGGCCGCGGCCGTCGCCCGGGAACCGCTCGGTGCGCCCGCCGCGCGCGGCGCAGAACCCAGAGAAACCCACTAAGGGTAGGTAGCCGCTGCGGGAGTCCTGTCCCGCGAATTCCTCACTTCGCGTGACGTCCGGCGGCCAGACGGACGATGTCCACCCGCGAGCGGATCCCCAGCTTGCGGTAGACCCGGGTCAGCGTCGCCTCGACCGTCTTGACGCTGATGAACAGGCGCGCGGCGATCTCCCGGTTGGTCGCGCCCTCCATGACGAGCGCGGCGACCTGACGCTCCATCGCCGCCAGCCCCTCCAGCACGTCGGACGGTGGCTGCTGCCGGACGACGACCAGGCGCTGGGCGGCCGCGCCCTCCGCGGCGGCCTCGTCCACCTGACGCAGCCAGGGCAGCGCCCGGCACCGCCGGAACAGCCGCGCCGCCTCGTCGTACGACGTCGGCCCCGGTCCCGTCCCCGGCCGCAGGGTGCGCAGCCGGGCCAGCGCGAACGCCGCCCGCGCCTCCTCCAGGCCGTACCCCAGCTTGGCGAGCCGGTCCTGAACGGACGTCAGCCGGGAGAGCGCCGCCTCGTGGTCGCCGAGCGCCGCCCGCACCATCGCCTCCGAGCGGTCCAGCACGGCCAGCACGCTCTCCCGGTCCAGCCGCAGCGCGTGCTCACGCGTCACGTCGATGACGTCCTGGGCCTCGCCCGGCTCGCCGACCAGCACCAGCGCCTCCGCGAGGTCGCCCTGCCAGCGGCCGCGCGCCGGGTCGGTGATGCGCAGTCCGGCCTCCAGCTCCCTCACCCGGCGCAGCGAGCCGACCGCGCCCGCCGCGTCCCCGGCCACCAGCTGGGCGTGGCCCAGCGCGGCCAGCGCGCGCGAGAGGTACATCTGGTCGCCGTCCTCCCCGGCGCGCCCGGCCGCCTCCCGGGCCAGCGCCAGCGCCCGGTCGACGTCGCCGCCGGATGCCTCGGCGAGGGAGGCCAGCATCGCGGAGGCGCCCAGGCCGATGCCGGAGTCGCGGGCCAGCCGCAGACTCTCGCGGGCCAGGTCCAGGGCGCGTCCGCAGTGCCCGGAGCGCAGTTCCGTCTCGGCGAGGAAGCGCTGGAAGTGCACCTCGCTCTCGACCATGCCGCGCCGGCGCACCTCGCGCAGCAGGGCGGTGATGGTCGAACGGGCCTCGGCCAGCTGGTCGCTCATCATCAGCCAGCGGAACCTGGCGGCGCCGACCCCGTTGTGATGGCAGGCCACATACGGGTCCTGAGGCTCCGTCATCGCCCGCTTGATGGTGGCGGGCGCGTTCGGGTGACCCATCAGGGTCTCGGTGGACGACTGGAAGGACAGCGCCATCAGCTCGGTGCGCCGGTCGCCCCCGCGGGCGGCCAGCTCCGCCGCGTTCGCCGCCTCCTGCCGCGCCTCGGAGAAGTCGCCCTCGACGATCAGCTTGCGCCAGGCCAGGTGGTAGCGGACCAGGGCGAGCAGCCGGGGGTCGTCGCCGGCGTCGGCCAGGGCCTGCGGGAAGACGGCGTCGACGTCGCCGAGCGCCTGCCCGGCGGCCTCGATGACCACCTCCCACGCGCGGATCCGGTCGGCGGGCACGGTGGCCCGGGTCAGCACCTCGCGCGCGATGTCCCGGGCGAGGTCCACCTCGCCGGCGGTGATCGCGTCCTCGGCGGCCTGGAGGCGGTGCCGGTCCGGGGCGGGCGTGCCGTCCGGCGGGGTGTGCCGGGCGGCCAGCAGCCCGAGCGAGGCGGCGACCGAGGGGGCGCCCCGGTCGCGGGACAGCGCGGCGGCCTCGGCGAGCCGGGCGGCCACCTCGGGGTCGGTGCCGGTGGTGGCCAGAGCGAGGTTGCGGGCCCGCTCGATGGGGTCGGAGGCGGCGGTGGACAGCGCGGCGTGCGCGGCCCGGCGCTCCTGCGCGGGGGCCTCCGCGTACAGCGCCGCGGAGATCAGCGGGTGCGCGAACCGCACGGCGGGCCCCTCGGGCTCGGTCGCCAGCAGTCCGAGCTCGGCGGCCCGGGCGGTCTCCGCCTCGGCGTTCTCCCGCCCGGCCGCGTGCAGCAGGGCCAGCGTGGGGCGGGCGCCCGCGCTGGCCACCAGCAGGGTCCGCCGGGCCTCGGGGGAGAGCATGTCGAGGCGGCTGAGCACCAGGGCGCGCAGCGAGGTCGGCACCGGCAGCGGCTCGCCCGGCCGGGGCGGGGTGGTGCTCTCGCCGAGTGCGCGGCCCAGTTCCAGGGCGAACAGGGGGTTGCCGCCGCTGGTGCGGTGGATCTCCCGCATCGTCGAGCGGGGCAGGTCGGTGTAGCCGCGGTGGTCGAGCAGCGCGGAGACCTGGGCGCGGGAGAGCGGGTTGAGGCGGACGGCGAGGGTGTCGGGCGGGGACGCGCGAAGATGGCGGTCGTACTCCTGGCCCTCGGTGCGGACGGCGCAGAGCAGCTGGACGGGGGTGTCGCCGAGACGGCGCGCGGCGAACCCGAGGAGTTCGGCGCTGGCCGAGTCCAGCCACTGGAGGTCGTCGGCGACGAGCAGGACCGGGCCCGCCGCGGCCAGCGCGCGCAGGGCCGACAGGACGGCCAGCCGCAGCGCGAGGCCGTCGCGCTGCAGAGTCGACTCGCCGCGGCCGGTCAGCGCGGACTCCAGGGCGGTGCGCTGGGCCGCGGGCAGCTTGTCCGAGATCTCGTCCAGGACCAGACCGAAGAGGTCCGCCAGGGCCAGGAACGGCAGGTGTGATTCGGACTCGGTCGCCGAGCAGCGCAGCACGGTGCGAGCCGCGTCGCCGTAATCCGCGGCCAATGCCCGCAGCACGGTCGACTTTCCTATTCCGGCCGGGCCGTGCAGCAGCACACTGCCGCCGCGGGTCAGCTGCTCGCGGGCGGCCGTGTACAGCTCGTCCCTGCCGATGACCAGGTCGGGGCGGCATCTGGCAGGCTCCTTGAAGTCCCGTCGCACGGTCACCGCTCCCCTCCGAGTGTCGTGTCCGGGCCAAATTCTAGGCAACGACTCTTTGAAATTCGGAGGCGCGGCGTGGTGAGGGATATAACAACGTGACGTACAGGGAAATTCATGGTGACGGTGAGTGAATAATCGCTTGTCGTGAGGGGGCTCCCTGGCTTGATGTGATCGCTCCTCGCCGGCACTCCGCCGGGTACGCGCCGCGGGCCGACCGAGCCGCCCCCGCGGGGTGCGTGGCAGGCGTCGCGGGAGGTGGTGCCGGTGACGCCGGTGGCCGGTGGCCGGTGATCGGTGGCCTACGGCAGCAGACCCGCCCTGCGGGCCGCGACCACCGCCTCTCCCCGGGTGTGCGCGCCCAGCCTGCGCATCGCCGACCTGAGATAGCCCTTGACCGTCTCCGCGCGCAGCCCCAGCCGCTCGGCGGCCGCGGCGTTCGTCGCCCCCGCCGCCACGCACGCCAGCACGTCCAGCTCACGCGGAGCCAGGACGACCGGCTGCCGCTCCGGCTCCCGGGGCGCCCCCGGGGCGAGCAGCCCGCAGGCGTCGAGGAGCTCCGCCCGCAGCACCGGGTCGGCGATCCGCGGGGCCAGCGCGCGCAGCGCGGCGTGCGCCTCGCGGACCTGCTCCCACCCGGCGGCCGCCCCGCCGCCCCGGCCGGACCCGGCGGCCGCCGCGCGCACCTCGGCCGCCGCGAGCAGATCGCGCGCCTCGTCCTGGACCACCAGCGCCTGCTCCACGTCCCGCGCGGCCTGCACGGCCGCCGTCAGCGTGCGCTCCCCCAGCGGCTGGGCCGAGCGCAGGGCGCCGTACAGCACCCCGCGCACCCGGCGCCGCACCACCACCGGGATCGCCAGCACCGAGCGCAGCCCCTCCTCGGCGACGGCCGCGTCGTATTCGTGACTGATCTGCCGGGACAGGGAGTAGTCGGTCACCGCGCACGGCCGGGCCAGCGCCACCGCCTTGCCGCCCAGACCGTTTCCCGGGATCACCGCCACCCCGCGCAGAGCGAGCCCGGCCGCCCCGCTGAACTCGCTGATCCGCATCCGCTGCCGCCCCGGCTCCACCAGCCCGCCGAAGGCGACCGGCAGTCCGGTCGCCCGCCGCAGCCGCACCAGCGCCCCGCCGATCTGAGCCGTTCCGGCCGCGTCTGCTGCCACGTTGTCGCCCTTTCCGCCCGGCGTTGTGCCGCACACCCCCGTTCGGGGGTGGTGAGACCTGCATCACGGATTACACGATGGCAGAGAGCCGCCCGGCAATGGTCCGGCGCCACGGGAGTGTGCCGCAGGGGCGCGCCGCTGTCGAGCGCGTCCCCGAGGCCGGCGAGCGGGCAGAGAGACCGAGCAAAGAGAGCAAAGAGACCAAGGAGAGATCGATGACGACGGCGACGGAGCTCTTCCGTGCAGCCCGCGACTTCCTGCTGGAGCACCGCGAGGACTACACAACCGCTTACGAGCGTTTCGAGTGGCCCCGGCCCGAGCGCTTCAACTGGGCCCTGGACTGGTTCGACGCCATCGCCGAGGGCAACGGGCGCACCGCCCTGCACATCGTCGAAGAAGACGGTTCCGAAACGCGTCTCAGTTTCGCCGAGCTGTCGGAGCGTTCGGACCGGGCCGCGAACTGGCTGCGCGCCCGCGGCGTCGCCGCCGAGGACCGGATCCTCGTCATGCTCGGCAACCAGGCGGAACTGTGGGAGACCGCGCTGGCCGCCATGAAGCTGCGCGCCGTCGTCATCCCGGCCACCCCGCTGCTCGGCCCCGCCGACCTCGCCGACCGCGTCGAACGCGGCCGGGTGCGGCACGTCCTCGTCCGCTCCGAGGACGCCGGCAAGTTCGACGAGGTCCCGGGGGACTACACCCGCATCGCGGTCGGCGGCGCACCCGCGGGCTGGCACCGTTACGAAGACGCTTACAGCGCCTCGGCCGACTTCACGCCCGACGGCCCGACCCTCGCCGACGACCCGCTCATGCTCTACTTCACGTCCGGCACGACCGCCCGCCCGAAGCTGGTGGAGCACACCCACACCTCGTACCCGGTCGGGCATCTGGCCACGATGTACTGGATCGGGCTCAAGCCCCACGACGTGCACCTCAACATCTCCTCGCCCGGCTGGGCCAAGCACGCCTGGTCCAATCTCTTCGCCCCCTGGAACGCCGAAGCAACCGTTTTCATCCACAACTACACCCGCTTCGACCCGGCCCGTCTCATGACGGAGATGGACCGGGCGGGCGTGACGACGTTCTGCGCCCCGCCGACCGTCTGGCGCATGCTCATCCAGGCCGACCTCACCCAACTGCGCACTCCGCCCCGCGAGGCCGTCGCCGCGGGCGAGCCCCTCAACCCCGAGGTCATCGAACAGGTAAGGCGCGCCTGGGGCGTCACCGTCCGGGACGGCTTCGGCCAGACCGAGACCGCCGTGCAGATCGCCAACAGCCCCGGCCAGGAACTGAAGGCCGGCTCCATGGGACGGCCGAGCCCGGGCTACCGGGTGGAGCTCCTGGACGCCGTCTCGGGCGCGCCGGGCGCCCGGGAGGGCGAGATCGCACTGGACCTGTCCGCCCGTCCGGTGGGCCTGATGACCGGCTACCACGGCGACGCCGACCGTACGGCGGAGGCGATGGCCGGCGGCTACTACCGCACCGGGGACATCGGCAGCCGGGACGAAAACGGTTACCTCACCTACGTCGGCCGGGCCGACGACGTCTTCAAGGCCTCCGACTACAAGATCAGCCCCTTCGAGCTGGAGAGCGCGCTGCTGGAGCACGAGGCGGTCGCCGAGGCGGCCGTCGTCCCGGCCCCGGACGACCTGCGCCTCGCCGTGCCCAAGGCCTACATCGTCCTCGCCGAGGGCTGGGAGCCGGGACCGGACACCGCGAAGGTGCTCTTCGAGCACTCCCGCCAGGTCCTCGCCCCTTACAAGCGCCTGCGGCGCCTGGAGTTCGCGCCGCTGCCCAAGACGGTCAGCGGCAAGATCCGCCGGATCGAGCTGCGCGAGGCCACGGCGGCGGGTTCGGCGGACGAGTACCGCGAGGAGGACTTCCGTTGAGCGGCTCGCCCCCCACGCCGGAAAGCGGCTCGGCGTACGCGCCCGGTCACGGCTCGGCGTACGCATCCGGTCGCAGTCCGGCGTACGCCCACGGGACGAGCACGACGGGTCTGCTCGGGGACACGATCGGGGCCGACCTGGACCGGGCGGTGGCCGCCTGGCCGGACCGCGAGGCCCTGGTCGACGTGCCCTCCGGGCGGCGCTGGACGTACGCCGCATTCGTCGCGGACGTCGACCGGCTGGCGTACGCGCTGCTCGCCGACGGGGTAGCCAAGGGCGACCGGGTGGGCGTCTGGGCGGTCAACTGCCCCGAGTGGGTGCTGGTCCAGTACGCCACCGCCCGCATCGGCGCGATCATGGTGAACATCAACCCCGCCTACCGCACGCACGAGGTCGAGTACGTCCTCAACCAGGCCCAATCTCCGTGCTGTTCGCCTCGCTCAGCCACCGGACGAGCGACTACCGGGCGATGGTCGAGCAGGTGCGCAGCAGGTGTCCGCACCTGCGCGAAACCGTTTACATCGGGGATCCGAGCTGGGACGCGTTGCTGCGACGCGGAACGCCCGACCTCCACGAGGACTTCTGGACGCGCAGAAACGAGCTGTCCTGCGACGACCCCATCAACATCCAGTACACGTCGGGAACGACGGGCTTCCCCAAGGGCGCCACCCTCTCCCACCACAACATTCTCAACAACGGTTACTTCGTGGGCGAGTCGCTCGCCTACAGCGAGTACGACCGGGTCTGCGTTCCGGTGCCCTTCTACCACTGCTTCGGCATGGTGCTGGGAAACCTCGCGGCCACCTCGCACGGCGCCTGCGTCGTCATCCCGGCTGCGTCCTTCGACCCGAAGGCCACGCTGGAGGCGGTCCAGCAGGAGAGATGCACGTCGCTGTACGGCGTCCCGACCATGTTCATCGCCGAGTTGAACCTCCCCGACTTCGCCTCCTACGACCTCTCCTCGCTGCGCACCGGCATCATGGCGGGCTCGCCCTGCCCGGCCGAGGTGATGAAGCGCGTCGTCGCCGAGATGAACATGGCGCAGGTGTCGATCTGTTACGGCATGACCGAGACCTCACCCGTCTCGACCCAGACCCGCCGGGAGGACGACCTGGAGCACCGCACCGGCACCGTCGGCAGCGTGCTGCCGCACATCGAGGTGAAGGTCGTGGACCCGGTGGACGGTGTGACCCGTCCGCGAGGCTTCCCCGGCGAGCTGTGCACCCGCGGTTACAGCGTGATGCTCGGTTACTGGAACGAGCCCGAGAAGACCGCCGAAGTCATCGACGCGGGCCGCTGGATGCACACCGGGGACCTGGCGGTGATGCGGGAGGACGGTTACGTGGAGATCGTCGGCCGCATCAAGGACATGATCATCAGGGGCGGGGAGAACGTCTACCCGCGCGAGATCGAGGAGTTCCTCTACAGCCACGCGAAGATCAGGGACGTCCAGGTCGTCGGGGTCCCGCACGAGAAGTACGGCGAGGAGGTCCTCGCCTGTGTGATCCCGGCCGACCCGGCGGACCCCCTGACGCTCGAGGAGCTGCGCGCGTTCTGCGAGGGCCGCCTGGCGCACTTCAAGATCCCGAGCAGGCTGCAGATCCTCGACGCCTTCCCGATGACCGTCTCGGGGAAGGTGCGCAAGATCGAACTGCGCGAGAAGTACGCCCTTCAGGACGGGCCCGCACGGCGGGAACGCCCGGACTAGGACTCCTGCGGCGGCGTCCGTCGCCGCTGGCCGCGGACGTCCCGGCCGCCGGGATCGTCCCGCACGTCCGGCGCGTCCCGGACGCCTGCGGTGGCGAGGGCATGGGCCGTCGCGTTGAGCGGCTGCGGGGCGCCGGTGAGGTCCAGCACGAACAGGGGCACAGACAGCTGGTCGGCGCGGACCCTGGCGTCGTCGGCGTAGCCGGCCAGGGAGAAGTACACGCACTCGGCGGACTCCGTCATCGCCGTCAGCCACAGGCACTCCACGTCCCGCAGCGAGGCCGGGTGCACGCTCGGGTCCACCTGGGCCAGGAGTCCCCGGGCGGCGAGGCCGATGCCGGAAGTGGGCCGCTGGTCGGCACGCCGGACATCCCCGTGCCCCAGCCAGCCCAGATACAGAGCGGCGGCCGTCACCGCGTCCCGCGCGGTACGGATGGAGACGGGCCGGAAGACGCGCGGGTGCGGTCTGGGGGCGGTCACCGCCGTCTCCGACCCGGGCGCGGCCTCCTGCCCGGGCTCAGGCTCAGGTCCGGGCGCGGCCTCCTGCCCGGGCTCAGGCTCAGGTCCGGGCTCAGGCTCAGGCCCGGGCGCAGGCTCTGGTCGGGGCTCAGGCTCAGGTCCGGACTCCGGCTCGGGGGCGCGTCCCTGTCCGGGTTCCTGCGCCGGTGCGGGCTCGGCGGGGCGGTCGGACACCGGGATCCGCAGCACGCTCCCGCAGGCGCAGCCCAGTTCGGGCCGCGGCCACTGGGCACGGCGGCCGCAGGCGCGGCAGCCCAGGACGATCCATTCGTCGTCCCACGCCCGGTGGGCGACGGCCGCCGGCGCCGTTCGCCGGTCGAGCACCGGCGTCACCGGTGAACCGCACGCACAGGGGTAGGACGGCACGGTGTAGAGGCGCTCGCGGCGACAGGCCGGGCAGCGCACCGGCACGCTCTCGGACATGGCCCCCATCGTCCTCCTCCGGCCCCCGCTTGTCCGTCTCTTGACGACCTTTGCGCGCCCACTCGCGCCTTGTTTCAACGTGGCGAAAGTGGAGTTCCGTTATGCAGAAATGAAGGAGAGGGCAGCGACCGCAGCCGCACTCGCCCGGCCGAGACGCCCGCCCGGCCGACACATTCGCCCGGCCGAGGCGCCCGCACGGCCGGTCCGCGGATCGCGTCCGACGTGCGCATCCGGTCCGTCCGCAGGACGCTGGGGGCATGGGCGATCTGACGCGACCCCCGCACATCGTGGTCCACCCCCCGGCTCTGGACGGTTCCCGCAGAGTCACCTCCGGTGATGCCGTGCTCGGCCTCGCCTCGCACCTCGACGACGTCGTGGAGATCCTGCGCCTGGCCGACCTGGACCGGATCGAGGTGGAGGAGAGCGACCTCATCGACTGGCAGGGCGGCGGCCCCGACGACTGGCCCGGGCTGTCCCAGGAGCACGACCGGCTCCCTGAGGAGCGGTAGGGCGCCCGGGCGGACGGACGGCGGGAAGGCGCGCCAACCTCAAATCAACCTCTGAAACGTTGTTCAGCGGGCTGCAACCGCCCCGGGAGTAGGGCACATTGTCCTCACGGCGGGGCCCACCGACACGGGGGCGGTGGGCCCCGCTCCCGTGAAGGGGAGGCCGACGCGGTCGGCGGCGCAAGCCGCGAGGACCCGGTTCTCCGGCGCGAGCGCGTCCTGCTCGGCGGGTTCCACGCCCTGGACGCGGTTGCCGTGGAGGGCCTTGCACGCCCCGCCGCCCACGGACTGCGCCAAGCCCGCGGCCACCTCGGTGCCGGCGCGGAACCGCTCGGACTCCGGACCGGACGCTGTACCGGACACCGGCGGGGCACCGCGGTCGGGCCCGGCAGGCGTCCCGCGCGGAAGTCGAGGCCGGTGAGCTGTGCCGCGGGCCGTCGATCGCCCGCCCGAGGGCGTCCGGCTCTCCCGTCCGACCGTCCGCCCGGTCGGTTAAGGTCGGGGTCCGGGCAGCGACGGCCGGGACCCGTTCAGGAAGGTGTGGGCGCGATGCGACTGAAAGTGGAGTTCACCACCGAGCCCTTCGACCTCGACGAGGCCCCCGCGCACGCCCTGGCCGCCCGTGAGGTGATCGAGCGGGCCGACCTGGACGCGGTGGACGTCGGACCTTTCGGCAACACCGCCGAGGGTGCCGCCGACGCGGTGCTC
The DNA here is from genome assembly GCF_014649655.1 of Streptomyces humidus. Classification (GTDB taxonomy): domain Bacteria; phylum Actinomycetota; class Actinomycetes; order Streptomycetales; family Streptomycetaceae; genus Streptomyces; species Streptomyces humidus. Next base: position 70,114 of record NZ_BMTL01000002.1, on the reverse strand, counting down.
GCCACCGTGGACGCCCTGCTGCGCGAGTCCCTCGGGGCCGGCGCCACCCGTATCTCGCTCCAGGTCAACGTCGTCGGGGAGGAGCGGTGAGCGCCGGCGGCGACGCGGCCTTCATCGCGGCCGTGAAGCCGCTGGTCGACGCGATGGGCGGGGAGATGCTCCCGCCGGACGAGGCGGGTGCCGAGGACGTCGTCCTGATCTGGGAGGGCGTGGAGTCCGTGGCCGTGCGTCTGCCGCAGCTCGCCGACTCCCTCGACCACATCCTGGCCGCGATGGAGCGCAGGACGGGCAGACCCCTGGCCGATCTGGACCGCAAGGAGAAGCAGGAGGTCGTGCGGATACTCGAGGCGCGCGGCGCCTTCTCCGTGCGCCACGGTGTGGAGACCGTGGCGAGCGCGCTCGGGGTGAGCCGCTTCACGGTCTACAACTACCTCAATCGCGAGAAGGGCGCCTGACCGCCCACGCGTTCCGGCGGAAGCCCAGGCCGAAGCCGAAGCCGAAGCCGAAGCCGAAGCCCAAGCCGAAGCGGAGGCCGAGACCGGTGCCCAAGCGGGCGCGGACGGGGTGCAGACCCGGATGCGGCCCGGATGCGGCCCGGGCGCGACATCGGCGCGGCCGCGGGTGCGGGTGATGGATCGCCGGGAGTGCGGCCGACGTGTTCTCCAGCCACCTCCTTCTCCGCCCGCCTCGTTCCCCAGCCCTGTCCAGCCGCATCCAGCCCCGCCCCCTCCCGCCCCGCCCCCTCCTCGGTAATTTTCAACAAAGTGTTGACGCAGTGACGGGCGGGGGCGTTAGCTGGCCGCAGTCCGCTCAAGCACGACGGCCGTTCTCCGCGGCCACGGAGGCTCCCGTGACGTCGACTTCCCCGCTCCCGGGCCTGGCCCGGTTCAACGCACTCGAGGAGTCCGCGGCCCGCGCCGCGCTCCACGAGGTGTGCGCCTCCACGGCGTGGGCGGACCGACTGCTCGCGGCCCGCCCCTACGCCACTCTCGACGCGCTGTACGAGGCCGGCGACGCGGCCATGGCCCGACTGACCGCCGCGGACCTGGCGGAGGCGATGGCCGGACATCCGCCCATCGGCCGCCCGAGACCCGGCGACCCGGCCTCGACGCGCGAGCAGGGCGGCATGGCCGGAGCCTCCGAGCGGCTCAGGGCGGACATGCTCGAACTGAACCTGGCCTACCAGGAGAAGTTCGGCCATGTCTTCCTGATCTGCGCCACCGGCCGCACGGGCGAGCAGATGCGCGACGCGGCCGAGGAGCGGATCGGCAACGCGCCGGAGCGGGAGCGGGAGATCGTCCGCTCCGAACTGGGCAAGATCAACCGTATCCGTCTCGCGCGACTCGTCGGAGAGGACTGAGAACACCGTGAGCGCCAGCACTCCCGCATCGGTGTCCACGCACATCCTGGACACCTCCGTCGGCCGCCCCGCCCGGGGAGTCGCCGTCCGGCTCACGGCCCGCGGCGGCCAGGACGCCGACTGGCAGGCGCTCGGCGGCTCGGCGACCGACGCGGACGGCCGCTGCAAGGACCTGCCGGCGCTGCCGGAGGGGACCACCCATGTTCGGCTCGACTTCGCCGTGGAGGCGTATTTCGAGCACCGTGAGAACCAGCGAGCCGATGCGCAGCAGGACGCCCCCGCGAATCGGGACAGCGGTGCCGGCGGGGTGTTCTTCCCGGAGGTGACGGTCACGTTCGCCGTCGCGCCGGGCGAGCACTACCACGTTCCGCTGCTGCTCAACCCGTTCGGCTACTCCGTATACCGAGGGAGCTAGCAGAGACATGACCGACACCTCACGCCCCGCCCGCCCGGTGATGCTGGGGCAGAACCAGTACGGCAAGGCCGAGAACCGGGTCGTCAGGATCACGCGGGACGGCGACACCCATCACATCAAGGACCTCAACGTGTCCGTCGCGCTGAGCGGCGACATGGACGAGGTCCACTACTCCGGCTCCAACGCCCACGTCCTGCCGACCGACACCACCAAGAACACGGTGTACGCGTTCGCCAAGGAGCACGGCATCGCATCCGCCGAGCAGTTCGGCATCCGTCTCGCCCGTCACTTCGTGACCTCCCAGGACGCCATCACGACCGCGCGGATCCGGGTCGAGGAGTACGCCTGGGAGCGGATCGAGACGCCCGGCACGGACGAGCACTCCTTCGTCCGCCGCGGCCAGGAGACCCGTCTGGCGCAGATCACCTACGACGGCTCGTCCTGGGAGGTCGTCTCCGGGCTCAAGGACCTCACCGTCATGAACTCGACGAACTCCGAGTTCCGGGGTTTCGTCAAGGACGAGTACACGACCCTGCCCGAGGCGCACGACCGGATCCTGGCGACCGAGGTGGCCGCCCGCTGGCGCTTCAACTGGACGGACGACGCCCAGCAGGCCCCCGACTGGGACGAGTCGTACGCCCAGGTGAAGAAGCACCTGCTGCTGGCCTTCGCCGAGACGTACTCGCTCTCCCTCCAGCAGACCCTCTACGCCATGGGCGCGCGGATCGTCGACCACCGCGACGAGATCGACGAGGTGCGCTTCTCGCTCCCCAACAAGCACCACTTCCTCGTCGACCTGAAGCCGTTCGGGCTGACGAACGACACCGCCGACGGAGCCGTCTACTTCGCCGCCGACCGGCCCTACGGGCTGATCGAGGCCACCGTCCTGCGGAACGGCTGCCAGGCGCGGATACCGGTGGATCTCACCAACCTCTGACCGACACCTCCCCTCCACCTCATTCCGGCATCCGCGGCCGGACCCCGCCTCCCGGCCGCCGCACTCGACACCTCCGGGGTCCCGCCGTGCCCGCTCCACCCGGGTCCACCGAGGGAAAAGGACGAAACCATGGCAGCAGACCGGCGCACCGTCATCGAGAACTGCGCGATCGCGACCGTCGACGCCCAGGACACCGAGCACGCGAACGGACACGTCGTCCTCGCGGGCAACCGCATCGAGTCGCTCGGCGCGGGCCCGGCGCCCCGGGGCCTGGAGAACGTCGAGCGCCGCATCGACGCCGCCGGGCACCTGGTCACCCCCGGCCTGGTCAACACCCACCACCACTTCTACCAGTGGATCACCCGGGGCCTGGCCACCGACCACAACCTCTTCGACTGGCTCGTCGCCCTCTATCCGACCTGGGCGCGCATCGACGAGGAGATGGTCCGCGCGGCCGCCGAGGGCTCCCTGGCCATGATGGCCCGTGGCGGCGTCACCACCGCCATGGACCACCACTACGTCTTTCCCCGGGGCTCCGGCGACCTGTCCGGTGCGATCATCGGCGCCGCCCGCGACGTCGGCGTGCGCTTCACCCTCGCCCGCGGTTCCATGGACCGCGGCGAGAAGGACGGCGGCCTGCCCCCGGACTTCGCCGTGGAGACCCTCGAGGACGCCCTCGCCGCCACCGAGGAGACCGTCCGCCGGCATCACGACGCCTCCTTCGACGCGATGACCCAGGTCGCCGTCGCTCCCTGCTCGCCGTTCTCGGTCTCCACCGAACTGCTGCGCCAGGGAGCAGAGCTGGCCCGCCGGCTCGGCGTGCGGCTGCACACCCACGGTTCGGAGACCGTGGAGGAGGAGAAGTTCTGCCACGAGATGTTCGGCATGGGCCCGACCGACTACTTCGAGTCCACCGGCTGGCTCGGCGAGGACGTGTGGATGGCGCACTGCGTCCACATGAACGATTCCGACATCGAGGCGTTCGCCCGCACCGGGACGGGCGTCGCCCACTGCCCCTCGTCCAACGCGCGGCTGGCCGCCGGCATCGCCCGGGTCCCCGACATGCTGGCGGCCGGCGTCCCGGTCGGCCTCGGCGTCGACGGGACGGCGTCCAACGAGTCCGGCGAACTCCACACCGAGCTGCGCAACGCCCTGCTCATCAACCGCCTCGGCCCGCACCGGGAAGCCGCCCTGAACGTCCGTCAGGCGCTGCGCCTGGGCACCTTCGGGGGGGCCCAGGTCCTGGGCCGGTCCCGCGAGACCGGTTCCCTGGAGCCGGGCAAGCTGGCCGACCTGGTGCTGTGGAAGCTGGACACCCTCGCCCACGCCTCCATAGCCGACCCCGTGGCGGCCCTGGTCCTCGGTGCGGCCGCCCCCGTCACCGCCTCTTTCGTGAACGGCCGTCAGATCGTCGAGGACGGACGGCTGTTGTACGTCGACGAGGACGCCGTCGCCCGCTCGACCCGGGCACAGGCGCAGCGGCTGGCGCGGACAGCCGCGCAGGGCTGAGCGGGCCCGAGAGCTCCGGGCGAGGCGACGGCCATCGTCCGGGCGCGGGCGCCGGGGCACGCGTCACCGCGTGTCCCGGCACCGCCCCGGCCGTTCTGCCGACGGCTACAGGCCGAACAGGCCCGGATCCGAGGCCAGTTCATTGAAGACGTCCTGCGGGTTGGCCACCATTCGGCGTTCCGTCAGGTCCAGCAGACCTCCGACGGCGGTGAGTTCCGCGGCGACCGTGCCGTCCGCCTTGGTGACGGTCTGCTGGATGCGGAACGTCTTGCCGCCGCTCCACTCGAAGGCGCACGACACGTCGACCTCGTCCCCGGCGAGGAGTTCGCGCCGGTAGCGGATGGTGGTCTCCAGGGCGACCGGTCCCACGCCCTTGCCGATCAGCTCCGCCTGGGTGATGCCCGCCGCCTGCAGGAGCGACCAGCGGGCGTGCTCCGCGTAGTTGATGTACACGCTCTGGTTGAGGTGTCCCTGCACGTCGGTCTCGTATCCCCGGACGGTGACCCGGACGGAAAACGGATCGCTCACGGTCTCCCCTTCTCCTCGACGAGTATCGATGCTCCGGGCATCGATCTTGGCACGCCGGGCATCGATCTTGGCACGCCCTTCACGTCCGGCGGGGGGAAGCCAGCAGATAGCGCGCTCTCGTGCGGGGGTCGGTGTGCTGCCCGCTCTGCCAGCCCGCCGTCTCCAGCGTCGCCGCGCAGGCCCGCAGCGTCGCCTCGTCCGGCCCGTGCACGGCGACCGCCTCCGGCTGCGGGGTCGCCCGCACCCGGTAGCCGTCGGTCCCCCCGGGTCCGGCGGGGCGGTGGCCGGCCGCCTCCAGCGCGAGGGCGGCCGCCCGTACGAGATGCGCGCGCTCCCAGCCGCAGGGCCGGCCCGTCTCCCCGTCCGGGTTGGTCATCCGGCGCAGCTCCAGCAGGCCCTGCCAGGCGCTGTGCACCTCGCGGAGCCGGGCGGGGCCGGCCGCCCCGGCGTCCTCCTCGCCGCCGACGCGCGCGGCGAACACGCCGCTGTCCGCGCCCCCTGCCGGGGCGTCGGCCTTCGCCGCGCCGGCCGGCGGCTCGGGCGGGGCCTCCCGTACCCGGTGGCCCGCCGGGGTCAGGAAGTGGTCGTGCGGCGGGCGGGGGTGCCGGAACGCGAGGCCGCGTCGGACCAGCGCCGCGAGCTGCGCCTGCGTGCCCCGCAGCCGCCCGGAGACCGGATCGGCGGCGTCGATCACCCGCCGCTGCGCGGCGGTCGGCGGTCGTGTCACGGCGTGCTCCCTCCCGGCGACGGGCCGTTCGCCCCGGTGCGTCCGAGGCTACGTCGGGGGTCTGACATTCCAGGAGGCGATCACCGGCCGCCCGTGCTCCGTGCCCAGTCGGCACAGCGTCCCCGTCGCGAGCTGGAACAGCGCCCCAGCCGACGGGGGCAGTCCGAGCCGGCGGGCGGTGAGCACCCGCAGGAAGTGCCCGTGCGCCACCAGCACCACGCACCCCTCGCTGTCGGCGAGCGCCGCGTCGGCCCGGGCCAGCACCCGGTCGGCCCGCTCCCCGACCTGCTCGGGCGTCTCCCCGGGGTGCTCGGGCGGCCCGGGCGTCACCCCGTCCGTGAACAGGAACCAGTCCGGTCTGGTGCGCTGGATCTCGGCGGTCGTGACGCCCTCGTAGCCGCCGTAGTCCCACTCGCGCAGGTCCGGGTCGAGCTGGACCTCGTGCAGCCCGATCAGCTCCGCCGTCTCCCGCGCCCGCTGCAGCGGGCTGACGAGCACGGCCCCGATCCGGTGCGAGCGGATCAGTGGCACCAGGGCACGCGCCTGGGCGCGGCCGCGGTCGGTCAGCGGGACGTCCGTCGACCCGGTGTGCCGTCCGGAACGCGACCAGGAGGTCTCGCCGTGCCGGACGAGGAAGAGATCACCCATGACCGACAGGTTAGGCGTCGTGGCGCACTGGCGCGGACACGGCGAAGGCCCGCCGGGAGTCCCGGCGGGCCTCGTGAGCCGTGCGGCCTCAGTAGGCGGCCGGGGCCAGCTTCGGGTCGGGGCCGTACTGGTTGGGCTCGCGCTTGCCCTCGCTGGCGAGGAAGACGATCAGGATGATCGCGCCGACCAGCGGGATCAGGCCGATGAGCAGCCACCAGCCGGACTTGCCGGTGTCGTGCAGGCGGCGGACCGCGACGCCCAGGCCGGGCAGCAGCACGGCGAGGGTGTAGATGATGTTCAGGACGTTCGAACCGATGACAGCGCCGACGATCGCCAGTACGACGGCGACGATGACGTTGAACAGGGTGAACATCCAGTATTCCTGCCGGCGCGCGCGTCCGCTGAACACCGCGTACTTCTTCAGTACGTCCACGTACCAATGCATGCTTCTCGTCCCCCCAGGGATTGCGTTTGTGTGATCTCCATTTGATCAGGTCAGAGTGGCGAAAAACCATCCCTTTGTCGTGGACGATTCAAGCTGTTATGAGGTCGCAGCCCTTCGGTGACCAGGCAGGACGTTCCGGCGGTCGCCGAGCCGTGTCCGTACACGGCGTCCGCCCTCGGTCGCGGGCGTTCCGCTTCCCCCGCCGCTACTGCCGGTATCCGCTCAGGAACCGGCCGATCCGTCCGATCGCCGCCTCCAGGTCGTCCGCGTGCGGGAGGGTCAGGATGCGGAAGTGGTCGGGGGCCGGCCAGTTGAAGCCGGTGCCCTGGACGACCTGGATCTTCTCCCGCAGCAGCAGGTCCAGGACGAACTTCTCGTCGTCGTGGATCTTGTGGACCTTGGGGTCGAGGCGGGGGAACGCGTACAGCGAGCCCTTCGGCTTCACGCAGGACACGCCGGGGATCTCGTTGAGCTTCTCCCAGGCGACGGTGCGCTGTTCGTGCAGGCGGCCGCCGGGCGCGGTCAGTTCGTGGATCGACTGGCGGCCGCCGAGCGCGGCCTGGACGGCGTACTGCGCGGGCGCGTTGGCGCACAGCCGCATGGAGGCCAGCATGGTCAGGCCCTCCAGATAGTTCCTGGCGTGCTGCCTCGGCCCGGTGACCACCAGCCAGCCCGAGCGGAACCCGGCGACCCGGTAGGTCTTCGACAGGCCGCAGAACGTCAGGACGACCAGGTCGGGGGCGAGCGCGGCGACCGAGTGGTGCACGGCGTCGTCGTAGAGGATCCGGTCGTAGATCTCGTCGGCGAAGACCATCAGGCCGTGCCGGCGGGCGAGGTCGAGGATGCCCTCGATGATCTCCTTCGGGTAGACCGCGCCGGTGGGGTTGTTCGGGTTGATGATCACCACGGCCTTGGTGCGGTCGGTGATCTTCGACGCCATGTCGTCCAGGTCCGGGTACCAGTCGGCCTGCTCGTCGCAGAGATAGTGGACCGCCTTGCCGCCGGCGAGGGTCGTGACGGCCGTCCAGAGGGGGAAGTCGGGTGCGGGGATGAGGATCTCGTCGCCGTCCTCGACCAGCGCCTGGACGGCCATGGAGATCAGCTCGGAGATGCCGTTGCCGAGGAAGACGTCGTCGACGTCGACCTCCAGGCCCAGTGCCTGGTAGCGCCCCGCCACCGCGCGGCGGGCCGAGAGGATGCCGCGCGAGTCGGTGTATCCGTGCGCCTGGGGAAGCATCCGGATCATGTCCTGGAGGATCTCCTCCGGCGCCTCGAAGCCGAACAGCGCGGGGTTGCCGGTGTTCAGGCGCAGGACGCTGTGACCCGCCGCCTCCAGCGCGTCGGCGTGCTCGATCACCGGGCCGCGGATCTCGTAACAGACCTCGCTCAGCTTGTTCGACTGCCGGAACTCCATGCGCGCTCGCCCCTCCGGTTGATGTGTTGCTTGGTTTTACCAAGTTCCAGCTTGGAAAGTCCAACGACATGTCTAGACTGCGTGCCATGTCACCTCGCCGAAGCTACGACCAGTACTGTTCCGCCGCCCGCGCCCTCGACGTGGTGGGCGACCGCTGGACCCTGCTGATCGTCCGGGAGCTGCTCGCCGGCCCGCGCCGCTACACCGATCTGCACGCCGACCTGCCGGGCGTGAGCACGGACGTACTCGCCTCACGGCTGAAGGACATGGAGCGCGACGGGCTGACCACCAGGCGTCGGCTGCCCCCGCCGGGAGCGGCCTCCGTGTACGAACTCACGCGACGCGGAGCGGAGTTGCTGCCCGTGCTGCAGGCGCTGGGGGCGTGGGGCGAGGGCGAGCTCGGCGAGCGACGGCCCACCGACGCGCTGCGCGCGCACTGGTTCGCGCTGCCCCTGGCGCGCGGGCTGAAGGGCGAGGGCGTCGTCGAAGTCCGCCTCGACGAGGGCGACTTCCATCTGTTCGTCGGCGCCGAGGACGGCCCGGTGTACGGCTACGGGCCCGCGCCCGTGGAGCCGGACGCACGGCTCGACCTCGGCGCCGACACCTGCACCGCCGTCGCACAGGGGACGTTGACGGTGCTCGACGCGGTGCGCTCCGGGCGGATCGAGGTGAGCGGCGACGGCCCCCTGGCCAAGGAGCTGCGGGAGGCCTGAGCGCCGCGCGCCCCGGAGCCGGGTGCGGCTCGGCCGGCGCCGACGGCGCAGGGCCCGCCACGGGGTGGCGGGCCCTGCCGCTTTTCTCCGGTGAGCAGCGTGACGGAGCGTCAGGCTGTGGTCGTCAGGCTGCGGTCTTCACACAGTGGTTGTCGGACTGTGGTCGTCAGGCCGCGGGCGTCAGGCGCCCGGCGGCACGTGCCGGGGTCGTCCCTGTCCGCGGGTCAGCGTGTATCCGCCGATGCCGGCCAGGGCGGCCAGGACGGCGCCGATCGCGGTCCACACCCAGCGGTCGGACCACCAGCCGGACGACCAGCCGTCGTCGGGCTCTGTGCTCGACAGGACGGCGGAGGCCGACGAGTCGTCCTTCTTTCCTCCGGACGTGACCGCGATGCCGGGGACCAGCGGCTGGGCCAGCGACCCGTCGACGGCGGCGGATCCGCCGATGTCCGCGGAGTCCACCCGCAGTTCGGCGCCGACCGGCAGGCCCAGGTCGGCCGCCGTGAGGCCGAGGGCCGTCAGCCGGACGTAGTACGTGCCCGGCAGCGGATCGTTCGCCCACGGCTCCGACCAGGCGCGCACCGTGCGCAGCACGCAGGCCAGCTCCACCGAGGCCGTGCCCGGCGCGGCGGTGCGCGTCTGCGCGCCGTACTGACAGGCCTGACGGCGGCGCAGCCCGTCGTACACGTCGACCTGCCAGGTCTGCGCGGTGTGGGACTTCGGCAGTTTCACCGTCGCCTTCACCGTGGGGCGTTGGCCCGAGTCGGCCGGGAACGACCAGTACAGGTAGTCACCCGCGGAGCCGCTCGCCGTGGCCGTCCGGCCCTGGTCGATCTCCGTCGCCGTACGGAACGACGTGCCGGCCTCGGTGGGGGCGGAGCCGTCGCCCGAAGGGCTCGCCGAGGGGGTGGAGTCGGCCACGGCGGGCGCGACCGCCGGGCCGAGGAGCAGGCCGGCCGCCAGTGCGGCCGTCGGTCCGAGCGCCGCCAGGGCGCGGCTCGACACACGTGTGATCCGCATCAGTTGGTCCTCCAGACCGCGACACGCCAGCGTGACAGCCAGCCCCACAGCACACCCGCCAGGAAGCCGAAGAGCACCAGGGCGCCCAGCAGCCACCAGCCGCGTCCGAGGCCGAAGGAGGCCACGTCGCTCGCCTGCGAAGGGCCGCCGACCAGGTCCACCGTCAGCTCCAGCGGCATGCCCGGCGTGGTCTTCACCCCCGCGGCCGCCGAGTAGGAGTGGGTCACCTGCACGCACACCGTCTCGGCGGGGGCGTCCTCGTCGTCGCTCTCCGCCTTCGGATAGCGCAGACCGGTCGAGACGACGTCGGTCCGGCCGTTGCCGGCCGCCTCGCCGCGCACGATCTCCCGGCCGTGCGTCGTGACCGCCCGCAGCAGCACCCCGTAGCCGGGGTTCACGGTCCGGTCGGCCGCCACGCTCACCGAGGTGCGCAGCTCCTGGCCCGGCTTCACGTCGACCCTGTACCAGCGCTCCTGGCCGAACTCCGCGCGGTCGGTGTACAGGCCCGACTTCAGCGTGGGCGCCTTGGCGCAGGACGCCGCGCCCTCGGTGGCGACCGGGGTCACCACGGGGTCCGCGGCCCGGTCCACCAACTGGTTGACCCGGTCGGTGAGTTCGTCGGTGTGCTCCACCGAGGTGTAGGTGCCGCCGGTGGCCTCGGCGATGCAGCTGAGCTGCCGGCGCATCGTGACGTTGGGCACCAGGCCGAGGGTGTCGATGGTCAGGCCGATGCCCTTGGCCGCGATCTCGCGGGCCACCTCGCACGGGTCGAGCGGTGCGCAGGTGTCCTCGCCGTCGCTGATCAGCACGATCCGCTTGGAGCCGGTGCCGCCGTCGAGGTCGTCCGCCGACTTGAGCAGGGCGGGGCCGATCGGCGTCCAGCCGGTGGGGGACAGGGTGGCCACCGCCGTCTTGGCCTCGGTGCGGTCCAGCGGGCCGACCGGGTAGAGCTGCGCGGTGTCCTTGCAGCCCGTCTTGCGGTCGTCCCCCGGGTAGTTCGCGCCCAGGGTGCGGATGCCGAGCAGGACGTTCTCCGGGGTCGCGTCCAGCACCTCGTTGAACGCCTGCTTGGCCGCGGCCATCCGCGTCCCGCCGTCCATGTCCTTCGTCCGCATCGAACCGCTGACGTCGAGGACCAGGTCGACCTTGGGCGCGGTGGCGGTGGTCTCGTCGGCGACCGCCCCGGCCGGGAACGCTAGCCCGGCCGTGAGCGCGGCGAGCAGGGCGCAGACGCCCGCCGCCAGCCGTTGTGTTCTGATCATCGGCGGATCCTATTGACCGAAAGCGCCCCGCCACAAAACGGGGTCTCAGCTCCCGTCCGCTCGCAACGGGTTGGGCAGTGACGCCCAGCGGTCCCCGGGGGTCCCCGGCGACAACCGCATCAGCGTCAGCGCCTTCACCGGCAGCGGCTCCTCGCACAGGGCCGCCAGGTCCGGGGTGCGCGGGAGGTCCCGCACGGCCGCCTCCAGGGCTGCCCGCAGGGCCGGGCGGCCGCCCGCCGCCCCGGCCAGCGCACCGGCCACCAGGGAGCCGAACAGCTTGCGTCGCAGCGCCGTCACGTCGTCCGTGCGGATCCGGGCGGGCAGGCCGTCCGGCAGCGCGACGCCGTGCCGGGCCAGCCGGGCCGGGCTGACGCGGATGTCGGCCAGGTCTCGGTAGACCAGCCGCAACGGGGTCCCCGACGCCGACAGCACGACCAGCAGGTTCTGCCCGTGCGCCTCCAGCGCCACGCCCAGCTCCAGCAGCCGCAGTCCCACGCCGAGCGCCAGCCGCGCGAACCGCGCGAGCCAGAGCGGGGAGGCGGGCAGTCCGGTCACGCCGAGGGCCGCCACCGGCACGACGTGCTCGCCCGGCGCCCCGTACACGTCCGGCGACTCGCGCAGCACCGCCGCCAGGTCGGGGGAGCGGGCGGTCGCCGCGCCCAGGCCGCGGGTCAGGTGCAGCAGGCCCTCCGCGTGCGGCACGAGGCTCTGCGCGAAGTCGGACAGGGCCGCCGAGGCGGCCACGGAGCCGACGGAGATGTCCCGCACCGACGACGTCAGGCGGGTGCTCAGCGCCGTCTTGACGTGCGTGCCGCCGGGCAGGGCGAGCGTGCGCAGCGACATCAGCGGACGCGCCGTCACGCCCTGCGCGCAGGAGCGCTTGAGCACATGCGCCGCCTGCCACGGATGCACCGGGATCAACAGCCGCGTCCCGTCGCGCAGATGCTCGGGCCACCCACCCGACACCAGGCACTCGTCGGCGGGCACGGGCAGCAGGCCCAACCGCACCGCCGGCCGGTGCTCCGGCCCGTACGCGAGCTGCTCGGCGACCGAGAAACCGGGCCGGGAACGGCAGTTGGGATGGTAAGGGTGCCCGTCGACGACCCGTTGTTCCCACTCCCAGTCCCGCGCCGGCCACCGCCTCGGATCGGCCGAGGGGACGTCGAGGGGATCCTGCCCGGCCCGTGACAGTGCCGCCGAGGCGACGCTGTGGCCGAGTTCGGCGGCGAAGCCCGCACCGTGCGGCACGGCCAGCGCCGTCATCAGGCGGGCGGGGTCGTCGTACGCCGTCCCCTCCAGCCACACCCGCGTCACCTGGCCGGCGCTCGCGTACGGGTCCGAACGGGGGCCGCGCAGACGGCGGCCGTCGCGCAGCCGGATCAGCAGCTCCCCCCGGCCCTCCGCGCCCGGCGCGCCGCCCGTCTCCTCGCGGTGGGCGATCCAGGGCAGCGGTTCATGGGCGAGCCCCCGCCACAGCCGGGTCAGCACGGCCGCCCGCGCTCCCGGCAGCTCGGCCGCGAACCGCGGGCCGAGAGCGGGGCGCACGACGGCCAGTTCCTCGGCCAGCTCGGCCTCGGCGGTGGGTGGACGATGCACGGGTGGGCTCCTGGGGTACGGGTACGACGTCACGACAGGGGGCGCGACGACAGCGATACTGATCTTCTCCGCCCGGAAGAACCGTAGGGAACCAGGAACCAGTGGATCGCGTCGACCTCATCCCCCCGCCCGTCGAGGCCGCACCGCCCGCCGAGGCCGCACCGGCCGTGGGGGCCGCTCCGCGGGCGGTCGCCGCCCGGCGCGCCGCCGGCGTCGCCGAGCGCGCCGACGCCCTCGCGGCCGCTCCGCTGCTCAACTGTCTGCTGCGGGAGATCGCCGAACCGCTGCCGCCGACGCCCTCGGACGACGGCCGGTTCCTTCACCGGCTGCCCGGCGGCCGCCTCCTGCGCGTACGCGGGCGGCGCCGGCCCGCCGAGCCCGAGCTGTACACGGCGGGCGCCTGGCACCGCCTCGGTCACGCCGAACTGGTCGCACTGGTCGCCGAGACGCTGCGCCGGCGCACCGGTCTGACCAACCCCGACCTGCCCGCCGAGATGACCGACAGCAGGGACGCGGTCGCCGCACTGCTCACCGCACGCGCGCAGGCCACCCCGCCGGCCGGCGGCTACCTGCGCTCCGAGCAGTCGCTGCTCACCGGCCACCCCCACCACCCCGCGCCCAAGGCGCGCGGGGGCGGACCGTCCGCCGGCTGGCTGCCCTACGCTCCCGAGGCGCACGCCCGCTTCCCGCTCGTCCTGCTGGGGCTGCGCGAGGACATGGTCGTCGAGGAGGGGGACGTCTCGGCCCTGGACGCCCTCGGCACGGCCCCGCGCGGCTACCGGCTGCTGCCCGCCCACCCCTGGCAGCTCGACCTGGCCGGACCCCGGCTCGCGCCCGCCTTCGCCGACGGCCGCCTGCTCCGGCTCGGCACGACCGGCTTCGAGGCCTGGCCGACGGCCGCCGTGCGCACCGTGTACGCGCCCGAGCGGGATCTGTGCCTGAAGTTCAGCCTGGACGTGCGCATCACCAACGACGTCCGGCGGCTGTGGCGCCACGACCTGCTGCGCCTGCGCCGCACCGACGAGGCGACGGCCCGTGCCTTCGAGACGATCGGCGGCCCGGCGGCCTGGCTGAGCGACCGCGGCTACCGCACCGCCGCCTTCGCCTTCGAGGAACTCGCCGTGCTGGTCCGCGACGGCCTGAGCGGCCGCCTGACGCCGGGCGCGACCCCGCTGCTCGCGGCGGGTCTCGTGGAGGGCTTCGACGGCAGTCCGCTCGACGACGTCCGGGACCCGGCCGCCTGGTGGGAGGCGTATCTGCGCGCGGTCGTGCCGCCCGCCCTCGCGGCCTTCGCCGACCACGGCGTCGTCCTGGAGGCCCACCTGCAGAACACCCTGGTCGCGGTCGACGCGGACGGCATGCCCGTGCAGGCGCTGTTCCGGGACGCCGAGGGCGTCAAGCTGCTGTCGGACGTGGAGCGGGCGGCCGGCTGGGAGCGGCTGGTGTACTGCCTGGTCGTGAACCATCTGTGGGAACTCGCCGCGGCCTTGGCCGAGCGGCGCCCCGGGTTCCGCCCGTGGCCCGCGGTGCGCCGGGAGCTGGCCCGCCACGACCTCCCCGAGATCGCCGGGCTGCTGGCCTCCCCGACCCTGCCCGGCAAGACCAACCTGCTGCTGCGGTGGACGGGCGCGGACGGGGCCGACGCCCGCTATCTGCCGCTCCCCAACCCGCTGGCCCGTCCCTGAACTACGCTGGCCCGTGTGCTGCGCGATGTGACTGCTGTCCGCTACGTGACCCCGCTGAGGTCCGGTGGCTCCGTGCCCGCGGTCGTCGAGGCCGACGACCTGGGCACCTACGTCGTGAAGTTCACCGGTTCCGCGCAGGGCCGCAAGGCGCTGGTCGCCGAGGTGATCGTGGGCGAGCTGGCCCGCGCGCTCGGTCTCCGGTTCCCCGAGCTGGTGTTCGTGCACTTCGACCCGGCCATCGCCGACGGCGAGCCCCACCAGGAGGTGCGCGACCTGCACGGCGCGAGCGCGGGCCTCAATCTCGGCATGGACTTCCTGCCGGGCGCGCGGGACTTCACCCCGGACGTCGCGGCCGCCTTCCCCGTGGACCCGCTGGAGGCCGGCCGGATCGTCTGGCTCGACGCCCTCACCGTGAACGTGGACCGCACGGTCCACAGCTCGAACCTGATGATCTGGCCCACGTTCGGGACCGCGCCCCCGCGCCTGTGGCTCATCGACCACGGCGCGGCCCTCGTCTTCCACCACCGCTGGGACGGCACCGCACCCGAGAGGTCGTACGACTTCCGGCACCACGCTCTCGGCTCGTACGCGCCCGACGTGCGGGCCGCCGACGCGGAGCTGGCCGGCCGGGTGACCCCCGGCCTCCTGCGGGAGATCACGGCGGTCGTCCCGGACGAATGGCTGGCCGGCGAGGAGGGCTTCGCGAGCCCGGACGACGTCCGCCGGGCGTACGTCGACCACCTCCACGCGCGCGTGCGCGCCTCGGCGGCCTGGCTGCCCACCGACTTCCCCACCCGGGAGGAGCTCGCCGCGGAGGAGGCCGTCCGGGCGGCGAGGACACGGCGGGGCCGGCCGGACTGGCTCAAGCGGGTGCCCGACCTGCACGGCAGACCGGCCGCGGAACAGGACTGGTCGGTGCACCTGGGATGAGCGGCATGCAGCGCCTCCGGACCGAGTGCCGCACAGGGCGCCGCCGGCCGCAGCACGCCGTACACGACCCGACGGCCCGGGCGGTCCCCGGGCGGAAGCGGGGCCACCCGGACCGTCCCGGCGTCTGACGCCGGAGCGGCTCAGCCCCTGAGCTGCTCGTAGGCCGGCAGGGTGAGGAAGTCCGCGTAGTCCTCGTCGAGGGCGACCCTCAGCAGCAGGTCGTGGGCCTGCTGCCAGTGGCCCGCCGCGAAGGCCTCGGCGCCGATCTCCTCGCGGATCGCGGCCAGTTCCCCGGCGGCGATCTCGCGGGCCAGGTCCGGCGTGGCCTTCACCGTGCTTCCCTCGTGCTCGAACTCGACGCCGGCGTTGATCCACTGCCAGATCTGCGAGCGGGAGATCTCGGCGGTGGCCGCGTCCTCCATGAGGCCGAAGATGGCGACCGCGCCCAGGCCGCGCAGCCACGCCTCGATGTAACGGACCCCCACCTGCACGGCGTTGACCAGACCCGCGTAGGTCGGCCGGGCCTTCAGGGAGTCGACGGCGATCAGGTCGGCCGCCTCGACGTGGACGTCCTCGCGCAGCCGGTCCTTCTGGTGGGGCCTGTCGCCGAGGACCTTGTCGAAGGACTCCATGGCGATCGGCACCAGGTCGGGGTGGGCCACCCAGGAGCCGTCGAATCCGTCGGCCGCCTCGCGGTCCTTGTCGGCGCGGACCTTCTCGAAGGCGACCCTGTTGGCCTCCGGGTCCCGGCGGGAGGGGATGAAGGCGGCCATTCCGCCGATCGCGTGCGCGCCGCGCCTGTGGCAGGTGCGTACGAGGAGTTCGGTGTACGCGCGCATGAACGGGGCGGTCATGGTGACGGCGTTGCGGTCCGGGAGGACGAACTTCGCTCCGCCGTCCCGGAAGTTCTTCACCAGGGAGAACAGGTAGTCCCAGCGACCGGCGTTCAACCCCGACGCGTGGTCGCGGAGTTCGTAGAGGATCTCCTCCATCTCGTACGCGGCCGTGATCGTCTCGATGAGGACGGTGGCGCGGACGGTGCCCTGCGGGATGCCGAGGCGGTCCTGCGCGAAGACGAACACGTCGTTCCAGAGGCGGGCCTCCAGGTGCGACTCGGTCTTCGGGAGGTAGAAGTACGGGCCCTTGCCGAGGTCGAGGAGGCGCTGCGCGTTGTGGAAGAAGTACAGGCCGAAGTCGACGAGGGCGCCGGGGATCTCGGCTCCGTCCGCGTCGACGAGATGCCGCTCGTTCAGATGCCAGCCGCGCGGCCGCATGACGACCGTGGCGAGTTCGCCCTCGTCCTTCAGGGCGTAGGACTTGCCGGACGCCGGGTCGGTGAAGTCGATGTTCCGGGTGTAGGCGTCGGTCAGGTTGAGCTGACCGAGGACGACGTTCTCCCAGGTCGGCGCCGAGGCGTCCTCGAAGTCGGCGAGCCAGACCCGGGCGCCCGAGTTGAGGGCGTTGACCGTCATCCTGCGGTCGGCCGGGCCGGTGATCTCGACCCGGCGGTCGTCGAGGGCCGCGGGGGCCGGGGCGACCCGCCAGGAGTCGTCCGCGCGGATCGCGGCGGTCTCCGGGAGGAAGTCGAGCGTGCAGGTGCGGGCGATCTCGGCGCGCCGCTCCGCGCGCCGGGCGAGCAGCTCGTCACGGCGCGGGGTGAACCGCCGGTGCAGCTCCGCCACGAAGGCGAGCGCGGACTCGGTGAGGACCTCCTCCTGCCGCGGCAGGGGCTCGGCGTCGACGACGGCCGGCGGGGACGGCGCTGGTGCGGACATGAGCGGTCACTTCCTTCAGCGGTGGCATCGGGTGCCGGTCGGACCGGGTTCGGCGAGCGCGCCCCCGGCGGGAGCAGACCCCTCTGATTCGTGGAGAATAGTTTCCTTATCGTGGAAGTTCAATGGTTTGTTGACGTAGGGGCTCTCCGTGCCGTGCCGTGCCGTGCCGTGCCGTGCCGTGCCGTGCCGTGCCGGGCCGTGCCGTGCCGGGCCGGGCCGGGCCGGGCCGGGCCGGGGCGGCAGGAGCGGCAGGGTGGCAGGGCGGCGCGCAGCGTCAGAGGCCTCACCCGAGGTGCGCGAGGTCGTCGGGCGTGTCGATGTCGAACGGCCGCGCCACGTCCCCGCACTCGACGAGCGTGATCGCCTCCGCGTGCTCCTCCAGATAGGCGCGTGCCCCCCGGTCGCCGGTCGCCGTCGCCGTCACGCCCGCCCAGTGACCGGCCCCGAGCAGGACGGGATGGCCGCGGACGCCGTCGTAGGCGGCCGACACCAGCGAGAACTCGTCCCCTCCGGCGGCCAGCACCCGGGCCACCGCCCGCGGCCCGATGCCGGGCTGGTCGACGAGGCAGACCAGCGCGGCCCGCGCCCCCGTCCCGGCGAGCGAGGCGAGCCCGGCCCGCAGCGACGTGCCCATGCCCGACTCCCACTGCGGGTTCGTCACGATCACGCACCCGGCGAGCCGCGCCCGCTCCCGTACGACGTCGGCGGCCGCGCCCAGCACCACGTGCACGCGCGTGCATCCCGCCGCGCGCAGCACCCCCACCGCGTGCTCCACCAGCGGACGGCCCCGGTGTGTGAGCAGCGCCTTGGGCCGCCCCCCGAGGCGTCGGCCCCCGCCCGCGGCGAGCAGCAGCCCGACAGCGGGGTCCTCGCCCCGCGCTTCCTTGTCCGTCATGTGTCCTGCATACCCGACGGGAGGTCGACCGCGCGGCCTCCCGGGGCTGAATTTCGGTACGCGCTGTGGCGCGCCCGGCGTCGGGAGGCGTTTACTGGCCCGCGCGTCCTACGGCGCCGGGCGCCGTCACGGGGCACGGGGCGGGACGTCACGGGGCGTCCACGCGCGCTCGCGTGCGCGTGAGGGGGGAGAGCTGTGCTGCGGAGCTCGGGGCAGAGGGCAGTGACCGGCGGCGACGAGGATCAGAGGGTGGTGCGACTGCGGACCGCGGTGTCCCGGCTGCGGCGTGAACTCGCCGCGCACCCGGCCGATTTCCCCGACCGGGTCATCGCCGAGGACGAACTCGCCGCACTCGCCGCGACGGCGACCGGCGGCGTCCCGGAGGTCGCCCGGTTACGGCGCTCCCTGTTGGTGATCGCGGGCGCCGTCGGCTCGGTGAGCGCACTGGCCAGGGGTCTGTCGGACGTGCGCCGCGCGGTGGACCTGTTCGGGGAGCCGCCCCGGCGCTGAACCGCGGCCGATGGCGGCCGGTCGAGGGCGGTCGAGGGTGAGAGGCGTGCGGGCCGACGACGGAGTGCGGCTGACCGCCTGGCGGCGAGCGAGCGCGGGTGTGTGACGCGGGGCGCGCGGACAGGGCGTCGGGCGGCACGGGCTGCGGGGCGGCACGGCGGCGCGGTGGGGAAGCGCGGGAGCCCGGCGGGGAGCCTGGAGGCGCGGGGAGCGGGGCGCGGGGGCGTGCGGGCGCGGGGAGCGTGCAGGCGGGTCGCCCCGTCCGGAGCCCCCGGGGTCCGCGCCCTGGCGGGCGCTGTGCGTCCTACGGGTTCGGCGTCCCCGGCCCCGGGTTCGCCAGGGCCTGGGACAGTTCCACCGCCACCTGCTGCAGCACGGGCACGATCCTCTCGGTGACCGACTCCGTGACGCGGCCCGCCGGTCCGGAGATGGAGACGGCCGCCGCGGTGGGGGAGTCCGGCACGGACACCGCCAGGCAGCGGACGCCGATCTCCTGCTCGTTGTCGTCGATCGCGTATCCGGCCTCCCGCACGTCCGCGAGCGCGGCCAGGAAGCCGTCGGGGGTGGTGATGGTCTTCTCCGTCGCGGCGGGCATGCCGGTGCGGGCGAGCAGGGCGCGCACCTCGTGATCCGGCAAGCCCGCGAGGAGGGCCTTGCCGACGCCGGTGGAGTGCGGCAGGACGCGACGGCCGACCTCGGTGAACATCCGCATCGAGTGCTTGGACGGCACCTGCGCCACGTACACGATCTCGTCGCCGTCGAGCAGCGCCATGTTCGCCGTCTCGCCGGTCTCCTCGACCAGGCGGGCCAGGTAGGGGCGGGCCCAGGTGCCCAGCAGCCGGGACGCGGACTCGCCGAGCCGGATCAGCCGGGGGCCCAGGGCGTAGCGGCGGTTGGGCTGCTGGCGGACGTAACCGCAGGCCACCAGGGTGCGCATCAGGCGGTGGATGGTGGGCAGCGGCAGCCCGCTGCTCGCGGACAGCTCGCTCAGACCGACCTCGCCCCCTGCGTCCGCCATCCGCTCCAGCAGATCGAAGGCGCGCTCGAGGGACTGGACCCCTCCGCCGGCGGACCTGGCGGAGTCGGTGGTGCTGGCGCTGGACGTCGGCACGGGCGCGTTCCTTTCGAAACCGGCGGGAAGAGCTGAAGCCTACCCGTGGGTCCGTCGCCCCCTGGCTGGCGCGTGGTCGCGTTCCGCTTGTCGGAATGCGTGTTCCGATGAAGGGAAACGTCCAAGGTGGCGGCGTCGGGTGCACTGTGGAGGAGTGTGCCCTTGACGGCATGGAGGCGGAAGTGAACACTCTTTCAACAGAACGTTGAATTCCGTTGCGTGGAAGTCGACGGCGGCAGAGAGGGGTCCCGGTGTCCGAGGCGCCCGAGGTGTCCGAGGCCGAACTGGTGCTGCGCTCGACGCGCGTCGTCACCCCGGAGGGGACGCGTCCCGCCGCGGTGGCGGTCGCCGGCGGCACGATCACGGCCGTACTGCCCCACCGGGCGCCCGCCCCCGAGGGCGCCCGGGTGGAGGACTTCGGGGACGACGTCCTGCTGCCGGGGCTGGTCGACACCCATGTGCACGTCAACGACCCCGGCCGCACCCACTGGGAGGGCTTCTGGACCGCCACCCGCGCGGCGGCGGCCGGCGGCGTCACCACCCTCGTCGACATGCCCCTCAACTCCCTCCCGCCGACCACCACGGTCGACCACCTCCGCGTCAAGCGAGGGGTCGCCGCCGACAAGGCGCACGTCGACGTCGGCTTCTGGGGCGGCGCGCTGCCGGACAACGTCAAGGACCTGCGGCCGCTGCACGACAGCGGCGTCTTCGGCTTCAAGGCGTTCCTCTCCCCCTCGGGAGTGGACGAGTTCCCGCACCTCGACCAGGACGGTCTCGCCCGGTCCCTCGCCGAGATCGCCGGGTTCGACGGCCTGCTGATCGTGCACGCCGAGGACCCGGACCACCTCGCCGCCGCCCCACAGCGGAACGGCCCCCGGTACGCGGACTTCCTGGCCGGCCGCCCGCGCGTCGCCGAGGACGCCGCCGTCGCCCGGCTCATCGACCAGGCCCGGCGCCTGAACGCGCGCGTGCACGTGCTGCACCTCTCCTCCGGCAGCGCGCTGCCGCTCATCGCCGCCGCCAAGGCCGACGGAGTCCGCATCACCGTCGAGACCTGCCCGCACTACCTCACCCTCACGGCCGAGGAAGTGCCCGACGGCGCGAGCGAGTTCAAGTGCTGCCCGCCCATCCGCGAGGCGGCCGACCAGGACCTGCTCTGGCAGGCCCTCGCCGACGGCACGATCGACTGCGTGGTCACCGACCACTCGCCGTCCACCGCCGACCTGAAGACCGCGGACTTCGCGACCGCGTGGGGCGGCATCTCCGGCCTGCAGCTCAGCCTCGCCGCCGTCTGGACCGAGGCGCGCAGGCGGGGCCACGGCCTGGAGGACGTCGTGCGCTGGATGTCCGCCGGCACGGCCGCCCTGGCCGGACTCTCCCGCAAGGGCGGGATCGAGGCGGGCCGCGACGCCGACTTCGCCGTCCTCGCCCCCGACGAGTCCTTCACCGTCGACCCTGCCGCCCTCCAGCACCGCAACCCGGTCACGGCGTACGCCGGCCGCACCCTGTGCGGCGTCGTGAAGTCCACCTGGCTGCGCGGCGAACGCATCCTCGCCGACGGCGAGTTCACCGAACCGAAGGGCCGGCTCCTCACCCGTACCCCCTGACGTCGTGCACCCGACGTCCCGCACCGGTACGCGCGCCGGCACCCGCACCGGCCGACCTCCGAAAGGCAGACCTGATCACCGTGACGGCGATACAGAGCTTCACCGGCGACGCGAACCCCTACGGCGGCGGCGACCCGTACGCGGACTACCGCACCGCCGACTTCCCCTTCGCCCGGCACACCGACCTCGCCGACCGGCGGCTCGGCGCCGCGGTGGTCGCCGCCAACGACGAGTTCTTCGCCCAGCGGGAGAACCTGCTCCTCCCCGGCCCCGCCGAGTTCGACCCGGAGCGCTTCGGGCACAAGGGCAAGATCATGGACGGCTGGGAGACGCGCCGCAGGCGAGGCGCGGCCGCTGACCGCCCGTGGCCCGCCCCCGGGGACCACGACTGGGCGCTCGTCCGCCTCGGCGCCCCCGGGGTGATCCGGGGCATCGTCGTCGACACGGCCCACTTCCGCGGCAACCATCCGCAGGCGGTGTCGGTCGAGGGCGCCCGGCTGTCCGGCTCGCCGTCACCCGGGGAACTCCTCGGCGAGGGCGTGACATGGACGACGCTCGTCCCGCGCACACCCGTCGGCGGCCACGCGGCGAACGGGTTCCCGGTGACGGTGGAGCGGTGCTTCACGCATCTGCGGGTCAACCAGCATCCCGACGGCGGCATCGCCCGGCTGCGCGTGCACGGCGAGATCGTCCCCGACCCCGAGTGGCTGGCCGTCCTCGGCGCCTTCGACGTCGTCGCCCTGGAGAACGGCGGCCGCGCGGAGGACGCGTCCAACCTCTTCTACTCGCCGGCCTCGAACACCATCCAGCCGGGCCGCTCCCACAAGATGGACGACGGCTGGGAGACCCGTCGCCGCCGTGACCAGGGAAACGACTGGATCCGCTACCGTCTGACGGCTCAGGCGCAGATCCGCGCGCTGGAGATCGACACGGCGTACCTGAAGGGCAACAGCGCCGGCTGGGCCTCGGTGTCGGTCAGGGACGGCGAGGACGGAGAGTGGACGCCGATCCTCCCGCGCACCCGCCTCCAGCCCGACACCAACCACCGCTTCGTCCTGCCGGCCCCCGCCGTCGGCACCCACGCGCGCCTGGACATCTACCCCGACGGCGGCATCTCCCGGCTGCGCCTGTTCGGCTCCCTCACGGAGGCGGGGGCGGCGGCCCTGACCGCCCGCCATCAGGAGCTCAGCGGCTGACGGCCGTCTTCGAGGAGGGCATCCGGTCCGGCGCGTCGGCGATTCCTATCGCCCGCACGGGTGTGCGGTGTTCCGCGGAAGGGGACAATGCCCGGCATGACCTCAGTGACAGCGCGTCCCCGATGGTGGTTCGCCCTACGCGGTTTCGCGTTCTTCGCGGTGGGCGGTGGCCTGGGCGCCCTCGTCTACGCGACGGTCTCACACCGGCCGGGCGGGGTGCCCTGGGCCTGGCTGCTGTTCGGGGCGCTGGTGTGCGCGACGCTCAGCGCGCTGTCGCCGAGGCGCCGTCGTTGAGCCGTGACCGCGACGCGTCCCCCGCGCCGGGCCGCGGGGGCGATGGGCGCACCGAGGCCGGCGTGCGCCGACATCGCGTCGGCGTGCCGGGGCCGGGGCTGCCCACCGGTGAGGACGGTCCCGGCCCCGCGCCCCGGCCGCGCTAGGGCGCGTTTCGAAAGTAGCGTCGTCCGCCCGGAGGGCGGGCCCGGCGGCGTCTGGTGCGTGCGATCGCAAGGCGGAGGGTCGCCCCGATACTGGATGTATCGGGGTGATCCCGACAACGCGGCTGGGGGCGCCCCCTCCGGGGGAGTGCGTGCCAGGCGTCGCCGGGCAGACGGGACTTTCGAAACACGCCCTAGACGTCCCTGACGAACACGATGCCGTCGTGTGCGTCGAGGTGGGCCGGGTCGAGGGGCGCGTAGCCGAACCAGGGGGAGACACGGGCGGCGGGCCGCGGTTCGCCGAGCGAGGCGGCCAGCCGGGACGCGTCGACCAGGCAGCGGTCCCGCGCCAGCGCGTACAGACGGCCTTCGACGGTGTCCGCAGGCGGGGCGTCCACTCCGCGTCGCCTGATCGTGCCGAGGGCGGTCGCCAGGACGGCGTACTCCTCGCCGAGCCGCGCGCCGACCAGCGCGCCGGCGCCCCACCACTCCACCTGCCCCTGCCACATCCGCATCGTGCTCTTCGCCCGCTGCAGGTGGGAGTTGTGGGCGTGGACGAGGACCGGTCCCCGGTCGGCGAGGGCGAGGAGGTTGTCGGCCATCATCGCGTCACGCAGGGCGCACAGCCGGGTCATGCGGACCGGTGAGGCGTCGGCCATCCAGTGGTGGTAGCGCAGCAGTCCGGCCGCGGTGCGCCCGTACAGGCGCGCCCGGTCCCACGCCTCCCGCGAGGTCTGCGTGATCAGGTGCGGCGACTGCGCGTCGAGCACGGTCGTCAGATCGTCGGCGAGCAGCCGCAGCCGGCCCGCCTCGGCCGACCGCCCCGTCGAGCGCGACGGGTCCGTCATCGCGGCCCGGTCCGTCCACCGGTCGTCGGCGCCGAGCAGGCCGTCGAGCTCTTCCGCCGTACAGGGCAGAAGGTCCGCGTCCACCCCGGCTGCGAGGTAGTCGTGGAGGGCGGTCAGGGCCTGACGGGGGCTCGCGGCGTGGGTGATCTCCAGCGGACCGTCGAAACCGGCGAAGCGCAGTCGTCCGGACGCGGGCCGGCCCTCGTTGTACGCCCGCATCCAGCGCACGAGCTCGCGGTTGGCCGCCGACGTGCCCAGCCCGAGGTCGGGGTGGCTGAATCCACGCTCCATGACCTCGTCGAGCGAGCCGGTGCCCGAACCGACCCAGTCGTCCACGACCAGACCCTTGAGGCAGTCGCTCTCGACGGCGATCGTCCGGTAGCCCTCCTCTTCGACGAGCCGCCGGAAGACGTCGTTGCGCAGGTCGAGCAGCGTCTCCTCGCCGTGCGTCGGCTCACCCAGGGCGAGCAGCCGTGGCCGCGCCGGGAGCAACCCCATGACGGCGGCGGCCTCGAGGGGCCGGGCGGCGTGGTCGACGTCGGTGGCGGCGACGGCGGCGATGGCGTCGGCGGAGTGGGTGGAGGCGGGGGCGTCGGGAGAGTCGGTGGCCATGCAGGAAACGCTATCGTTGAAGTCTCGGTGGAAACTTTCACGCGATTTCGGCAGGTCCATGGGGTCAAAGCTTCAAAACGGACAGCGGCTGCGGCCGATCGACCTGGCCCGTGGGCACGGTCTGTCCACGCAGGCCGTCAGGAACTACGAGGAGGCCGGCGTCCTCCCGGCAGCGGCGCGCACACCCCACGGCTATCGCGCCTACACCTCACTGCACGCGGCAGCGCTGCGCGCCTTCCTGGCCCTGGTCCCCGGCCATGGACACCGGACGGCGTCGGCGATCATGCGGGCGGTCAACACCGACGCCGTCGACGAGGCGTTGCGGCTCGTCGACGACAGTCATGTCCAGCTCCGCGACGACCGGCGGACCCTGGAGGCGGTGGAACGGGCCCTGCGCGGACCTGAGCCGGATGAAGGGCCCGAGGCCGACGTCCGCTCGGGACCGGCCGGCCGCTTCGTCGGGCGGCTGGCGGCGGAGCTGGGCGTCCGGCCCGCGACGCTGCGAGCCTGGGAACGCGCCGGGCTGGTGCGCCCGCGCCGCGACGCACGGACCGGCTACCGGGTCTACGACGAGGCCGACGTGCGGGACGCCCGGCTGGCCCACCAGCTCCGGCGCGGCGGCTACCTCCTGGAGCAGATCGCCCCGCTCATCACTCAGGTGCGGGAGGCCGACGGGACGGAGTCGCTGGAGGCCGCCCTGCGCGACTGGCGGGCCCGGGTGTCCGCGCGCGGCCGCGCAATGCTGTCCGGCTCGGCCGAACTGGAGGCATACCTCCGCGAGCGAGGACGAGAAGCGGGCGGGCATGAGAGGCCGGCCTGTCCGACGCGGACACCGCCGCCGAACTGTTCATGAGCGTCGCCACCGTCAAGGCGCACGTCTCCAGGACGCCGGCCGCGGGGCGGTGGGGTCATCCACCCGCGCGGGGTGGGGCGGGCGGTCACCCCGTGTTCGTCGCCGGGATCTCGGTGAGGGCGACCGCCCTGCGTTCGTGTCGGGACACCTCGCACGCCTCCGCGATCCGCAGGGCGTGCAGGGCCTCGCGACCGTCGCAGGGATTGGGGCGCGTACCCCTGACGACGTCCACGAAGGCGTTCAGCTCCGCCTCGTACGCGGGCCCGAAGCGTTCCAGGAACCCGGACCACGGCTTGTCCGCGGCCGGCGGGCCGGTGGGCTCGGTGGACGCGATCGGCGTGCGGTCGTCCAGCCCCACGACGATCTGGTCGAGCTCCCCGGCC
Source organism: Streptomyces humidus (assembly GCF_014649655.1). Taxonomy (GTDB): domain Bacteria; phylum Actinomycetota; class Actinomycetes; order Streptomycetales; family Streptomycetaceae; genus Streptomyces; species Streptomyces humidus. The sequence continues at coordinate 44,698 of NZ_BMTL01000002.1, read as the reverse complement.
AGTTCCATCCGGACGTCGTAGCCCGCGCCGTTCAGCCGCGTCGCCGTCGCCGTGGCGAGCGCTCCGTCGTCGAGGGTGAGCAGCACGGCCGCCGTGTCGACGTCGCCCGCCTCGCGGAACATCGGGGGCCCGGCGTCGGACCCGGCGGCGTAGACGTCGACCACCTCCCGCCCGGTCACCCAGCGCAGACAGTCGAAGTCGTGGACGAGCGCGTCCCGGTAGATGCCGCCGGACACCGGCAGCCACGCGGGCGAGGGCGCCGACTCGTCGGACGTCAGCGCCCGGATCGTGTGCAGCCGTCCGAGCCTGCCCGAGCGCACCGCCTCCCGGGCGCCCGCGTACCCCGCGTCGAAGCGCCGCTGGAAGCCCATCTGAAGGATCGTTCCGGCGGTCTCGACCTCGGCGATCGCCTGTAAGGTCCCCGCCAGATCGAGGGCGATCGGCTTCTCGCAGAAGACCGGCAGGCCCGAGCGCGCTGCCCGACCGATCAGTTCGGCGTGGGCCGAGGTCGCCGTCGTGATCACCACGGCGTCCACGCCCCACCGGAAGATCTCGTCCACCCCGGGAGCGGCCGTCTCGCCCAGCCGCAGCGCGAGCTCCTGGGCACGCGCGGGATTCGCGTCCGTCAGGATCAGGGATCCGACCTCGCGGTGACGGCTGAGTGTGTTCGCATGAATGGTGCCTATGCGGCCCGTCCCGATGACCCCGATGCGCATGAAACAAAAGTGGCGTCGCAGGCCGTGCCCTGTCAATGCGTATGTCCGGACAACCGAACTACACGACTTCCCGTCAACCGGCCCCGAAGCTACGCTCGGGCCGTGCCGAAACCAGAAGTGGACCCGACCGTGCAGCTAGAACTACGTGTGGACCGAACCTCCCCGGTGCCGTTGTACTTCCAGCTGGCGCAGCAGCTGGAGGCCGCGATCGAGCACGGATCGCTCACTCCCGGCAGCCTGCTGGGCAACGAGATCGAGCTGGCGGCACGGCTCGGCCTGTCCCGGCCGACCGTCCGCCAGGCGATCCAGTCACTGGTCGACAAGGGCCTGCTGGTGCGCCGCCGGGGCGTCGGCACCCAGGTCGTGCACAGCCAGGTCAAGCGGCCGCTGGAACTGAGCAGTCTCTACGACGATCTGGAGGCGGCGGGACAGCGGCCCGCGACGACGGTCCTGGTCAACACCGTGGTGCAGGCGTCAGCCGAAGTCGCGGCGGCGCTCGCGGTGGCGGAGGGAAGCGACGTCCACCGGGTGGAGCGGCTGCGGCTGGCACACGGCGAGCCGATGGCCTACCTGTGCAACCACCTGCCGTCCGGGCTGCTCGACCTGGACACCGGCCAGCTCCAGACGACCGGGTTGTACCGCCTGATGCGGGCGGCCGGCATCACCCTTCACAGTGCCCGGCAGTCGATCGGCGCGCGCGCCGCCACCGCCGCCGAGGCCGAGCGGCTCGCCGAGCACGAGGGCGCCCCGTTGCTGACCATGCAGCGCACGACCTACGACGACACGGGCCGCGCGGTCGAGTTCGGCGACCACCTCTACCGGCCGACCCGCTACTCCTTCGAGTTCCAGCTGCTCGTGCGCCCGTGAGCGCCACTGAGAGCCACTGAGCGCCACTGAGCGTCATGCGCGCCACCGAGTGACTTCGAGTGCTCTGACGGCCGCCGGCCCCGTCCCACGCCCGTAGGGGTCACGCGACGGACGGCGGACGGCGCGCCGCGGACGGCTGGCGGCTGGCGGCGGGCGGCGACGGGCTCGACGACCCGCGGGACGAGCGGGAGCGGACCGGCCGCGGACGCGGGCCGCGTCGGCCTGCGCTTCGCCGCGGGCGCGCCGCCCCGCTCGGCACCCGGCACCGCGGTGAGGCAGAATCGGCGGCGATGAGCACCTACGGCAACTTCAGCGCCCCCATCGGCTCCCGCCGCGCCCCCGCGCTCCGCACGGTGGGCACGAGGGAGCGCCGCTCGCACCTGACCGCGCCCCGTGTGCCGACCGTCGGCATCGACATCGGCGGCACCAAGGTGATGGCGGGCGTCGTCGACGCCGACGGCAACATCCTGGAGAAGCTCCGCACGGAGACGCCGGACAAGTCCAAGAGCCCGAAGGTCGTCGAGGACACCATCGCCGAACTCGTCCTGGATCTGTCCGACCGGCACGACGTGCACGCCGTGGGCATCGGCGCGGCCGGCTGGGTCGACGCCGACCGCAACCGCGTCCTGTTCGCACCCCATCTGTCCTGGCGCAACGAGCCGCTGCGCGACCGGCTCTCCGGCCGGCTGTCGGTGCCCGTCCTGGTGGACAACGACGCCAACACCGCCGCCTGGGCGGAATGGCGCTTCGGCGCGGGCCGCGGCGAGGACCACCTCGTCATGATCACCCTCGGCACCGGCATCGGCGGCGCCATCCTGGAGGACGGCCAGGTCAAGCGCGGCAAGTACGGCGTCGCCGGCGAGTTCGGCCATATGCAGGTCGTGCCCGGCGGTCACCGCTGCCCGTGCGGCAACCGCGGCTGCTGGGAGCAGTACAGCTCCGGCAACGCGCTGGTCAGGGAGGCCCGCGAACTGGCCGCCGCCGACTCCCCGGTGGCGTACGGGATCATCGAGCACGTCAAGGGCAACATCGGCGACATCACCGGACCGATGATCACCGAACTGGCCCGCGAGGGTGACGCCATGTGCATCGAGCTGCTGCAGGACATCGGGCAGTGGCTCGGCGTCGGCATCGCCAACCTGGCCGCCGCGCTCGACCCGTCGTGCTTCGTGATCGGCGGCGGTGTCTCGGCCGCCGACGACCTGCTGATCAGCCCCGCGCGCGACGCCTTCAAGCGTCAGCTCACCGGCCGCGGCTACCGCCCAGAGGCCCGGATCGTGCGCGCCCAGCTCGGTCCCGAGGCCGGCATGGTCGGAGCCGCCGACCTGGCCCGCCTGGTCGCCCGCCGGTTCCGGCGCGCCAAGCGCCGCCGGGTGGAACGCTTCGAACGCTTCGAACGGTTCACGGAGGCGGCCCGCCGCACCCAGGACACGGCCTGACCGCCCTGTCGCCCCGTCCCGGCGCCGGCCTGACCGCCGCCCCGCCCCGTACGACCCCGGACCTCGCATGACACCCTCGTTGCCCCGTCAGGCCGCGTCCCCGGACGAGCAGTCCCGCCCGCCCGAGGACCGCCGGCACGTGATCCGCCGCAGGTCGCTCACCCTGCTGATCATCGTGCTGCTCATCGGCGTCCCCGCCGGCTATCTGGTGATCTCCGCCAACCAGAGCCGCGACAGCGGCAAGGACAAGGAGGCGAAGTACTCGGCGACCGGCCTGACCGCGGGCTGGCCGTCGAAGATCCAGCGCCGGCTGTACCAGGTGCCGATCCCGCACCCGTCGAACCAGGTCGCCTACTACGAGACGAACAACTGGAAGACCAGCCGTCTCTACGTCCAGTTCCAGACCACCCACGTCGGCCTCGACGAGTTCCTCGCGCACCTCGGCGTCAGCCGCGCGGACCTGAAGAAGGGCGACATCGCCATCAGCGCCCGCGACCAGGACATCACCGGCTGGAAGTTCACCGGGCCCGGCGCCCGCCCCGGCGACTACTTCGGCCTCGTCCGTGAACAGAAGAACCCCGACCCCACGATGGACGTGGTGGTGAACACGGGCAACGCGACCTACCCCTTCGTCTACGTGGTCTCGCGCACCGTCCCGTGACCTGACCTGACCTGACCTGACCTGGCTTGGTCCGACGCGGCCGGATCGGACGGGTCAGGCGGCATCGGACCGGTCCGAACCCGACCGGGCCGGGCCGGCCGCGTTCCCGGAGGAGCGCCGGGGGAGGGGGGCCGGGGGAGGGCCGGCACGGCTGCCGGAGCCGATTGTCAGAGGCCGCCCGTAGAGTCGAAGACGACTGATCCGGCACACGGGCGGGAGGTGGACACAAGGCATGAGCGCCATGCTCGAGGGCACGGCCCGGGCGGAGCCCGGCTCCGACCGCGTCCGGCTCGCCGCCGTCTTCCTGCCCGCGCCCCTCCCGCGCGAGGGCCGCGTCGCGTTCTGGGACCCGTCGGACGCCCCGCTGCCCGCGGCGACCGACGCGGAGCGCACGGAGCTCACCGTCGTCCGCCGGCACGGCTCCTCTATCCGCCGCCGGCAGGCCCCCGCCCTGTCCCTGCCGCTCGACCAGGCGCTCCCGCTGCTCGTGCGCGCCCGCCGCGACCCGGCCGCCCACCCGGCGACCGCCTGCTGGGGCGCGGCCGCGCTGCACGCGCTGCGGCTGACCGCGCGAGGCCGCCTGCTGCCCGGCCTGACGCCCACCGGACACGACGCCTGGCGGGCCGGTCCGCTGGACCCCGAGGACATCGCACACCTGCGCGCGGTCGCCGCGGCGCTCCCGGCGGAGGGCCACGCCGTGCCGCTCCCGGGCGGCGGGGCACTGCGCCTGCCGCGTCCGGAGGCCCTGATGCGCTCCTTCCTGGACGCCGTCGCGGACACCCTTCCCCGGACCCCCGCCGCACCGTACGCGTGCGGAAAGCCCTTCGCCGACCAACGGCCCCAACGCCTGCCGGGTGCGCACGACTGGGCCGCCGAGGTCGCCGCCGGCATGGACGCGGGCGTGCGGATCTCGCTGCGCCTCGACCTGTCCGCGTACGACATGTTCGACGTCGGCGACGACAGCGGGCGCACACGCGGCGCGGGTGCGGCGATCGTCCAGGTGCACAGCCTCGCCGACCCCACGCTGGTGACCGACGCGGCGGCCCTGTGGGCGGGCGAGGCCGACGCCGCCTTCGGCGCGCGCGCCCGCGTGGACGCGGCGCTCGCCGTGCGCCGCGCGGCCCGCGTCTGGCCGCCCCTCGCCCGGCTCGCCGAACAGGACGCGCCGGACGTCCTGGCCCTGTCCGAGGACGAGCTGAACGACCTGCTCGGGGTGGCGGCCACCCGGCTCGCGGCGGCCGGGGTCGCCGTGCACTGGCCGAGGGACCTGGCGCAGGACCTCAGCGCGGCCGCCGTGGTACGGCCCGCGCCCGGCTCGGCGACCGACGGCACCGGGTTCTTCGAGAGCGAGGACCTCCTGCAGTTCCGCTGGCAGCTGGCGCTCGGCGGCGATCCGCTCACCGAGGCCGAGATGGACACCCTGGCGGAGGCCCACCGCCCGGTCGTCCGGCTCCGCGACCAGTGGGTCCTGGTGGACCCTGCGCTCGTGCGCAAGGCCCGCAAGCGCGAACTGGGCCTGCTGGACCCGGTGGACGCCCTGTCCGTCGCCCTCACCGGCACCGCCGAGGTGGACGGCGAGAACATCGAGGCGGTCCCCGTCGGTGCCCTGGCCGCCCTGCGCGACCGACTCACCGCCGGGGTGCACCCGGCCGAGCCGCCCGCCGGCCTGGACGCCACGCTCCGCGACTACCAGCTGCGCGGTCTGGCCTGGCTCGACCTGATGACCTCCCTCGGCCTCGGCGGCTGTCTCGCCGACGACATGGGCCTCGGCAAGACGATCACGGTCATCGCCCTGCACCTGAAGCGGGCCCGCACCGAGCCGACCCTGGTGGTCTGCCCGGCCTCCCTCCTGGGCAACTGGCAGCGCGAGATCCAGCGGTTCGCGCCCGGCGTCCCCGTCCGTCGTTTCCACGGCCCCGACCGCAGCCTGGCGGACCTGCCGGGCGGCTTCGTCCTCACCACGTACGGCACGATGCGGTCGGCGGCTCCCGCCCTGGCCGACCGCCCCTGGGGCATGGTCGTCGCGGACGAGGCTCAGCACGTGAAGAACCCCTACTCGGCGACGGCGAAGGCGCTGCGCACGATCGGGACCCCCGCGCGCGTGGCCCTGACCGGCACTCCCGTGGAGAACAACCTCTCCGAACTCTGGGCCCTGCTCGACTGGACCACCCCGGGACTCCTCGGCCCGCTGAAGTCCTTCCGCGCCCGGCACGCGCGCGCGGTCGAGAACGGCGAGGACGACGGGGCGGTGGAGCGCCTCGCCCGCCTGGTGCGCCCGTTCCTCCTGCGCCGCAAGAAGTCCGACCCGGGCATCGTGCCCGAGCTGCCGCCCAAGACCGAGACGGACCACCCGGTGCCGCTCACCCGCGAACAGGCGGCGCTGTACGAGGCGGTCGTGCGCGAGTCGCTGCTGGCCATCGAGACGGCGGACGGCATGGCCCGGCGCGGTCTGGTGCTGAAGCTCCTGGGCGCGCTGAAGCAGATCTGCGACCACCCCGTGCTCTATCTCAAGGAGGCCGACGCCCCGGTCGGCGACGCCCTGGCCGCCCGCTCCGGCAAACTGGCCCTGCTGGACGAACTGCTGGACACCCTCCTCGCGGAGGACGGCTCGGCGCTCGTCTTCACGCAGTACGTCGAAATGGCCCGTCTGATCACCGCCCACCTCGCCGCGCGGGCGGTCCCGGTCGAGCTGCTGCACGGCGGCACTCCGGTACCGGAACGGGAACGGATGGTGGACCGCTTCCAGGACGGCGCGACCCCGGTCCTCGTCCTCTCCCTGAAGGCCGCCGGCACCGGCCTCAACCTCACCCGCGCGGGCCACGTCGTCCACTTCGACCGCTGGTGGAACCCGGCGGTGGAGGAACAGGCCACCGACCGCGCCTACCGCATCGGGCAGACCCAGCCCGTCCAGGTCCACCGCCTGATCACCGAGGGCACCGTCGAGGACCGCATCGCCGAGATGCTGCAGGCCAAGCGCGCTCTGGCCGACGCGATCCTCGGCTCCGGCGAGGCGGCTCTCACCGAGCTCACGGACCGTGACCTGTCCGACCTGGTCAGGCTGCGGAGGGAGGCGTGATGGCGGAGAGCGAGGGCGCGCGGCGCGAGACGGACGAGGAACATGCCGACGCCGTCACCACCAGGCCTGACACCGAGGGACCTGCCACGGCGGGGCCTGTCACCGACGGGGCACACGGCGATGGGGCCGACGGGGCCCACGTCGACGGGGTCGAAGCGGACGACGGGGCCGGGGCCGGGGCCGACGCCGAACAGACCGGTACGGGCGGGGCCGGTGCGGGGCCGGTGCGGCCGGAACACGAGTCCAGCCCGGCCGACGAGGTGCGCCGTGCGCTGAGGGCGGCCCGGGAACGCCGACAGGAACCGCCGCCGGGACGGGCGCTTGCGCACGGGCAGCAGCGGTCGCCGCTGACACCGTCCGCGACGGAACGGACGCCCGAGCAGCAGCCCGGTCGGCGGGCCGAGCAAGCGGCCCGCCGACCGGCGGACGGGCCGTCGTCCGAGACCCGGCGGCCGCACGCCGACCGGACGCCCGGAGGATCCGCCCCCGGTCCGTCCGGTCCGTCCGGTCCTGCCGACGCGGCCCGCGCGGCCCTGCGACGCGCGCCCGGCACCCCTTCGGCGCCGACTGCGTCTCCCACGACGGCCACCTCTTCCGCCGCGCAGGCTCCGTCGGCCGCCGCCTCCCGCACCACGACCCCCGTCGCACCCGAGCACACCGCCCCGGAGGCAGAGGGCCCGCACGCCCAGCACGTTCCACCCGCCCCGACCACCCCGCACGTCCCACCCACCCCGCACGTCCCGACCGGGCCACGCCCCGGGGACGTCGCCCGTGAGGCACTGCGCGCTGCCCGCGCGCAGGCTCGGCAGGGTTCGACCGAGACGGGGGAGGGAACCGGACGCGAGGGGGAGCGCACCGGCCGGCGAACTCGTCCCCGCCCTCGCCCCGAGCCCCGACATCCCGGGGACCGGCTCTTCGGAGACCGGCTCCACAGCCGAGCCCCCGACCCGGTCGCCGATGAACGCGCGCGTGCGGTGAGGGACTTGCTGGCGGGCGCGTTCCGGATGCCGACCGACGGAACGGCCGATCCCGACACCGACGCACACCCCACGACTCCGACGCGGCCGGAGGGAACCCCACGTCCGGCCACCGAACCGACCGAGTCTCCCCGGCCGACCGAACCGCATGCCTCCGCCCGGCCGGCCGAAGCGGGCGCGCCCGCCCGTGCCACCGAGACGCGGGCGTCCTCCGCGGTCGCCGAGACCGGTGCGGCGACTTCGGGCACCCGGGCGGGCGCGGCCGCCCGAGCCGGCGTGGAGGCCCCGCACGTCACCGAGCCCGCCGCCTCTTACCCGACCGGCTCTTCCTCGACTGTCCCTTCCCCGGCCGCCGGGGAGAGCGCACCGGTCGGGGCCGTCGAGCCGTCCCGTGCGCCCCGCTCCATGGCCGCACCCTCCCGGGACGGCGACCACCGCCGTACCTTCCCGCCCTTCCCGCCCCGCACCGGCGGTCCCTTCGCCGAGACCTGGTGGGGCGAGGCCTGGGTCGCCGCGCTCGAAGAGGGCGCCCTGGACCTCGAGCGGCTGGGGCGCGGACGCGGTTACGCCGAGCAGGGAAACGTGGACGCGATCACGGTCACCCCCGGGCTGGTCCTGGCCTACGTACAGGGCAGCCGCCCCCGCCCCTACCGCGTGCAGGTCCGGCTGCGCACGCTGGGAGGCGACGACTGGGAGCGCTTCCTGGACGCCGCCGTCGAGCGCGCCGGGCACATCGCGGCGCTGCTCGACAAGGAGATGCCCGAGTCCCTCGCCGACTGCGGGGTGCCGTTGCTGCCCGGTCCCGGCGACCTCGAACCGCAGTGCAGCTGTCCCGACCGCGGTCACCCGTGCAAGCACGCGGCCGCCCTCTGCTACCAGACGGCGCGTCTCCTCGACGCGGACCCCTTCGTGCTGCTCCTGCTGCGCGGCCGGGGGGAACGCGAGGTGCTCGACGATCTGTCCCGCCGCAACGCCGTCCGTGCGGCCCGCGCCGCGCAGGAGCAGGAACAGCAGCCGGAGCCCCTGGCGGGCGTCCGGGCCGCCGAAGCCCTCGCCGAGCGCCGGCTCCCGCCCCTCCCCGCCCCGCTGCCCCTGCCGGCGCACCCCGAGCAGCCCCCGGCCTACCCGTCCGCTCCGCACGGCCCGGACTCTTTCGCGCTGGACCACCTCGCGACGGACGCGGCGGCCCGTGCGTACGCCCTTCTGGCGACGGGGCGCGACGAGATCGGGGGACTGACCCTCTGGCAGGACGCCGTACGGCTCGCCGCGTCCCGGCCCGGTTCCGGGCTCACCGCCGCCACCCGCTCCCTGTACGCCTCGCTCGCCTCCGCCGCCGGCCGCACCCCCTCCGAGCTGGCGCGCGCGGTGGCCGCCTGGCGGCAGGGCGGCCCGGAGGGGCTGACCGTCCTGGAGGAGTCCTGGGATCCGCCGGCCGGGCGCTTCGACCGGGCCCGCCCGCTCCTCCTCGCCGCCGACCTCCCCGCCTTCCGCCCGCGCCGCAACCACCTCACCCACCCCCGCGGCCATGTGCAGCTCCGCTACGGACAGGACGGGCTGTGGTACGCGTACGAGTCGGAACCGGGCCATGACGACTGGTGGCCCCGCGGCACCCCCGACTACGACCCGGTGGGCGCGCTCACGGGCCTCGGTGGCTCGGACGGGCTCTGACCCGGACCTGTCGCACGGCACATCTCACAACGGACCGGAACAGCGACCCTCGCAGGCCGAACGGCCCGCTACCGGGAAGCGGGCCCGAAATTTCGGACACCCTTCGGAAAATCCGGACGGCGGGGAGACCGGAGACGCGGTCCGCTCTGTCGGGCGCCCTCCGCGAGGGAGGCCCGCATCGCGCCGGATACGACGTCCGTCCGCACAGCCCGGCCGCTCGATCTGCGTGAACCACAGCGTTTCGGGCACCGGAATCCGGCGAATGTTTCGGCTCGGCTCATGAACCATGCGAGGGGTATTGACGCCGTTCACCCGTTCCCTATCATCCGGATTGCTCGATAGTTCGATTCACGTTCGATATGGCGAACATGTCGGGGCTGCTCCACCCGCACAGCAGGGCACTACCGGGTCACACCCGCCGCACCGGCCGAGCCGCAAGGGGCGTGCCGCACGATGCATATGTCATGGTCTCGACAGGCCATCCGCGTCGCAACCGCTCCCGCCCGGGGGCCGCTGCGCGCCGTCGGCGAGCACAGGGGCCCGGTGATCCGGCAGGGCTGCGCGGACGTCGACGCCATCCGCGTCGGGAACACCGCCACGGCCTCGGCCAGACCTACCGCCACGGCCACGGCCACGGCCACGGCAACGGCAACGGTCACTGCCATGGCCTCGGCCGTGCGCCGCCCGCCGGGCGCACCTGTCGTCCTGTGTTCGTACGGCCTGGTCCAGCGCGGCATCGCCGGGCCACGGCCGACGGCTCTTCACGGACCACCGGTCCGCCCCGTCCGGCCACCCCCGGGCGCTCGGCGCTTCGGTCCGCGTCACGCACCGCGAACCGACCGCGTCCCGGACCCAGCCGTGCCCGCCCATCGCCCTCGCCCCCACCCTCGCCCCCACCCGCACCCGACCGTACGAGGAGAGGCATGAATCCGCTCGCACGCTTCGGCCGTCGCCCTGCCGTGGTTCCCCTGCGCAGACGAAATCTCGGCCACAGACCTCTGTCCGTGGCGCTCGCCGCCGCGGTCGCGGTCCTTGTCACGCTCGCGGCGATGCTCGTCGCCGGCCCGGCTCAGGCGGCCGCCAGCGGCGCCCTGCGCGGCGTCGGCTCCGGACGGTGCCTCGACGTGACGAACTCCAGCCAGAGCGACGGCGCCTACCTGCAGATCCAGGACTGCTCGGGCGGGACGAACCAGCAGTGGACGTCGACGGACAGCAATCAGCTGACCGTGTACGGAAACAAGTGCCTGGACGTTCCGGGCCACGCCACCTCGGCCGGTACCCGGGTGCAGATCTGGGCCTGTAGCGGAGGCGCGAACCAGCAGTGGCGGGTGAACTCCGACGGCACGATCGTCGGCGTGGAGTCCGGGCTGTGCCTGGACGTCACGGGCGCCGGTACGGCCAACGGCACGGCCGTGGAGATCTGGACGTGCAACGGCGGCAGCAACCAGAAGTGGACCGGCCTGTCCGGGACGACCCCTCCCGGCTCGTGCTCCCTCCCGTCCACCTACCGGTGGACGTCGACGGGCGCGCTGGCGCAGCCGGCGAACGGATGGGTCTCGCTGAAGGACTTCACCGACGTGGTGTACAACGGCAAGCACCTGGTCTACGCGTCGAACGTGTCGGGATCGTCGTACGGTTCGATGATGTTCACTCCGTTCACGAACTGGTCGGACATGGCGTCGGCCGGCCAGAACGGGATGAGCCAGGCGACGGTGGCGCCCACGCTGTTCTACTTCGCGCCCAAGAAGATCTGGGTGCTGGCCTCCCAGTGGGGCGCGTGGCCCTTCTTCTACCGCACGTCGAGCGACCCGACCAACCCCAACGGCTGGTCCGCGCCGCAGGCGTTGTTCACCGGCAGCATCCCCGGCTCCGCCCCGATCGACCAGACGCTGATCGCCGACGACCAGAACATGTACCTGTTCTTCGCCGGAGACGACGGCAAGATCTACCGGGCGAGCATGCCGATCGGGAACTTCCCGGGCAACTTCGGCTCGTCTTACACGACGATCATGAGCGACACGGTGAAGAACCTGTTCGAGGCGCCGCAGGTCTACAAGGTCCAGGGCCAGAACCAGTACCTCATGATCGTCGAGGCGCGGGGCGCCAGCGAGCAGCGCTACTTCCGTTCGTTCACGGCCTCCAGCCTGAACGGTTCCTGGACCCCGCAGGCCGCCAGCGAGAGCAACCCCTTCGCGGGCAAGGCCAACAGCGGCGCCAGCTGGACCAACGACATCAGCCACGGTGACCTGGTCCGCGAAAACCCCGACCAGACCATGACCATCGACCCCTGCAACCTGCAGTTGCTCTACCAGGGCAAGTCTCCCTCGGCGAACGGCCCCTACGACCAACTGCCGTGGCGGCCGGGCGTCCTCACCCTGCAACGCTGACCCGCCCGGTCCACGGTGACCGTGACGCGGGGCGGTCACCGTGGTGACCGTGACGCGGGGCGGTCCGCCGACGCGGGGCGGTCCGGCGTCGAACGGGCGAGCGGTTCGCGGCGGGGGCGACTCCGTCAGCTGACCGGCGCTCACCGCCCGGAGGGGCCCCGGCCGTACGTCGGCCGGGGCCCCTTCTTCCGGGCCCTGGTCACAGCAGGCTGCTCCAGTACGGCCAGAAGCGGGTGAGGACGAGCAGGGCGATCACTCCGTACCACGCGCCGAGCAGCATCCAGTGGGTGTCGCGGACGACGTACAGGACCCCCCGGGGCACCGGGACGATCCCCCGTTCCAGGCAGTGCAGGGTCACGTACCAGAACAGCCCGATGGTGACGACCCAGACGACGGCACAGTAGGGGCAGATCTTGTCGAGCTCGTAGAGCGACTGCCCGATCAGCCAGTGGACGAACACGACCCCCACCAGCATCCCGGCGTCCAGCGCGAGCCACAGCAGGCGGTGCAGGCGCGCTCCGCCGAGCACGGCCGCGCCCAGGGCCGCCACGGCGGCGAACGCGCCCAGTCCGAGCAGCATGTTGGGGAAGCCGAGCAGGCTGCCCTGCGCGCTGGACATGACGCTGCCGCAGCTCACGACGGGGCTGATGTTGCAGGGCGGCCGGTAGGACGGGTCCTTGAGGAGACGCCAGTCGTCCACGGACAGCTGGAAGGAGGCGAGCCAGCCGACGGTTCCCGCGAGGAGCATCACCAGGCCCGTCCGGCGGCTCGCGCCCACCGCGTGCGTGCCCCGTGCGGTCGCGGCGTCCGGCGCGAGCGCGGGTCCGTGACTCATGCCGCTCGCCGGGAGCCGGAGGCCGTTCCTCGGCCCCGGCCGCCTGCCGACGGGGCCGGCGCCGGTGCGGCCCGCCGCCGGTAGACCAGGTACGGACGGGCGAGGTATCCGACGGGAGCGCTCCATACGTGGACCAGCCGGGTGAACGGCCAGGCGGCGAAGAGCAGACACGCGGTCAGGGCGTGCAACCGGAACAGCAGCGGGGCGCCGGCGATCGCCTCGGGCTGCGGCTGGAGGACGAACAGGCCGCGGAACCAGACGGAGACGGTGGAACGGTAGTCGTAGCCGGCGCCGAACACGTTGTGCGTGGCGGTGGCGGCGATGCCCAGCAGGACGGTGGCGGACAGCAGTGGGAAGAGAAGCTTGTCGCTGCGGTCGGTGCCCAGCCGGATCGAGCGTGTCAGCAGCCTCCGGGCGCACAGCATGCCGAGACCGCTGACCATGGCGGCGCCCGCCACGGAACCCGCCCACACGGCCGTGGCGTGGTAGGCGTGCTCGGTGACGCCCACGGCCTCGGTCCAGGCGTCGGGCACGGCGAGGCCCACGACATGTCCGGCGATCACCATGAAGGCGCCCAGGTGGAACAGCGGGCTTCCCCAGCGCAGCCAGCGGTGTTCGAGAAGCTGGGTGGTGCGCGAGGTCCAGCCGAACTGGTCCTGCCGGTAGCGCCAGATGTGCCCGACGACGAAGACCGCGAGACAGACGTAGGGGACGGCGACCCACAGAAGGAGATCGGCGCCGCTCACGGACGCGGCGGCCAGGGGAGTGGGGACGGCGTTCATCGGGGGCCTCCCGTGCGGCTGGTCGGAGCGGGCGGCGGACAGGCCGGCGGGGCGGGCGCCGGCGGTGTGAAGGCGCCTGGAGGGGTGAAGGCGCCTGGAGGGGCGAACTCGCCGTCGCCGAAGGCGCCGTAGGGGTCGAGGCCGACCTCCTCGTTCGGCGGGCCCTCGGCGGCGAGCCGGGCGACTGCCGCGCGGTCGGCCTCGGTGGGCGGCGGCAGCAGGGTGAGCAGCGCGGCCAGGACGTGCCGGTACGGGGAGTCGGCGTCGGTCAGCGCCTGGTGGATCAGCTCAAGACCGCGCCGGTGCCGGCGCAGCGGGGCCTCGCCGCCGCCCGGGCCCGCGAGGGCGGCGAACTCCAGCACGACCGGCAGGTGGTCGGGCAGCTCGCCCCCGTCGGTGTTCCAGCCCGCCGCCTTGTACTGCCGGCCGAGGGTGAGCAGGGCCATGCCCCGGCGGCGGGTGTCGCCGTGCAGGTAGTAGGTGAGGTAGAGGCTGCTCCTGCGGCGCAGGTCGAACGTCTCGACGTAGTGGCGTTCCAGCGTCTCGGGGGCCTGTGCGGCGAACCAGCCGGTGAACCGGGCCAGGTGGTCCGCCGCGGGCGTGTCCGGGAGTGCTGCCACTGCGGTCGTCAACTCCGGCCTGCCTGAGACCAGTTCGGAGTCGGGGTACTGCAGGAGCAGCGACACGAGCCGCAGTGTCAGGGCTCGGTCCGCCCTCTCCTCGGGGGTGAGCCGGGTCGGGCGGCGTACGGCCGCGCGGACGCGGGCGCCGACGAGGGCGGGGATCGATGCGGGCTGGGGGCTCACGGACGTCCTTCGGCAGTGGTGTCGCGGCGCAGGGCGGGGATGCCGAGCATGACCTTGCGGGGTTCGGCGTCGCCGGACGTCTCGACCGGGCAGCGGTTCTCCATCGCGGTCAGGGCGGCCGCGTCCTCCTTGTGGGCCGCGGGGACCACGTACCGGTCGGCGTACTTGGCGACGGCGAGGAGGCGGTGCAGGTCCTCCGCCTCGCGGGCGGTGAGGCCCACGGCCCTCAGCGCCGCCTCGTCGCCGGGCTCGCCGAGGGTGCGTTGCCGCATGTACGAGCGGAGTGCGGTGAGCTTCATCAGCACCCCGGCGACCATGTCCGCGTCCCCGGCGGTGAACAGCTCCGCCAGGTACTCCAGCGGGATGCGCAGCCGGGTGACGGCGGCGAAGACATGGTCGGGGTCGTCCTGGTCGCCGCCCGCCGCGTCGACGGCGTCCAGGACGGGGGAGAGCGGCGGCACGTACCAGACCATCGGCATCGTCCGGTACTCCGGGTGCAGCGGCAGCGCCACCTTGTAGCGCATGACCAGGTCGTACACGGGGGAGCGGCGAGCCGCCTCCAGCCAGTCCTCCGGGATGCCCGACTCCCTTGCCGCCGCGCGCACTTCGGGATCGTTCGGATCGAGGAACACCCCGCGCTGGGCGTCGAGGAGGTCCTTCTCGCCGGGGGTGGCGGCGGCCTCGCCGACGCGGTCGGCGTCGTAGAGGAGCAGTCCGAGGTAGCGCAGCCGGCCGACGCAGGTCTCGGAGCAGACGGTGGGCTGGCCGGCCTCGACGCGCGGGAAGCAGAAGGTGCACTTCTCGGCCTTGCCGGTGGCGTGGTTGACGTACACCTTCTTGTACGGGCACGCCGTGACGCACATCCGCCAGCCGCGGCAGCGGTCCTGGTCGACGAGGACGATGCCGTCCTCGACCCGCTTGTACATCGCGCCCGACGGACAGGCGGAGACGCAGGCGGGGTTGAGACAGTGCTCGCACAGGCGGGGCAGGTGGAAGAGGAAGGTCTGCTCGAACTCGAACCTGACCTTCTCGGCCCATTCACCGGTGAGGTTGGGATCGGCGCCGGCGTTCTCGGGGGCGCCGCCGAGGCCGTCCTCCCAGTTGGCGCCCCAGGTGATGGCGGTGGGCTTGCCGGTGAGGACCGAGCGGGGGCGGGCGACGGGCATGTCCGGCCCTGCCGGGGCGCTGATCAGGTTGTCGTAGTCGTAGGTGACCGGCTCGTAGTAGTCCTCGATGCCCGGCAGGTCGGGGTTGGAGAACAGCGACAGCAGGCGCTTGACGCGTCCGCCCGAGCGCAGGACGAGGCGCCCGCGCCTGTCGAGCATCCAGCCGCCCTTCCACTGCTCCTGGTCCTCGTAGCGGCGGGGGTAGCCGACGCCGGGCTTGGTCTCGACGTTGTTGAACCAGGCGTACTCGACTCCGGTGCGGTTGGTCCACGTCTGCTTGCAGGTGACCGAGCAGGTGTGGCAGCCGATGCACTTGTCGAGGTTCATCACCATCGCGACCTGTGCCATCACGCGCATGTCAGTACTCCACTCGCTGGTCGCGGCGGCGGATGACGGTGACCTCGTCGCGCTGGTTGCCGGTCGGGCCGTAGTAGTTGAAGGCGTAGGTGAACTGGGCGTAGCCGCCCGCGAGATGGGTGGGCTTGAGCAGCAGCCGCGTGAGGGAGTTGTGGATGCCGCCGCGCTTCCCGCTGACCTCGGTCCTCGGGACGTTCACGTTGCGGTCCTGCGCGTGGTGCATGTACACCGTGCCCACCGGCATGCGGTGCGTGACCACGGCCCGGGCGGCGACGACGCCGTTGCGGTTGTAGGCCTCGATCCACTCGTTGTCCTTCACGCCGATCTTCTCGGCGTCGCCGGTGGACATCCAGACGGTGGGGCCGCCGCGGGACAGATCGAGCATGTACTTGTTGTCCTGGTAGTTCGAGTGGATCGACCACTTCGAGTGCGGGGTCAGGTAGCGGACCGTCACCTCCGCCCGGCCGTCCTCGTGCAGATGCTCGTCGCCGTAGTGCCGCGGGGAGTTCAACGGAGGCCGGTAGACGGGCAGTTGCTCACCGAGTTCGGTCATCCAGTCGTGCTGGACGAAGAAGTGCTGGCGGCCGGTGAGCGTGTGCCAGGGCTTCTTGTGCTCGGTGTTGATGACGAACGGGGAGTAGCGGCGCCCGCCGGTCTCCGAGCCCGACCACTCGTAGGAGGTGATCACGGAGCGGGGCTGGGCGCGGGTGTCGGCGAAGGTGATCCGCTCGGCCTCGCGTTCGGCGGCGAGTTCCACCAGCCCCTCGCTGCCGGTCTGCCGCTCGAGTTCCCTGAAGCCCTCGGTGGCGAGTCGGCCGTTGGTGGTGCCGGAGAGGGCGAGGATCGCCTCGCACATGTGGGAAGCGGTGGCCAGGGAGGGCCGTCCGGCGGCGACTCCTTCCCTGACGGTGCCGTTGCGGTGCCGGAGGTCGTCGATCTCGCGGTCCGGGTGGACGGTGACGCCCTTGGTGGTGGTGCCCAGCGTGTCCAGCAGCGGGCCCACGGCGCGCATCTTCTGCCCGACCGCGGCGTAGTCCCGTTCGATGACGACGAGCTTGGGCATCGTGCGTCCCGGTATCGGCTCGCACTCCCCGTCCTTCCAGTCCCGCACGACGCCGCCCGGCTGGGCGAGTTCGTCGGGGGTGTCGTGCAGCAGCGGCACGGCCAGGACGTCGGTGCGCGTCCCCAGGTGCTCCGCCGCCAGTTCGCTGAACCGGTCGGCGATCGTGAGGAAGCTGTCGTAGTCGGTGCGGGCCTGCCAGGGCGGGGCGATGGCGGGGGTGAAGGCGTGCACGAAGGGGTGCATGTCCGTGCTGGACAGGTCGTCCTTCTCGTACCAGGTCGCCGCCGGCAGGACCACGTCGGAGAGCAGGCCGGTGGAGGTCATCCGGAAGTCCATGGTGACCAGCAGGTCGAGCTTGCCCTCGGGCGCGTCGTCCCGCCACACCACGTCCTTCGGCCGGCGCCCGGGCGGGGTCTCCTCGGAGCGCACCGCCGCGTCCGTGCCCAGCAGATGGCGCAGGAAGTACTCGTTGCCCTTGCCGGACGAGCCCAGCAGGTTCGCCCGCCACACGGTCAGCACCCGCGGGAAGTTGGCCGGGTCGTCGGGATCCTCGACGGCGAACCGCAGACGCCCCGACCTCAGTTCGTCGACGATGTGCTCGGCGACCGGACGTCCCTGGGCGGCCGCCTCGTCCGTCAGGTCGAGCGGGTTGCGGTTGAAGCCGGGGTGGCCGGGTGTCCAGCCCAGGCGTACGGCCTGCGCCAGACAGTCGGCGAAGCCCTTGCCCTTGAAGCGACCTTCCCCCAGCGGGGAGGCCAGTTCGTCGGGCCCGAACGCCTCGTAGCGCCACTGGTCGGTGTTGAGGTACCAGTACGACGTGCCGGCCATGTGGCGGGTGGGCCGCTGCCAGTCGAAGGCGAACGACAGGTGCTGCTGCCCGGTGACCGGGCGGACCTTCTCCTGGCCGACGTAGTGCGCCCAGCCGCCGCCGTTGACGCCCTGACAGCCGGTCATCGTCGTCAGCGCCAGGAACGCCCGGTAGATGGTGTCGGAGTGGAACCAGTGGTTGGTGCCCGCCCCCATCGCGATCATGGAACGTCCGTTGGTGCGCTCGGCGTTGCGGGCGAACTCGCGGGCGATGCGGGCCGCCTGCGCGGCGGGGACGGACGTGACGGTCTCCTGCCAGGCCGGGGTGCAGGGCTCCGAGGCGTCCTCGTACGACGACGGCCAACTGCCCGGCAGGCCGGGGCGCTTCACCCCGTACTGGGCGAGCATCAGGTCGAAGACGGTGGTGACGAGGCGGCCGCCGACCCGGCGGACCGGGACGCCGCGCAGCATCACCGATCCGCCCTCGGTGGCCCCCTGGTCGAACCGGGGCAGGGCGACGGTAGCGGTGTCCTCGGCCGACTCCAGCAGGCTCAGCTCGGGAACCACGTCGCCCAGATCGAGATTCCAACGGCCTCGCCCGGCCTCCCCCCACCGGAAGCCGAGCGAGCCGCCTGGGACCACGGGTTCGCCCGTGGCCCCGTCCAGGAGGACCGTCTTGGAGCCGGCGTGTTCCGTGTCGTGTCCGAGGTCGGCGGCGGTCAGGAACCCGTCGGGGACGAGACCGTGTTCGTCGTGCTCGCGCAGGGTCACCAGGAAGGGGGCGTCGGTGAACGTGCGCAGATAGTCCTGGAAGTAGGGCACTTCGCGGTCGACGAGGAACTCGCGCAGGATCACGTGCCCCATGGCCATGGCGAGCGCGCCGTCCGTGCCGGGGTGCGGGGCCAGCCACTCGTCGGCGTGCTTGACGTTGTCGGCGTAGTCGGGGCTGACCGCGACCACCTTCGTGCCGTTGTAGCGCGTCTCGGTGAGGAAGTGCGCGTCGGGCGTGCGGGTCACGGGGATGTTCGAACCCCACATGACCAGGTAGCCCGCGTTCCACCAGTCCGCCGCCTCCGGCACGTCCGTCTGGTCGCCGAAGACCTGCGGGGAGGCGACCGGCAGATCGGCGTACCAGTCGTAGAAGGAGAGCAGGGTGCCGCCGATCAGCGACGTGAAACGGGCGCCGGCGGCGAAGGAGGCCATCGACATCGCCGGGATCGGGGAGAAGCCGGCGACGCGGTCGGGGCCGTACGCCTTGACGGTGTGGACCTGGGCGGCGGCGATCAGCTCGGAGACCTCGTCCCAGTCCGCGCGCACCAGACCGCCCTTGCCGCGGGCCCGCTTGTAGGCGCGGGCCTTCGCGGGGTCGGAGGTGATCTCGGCCCAGGCAGCCACCGGGTCGCCGAGCCGCTTGCGCGCCTCGCGCCACAGCTTCAGCAACGCGCCGCGCACATACGGGTAGCGGACCCGGCTGGGGGAGTAGGTGTACCAGGAGAACGACGCGCCGCGGGGGCAGCCACGCGGCTCGTACTCGGGGCAGTCGGCGCCGATCGACGGGTAGTCGGTGGCCTGGTGCTCCCACGTGATGATCCCGTCCTTGACGTACACCATCCACGAGCAGGAACCGGTGCAGTTCACGCCGTGCGTGGAGCGCACCACCTTGTCGTGCGCCCACCGGTCCCGGTAGAAGCCCTCCCATCTGCCGTCGGCCTCACCGAACACGGCGCGCCCGTCCGCCGACACCTCGTTGCGGGTGAGCAGCCTGCGGGCGGCCAGCGGCCAGCCCTCGCCGGCCCCCGACGCCTGACGCCGTGCGTTCTGATCGTTCTCCATGGCCGGGAACGTTAGGGGGCGCCGGCCTCGGTGCGCCTGGGGCCGGGGGGCCCCGCCCGGTGGCCTTCCGGCCCCCTCCCGCAGGCCGCGGGAGGGACCAACGGCCCTGGCGCCGGATCCGGTTCACATGCCGCGCACCGTCGCGGGTCGTGGGGAAAGAAGCACGCTCCGGGCGAAGAAGCGTGGCAGGTCGTACCTGCGTGTCCGTGTCGAGGCCAGAGGCACGCGGACCGTCTTGCCGATGGCGACGACCATGCTCGCCGCAGACGTGTCGCACTGGCTGCGACCCGACGCTCCCACCAGCGCCGACCGGCTCTTCCGCCATGTCCACGGACGCGGCGACCGCAGCTCGGACCGGCTGGCGCCCGGCTGGCCCTACTCCTTCGTCGCGGCCTTGGAAACCGGCCGCACCTCCTGGGTCGCTCTCCTGGACGCGCTCCGCCTGGGCCCAGCCGACGACGCGACAACCGTCACTGCCGCCCAACTCCACGATGTGGTAGACCGGTTGACAAGCGCAGGCCAGTGGAGACCGGGCGACCCGGACATCCTGACCGGGATGGACTCCGGCTACGACATCGCCTACCTGCCCCATGCCCGCGCCGACCTGCCCGTCGTGCTGGTCGGGCGCCGTTCAAGAAGCCCGAAGCCCAGCGACCTTGAGCGCCAAGCTCAGGGACCAACAGTTCTCAGTTCGCCCTTGGAGCGGGGCCGGTGTCCGGGATGACGGCGTGCAGGCCGACCGCGAGGGCTGTCAGGAGCAGCTTCAGCCGTGGGGCGAAATCGAATGCGACGTGGCCCCATTCGGGCACTTGCTCGTAGAGCGCGGCGAGGGTGGGCGTCGGGTGGGACACCTGCCACCCGGTCGAGGCCAGCGCGAGGGTCGCCGCGAGGAGCCCGCGCAGCTGGTCCGGGGTCATCGAGCTCACGAGGCCGAGGGTGTCCACGATCGCGTCGTGCGCGGCGAACGACGCGGCCTTGTACCGGCGTGCGCGCTCCATGTCGACGTCGCCCTCCAGAGTCAACGTGACATGGGTGAGGAGGTCGCAGAACACCGGCAGCCCGGTGATCGTGTCCGTGACGACGCCGGCGACGTCCTCCGGGCCGAGGCCGGCTCGCTGGGCCACCGCCTCAGCGATCGCAGCCCGCCACTGGCCCCAGCCGCGCTCTGCGAGCTCGAGCAACAGCTCTTCTCTGCTCGAGTAGTACCGGCGCACGCCAGTGCGGTGCAGGCCCGCACGCTCGGTGACCGCCTGCACGGTGATGAACCGGACGCCGCCGAGCTCCGTCGCCAATGCCTCCGCGGCACGCAGCAGATCCTCCGACCGTTGCGCTTTGTCCTGCGCGGACCGTGCTCGCTCCTTCATGACGAGAACTATAACGCACACCGTGATGCGCTAAGTGGATGGCCGTGCTACCTTCCTCGTAACGCATCACGAGGTGCGTTAAATCGGCAGGTGACAGCCATCCCCTGAAGAGGAAAGATCCATGCAGGCAGTACAGGCCACGCAGTTCGGTGACCCGGCCACTCTCGAGCTCGTCACTGATCTCCCGGACCCGACTCCGGGCCCCGGAGAGATCGCGATCGACGTCTCGCACTCCGCGGTCGGCCTGATCGACGTGTTCTTCAGGCAGGGCCGGTACAAGGACCGACCCGGCATGCCACAGCCACCGTTCGTACCCGGCCTGGAAGTTGCCGGCACGGTCCGCGCGCTGGGCGACGGCGTGGTGGGGCTGACCGTCGGGGAGCAGGTGGTCGCTCTGTCCGCAGGCACCGGCACCGGCGGGTACGCCTCCGTCTACATTGCCGAGGCTGCGCTGACTGTCTCGATCGAAGGGCGCGGCATCGACCCCGCCCTCGCCGTATCGGTGATTCCGAACGCCGCGATGGCGCACGTGGCGCTGACGCAGGTCGCGCATCTGGCCGCTGGTGAGAGGGTCCTCGTGCATGGCGCTCTCGGCGGCCTGTCCGCCGGCTTCCCGGGCGTCGCGAAGCAGCTCGGCGCGTCCCGCGTCGTCGGCACGGTTCGGCCGGGCAAACTCGCCGCCGCCGAGGCGACGAAGCTTCCCTACGACCGGATCGTGGACTCCACAGACCTGCACAGCGCGCTCGGTGACGAGAAGTTCGACGTGGTCATCGACCCCGTCGGCGGAGCACTGCGCACCCAGAGCCTCGACGTGATGATCCCGGGCAGCCGTCTCGTCGCCGCGGGCAACGCGTCCGACGACTGGGACCACCAAGTGGACACCAACCGGCTCTGGTTCCGCAGTGTCACCGTCAGCGGATACAACGCCGGCGCGTTCCTGCCCACCCATCCACAGGTCGTTCCCGCCGCCCTCGCCGCGGCCGTCGAGGCGGCCGCCGCCGGCCTGGCGAACACCGACGTCGAGGTACTGCCGTTCAGCCAGGCCGTCACCGCCCATCAGCGTATGGAAAGCCGCGACCTCGACGGCCGCATCGCGCTCACCCCGGAGGCGTGACCATGACCGCAATCGGACGCCTCGCGGAGCGCATGACCCCGCTTCCGCCCGCCACCTCACGCCGGGTCCACGTCGAACGCGGCCTGAAGATACCTAGCCTCAAGGATGCACCACGAATAGATCCGGGTGAACGAGAAATTCACTCCCGATCGGCAGACCGGGAAAGCCCGTAAGCGTCCGCTTCTGAGCCGGCCATGTGCAGTGACCGACTCTCGTCATCGATGTTCACGTCCAGTGCTCGACTGATCGTTTCCGAATGAGTTGAGCCGTAGGACATGTCAAGCGGTGTGCTTATGGATCACGCCGAGGTAGTGGCGTTCGCGATGAGGGACGTGTTCTTCACGGTGAGGCGTGAAGAACACCGCGCAGACGTTCGCCGGACGGGTGAGGACGCTGGACTGCTCTCCGAACGTGAGGCGGTCGTTGACGTCGTGGCGGCAATCGGTCGCGTCAAGGCCGGCGATCAAGTCTTCTCGGAGCACGGTGGACGAGTACGACTCCGAGTCCGGCAGGACCAGGGGCGGCAAGTCGGTCGTCGAGCCCGGGCGGAGCCTGATCCAGATTCCACTCACGGTGCGCTGGGTGACGACGAGCTCCAGGCCGTTCCAGGCGTAGGGGTAGCCGTCGATGTCCGGTCTCATCCGGATGGCGGGGTGTGGGCGTCCTGGACCCAGGAGTTCCTCTGCCTCGGCCAGCGGCATGCCGCAGTGAAGCGGGCCGACACGGCCGGTCCGGGCGAAGTCGACGAGCACGTTCATCAAGGTCACGGCAGTGACTCTGGCATCTCCTCGTGCAGGCCCACACCTGGATGATGCTCGCGAGGTCAGAGCACGGCCCACCGGGCCGGCACGCCCGCCGGGTGCGGTCGATGACCGCCGGCAGAGCCGCAGGTGCGGGGGCGCCGATCTGGCTCGGTGCCGGCCTGCGGGCGCGGGAACGTCGGCGAGTCGTTCGAGGCGTTCGAGGCGTTTGTCGAGGGCGATCTGCCCGTCGTCGACGGCGGCCACCGCGGACGTCCCGACACCCCGGCGCCCGGCCCCTGGTCCCGGCCCTGAGACCCCGCCCCCGGTTCCCGTGCCCGGTTCCCGCCCCCGGTTCCCGTGCCCGGTTCCCGCCCCCGGTTCCCGTGCCCGGTTCCCGTGCCCGGTTCCCGTGCCCGGTTCCCGTGCCCGGTTCCCGTGCCCGGTTCCCGTGCCCGGTTCCCGTGCCCGGTTCCCGCGCCCGGCCCCGGTCCCGCTCCCCGGACCCCGCCCGACCCTGCCGCGGCACTGTCGTGCCCCGTGCGAGACAGGGACCGTCGGCCCTGTCGGTGAAGACCTTCGGCCGCCGCGCCGGTCGCCGTCGCCGGTGGATGCTGACGGCGACCGATCCGGAGGTGATCCCGTGCACGACGTCCGCCCACGTCCGACCGCCCTCGCGGCAGGAGGCATCATGCGCACCCGAACCCGACTGGACGCAGCCACCGTGGAGTCGCTCCTGGCAGCCGCCGTGGCGGCCCCGTCGATCCACAACACACAGCCCTGGCGCTTCCGCCCGGACCCCGACCGCCGGCTGCTGGAGGTCCATTCGGCGCCGGAGCGGACACTGCCGCTGACCGACCCGACACACCGCGCCCAGTACCTGTCCGTGGGCGCCGCACTCTTCAACATCCGGCTCGCCGCCGTACACCTGGGCATGCGCCCGGAGGTGCGGCTGCTGCCGGACCCCCACCGCCCCGGCCTGCTGGCGACCGTACGACCGGCCGGTCCGCTGGACGAGGACGACCGGCCGTCGGACCAGGGCCTCCTCGACGCCGTCGCACGCCGGCACACCAGCCGGTTCCCGTTCACCGGCCGTCCGGTGCCCGAGCCGGTCGTGGCGGAAATGGCGACGGCCGCGCACGCCGCGGGCGCGCGCCTTCACGTGCCGGACATCGCCGGCACCCGGCGGCTGCTGCGGCTGACCGCAGCGGCGGAAGCGCGCAACCAGACCTGCCCGGACCGCATCGCGGAATCCCGTGCCTGGATCACCGCCCCGGGAGCGGACACCCCCTACGGCATCCCCGCGACCGCTCTCGGCCCGCCCGACGCCGCCGCGCGGATGCCCATGCGGGACTTCACCGGTGCGCTGCCCGGCCTCCGCCTGCCGGCCCTGTGGTTCGAACGCCACGTCCAGTCGGCCCTGCTGTGGACGCCCCAGGACCGGCGGGAGGACTGGCTGCGGGCCGGTCAGGCCCTGCAGTACGTCCTGCTCACGGCGACCGCCCACGGGTTGCGCACGTCGCTCCTGCACCAGGCCATGGAATGGCCCGACCTCCGGGCCGCGGCGGCCCTCCCACGACCCAAGCGGTGCCACCCGCACATGCTGATCCGGTTCGGCTACGGGCCGGACGGCGCCGGCACACCGCGTGCCCCCGGGCACGCCGGAGGCGACCGGACGCGGTGAGACCGGCGCTTCGGCCGGGGCGCGGCCCGGGAGGCGGCGCCGGATACCCTGGTCGGATGATCGAGAATCCTCCGCCCTGTCCGAAGTGCTCCTGCGAGTACACCTATGAGATGAACGCCCTGGTGGTCTGCCCCGAGTGCGGCCACGAGTGGGTTCCCGCCGAGAGCACCGCCGACGGCGGGGGCATCGCCGGGGAGCGTGTGGTGAAGGACTCCGTGGGCAATGTGCTCCAGGACGGCGACACGGTGGTCGTCGTCAAGGCGCTCAAGGTCAAGGGCAGTCCCTCGGGGATCAAGGCGGGCACGAAGGTGCGCAACATCCGGCTGGTCGACGGGGTCGACGGGCACGACATCGACTGCAAGGTCGAGGGTTTCGGCGCGATGCAGCTGAAGTCGGCCGTGGTCAAGAAGGGCTGACCCGGCCGGCCGTCCCGCGGCCCGGTCCGGCGGCCCGTCCCCGTAGCCCCGTCCCCGCAGCCTCGTCCCTCCGGCCCGTCCCTGGCGGGAACGCCTGCGCGCCAGTCTGATGCTGAATTGCAAAATTTCGCAATTCGTTAGATGCTGTGTTTACCGTGTTCGCAGGTAGCCGCGGGTGCAGCCTTTCGCGCCGCCCCTGTGGCGGGGTTCGCAGGGAAAGCCGAGGTGTCGTGTCCGTTCCGCTGTACCAGGCCAAGGCCGAGTTCTTCCGGATGCTGGGGCATCCCGTCCGTATCCGGGTGCTGGAACTGCTGCAGGACGGACCGATGCCGGTGCGGGACCTGCTCGCCGCGATCGAGGTCGAGCCCTCCGGCCTGTCCCAGCAACTGGCGGTGCTGCGCCGCTCAGGGCTCGTCACCGCGACCCGTGAGGGCGCGACGGTCGTCTACGAGCCGGCCGGCGGGGACGTGGCCGACCTGATGAAGGCCGCGCGGCGGATCCTGACCGAGATGCTGTCCGGGCAGGGCGAGCTGCTCGCCGAGCTGCGGGAAGCCGAGGTCACCGCGCGATGATCTCGCAGCTGAACTGGTTTCGGGCCCGGATCTCCGCGCTGTTGCCGACCCGCGCCGATCTGGCGGCCGCGCGCCGCGATCCGCGTCGGGACCTGCTGGCGGGACTGACCGTCGCCGTCGTGGCGCTGCCTCTCGCGCTCGGCTTCGGCGTCTCCTCCGGCCTGGGCGCGGAGGCGGGCCTGGCGACCGCGGTGGTCGCCGGCGTGCTCGCCGCGCTCTTCGGAGGATCGAACCTGCAGGTGTCCGGGCCGACCGGGGCCATGACGGTGGTCCTCGTCCCCATCGTGGCCGCGCACGGACCGACGGGCGTCCTCACGGTCGGCGTGATGGCCGGCGTCATCCTGGTGGCGCTGGCCGTCCTCAAGGCCGGCCGCTACATGCAGTACATCCCCGCCCCCGTGGTCGAAGGCTTCACCCTCGGCATCGCCTGTGTGATCGGCCTGCAACAGATCCCGAACGCCCTCGGCGTGCCCAAGCCGGAGGGCGACCGGGTCCTGGTGGTGACCTGGCGGGCGGCCGGGGAGTTCCTCCGGTCCCCGAACTGGACGGCCCTCGGCCTCGCCGCCGCCGTCGCGGCGGTCATGCTGGTCGGGGCGCGGTGGCGGCCGACCGTCCCGTTCTCCCTGCTGGCCGTGGTCGCCGCGACGCTGGTCGCGCGGGCGGCCGGGCTGGACGCGGCGAAGCCGATCGGCGACCTGCCCCGGGGCTTGCCCGCGCCCTCGTTGTCCTTCCTGGACCCGGGCGCCCTGGGTTCTCTGCTCGCCCCGGCCGTGGCGGTCGCCGCCCTGGCCGCCCTGGAGTCCCTGCTGTCGGCCTCGGTCGCCGACGGCATGACGGTCGGCCAGAGACACGACCCGGACCGTGAGCTCTTCGGCCAGGGCCTCGCGAACATCTTCGCCCCGCTCTTCGGCGGGGTGCCCGCCACCGGCGCGATCGCCCGCACCGCGGTCAACGTCCGCACCGGCGCGAGCTCCCGCCTTGCCGCGCTCACCCACGCCGCGATCCTCGCGGCGATCGTCTTCGCCGCGGCCCCCCTGGTCTCGAAGATCCCGCTCGCCGCCCTGGCCGGGGTCCTGCTGGCCACCGCGGTCCGCATGATCGAGGTCGGCTCGCTGAAGGCCATGGCGAAGGCCACCCGTTCCGACGCCGTGATCCTCGTCCTCACCGCCGTCGCGACCCTGGCCCTGGACCTCGTGTACGCCGTCATCATCGGCCTGGCCGTCGCGGGCGTCCTCGCGCTGCGCGCGGTGGCCAAGGAGGCCCGCTTCGACCAGGTGCCGCTCGACCACGGTGACCACAGCGCCGAGGAGCACGCCCTGCTGGCGGAGCACATCGTGGCCTACCGCATCGACGGCCCGCTGTTCTTCGCGGCCGCCCACCGCTTCCTGCTGGAGCTGACCGACGTCGCCGACGTCCGGGTCGTGATCCTGCGGCTGTCCCGGGTGTCGACGATGGACGCCACCGGCGCCCTCGTACTGAAGGACGCGGTGGAGAAGCTGCGGCGCCGCGGCATCGTCGTCCTCGCCTCCGGGATACGTCCCGGCCAGCGCCAGGTCCTGGAGTCCGTCGGCGCACTGGACCTGCTGCGGCACGAGGGCCGGGAGTACGCCACCACCCCCGAGGCGATCCACGCCGCCCACGACCACCTGCGGGGAGCCGGGGTCCTTCCCGCCCACCTCGTCCGGAAGTCCCGGACCACCGGTGCGGAAGCCCGGTGACGGGCACTGCCGCCGCCGCCCTCCGCACGGCCGAGGTCCCCGGCGCGGAGGTCCGGTGGCTGCCTGAGGGCGGCGGCCCGGTCCGTTCGGCGTCCGTTCGGCGGAAGGCGACCGTGATCCGGCCGGCCCGGCCCATGGGGAAGAACGCACGCCCGCCCGTAGAGCCATCGGCCCCGGCCCCGGCCCCCACGACGCCCCCCACGGCGACGTGCGCGGACGGGATCCGCGCCCTGCCCGGTGCCGGCCGGACGGTCGCCGGCTGCGGACCGGCCGGGATGATCACGGGTCCCGACGGGGCCGACCACCCGCGCACCCTGTCCGGCCCGAGCTGCGGCCCGCACGGCACCCCGCCGCGCCCGCACGCCGAGACGGTCACCGGTATGCGCCTCGCGGACGCGGAGGCATGATGTCGACTCAGCTCGAGACGCTGCCCCACCGTCATGTGCTCACCCTGCCCGCCGAACCGTCCGCCGTCCGCGCGGCCCGTGAGACGGCCGAGCAGGCACTGGTCGAGTGGGGGATCGGCCTGCGCCACCCCACGGTGGACCCGGCCCTGCTGATCCTGAGCGAGCTGGTCACCAACACCGTCCGGCACGCCGCGGTCCTCTCCCCGACGACGACGGTGATCTACGCGGCGGGTGCGGACTGCCTGGCCTTCGCCGTCCACGACCGTCACCCCTACCATCCTCCGCTGTACGGGGCGGCAACCGGCGCCGACGCCGGTGGCGGCGGCCTGGCCACGGTCATGGAACTGGTCCTCTCCCTGGGCGGCACCGCGCTGGTCCGCGGCGACGCCGACGGACGGGGCAAGAGCATCTGGATCACCCTGCCCCTGTGAACCCCACCCGGCCTCCTGCGAACCCCACGTCGGCCTCCTGCGAACCCCTCGGCGGAGCCGAACCCCTCGACAGAGATGACCCCACGGCAGACTCCGGGCGGGCCGCCCGCGAGGAGAGGCGCACCACCGCCCTCCTCGAGCGACCTGAGGAATTGATAATATTGGCAAGTCGTGAGGCCGTCACCGCTGGGGTCGGCAGCTCGATTCCTGACCGCGGCTCCGGCGCTCTCGGCGCCGCACGCGAGGATGGGTCGCATGTTCTTGACGAGTGGGTGGACGCGATGGGCCGAGGCCCGGCCGGTGGGGCCGTGCCGCTGTACCGGGGAGGGGGCGGCCAGGTGAGCACGCCGCTGTACCAGCTGAAGGCCGAGTTCTTCAAAACCCTCGGTCATCCGGCCCGCATCCGCGTCCTGGAACTGCTCAGCGAGCGCGAGCACGCGGTGGCCGAGATGCTGCCCGAGGTCGGCATCGAGCCCGCGCACCTCTCCCAGCAGCTGGCCGTGCTGCGGCGCGCGAACCTGGTCAGGACCCGCAAGGAGGGCTCGACCGTGTACTACTCGCTGACCAGCCCGCACGTGGCCGAGCTGCTCAGGGTGGCACGGACCATCCTGTCGGGAGTGCTGGCCGGCCAGGCCGAGCTTCTCGCCGACCTGCGGACCACGCGGGCGGAACGCAAGCCGCCGTCATAGCGGCGGCCATGAACGGCGGCCGTCTCCAAGGGAGTTGACAGCGCTCCGGCAACGGGAGGCGGCCGCCCCGAACGCGCGCGGGAGCGCCCCGGAGGAGAAGCGCCGGAGGAACCCGGTGACTCCAGCCGCGTGACGACTTCTCCGGCCGCGTGACGGCTCGTTCTCCGGCGGCGGGACGACTCGCCGGCCGCCTGCGGCCACGTCCCACCGCCGCAGCAGCCAAAGTCGCACGGGACGCGGCAGGAGCCAAGGTCGCAGGGGACATGGCCGGGGCCGGTGAACCCTTCCCGCCCGGGAGGGACCCGTTACTTGTTGGCGTGCTCGCCCACGTAGAAGAGCAGCCATACGAAGCCGGCGAACAGGTGTGTGCCGAAGATGTAGAGGCCGGCGCGCAGCGTGACGCCGCGCTCCTTCTGGGCCTCCGCGTCCCGGGGCTCGCCGTTCCTGGTGTCGCTCACCGTGCAGTTCCTCTCTGTTCCGTCGTCCTGTCCCGCCTGCTCGCGAGGGATCCCCGAACCGGACGAGGGCGACCTCGCCCTCGTGCTGGACGGCCGGCTCGCCACTCGGCTCCCCGCCGTGGCAGACGGCGAGTCCGGCCACCGTCCGCGGCGGCGGAACGTGCGCGACGGCGGCAGGGCGTGCGCGACGGCGGAGGGCTTGCCCGGTGCTGCGGCATGCCGATCCGGCGGGCGTCGCCCGTCACCGCGCGGGCTCCGTTCCGCGCAACTCGTCGAGGAGGTCCTGACGCCCGGCCAGCAGCACGGACAGGATCCGCCGGGCCGCGGCGAGCAGCTCGGCGACATCGCCGCCGGCCAGCTCGTAGACCACCGTCGACCCGGTGCGGGTGGCGGTGACGATCCCCGAGCGGCGCAGCACCGCGAGCTGCTGCGACAGGTTCGACGGCTCTACCTCGATCGCGGCCAGGAGGTCCCGTACCGGTTTCGGCCCGTCCAGCAGCAGTTCCAGCGTCCGGATCCGTACCGGATGCCCGAGCATCCGGAAGAACTCCGCCTTCGCCTCGTAGAGGGGAACGGTCATCCGGATCACTTCCCTTCGGATTCCGCCTCGGCGGCGCCGACGTCGACCCCGTGCCGCCGTGCCACCCGCACCGCGTCGTCCAGCTCGTCCTGGACCACCGCCACGGTGTACGCGTCCGCGGCCTCCAGTGCCGCTCGGAGAGCCGCCCGCGCGTGGAGCACCCGCTCCAGCAGCGCCTCGGCGAACACTGACCCGCCCATCCGGATTCCTCCCCGGCGGCCGCATTCCACGGCAACTAGTGAATTGAAGAACTCTTCAATAGTAGAGGACGGTGCGGCCGGCGTATCCCTCCCGTGCCTCGCCCCGCGGTGAGGGACACCCTCGCGAGACTTTAGGCCTGTCAGAACATATATCCCGTCGGGCTGGGCGGGAGGAGGGTATTGCAGTCGGGTGGGGGGACCTCGACGAGATTCCCAGAAGGGGCCGCTTGCCCCGACGGCCCGTGCGGGGGTGATCGGGACGTCCTCCGGGCCTGTATGCATGACATATGTCCCGCACGGACTTAAGGTGGGGCTTCATCGTGGCGGAAGGCGCCCGCTCCTCCCGCGGCCCCCGTCGCCACGTCGCCGCGCGGTACGCATGGAACGGACCGCCGCTCACCGGAGGTGTCCCATGGGCCACGCTGTCGTCTCGGACCTGCGCGTAGGCCGCCGGCGCGACGGGGCGCCGTGGACGGACCGCCCCGACCCGGCCGTGTCGTGGCGCACGGACACCTCGGCTCCCGGCTGGCGCCAGGCCTCCGCCAGGATCACCGTGACCTGGCTGGACGAAGACGGACGTACCGAGAGCGCCGACCACGAAGGCGACGACTGCCTGTTCGTGCGGTGGCCCTTCCGCCCCTTGCGCTCCCGTGAACGCGTGCGTCTCGAGGTGTCGGCCACGGGCCACGACGGAGTGCGCGCCGAGGGGGCGACGATCACCGTCGAGGCGCCGCTTCTCGACGAGGCCGACTGGACCGCACGCTGGGTGTCACTGCCCGACGGCACGCCCGACGACGCCCCCGGACAGTTCCGGCACGGTCTCTTCCTGGAGGAGAAGGTCGTGCGTGCCCGGCTGTACGTGACCGCGCTCGGTGTCTACGAGGCGGAACTCAACGGCACACGCGTCGGTTCCGAAGTCCTCGCCCCCGGCTGGACGAGCTACCCGGACCGTGTGCTCTACCAGACCCATGACGTCACGGATCTCCTGCGCCCCGGTCACAACACACTCGGCGTGTGGCTGGCCGGCGGGTGGTTCACCGAGCGTTACGGATTCTTCGGCCGTGCCCGGCGCGCCTACGAGGGCAGGGCCGCGATCCTCGCGCAGATCGAGGTGACCTACGACGACGGACGCCGCGTCGTCGCCGGGACCTCGTCCGGGTGGAGCTGCCGCCCCTCGGACGCCCTGTCGGCCAGCGGCATCTACGCCGGTGAGTCCTTCGACGCCCGGAACTGCGATCCCGCCTGGTCGACACCGTCCGGCGCAGAGGACGGCTGGCGGCCGGCGGCCGTCCTGGACGTCCCCCGCCGGGTGCTGTGCCCGGCGGGGCACGAGCCGGTCCGGCGGGTGGAGGAGATCGCGCCGATCGCCGTGCTGACCTCCCCGTCGGGCAGGACCGTGGTCGACTTCGGGCAGAACATCGTGGGCCGCGTCCGGATCAGGGTCGAGGGCCCCCGGGGCCACACGGTCACGCTGCGGCATGCGGAGGTGCTGGAGAACGGCGAGCCGGCCACCCGGCAACTCCGCCGGGCGTACTCCGTCGACACCTACACCCTCCGGGGCGGCGACGCCGAGGAGTGGGAGCCCCGGTTCACCTTCCACGGCTTCCGCTACCTCCAGGTCGACGACTGGCCCGGGACCTTCGATCCGTCGGCCGTCACCGCCGTCGTCTGTTCGTCGGACCTGCTCCGCACCGGCCGGCTCACGACCTCCGAGCCCCTCCTGGACCGGTTCCACGAGAACGTCGTCCGCAGCATGCGCGGCAACTTCCTGTCGATCCCCACGGACTGCCCGCAGCGCGACGAGCGGCTCGGCTGGACCGGCGACCTGCAGGTGTTCGTGGGAACGGCCGCCACCCTCTTCGACTGCGACGCCTTCCTCGCGTCGTGGCTCGGCGACCTCGCCCTGGAGCAGGCGCGCAACGGCGGGGTCACCCCGATCGTCGTGCCGAGCGTCATGCCCGAGG
Organism: Streptomyces humidus; assembly: GCF_014649655.1. GTDB lineage: Bacteria > Actinomycetota > Actinomycetes > Streptomycetales > Streptomycetaceae > Streptomyces > Streptomyces humidus. The sequence goes on along the minus strand of NZ_BMTL01000002.1, from coordinate 12,921 downwards.
ACACCGGAGGCGTCGTCGCGGCCTGGGGCGACGCCACCACCGTCGTCCCGTGGACGCTCTACGAACGCTGCGGGGACACCGGCCTGCTCTCCCGTCAGTTCCCGAGCATGCGAGCGTGGGCCGAGGCGGAGCTGGCCTGCGCCGATTCCGACGGCCTGTGGACACGTGGCTACCAGCTCGGCGACTGGCTCGACCCCAAGGCCCCCGCCGACCGTCCGCGGGAAGGCCGGACCCACCCCTCCCTCGTGGCGTCCGCCTACCTGTACCGGTCACTGGACATCGTCGCCCGCACGGCACGGGTCCTCGGGCAGCCCGCCCTGGCCGACCACTACGCGGCACTGGCCGAACGGACCCGCCTCTCTTTCCTCGAGACCTACGTGACACCGCGCGGCCGCATGGTGTCGGAGGGACCGACGACCTATGCGCTGGCTCTCGTGTTCGACATCGCCCGGACGACCGAACTGCGAGCGGCCCTGGGCCGCCGTCTCGCGGAGATCGTCCGGGAGGACGGCTACCGCATCGGCACCGGATTCGTCGGGACTCCGCTGATCATGGACGCCCTCTGCGTCGCGGGACAGCTGGACGCCGCCGCCCGTCTGCTCCTCCAGACCGAGGCGCCGTCCTGGCTGTACCCCGTGACGGTCGGGGCGACGACGGTCTGGGAGCGCTGGGACGCGCTGCTGCCCGACGGCTCGGTCAACCCCCACGAGATGACCTCCTTCAACCACTACGCCTTCGGCGCCGTCGTGGACTGGCTGCACCGGGGCCTGGCGGGCCTCGCCCCCGCCGAGCCGGGGTACCGGCGTCTGCGCATCGCGCCCACGGTGCTCCCCGGGCTGACGCACGCGCGCAGCGAGCAGCTCACGCCCTACGGGACGGCGAGCGTCGAGTGGACGGTCAAGGACGACACGCTCACCGTGTCGGCCCTCGTGCCGCCGAACACGACGGCGGAAGTGGTCCTCCACGACGGTCCCCGGCCGGACGTGGGTCCGGGACGGCACAGCTGGGCGCTGCCCTGGCGCCGGGCGGCACGGCCCGTCGTCAGGCACGACCTCGACGCCGACCTCGCCGACCTCGTCGACGACTCCGAGGCGCTGGGCGCCGTTCGCGCGGCGCTGGAGGAGCATGCGCCCGCGCGGGCCCGTGCCTTCGACGGCGCGGTCCGCTACGAAGCCGGCTCGACGCTGCGGACCGCGCTGCTCTTCGCCGAGCCGACGGCGCTTGCGGCGGTCGAGCGGGCGCTTGCCGATCTGCACCACCGCAGGACCCGCCCCGGCACGGCCCGCTGACAGCACGGCACGACACGGCACGACTGCGGGCTCGACGGAACCGGATGCCGTCAGGAGTCGGACGCGCCCATCAACATCGCCGCGGCCCCGTCCGCGAGATTGGGCGCCGGGGAGTCGGCACGGCCGGTCGCCTGCGACACGGCGGCAGGCGTCTCCGCAACGCCACCGGCTCCCTCGGTCTCCGCCCGCTGCCGGGTGCCGGAGGCGTCATCGACGTCCGACGCACCTGGCGGATTCGGCGGACTCTGCTTACTCTCCGGACTCTGCTTACTCTGCTTACTCTGCGGACTTTCGTCGGACTCGGCCGCGGACCGTTGCGGGATGACGGGTGCGGGAACCGAACCACTGGTGTCGATCCGGGTCGCGCCGACGACCGGCTCGTCGTCCTGCCGGCCGGCCTCGTCCGCGGACGGGCCGGCGTCACGGTCAGCCGCGTCCGCCGGAGTGCCAGTGCCCTGCGCTCCGGCGACCTCGTCCTCTGCCCCGTGCTCTGCCTCCTCTCCTTCGTCCTCTGCCTCGTCCTCTGCGGCGGCCTCGCTCCTCACGACGGCAAGGGCCTGCTCGAGTGCTTCGGGATCCAGCCGCATGGCCACCGCAGCAGCCGGGTTGAGGTACAGCGCGTGCCCCGGCGGCACCTTTTCCACCAGGTCCAGCACGGAGTGGACCTCGTACGCAAGACGCCCCACGCCGGCCAGCTGGGACGGCGAGGTGAGAACCGGCACCACAGGGCTGCCCTCCGGATCCACCGCCGTCACCGGTTCCCCGTCCGGCCGTACGTAGACGGCCACCTGCGCCCGGGCGACCAGGAGCGGCACCTCGTCCTCCCCGCCGTAACCGGCGGCGGCCCGCTGCACCGCCGCGTCGATCGGGTCGGTGGGCCGGGACCAGCCGCGCGCGGAAGGCGAGGGGATGTACTCCGGGTTGCTCTGCCACTCCACGAGCCGGCCTGCGGTATCGGAGCGCCACTGGCCTGCCACCGCCCACGTCGGCGGCGGCCAGGTACCGCGCCAAGCCGGGTCGACGAAGCCGAACCAGTGGCCGGGAGCCAGCAGGGCGGCATCGACGATGTGCTCCGGCGCCGGCGGGAGGTCAGCGGGTTCGGGAGCGTCGCCCGGCGCGGGCTCCGACGACTCGGCGGGCCAGCTCAGGACCGGTCGCGGCGCGTCCCGTTCCGCCTCGTGGATCGACGGGGACTCCGGATCGCCGGCCGGGCGGGCCGACGTGTCCGCCGAGGTGCTCGGGTCGTCTCCCGGCAGGTTTTCCGGGGGCATGATGTCGCTCATGGTGGTGGTCGCTCTCACAGCTGGGTCGGTGACTGATCAGTGGTGGTGCTCGTCTTGCGGTCGGGAACAGCGGCCCTGAACCGACCGTCTTCCAGGACGATCACGCCTCGGGTCGGGCCTTGACCGATGTGCGCCTCGTCTCGCGCGTCCAGGTCGACCACGGTGAGGTCGAGCATGAACGTGCGTGCCAGTCCGGCAGCGGCGATCCGGTCGATCACCGGATTCCATGTCTCCGGGCGGAGCAGGAGCAGCCGGGTCAGTTGCACGGGTGTCAGTTCGGCCGACGCGATGTCCAGGGCGCCCTCGCCGGCCTCGGCACGGGCCAGTCGCTCCTCGGTCAACGGGACTCCGGCGAGGCGCAGTTCGTCGACCGTGGTGCGCAGCAGGTCCCGCGGAGACGAGAGAGGCGAATCGGGGAGGTCTTCCTCGGTCAGCTCGGCGGCCAGTGCGGCGCGGTGGAGTTCGGCGATCGCCTGGTCCGGCGTGCCGCCGGGCCGGTACCAGTCCCCGGCCTCGCCCACGTCAGCTCTGACGATCTCCATCACCGCCTCGGTGAGCCCGCTGCCGGGACCCGAGGCAGGGCGCAGTTCGAGTACGGCGCCGTCCGGGCCCAGGAGTGTGTCCGGGCCGACTCGCCTGTAGTTCGTCGTCCCGGGAGCCGTCGCTCCGCGCGCCGCCGCGACGCCGAGGACCGCCGAGTCTTCTCGCGCCGCCTCGGAGTCCGCCCCGTACGCGGCTGCGGCAAAGGGCAACGGCGGCAGTGCCTTCTCCTCCTCGGGCTTCTGAGACTCCTGGGGTTCCTGGGGTTCCTCGGGATCCGGCTCCTGCTCCGGCTCCGGCCCGAACTCGAACACCGACCCGGCGCGTGTCTCCTCCTCTGCCTCCGGACCCGGGGCTTCGGACGCAGGCCCTTCCGCGGGCCAGTCGAGGGCGATGGTGGCGGTGCGGTGGGTCAGCGGATCCTGGTAGAGCGCCTTCGGCGCGTCGTCGAACACGGTCGTGATGGGGAAATCGTCCAGGGTGAGCGGTACTTCGACACCCGGCTGAAGCTCCAGCAGTCTCCTCGCCAGGAACTGCCTGAGCTGCGCGTCGGTGTTGGCTGCGCGCTCCGTCCCGTTCGCCTCCGCCCGACGTCCGTTCCCGCGTCCCGTGATCCGGACGGCCGGCGGCCGCAGACCCGAACGCCTGTTTCGCAGCGCCCTCACCGCGATCCGTTCCGCGAGGTCCTCGATCCGGCGGCTGTCCTTCTCCGAGACCTCCTTGCCGCCTCTCCCGAAGGTCACGGTCAGCGGGGTCTCCGCGAGTTCGTGGCGGTCTCGGCTGTCAGGCTCGCGAAGCGGCGTCCACGTCACCCCCTCCGGCAGGGAGTCCTCCCCGACGGAGACGATCGCCGTGCGGCGGTTCGCCGGATCCATTCGGTTCTGGCCCAAGGTGTCCTCGTAGCCGTACCGGATGTCCAGGTCACGGACGACCACGGGGTCGGCGACCGCTCCCTGAAGCGCCCTCAGTTCCACCGCCAGGTGATCCTCCAGTGCGTGCGCGGTGTTCTTGGCCCGGGTCCTCCCCGTGAACGCCGCGTGCCCCGAACTGTTGCCTCGTCCCCTGATCCGAACGGCTTGTTGCGCAAGGCCCAGTTCACGGTTGCGCACCGCCTGACGCGCCAGTCGTCGCGCCAGGTTCCGCAGCTCTCGCTGCTGCTCGCCGTCCACTGTCCGCGACGCCTCGGCGAAGCTCACCGTCACGGGCTCGACGCCCTCGAACTCCCCGCCGTCGGTCACGGCGGGCTCGGGGACCGCGTCCAGCGGGCTGGTGAACACCGTTCCGCCGGACACGCGGGAAGGAACCGCGAGCACGTGTTCGTCGGCCGACGCGTGGCGCTCGGACCCGGCGTCCCAGGTCGCCATGGGTTCCGGTCCCGGAGGCACTGCCACCGTGAGACCTGCGGCCGACGGCTCACCGTCGACGAGCCGCCCCGGCTCACCGACCACCGGGCCGCCGGGCGCGACGGCCTCGTTCCGGGCGGCGTGCGACGGCAGGGCCGGGAACGGCGCGTCGCTCGTGCCGGCGGACGACGTGCCGGTGAAGGCCACCCCTCCCGGGACGGGCGAGCCCGCCGTGACGGGGGGCGAGGGCGCCACGAAGTCCTCCGGGCGGGATGCGGACCCGGCGCCGGAGCCTGCGGCGGACGGCCGGCCCTCGGCGCCGGGACGGCGGCCCGCCCCGGCTCCGGGGAAGCGCGGGTCGCCCTCGCGGAGGTGGCCGGCGAGGTCCGGGCCGTCGTAGCCCAGTTCCCGAAGATCCGCCTCGGCGGTCTCGACGTCCCACTCGGCCTGGGACACCGCCCGCTCGGCGGCTTCGAGGGCGGACGCGGGCCGGCCCGCGGCGGCCCGTTCCTGCGTCCTGAGCTCGACCGGCGCCCGGTTCAGGGCCGCCCGCGCCTGCTGCCGACGGTCCCTGGCGTCCACGGCCGCGTCGGCATCGGCGCGCGGGGTGACGGGTTCCGGCGCGTCCTCGGCGCCGGAGTCGAGTTCGGCGCTCTCCCCCGGCCGCCGGGGCGGGGAGTCGCCCGTCGACATGCGCGCCGAGGCTCCGCCGGGGGCATGCGTCGCCGGGGCGGCGGCCTCCTCGGCAACGGTCCCGGCGGGCTCCCGCGCCGCAGGCCGTTCCTGCGCGGCCGGCCGCGGCGCCCGCGGCTTTGCCACGGACGGAACGGGCGGCTCCGTGGTGAGGCTCTCCGGTGCGGACGGCGCGCCGATGTCGGCACGTCTGCGTGTCGTTCTCATGGTGAGTGATGCGGCGGGTGTGCCGGCCCTGCCCTCTCCGCTCGCCTCCCTGGCGGTCTCGAGGTCGTGTGCGGCGATGGTGAGGCGTCTGAGTGCGGCGGTCTGAGCGACCGCCTCGTCCCGCTGACCCCGGACGAGCTCGGTGATCTGTCCTGCGAGCCGCTCGGCCTCCGTGGCCGCCTCGGCATACGTCCGCCGCGCCGCCGCCGTGCGTTCCGCATGCACCGCCGTCTGCTCTTCGGCTGTTCGCAGGCGCTCCGGGAGCTCCTGTTCGCCGTGCGACGCGACAGCGGACACCTGGTCGTCGAGACTCGCGTCGTACGCCGCTCCGGCCCGGAGCAGCGCGGCCCCGGACTGCTCCACCCGGGTGCGGGCCGCCCCGAGCGCCTCGTCGAGAGCGCGTTCCGCGGCCCGAAGGCGCGTCTGGCGCTCGGCCGCCTCGGCGTGGTCCGACATCGGGGCGGCGAAGTCGTCCCAGGCGTCGCGGACCCGGGCGTCCTGGGTGTGCAGCCTGCCCGTCGCGTCGAAATGCCAGCGGTGCGTTCCCCGCTCGGTTCGCAGGAACAGCTCCACGGGCCGCCGGGCCAGCAGCGCGGTCTGCGCGGCCGCGTAGAGGGCCCGGCCCAGCGGTGTCGGGCCGCTCTCCTCGGGGGAGGCGGTGGCCGAACGCGTCGCCAGCCACAGCTGAACGGCCGGGTCGTCCTCGTGCAGGCCCGCGGCCAGCGCACCGGGCAGGTCGGCCAGTGGATGCCGGGTCCACTCCCTGAGCGCCTCGTCGGGCTGGTCGCGCAGCAGGGACCGCAGGTCGTACACCCGAGGCTGAACCCGTGCTTCCGTGACGCCGTGTCCCAGCAGGTCGCTCTCCGCCAGGCGCACGGTGGTGGTGCCGTACACATATCGGGGTCCGTCGTCACCGCCGTCGACCGTGATCAGTACGTCCACCGCGGTCTCGTGGGTGCGTGTGCCCGACGTGCCTTCGGGGGTCGTGCTGACGGCCGCGGCCTTGAGCCGTTCGCGGTGGGCGTCCCCCGTCCCGGCCGTCTGGGCCGAGCGCAGCGCGTCGGGGGAGATCATGGCCGCTCCGACGGCGAACCGCTGGGTCTCGTTCCTGGGGTCCATGGGCAGGGTGGTGGACCAGCTCATGGACGGGGCGATGGAGACGGAGCCTGCGGACGACTGGCTCGACGCGTTGAGCAGTCCCCGGGCCAGGGCGACGTCGTCGGCCACCGTGACCGGTCGCGGGTGAAACAGTTCGGTGGTCACGGTCGTGATGCCGGTGTCCGGCCAGGCGCCGGGCATGCGGAGGGTCTGGCCCGGTCCGATCCGAGCCGTGCGGCTCTCGATCAGCTCGCCCAGACGGGCCGCCGCGTTCTCCCGGGAGTCGAGGGCCTCCATGAGGCCCTGCCCCGGCAGGCCGGGGTGCGCTTCGGCGAGGGCGTCGCGCAGGTGATGAGCCCCGTCGAAGCCGTGCACGATCACGGGTCCGGCCGGCGTCAACGGCAGCGCACTCGCGTCGGTCGTGCCGATCGGGTGCGTGGCCGGGCGGTGGAACGGGACGGGGTCCGCCCCTGCCACCGGCTGGGCCGGCGCCTCGCCCGCGACGAACCGCAGAGTGTTTCTGACCGTCGTGGCCTGCGGCCGGGGTGTCCGCCCGGCGAAGGTGGCCGCCAGCCAGCTGCGCAGGTCGGGGGTGTCGCTCCAGGAGACCAAGCCGCTGCTGACGTACCCGCCGAGCAGGTCCGGCGGCCAGGCGCCGACCGGGGCGGAGCGGACGGACGTCGTGTATGTGTACACGACGTCGAACTCGGCGGTGTGTTCGGTCTCGGTCCAGGAGCGGTCCTGCCATGCCGTGGATCGGGTGACCGAGCGGGAGTGACCGATCGCCGTCCCCAGAGTCGGGCCCGTCAGGTCGCCGACCATGTGGTTCCCGGCGCGGGGGTGACGGGTGATCAGCCCGAGTGAGGCTTGGTGCGAGCTGCTCCAGGAACTGCCACGGGACTCGTTCGACGGGGCGACGGAGGAGACGGTCTCGAGGCCCGCACCCTCGCCTGCCGTACGGCCGCGAACGGCCCGAAGCCCCTGGACGTCGTCTCTGGGGCGGGCCCTCAGTTCTACCTCCACCAACCGGGTGCCGCCCGCGGCGGAGTACAGGAAACGGAACCGCCTCACGCCCTTGCTGCCCCGCGCGGGAAGCGCGCGCATGGCGGCCTGGCCGGTGGCGGCCACGATGCGGGAGCGCAGGCCCGGCACGTACGAGGAATTGCCGGGGCGCATGGCGCCGGGAGCCTCTTTCTCGACCTGGGCCAGCAGCTTCTCCTGGAAGGGATGCCCCTGGGCGGGCGTCTCGGCGGGGGCGGGCGACCGGACGTCGGGGCCCTGGTTCTCCCGGCCGCTGCCGTCGTCCGGCTGATGCTCCGCCAGGGCGAGCGAGTCCAGAACGACCCCCGTACCGAGGTCGCCGGTGCGGGCGAACCAGTCGGGCAGAGCGGGACGCGGTGCGTCGTCGACCGGACCGGCGGAGTCGACGATGTCGCTCAGCTCCGGCACACCGGCGAACCACGTGGCGTTGCGCCGGATCTGCTCGTCGGTGACCAGCACGTCCAGTGACCGTGGCAGATCGAGCGCGATCGTCACCACCGGGCCTTGTCCCCGGCCGACGAGGCCGGTGGCGATGTTGCGGTGGCCGCGGCGGACCGTCATCAGCACGGTCACCGTGGAACGCAGCCGGTGCTGGCGGTTCTCCTCGGTGAGAGTCCTGGCGAACTCGCCCGAGGATCCCTCGGTGAGCGACCGTGCTGTTCTGCGCTGCGTCGCGTAGGACAGCACGGGCGTGACCATGGAGTTCGTCGACCCGACCGGTGCGCCCGGGGCGGGACGGTCCTTCACGTCGCGACGGCCGCCGAAACCCACTGTCACCGTGGAGCCGCTGCTGTGCTTCCTCGTGTGGGACGCGCCGTCTCCTGATGAGACGCCCGTCTCCTGGTACTGCGCCGCGCTGACGACGGAACGGGGCCTGTGCGCGTAGCCGCGAAGTTCCACGGAGTACTCGCCGTCCGCTAGCGCTCCCGGCAGCGCCAGGCCTTCGACGACGTAGCCACCGCCCAGGATCTGGTGACCGCGGGCCACCAGTTGCTCGGGGCCGAGCGCGGCGCGCAGGGTCTCGCTCATGAAGGAACGCTGATCGCCGGGAGCATCTCCGACCAGCGACCGCACGGCGGAGCCGCCGGCCCTGGCGAGCCCCGTCGGCATCATCGCGGTGAGCCTGTCGCCGGCGGACGCGGTCTTCCCCCGGCCGGCGCCCTCTGCCACCGCCGCCTCCTGCGCCTCGGCATACGTTCCGCCGATGACGGATTCGAAGGCGCTGATCAGCTCCCGAGAGCCGGCGAACACGTCGATGACGGCGTCGCCGGGTACGCGGATCACGTTCTCGCGCGGCGTGCCGTCCGGCCCGACGAGCGCCAGGCTGTCGTGATCGTCCTGGGTGGCCGCGCGGGGGAGGACCACGGGGGCGGCCTCCGCGGCCGACGGCTCGGGCTCAGCGAGGGTGCGGTGACGGGGGACAGCCACCCGCAGCGTGCCGTCCGTGCCGGGGCCGGAGCGCTGTGGCCGGCCGTGCCCCGGCTGTCCGCCCCGCTCCCCGGCCTGGTCGTCGGTCCCGGTCGCGGCGGGTGGGGCTCCGGCGGAGGACGTCAGTGCGTGCGCGCCGTCCACCGCGGCCGGTTCCTGCCGGTCGTCCGGCGGCTCCGGACGGAACTCGGCGATCGGAGTCAGCGGGTCCTCGCCGTAGAGAGCGAGCCGGACGACGACGGGGACGTCGAACACCTCGGACGGCTGCGACTCGCCCCACGTCGACTGGTCGTGGGCGACCTCGTTCGACGTCTCCTCGGCCGTGCCCCACTGCCAGTCGTGGCGGTAGTCGACGCCTCCGGTGAGAAACGCGCCGCGGCCTCCGGTCGATCCGCCGCCGCTGGGGCCCAGACCGACGTGGAGCCCCCGGTCACTGCCTTCCTCCTGCGTTCCAGGGTCGTTCTGCGCGGCCGTGTTGAAGGTGCTGACCTGGGGCAGGGTCCGCGTGTGCCGGGACGGCTCGCCGTGGTCCCGCGTGATGGTCAGGCGCAGTTGCACCCGGCGGGCGGGCACGGCCAGCGGGTCGTCCAGCCACACCGCGTACCCGCCGTCTACGGCGCCGTCCGCCACCGCGCGCAGCCCGACGTGGTTGCGGGCGAGTTCGAACCGGCGCAGGTTCTCCAGCCGGGCTGCCGCACCCGGCCGCCCCAGCGGCAGGCGGGGCGCGGCGACTTCCTGAACGGCGCCGTCCGCCTCCCGGGTTTCCGCCGGCGGGGGAAGGAAGCCCTGCTGCCGCAGATGGTTCTCGGCCGTGGCGAACAGGCCCTCGGCGCCCGACACTTCGAGCACCGTCGCGGAGAGGCCGATGCTGCGCATCTGCTCGAGCTCCGGGGGGAGGGACCGGCTCTGCGCCGGTTCCGTCCCCCGTGCGTCCTCGTCACCGAGGATCCGCAGACGCAGACCCTCCTCCCAGGTGCCGAACTCGTGCCGCAGGGCCGAGCCGTCGCGGACGAACTCCACTGTGTACGTCACGTCGGCGCTGGTCAGCAGATGCGCGGCGGTGCTGAGCAGAGAGTGCCTGAGGGAAGCCGATCCACCCGAGCCGAGTGTCTTCGTCAGGTGCGCGGATCCCCCGCCGCGTACCGTCAGCGTGCCGGCCGCCGCGGAGGTACCGCCGGTCGGCACCGTGCCCGACCCCAGGGCGGCGGAGACGGCGACCTCTCCCGCGACGCCGCTGGACAGCTGGGCGGAGCCCGCCACGCTCCGGCCGTGGCCGACATGGCTCTCCAGCATCGTCCCGCCCGGCACGGAGGAACGCAGGGCCTCACCGACCTTGACGTCGGCGGTCAGCCTGAACATGCCGATCGCGTTGCCGTCGGTGTCCCACAGCAGCGGGGAGAAGGCGCCGTGGCGCAGCAGGGGCATGGCGCCACGCAACCTGGGTTCCGAGAACAGGGCCTCCGCCTCGGCCCGCGACTCGGGAGCGAGCAGGGACAGGACGCTCGCGAACTGCCGCCGCACCTCGTCGGAGAGCCGCTCCGGATCAGCGAGGGAGTCCACGTTCCACAGCGGCAGGTCGTCCAGGGCGGCCGGCTCCGCTCCGTCGGGCGCGAGATGGTCGTCGGAGGCGAGGTGCTGAGGGAACCAGACGGTGACCGTACCGGCCTGTTCGCTCGTCCGCCATCCGGAGCCGTCTGCGCGCTCCGTGTCGCCGGGACCGATTGCGTCGCCCCCGGCCTCCGGCCGGTCCGCCGGCGCGACCGTGAGGCGGGGCGGCTCCTCGGCGCCGGCCGTGGGCGTGCCGGTGTGCTCGCGGACCTGCCAGGTCACGCGGTAGGAGTACGGCTCCGAGGGCTCGCTGCTGCTGAGGTTGGAAAGCGTCCGCACGCTGCTGCCGACCTGGGTCGAGGACGACATCTGATTGTGCGTCACGTTCACTTGGGCGGAACCGATGACGCGCAGCAGCGGGACCTCGCCGGGCACGGGGAAAATGCCCGTCCAGCCGAAGGGGATGCTGCGGCTGGTGTGGTAGCTCCCTCGGTTCGACGTGCTGTGCGTGCTCAGCGCGCGGCGCTCCACCCGGTGCTGCGGCCGGCCCGCGCCCGACTCGCCGTACCATTCGGGCCGCCCGTCGTATTCCAGCGCCAACCGGATACGCAGGTCGCGCTCACGGCCGTCCGACGTGACCGTGACGCGGTGGCCTTCCGTGCTGAGCAGGGCGGGCATGTGCTCGGCGAGCTGCTCCTGCGACAGCGCACCGTTCACGGCCGCCGTCACCGAGCCCTCGTCGGCCGCGGCGCCGAGGGCGCGGACGATCTGGTGGTGCAGCGCCGTGACGGTCCACGGCGCGAGGGGCGAGACGGAGACCAGCCCGGGTGCGCCGCGCCGGTCGGCGCTGCCGAAATCGCGCACGGTCCCCGAGACCTCGGTGTCGGACACGACGATGAGCGGCAGCGCCGGGGAGGCGTCGGCCGACGGCCCGCTCTTCGTGAGGCCGGCGCCACCGGAGGACGAGACGCCGGGCGCCCCTCCGTGCGCGTCGTCCGCGGTGGGAGCCTCCGCCGGCACTTCCTGCTTGTCCTGCGCTTCCTGATCTGGCTGCGGCACCTCGGGGTCCGACGGCGGCATGGCGGGCAGCGCACCCACACCGGGCGGTACGACGGTCGTCGCTCGGCCGTGCCGTTCGGCGGGGGGCGCCGGGACGGCTGCGGCCCGCTGCTGTCGCCAGGCCCGCTCGAAGGCGTCGCGTCGCTGATACTGCCTGGGCCCCGGGGCCATTCCCCAGGCCACCATCTCGCGCGTCGCCCGGTCGAGGGCCCCGGCGCCCATGGTCCTGCCGCTCTCCGCGAAGTCGCGGGCCGTGGACTCCCACAGTTCCCACGCCTCCAGGGGGCTGCCCGTCTTCGCGCCCAGTCGCGTGGCCTTCTCCTTCTGGTAGCTGCGCGCGGCCAGTTCCCCGCCCCACGCCTCACGCAGCGCGGCCCTCTCCCGGGCGGCCGGATCGGCCACGGGTGCGCCGGGCGGCTCCGGGGAAGGTTCGAGGCTGTCTTCTGGTGTATTGCGGGGCTCTTCAGAGGTGCGGCGGGGCTCTTCGGGTGTACGGCGGGGCGGAGCGGAGGCGGTGCCCGAGTCCGCCGCACGGGATGTCCCCGCCGTCGCGGACCCCTGCTGCGAAGAGCCTGCCGCATGGCCCCCCGCACCGGCTTCGTCCTGCGCGAGCACCTGCGTCTTCAGCATGCCGGCACGGAGCCGCGCGGGCTCCACACCCGATTCCGACGCGATGTCATCCGCGATCCGACCGGCCACCTGAACCCTCGACATACCGGGAAGGACCGACCGCTCGCGCAGCAGACGCCGGTGCGTCTCCTCGACCGTCGCCCGGTCCGACGTCAGGTCCTCACGGATCCGGTGGAGCTGCTGCATCACCGTGTGGAAGAGGTCCTCGGACGGATCCAGTTCACGAGGCCCGGGTGCGGAGTCGGTGTCGGTCTGGGTGTCGGTGTCGGTGTCGGTGGGTTGGGTGAGGTGGGTGAAGTCGCGTAGTCCCTGCCACAGGTCGTTCTCGGTGCGGGTTTGGGTCACGGGGTTGGCGGACAGGTCCTGTGGCGTGGTGCCGTACAGCGACTCCAGCAAGGTCACCATGCGGTCGGACTCGGTGTTTCGCACCCATTCGGCGCCGTTGTTGCGGGCTCTTCCCGTGTAGGGGTCGACGCCGTGGTTGGTGCCCAGGTAGGCGTTGCTGGTCTGGGCGAAGTACTCCAGCACGTCACGCGAAGCGTAGTTGTCGACCACCTTGTTGTCGGTGTCCAGGCGTGGGCCGTCCGCCCACTCCACCGAGGGGTCCCGGCGCATGCGCATGGTGTAGGCGTCGCGTACGACGGCCTGTTGGCGCTCGTCCAGGCCGAACAGGTAGACGGCGTGTGCGGTTTCGTGTGTGACGACGGAGTAGCCGTCGGCGTAGTGGCGTTCGCCGCCCAGGGCGGTGGTCGCCTCGCCGAG
>NZ_BMTL01000001.1 GCF_014649655.1 Streptomyces humidus | reverse complement strand
TTCATAGTGTTTCGGTGGTCATAGCGTGAGGGAAACGCCCGGTTACATTCCGAACCCGGAAGCTAAGCCTTACAGCGCCGATGGTACTGCAGGGGGGACCCTGTGGGAGAGTAGGACACCGCCGAACAAATTTTATGGGAAACCCCCGCACCTCCGGTGCGGGGGTTTTCTGTTTTCCCGGGACAATGTCGTGGTCGTCTTTTCGGGCTCTCCTGCAGGAGAGCCTGTTTCGTTTTACAGGCGTCCTGCTGCTTTCAGGGCGAGGTATGCGTCGGCCAGCGCGGGGGCGAGGTCGTCCGGTGTCGCGTCGACCACGGTGACGCCGTGCCGACGGAGTTGTTCGGCGACGCGATGGCGCTCGGCCTGGGCCTGGGCGGCGGCCGCCGCATCGTAGACCGCGTCGGCGTTGCCGCGGGAGCCGGCCATGCGGGCGACGTGCGGGTCGGCGACCGAGGCCACGAGCACCGTGTGGCGCCGGGTGAGCTGAGGGAGGACGGGAAGGAGGCCTTCTTCGACAGGGGTGGCGTCGAGTGTCGTCATCAGGACGATGAGGGAGCGGCGAGCGGCCGTGCGGAGGGCTGCTGCGGTGAGCCCGCGGGCGTTCGTTTCGACCAGCTCGGGTTCGAGGGTCGCCATGGCGTTGACCAGGGACGGGAGGACGTCGCGTGCGGTGCGGCCCTGGACCAGGGCGCGCACGCGGCGGTCGTAGGCGAGGAGGTCGACCCGGTCGCCGGCGCGGGATGCCAGGGCGGCGAGGAGGAGGGTCGCGTCCAGCGCGGCGTCGAGGCGGGGGGCGTCGTCGACTCGCCCTGCGGAGGTGCGGCCGGTGTCGAGGACCAGAAGGATGTGCCGGTCGCGTTCAGGACGCCAGGTGCGGACGGCGACCGTGGAGTGGCGTGCTGTGGCCCGCCAGTCGATGGAGCGGGTGTCGTCGCCGGGAACGTACTCGCGCAGGCTGTCGAACTCCGTGCCTTCGCCGCGGGTCAGGACGCTGGTGCGTCCGTCGAGTTCGCGCAGGCGCGCCAGTCTCGACGGCAGGTGCTTGCGGCTGGTGAAAGGCGGGAGGACGCGCACCGTCCAGGGGGCTCTGTGAGCGCCTTGCCGGGAGAAGAGGCCGAGGGGGCCGTAGGAGCGGATCGTGATGCGGTCGGAGCGGTGGTCGCCTCGGCGGGTGGGGCGGAGACGGGTGGTGACGCGGCGGCGTTCGCCGGGTGGGACGGTCACGCGGTGGCGGGAAGCCGCGGATTCCGTTCCCGGTTGCCAGCTGCTCGGCGGCCAGGCATCGCGGAGCTGGGCGCGCAGGGCGCGGCGGGAGGGGTTGGTGAGGGTGAGGGTGACGTCCGCCGGGTCGCCGAGGCGGGCGGTGGTGTCGCCGGAGCGGGTCAGGCCGAGTCGGCGGACCGGGGCTGCCAGGGCGAAGTCGCACGCGCAGGCCAAGGCCAGGGGTGCGTTGACGGCGAGAATGCCCGTCCAGCTCGGGTCCCAGATGCCGACGGGGAGTGAGCCGAGGGCCGCGAGGAGCGCGGTGCGTCCGGTGAGAGCCATCAGCGGGGGACAGGGACGTAGGTGAGGACGGCGTTGACGACCGAGTCGGCGGTCACCCCTTCCATCTCGGCCTCCGGGCGGAGCTGGACCCGGTGGCGGAGGGTGGGAAGGGCGAGGGCTTTGACGTCGTCGGGGATCACGTAGTCGCGGCCGGTGAGCCATGCCCAGGCGCGCGCGGTGGCGAGGAGCGCGGTCGCGCCGCGCGGGGACACGCCCAGGGTGAGCGACGGCGATTCGCGTGTGGCGCGGCAGATGTCGACGACGTAGGCCGTGATCTCGGGGGAGATCGTGGTTTTGGCGACTTCCGCGCGGGCGGCTTCGAGGTCGGGGGCGCTTGCGACGGGGCGTACGCCGGCGGCGTGCAGGTCACGCGGGTTGAAGCCCCCGGCGTGGCGGGTGAGGACGTCGATCTCCTCCTGGCGGGAGGGAAGCGGGATGGTGAGCTTCAGGAGGAAGCGGTCCAGCTGGGCTTCGGGGAGGGGGTAGGTGCCCTCGTACTCGACCGGGTTCTGGGTCGCGGCGACCAGGAACGGGTCGGGGAGGGGGCGGGGAGTGCCGTCCACGGTGACCTGGCGCTCCTCCATGGCTTCGAGGAGGGACGACTGGGTCTTGGGAGGGGTGCGGTTGATCTCGTCGGCGAGCAGGAGGTTGGTGAAGACCGGGCCGGGCTGGAAGGAGAACTCGGCGGTGCGGGCGTCGTAGACGAGCGAGCCGGTGATGTCGCTCGGCATGAGGTCGGGGGTGAACTGGACGCGTTTGGTGTCGAGTTCGAGTGCGGAGGAGAGGGCGCGGACGAGCAGTGTCTTGGCCACTCCGGGGACTCCTTCGAGGAGCACGTGTCCGCGGCACAGGAGGGCGACGACGAGGCCCGTCACGGCGGGGTCCTGGCCGACCACGGCCTTGGAGATCTCGGCGCGCAGGGCTTCCAGGGAGGCGCGGGCACGGCCCGGGTCCCCGGTGTGCCCGGCGTTGTCAGTGGTCGGGTCCATCATGGACGGCGTACCTCTCTTTCGAGGGCGTCGAGTTGGTCGGCGAGTGCGGTCAGGGCCGTGTCGTCGCCGGGTGGCGGGCCGAAGAGGAGCGAGTGCTGGGACTGTCCGTCGCCGTGGAGGTGGGCGGACAGGGCGGGCAGGAGTGCCTCGGGCGAGTGCGCCTGGGGTGCGGGGACGCCCAGGAGAGGGGCGAGGCGGGTGCGGGCAGTGGAGCGAAGAGCGGCGGCCGCGCGGTCGCGGGCGGCCGCCTTGCGGTAGAGGCGGGCGCGGCCTTCGACGGTTTCGGAGGCGCGGATCGCCACGGGAAGATTTTCGGGCACGAGCGGGCCGAGTCGGCGTGCCCGCCAGAGGGCGGCGAGGAGTGCCGCGAGGAAGAGCTGCAGTGTGCCCCAGAGCCAGCCGGACGGGAGCAGGTCGAGGAAGTCTTTCTCGCCGTCCTGTGTGGTGGCGGAGGTGTCGGAGAGCGAGGGGAGGTACCAGACCAGATGGGCGCGGGAGCCGAGGAGCTGGAGGGCGAGCGAGGCGTTGCCCTGCTCGTCGAGACGCTCGTTGTAGAGGATGTCGGGCGCGCCGAGGACGATGGTGTCGCCGTCGCCGGAGGTGTCCGGGATGCGGAGCAGGGTGGCGAGGTGTTCGCTGGGGTAGCACTCGTCGGCGCCGGGGTGGTTGGTGGTGTAGCGGACGCCGCCGGTTTCCGCGGTGCCGGCCCTGCGTGCGGCGGGGAGGGCGCAGTCGGGGGAGAGCGCGGAGCGGCGGCTGTCGGCCGGGTCGGCGCTCACGCCGGGGGCGAGGGCGTTCACGGAGGGGCTGCCGGGGGCGACGAGGAGAGTGCGGCCGCCGGAGTCGGCGGTCGACGAGCGCAGTTCGTTTTGCTGAGGTTGCGTCAGAAGGTCGGGGGTGGCGACCAGGAGAGTGGTGTCGGGGCGGGCTGCGGTGCGGGCCTCGGCCAGGGAGGTGACCACGCGGGTGGACACCCCGTGGTCGGCGAGGAGTTCGGCGATGGCGCGGCTGCCGGAGGGGTCGGCGGACCGTGGGTCGAGGGCGCCGTGGCGGGCGTCGGACCGGAGCACGGCGAGTGTGACAGCGCCCGCGAGGAGGAGGACGAAGGCGAGGGTGAGTCCGCGCGCGCGGGTCCACAGCAGGCGCCCGGTGGAGGACGCGGAGGTGGTCGGGGGCGTGGCCGCGGGCCTCATCCGGCGGTTCCCCGGGGGGCGGGGCGGGCCGCGGCGTGGGGGGTGCTCGCCGCCGGCCGGGGCGTGGCGCGTTCCACGTCGAGGTCGAGTTCGGCCATGCGCCGGTACGTCTGTTCGGTCGCCCGGCGGCCGCCGTATGTGACGTCGTCGAAGTCGCGGGCGGCGGTGCGCAGTCGGGCGGTGTGGGCGGGCAGGGCATGGCCGGCCTCGACTGCCGCCTCGTCGGCCGTGCGGCCGGGGCGGGTGTCGAGAAGGGCCCGTTCCTCCAGGGCGCGGACGACGGCGCGCATGCGTTCCTGCAGGGCTTGGCTCCAGTGGCCCTGGGCGGCGTGCGCCTCGGCTGCCGTGCGGTGTTGGGCGGCGCTGCGGGGCCGGTCGCCGAACAGGGCGGCGGCGGAGGACGGGCTGCGGCTGGGCGTGCCGAGGCGCCACCACAGGGCGGCCACGACGGCCGCGACGGTGAGGACGACGACCAGCAGGCCGAGCGTGCCGCCGGGAGCGGCCGCCGACGCGCTGTCGAACAGGTCGCCGATCCAGTTCCAGAAGGCGTCCAGGACGCGCTGGAGGAGGCCGGGGCCGTTCTGGTGGTACAGGTCCTTGGACAGTTCGCGGTGGGCCGCTTCCCGGGCGGGGTCGCGGGGCACGGTGACCGGAGGCCGGTCGCCCGAGCGGGCCGACGCGGCCGCCGCGCTGTCGCCCGGGCGCATCAGGGCGGTCAGAGCTCTGTCGGAGGCGCGGGACAGGGCTGCCGCGACGCCGTCGGCCGTGCCCTGCGGTGTGTGCGGGGGCAGGATGCCCGGGCGCGGCGCGGTGAGTGCTCCCCCCGTCAGGCTCACCGCATCAGCTCCCCGTGGTGGCGCCGGGGGCGGGGGAGCCGTATCCCTGGAGGCCTGCGGCGCGGGCCAGATCGAGGTCGAGGGCCTCTCGGCGGATGCGCTGGTCGATGTAGAGGAGCACGATGACGCCGGCCGCGATGGGGAAGGTGATCATGGAGCCGAGGACCGAGCCGATGCCGCTGACGATCAGGTACGTCCAGCCGTACTCGGCGCCGGGCTGGACCATGCCGCTGACGCCGCCGTCGCTCAGTGCGGCGCCGACGAGGGCGAACGGCACGACGACGATCATCGAGACGATGTTCGAGATGAGCAGAGCGAGCAACTGGATGCCGAAGACGCGCCACCAGGAGCCGCGGGTGAGCTTCACGGAGCGGCCGAGCGCCTTCTTGATGCCCTGCTTCTCCAGCATGAGCGCGGGCGAGGCGAGGGAGAAGCGGACCAGCAGCCACAGCACGAGGACGAACGAGGCGAGGATGCCGAAGGCCAGCAGCGGGGTTCCCGCGTCGCCGTCGCCGACGGCGCCCACCAGGATGCCCGGCAGCAGGCAGGCGGCGGCTGCCGCTGCGGCGATGAGCACCAGCACGAAGATCAGCCCGAAGAGCCTGGGCACCTGAGGGCCGGCGTCGCGCCCGGCCTCCTTGAGGGTGACCGGTCTGCCGAGGACCGCCCGGCTGGTGACGGCGGTCAGCAGAGCGGTCGCGGTGATGGTGCCCAGGAGGGTGATGAGGAGGAGGGGCCCGGAGGCGCGCATGGCGTCGCCCATGGCGTTGAGCTGCTCGTCGGCCGTGGCGCTCGGGTCGCCCAGGGCGGTGGTGTCGGTGGAGCCGTTCAGGACCAGTCGCTGCAGCAGGACGACGGCGACCTCGGTGATGACCGCGACGGTCAGCGAGATGCCCAGGACCGTGCGCCAGTAGGTGCGCATGGTGGCGACGGCGCCGTCGAGGATCTCGCCCACGCCGAGGGGGCGCAGCGGGATCACGCCGGGCTTGGCCGCCGGCGGGGGCCCGCCCCAGCTTCCTCCCCAGCCGGGGGGAGGGCCGTAACCGGGGCGCCCGCCGTAGCCGCCCTGTGGGCCCGGCCCGACCGGGCCGGCGGGCGGGGGGCCGCCCCAGCCCGCGCCGGGAGGCGGAGGCGGTGCGGACGGCGGGGTCCCGCCGGGGCTCCGGGGGCCTGCCGGGGCGGACCACCGGCCGGGGGGCGGCTGTTCCTTCGACCACTTCGTGCCGGGGTCCTGCGGACCGGCGTCCGGCTGGTCCGCGGGCCTGTCGCCGTCGGGGCGGTCGGCGGGTCCGGCGGGGCGGGACGTGCCGGGCTCCTGTCCGTCGGAGGGGGCGGATCCGGGCGAGGCCCAGCCCGGAGTGTCTTTCATCGTCGCTCCTTCACGGTGCCCGTCCGCGGTCGCGGCGGCAGGTTGGGAGCCATCGTGCCATGGTGGGCCGATCGGTGGACCGGCCGCGGTATGGGCTGCACACCTTCAATTGTCCGCCGGATCGGGGGCAGACTGATCGCATGGCTGATCAGTACGCGCAATCCGGCGAGGACAAGCGGCCGAGCGAGATTCCCGCGATCCGATGGGAGGAGCCGCCCGAAGGTCCCGTGGTGGTTCTTCTCGACCAGACGAGACTGCCGGCCGAGGAAGTCGAGCTGGTGTGCACCGACGCGTCCGCGCTGGTGGAGGCGATCCGGTCGTTGGCGGTGCGCGGTGCGCCGCTGCTCGGCATCGCGGGGGCGTACGGCGTCGCGCTCGCCGCCGTGCGCGGCTTCGACGTGGACGACGCCGCCGACGCGCTGGCCGGGGCCCGGCCGACCGCGGTGAACCTGTCCGTGGGCGTGCGACGGGCACGGGCCGCCTACCGGGCGGCGGTCGCCGAAGGCGGCGATCCCGCGCAGGGCGCGCGCGCCGCGCTGGCGGCCGCACGGCAACTCCACCGGGAGGACGCCGAGGCGAGTGCCCGGATGGCCGGGCACGGCTTGGCGCTGCTCGACGAACTGCTGCCGGGCGGCGGGCACCGCGTCCTCACACACTGCAACACCGGAGCGCTGGTGTCGGGCGGGGAGGGCACCGCCTTCGCGGTGGCGCTGGCGGCACACCGGGCCGGACGGCTCCGACGGCTGTGGGTGGACGAGACCCGTCCACTGCTGCAGGGAGCGCGCCTGACGGCGTACGAAGCGGCGCGCAACGGCATGGGATACACACTGCTGACGGACAATGCGGCGGGGTCGCTGTTCGCGGCGGGAGAGGTGGACGCCGTGCTGGTGGGGGCGGATCGCATCGCGGCCGACGGGTCGGTGGCGAACAAGGTGGGCACCTATCCCCTCGCGGTCCTCGCGCGCTACCACCACGTGCCCTTCATCGTGGTCGCGCCCTTGACGACGGTGGACGCGCAGACGCCGGACGGGGCGTCGATCGAGGTCGAGCAGCGGCCCGGGTACGAGGTGACGGAGGTCAGCGCGCCCCAGGCGCCGGTGACGGGAGCGGGCGGGGGCGTCCCGGTGGCGCCGCTGGGCACCCAGGCTTACAACCCGGCGTTCGACGTGACGCCGCCCGAGCTGGTGACGGCCATCGTCACGGAGGAGGGGACGATCTCGCCCGTGACGGCGGAAGCGCTCGCCGAGATGTGCGCCGGGGCCGGTCAGGGCGGGCAGCGGTCCTGACGGGCGTCGGCCGGCCGACGCCCGTCAGAGGCGCCCAGCGGGCCGGACCTTCCAGGATCGTGCGGGCTGGCCGGCGATCAGGAGGGTCGTGCCGGCGGGCCGGAAGCCCAGCCCGGCGTAGAGGCGGGCGACGGTCTCCTGCGCGTAGGCGAGGAAGACCGTGTTCACGCCGTGCGCGCGGGCGTGGGCGGCCAGGGCCGTCGTCACGGCGGCGCCCAGCCCCTGGCGGCGGGCCGAGGCCAGGGTGCCGACGCCGCCGATCTCCGTGGCGCCGGCCGCCGGGTGGTAGTGGCCGGTGGCCAGCGGGATGCCGTCCGGGGCGAGAGCGGCGACGAGCGTCTTGTGCCCGGCGCGCAGGGCGCGGCGTACGGCGGCCACGGTGCCGTCCGCGGACAGCTCCTCAGCCAGTGCCGACAGCCGCTCCCGCTCCGCCGGGGCCGAGACGGGCACGGCATCACCCGAAGGCCGGCCGGGGCAGCGCCAAGGCGGCCGGCAGCGCCGGATCGTCCGCGGTGAGCGCACGCAGTGTCACGCCGTCCGGCAGGGGCCGCGCGGGCAGCGGGTGGCCGGGCGGCAGGGCCATCAGCGGGCGTCGCAGCACCGCCATGCCGGCGGCCTCCAAACGGGCGCGCAACGTCGGCGCCGACTCGGCCGGCCACTCGAAGGCCTGCGGCACTCCGAGCTCGCGCTGCCGGGCACGCACCCGGGCGATGTCGGCGGCGCCGACGCGGGCCGCGCCCTCCGCGGTGGGCTGGGCGTGGCCGGGACCGCCGTAGTACGGGGCACCCGGCTCCTTCCGCACGAACAGACGCAGCGGACCGAAGTCCTCGGCCTCGGCGAACCGAAGAGGAACGGTGGCGTAGTACGCGTGAACGCGGTCGCGCAGAGGGTCGCTCATGCCGCGCATCCCACCATCGGCCGACCGCCCGCGCACCGGCATTTCCCCCGGGATCGCCGCCGGCATCCGCCCCGGACGACGAGGTCGGGCGGCCCGGGGCAGACAGTGACGGCCCGGTACGACTATGGTCACAGGCCGGTGAGCCTTCTCACCTGCGCCTCCTTCACCGTTATGAGAATGGGATGATGTCGTTTATGAAGGGACGAGTCCTTGTCGTCGACGACGACACCGCACTGGCCGAGATGCTCGGCATCGTGCTGCGTGGTGAAGGTTTTGAGCCGTCTTTCGTAGCTGACGGCGACAAGGCGCTGGCTGCTTTCCGTGAGGCGAAGCCCGATCTGGTGCTGCTGGACCTGATGCTGCCCGGACGGGACGGCATCGAGGTGTGCCGCCTGATCAGGGCGGAGTCCGGAGTGCCGATCGTGATGCTCACGGCCAAGAGCGACACCGTCGACGTGGTCGTCGGGCTGGAGTCCGGCGCCGACGATTACATCGTGAAGCCGTTCAAACCGAAGGAGCTGGTCGCCCGCATCCGGGCCCGGCTGCGGAGGTCGGAGGAGCCGGCGCCCGAACAGCTCGCCATAGGCGACCTCGTCATCGACGTGGCGGGTCACTCCGTGAAGCGGGACGGACAGTCGATCGCGCTGACCCCGCTGGAGTTCGACCTGCTGGTCGCGCTCGCACGCAAGCCCTGGCAGGTGTTCACCCGCGAGGTGCTCCTGGAGCAGGTGTGGGGCTACCGGCACGCCGCCGACACCCGCCTGGTCAACGTGCACGTGCAGCGACTGCGCTCCAAGGTCGAGAAAGACCCGGAGCGACCGGAGATCGTGGTGACCGTCCGTGGCGTCGGATACAAGGCAGGGCCCAGCTGACATGACCGGGGACAGCGCCGCTTCGGCTCCCGGACGGTCCGGGGCCCGCCCGGAGCGGCCTGTCGGCCGTGACATGCCGGGATCACGCTCCGCCCGCCTGCTCGAGCACGGGTTCCTGCGGGGCGGGGTGCGCAACAGCCCCGTCCTGAGGCTGCTGCTGCGCTGGGTGCGCCGGCCGCTGCTGCCCGTCATGCGGCTGTGGCGGCGCAACATCCAGCTCAAGGTCGTCGCCACGACCCTGCTGATGTCGCTCGGCGTCGTCCTGCTGCTGGGCTTCGTGGTCATCGGGCAGGTCCGCAACGGCCTGCTGGACGCCAAGGTCAGGGCATCCCAGAGCCAGGCCACCGGCGGTTTCGCCGTCGCCAAGCAGAAGGCCGACGAAGCCGTCGGCTCCGGCTCCGGCGCCGACGGCGCCGCCCCGGCCGGCGGCCGCGGCTCGCCGAACGTCACCGAATGGATGAGCGAACTCGTGCTGTCGCTGTCCAGCGGCGGACAGGGCGCCTTCGACGTGGTCACCCTGCCCCCCGTCAACGACAGCGGCGGCGGCCGCGGGCCGCGGGCCTCCGGCTTCGTCGACCCCAACAAGAGCATCCCCGAGAACCTGCGCGAGCGCGTCGACAGCGGCACCGGCGCGGTGCAGAGCTACTCCCGCATCATGTATCTCAGTGACAAGGAATCGCAGCCCGCCGTCGTCATCGGCAAGCAGGTCAACGACCCCAAGGGCGAGGCCTACGAGCTCTACTACCTCTTCCCGCTCACGCAGGAGGAGAAGTCGCTCAGCCTGGTCAAGGGCACCCTCGCGACCGCCGGTCTCTTCGTCGTCGTCCTCCTCGGAGCCATCGCCTGGCTCGTCGTGCGGCAGGTCGTCACGCCCGTGCGGATGGCCGCCGGGATCGCCGAGCGGCTCTCCGCCGGACGCCTGCAGGAACGGATGAAGGTCACCGGCGAGGACGACATCGCCCGCCTCGGCGAGGCCTTCAACAAGATGGCCCAGAACCTCCAGCTGAAGATCCAGCAACTGGAGGACCTGTCACGCATGCAGCGCAGGTTCGTGTCCGACGTCTCGCACGAACTGCGCACCCCCCTGACCACCGTCCGCATGGCCGCCGACGTCATCCACGACGCCCGCGTCGACTTCGACCCCGTCACCGCGCGGTCCGCGGAACTGCTCGCCGACCAGCTCGACCGCTTCGAGACGCTCCTCGCCGACCTGCTGGAGATCAGCCGCTTCGACGCCGGCGCCGCAGCCCTGGAGGCCGAGCCGATCGACCTCAGGGAGGTCGTACGGCGCGTCGTCAGCGGGGCCGCGCCGCTCGCCGAACGCAAGGGGACCACCGTCCGCGTCCTCGGCGACCAGCAGCCCGTCGTCGCCGAGGCCGACGCCCGGCGCGTGGAGCGCGTGCTGCGCAACCTGGTCGTCAACGCCGTCGAACACGGAGAGGGCAAGGACGTCATCGTCAAACTCGCCGCCGCCGGCGGAGCCGTCGCGATCGCCGTGCGGGACTACGGCGTCGGGCTCAAGCCCGGCGAGGCCACCCGCGTCTTCAGCCGCTTCTGGCGCGCCGACCCGGCACGCGCGCGTACCACGGGCGGCACCGGCCTCGGGCTGTCCATCGCCCTGGAGGACGCCCGACTGCACGGCGGATGGCTGCAGGCCTGGGGCGAGCCCGGCGGCGGCTCGCAGTTCCGGCTGACCCTGCCCCGGACCGCCGACGAACCGCTGCGCGGCTCGCCGATACCGCTGGAACCCAAGGATTCCCGCCGCAACCGGGGAGAGCTCGACGACGCGGGTGTGCCGCGCGGCGGCGGCCAGAAGAGCGCGACGGTTCCCGCGCAGCCCGCTACGGAACAGGCGTCGGCCGCCCGGACATCGCTCACGCCCCGCACCGCCACGACGTCCCCCACCGCCGACCCGACGGCGCTGCCCGGCAACGGCGCGCGCGTGGTGTCCCGGCCCGTGCCGGGCGGGGGCGCGGGCGGCGCACGGCAACACGACGACGAACCTGCCCCCCGGACCACGGCGGACAGCCGCGGCCCGGACCGGGCGGACACCGCGGGCGCCGCAGGCAACCTGGGCCCCGTGGACGACGCCGCACACACGGCGTCCAGGGGGAACCCGGACCTGTCCCATGCCGGTGCCGAGGGCGCGGACGAGCAACAGGAGGCACGTCGTGGGCGCTGAACAGCGCGAGGGGGGCACCTGGGCCGGCCGCACGCCGCGGCGCACGATGGCGTACGCCGTCTGCGGTGTCGTCCTGCTGGCGGGATGCGCCTCGATGCCGGACAGCGGGGACCTGCGCAACGTCGAGTCCACCCCCCGCCAGGACACCCAGGTACGGGTGTTCGCGATGCCACCCAGGGACGACGCACCGCCCGCCGAGATCGTCCAGGGCTTCCTGGAGGCGCTCACCAGCGACGACCCCGGCTACTCCACCGCCCGGCAGTACCTGACCGACCGGGCGGCCCGCGCGTGGGAGCCCGAACGGTCCACCACGGTCCTCGCGGACGGACCGGCCACCGAGGCCGACCCCGCCGGGAGCAGGGAGGGCGGCGACGACTTCTCGTTCGTCCTCACCGGCACCAGGGTCGCCACCGTGGACGCCCAGCAGTCGTACGCGCCCGCCTCGGGCGGCTACGGCCAGCCGGTCCACCTCACCCGCGACAAGAAGACCGGCCAGTGGCGCATCGACGTGCTCCCCGCAGGCGTCGTCATGGGCAAGTCCGACTTCCAGCGCAACTACGTCGCCGTCAACAAGTACTACTTCGCCTCCAACACCCGGGCGGACGCCTCCGGACAGCCCATGGCCGTCGCCGACCCCGTCTACGTACGCGAGCGGGTCGACCCCATGACGCAGATGGTGCGCTCCGTGCTCACCGGACCCACCAGCTGGCTCCGCCCCGTCGTCAGATCCAGCTTCCCCACCGGCACCGCCCTCCCCAAGGGCGTGGACGCGCTGACGCCCGACGACCAGAACAAGGTCACCGTGCCGCTCAACGACAAGGCGGCCCACATCGGACAGGACAAGTGCGAAGAGATGGCGGCCCAGCTGCTGTTCTCCCTGCAGAGCCTGACCCCCACCGTCGACGAGATCGCGCTGCGCGCGGGCGGAACCCAGCTGTGCTCCGTCAACGAGGAACGAGCCGCCGCCGTCGCCGCCCGCGGCTCGCAGAGCAGCCCCGGCTACCTCTACTTCATCGACGGCCAGCACCGCCTCGTACGGATGGCCAGCGGCAGCGGCGACACCAAGGCCGAACCCGTGCCCGGAGCGTTCGGCGAGGGCGCCAAGGCGCTGCGCTCGGTGGCCGTGGCCCACGACGAGCACAGCGCGGCCGGAGTCGCCCTCGACGGCAGGACGCTCTACGTCGCCTCAACCCTGTCCGGCAACTCCCTCGGCACCCCCGTCCTGGAGAGCAAGGGCAAGACGGAGACCGACCGGCTCACCACTCCCAGCTGGGACGCCCACGGCAACCTGTGGGTCGCCGACCGCGATCCCGCCGCCCCGCGGCTGCTCCTGCTGGAGAAGGGCGGCGGTGAACCACTGAAGGTGCTCACCCCGGGCCTGGACGGCCGGATCAACGCCGTGCGCGTGGCGGCGGACGGGGTGCGCATCGCGCTCGTCGTGGACAAGGGCGGCAAGCAGTCCCTCCTCATCGGGCGGATCGAACGAGGCGTGGGCGACGGGACGCAACCGGCCATGTCGGTCCAGGAACTACGTTCCGCGACACCGGAGTTGGAGAAGGTCACGGCCATGTCGTGGGCCGGGGACAGTCGGCTCGTGGTGGTCGGCCGGGAGGCCGGCGGCGTGGAACAGGTCCAGTACGTGCAGTGCGACGGCTCGTTCCCCGAGGCGGGAACGCTTCCGGGTCTCACGGAGGTCAGGAGCATCGCCGCGTCCGAGGACGGCGACATCCCGCTGTTCGCGACCTCCAAGGACGGGCTGCTGTGGCTGCCCGGCGGGAGCGGATGGCGCACGCTGAAGGAGACCGCGTCGGTCGCTTTCTACCCGGGGTGAACTCTTTCCCGGGCGGTCGGGGTTTCCCGGGGCCGGGGGACGTGGTTGCTCGTCCGCGGCGGGGCGGGCGCGCGGTTTCCGGTTCCTGGTTCCCGGTCCCTGGTACGGAGGGCGTGAGTGGGGCTGGCCCCGGGCGGGCCTTGCCGTCGTGCGCAGTCGGTGGTCCGCGTCCGTAGTCCGCAGTCCGCAGTCCGCAGTCCGCTTCCGTGAAGGGGGAAGTCCTTGCCTCCTTTGCGATTTCCGCCTGACTCGATCGTCCGTCCGATCGGCTGCGACCGCCTTCCCGGTCCCTGCCCACGCCTGCGATCACTTCTTGGTCCTCTGCAGATGTCGGCGTTCACTCCTTGATCCCTTGCCCATGTCTGCGTTCAGGTTGTCGACAGACCGCCCCCGGCGTTTTCCACAGGGCGTTTTCCACAGGGCTGGTGAGCCCCCTCCGGCACTGGCACAGTGATCCACGTGGAAGGCGTTCGCAGGTGGTGGCAGGAGCTGGCCGGCCTGGTGCTGCCCGCCGAATGCGGAGGCTGCGGAAGCGCACGGACGGTGCTCTGCCCGCAGTGCCGTACGGCACTGGGCGGCGCCGCGCCGTTCCGGGTGCGGCCCCTGCTCGAGCCGCCCGGGCTGCCCGCCGTGCACGCGGCGGCCCACTACGCGGACGAGGTACGGGCAGTGCTGCTGGCCCACAAGGAACGCGGCGCGCTGGCGCTCACGCGCCCTCTGGGAGCGGCGCTGGCGGGAGCAGTGCGGGCGGGGCTGCGGGAGGCGGGGGCGGAGGGGTTGGGGGAGGGGGAGGGGGTGGGCCCCCGGTACCCCCGCGGTGTCCTCCTCGTCCCCGTCCCCTCCGCCCGTGCCGCCGTCCGGGCCCGTGGTCATGATCCGGCGCGGCGTATCGCGCTGGCTGCGGCCGGGGAGTTGCGGCGGGCCGGGGTGCCGGTGCGGGTGGCCGCGGTGCTCCGGCAGCGACGCCCGGTGGCCGACCAGGCGGGGCTGGGCTCCCGGGAGCGGCTGGACAATCTGGTGGGCGCGCTGACCGTCGTGCCGGGGGGCGTGCGGGTGCTGTGCGGTGCTGCGGTGGTCCTCGTGGACGACCTGGTCACGACGGGTGCTTCGCTGGCGGAGGCGGCTCGCGCGGTGCGGGCGGCGACAGAAGCGGGGACGAGGGCGGAGACGGGAGCGGGGAGAGGGGCGCAGACAGGGGCGGGGAGAAGAGCGGGGGCGAGGGCGGGGCGGATGGACGGCGGCGGCGCGGGTACGGGGGGCGTGAGGTACGCCGGGGAGGCGGACATCGGGGAGCAGGGCGGGGAGGCGGAGGGCGGGATGTGTGGTGGTGGCGTCGGGGCCGTGTACGGGGGTGCGACTCGGGAAGGCAGAAAGGTGAAGCCGTCCGGAGCGAAGGAGGGAGGCCGGGGCGGCGCCCCGTCTGGCCCCCCGCCGGGCGTGTCGGGTCCGGGCCGTCCGGGTGACGTGCTGTGCGCTGCCGTGGTCGCGGCATCGCCGGACTCATTCGAAATAAACCGGAACTGATGGAGAACGTGCGTCGTTGCAGGTAATGAGAGAGTCAATTCACCTGAACGGAGGTACGCCGCAGTAGAGGGTGACGACATCCGTCCGGGCGAGATATGTTCGGTTGTGAGGGAAAGCCGCAGGCCAGACCTCTCAAATCCGAATGCCGTGCTGCGGGTTTTCGTAATCTCTGCAGCACCTGGGGTGTAGATCTCGCCCATGGGGGAGGAGGAGGTGGAAGTCACCAAGTCGGAGGTTCCGGTACTCACCGGATCCTGGTGCAAAAGGGAGACGCTCCGCCTGTGAGGCGGAGTGATCCGGGAACGGAGTTCTGCGTGGACATCGTCGTCAAGGGCCGCAAGACCGAGGTGCCCGAGCGGTTCCGCAAGCACGTGGCCGAGAAGCTGAACCTGGAGAAGATCCAGAAGCTCGACGGCAAGGTGATCAGCCTCGACGTCGAGGTGTCCAAGGAGCCCAACCCTCGACAAGCCGACCGGTGCGACCGAGTGGAGATCACGCTCCGCTCCCGCGGCCCTGTGATCCGGGCGGAGGCGTCGGCCAGCGACGCGTACGCGGCACTCGACCTGGCGGCGGAGAAGCTGGACGCCCAGCTGCGCAAGCAGCACGACAAGCGATACACGCGTCGCGGTTCCCGCAGGCTGTCCGCGGCTGAGGTCCCCGACCACGTCCCGGGCGTGGCGACGCTCAACGGCGACGGGCAGCCCGTGTCCGCCGGCGAGTCGAACAGCGTGCCGACGAAGAAGATCGGCTCCCTCGAGGTGCAGGGCGACGGCCCCCTCGTGGTGCGCGAGAAGACCCACGTGGCCGCTCCGATGACGCTCGACCAGGCCCTCTACGAGATGGAACTGGTCGGACACGACTTCTACCTGTTCGTCGACTCCGAGACGAAGCAGCCCAGTGTCGTCTACCGGCGCCACGCCTACGACTACGGCGTGATCTACCTCGACACCGACCCGATGGTGGCTCAGGCGCACTCACCCGAAGCGGGCGGAACGCTGGGCGGCTGACCCTGCCGGTGACAGCGGCTGACCCTGCCCGTGACAGCTGAGCGGTGTGCCCCTGGAGCGCGTGTGCGCCCCCAGGGGCACCTGTGCGCGACCCCCTGGGCCTCGCTCTGTCGCCGCGTTGTCGTCCGGGCATGGAATCATGGCAGGGCGGCTCAACCGGTGGGTCGTTGCCTTGGGTTGGCGATGGCTCAGGACCACGGCCACAGCCTTCAGGGGGAGGAACGATGGCGGACAGCTTCGGACCGATGCGGGACGACGATGCCGACGACGGCGTCGTCGGCATGGGCCCGGACGGGGGCACTTCACGCAAGGAGCCGATCAGAGTCCTTGTCGTGGACGACCACGCTCTGTTCCGCCGGGGACTGGAGATCGTGCTCGCGGCCGAGGAGGACATCCAGGTCGTCGGTGAGGCGGGTGACGGCGCCGAGGCCGTGGACAAGGCGGCCGACCTGCTTCCCGACATCGTCCTGATGGACGTCCGGATGCCCAAGCGCGGCGGGATCGAAGCCTGCACCTCCATCAAGGAGGTGGCCCCCAGCGCGAAGATCATCATGCTGACGATCAGCGATGAGGAGGCCGACCTCTACGAGGCGATCAAGGCGGGCGCGACCGGTTATCTTCTGAAGGAGATCTCCACGGACGAGGTCGCCACCGCGATCCGCGCGGTCGCCGACGGACAGTCGCAGATCAGCCCCTCCATGGCGTCGAAGCTGCTCACCGAGTTCAAGTCGATGATCCAGCGGACCGACGAGCGCAGACTCGTCCCCGCGCCGCGGCTGACGGACCGGGAGCTGGAGGTGCTCAAGCTGGTGGCGACGGGGATGAACAACCGTGACATCGCCAAGGAGTTGTTCATCTCCGAGAACACGGTGAAGAACCATGTCCGCAACATCCTGGAGAAGCTGCAGCTGCACTCCAGGATGGAGGCCGTGGTGTACGCGATGCGGGAGAAGATCCTCGAGATCCGCTGACCCTGGCCCGAGGGGCCGCACGGTTTGCGCGGTCCGCGCGGCCGGTGCCGGACGGAGGGGCCGACGGACGCGACGGCCGGGTGGCCGGCCAGGTGGTCCCGGAGCCGTCCAGGTCGTGGTGGAGCCGGTCAGGTCGGTCAGGCGAGTGCGCGGTCAGGCGAGTGCGCGGGCGAGTTCCCGGCTGAGGGGCTCGCGCAGCTCCGGGGCGTCCACGCGTTCCACGCGTACGTCCGTGCAGTCCACCCAGGTCGCCGCTTCGAGCAGGGCCTGTGCCACCGCCGGGATCGCCTTGGGGCCGTCCAGGGTGACCTGCCTGGCGACCAGGGTGCGTCCCTCGCGCGCCGGGTCCACACGGCCGACGAGCCGGCCGCCGGCCAGGACGGGCATCGCGAAGTAGCCGTACACCCGCTTGGGTTTGGGGACGTAGGCCTCCAGGCGGTGGGTGAAACCGAAGATCCGCTCGGTGCGTGCGCGCTCCCAGACCAGGGAGTCGAAGGGGGACAGGAGCGTGGTGCGGTGACGGCCACGCGGGGGTGTGTCCAGGGCCGCCGGGTCGGCCCAGGCGGGCTTGTTCCAGCCTTCGACGGCTACCGGGACCAGGCCGGAGTCGGCGATCACCGCGTCGACCTGTTCGCCCTTGAGCCGGTGGTAGTCGGCGATGTCCGCGCGCGTGCCCACGCCGAGGGACCGGCCGGCCAGGCGGACGAGGCGGCGCAGGCACTCGGAGTCGTCCAGCTCGTCGTGCAGCAGGCCGGCGGGGACGGCGCGTTCGGCGAGGTCGTAGACGCGCTTCCAGCCGCGGCGTTCGACGCAGACCACCTCGCCGTACATCAGTGCGCGTTCCACGGCGACCTTGGTGCCGGACCAGTCCCACCATTCGCTGGTCTTCTTCGCTCCGCCCAAGTCGGTGGCGGTGAGGGGGCCTTCGGTGCGGAGCTGCTTGACGACCTGGTCGTACGTGCCGTCCGGGAGTGCGTGGTTCCAGTGCGGGCGGTTGCGGTAGGCGCGGCGGCGGAAGGCGAAGTGGGGCCATTCCTCGATGGGGAGGATGCAGGCGGCGTGGGACCAGTACTCGAAGGCGTGCGTGTCCTGCCAGTAGGCGTCCTCGACGGTCTTGCGGCCGACGGCCCCCAGGCGGGCGTAGGGGATCAGCTCGTGGGAACGGGCCAGGACCGAGATGGTGTCGAGCTGGACCGCGCCGAGGTGGCGGAGGACGCCGCGGACGCCGGCCTTGCGGTCCGGCGTGCCGAGAAAGCCTTGTGCCCGTAGGGCGATGCGGCGGGCTTCGTCTGCGGAGAGCTCGGTGGCGGGGCGCGGGGTCGTCATGGCTCGCACGATAGGGGGTGGGTCTGACAGTGCGGGGCGGGCCCGGGGCGTCAGTTCGCGGGCGGGGCTGCGGCCGGGGGCGCGGGGAGATACGGGGTGGTGGAGGGCAGTCCGAGGTCCGAGGGGAGCAGGGCGGCCAGCCAGCAGTCGCGTCGTACGCCCTTGTTGTCGACGGCGGAGCGCAGGGTGCCTTCCAGGGTGAAGCCGGCCTTCTCCGCGACGGTGCGGGAGGCGTGGTTGCCGACCTCGGCCCGCCATTCGACGCGGTCGACGCCGAGGCCGGTGAACGCCCAGCGGGAGGCGGTGAGGGCGGCCTCGGTGGTGTAGCCGTGGCCGCGGTGTTCCTTGACGGCCCAGAAGCCGACCTCGGCCGTGCCCAGGGCGCGCATCGTGAGGCTGAGGACGCCGGTGAGGGGTCCGTCGGGGAGGAAGACGCCGAAGGTGAACATGGAGCCGGTGGCCCAGCCCTCGGGGGCGAGCACCTCGACGAAGTTGCGGGCGTGCTCGTGCAGGTAGGGGGAGGGGATCGTGGTCCAGCGCTGGACGTCGGGGTCCTGGGCGGCGGTGTACACGGCGTCGGTGTCCCGCTGGTCGAGGGGGCGCAGGACGAGGCGGGCGCTGGTGAGGGTGAGTGGCTCGGGCTCCATCGGCCGATTGTGCTCGGCGGCCGTCCCCGGACGCCAATGTTTCGCGGTGTGTGAGCGTGTGATCACAATTCGCGCAATTCGTCCGGCGGGGGCGGCACCATCGGCGGCGTCCGGCCGTTGTCCTGTGTGAAGGAGATTTTTGGAGCAGGTGCCAGCAGTGTGCGGTCCTCGTCCCGGCAGGCCTCCCGGCGCGGTGGGGTCCTCGCATACGATGGCCGTTGCTCAGTAAGTCAAAGGAAACCGACCGTCCCAGGCCCGACCGGCAAGGAGACCAACCCCCGTGTCCGTCCTCTCGAAGATCATGCGTGCAGGCGAAGGCAAGATCCTGCGCAAGCTGCACCGCATCGCGGACCAGGTCAACTCCATCGAAGAGGACTTCGTCGACCTCTCCGACGCCGAGCTGCGGGCCCTCACCGAGGAATACAAGCAGCGGTACGCCGATGGCGAGACCCTGGACGACCTGCTGCCCGAGGCGTTCGCCACCGTGCGCGAGGCCGCCAAGCGCGTCCTCGGTCAGCGTCACTACGACGTGCAGATCATGGGTGGCGCGGCGCTGCACCTCGGCTATGTGGCCGAGATGAAGACCGGTGAGGGCAAGACGCTCGTCGGCACGTTGCCCGCGTATCTGAACGCGCTGTCCGGCAAGGGCGTTCACCTGATCACGGTCAACGACTACCTGGCCGAGCGCGACTCCGAGATGATGGGCCGCGTTCACAAGTTCCTGGGGCTGGAAGTCGGCTGCATCCTGGCCAACATGACGCCGGCCCAGCGGCGTGAGCAGTACGCGTGCGACATCACGTACGGCACCAACAACGAGTTCGGCTTCGACTATCTGCGCGACAACATGGCGTGGGCGCAGGACGAGCTGGTGCAGCGCGGCCACAACTTCGCCATCGTCGACGAGGTGGACTCCATCCTGGTCGACGAGGCGCGTACGCCGTTGATCATCTCCGGTCCGGCCGACCAGGCCACGAAGTGGTACGGCGACTTCGCCAAGCTGGTGACGCGTCTGAAGAAGGGCGAGGCCGGCAACCCGCTCAAGGGCATCGAGGAGACCGGCGACTACGAGGTCGACGAGAAGAAGCGCACGGTCGCCATTCACGAGGCCGGTGTCAGCAAGGTCGAGGACTGGCTGGGCATCGACAACCTCTACGAGTCGGTGAACACCCCTCTGGTGGGCTACCTGAACAACGCCATCAAGGCGAAGGAGCTCTTCAAGAAGGACAAGGACTACGTCGTCATGGACGGCGAAGTCATGATCGTCGACGAG
The DNA here is from genome assembly GCF_014649655.1 of Streptomyces humidus. GTDB lineage: Bacteria > Actinomycetota > Actinomycetes > Streptomycetales > Streptomycetaceae > Streptomyces > Streptomyces humidus. Next base: position 427,303 of record NZ_BMTL01000001.1, on the reverse strand, counting down.
CACACCGGCCGTATCCTCGCCGGCCGCCGCTACAACGAGGGCATGCACCAGGCGATCGAGGCGAAGGAGGGGGTGGACATCAAGGACGAGAACCAGACGCTCGCCACGATCACCCTGCAGAACTTCTTCCGTCTCTACAAGCGCCACAACCACGACGGCAAGGAGCAGCCCGGCCTCTGCGGCATGACCGGTACGGCCATGACCGAGGCCGCGGAGTTCCACCAGATCTACAAGCTCGGCGTGGTGCCGATCCCGACGAACCGGCCGATGGTCCGCAAGGACCAGTCGGACCTGATCTACCGCACCGAGGTCGCGAAGTTCGAGGCGGTCGTCGACGACATCGCGGAGAAGCACGAGAAGGGCCAGCCGATCCTCGTCGGCACGACGTCGGTCGAGAAGTCGGAGTACCTGTCGCAGCAGCTGTCCAAGCGGGGCATCCAGCACGAGGTGCTGAACGCCAAGCACCATGAGCGTGAGGCGTCGATCGTCGCTCAGGCGGGCCGCAAGGGCGCTGTGACGGTCGCCACCAACATGGCCGGCCGTGGTACGGACATCAAGCTGGGCGGCAACCCGGACGACCTCGCCGAGGCGGAGCTGCGCCAGCGGGGTCTGGACCCCGAGGAGCACATCGAGGAGTGGGCGCACGCCCTGCCCGCCGCCCTGGAGAAGGCCGAGCAGGCGGTCAAGGCCGAGTTCGAGGAGGTCAAGGAGCTCGGTGGCCTCTACGTCCTCGGCACCGAGCGGCACGAGTCCCGTCGTATCGACAACCAGCTGCGCGGTCGTTCCGGCCGTCAGGGCGACCCGGGCGAGTCCCGGTTCTACCTGTCGCTGGGTGACGACCTGATGCGGTTGTTCAAGGCGCAGATGGTCGAGCGCGTGATGTCGATGGCGAACGTGCCGGACGACGTGCCGATCGAGAACAAGATGGTCACGCGCGCGATCGCGTCCGCGCAGTCCCAGGTGGAGCAGCAGAACTTCGAGACGCGTAAGAACGTCCTGAAGTACGACGAGGTGCTCAATCGGCAGCGTGAGGTCATCTACGGCGAGCGTCGTCGCGTCCTGGAGGGTGAGGACCTGCAGGAGCAGATCCACCACTTCATGGACGACACGATCGACGCGTACGTCGGCGCGGAGACCGCCGAGGGCTTCCCCGAGGACTGGGACCTGGACCGGCTGTGGGGTGCTTTCAAGCAGCTCTACCCGGTGAAGGTCACCGTGGACGAGCTGGAGGAGGCGGCCGGCGACCGGGCGGGGCTGACGGCCGAGTTCATCTCCGAGTCCATCAAGGACGACATCCGCGAGCAGTACGAGTCGCGGGAGTCGCAGCTCGGTTCCGAGATCATGCGTGAGCTGGAGCGCCGGGTCGTGCTGTCGGTGCTGGACCGCAAGTGGCGTGAGCACCTCTACGAGATGGACTATCTCCAGGAGGGCATCGGCCTGCGCGCGATGGCGCAGAAGGACCCGCTGGTCGAGTACCAGCGCGAGGGCTTCGACATGTTCTCCGCGATGATGGACGGCATCAAGGAGGAGTCCGTCGGCTACCTGTTCAACCTGGAGGTCCAGGTCGAGCAGCAGGTCGAGGAGGTCCTGGTCGAGGACGCCCAGCCGGTCGACATGGACAAGCAGGACGTGGTGCCGGCGCAGGCGGGCTCGCGTCCGGAGATCCGTGCGAAGGGGCTGGACGCTCCGCAGCGTCGTCAGCTGCACTTCTCGGCGCCGACGGTGGACGGCGAGGGCGGCACGATCGAGGGCGACTTCGAGGACGACGAGGAGCCGGTGCGTTCCGAGGCCGACGGTCTCACGCGCGCGGAGCGCCGCAAGCAGGCGAAGGCCGGGCGGCGTCGCAAGAAGTAGCCGTGGAGCGCTCGCCCCCGGCGTCGTCGCCGGGTGGCGGGTGAGGCGTCGCGCAGCGGCTCGAAGGGCCGGGAGGAGCCGGGTCACCTGGGGGTGGCCCGGCTCTTCGTTGTGCGGGTCCCTTCGTTGTGCGGGCCCGCTCGGTTCGGTGTGCGGGCCCGCTCGGTCGTGCCGGGTGTCGTCCGGGGCGCTCAGTCGTCCTGGGCGGGGGGCCGGCGGTGGCCGTCCAGTTCGACCGCGGTGCAGCGCCAGCGGCGGTCCCTGCCGAGTTCCAGGCGGAAGGCCATGGCGCGCAGACGGTCGCCGGCGCCGATCCGGGCGAAGGCCTCGATGGCTCCGGGCCGTGGGACGTAGTAGCCGATGTCGCGGACGACGGGCTGTACGCCGCGGGCGGTGCGCAGGGGGCCGCGTTCGGCGAGGTGCGCCAGGTCGTCGTAGGCGGCGCCGAGGGTGTGCCGCAGCATGAAGTGGACGGGCCGCCGGCCGCTCAGGACGGCGAGGAGGCGGTCGGCGAAGAGGTCGGTGGGGCGGGGCTGGGAGAGCGGCCGGCCGGGGGCCTGGGCGGTCGCGGGGCGGCCGTCGGCGGGGCGGGTGGAGGGGCCGGAACCGGGCGGACCGGGCGGCCGGCCGCCCGCGGGAGCCGTGCGAGGGAAACCGCCGCCGGGGGTGCGCGGGGGTGCGCCGACGGGGCGTCGGGTGTCACGACGGCCTGGCGGACGGACGCCCCCGGGGCGGGCGCCGGGCGGGCGGGCGCCGGTGTTGCGCTGCGTCCTCGTCATGATCTTGTCCATGGGGTCCCCGTTCGGTGAGTCCGGTGTCTACCGGGCGGTAACTTGCCGTTGCGGATCTTGTACGGGGTCCGGGTCCGCGAGGGCAAGCGGAGGATGCGCCCGTGTCGAGGGCCCGTGAAGTTCACTCATCAGGGGTGGCCCGGGGTGTCCGTAGCCCGGTTTCACGGGGGTTGTGCGGGTGAGTTACGGTGCGGCGTGCTGACGTCCGTCCGGGGGTGGGCAGGCGCTCGAAAGGGGACGCCCGCACGTATCCTGAAGGCCCCGGAGGGGCGGTGCGCCGTCCGCCCGGGAGCACCGGGTCCGAGCCGAGCCACCGACCACGAAATGAGCGGCCAGCCATGCGCGTCTACGTCCCCATGACCCTCCCCGGTCTCGCCGAGGCGCACAGGACGGGTCAGCTGGGGGCCGAGCCGCTCGTCGCGTACGCCGTCACGCCCGCCCTGCGCGAGTGGTACCTCTCCGACGACATCGAGGAGCTGGAGTACGCGGCGCTCAGCCGGGCCGCGCTCGCCTCCCTGCGGCTGCTGGCGGCGGACCCCGGGGTTCCTCGGCGGCGGGTCGTGGTCGCCCTGGACGTGCCCGACCGCGCGGCCGCCGTCGACCCCGACCGGGGACTCGATCCCGCGGCCCTGGGCGAGGTGCGGGTGACGGGCGCCGTGCGGCTGGCCGAGGCGGCCGCCGTACACGTCGACGCCGGGGACGCGGAGGCGGACGTCACCGCGGCGGCGGGGGCGCTCGCGACGGCGGACGGCGGGGACGACGACGCGCAGTTCGTCGTGGACGGGGCCGAGGACCACGAACTGCTGTGGTTCGCCCCGCAGGAGATCCCGAACCTGGTGGGCTCGGGCGGCTGAGAGTACGGCGGGCGGCTGAGCGCGCGGTCTGCGCAGCTGCTCTGTCTCTCCCCTCTGTCTCCCCCTCTGTCTCCCCCCGTCTCCGTCTCGGCCTCAGGTTCTGCTTCCGCATCCGGATCTTCGTCCGGGTGAGCCGCTCGCTTCGTGCTCGGGCACTTGACTGTCGGTGGCGGCGGGTACGTTTGCAGGCATGGGGAAGCACGAAGCGGCGCACATCGTCTGGGACTGGAACGGAACGCTGTTCCACGACAACGACGCGATCGTCGGGGCCACGAACGCGGCATTCGTCGAGCTGGGACTGGCGCCGATCACGCTGGAGCAGTACCGGGCGCTGTACTGCGTGCCGGTGCCGAAGTTCTACGAGCGACTGCTGGGAAGGCTGCCCACCGACGCCGAGTGGGAGGTCATGGACGGGGTCTTCCACCGGTACTACGCCGAGCACCGGGTGCGGTGCGGGCTGACCGAGGGCGCGGTGGAGCTGCTCGCGGGATGGCGGTCCGCGGGGCACAGCCAGTCCTTGCTGAGCATGTACGTGCACGATGAACTCGTCCCCTTGGTGCGCGGGTTCGGGATCGAGCCGCACTTCGTCCGGGTGGACGGGCGGACAGGGCCCTCCGGGGGCAGCAAGGCCGAGCACATGGTGCGGCACCTGCGGGAGCTGACCGGGGTCGAGCCGGCGCGCACGGTGGTGATCGGGGACGCCGCCGACGACGCGGTGGCCGCGCTGCACGTCGGCGCGCGGGCCGTGCTGTACACCGGCGGATCGCACAGCCGGGCCAGCCTCGAGGGCGTCGGGGTACCCGTGGTGGACACGCTGGGCGAGGCCGTGGAACTCGCGGGGCGTCTGGCGGCGGCCGCGTAAGCACGCCGAGCGAGTTCGCCCGGCCGGCTCGGGAAGGCACTCGGGGAGGCCCGGCACGGCCAGGCCCGGCTCAGGTAGGCGGGAGGGATGCGGCCGGCTCGCGGATCACCCTCGTCCCGTGAGCCGTTATGCCAGTCTGAGCCGTCGCGTCTGCTTGCGCCCTCGCGTCCGCCTGAGCCGTCGCGTCTGCTTGCGCCCTGCCCTCTGCCTCAGCCGTTCTGTCTGCCTGAGCCGTCGCCTGTGGCGTCGGTGAGTCGTTTCCCGGTCGCCCCCCGGTGTTCCCTTAGCCGTACGGGCGGCTCCGCGAGCTGTGCAGAACGTCAAAGTTCCGCCCCTCCTTTTGTACACATACGGCTCATGACGGCGGCCCGGTGAGGAGCGATAGCCTGGTGGCGTGATCAGCGCGATATCTCGCGGGGGCAATGTCGCCCCTGCCCTGCGCCCGGTGTGTGCGGACCGTCTCCGCCACCGGGCGGCGGTCGCTGATCGGCGCGGGCGGGACGGGGTCGCAAGAGACCCCGGGGCGGCGTGCACACCCCGGACACAGGCGGCGCGGAGACCAGCGTCACACCCCGGAGTGGTGCCGAAAATGGCTGATGACCCCCCGCTCGTCTCACCTTGCGGCATAGCGTCGGAGCAGTCCGGAGATCCCGGGCCGTGGCGTCGAGTCGCAGGGGAAGAGCCCGCACTTCCTTCTACGTCACGCAACGGCGCGCGACAGGAGTCAGAGGACAATGCAGACCAAGCTGGACGAAGCCAAGGCCGAGCTGCTCGAGAGGGCGGCGCGGGTCGCTGAGAACAGCCCGGTCGGGGGGCACCTACCGACTGGGACGACGGGCGAGGGCACCCCGGGGACCCCGGACCACGCCGCCCTGCTCGCGTTCCTCCATCGCTACTACCTGCACACCGCGCCGGAGGACCTGAGCGGCCGCGACCCGGTCGACGTCTTCGGGGCCGCGCTGTCGCACTACCGGCTGGCCGAGAGCCGCCCGCAGGGCACCGCCAACGTGCGGGTCCACACGCCCACCGTCGAGGAGAACGGGTGGACGTGCACCCACTCCGTCGTCGAGGTGGTCACCGACGACATGCCGTTCCTCGTCGACTCGGTCACCAACGAGCTGACCCGGCAGGGCCGGGGCATCCACGTCGTCATCCATCCGCAGGTCGTCGTGCGGCGTGATGTGGCGGGCAAGCTGATCGAGGTGCTCAGCGTGCCGCCCGCGGCCGTGGACCTGCCGCACGACGGGCACGTCGAGTCCTGGATCCACGTCGAGATCGACCGGGAGACCGACCGGGCCGACCTGAAGCAGATCACCGCCGACCTGCTGCGCGTCCTGTCCGACGTCCGGGAGGCCGTCGAGGACTGGGAGAAGATGCGCGACACGGCGCTGCGCGTCGCCGACGGGCTCGTGGAGGAGCCCGTTCCCGGCGATCTGGAGCGGCCGGACGTCGACGAGGCCCGCGAGCTGCTGCGCTGGCTGGCCGCCGACCACTTCACCTTCCTCGGCTACCGGGAGTACCAGCTGCGCGGGGACGACTCCCTCGCCGCCGTTCCGGGGACCGGGCTCGGCATCCTGCGTTCCGACCCGCATCACGCCGACGTCGACGCCCACCCCGTCAGTCCGTCCTTCGAGCGGCTTCCGGCCGACGCCCGCGCCAAGGCGCGTGAGCACAAGCTGCTGGTGCTGACCAAGGCGAACAGCCGGGCCACCGTGCACCGGCCCTCCTACCTCGACTACGTGGGTGTCAAGAAGTTCGACGCCGACGGGAACGTCGTCGGCGAGCGCCGGTTCCTGGGGCTCTTCTCCTCCGCCGCCTACACCGAGTCCGTGTCGCGGGTGCCGGTGGTGCGCCGCAAGGTCCAGGACGTGCTGAAGGGCGCAGGGTTCTCGCCCGACAGCCACGACGGGCGCGACCTGCTCCAGATCATGGAGACCTACCCGCGCGACGAGCTCTTCCAGACGCCGGTGGACGAACTGCGCTCCATCGTCACCAGCGTGCTGTATCTGCAGGAGCGGCGGCGGCTGCGGCTCTACCTGCGGCAGGACGAGTACGGGCGCTACTACTCCGCGCTCGTCTACCTGCCCCGCGACCGCTACACCACGGGCGTGCGGCTGCGGATCATCGACATCCTCAAGGAGGAGCTCGGCGGGACGAGCGTCGACTTCACCGCCTGGAACACCGAGTCGATCCTGTCGCGGCTGCACTTCGTGGTCCGCGTCCCGCAGGGCACCGAGCTGCCGGAGCTGTCCGAGACCGACAAGGAGCGCATCGAGGCCCGGCTGGTGGAGGCGGCACGGTCCTGGGCGGACGCGTTCTCCGAGGCGCTCAACGCCGAACTGGGTGAGGAGCGGGCCGCGGAGCTGTCGCGGCGCTACAACAACGCCTTCCCCGAGGGCTACAAGGCCGACCACACCCCGCGTGCCGCGGTCTCCGACCTGGTGCACGTGGAGCGGCTCAACGAGGAGCAGAACTTCTCGCTCAGCCTCTACGAGCCGGTGGGCGCCGCCCCCGACGAGCGCCGCTTCAAGATCTACCGCAGGGGCGAGGCCATCTCCCTGTCGGCGGTGCTGCCGGTGCTGAACCGGCTCGGCGTCGAGGTGATCGACGAGCGGCCCTACGAACTGCGCTGCGCGGACCGTACCCACGCCTGGATCTACGACTTCGGTCTGCGCATCCCCAAGGCGCTGGCCGGCCCCGGCGGCGACTTCCTCGGCGACGACGGGCGCGAGCGGTTCCAGGAGGCGTTCTCCGCGACCTGGACCGGCAAGGCGGAGAACGACGGGTTCAACGCGCTGGTGCTGGGCGCCGGACTGGACTGGCGGCAGGCGACGGTGCTGCGCGCGTACGCCAAGTACCTGCGGCAGGCCGGGTCCACCTTCAGCCAGGACTACATGGAGGACACCCTCCGCACGAACGTCCACACCACACGGCTGCTCGTGTCGTTGTTCGAGGCGCGGATGTCGCCCGACCGGCAGCGCGCGGGCCTCGAGATCGTCGACGCCCTGCTGGAAGAGCTCGAAGCCGCGCTCGACCAGGTGGCCTCGCTCGACGAGGACCGGATCCTGCGCTCGTTCCTGACGGTCATCAAGGCGACCCTGCGCACGAACTTCTTCCAGAAGCGCGTGGACGGCGAGCCGCACGCCTACGTGTCGATGAAGTTCGACCCGCAGGCCATCCCCGACCTGCCGGCGCCCAGGCCCGCGTTCGAGATCTGGGTGTACTCGCCGCAGGTGGAGGGCGTGCACCTGCGGTTCGGGAAGGTCGCGCGCGGCGGTCTGCGCTGGTCCGACCGGCGTGAGGACTTCCGTACCGAGGTCCTCGGCCTGGTCAAGGCGCAGATGGTGAAGAACACCGTCATCGTGCCGGTCGGCGCCAAGGGCGGCTTCGTCGCCAAGCAGCTGCCCGACCCGGCGGTGGACCGCGACGCCTGGCTCGCCGAGGGCATCTCCAGCTACCGGACGTTCATCTCGGCGCTGCTCGACATCACCGACAACATGGTCGGCGGGGAGGTGGTGCCGCCGGCCGACGTCGTGCGGCACGACGAGGACGACACCTACCTGGTGGTCGCCGCCGACAAGGGCACCGCGACGTTCTCCGACATCGCCAACGAGGTCGCCCAGTCCTACGACTTCTGGCTCGGGGACGCCTTCGCCTCCGGCGGTTCGGCCGGCTACGACCACAAGGGCATGGGGATCACCGCCCGCGGCGCCTGGGAGTCCGTGAAGCGGCACTTCCAGGAGCTGGGCGTGAACACGCAGGCCGAGGACTTCACGGTCGTCGGCATCGGCGACATGTCCGGTGACGTGTTCGGCAACGGCATGCTGCTCAGCGAGCACATCCGGCTGGTCGCCGCGTTCGACCACCGGCACATCTTCATCGACCCCGAGCCCGACGCGGCGACCTCCTACGCCGAGCGCCGCCGGCTGTTCGAGCTGCCCCGCTCGAGCTGGGCCGACTACGACACCGCGCTGCTGTCGCCCGGCGGCGGGATCTTCCCCCGCTCGGCCAAGGCCATCCCCGTCAACGCGCACATCCGGGCGGCCCTCGGCATCGAGGGGAGCGTCGCCAAGCTGACCCCGGCCGACCTGATGAAGGCGATCCTGCGGGCGCCGGTGGACCTGCTGTGGAACGGCGGCATCGGCACGTACGTGAAGTCCTCCACGGAGTCGAACGCGGACGTCGGCGACAAGGCCAACGACCCGATCCGGGTGGACGGCGCCGATCTGCGCGTCAAGGTCGTCGGCGAGGGCGGCAACCTGGGCCTGACCCAGCTCGGCCGGATCGAGTTCGCCCGGCTCGGCGGCGGGATCAACACCGACGCCATCGACAACAGCGCGGGAGTGGACACCTCCGACCACGAGGTGAACATCAAGATCCTCCTCAACGGCCTGGTGACCGAGGGCGACATGACCGTCAAGCAGCGCAACAAGCTGCTCGCGGAGATGACCGACGAGGTCGGCGCGCTCGTCCTGCGCAACAACTATGCGCAGAACACGGCGATCGCCAACGCCCTCGCGCAGTCCAAGGACATGCTCCACGCCCAGCAGCGCTTCATGCGCCACCTGGTCCGGGAGGGGCACCTGGACCGCGCCCTGGAGTTCCTGCCCACCGACCGGCAGATCCGTGAGCGTCTGGGCGCCGGCCAGGGCCTGACCAGCCCGGAGACGGCCGTCCTGCTGGCGTACACGAAGATCACGGTGTCGGACGAGCTGCTGCACACCTCGCTGCCCGACGACGACTATCTGCGCGGTCTGCTGCACACGTACTTCCCGACGGCGCTGCGCGAGCGGTTCCCCGACGCCATCGACAGCCACCCGCTGCGCCGTGAGATCACCACGACCGTCCTGGTCAACGACACGGTGAACACGGGCGGCACGACGTATCTGCACCGGCTGCGCGAGGAGACGGGAGCCTCGCTGGAGGAGATCGTGCGGGCGCAGACCGCGGCCCGGGCGATCTTCCGCGCGGCTCCGGTGTGGGACGCGGTGGAGGCCCTCGACAACCAGGTCGAGGCCGAGGTGCAGACCCGGATCCGGCTGCATTCGCGGCGGCTCGTCGAGCGCGGGACCCGGTGGCTGCTGAACAACCGGCCGCAGCCGCTGCAACTGGCGGAGACGGTCGAGTTCTTCGCCGAGCGCGTCGAGCTGGTGTGGTCGCAGCTGACGAAGCTGATGCGGGGCGCGGACCTGGAGTGGTGGCAGCGCATCTACGACGAGCTGACCGCCGCGGGCGTCCCGGACGAGCTGGCCACCCGGGTGGCGGGGTTCTCCTCGGCGTTCCCGGCGCTGGACATCGTCTCGGTGGCCGACCGCACGGGCAAGGACCCGCTGGACGTCGCCGAGGTCTACTACGACCTCGCCGACCGGCTGCGCATCACCCAGCTGATGGACCGCATCATCGAGCTGCCGCGCGCCGACCGCTGGCAGTCCATGGCCCGCGCGTCCATTCGCGAGGACCTGTACGCGGCGCACGCGGCGCTGACGGCCGACGTGCTGGCGGCCGGCAACGGCACCTCGACGCCCGAGCAGCGCTTCAAGGCGTGGGAGGAGAGGAACGCGGCGATCCTGGGCCGGGCGCGCAGCACGCTGGAGGAGATCCAGACGTCGGAGACGTTCGACCTGGCCAACCTGTCGGTCGCCATGCGGACCATGCGCACCCTGCTGCGGACGCACTCGTAGGCGGAACGGCGCGTCCGTGCCCGTACCCCCACCCTTACCGGTAGGTGGTGACGGGTACGGACGCGCAGGACGGCGCACGAGAAGGGCGCTCCCCCGATGACTCGGGGGAGCGCCCTTCTCGTGCGCCGGCAGTGCCTGCCGGGGCGGCTGCTACTTCTTGGCCTTGCCCGAGGTGAACTCCTCGTACGCCTCGAGGACCTCTTCGGTGGGGCCGTCCATGCGCAGTTCGCCGCGCTCCAGCCACAGGACGCGCTCGCAGGTGGTGCGGATCGCGGCGTTGCTGTGGCTGACCAGGAAGACGGTGCCGGCGTGTTCGCGCATCTCCTGGATGCGCTCCGCCGAACGTGCCTGGAAGCGGGCGTCGCCGGTGGAGAGCGCCTCGTCGATGAGGAGCACGTCGTGGTCCTTGGCGGCGGCGATGGAGAAGCGCAGCCGGGACCCCATGCCGGAGGAGTAGGTGCGCATGGGCAGGGAGATGAAGTCGCCCTTCTCGTTGATGCCGGAGAAGTCGACGATCTCCTGGTAGCGCTCCTTGATCTGCTCGCGCGTCATGCCCATGGCCAGGCCGCCGAGGTAGACGTTGCGCTCGCCGGTCAGGTCGCCCATCAGGGCCGCGTTGACGCCGAGGAGGGAGGGCTGGCCGTCGGTGTAGATCTTGCCGTTCTCCACCGGCTGGAGGCCCGCGATGCCCTTGAGCAGGGTCGACTTGCCGGAGCCGTTGGTGCCGATCAGGCCGACCGCTTCACCCTTGTAGGCGACGAAGGAGACCTTCTTGACGGCGTGCACGATACGTGTGCCGGAGGCCTTCTCGGCCTGCTTGGGGCGCAGGATGCGGTTGAGGGCGGCGGTGGCGGAGCCGCGGCCGGCGCCGGTGCCGTTGATGCGGTAGACGATGTCGACGCTGTCCGCGATGACGGTGGGGATGCGCTCGTCGACGGGCTCGGTGAGCGCGGTGCGCGTTGCGGTGTCGGAGGTGTTCGCGTTGTCAGCCACGGCCGTACGTCTCCTCTGCCTTCCAGAAGTAGATGAAGCCTCCGACGCCGACGAGCAGCGCCCAGCCGGTCGCGACCAGCCACACGTGCGGCGGGAGCTGGCTGCCGTGGAAGGTGTCGATCAGCGCGAAGCGCATCAGGTCGATGTACACGGCGGCCGGGTTGGCCCGCAGCAGGGCGCCGAGCCAGCTCGGCATGCCGTGGTGCTTGCTGATCAGGTTGTCGATGCTCCACATCACGCCCGAGACGTACATCCAGGTGCGCAGGATGAACGGCATCAGCTGCGAGATGTCGGGGGTGTGCGCGCCCAGCCTGGCCATGATCATCGCCATGCCGGCGTTGAAGATGAACTGAAGGACCATGACCGGGATGGCCAGGAGCCAGGAGGGGGCCGGCGGCACGCCCACGGCGAGCAGGATGAGAACCAGGGCGGCCATCGAGAACAGCAGCTGCTGAAGCTGCTGCAGGCAGAACGAGATCGGCAGCGTGGCCCGCGGGAAGTGCAGGGCCCGCACCAGTCCGATGCTGCCCGAGATCGCCCGGGTGCCCGCCATGATCGAGCTCTGCGTGAACGTGAACACGAACACGCCCGTGACCAGGAACGGGATGAAGTCCGCCACGCCCTTCTTGGTCTCCAGCAGGACACCGAAGATGAAGTAGTACACCGCCGCGTTCAGCAGGGGGGTCATCACCTGCCAGACCTGGCCCAGCTTCGCCTGGCTGTACTGGGCGGTGAGCTTGGCCGTGGCGAACGCGGTGATGAAGTGGCGGCGCGCCCAGAGCTGGCGGAGGTACTCCGGCAGAGGGGGACGGGCGCCGCTGACCGTGAGGCCGTGGCGCTCGGCCAGGGCCGCGAGGTCGCCGTGGCCGTGGGCCGGTGTCTTGGGCGGTGTGTGGAGGACCTGACTCACATCCGCTGCTTTCACTCGGGGGAGGGGGGTGGGGGCGGTGGTTCCGTTGGCGCCCGACATTTTCTCACGCATCTCTTCACGTTTTCTCACGTCAGGACGGACCCGTATCGTCGCAACGTGAGAGTAGGCCGAGTTGACGTCGGGACGCAACCGTTTCGTCGTAACGCCCTATGCTGGTTCGCATGACGACTGACGCGACGAACACCGACGGACCCCAGGTGCGCCCGCGCCGCAGGGCTCCCGCGGGCGCGGCCGTGCTCCGAGAGGATGTGACGGAAGCCATCCGGGCCGCCGTGTTCGAGGAGCTCGCGACCGTCGGCTATGCGCGGATGTCCATCGAGGGCATCGCCCGCCGCGCCGGTGTGGGCAAGACCGCGGTGTACCGGCGCTGGCGCTCCAAGCTGCACCTGGTCCTCGACATCGTCTCGGTGATCGCCGTGCAGGGCCTGCCGGCCCCGGAGACGGGCAGCCTGGAGGGTGATCTGCGCATGCTGTACGAGGTGACCTCGCGGGCGCTGCGCCACCCGGTGGCCTCGCAGATCATCCCCGACCTCCAGGCCGAGGCGGCCCGCAATCCCGAGATCGCCGACGCGTTGCAGAAGGCGCTGAAGGAGGGGCAGGAGGAGGTCGCCCTGAAGATCGTGGCCGCTGCCGGGCGGCGCGGGGAGATCCGGGCGGGACTGAACGAGGAGCTGGCGCTCGACCTGATCTCCGGTCCGCTCTACTGGCGTTCGGTGGTGATCCGCAGCCCGAAGCTGCCCAAGGGATATCTGGGCTCGTTGGCCCGGGCGACCGCCGAGGCGATCAAGGCGCTGTAGACGGCTCGGTGCCCATGAGTCATGGCCCATGGCCTGGGGGTCCATGGCCTGGGGGTCCATGGCCTGGGGTCCGGGGTCTGGGGTCCGGACCCGCGGCTCGTGGGCTCTGTGGCGGCGTGGGGACGGCAGGGGAGCGAGTGACGGCGGCCGGGGCGACGCTGTGCGCGGAGAGGGCGAGTGGCCGGGCGCCTCACAGTGAAGCAGGTGTCCGCCCCTCGTGCCGGGCCTGTGGACAACTCCGCGCACCGGCCTCGGCCGGCGCCGTTCCGGAGCGCCACAGTCGCAGGTAGGACAGCCCGGCGGCCCAGGCCAGCAGGCCGTTGCGCACGACCATCAGCGTCGTGCCGGTCCAGGAGCAGCTGATGACCTCCCAGTAGTGCATGGGGTAGATCACCGTGCTGACCGCGGTCGCCGCCAGCAGCAGCACGGCCACCGGGCGCTGGGTGGTGTGCTGTGAGGCCAGGCAGACGGCGGCCAGGCCGAGCAGCCAGATCATGTACTGCGGGCTGATCACCCTGCTGGTGACGGTGAACAGCAGGACGGCGCTGAGGGCGGCGTCGTACGGGGTGGCCCGGGTCCGTCGGCGGGCCCGGATCCGCCACAGGACCAGCAGGCCGAAGGCCGCGGCGGTGAGCGCCAGCGAGACGTGGGCGACGGAGGAGACGTACGGGCCGACGAACTCCATCGCGCCGTAGCGGTAGCGGGCCGTGCCCGTCCAGCCGGCGTGCGAGGCGAGCGAGAGTGCCGTGCCGCCCAGGGACTCGATCTGCACGCCCCGCGCGCCCTGCTGGAGCAGGAAGGCGAGGGGGTCGCGGAACGCCAGGGCGAGGAGCGCCAGCGCGGCGGCTCCCGTCACCGCCGCCGACCGCCATGCCGACCCGCTCTCCCGCCCTCTCGGCGTCCCCAGCAGCACCAGCGCCGGCCACACCTTGACCAGCGCTCCGAGGGCCGCGAACGCCCCGCCCGCGCGCGGGGAGCGTGACAGCGTCACCAGAGAGAGGACGGCGAGGGCCGTGACCTGCACGTCGTAACGCACCAGGGGGATGTGCAGCAGCAGCGGCAGTCCGCCCGTCCACAGGGCGGCCCCGAGCAGGGAGTGGCCGGGGCGGGCGCCCGCGCGGGCCAGCGCCAGGACGGTCACGGCGTCGGCGACGAGGGTGAGGGCGACGAAGGCCTGGAAGTACGTCAGGCCCGGCAGCAGCACGGGCGCCAGCAGCACCGGGCCGGCGCCCGGCGGGTACTGCCACAGCGGGTCGTGCGCCGGAAGGCCGCCGTGGACGAGGACGCCGTACCAGTGGTGGTACAGGCCCCACACCTCGCGGGCCACCCGTCCCCCGCCCAGCAGCGGCGAGGCGCTGTGGACGAGCAGCCACACCATCAGGGCGCGGGTGGCCGCCCAGGAGAGGGTGAGGGCGAGGAGGCGACGGTGCTTCGTGTGGTCCATCGACGTGTCCATCAACGCGGATGGTAAGCATGATGAATGTCTTTTTTGCTCCATTACATACCTAATGCACCGTCAATCGCCGTGATGGGTGGTTGTGCACAGCAGAATCGCCGTCGTGGTGTGTGGACGCTCGCAGAAGACAGTCCGTACCGGAGTCCTGGCCGTCGCCGTCCCCGCGGCCGTCATGTCCGCCGTCGGGCTGTGGGGCCTCGACCGCGGCGGCATATGGCGTGACGAGGCCGTCACCTTCCAGGTCGCACGGCGCACGGTGCCGCAGATCTGGCGGCTGCTGCACGGGGTGGACGCGGTGCACGGCCTCTACTACCTCTTCATGCACGCCGTCCTCGCCGTCCGTCCGGGGGAGGTCGTCCTGCGTCTGCCCTCGGTCTGCGGGGCCGCCGCCACCGCGGCCATGGTCGCGGCCCTCGGGGTGCGGCTGGCCCGTCCCCGGGTCGGCCTGTGGGCGGGCCTGCTGTACGCGGTGACCCCGCTGGCCGGTCACTACGCGCAGGAGGGCCGCTCCTACGCGCTGGTCGCGGCGGGCGCGGCGGGCGCGACGCTGCTGCTGGCGAGGGCGCTGGACGCGCACGCGCACGCCCACACGCATACGCACACCGGGCCGGCGGCACGGCCGGAGCCGTCGGGGCCCGCGGAGCCGTCGCGGCCGTGGGGGCTGTGGGGGCTGTGGGGGCTGCGGGGGCTGCCAGGCGTGCGGCCGCGGGATCCGCGGGGGCCGTGGGCGCCGTCGAAGCCGCAGGAGTCTTCGCGGCGCGCGTGGTGGGTCTACGGGGCCGTCGTCGCCGTGACATGTCTGCTGCACGAGCTGGCGGTGTTCGTGCTGTGCGCGCACGCGCTCACGCTCGCGCTGCTGCGCGCGCCCCGGCGGGTGTGGGGAGCCTGGGCGCGGGCGGCCGGGGCGGCGGTCGTCGTCCTGCTGCCGCTGGCAGTGGTCTCGCGCGGACAGTCCCAGCAGGTGGACTGGCTGCCCGTGCCCGACTGGGAGAGCGTAGAGAGGCTGCAGCGCGGCTTCGCCGCCGGCCCGCAGGGCGCGGTGTTCTGGGGCTGTCTGATCCTGATGGCGGTGGGGCTGACGGCGGGGCGCACGGCGGCCTTCGCGGCGCCGCTGATGATCGTGCCGCCGTCCTTCCTGATGCTGCTCTCGCAGGTCAAGCCGCTCTATCACGACCGCTATGTGCTCTACGCCCTGGCGGGAGCGCCGCTGCTGATGGCGGCCGGGGCCGACCGGCTGGCCGGACTCGCGGGCCGCCGTCCGCGCTCGTGGGCGGTCACCGCGGCGGGCGCGCTGGCCGTCGCCCTGGTTTTCCTGCACCTGCTCCCGCTGCACCGCGAGTACCGCACCCTCGCCCACCGGCCGGACGACCTGGCCGCCGTCTCCGCCCTGGCCACCCGTGAAGTCCGCCCCGGTGACCCGGTGCTGTTCCTGCCGTCCCTCGGGCGGCGGACGGCGCTCGCGTATCCGAAGGGGTTCCGGGGGGCACGTGATCTGGCGCTGGCGGCGCCCGGTCCCGAGTCGGGCACGCTGTACGGACGTGAGGTCGGTCCCCGGGAGCTGCAGCGCAGGCTCGCTCCGGTGAACCGGCTCTGGGTCCTCGCCGAGCCGTACGCGCTGCGCTCGCGGTGGTTTCCCGGCGAGCCCACCGAGCGCCTCAAGCTGATCGCCGTGGAGGAACGGTTCGTCTCGCGCTGGGAGGGCGAACGCGACGGGGTGACCCTCCGCCTCTACGTCCGCCGCCCGGCTACGGCCTCCCCGGCGCCTCCTGCGCGGTCGCCGCGTCCAGCGCCGCGGTGAGTTCGTCCAGTCGCTCGCGCAGGGAGCCGATCTCGGCCAGGTCGAAGCCGGTGGCGGTGACGATACGGCGGGGCACCTCCAGGGCCCGCTCGCGCAGGTCCGCGCCCGCCCCGGTGAGTCCGACCTCGACCGAGCGCTCGTCGCGGGCGCTGCGCTCGCGGCGCACCAGACCGGCCGCCTCCAGCCGCTTGAGCAGCGGCGAGAGCGTGCCGGAGTCCAGGCGCAGGTGCTCGCCCAGCCGCTTCACGGGCAGCGGGCCCTGCTCCCACAGGACCAGCATGACCAGGTACTGCGGGTAGGTCAGCCCGAGGTCCTTGAGGATCACGCGGTAGACGCCGTTGAAGGCGCGCGAGGCGGCGTGCAGCGAGAAGCAGATCTGGCGGTCCAGGCGAAGCCAGTTCTCCGTGGCGTCCACGGCGTCCGTCACGTTCGTGGCGCTCGCAGTGTCCGTCGCGTTCGTGACGTTCGTGACGTTCGTGACGTTCGTGGCGTTCTCCTGGCCGACGGGCGGCGGTGGGGCGGTCATGTCTCCAGGGTAACCCTGACACGCTATTTGGTTGTGCCCAATTTAATTGTGTGCTCTACTTTCTCTCGTGAGGCGGCCTGACCGGGCCGCCGCAACGACCTGAGAGGGATGGTTTTCCATGGACGCGCTCTACACCGCTGTCGCCACCGCCACGCACGGCCGTGAGGGCCGCGCCGTCTCCTCCGACGGCAAGATCGACCTGGCGCTGGCCATGCCCGCGGAGCTGGGCGGCAACGGGCAGGGCACCAACCCCGAGCAGCTGTTCGCCGCCGGTTACGCCGCCTGTTTCGGCAGCGCCCTGGGCCTCGTCGGCCGTCAGGCCAAGGTGGACGTCAGCGACGCCGCGGTGACCGCCGAGGTCGGCATAGGCCAGAAGGGTGAGGGCTTCGCGCTGAAGGTGACCCTGCGCGTCGAGCTGCCCGAGACCGTGGACGAGGCGACCGGCCGCAAGCTCGTCGAGCAGGCCCACCAGGTCTGCCCCTACTCCAACGCCACCCGCGGCAACATCCCGGTCGAGCTCGTCATCGAGTAGTCGTCAGGCGGGAGCCGGGGGAGCCGGGGGAGCCGGGGGAGCCGGGGGGAGCCGGCCGGCTCCCCCCGGCTTCGTGCTTCCCGGCCCCCGTGGCCGCCGCCCGGCGGCCGCCGGTGATGGGCGCGCTCCGGGGGCGGGTCATCGCTGCCCCAGCGTCCGTTTCGACCGCCAGGCCGCCAGCAGCAGTGCGGGCAGTCCGATCAGCACCAGCCACACAGGTCCGGACGCCCCCTGCCGCAGCGGCTCGCGCAGCAGGTCCGTGCCGGGTTCCCCGGCCGGGGCCAGGACGCCCGCGGACCGCCGCAGGCACAGGACCGTCGCCGGCGCCACGGCCGCCAGCGCCCACCGGCCCGCCACCGCCCGCCCCTCGCGCTCCCACCCCGCGACCAGCGCCACCGCCCCGACCGCCGCCACGGCGAACGTGACCGGGTCCACCAGGGCGATCAGCGCGTACGGCGCGCCGAGCCAGGCGTACCCCCAGGGGCTCCTGAGGCCGCCGGGACCGACGTAGCGGACGCGACAGCGCACCGCTCCCGCGCGCGAGCCCGTCGCCGCCCAGGCCCAGAACGCCAGTCCGACGGCGATCGCCGAGGGCGGAGCGAGGCCGCCGCCCGCCGGTCCGCCGCCCGCCGGCCCGGCCGCCCACGTCCCCGCGAGGTGGCCGCCCCACAGCCATGCGACGGCGAGCAGGCCGAGTGCCGGCGCCCAGGGGCGGTCCGTCAGCATGCGGGTGAAGCGGCCCGTCCCGGTCAGCAGCACCAGCAGGCCGACCGGCCCGGCCACGGCCCCACGGCTCGGCGGCTCGCGCCAGTACGCGAGCGACATCGCGAGCCAGAGCAGGGCGACGAGGAGCCGGTACGACGTCGGATGCCCGAGGAAGCGGACAGTGGGGCCAGTGGGGCGCATTCCCCCTCCCGGGGCCTTGTCTCTCGGCCGCTGGGCCGCACGGTGGATCCCGACGGCCGTGACCACGACGCGGTGCATACCGGTCGATAGCGTACTGAAACGCATGATAGGCCAGTCGACCATGTGGAGAACTGACCGGCTCCGTCGACCGCCGTCCCCGCCGCACGACCGACGCGTACTCCTCTTCTGGTTCACCGTGTTCGCCCTGCTCTTCGCCGGCGCGCAGTCGGCCCAGATGCAGGGCCGTGCGGCCATGGACACCCGTCAGTACCTGGCGCACAGCTACATGCTGCAGGGATTCGGCCGGGAGGAGGCCTCCCGGCGGGCGCTGGACTACTTCTGCGACAGCGTGCGGGTCAGGTCGGCGCAGCGGGACAGCGCGGACCTCGCCCGCTACCGCGAGCACGACGCCGGCCGGACCGCCGAGCGGGAGTGCAGACGGACGATGGGGGAGCGCGTCGCGCGCAACGCCGGGCGCACCGACGTCAGGGGGTACATGGCGCTGTTCAGCGACCCGCGGATGTCCGAGATCTTCGCCACCAGGCCCGGATACCCCCTGTACACCGTGCCCTTCGTCCGCGGCTTCGGGCCGGTCGCCGGACTGTGGCTCGCCGCGCTCGTGGCGACCGTCGCGGCCGGCGGCCTCGTCGTGCTCGTCCTGCGGACGCTCGGCGTCTCCGTGCCGCTCGCCCTGACCGGCCAGGTGCTCTACTTCGCGCTGCCGACGGGGAAGGAGGCCATGCTTCCCCTGTGCGAGGGACTGCTGCTGTGCCTGCTCCTCGCCGCCGTCCTCGGATGCGCGCGCGTGCTCCAGGGGCGGGTCGTGTCGGGGACGACGCTCGCCGTCCTGGCGTTCGCCGGCGCCGCGGTCGTCAAATACGCGCAGACCCTGCTCGCCGTCGCCGGGATCGCCGTCATGACCGCGGTGCTCCTGTGCGCGCGCCGGCTGCGGGGGGACCGCCCGGTGCGTCCGGAACGGGTGATCCTCCTGACGACGGCGGCGCTCGCGGTCGCCATCCAGCTCGTCGTCCTCGCCTTCGGGCTGCCGAGCACGCGGGCCAGCCTCCAGGAACTGCTCTCCGTCCACTACACCAGGAGCCTCGTGGACGATCCCGGACCCGAGTTCTGGCGTCTGAGCCTCGCCTTCTGGCGCGAATGGCTGCGCGACGCGCTCGCGCAGCCCCTGGTGCTCCTGCTGCTCGCCTGCGGCGCGTGGGGCGCCTTCCGCCACCACCGGCCCTTCGCCTGCCTGCTCGTCGGCGTCGCCCTCGCGGGCCTGGCGAACCAGGCCGGACATCCCGAGATGTCCATGGGCCCCCGGCTGATGGTGATGGCGATGCTGCTGCCCGTGTGCGGGATCCCGCTGCTGATCGACAGTCATGTGCGCCGGAGCGCCGCGCGAGGGCGGGACCTGGCCCGGCCCCCGCGCGCGGACCGGCGCATCCCCGCGCCGGCCTCCCGCTGACCGGCGGTCAGCTGTACTCCGGCAGCCGCGCGGAACGGTCGAGGGCCCTCGGGATCCTGACCACCGTGTCGCCGCCGCCGCCGTCGTTGCCGCCGTCGCTCGTGGCGCCGGCCGCCTCGCCCAGCAGGATGCGCCGGACGACGCGTTCCGCGGCCCGCCCGTCGTCGTACTCGCAGAACCGCTCCCGGAACGCCGCCCGCAGCCGGGCCGACCCGGCGTCCCGCCAGGCGCCGGAGGTGAACGCCTCCGCCAGTTCCTCGTCCGAGCGCGTCACCGGCCCCGGCGGCTCGGCGGTGACGTCGAAGTAGGCGCCCCGGGTCGCACGGTAGGCGGCCCAGTCGTCGGCGTGCACCACGATCGGGCGGTCCAGGAGGGCGTAGTCGAACATCAGCGCCGAGTAGTCGGTGACCAGGGCGTCCGCGGCGAGCAGTACGTCCTCGACGTGCCGCTCGTCGGTGACGTCCGTCAGCGCGCCCCGCCGGTGCAGGTCGCGCAGCACCAGCGCCCGGTCGGGATGGCCTGCCAGGCTGGGGTGCAGACGCACCAGGAGCCGGTGCCCGGGGGCGAGCGCGGCGGCCAGCGCCTCCAGGTCGACCCGCCAGACGTGACGGCCCCTGCGGTAGTCGCGCGGCGTCGGCGTGTACAGCACGACCGTCTCGGACGGCCCGATGCCCAGCCGCGCCCGCAGCCCGGCGCCGCGCCCGGCCCCGCCCCGCACCAGGACGTCGTTGCGGGGGCTCCCGCTGCGCAGCGACGCGAAGTGACAGGGGTAGGCCCGCTGCCAGACCTCCTCGGAGTGCCGGTTGGCGACCAGGCTGACGTCCCAGCGGTCGCCGCGCCGGAGGATGCCGCGGACGTTCGTGCCGTGCCGGGCGCCCGGACGGTCGAGGAGGTCCAGCGCCATGTACTTCAACGGCGTGCCCCGGTGCGTCTGCACGTGCACCGAACCCGGGCGTTTCACCAGGTCGCCGGCCCAGTTGCAGTCGTTGAACCAGTACGTGGCACGGGCCATCACCCGGTAGTAGCGCCAGGAGCCCGTCGTCACGAAGTCCGTCCCCGGGGGCGCCTGGTCCACCGCGTCGGGCTGGACGACCCACACGCCCCGCACCTGCGGGGCGAGTTCGGCGGCCCGGGCGTGGATCGCCAGCGGGTCGCCGGTCACGGCGCGGCTGTGCCCGGCGGAGTACACGGCGAGCGCCGGGTCGAGGCGCCGCCGCAGCTGGAGCCGGTACCAGCACCGCTTGACCTGCCGGGCGAGCAGCTCGCGCAGCCGGGCCGCCTTGCGTCCCACGGCGTCGCCGCCGCGCCGCCACAGGCCCAGACAGAGGTGAACCCGGTGGTAGGGGGCGAGCGCCAGCAGCCGGATCTCGGCGCGGCGGCTGTCGGGCGGCGGCACGAAGCCCGGCGGCACATGCCTGCGGTAGAAGGCCCGGATACGGCGGTAAAACTCCTTGCGGTCGCCGCGCAGCACCCGTTCCGGGCGGGCCACCGTGAACAGCATGTGGTCCAGCGCCCGCTCGAACAGCAGCGGCCGCGCCCAGTCGAGGCCGGGCCGCTCGGTGAGGAAGGCGAACAGGCCCTCGTACTGCTCGAAGATGTCGAAGTGCCTGCGCCCGGGGGTGCGGGTGATCGCGCCCTGCCGTCGCTGCCGGTACTCGACGCCCACCCGGTCCAGACAGGCGATCCGCTCCGCCGTGACCATCGCCCGGTAGGTGACGGGCGCGTCCTCGTACAGCCCCGGCCGGTACTGGAAGCCGTTCCCGACGAAGAAGTCGCGCCGGTAGGCCTTGTTCCACGCGACCAGGAACAGCCGCAGGTACTCCGGGCGCTCCCGGACGGCGAAGGCGTCGGCGCCGGCCTGTTCGAGGAGGTCCGCCGCGTCGCTGCGGCCCGCCCGGCCCCACCAGTGGGTGCGGACGTGGTCGAAGACCAGGATGTCGGGGTCGCGGGTCGCGTCGAGCCGGTCGGCGACCGCCCGCAGCAGTCCGGGCGTGTAGCGGTCGTCGCTGTCGAGGAACAGGACGTAGTCGCCGGTGGCGTGCGGCAGACCCGCGTTGCGGGCGCGGCCCAGACCGACGTTCTCCGGCAGATGGACGGCCTTCAGCCGCGGGTCGCGCGCCGCGTACGCGTCGAGGATCGCTCCGCAGCCGTCGGGCGAGCAGTCGTCCACGGCGATCACCTCGATGTCGTGGAACGACTGGCCGAGCACGGAGTCGAGGCACGCGCGCAGGAAACCCTGCACCTTGAAGACGGGGACGATGACACTGAAGCGGGGCACGAAGGTCAGCTCCTCGAAGAGGTCGGCACGGCGGCGGGCGCGGGCGTACGCCGGGGGAGCGGAACGGCAGGCTCGATGCGCTCGGCGGGCTCCCCGAGCAGCACCCGGCGCACGACGCGCTCGGCGGCGCGGCCGTCGTCGAACTCGCAGAACCGGGCGCGGAACCGGGCGCGCAGCGCGTCCGCCTCGGGACCCGCCCAGCGGCCGGAGCGGAAGACGTCGGCCAGCTCCTCGGGTGTGCGGGCGACCGGGCCGGGCGGAGAGCCCGGGAAGTCGAAGGTCACCCCGCGCGTCTCGCGGTACACGTCCCAGTCGTCGGCGTACACGACGACGGGCCGGTCGAGGTTGGCGTAGTCGAAGACGATCGACGAGTAGTCCGTGATCAGCGCGTCCGCGGCGAGACAGACGTCCTCCGACGAGCGGTGCCCGGTGACGTCGATGATCCGCCCGTCGCGCGGGCGGGCACGGTCGTCGTCGTGGAAGTAGTGGGCGCGCAGCAGGACGACGAAGTCGTCGCCGAGCGCGTCGCAGAGCGCCCCGAGGTCGAGCCGGGTGGCGGATCCGGTGTCGTGGTCGCGGTGGGTGGGGGCGTACAGGAGCGCGGTACGGCCCTCGGGCACGCCGAGGCTCCGGCGCACACGGCGCACGTCGTCCGCCGACGCGGTGTAGTAGACGTCGTTGCGCGGATAGCCGTACTCGAGCATCTCGTAGGACGACGGGAAGGACCGCTCCCACACCTCGGTGGACAGCCGGTTCGAGCTGAGGTTGTAGTCCCAGCGGTCGATCCGGGCGAGCAGCCGGTCGAAGCTTCCGGTGGCGGCGGCGACCACCGGATGGTCGGCCTGCTCGAGGCCCATCTTCTTCAGCGGAGTGCCGTGCTGCGTCGACAGGTGCACGCTGCCGCGGCGTTTGACGACCGCACCCTCGAAGTTGGCGTTGTTGACGAGGTACTTGGCACGGGCCAGCACCTGCCAGTAGCGGCGGCTGCCGATGACGGCGTGCTCGACGCCCTCCGGCAGGGTGTGCTCCTGGCCGGCCTCGACGAGGAACACCGAGCGGATGTGCGGGGCGAGTTCGGCGGCCTTGGCATGGATCGCGGCCGGGTTGCAGGCGTAGCCGCGGCCCCAGTAGGCGCAGTACACGGCCAGGCCGGGGTCGATGCGGCGGATCAGCTGGCTCCGGTAGTACAGACGGGTGCGCAGCGACCGGGCGCGGGGCACGCGCCGGGCGGCCGCCGTCGCCGTCCGGTTGGCGTCGCGCAGTGCCCGGAACGCCGTGTACGCGCCGGCCGCGAGCAGCCGGTGCTGCACGCCCAGGCTGCCGGCGGGGCGGCGGAATCCGGCCGGGCGGTGACGCCGGTACAGCTTGCCGGCGCGCCGGAAGAAGGCCCGGTGCCGCCCGGCCAGCCGGGCGGGGTGCGCGGCGGCCTTCAGGACCGCCGCGAAGAGCTGCTCGAACAGCGGGCCCGACCGGTCCTCGGACAGCCCGGCCTCGGCCGCCCGCGACAGCACCAGCTCGACCCGCTCCAGCAGCTCCATGTGGTGCGCGCCCGGCAGGTTCAGCGGGTCGCCCTGCCGCCGCAGCAGATGCCGTACGACGACCGACCGCAGCACCGCGATCCGCCCGGCGTGCACGCTGACCAGGCCGCCGAAGCCGACATCGGTGAAGTTCCCCTCGGGAAAGACGAGTTCGTGCTCGGCGAGGAACGAGCGGCGGTAGAGCGTGCCCCACACCGGCAGCTGCACCCCGGTCACGTGCGGGGCCTCGACGGGGGAGAAGGCGTCCTTCGGCGCCCTCGCGAGGAGCGGCGCCGCCGGGTTGGCGGCCTCGCCCTCCCACCAGGGGACGCGCTCGTGCTCGGCGTACAGGACGTCCACGTCGCCGGTCTCGGCGAGGCGGGCGTCCAGTGCCGCCAGAGCACCCGGGGCGAGGGTGTCGTCACCGTCGAGGAACAGCAGGTACGCCCCCGACGCCGCCCGCGTCCCGGCGTTGCGCGCCCCGGCCGGGCCCTGTGACGGCCGGGCCCGCACGGGCCTCACCCGGGAGTCCCGCCGCGCGTAGCGGGCCGCGACGGCGGCGGCCACCGAGTCGGGCGCGTCGGAGACCGGGACGACCTCGAAGTCGCCGTAGGACTGGGCGAGGACGGAGTCCAGCGCCAGGGACAGCCGGCCCTCCCCCACTCTCGTGTCCACACGGCCGGGGGGACCCCCGTCCCCGTAGGACGGGACGATGATGCTGAAGCGGGGCATGCTGCTCTTTCTGTCTCTGTGTCTTCTCTGTGTCTTCTCGGCGCGGTGCCCGGAGGCCAGTCCGGGCGGCGCCGGCCGGGGCGTCCGGCCGGGCGCCGGGTGGACGGCCGGGCCGGAGCGGGCCGCGACGAACCGGGGGCATGCGGACTCACCCGGGCCGAACGGCGGGTCAGCGGCGGTCGACGACGGAGCGGGGGCCGGCGGGGCGCGGCACGACGGAGAGCGGCGGGCGACCGGGCGACGCCCCTTGCTCGACGGCGGACGCGGCAGCCGGCTCGACCGGCGACGCCCCCGGGGTCCCGGACGTCCCCGGCAGCGGCGCCGGCACGGACGCTGCAGTCGCCG
The DNA here is from genome assembly GCF_014649655.1 of Streptomyces humidus. Classification (GTDB taxonomy): domain Bacteria; phylum Actinomycetota; class Actinomycetes; order Streptomycetales; family Streptomycetaceae; genus Streptomyces; species Streptomyces humidus. The sequence goes on along the minus strand of NZ_BMTL01000001.1, from coordinate 402,985 downwards.
CTTCCGCCTCCGCTGCCGTCGCCGCTGCCGACGGCGCGGGCCGGCGTTCGGCCGGCGGCGTCACCGGGAGCGGCTCCAGCTCACCCAGCACCACCCGCCGGACGACGCGCTCGGCGGCCCGGCCGTCGTCGTGCGGGCAGAACCGCTCGCGGAACGCGGCGCGCAGCCGGGCCGGGCGGGGGCCGCGCCAGTGGCCGGTGACGAAGAGGTCGATCAGCTCGTCCTCACTGTGCGCGACCGCGCCCGGCGGGAAGGCCCGCACGTCGAAGTAGGTGCCGCGGGCCGCGTCGTAGGCCTCCCAGTCGTCGGCGTGCACCACGATCGGGCGGTCCAGGTTGGCGTAGTCGAACATCAGGGACGAGTAGTCGGTGACCAGGGCGTCCGAGGCCAGGCACAGGTCCTCCACGCTCGGGTGGCCGCTGACGTCGACGACTCCCGGCACCGGGCGGTCGACGAGCGGGTCCTGCCAGTAGTGGGCACGGGCCAGGATCACGAAGCGCGGACCCAGCCGGCGCAGCACGCGCTCCAGGTCGAGAGGGCAGCGCTGGGCGCGGCGGTAGTCGCGGTGGGTGGGCGCGTACAGGACGGCGATCGCGTCGCGGGGGATGCCGAGGGACTCGCGCAGCCCGGCCACGTCCTCCGCCGTCGCCCGCTGGAAGACGTCGTTGCGGGGGTAGCCGTACTCGAGGGTCTCGTAGCCGCCGGGGTAGACGCGCTCCCAGGTGAGGGTGGTGTGGCGGTTGGCGGACAGGACGTAGTCCCACTTGTCGACGCCCCGCAGCAGTTCCTCGAAGTCCGTGCCGCGGGCGGCCGCGGGACGCTCCTGGAGGTCGAGGCCCATGTGTTTGAGGGGGGTGCCGTGCTGGGTCTGCACGAAGACCTGCCCGGGGCGCTTGACCAGCCGGCGGTCGAAGTTGACGTTGTTCACCAGGTACTTGGAGCGGGCCAGCGCCGTCCAGTAGGCGGCCGTGCCCGGGCGCACCCGGCGCGGGCCCGGCGGGACTGCGTCCTGGTGCTCGGGGCGGGCGATCCACGCCGTGCGCACCTGCGGCACGAGGGCGCGGAACGCGGCCTCCAGCGCGCCCGGGTTGCAGCCGTGCCCACGGCCCCAGTACGCGGCGAACACGGCGCGGTCGGCACGCAACGGCAGCCGCAGCTGGATGCGGTAGTGGGCCTGCAACAGGGCCGCCCGCAGGGCGCGGGCGAGTTTGGAGACCGACTTGTGGGCGCGTCTGCGCAGGGTCATGGACGCCTCCAGCGCCCGGTAGGTGCGGTGCACGCCGAAGTGGACCAGGGTGTGACGCAGCCGGGAACGCAACGGGACGGACGCGCCCGGGGTGCGGTAACGGCGGTAGTGGCCCCGGGCCTTGCGCAGGAACTCGGCGCGCGAGCCGCGCGGGAGCCGGTCGCGCTTGGTGAACACCGTCGACAGGTGGTCGACCATGCGGCGGAACAACACCGGCCGCCAGCGGGCCAGTTCGGGCCGCTGCTCGACGAACGCGAAGACCCGGTCGTACTGCTCGAAGACGTCGAAGTGTCCCCGGCTCGTGGTGGACAGGATGCTGCCCCGGCGGCGCTGGCGGTAGTGGACGCAGACCCGGTCCAGCGTGGCGAGCGTGCGGGCCGCCATCAGCGCCGGGTACGTCCACGGCGTGTCCTCGTAGAGGCCGGGCGGGAACCGCAGGCCCGTCCGCTCCACGAACTCCCGCCGGTAGGCCTTGTTCCAGGCCACCATCAGCACCCTGAGCAGTCCCGGACGGTCCTGGAGCCGGAAGGGCGCCGGGCCCTCCTCGCTGAGCTGCTCCGCGAACCTGTTGCGGACGGCCTCCCCCGTCCAGTAGATGCTCGCGTAGTCGTAGACCAGGACGTCCGGCTCGCCCGTCTCCTCCAGCCGGTCGGCGATCGCGCGCAGCGCGTCCGGGGTGAGGGTGTCGTCGGAGTCGAGGAACAGCAGGTAGTCGCCGGTGGCCCGGTCCAGACCGGCGTTGCGGGCCCGCCCCAGACCGACGTTCTCCGGCAGGTGCACGGCCCGCACCCGCGTGTCCCGGGCCGCGAACTCGTCGATGATCTCGCCGCAGGCGTCCGGCGACCTGTCGTCGACGGCGATCAGTTCGAGGTCGGCGTACGACTGGGACAGCACCGATTCGAGGCACTCGTGCAGGTACGCCTGAACCTTGTACGCGGGGACGATGACACTGAACCTGGGCAAGGGACATCCATGGGTCGGCGCGGGCGGTAGACAGGGCCTTGCCCGGAAACGGCCGATGGAGTGAATTGGTTACGGTTTCCGCGGCATACGGGGGATCGCGGGTGAACGGACAGGGGCGGGCCGGTGACACGGCCCGCCCCTGTTCTCCCGCCCGTTCTCCGCTACTTGACCGCGCCCGCCATCACGCCGGACACGAACTGCCGCTGGAACGCGAAGAACACGGCCAGCGGGATCACCATCGAGATGAACGCGCCGGGCGCCAGCACGTCGATGTTGTTGCCGAACTGCCTCACCTGCGTCTGCAGGGCGACCGTGATCGGCTGGCTGTCGGCGTTGGTGAACACCAGCGCGACCAGCATGTCGTTCCACACCCACAGGAACTGGAAGATGCCCAGGGACGCGATGGCCGGACCGCCCAGCGGCATCACGACCCGGGCGAACAGCCGCAGTTCACCGGCTCCGTCCAGGCGCGCCGCCTCCAGCAGCTCGCGGGGGATCTCCGCGAAGAAGTTGCGCAGCAGGAACACCGCGAAGGGCAGTCCGAACCCGACGTGGAAGAGGACGACGCCCAGGATGTTCCCGAACAGGCCGATCTTGCCGAACAGTTCGGCGATCGGGATGAGCGCCACCTGCACGGGCACCACCAGCAGCCCGACGACGCCCAGGAACCACCAGTCCCGCCCAGGGAACTCCATCCACGCGAACGCGTAGCCCGCGAGCGAGCCGATGACGACGACCAGCACCGTCGCCGGCACGGTGATCAGCACGGTGTTGACCAGGGAGCCGGTGATGTCGCCGTTCTCCAGGAGCTTCTGGTAGCTGTCCAAGGTGAGTTGGGAGGGCTTGGAGAACACCTCCCACCAGCCGCTCGCGCTCATGTCCTCGGGAGCGCGGAGGGAGGAGACGAGCAGCCCGACGGTCGGCACCAGCCAGAACAGGCCGACGACGATCAGGAAAGCGCGGACCACCCCGCCGTTGAGCTTGTCCATGACCCGTTCGAGTCGCCCGGTCACCGCCGCACCTCCCGTCTCAGCCTGCGTACGTTGAACCACATCACCGGGATCACCAGGAGCAGCAGGAACACCGCGATGGCGCTGGCGATGCCCGGCTGGTCCTCGGAGAAGCCCTTGCGGTACAGCTCCAGGGCGAGCACGTTCGCGTCGTCCTGCGAGGAGCCCGGGGCGATGATGAACACCAGGTCGAACACCTTCAGCACGTTGATCATCAACGTGACGGTGACCACCGCGAGGACCGGCGCGAGGAGCGGGACGGTGACCCGGCGGAACACCTGCCACTCGGTGGCGCCGTCGACGCGCGCCGCTTCCAGCAGCTCCCGGGGCACGCCGGCCAGGCCGGCCGCGATCAGCACCATCGCGAAGCCCGCCCACATCCAGATGTAGGAGCCGATGATCGCCGGGGTGACCAGTGACGGGCCGAGCCAGTCCAGGCCGTTGTACGCCTCCTTGAAGTTGGCTGCGGGCAGCCGCAGTCGTGCCCCGTCCGCCTCGGCGGGGAGCGTGAAGGTGCCGTCGCCGGCCGCCTTCGTCGACGCCACCACCTTGCCGTCCTTCACCGCCTCGATCCTCATCCCGGCGTAACCCAGTTCGGTCGGGTCGGGCACGCCGAGGGTGCCGACGCCCTTGCCGCGGGTGAAGTCCTGCCAGGCGGTGCCGGTGACCGCCCCCTGCTCGGGCCGTGCCTTCACCGCCTTCTCCGCGCCGCCGGGCATCTGGTCGGGGGCGACGCCGACCAGGGGCAGGGAGACCGGGACGCCGGCCCGGACGGGCTCCTCGGTGAGGAAGCCGCCGCCGCCGTCGGCCCGGAGCGGAGAGTCCCGGCCCGGGTGCGCCTTGGGGAACGCGGACGCCTCGGCGAACGTGTCGTGCACGCCCACCCAGACCGCGTTGGCGACGCCCTTGTCCGGATCCTGGTCGTAGACCAGCCGGAAGATGATGCCGGCGGCGAGCATCGAGATCGCCATCGGCATGAAGACGACCAGCTTGAACGCGGTTCCCCAGCGCACCCGTTCGGTGAGCACCGCGAAGACCAGACCGAGTGCGGTCGCCACCGTCGGCGCGAACACCACCCAGATCACGTTGTTCTTCAGGGCGGTGCGGATGCCGTCGTCCGTGAACAGGGCCTTGTAGTTGTCGACACCGGCGAATCCGTCGCCGGTCTGGTCGTAGAGACTGCGGACGAGCGAGTACCCGATCGGGTAGACCACGAGCGCGCCGAGCAGCACCAGGGCGGGCAGCAGGAACAGCGCTGCCACGGCCTTGCGCGTGCCGGTCACGCTCTTGCGCGAGTGAGGAGCGGTGGGCGCCCCGGGGGCCCCCACCGCCTTGGGGGCCTCGACCGCCTTGGGCGTCGCCATCGCCGGGTCAGTTCCCGTACGCGGCCGCCGCGTCCGACTCCAGTTTCGCCTGGATGCCGGCCACGTCCGACGGGTTCTTCAGGAAGTCCTGCAGGTCCTTCCACTCGCCCTTGCCGGGCGTGCCGCCGAAGGCCTGCGGGGCCTGGTCGGACATGTCGAAGCGGAAGTCGTCGCCCGCCGCGATCAGCGCCTTGGCGATCGTGCGCTGGACGTCGTTCGGGTACGCGGAGACGTCGACGTTCTTGTTCGGCGAGAGGTAGCCGCCGAGCTCGGCCTGGATCCGAGCCGCGTCCGGCGAGGCCAGGAAGGTCGCCAGCGCCTGGGCCCCCTTGGAGTCCTTCAGGATGACCGCCGCGTCGCCGCCCGAGACCACCGGCGCGGTGCCGCCGACCGCGGGGAACGGGAACACCTTGGCGTCCGTGCCCACCTTCGACTTGGTGTCGGCGATGTTGACCTGCACGAAGTCGCCCTCGTAGACCATGGCCGCCTTCGGCTGCTCGCCGCCGGTGAACGTCTGCGTCACCGAGGCGGGGAACTCGGTCTGCAGCGCGCCGTTCGCGCCGCCCGCGATCCAGTCCTTCTTGCCCCAGACCTGGGCCAGGGTGGTCAGCGCCTCCTTGACGGAGGGGTCCGTCCACTTGATCTTGTGCTGGGCGAGCTGGTCGTACTTCTCCGGGCCCGCCTGGGAGAGGTAGACGTTCTCGAACCAGTCGGTGAGCGTCCAGCCGTCGGCGCCGCCGACCGAGAAGGGCGTGACGCCGGAGTCGTACACCGTCTGCGCGGTGGCCAGCAGGTCCTTCCACGACTTGGGCTCGGACGCGCCCGCGTTCTCGAAGACCTTGGCGTTGTACCAGATCAGCGACTTGTTGGCGGCCTTGTAGTAGACGCCGTACTGCTTGCCGCCCACCTTGCCGATGTCCTGCCAGCCCTGGGAGTAGTTCTTGGCGAGCTGCGCCTGGGCCTCGGCCCCCAGCGGCTTGGCCCAGCCCTTGTCGGCGGCCTGCTTGATGGCGCCTGGCTGCGGCAGCATGGCCACGTCCGGCGGTGAGCCGCCCGCGATCTTCGAGCCCAGGAAGTTGATGATCGGGTCCTGCGCGGGCACGAAGGTGATCTTCGCGCCGGTGCGCTTCTCGAACTCGGCGAGGACCTTCTTGAAGTTCGCCTGTTCCGTGCCGGTCCACACGGCGGCCACTTCGAGCGTGGTGCCGTTCAGCTTGGGGAGGGCGAGGGTGCTGCCGGATTCCTTGGTCCCGGTGCCGCTGCCGGTGCCGTTGCTCTTGTCGTCGTCGCTGCCGCAGGCGGTGAGCGAGAGCGCGAGGGCTCCCGCCAGGAGCGTGGCGGCCGCTTTCACGGTCCTGCGTGTGCGGATGGTGTCGCAAGTGCTGCGCATCACTGCCCCGTTCTTCGTTCCTCGTCGAACGTTGAGCGCTGTCCCGTGGCACTGGTCTACGCCGGGCGCCTGGGGTCGGCAAGAGCGCCCACCCCGTCAAGCGGGTGATCGTGACCGCGTCGTGATCAGTGCCGTGGCGTGCCGTGCTCAGTGGACGCCGGACGGGCTGGGGTGCCGTGCCGCTCTCTCCAGGGCGCTGGCCAGCAGCGCCAGGTCCGTGGGCCCGTTGCCCAGTTCCCGTACCGGTCGGCGGGTCGGCGGGTCGCCCATACGGGCCCACTCCAGGGGGACCACCGTGGGGCGTTGGGTCGCCGTGCGGGGTATGCGGCCCGTGACGCGGCCGCCCTGGAACGCGGTGAGCCGGCCGTCGGCGCCCTTGAGCCGACCGCGGCCCGGCGCCGATTCGTCCGGCCCGGAAGCCGGAGCGTCGAGGGTGATCCGGACCGTGGAGCGGCGGACCGGCTCCGACTCCGCCGTACGGCCCCCGGGGCCGGTCGCCGTCACCAGGTGCACGCCGAGCCGCTCGCCCTCGCGGGCCACCGCCTCGAGCGCGCGCATCACCGAGCCGGCGGCGGGCCGGCCCGGCGAGCCCAGAGCGGGGGAGACCAGCGCGTCCAGATCGTCGACCACCACGACCAGCCGGGGCAACGGCGGTGCCGCCTCGGCCTGCTGACGGGCTGCCGCCCCCGGACGCAGCCGCAGGGTGGAGCTGGGCGGGGCGTCGAGGTCGGCGGCGCCGCCCCCCTGACCCGCAGCAGGGCCCGACGTGCTCGACGCGCTCGTGGCGCGCTGCGGCTTCGGGGTGCGCTGGGGGACGATGCGGCCGGAGACCGCGCGGTGCGTGTGCCACTCCGCGAAGTCGGAGCGCCCCAGCAACTCGGCCCGCCGCTTCAGCTCGGCGCTCAGCGACTGGGCGAACTCCCTCATGCGGACCGGGTCGTTGGCGGTGAGATGAGCGGTGACATGCGGCAGGTCCGTGCAGACCCGCAGTCCGTCGCCGGGCTCGCCGCCGCCCTTGCCGACGGTGTCGCGCCCGTCCAGCAGGATGACGCTCAGCCGGTCGGGCCGCTCGGCGGCGGCCAGCGACGCGACGACCGCCCGCAGCAGTTCCGTGCGCCCGCTGCCGGGCGGGCCCTCTATCAGCAGGTGGGGGCCCTCGGCGGCCAGGTCCACGCCCACCGGGCCGCGCGGACCGGCGCCCAGCACGGCCCGCGCCCGGCCGCCGAGCGCGTCGGCGTCGTCGGCCGCGTCCGCCCACCGGGCCATCAGGGAGGCGGGCGTGGCGCGGGCGAGCCCCAGTTCGTCGAGCAGACGGGCGGCCGGGGGCAACGGCGCCGACACCCGCGGATGCCGCTCGGCGCCGCCGCCGCCCGCGCCGTCCGGGCGCAGCGGTGCGAGGGCCCGCGCGAAACGTTCGGCCCACGCGAGGGAGACCGCGTCCACCGCGCCGACCGTGCCGGGCCCCACCGGGCCGGGCCGCTCCGTCCGCGCTCCGGCCGGCGCGACCCGCAGCAGCCGCAGCGCCGTCGCCACGTCCCCGCTGAGCAGGGCGACCGCCCCGCACGCGCGGAACGTGGGCGCCGCCGCGCAGGCCGCCTCGTAGGTCTCGGTCACCGGTGAGGAGGGGGAGGCGGCAGCCGTCTCCGCCAGGCAGACGACATGGATGCCGGCGCGCGGACCGGCCACCGCGAGCCGCGCCACCGCCTCGCGCAGATCCGCGCCGCCCGGGTCGCCGTCCACCACGAGAACCGTGTACGGGCCGGGGAAGCCGCCGCCGGCCGAGTCGTCCGCCACCGCCCAGGAGGGACGGCGGGCGGCGCCGCTCAGCGGGGGCGCCTCCGCGCCGCCCGCCGTGCCGTCGGACAGGTGGTCCTCCAGCCGGCGCAGCAGTTCGTCCGCGCGGGCCGTGGCCTGGTCGCGGTCGTAGGCGAGGAGGAGACGGCAGTCCTGTCCGTGGCCCGGCCGCAGATGGGGCAGCCAGCCGAGCCAGGACCACTCGGCGGTGCGCTCCTGCTCGGACCGCCCACGGTCCGTGCTGATCAGGACGACTTCCAGGGTCTCGGGGGAGTGCAGCGCGGCGAGCTGGGCCAGCACCGCGCGCGCCAGCCCGGACAGCCGCGGGCGAGGCCCGGCCAGCCCGAGCGCACCGACCTCGCGCAGACCGGCCGTCACCGGGACGGCGGGCAGCAGACCCGAGCCGTCCGGCGCGGCCCGGTCGGCCGTGCCGAGCCGCACCGCGAGCGCCTCCGGATGCCCGGGGGCGCGCTCCCACAGCCGGGGGCCGGGGCCCAGCGCCGTCAGCAGCAGCGCCGACGGGTCCGGCCACGTCTCCGGCGCGGCCGTCGGGGCGGCCTGCGGCCGCGCCGCCGCTCCGGCCGCCGGCTCCTCGTCGGCTCCGGGGCCCGCCGGGTCCGCCGCGCCGCCGCGGCCGCCCGCCAGCCGCCGCGCCCACGCGGAGAGACCGCCGCCACGCCTGCGCACGCCCGGGGGCACGTCGGTGCCGCGCAGAGGGGTGCCCTTGCGGCGGCCGGAACCGCGGAGATCGTCATCGAAGCCGTGCTCGTTGAGACCGTCGTGCTCGCCCACATGGCTGACACGGCCGACATCGCCACCGGCGTGGTCGCCACGGCCGCCGTCCTCGGTCCGGCCGGCGTGGGGGCCCGTGGCGGGGGAGGGGCGGTCGTGGGCGGCGGTGTCGTCGTGCGGGCCGCGCGGGCCGCGGACGTCCCCGTGGCCGGTCGCGGGGGAGCCCGCTCCCGTGCGGCCCCCGTGGGTCGCCGGTGAGGCGTCGCCCGCCGCGGAGGGCTCACCCGGGGAGGCCGCTCGCGACGCGGCCGGGCGAGCCGGGTCGGTCGTGCGCGCCTCGCCGCCGCGGCCGTTCTCGATGCGCGGCGCCGCGCCCTGCCCCGGGACCACGGGCGGTGCGGGGGGCGTGTCCCCCGAGCCGTGCCTACGCGCTTCCGGGGACCCGCCCCGGGCCGTCGACGCGCCGCTCCAGTCGACCGTGCCGTAGGCGTGAGCGGTCGGACCCGCCGGCCCGTCGGAGCCGGAACGGCCGCCGGCTCCCCGCGCGCGGTCCGTGTCCGTGCCGTCCGTGCCCGTGCCGCCGTCCGGTGCGCCGGCGCCGTTCACACGCGCGTGTGCCGCGTCCGCCGTGGGCTCCGCCGTCCCTCCGCAGGGCACGCGCACATGGCCCTCGCCGTCCGGCGTGGTCGCCACCCGGGGGCCCGGCCCGCCGGGCGGGGCCAGACGCAGGGCCGACTCGCCCACGCGCAGGAGGGCGCCCGGCGGGAGACGGACGGGACGGTTCTGCACCCGCGCGCCGTCCAGCGTGGTGCCGTTGGTGGAACCGAGGTCGGCCACCGTGACCCGGCCCTCGGGCGAGAGCGTCACCGCGCAGTGCAGACGCGAGACGTCCGGGTCGTCGAGGGGTACGTCGGCGTCGGCCGACCGGCCCACGCGGACCTGGCCGCCGTGCAGGAGATGGACCCCGCCCGCGTCCGGCCCGGCCACCACGTGCAGACGGGCCGGGGCGTCGTCGACCTCGGGATGCGGCTCGGGGTCGGCGGGCGCGCCCAGGGACAGCACCGCGCCGTCTGTCAGCGGGGGCTCGCCCAGGGTGCAGCGCTGGGCGTCGAGCCGCTCCACGCCCGCGTAGAGCACGACCGCCGCCGCGGACGAGGACGTCGCGGCGCCCTCCCCGCAGACCGCCGCGGCCAGCGCGGACGACACCGCCGCCAGGGCCGTGCCGGCGGGCGCCGTGACCAGCACGTCGCAGCTCGCGGCGCGGGGCCGGGAATCGGCGGGCGCGCCCGTCGGGTCTACGACGGTCAGCCGGATCTGCATCGCCGTCAGCGGTCCCTTCTGCAAGGGCGCGGGCTTCCCCCCACCCCACACGAGCACAGCGTCCAGTACTGCAGGCATCCTCGCACCTGTCACTGACAACGCGCCCCTCACCCGAGGACAAGTGATCTTGATTGGTCGGCTCTGCCCGCAAAAGTGCCTGCCGGATGCGTCACCGACGATCAGTTGAGATCGGTCACGTCCGGCTCCGGCAACCAGGAAGACCGGGTGATGCGTCTTTCCCCGCAACGACGACGACACCGACGAACGCCCCGTGTCCGCATCGCGGCACTACAGTGGGTCGGAACACTGGCGGGACAGACGAGCGGGACCGAAGAGCCGCGAGTCTGGCGAGCAAGCAGCAGGGAGCGCATGACGTGCGGCCGGTAGGCAGCAAGTACCTGCTCGAGGAGCCGCTCGGACGCGGCGCCACGGGCACCGTCTGGCGAGCCCGCCAGCGCGAGACCGCGGGCGCCGAGGCGGCCGTGGCGGGGCAGCCCGGAGAGACCGTCGCGATCAAGGTCCTCAAGGAGGAGCTCGCGAACGACCCCGACGTCGTGATGCGCTTCCTGCGCGAGCGCTCCGTCCTGCTGCGCCTCACCCACCCCAACATCGTCCGGGTCCGCGACCTGGTCGTCGAGGGCGACCTGCTGGCTCTGGTCATGGACCTCGTCGAGGGCCCCGACCTGCATCGTTACCTGCGCGAGAACGGCCCCTTCACGCCGGTCGCCGCGGCCCTGCTCACCGCCCAGATCGCCGACGCGCTCGCCGCCAGCCACGCCGACGGCGTCGTGCACCGCGACCTGAAGCCCGCCAACGTCCTGCTGAGGCAGGACGGCGGCCAGATGCACCCGCTGCTCACCGACTTCGGCATCGCCCGCCTCGCCGACTCCCCGGGCCTGACCCGGACCAGCGAGTTCGTCGGCACGCCCGCGTACGTCGCCCCGGAGTCCGCCGAAGGCCGCCCGCAGACGTCGGCCGTGGACGTCTACGGCGCCGGGATCCTGCTGTACGAGCTGGTCACGGGCCGTCCGCCGTTCTCCGGCGGCTCCGCCCTGGAGGTCCTGCACCAGCACCTGAGTGCCGAGCCGCGCCGTCCCTCCACGGTCCCCGACCCGCTGTGGACGGTCATCGAGCGCTGTCTGAGCAAGAACCCCGACCACCGGCCGAGCGCCGAGAGCCTCGCGCGCGGCCTGCGGATCGTCGCCGAGGGCATCGGTGTGCACGCCAACTCCCTGCAGATCGCGGCGGCCGACGGCGTCGGCCATCTGCTCGCCCCCGACCCGGCGCCCGCCACCGTGCCGGGCGGCGCCTACGACCCGAACGCCGCGACCAGCGTCCTGCCGCACACGGGCGGCCCGGCGGGCGCCGCCGACCCCACCGCCGTCCTGCCGCAGGCGGGCGGTCCGCAGGGCGCCGCCGACGCGACCGCCGTCCTGCCGCCGGTGCCGCCGCACCAGACGGGCGGGCCGGGCGGACCGGGACAGCAGCCCGAGCAGCCGCACCCCTGGCAGAACCAGATGCGGGCCGCCCGCGACCGCAACGAGCCGACCCAGGTCCAGCAGTACCTCGACCCCGGCGACGACCCGCTGCGCCGCCGCCCCCAGCGGCAGGTCTCCCGCCCTCAGCAGCAGCCGCAACAGCCTCAGCAGCCCTACCGGCAACAGCAGCAGCGGCCGCAGCAGCAGCCCGGATACGGGTACCCCGGGCAGCAGCAGCCGCAGCAGCACCAGCAGCAGTACGCACCTCAGCAGCCTCAGCCTCAGCCTCAGCCTCAGCCGCAGCGGTACGCGCCGCCGCCCCAGCCGCAGCCGCGGCAGCGGCCCGCGCCGGAGCCCCGGCAGCCGCGCGAGCCCCGGCAGCGCAGCGCCAACCCGATGCGGATCCCCGGGCTGGGCTGTCTCAAGGGCTGCCTGTTCACGGTCGTCATCCTGTTCGTGGCCGGCTGGCTGATCTGGGAGCTGAGCCCGCTGCAGGACTGGATCGGCACGGGCAAGAGCTACTGGCAGCTGATCAGCGGCTGGGTCGGCGACGTCACCGGCTGGATCGGTGATCTGGCCGACTCCGCCGGCGGAGGATCGGGCGGCTCCGGGGGCGCCGGAAACTGACCGGACGACTCCGGCCCTGATCGCGAGTTTGTGCATTTGTCGACATCTGGCGGGTGATTTCCGTCTCCGCGGTGAAGGTTGGCTCCCGGGACGCGTACTTTGATGGGCAACACGCGTCTGTAGGAGCAGCCTTGGCACGGAAGATCGGCAGCCGGTACACCGCCCACCAGATCCTGGGACGGGGCAGCGCCGGCACGGTGTGGCTGGGCGAGGGTCCGGAGGGGCCCGTCGCCGTCAAGCTGCTGCGCGAGGACCTCGCCTCCGACGAGGAGCTCGTGGGCCGCTTCGTGCAGGAGCGCACGGCGCTGCTCGGCCTGGACCACCCCCATGTGGTGTCCGTGCGGGATCTGGTCGTCGACGGCAACGACCTGGCGCTGGTCATGGACCTGGTCCGGGGCACGGACCTGCGCACCCGCCTCGAACGGGACCGGCGCATGGCGCCCGAGGCCGCCGTGGCGATCGTCGCGGACGTCGCCGAGGGGCTGGCCGCCGCGCACGCGGCCGGGATCGTGCACCGCGACGTGAAGCCCGAGAACATCCTGCTCGACATGCAGGGACCGCTCGGCCCGGGCGGCTCGCACCGCGCGCTGCTGACCGACTTCGGCGTCGCGAAACTGATCGACACCCCCAGACGGACCCGCGCCACGAAGATCATCGGCACGCCGGACTACCTGGCGCCCGAGATCGTGGAGGGACTGCCGCCGCGCGCCTCCGTGGACATCTACGCCCTGGCGACCGTCCTGTACGAGCTGCTCGCGGGCTTCACCCCGTTCGGCGGCGGCCACCCGGGCGCGGTGCTGCGCCGCCATGTCACGGAGTCCGTCGCCCCCCTGCCCGGCATCCCGGACGAGCTGTGGCAGCTCATCGTGCAGTGCCTGGCCAAGGCACCCGCCTCCCGGCTGCGGGCCTCCGAGCTGGCGGCGCGGCTGCGGGAGCAGCTGCCGACGCTGGCCGGGATGCCCCCGCTGGACGTCGACGAGCCGGGCACCGAGCCGGACGAGGGCGAGCCCGCCGAGGCCGTTCCCTCCGCGCCGGCCACCGAGACGGTCACGGGCCGCGTGCGGCGTGGATCCGTCCCGCTGGTGCCGAACGCCAAGCCGGACTCCAACCGGGACACCCACACGTCGATGAGGGTGCCGGCGCCGGACGAGCTGGCCGGCGGGGCGCACGGCACGGCCCGGGTGCCCCGGGCCGCGGGCGCGCCGCGTCCGGGGTCGGCACGGAACCGTTCCGCCACACGGCGGCGCCGGATCACGCTCGGCGTGGCCGCGGCGGCGCTGGTGGCCGCGGCGGGGATCGGCACCTGGGCGGCCACCTCCGGAGACGACGCGGGCGCGCCCCCCGACGACACGAACAACTCGGCGCCGACGACGCCGTGACGGCCCGCGTGCCGGGCCGTCGATCGCGACCGCCACAGCGTCCGGGGCGGGTCCCTGACCGGCCCCCGACCGCGGCCGTGACCGGGCCCCTGCCCGCGGCCGTCGCGCGCCCGTGACCCTGGCCCGGCCGGGCCCGCGGGCGGTGCTCGGCACTCCCCGGTTGGCGGAACCGTTACGCTGGGAGGCGTGGCAGTCGTCGATGTATCCGAAGAGCTCAAGTCCCTCTCCTCGACCATGGAGTCGATCGAGGCCGTTCTGGACCTCGACAAGCTGAGGGCAGACATCGCCGTGCTCGAGGAGCAGGCGGCCGCGCCGTCCCTGTGGGACAACCCGGACGAGGCGCAGAAGATCACCAGCAAGCTGTCCCACCTCCAGGCCGAGGTCAGGAAGGCCGACACGCTGCGCGGACGGATCGACGATCTCTCCGTGCTGTTCGAGATGGCCCAGGAGGAGGACGACCCGGACACCCTCGCGGAGGCCGAGTCCGAGCTCACCTCCGTCAAGAAGGCGCTCGACGAGATGGAAGTGCGCACGCTGCTCAGCGGGGAGTACGACGCCCGTGAGGCGCTCGTCAACATCCGCGCCGAGGCCGGCGGCGTCGACGCGGCCGACTTCGCCGAGAAGCTGCAGCGCATGTACCTGCGGTGGGCGGAGCAGAAGGGCTACAAGACGGAGGTCTACGAGACGTCGTACGCCGAAGAGGCCGGCATCAAGTCGACGACCTTCGCCGTGCAGATCCCGTACGCCTACGGCACGCTCTCCGTCGAGCAGGGCACGCACCGGCTCGTGCGGATCTCGCCCTTCGACAACCAGGGCCGCCGCCAGACCTCCTTCGCGGGCGTCGAGATCCTCCCCGTGGTCGAGCAGACCGACCACATCGAGATCGACGAGTCCGAGCTGCGCGTGGACGTCTACCGCTCGTCCGGTCCCGGCGGCCAGGGCGTCAACACCACCGACTCCGCGGTGCGGCTGACCCACCTCCCCACCGGCATCGTCGTCTCCTGTCAGAACGAGCGGTCGCAGATCCAGAACAAGGCGACCGCGATGAACGTCCTCCAGGCCAAGCTGCTCGAGCGGCGCCGGCAGGAGGAGCAGGCGAAGATGAACGCCCTCAAGGGCGACGGCGGCAACTCCTGGGGCAACCAGATGCGTTCGTACGTCCTGCACCCGTACCAGATGGTCAAGGACCTGCGCACCGAGTACGAGGTCGGCAACCCCGAGGCCGTGTTCAACGGTGAGATCGACGGGTTCCTGGAAGCCGGAATTCGCTGGCGCAAGCAGCAGGAGAAGTAGGTTTGTCGACAAGGCAACCGCCCCTCAGGCAGGGGCGGTTGCCTTTTTAGGTCACATTCACAGCACCGACATCGCGCAAAGCGCCCCGACTTGGACATTGCGTGCGCAACGACCTTGACGCTGCTTTGAAAAATGGGGATGGTGCAGCGTGGCATGCGTGTCTTCGGGGCGCATGTGAACCGGGGTGCTTCGGCTGCGTCTCAGCCACCTCCGTCGATCACAGCCCCGAGCGCGGCCTCATCGACGATTCAGCTACTGGGGGTAGCAACCATATGACGAAGAAGACACGGATCCGGGTCGCGCGCATAGCCGCCGGTGCCGTGATCGCCGCGGGCGCCTCGCTGACGGTGGCCGGGGTCGCCTCGGCCACCGGCGACGAGGGTGGCCTCAGCGGCCTTGTGTCGACGTCCGGCGGGGGCGAGGTCACTCCCCAGACGGGCAAGGAGCCCTGCCCGGTCGGGATCTGCACCGTCGGCGGCACGTCGGAGGGCTCGTCCGCGAGCGGTTCGACCACCGAGGGCGGCTCCACCACGACCGGCGGTTCGACCACCACGACCGGCGGTTCGACCACCGAGGGCGGCTCCACCACGACCGGCGGTTCGACCACCACGACCGGCGGTTCGACCACCGAGGGCGGCTCCACCACGACCGGCGGTTCCACCACCACGACGGGCGGTTCCACCACCACGACCGGTGGCTCGACCACCACGGGCGGCTCCACCACCACGGGCGGCTCCACCGGCACCGGTGGCTCCACCACCACGACGGGTGGTTCGTCCACGACCACCGGCGGTTCCACGACGGGCGGTTCGTCCACGGCCACCGGCGGCACCGGCACCACCGGGGGCGGCTCCACCACGGGTGGCGGTTCGACCGCCGGCGGCTCCGGCAGCGGCTCCACGGGCGGCTCCACCGGCGGCTCGGGCTCCACCGGCGGCTCCGGCCCCGACGCCGACGGCACCTCGACCCAGGAGGTCGGCAGCTCCGCGCTGACCGACACCTCGGCCGTGGCCGCCGACAACACCGCGCAGGGCGGCGGCAAGGAGCTCGCCGAGACCGGCGCCGGCCAGACCACGTTCATGATCGTCGGCGCCGCCACCATGATCGCCGGCGGCATCGGCTTCCGTGTGCTGCCGCGTCTCGCGGCCGGCCGCGGCGGGGCCGCTGCCTGACACCGGGTAGCCGCACCCGTACGTGACGTACACGCGAAGGGCCCGGAGCCACCGGCTCCGGGCCCTTCGCGGTGCCGTGCGGGGCTAGGCGGTCTGGTGGGCGAGCAGCGCCACCGCCGCCACCAGCACCGCCAGCAGCGCGATCAGCGCCATGGGGTTCAGATTCGCGAGGAAGCTCTCCTGTTGCTGCAGCCGCTCGCGGTTCGCGCGGCACACGGGGCACCGGCCCTCGCTCACGGGCGCAGCGCAGTTAGCGCACACCAGCCGGTCGTACGTCATGCGCCTCGCCCTCCTTGCACCGGTTCCATGGACACAACGCTCCGGGAAGCGGGAACGTTCCCCCTCCACTGTGCCAGGTTCCTCCGGGGGTCGCGCGGCTCACCCGAAGACCCGGGGGCACACAAAGTCCCGTACAAAAACGCACAAGCCCCATCCAACCTCTCCCGACGCCTGCGCCGCCCTCCCCGGTTCGCGTATGGTCACGCTCATCTACCCCCGGCGACCCGTGGTGCATCCGTGATCCGATTCGACAACGTCTCCAAGGTCTACCCCAAGCAGACCCGCCCCGCACTGAGGGATGTCTCCCTCGAAGTGGAGAAGGGCGAGTTCGTCTTCCTCGTCGGGTCCTCCGGCTCAGGAAAGTCGACCTTCCTGCGGCTGGTCCTGCGTGAGGAGCGCACCAGTCACGGTCAGGTGCACGTGCTGGGCAAGGACCTCGCCCGCCTCTCCAA
This sequence comes from Streptomyces humidus, assembly GCF_014649655.1. GTDB lineage: Bacteria > Actinomycetota > Actinomycetes > Streptomycetales > Streptomycetaceae > Streptomyces > Streptomyces humidus. The sequence goes on along the minus strand of NZ_BMTL01000001.1, from coordinate 386,486 downwards.
CTGGAAGGTGCCGCAGATGCGCCGCCAGCTGGGGACGGTCTTCCAGGACTTCCGGCTGCTGCCGAACAAGACGGTGGCGGAGAACGTCGCCTTCGCGCAGGAGGTCATCGGCAAGTCCAAGGGCGAGATCCGCAAGTCCGTGCCGCAGGTGCTCGACCTCGTCGGGCTCGGCGGCAAGGAGGACCGGAGGCCGGGGGAGCTGTCCGGCGGCGAGCAGCAGCGCGTGGCCATCGCGCGCGCCTTCGTGAACAGGCCCAAACTGCTGATCGCGGACGAGCCCACCGGCAACCTCGACCCGCAGACCTCCGTCGGCATCATGAAACTGCTCGACCGGATCAACCGGACGGGCACGACCGTGCTGATGGCCACGCACGACCAGAACATCGTGGACCAGATGCGCAAGCGCGTCATCGAGCTGGAGCAGGGCCGCCTCGTCCGTGACCAGGCGCGCGGCGTCTACGGCTACCAGCACTGACCGCCCCCGCCATCGCGCCCGCCCTCGCGGACGTCCCCGGAAAGGCCTGAACAACACGCCATGCGCGCCCAGTTCGTACTGTCGGAGATCGGCGTCGGTCTCCGCCGCAACCTGACGATGACCTTCGCCGTCATCGTCTCCGTCGCCCTGTCCCTGGCGCTCTTCGGCGGGTCGCTCCTGATGAGCGATCAGGTCAGCACCATGAAGGGCTACTGGTACGACAAGGTCAACGTCTCGGTCTTCCTCTGCAACAAGAGCGACGCGGAGTCGGACGCCAACTGCGCCAAGGGCGCGGTCACCGCGGACCAGAAGAAGCAGATCAAGTCCGACCTCGACAAGATGGGCGTCGTCGAGAAGGTGACGTACGAGTCGCAGGACGACGCGTACAAGCACTACAAGGAGCAGTTCGGCGACTCCCCGCTGGCCAGTTCCCTCACGCCGGACCAGATGCAGGAGTCGTACCGCATCAAGCTGAAGGACCCGGAGAAGTACCAGGTCATCGCGACCGCCTTCGACGGCCGCGACGGCGTGCAGTCGGTGCAGGACCAGAAGGGCATCCTCGACAACCTCTTCGGGCTCCTCAACGGCATGAACTGGGCGGCGCGGGCGGTCATGGCGCTGATGCTCGTGGTGGCCCTGATGCTGATCGTCAACACCGTGCGCGTCTCGGCGTTCAGCCGTCGGCGCGAGACCGGCATCATGCGGCTCGTCGGCGCCTCCGGGTTCTACATCCAGGCGCCGTTCATCGCCGAGGCCGCGGTCGCCGGGCTGATCGGCGGCACGGTCGCCTGCGGATTCCTGGTGATCGCCCGGTACTTCATCATCGACCACGGTCTGGCCCTGTCCGAGAAGCTGAACCTGATCAACTTCATCGGCTGGGACGCTGTGTTGACCAAGCTTCCGCTCATCCTCGCGACCAGCCTGCTGATGCCCGCACTGGCCGCGTTCTTCGCGCTGCGCAAGTACCTCAAGGTGTGACGCACGCGCCTCAGAGTGTGACGCACGCCCCGCGGGCCGTACGGTCAACCGACCGTGCGGCCCTTCGCGTTCCCCTAGACTCACCGCCATGTCAGGCCGTGACCTGTTCTGTCAGCCCCGCCGTTTCGGCCGCGGGGCCGCCCTGACATTGGTGTTCGCGAGCGTGCTCGTGGCCGGGGCGGCCACCGGATCGCTGCCGCAGCAGTGGAGCGAGGGGCACGCGGACTCCTCGGGCCCGGCTCCGTCCGCCGCCGCCGGGCGGGCCGAGGACGTGACGCGGGCCGCCGAGGAGGCCGCCGCGGACGGCAAGTCCCCGATGGAGGCCGCAGAGCGCGCCGTCAGCCGCAGCGGCGACCGCTGGGCGGCGGTCTACTCCGAGGGCGAGTACGAGGAGTTCGAGGACTCCCTCGACGGCCGGTACACCGGCGTCGGCCTGGAGGCGCGGCGCGAGCGGGACGGCCGGATCGAGGTGACCAAGGTGCAGTCCGGGTCACCCGCCGCCACAGCCGGCGTCCGGGCGGGCGACCGGCTGCGCAGCGTCGACGGGCGGTCCGTGGACGGCCTCCCGGTCACCGATGTCGTCTCCCTGCTGCGGGGCGACATGAAGGACGCGCCCGCCGGCACCGCCGTCCGGCTCGGCCTGGAGCGCGGCACGCGCGCGTGGAGCGAGACCCTGCGCCGGGCGCTGCTGTCCAGGGACTCCGTCACCGTCCGCCGGCTCTCCGGCGGCGTCACCGTCATCACCGTCGCCGCGTTCACCAGGGGCGTCGGCGACAGCGTCCGCGGCGCCGTCGAGCACGCCCCGCCCGGCGCCGGGATCGTGCTGGACCTGCGCGGCAACTCCGGCGGACTGGTCACCGAGGCCGTCGCCGCCGCGTCGGCCTTCCTCGACGGCGGCCTCGTCGCCACCTACGACGTCGACGGCGGCCAGCGCGTCCTGCACGCCGAGGCCGGCGGCGACACCGTCCGTCCGCTGGTCGCGCTCGTGGACGGCGGCACGATGAGCGCGGCCGAGCTGCTCACCGGCGCGCTGCAGGACCGGGGCCGCGCGGTCGTGGTGGGCTCGCGCACCTTCGGCAAGGGCTCGGTGCAGATGCCGCGCCGGCTGCCCGACGGCTCGGTCGCCGAGCTCACCGTGGGGCACTACCGCACCCCTTCCGGCCATGCCGTCGACGGCCGGGGCATCACGCCCGATCTGGAGGCCGACGACGGGGCGCTGAAGCGGGCGGAGACCGTGCTGAGCGGACTGGGCGGCGCGTCCTGAGCGGTCGGCGGGCCGCCGCGTAATCGGCTTTCCCTCAGGCCGCCTCCGGATGCGAAAATGGCGGGACTATGAGCAAGGGAATGTACGTACCGAAGGAATCCCAGCCGAAGCAGGGCGGCGCGGCGTCGACCGGCAAGGCCAAGGACGGCAAGCGCAAGATCGTCGCGCAGAACAAGAAGGCCCGGCACGACTACGCGATCATCGACGTCTACGAGGCGGGCCTCGTCCTCACCGGCACCGAGGTGAAGTCGCTGCGCCAGGGCCGCGCCTCGCTGACCGACGGCTTCGTCCAGATCGAGGGGGACGAGGCGTGGCTGCACGCCGCGCACATCCCCGAGTACAGCCAGGGCAGCTGGACCAACCACTCGGCGCGCCGCAAGCGCAAGCTGCTGCTGCACCGCGAGGAGATCGACAAGCTGGCGGTGAAGTCGGAGGAGACGGGGCACACGATCGTGCCCCTCGCCATCTACTTCAAGGACGGCCGGGCCAAGGCCGAGATCGCGCTGGCCCGCGGCAAGAAGGAGTACGACAAGCGGCAGACCCTGCGCGAGAAGCAGGACCGCCGGGAGACGGACCGGGTGATCGCGGCGGCCAAGCGCAGGCAGCGGCACGCGTAGCGGGGGCGGGCGCCGCCGCCGGGAACAAGGCCGCCGTGAATGCGGTGGCATCGACGGGCGTCGGTCACGTACCATGGCTTCTGTGCCCCGCAGTGGGCACGGGCCCTCTTCGGAGGGATTGAAAAAACAACATGGGGATGATCGGTTTCGACAGCGGCTGTCGAAGCAGGGGAAGCGTGTCGAGGAAGCGGCAATGATCTCGTAAACCATATGTCGCAAAAAATAATCGCCAATATCAAGAGCGATTCCCAGTCCTACGCCCTCGCTGCCTAATAAGCAGTGAGTGTAGGACCCAAAATGGGTGTCAGCCCGGAAGTGTTCCCGATCCGGATCCTGGCATAATCTAGGGGACTAAACCATCGAGCCCGGTCACGGGGTTCGATGGGAAATCAAACAGTGACTGGGCCCGTCGGCGACTTGTTCGCGTGATCACCGGGGCCGAGAAAATCACAGCGAACTGCACACGGAGAAGCCCTGATTCTGCACCGTTGGACGCGGGTTCGATTCCCGCCATCTCCACTCATCCCATGTGACATGAAGACCTCGCCCTCTCAGGGGGCGGGGTCTTTCTGTGTTTGGGCCCGGGCGCCGCGCGCCGTTGGCGGGCGCCGCCGGCGCGCGCGGGCGCCCCTCTCCTCTCTCCCGAGGGGCGCCGGTCCTTCAGGCGCGCTGGCGGCGGTCGGCGGGAGGATCTCGGGGGCGGCCGCTCCTCGATTCGGGGCATTACAGGCATTCTGCCTCTCTTGACAGAGGTTTTTCCGGCCATGCCTGGGACGGCATCCCCCGGCCTGCTCGATCCGGCCTCTTTGTCCGCCCGTGTCGCCCGTGCCGCGAAAGGGGCTGGTCCCTTCGGTGCGTGACGCGCTGCGACCCCTCGGTGGCGGGGGGTGAGCGTCCAGGTCGCGGTCTCGGTGGCCGGCGGAGGGTCTATTTTCAGACATGAACATGAACATGACTTCTGACCATAAATGACACATCGCGAACGGAGGGTCCGTGTCTGCGCTAGATTCTTCGACCTGAGCGCAATGGGGTAAATGGGGCGTGATAGCCGGGTGGGGGCCTGGTTTCATCGGCTGTGCTCGGGGCCGTAGCGCACCCAGAAACAGGTTCCGTGGGGGGAAGTGCGCAAGTGAAGAATTGGCGAGAAGACGCCCAACCGAAGTGGCCCGAGGCGGTGCCGTCGGCTCTGGACGTGCCAGCCGTGGGGGCGGCATCCCAGGGCTTTCCCGGGGCCGGAGGGCAACCTTCGAGGTCTCCGTCCCGAGAGAGCGGAAGATACCGGTCCCTGACGGACGTGCCGCGAGAGAACGGCCTGCTGTCGCCCGCGGAAACCTCGAACAGCCTTTCCGAAAACGAACGGTCGAGCGATCTCCGGGATCCCTGGGGAGAGGCTCCTGGCGACACGGACGGCGAGAGCCGCGACGCGGGCGAGGTGACGGTCCAGCTCGATCCTCTCGGGCAGGGACGCGCCGGCGGTCAGGACGGCGCGTCCGACGTCCCGGTGTTCGTCGACGAATCGGGCCGGCGCAGCCGCACGTTCCGCCGCATCGGCATCCTCGTGGGCGTCGCATGCGGGGCCTACGCCGTGGTCATCGTGGCCGCCCTCCTGTCGGGCAACGCCGGCGCACCCTGGCTGCCGCTCCCCGTCCCGGGCCAGGGCGACGAGAAACCGGCCGCCGGGAAGGTCGACAGCACGCCGGCGCCCGACGACTCCGGCAGCCCGCGGCCCGGACGGCCCGGGTCCGGCCTGCCCGCCGGCACCGGGGCCACCGCCGCCGCACCGGGCGCGGCGTCGGGCAGGCCGGGCGCGGGTGCCGCGCCGGGCGTCTCGGGCAGCGCGGCTCCCTCGGCCGGGGCGTCCGCCGCGACGCGGCCGGCGGCGAGCGGGTCCGCCCGCCCCAGCGCCGGCCCGACGGCCTCGGCCTCCCCGGCGCCCGGCCCCAGCACCCCGGTGATCGCGCCTGCGCAGTCCGTGCCGCCGCCCGCTTCCTCACCGGCCGCGTCACCGTCGGCGGTCTCCTCGCCGTCCCCGGCCGGAGGCGCCTCCACCACCGTCGCGGGCGGCCCGCCGGAACCGGCCCCGGCGGGCTCCGGCCCGGCAGCCTGAGACGGCTCCGCCGGGACGGAACGGCCCCGAGTGCCGGACCGCCGGGCGGACCGCCTCGCCCGGACACCGCACCGGTGTCCGGGACGGGCGGCCGCCCGGCGTACCCGGACCCGGACCTCCGGCCCGCACGCCGAGCCCGCCGGGCCGCCTGAACCGGCGGTTCGATCGCGGCCGTGCCGCCCGAGACCGGCGGCCTGCCTCCTTGCCCGTCCCCCGTGATCGGGGTCCAGCCGTCCGACCGTGCTCCGGTCGGTGTCGGCCGGTTCCTGTGTCCGGCTCCCGTTGCCCGGTCCACGCACCGGGACCTCAGCCCGCCCGGCGCGGCCGCCGGAGCGTCCGGTCCGGCCTGCGCCCCCGACGCCTGCCGGGGCCCCGGTCCGGCGCACCGCCCCGGTCCCGGGTCCGGCGCACCGTCCCTCGCCTTTCGCGCCGCGCCGCCCGATCTCGCCGCACAGTCCCTGGTGCGGCCCGTCCGACCGTCCTCTCGTCCCCGGAGAACCACCTCTCATGGCACCACGTACCAGCCGGCGTTCGGCCCGACGATCCCCCGTCGGGCAGTCCGCGCAAGCGACCGGCGGCCAGGCCGCGCCCACCTCCTCGCCGCCGGAAGGCCCGTCGGAAGGCCTGCCGGAAGGCGCCTCGGGAGGCTCGTCGGGGGGCGAGCCTCCCGTCGGTCGGCGGGCCGCCCGGCGGTCCGGCTCGCGGCAGGGCCGCGGCAGGGCCGCGGGGCGCGCCGCCGAAGGCGCTCCCCGGGGGGCCGGGCCGTCCGCGGGACGCCGACGGCTGAAGCCCCTGCGGCTGCGCCGTCTGCTGCCGCCGCTCGTGCTCCTCGCGATGATGGCGATGCTGATGCTGCGCGGCTACGTGCACAGCGAGATCCTCGCCGACTACCGCATCCACCCCGAGGCCGCCTCCGACAAGGTGCCGCAGAAGATCCTCGAAGGCGGCCCGGTCGTCGACACCCGCGGCGGACGGCAGACCGGTCTGGAGGTGCCGGACCACCGGATCGTGCTCACCTTCGACGACGGCCCCGACCCGAGATGGACCCCCGAGGTTCTCGACGTCCTGAAGAAGCACCACGTCCACGCCGTCTTCTTCATCACCGGCACCATGGCCTCCCGCTACCCCGAACTGGTCCGGCGGATGGTGGACGAGGGTCACGAGATCGGCCTGCACACCTTCAACCACCCCGACCTCTCCTACCAGTCGAAGAAGCGCATCGACTGGGAGCTCACCCAGAACCAGCTGGCCCTGGCGGGCGCGGCGGGCATCCGGACCTCCCTCTTCCGGCCCCCCTACTCCTCCACCGCGGACGCCCTCGACGACGCGTCCTGGCCGGTCACCGAGTACGTCGGCACCCGCGGCTACCTGACCGTCTTCACCACCGCCGACAGCGAGGACTGGCAGCGGCCGGGCGTGCGCCAGATCATCCGCAACGCCACCCCGCAGGACGGCAAGGGCGCCATCGTCCTCATGCACGACTCCGGCGGCGACCGTCACCAGACCGTCCAGGCTCTCGACGCCTACCTGCCCGAACTCCAGCAGAAGGGCTACCGGTTCGAGAACCTCACCGAGGCCCTGCACGCCCCCAGCGCGCACACCCCGGTCACCGGGCTCGACCTGTGGAAGGGCAAGGCCTGGGTCTTCCTGGTCGCGGCCTCCGACGACATCACCGGCGTCCTGGTCGTCGGCCTCGCCGTCATCGGTGTCCTCGTCTTCGCCCGCTTCGGGCTGATGCTGCTGCTCTCCGCGATCCACACCCGCCGGACCCGGCGCAAGGGGTTCGTCTGGGGGCCGGACGCGCCCGTCACCGAACCGGCGTCCGTGCTCGTCCCGGCCTACAACGAGGCCAAGTGCATCGAGAACACGGTGCGTTCGCTGATGAGGAGCGAGCACCCGATCGAGATCCTCGTCATCGACGACGGCTCCAGCGACGGCACGGCCCGCATCGTCGAGGACCTGCGCCTGCCCGGCGTCCGCGTCGTCCGCCAGCTCAACGCGGGCAAGCCCGCCGCCCTCAACCGGGGCATCGCCAACGCCCGGCACGACCTCATCGTCATGATGGACGGCGACACCGTCTTCGAGCCGTCCACCGTGCGCGAGCTCGTCCAGCCGTTCGCCGACCCCAAGGTCGGCGCGGTCGCCGGCAACGCCAAGGTCGGCAACAAGGACACCCTCATCGGCGCCTGGCAGCACATCGAGTACGTGATGGGCTTCAACCTCGACCGCCGTATGTACGACGTCCTGCGCTGCATGCCCACCATCCCGGGCGCCGTCGGGGCGTTCCGCCGCAGCGCGCTCGACCGGGTCGGCGGCATGAGCGACGACACCCTCGCCGAGGACACCGACATCACCATGGCGATCCACCGCGACGGCTGGCACGTCGTGTACGCGGAGAAGGCGCGGGCCTGGACCGAGGCCCCCGAATCCGTCCAGCAGCTGTGGTCGCAGCGCTACCGCTGGTGCTACGGCACCATGCAGGCCATCTGGAAGCACCGCCGCGCCCTGGTCGAGGGGGGCGCCTCGGGCCGCTTCGGCCGCGTAGGCCTCCCCCTCGTCTCCCTCTTCATGGTCGTCGCCCCGCTGCTCGCCCCGCTCATCGACCTCTTCCTGGTCTACGGCCTGCTCTTCGGGCCGACCGGCGAGACCGTCGCCGCCTGGTTCGGCGTCCTCCTCGTCCAGGCGGGCTGCGCGGCCTACGCCTTCGCGCTGGACAAGGAGCGCCTCGCCCCGCTGATCTCCCTCCCGCTCCAGCAGATGCTGTACCGCCAGCTGATGTACATCGTCCTGCTCCAGTCCTGGATCACCGCCCTCACCGGCGGCCGGCTGCGCTGGCAGAAACTGCGCCGCAAGGGACAGGTCGCCGCCCCGCCCGGCGCGCCGGCCGCGAGCCTGGACGGAGGAACGGCCCTGTGAGCACCCACCCGACCGAGACCACGGCCGAGCTGCCCGAGCTGCCCGGACCGCGGACGCCGAACACCGTCCCGGACCCGCGCGAGCACGGAGCGGGGGAGGCGGACGGGAAGAAGAAGGGCGCAGGACGCGACCGGTACTTCGATCTCCTGCGCGCCGTCGCCCTCTTCCGCGTCGTCCTCTACCACCTGATGGGCTGGGCCTGGCTGCCCATCGTCTTCCCCTCCATGGGCGTGATGTTCGCGCTCGCGGGCGACCTCATGGCCCGCTCGCTGGGCAGACGGCCCGCGCTGGACGTCGCGCGCGGCCGGCTGCGCCGACTGCTGCCGCCGCTGTGGCTGCTGGGAGCGGTCGGGGTGACGGGCATGCTGGCGGGGGGCTGGCGTCCGGACGCCGAGGGACACCCGGGCTGGTGGTGGTTCCACCTCACCTTCTGGATCCTGCCGGTGAGCGACCCTCCGTACGCCGAGGGCATGTCCGGCATCCAGGGGCTGATCGCCGACGGCTGGTCCTCCGACCTGGGCGTTCCCCTCTGGTACATCCGTGCCTACCTCTGGTTCGTGCTGCTCTCCCCGCTGCTGCTGCGCGCCCTGCGCCGGCTGCCCTGGCCGACGATCCTCGCGCCGATCGCGCTGTGCGCGGCCCTGGAGTTCGGCGCGCTGTCGGTGCCCGGCTGGCGACTGGAGTCCAACCTCAGCGACTTCGGCACGTTCGGCGCATGCTGGCTGCTGGGCATGGCACGCCAGGAGGGCGTCCTGCGCAGGCTGCCCCGCTACGTCGTCCCGTCCCTGGCTCCGGCGATCGCCGCCGCCGGCCTCTGGTACGCGCTGAGCCACGATCTGCGGGAGGGCCATGACCTCGACGACATGCCGTTCGGCCAGTCGCTGTGGTCCTTCGCCGCGGTGCTGCTGCTCCTGCACATCAGCCCGTCCTGGAGCGAGTGGCCGTCCGGGCTGCGCCGCTTCGACCGGCTGATCACCCTGCTCAACTCCCGTGCCGTCACGATCTATCTGTGGCACAACGTGTGCATCACGGCCGTGGAGGGTCTGTGGGACCGGCTGTGGGGTGTCCCGTGGCTGGAAGCGGACGCTTCCTGGATCCTGCAGAGTCCGTGGCCGCAGCTTCCGGCCGTCTGGCTGCTCACCGCGGTCTGCGTGGTCTGCTTCGGCTGGGTCGAGGACCTGGCGGCCCGCCGCAGGCCCCGCCTGTGGCCGGACGGCCGGGCGGGCGCCGGAACACACCGCGCCTGAGCGCCGCTTTCGGCCCCGCAGGCGCCCCGAGCGCGCGGCTGTACGCCGCCGTACGCCGTTCGCCGCGCCCGGGGTGCGTCCACCGGGGGCCCTGGTGACCATGTCCCGGTACGGCCGTCGACCGGACGGCCGGGAGCCAGGGTTTTCCGGACGGAGGAGGATGCGCGTGATACGGCGGACGATGGTTCTTGCCACGACGGGAGTGCTGGCGGCGGCACTCTCGGTGGGCACGGCACTGGCGGGGCCCCTGCCCGGCGACGGAGAGCGAAGGCCGCCGGGGCCGGCTTCGCCGCCGGGGCCGACCTACCCGCCGGGGCAGCCGCCGGGGCCGACTTCTCCGCCGGGGCACCCGTCCTACGGCGAACCGCCGGGGCCGACCCCGCCGCCCGGGGCCGGGGCGCCCGACGGTGAGGCATGGGCGTGGACCCAGCTGACCAGCCGGGGTACCCAGATCCGTTACGTGACCACCGACACCAGCGGCACGTGCCCCTCCGTGCGGTACACCTTGGGCACCGTCAGGACCGCCTACCGGATGCGGCTTCTGAGCCGTCCCGCGCCTCCCCAGTTCCCCACCACCGTGTGCGAGTTGGTCGTGCCTCTCGAGGCCCGCAACGCGGTGCTCGCGAACTCGACGGTCGCCGCGGCCGTGGTGCACCCCGCGAACCGTCGCCTTCCCCTGCCGAACTGGACCGCGGGCACCCGCCCGGGCACGGTCGGCGTCATCGGCGACACGGGCTGCCGCGTCACGACGGCGGGACCGAACCAGGACTGCGCCAACCACCAGACCGGCTGGCCGTTCCCGCAGATCGCGAGCAGCGCCGCCACGGTGACGCGTCCGGATCTCGTGATCCACGTCGGCGACTACCTCTACCGTGACGACCCGGCCAAGGCCTCGGACGCGGCGGCGAACCCGGGCTGCACGACCTCGCAGGACAGGTTCAGCTGGGCCTGTGTCGTCGCCGACTTCTTCAGGCCGGCGGAAAGCCTGCTGGCCGTGGCCCCGGTCGCGTTGACGCGAGGCAACCACGAGGACTGCCGCACGCCTCCCGCGACGGGCGGCGCGGGGGCCGCGTGGTTCCGCTACCTCGCCGACGAACTCCGGTCCGACGGATCGTGCTCCGACTACCCCGACCCCGTGGAGATCCGGGCGGGCAGCCTGCGCCTCGTCGCCGTGGACTCCGCGTTCGCCGACCCCGACGACAGCGGAAGCCTCGCACAGCAGGCGATCTACACGCGGCAGTTCAACGCCGTGAACCAGATGGCGGGGCAGCAGCCCGGCCGCGACTACTTCCTCTTCACCCACAAGCCGCTGTGGATGGTGCGCTCGGCCGGCCCGCCGACGACGACGTACACCCCCGTCCTCGACAAGGCCGTCGCCGCGACGACCCTGGGGCGGCTCGCGGACAACATCCGCGTCGTGCTGTCGGGCCACGCGCACCTCTACCAGATGATCGACTTCAACACCACGCGGCCACCGCAGGTGACCGTGGGCTTCTCCGGCGGAGACCCCCTGGACCAGGGACCGAACGACGCCAACGTCATCGGCAGACCGGTCGGGACGCCACCGCAGCCCGTGAACCACTCGATCACTCAGGGCGGGGTCTACGGGTACGGGGTCCTGAACGCCAACGGCACGTCCTGGGACCTCACCGCCCACGACCCGGCGGGTGCGGTCCGCGGGCAGACCTGCACGTTGAGCGCGAGCACCGCCAACAAGGAGTTCGTCTGCCACTGAGAACGGCGCCCCGGGCTCCCGCGGAGGCGCCCCCGTCCACGGCTCGACGGCCGGGCGGGGGCGCCTCCGTCGCGTCTGCGCCGTGGGAGTCGGCAGCCCGTCGCACCGGGCCGGGCCGACCTCTCACCGGGCCCGCGCGCAAGGTGAGAGCAACGTTCCTTTCCGGTCACCCACAGCCACAGCACCGAAACGCTTCCTCCCTACCTTCGGGACTCATCACCGCTCATCCCCCCGAATCACCCGAGCCCGGAGCACGTGGAGGCGTCATGACAGCCCCGAGTACAGCCCCCGCACCGCCGTCCCCCGCGAAGAAGGGGAGCCGCTGGATCGAGGAGTGGGACCCGGAGAACGAGGCCTTCTGGAACGAGAAGGGCGAGAAGATCGCCCGCCGTAACCTCCTGTTCTCCGTCCTCTCCGAGCACATCGGGTTCTCGGTCTGGACCATGTGGTCGGTGCTGGTGCTCTTCATGGGCCCGGAGTACGGCCTCACCCCGGCCGACAAGTTCCTGCTGACGTCCATGGTGACGCTGGTCGGCGCGGTCGTCCGGGTGCCGTACACCTTCGCCGTCGCGATCTTCGGCGGGCGGAACTGGACGATCATCTCGGCCGGTCTGCTGCTGATCCCCACGATCGCGGCCTTCGCGGTCATGGAGCCGGGGACGTCCTTCTCCACCTTCCTGTGGACCGGCCTGCTGGCCGGCATCGGCGGCGGCAACTTCGCCTCCTCGATGACCAACATCAACGCCTTCTTCCCGCTCCGCAAGAAGGGGTGGGCGCTCGGCCTCAACGCCGGAGGCGGGAACGTCGGCGTGGCGGCGATCCAGCTGATCGCCCTCGCCGTCATCGGGGCCAGTGGCGGGCCGCGCGTGCTGCTCGGGATCTACATCCCGCTCGTCGCCGTCGCCGCGGTCCTCGCCGCCCTGTTCATGGACAACATCGCGTCCGTGAAGAACGACACCGGCGCCGCCGTCGACGCCGCGAAGGACGCGCACACCTGGATCATGTCCTTCCTGTACATCGGCACCTTCGGCTCCTTCATCGGCTACAGCTTCGCGTTCGGGCAGGTGCTGACGAACCAGTTCGGGCGTACGCCGCTGCAGGCGACGTACCTCACCTTCATCGGGCCGCTGCTCGGTTCCCTGATCCGGCCCGTGGGCGGCCGGCTCGCCGACAAGTACGGCGGCGCGAAGATCACCCTCTGGAACTACGTCGCCATGGGCGCCGCCACCACGGTCCTGGTCGTCGCCGGCATGCAGAAGTCGCTCCCGCTGTTCGTCACCGCCTTCGTCGTGCTGTTCTCGCTCACCGGGATCGGCAACGGGTCGACGTTCAAGATGATCCCGGCCATCTTCCAGACCAAGGCTCTCGCCGAGGGGCTCACGGGCGAGGACGCCGTGCTCTACGCCCGTCGCCTCTCCGGCGCCTCGATGGGCCTCATCGGCGCGGCGGGAGCGCTGGGCGGAGTCGGCATCAACCTGGCCTTCCGGCAGTCCTTCCTCTCCTACGGCTCCGGCACCGGGGCGTTCGTCGCCTTCCTCGCCTACTACGCCATCTGCTTCGCCGTCACCTGGGCCGTATACCTTCGTCGTACGGCGGGCAGGGTGACCGCGTCCAGCTCGGTGTCCGAGGCGAAGCCGCAGCTCAGCTATGCCGAGGTGTGACGTAACACTGGCGACATGAAGCCGAACCGAGCCTGTCACGCGCCGTTGACAGGCTCGTCGGCATGTAGGCGGGACGCGAATCTAGCGGGACGAGAGCTATGTACGAGGAACAGCAGCAACCGGCCACCGGCCCCCAGGGCGCCGACGGACACGGGCCCCTCGCGGGCTTCACCGTGGGCGTCACGGCCGCGCGCCGTGCCGAGGAGCTCGGCGCGTTGCTCCAGCGCCGGGGTGCGGCGGTACTGCACGCGCCCGCCCTGCGGATCGTGCCGCTCGCCGACGACGGCGAACTGCTCGCCGCCACCAAGGACCTCATCGACCGGGCGCCGGACGTCGTGGTCGCCACCACGGCCATCGGTTTCCGCGGCTGGGTCGAGGCGGCCGACGGCTGGGGGCTCGGCGAGCAGCTGCTCGCCCGGCTCGGCGGCGTCGAGCTGCTGGCCCGCGGGCCCAAGGTCAAGGGCGCGGTGCGGGCCGCGGGGCTGACGGAGCAGTGGTCGCCGTCCAGCGAGTCCATGGCCGAGGTCCTCGACCGGCTCCTGGAGGAGGGCGTCGAGGGCCGCCGGGTCGCCGTGCAGCTGCACGGCGAGCCGCTGCCCGGGTTCGTGGAGTCGCTGCGGGCCGCGGGCGCGGAGGTCGTGGGGGTGCCCGTCTACCGGTGGATGCCGCCGGAGGACATCGGGCCGCTCGACCGGCTCCTGGACGCGGCCGTCGCGCGCGGACTGGACGCGATCACCTTCACCAGCGCGCCCGCGGCGGCCTCCCTGTTCTCGCGCGCGGAGGAGCGCGGACTGCTGCCCGAGCTGCTCCGCGCCCTGCACCACGACGTGCTGCCGGCCTGCGTCGGCCCGGTCACCGCGCTGCCGTTGCAGGCGCGGGGCGTGGACACCGTCCAGCCGGAGCGGTTCCGGCTCGGGCCCCTCGTGCAGCTGCTCTGCCAGGAACTGCCGGGCCGGGCCCGGACCCTGCCGGTCGCCGGGCACCGGATGGAGATCCGGGGGCACGCGGTGCTGGTGGACGGGTGCCTGCGCCCGGTGCCGCCGGCGGGGATGTCGTTGCTGCGGGCGCTGTCCCGTCGGCCGGGCTGGGTGGTGCCGCGGTCGGACCTGCTGCGGGCGCTGCCGGGTTCGGGACGCGACGAGCACGCCGTCGAGACGGCGATGGCCCGCCTGCGGACGGCTCTCGGCACGCCGAAGCTGATCCAGACGGTGGTGAAGCGGGGCTACCGTCTGGCACTGGACCCGGCGTCGGACGCCAAGTACGCGGACGCGTAGCCGGGTTGCCCGGTGCCCGGTGCCCGGTGCCCGGTGCGGGGTGCGGGGTGCGAGGTGCGGGGTGCGGCCGGACCCGGGAGCTCTCGCGGATCCGGCCGGGACACGGACCCGGGCCCGCCCCGGCCGGCCCCGGCCCGCGTCGGAGAGCCGGAGGGGAGCCGGAGGGGTTCCGGTCCCGGCCGCGGCCGGGCACTGTGGGAGGAACGGATTCCTCAGGGGTGCTCCTCGGCTGGCGGTGACGCGCGCATGGACGAGCTGCGGTTCGATGCCGGACGGATCTGTCTCGATCTGCTCGCGACCGCGCACCCCTGCGAACGGCTCGGCTCCGTGGGGCCGTTGTGCGCGTGGATCCACGGCTGCGGCCTCGTCCCGCCGGACACCCCGCTCACCCTGGCCGACGCCGCCTGGCCGACGGCGTTCCGCGAACTGCGTCGCAGCGTCGGTCAGTTGGTGCACGGCTGCCTCGCCCAGGGCGGTTCCCCGCCGTATCCGGGCGCCGGATACCCCGACGGCGCCCTGGACCGGGTGAACGACGCCGCCCGGGCCGCGCCCCCCACCCCGCGTGCCGTGCGCGGCGAAGACGGTTCGCTCGTGCGGGCCTTGGACCGGCCGCCGGAGTGCGCCGCGCTGCTGGCCGCGGTGGCCCGGGACACGGTGGAGCTGCTCACCGATCCGGTGGCCCGGGCGGGGCTCCGGCAGTGCGCGGGGGACAACTGCCCCCTCGTCTACGTCGACATGTCCCGGGGGCGGCGCCGGCGCTGGTGCTCCAGCGAGGTCTGCGGGAACCGGGAGCGGGTGGCGCGGCACCGCCGACGGGCGGCGCTCGCCCGCAGTTGACGGTGCGCCGACGGACAACCTCCTGCCGGTTATGCGGCTTTCGTTCGGTGCGGGCGCGCAACTGCCGACGTGATTTCGATTACACGTCGTTTACCCGCGTCGGCCGACGGGCAGTCGGCCCGACCCTGCCCCTGTGGCGGAAATGTAAAGAAAAAGAGGGGAGAATGTGCCCCCATGTCCCCCTCGTCATGACACCCGGAAGAAAAGTGTCCCCTCGTTTTGAACGCGCAACACCCCGCTTGCGTACCCGTCGTCGAGCGACCGACTGGGGGATCCCCCGGACACCGGAGGTGGGCGTGCGCAAGGATGCGGCCGTGGCCAATGAACGTGGATCGAGGGCCCGACATCGCATGTCCCAGCCCTCGGAACCTGACGAGGAGCTGATGCGTGCTCTGTATCGGGAGCATGCCGGACCCCTGCTTGCGTATGTCCTGCGCCTGGTTGCCGGAGATCGGCAGCGTGCCGAGGACGTCGTGCAGGAGACGCTCATCCGTGCCTGGAAGAACGCCGGCCAGCTCAACCGGGCGACCGGATCTGTACGCCCCTGGCTGGTGACGGTCGCACGTCGCATCGTCATCGACGGCCACCGCAGCCGGCAGGCCCGGCCGCAGGAGGTCGACCCGTCGCCGCTGGAGGTCATTCCTGCGGAGGACGAGATCGACAAGGCGCTGTGGCTGATGACGCTGTCCGACGCGCTCGACGACCTGACCCCGGCCCACCGGGAGGTGCTCGTCGAGACGTACTTCAAGGGGCGCACCGTCAACGAGGCGGCCGAGACACTGGGCATACCCAGCGGCACCGTGCGCTCACGGGTGTTCTACGCCCTGCGGTCGATGAAGCTGGCTCTGGAAGAGCGGGGGGTGACGGCGTGATGAGCAGTTACGGGGGATTCGGAGCAGGTGGTTCGGGTATGTCTGGTCCCATGCAGGGGTCAGTGGGATCTCCGAGCCCGAGCGAACACGAGACCGTCGGCGCCTACGCCCTCGGCATCCTCGACGACGCCGAGGCAACCGCTTTCGAGATGCATCTCGCCGGCTGCGAGTGGTGCGCCCAGCAGCTCGACGAGCTCGCCGGGATGGAACCGATGCTGGCCGCCCTCGCGGACCTGCCGGGCACCGGCACACCCGCGATCGGCGACTCCCTGTCCGCCCGCCCCAGCCCGCGTCTCGTGGAACGGCTGGTCGACGAGGTGTCCGAGCGCCGCGCGCAGAAGCGCCGCCGCTCCTTCTTCCTGGTGGCGGCCGCGGCCGCGCTGATCATCGGCGGTCCGCTCACCGTGCTGGCCGCGACCGGCGGCGACAGCGGCACGAAGGGCACCGAGGCGAGCGCCCCCAAGTCCGCGAACTCCGCCAAGGCGACCTTCGACACGCTCAGCAGCCGGGTCACGGCGACCGACGCCGCCTCCAAGGTCTCGGCGACCGTGGCCATGGGCGAGAAGGCCTGGGGCACCGAGATCGGCGTCGAGCTGAAGAACGTGTCGGGCCCGGAGAAGTGCTCGCTCATCGCCGTCGGCAAGAACGGCGAGCGCGAGACCGTCTCCTCCTGGTCGGTGCCGGAGTGGGGCTACGGCCTCCCGGGCGCCAAGACCGAGCAGGCGAAGAACCCGCTCTACGTCATGGGCGGCGCCGCCTTCAAGACCAACGAGATCGACCACTTCGAGGTCATGACCTTCGAAGGCAAGAAGCTCGTCCAGATCGACGCGTAGCCGCGCATGGCTTCGCGGGCCCCCTTCGCGTACGGTTGACGGCTGCCCAGCACGTCAGAAGGGGGCCCGGTGGCCGTTCAGGCACAGCAGGAGACCGCGGTCGGATCGGTTGAGGAAAACGCGCCGGATTCGGTGCGGGACCGAGAGATCAACGTCGAACAGGAACACCTCGACCGGGTGTACCGACGCCTCGAGGAGAAGATCCACGAGGCCGAGTTCCTCATGAACGACGCGGCCCAGCGCGGCCAGGTCGGCACGCCCGGCGCCCTCGCCGAGCGGGACGCGCAGGTGTTCCGCGCCGGAGTCCACCTCAACCGGCTGAACAACGAGTTCGAGGACTTCCTCTTCGGACGGATCGACCTGCTCCTCGGCAAGGACGGCAAGAAGGGCCCGGACGGCGCGTACACCGCCGTGGAGCCCGCGGAGGGCGCCGTGCGGCCCGACGACACCGCCGACATCGCCGAGACCCTCCACATCGGCCGTATCGGCGTCCTCGACTCCGAGTACGCGCCGCTGGTCATCGACTGGCGGGCGCCCGCGGCCGCCCCCTTCTACCGGTCCACGCCGGTCGACCCGGGGCGCGTCGTACGGCGTCGCGTGATCCGCTCCAAGGGGCGGCGCGTCCTCGGCGTCGAGGACGACCTGATGCGGCCCGAGCTCAGGGCCTTCCTCGACGGCGAGCAGCTGCCGGTCATCGGCGACGGCGCCCTCATGGCAGCCCTCGGCCAGGCCCGCGGCCACACCATGCGCGACATCGTCGCCTCCATCCAGGCCGAGCAGGACCTGGTCATCCGCGCCCCCGCCGCCTCCGTGACGTACGTCGAGGGCGGTCCGGGCACCGGCAAGACCGCCGTCGCGCTGCACCGGGCCGCCTACCTGCTCTACCAGGACCGGCGCCGGTACGCGGGCGGCATCCTGATCGTCTCGCCCACCCCCCTGCTCGTCGCCTACACCGAGGGCGTGCTGCCCTCCCTGGGCGAGGAGGGCCAGGTCGCCGTCCGCGCCATCGGCTCCCTCGTCGACGGCGCCGAGGCCACCCTGTACGACTCCCCGGCGGTGGCCCGGGCCAAGGGGTCGTACCGGATGTTGAAGGTGCTGCGCAAGGCCGCGCGCGGAGCGCTGGAGAGCGGCGGCCGGGCCCCCGCCCAACTGGCCTTCGGCGACCCCGACGACGAGGCCGGTGAGACCCCCGCGTCCACCGGGACGCCGACCCGCCTGCGCGTCGTCGCCTTCGGCCGCCGTCTGGAGCTGGAGGCCGCCGACCTCGACCGCGTCCGGCAGAGCGCCCTCAGCGGCACCGCCCCGGTGAACCTGCTGCGTCCCCGCGCCCGCAAGCTTCTCCTGGACGCCCTGTGGGAGCGCTCCGGAGCGGCGGGCCGGCACAGCGACCCCGAGCTCGCCGCCGAACTGCGCTCGTCCTTCGACGAGGACGTGAGCACCGAGGACGCGTTCATCGCCTTCCTCGACGCCTGGTGGCCCGAGCTGACCCCGCAGGCCGTTCTGGAGGCCATGGCCGACGAGCGCAGGCTCGGCCGCTGGGCCCGTCGCATCCTCAACCCCGGCGAGGTCCGCAAGGTCGCCCGTTCCCTCAGACGGGACGGGCTCTCCGTGCACGACATCGCCATGCTCGACGAACTCCAGGCGGTCCTCGGCGTCCCGGCCCGCCCGCGCAGGAGACGCGAGCTCGACCCGCTGGACCACCTCACCGGCCTGGAGGAGCTGATGCCGGTGCGCGAGGAGACCCAGCGCGAGCGGGCCGAGCGGCTCGCCCAGGAGCGCACCGAGTACGCCCACGTCATCGTCGACGAGGCGCAGGACCTCACCCCGATGCAGTGGCGCATGGTGGGCCGCCGCGGCCGGCACGCCACCTGGACGGTCGTCGGGGACCCGGCCCAGTCCTCCTGGTCCGACCCCGACGAGGCTGCCGAGGCCCGCGACGAGGCCCTCGGCAGCCGCCCCCGCCGCCGCTTCCGGCTGACGGTGAACTACCGCAACCCGGCCGAGATCGCCGAGCTGGCCGCCAGGGTGCTGGCCCTGGCCATGCCCGGCGCCGAGTCCCCGTCGGCGGTCAGGTCGACGGGTGTCGTGCCCCGCTTCACAGCCGTCCGCGGCTCCCTGGCCTCGACGGTGCGCGCGGAGGCCGAACGCCTCCTGGACCGCGTGGACGGCACCGTCGGCGTCGTCGTCGCGATGAACCGCCGCGAGGAGGCCGGGCGCTGGCTGGCCGGCCTCGGCGACCGCGTGGTGGCCCTGGGCAGCCTGGAGGCCAAGGGCCTGGAGTACGACGCCACGGTCGTCGTCTCGCCGGCGGAGATCGCGGACGAGTCGCCGGCGGGCCTGCGGGTGCTGTACGTGGCGCTGACCCGGGCCACCCAGCAGCTCTCGGTGGTGTCGGGGGACCGGGACGAGCCGGACGCGAACGGCGTGCCCGACCTCCTCAGGGACTGAGGCTCGGGGACCGAAGAATTCCGAACGGTTTCTGTGAAGTCCGCGGACGGGAATGGTCTTCGGCCATCCGTTTGTTAGCCTGGACGTGACACCGGCCCGATCCAAGCCCCCGGGCCCAACCTTCGTCGCTACGAGCGACCACTTGCCGCGAGGCGAGCATGGCGGGTCGGTGTCATGAACGTCGGAGAGGCCCACGTCACCTGGTGTCGTGGGCCTCTTCCCCGTGCGTCTCCCCTGTGCGTCTCCGAGAACAAAACGATCGCAATAAGGTGCGGCTTTCACGTACTCGTCGGTAGGTGCGACGATCGGACGGCAAACCCGCGATCCAGCAGTGCAGAGGAAGTCGGCCATGGCAACGGCGCCCAGCGTCTCCTACTCGATGACGGTCCGGCTGGAGGTGCCCGCGAGCGGAACCGCGGTCTCCCAGCTCACCGGGGCCGTCGAGTCCCACGGAGGCTCGGTGACCGGCCTCGACGTCACCGCCTCCGGCCACGAGAAGCTGCGCATCGACGTCACCATCGCGGCGACCTCCACCGCGCACGCCGACGAGATCGTCGAGCAGCTCCGCCTCATCGAGGGCGTCACCCTCGGCAAGGTCTCCGACCGTACGTTCCTGATGCACCTCGGCGGCAAGATCGAGATGCAGTCCAAGCACCCCATCCGCAACCGTGACGACCTCTCGATGATCTACACGCCGGGCGTGGCCCGCGTCTGCATGGCGATCGCCGAGAACCCCGAGGACGCCCGCCGCCTCACGATCAAGCGCAACTCCGTTGCGGTCGTGACGGACGGCTCGGCCGTGCTGGGCCTCGGCAACATCGGCCCGAAGGCCGCGCTGCCCGTCATGGAGGGCAAGGCGGCCCTCTTCAAGCGGTTCGCCGGCATCGACGCCTGGCCGCTGTGCCTGGACACCCAGGACACCGACGCGATCGTCGAGATCGTCAAGGCCATCGCCCCCGGCTTCGCGGGCATCAACCTGGAGGACATCTCCGCCCCCCGGTGCTTCGAGATCGAGGCCCGGCTGCGCGAGGCCCTCGACATCCCCGTCTTCCACGACGACCAGCACGGCACCGCGATCGTCGTCCTCGCCTCCCTGACGAACGCCCTGCGTGTCGTGAGCAAGGGCGTCGGCGACGTGCGGGTCGTCATGTCGGGCGCGGGTGCGGCCGGCACGGCCATCCTCAGGCTGCTGCTGGCGGCCGGGGTGAAGAACGCGGTCGTCGCCGACATCCACGGCGTGGTGCACGCCGACCGCGAGGACCTCGTCGACGCGGCCCCCGACTCGGCGCTGCGCTGGATCGCCGACAACACCAACCCCGAGGGCCTCACCGGCACCCTGAAGCAGGCGGTGCGCGGCGCGGACGTCTTCATCGGCGTCTCCGCCCCGAACGTCCTCGACGGCGACGACGTGGCCGCCATGGCCGAAGGCGCGATCGTGTTCGCGCTCGCGAATCCGGACCCGGAGGTGGACCCGGCGGTCGCCCGTCGGACGGCCGCGGTCGTGGCCACCGGCCGCTCCGACTTCCCCAACCAGATCAACAACGTGCTGGTCTTCCCGGGCGTCTTCCGCGGCCTGCTGGACGCGCAGTCCCGGACGGTCAACACCGACATGATGCTCGCGGCCGCGAAGGCCCTGGCCGAGGTCGTGAGCGACGACGAGCTCAACGCGAACTACATCATCCCGAGCGTCTTCAACGACAAGGTCGCGGGCGCGGTGGCGGGTGCGGTGCGGGAGGCCGCGAAGGCGGCGGGCGCGTCCGCCTCGTAGGCTCTGCGGCACGGCCCGTGGGGGCCACGGCGGCTGTGAGGATCGCCACGGCGGCCCCCGCGACGGCGCGTCGCGGAACCTCGCGCCGTGAGCGGCCCTCTAGGGTTGCGGCCTGGCGCGCCTTCGTGTGACACACATGGGTTGTCTCACGCCTCCGTGCGGGTGCCGGATTGGCTTTCCCGCCGCAGGTAGGGGCAGGATGCGTCTCTGGGCGCGAGCACAACGACTTCGCTGTGCCCCACATGCGGCTCCGCCGCGTGGCACGCCTCAACGGCAAGAAGAACACGGGAGTAACAACATGAACCGCAGTGAGCTGGTGGCCGCGCTGGCCGACCGCGCCGAGGTGACCCGCAAGGACGCCGACGCAGTGCTGGCCGCGTTCGCCGAGGTCGTCGGCGACATCGTCTCCAAGGGCGACGAGAAGGTCACCATCCCCGGCTTCCTGACCTTCGAGCGCACCCACCGTGCCGCTCGCACCGCGCGCAACCCGCAGACCGGCGACCCGATCCAGATCCCGGCCGGCTACAGCGTGAAGGTCTCCGCGGGCAGCAAGCTCAAGGAAGCCGCCAAGGGCAAGTAAGCGCCTCCGCTGAGAACGCTGATGGGGCGGTACCCGGATCCCGGGTACCGCCCCATCGTGGTGCGTGCGGCCGGCTCCTAGCCGAGTGCCTTGCCGGGGAGCTCGACCTTCGCGCCCAGCTCCACGAGTTTGTCCATGAAGTTCTCGTAGCCGCGGTTGATGAGGTCGATGCCGTGGACGCGCGAGGTGCCCTGGGCCGCGAGGGCGGCGATCAGGTACGAGAAACCGCCGCGCAGGTCGGGGATGACCAGGTCGGCGCCCTGGAGCTTCGTGGGACCCGACACGACCGCGGAGTGCAGGAAGTTGCGCTGCCCGAAGCGGCAGTTCGAGCCGCCGAGGCACTCGCGGTAGAGCTGGATGTGGGCGCCCATCTGGTTGAGCGCGGAGGTGAAGCCCAGCCGGGACTCGTAGACCGTCTCGTGGACGATCGACAGGCCCGTGGCCTGCGTCAGGGCCACGACCAGCGGCTGCTGCCAGTCGGTCTGGAAACCGGGGTGGACGTCCGTCTCCAGCGCGATGGACTTCAGGTTGCCGCCGGGGTGCCAGAAGCGGATGCCCTCGTCGTCGATCTCGAAGGCGCCGCCCACCTTGCGGTAGGTGTTCAGGAACGTCATCATCGAGCGCTGCTGGGCGCCGCGGACGTATATGTCGCCCTCGGTCGCCAGCGCCGCGGACGCCCAGGAGGCGGCCTCCAGACGGTCCGACAGGGCCGCGTGGTTGTAGCCGCCGAGCTTGTCGACGCCGGTGACGCGGATCGTGCGGTCGGTGTCCATCGCGATGATGGCGCCCATCTTCTGCAGCACGCAGATGAGGTCCTCGATCTCCGGCTCCACGGCCGCGTTCGCGAGCTCGGTGACGCCCTCCGCCAGGACGGCCGTCAGCAGCACCTGCTCGGTCGCGCCGACCGACGGGTACGGCAGCACGATCTTCGTGCCGCGCAGCCGCTGCGGGGCCTCCAGGTACTGGCCGTCCTCCCGCTTCTCGATCTTCGCGCCGAACTGCCGCAGCACGTCGAAGTGGAAGTCGATCGGCCGGCCGCCGATGTCGCAGCCGCCGAGGCCCGGGATGAACGCGTGGCCGAGGCGGTGCAGGAGCGGGCCGCAGAACAGGATCGGAATCCGGCTGGAACCCGCGTGGGCGTCGATGTCGGCGACGTTGGCGCTCTCGACGTAGGTCGGGTCGAGCACCAGCTCACCCGGCTCCTCGCCCGGACGGACCGTCACCCCGTGCAGTTGCAGCAGGCCGCGTACGACGCGCACGTCACGGATGTCCGGCACGTTGCGCAGCCGGCTCGGCTCACTGCCCAGCAGGGCGGCGACCATGGCCTTGGGTACGAGGTTCTTCGCACCGCGGACTCGGATCTCGCCCTCGAGCGGGGTTCCGCCGTGGACAACCAGTACGTCGTCAGAGCCGTTGACGGTCATGTGTCTCGCGTTCCATGGATGGTGGATTGGGCAGGGGCCGTTGGGGGGTCGGGGCAGGGCCAGAGCAGACAGAGTAATCGCCGTCGCCCCCTCCGCCGTAAGCCCGAGGACCGCCCAGCGGCGTCATGGCTGTGTCACAACACGAACCGTTTCCCCGCGGACACGCACGGTCATCGTCGGCTGCCCGTCTCGGCCCCGTGCGCCCGCACCGCACCCACGCGCCCGACCTGCCCTCACCTCCGTGCCCCGCACCCGTTCCCCACTTCAGGGAAGATGCGGGATCATGTCTGGCATGACCGAGGTGTCCTCGCTCACAGGACGGCTGCTCGTGGCGACGCCCGCCCTGGCGGACCCGAACTTCGACCGCGCGGTGGTGCTCCTTCTCGACCACGACGAGGAGGGCTCCCTCGGCGTCGTCCTCAACCGGCCCACCCCGGTGGGGGTGAGCGACATCCTGGAGGCCTGGGCGGACCTGGCCGGCGAGCCGGGCGTCGTCTTCCAGGGCGGCCCGGTGTCCCTGGACTCGGCCCTCGGGGTCGCCGTCATCCCCGGCGGCGCGGCCGGGGACGGGGCCCCGCTCGGCTGGCGCCGGGTGCACGGCGCGATCGGCCTGGTCGACCTGGAGGCCCCGCCGGAACTCCTCGCCTCGGCCCTCGGCTCCCTGCGGATCTTCGCCGGATACGCCGGCTGGGGCCCCGGCCAGCTGGAGGACGAGCTGGTCGAGGGCGCGTGGTACGTCGTGGAGTCCGAGCCCGGCGACGTCTCCTCGCCGGCGCCCGAGAGGCTCTGGCGCGAGGTGCTGCGCCGGCAGCGCAGTGAACTGGCGATGGTGGCCACCTATCCGGACGACGCCTCGCTCAACTGATGCGCGTGAGCATCCCCGCCCGGCTTCAGTACGCTTGGCGCCATGAGCACTCTTGAGCCTGAGACCCAGCCCCAGCGAGGCACGGGGACGGGGACCCTCGTGGAGCCGACGCCGCAGGTGTCGCACGGCGACGGGGACCACGAGCGCTTCGCCCACTACGTCCAGAAGGACAAGATCATGGCGAGCGCCCTCGACGGGACGCCCGTCGTGGCGCTGTGCGGCAAGGTCTGGGTGCCCGGCCGCGACCCGAAGAAGTACCCCGTGTGCCCCATGTGCAAGGAGATCTTCGAGTCCATGGCGGGCGGCGGCGACGACAAGGGCAAGGGCGGCGACAAGAAGTAGCCCGCTCACTTCCCCGAGGCCCTCGGGGCGCGCTCCGGCGCGTCCGGGGGGCCTCGGCGTGCCCGTCGTCGCGTGTGGTGCGCCGCGCGGGTCGTCGCCCGTGATTTCCCCGGCGCCCGCGGCGACGCATTCCGGTTCGCCCTCCCGCCCCCCTTCCGGGCCGCCGCGCCGATCCTGTTCCAGGGGGCTTGCGGCGCCTTCTCGCCGCCCTTTCGGCATGCGCGCCGAAAAGGGCTCGGAAAGCGGTTCGGGATGCCCGCGGGGACCCTTCCGGAGCCCTGCGGAGGGCCGTGGAACGAGGCGTACGCGCTTTCCGCGGAGACGGGCCGCACGGTCACGGCCATTCCGGTTCTGGTTTCCTCGTACGCGCACAGCGAAGAGTCCGGTCCGCGCACCGGACGGAGCGGTCAGGGACTGATGACGGATCTCGTTCCGGCGCCCCGGCGCCTCGTCCGCGGCCACCGCGGCCGGGGCCGTCTTGACGAGCGGACCCGGCTGGAGGCGGGGCCCGGCACCGAGGGCGTCGCGCGCTGGCTGCGGGCGACGGTCGGCGCGGCGACCGGCCTCTCCCTCGCCGGGCACGGCGACGGCGGGGGGCGCATCCTGCTGGCCGTCGACCCCGCGCTGCCCCCGGAGGGCTACCGGCTGCACCTCGGCGGTGACGACCAGGTGATCGCGGGCGGCAGCGCGGCCGGCGTCTTCTGGGGAGCGCAGACGGTGCGGCAACTGCTCGGCCCCGACGCCTTCCGCCGGGCTCCGCTGCGACCCGGCCGGCAGTGGGAACTGCCGGAGGTCACCGTCGAGGACGCCCCCCGCTTCGGCTGGCGCGGTCTCCTGCTCGACGTGGCCCGGCACTTCATGCCCAAGGAAGGCGTCCTGCGCTGGCTGGACCTGATGGCCGCGCACAAACTCAACGTCTTCCACTTCCATCTGACCGACGATCAGGGCTGGCGTCTGGAGATCAGAAGACATCCCCGGCTGACCGGGACCGGGTCCTGGCGGGCGCGCACGAAATTCGGCCATCGTGCGTCGCCCTTGTGGGACGAGAAGCCGCACGGCGGCTTCTACACCCAGGACGACATCCGGGAGATCGTCGCGTACGCCGCCGAGCGGCATATCGCCGTCGTCCCGGAAATCGACGTGCCCGGCCACTCGCAGGCCGCCATCGCCGCATATCCGGAACTCGGCAACACCGACGTCGTCCCCGCCTCCGGGAAGGCGGGCGCCGCCCCCGCCGTGTGGGACACCTGGGGGATCAGTCCTCATGTGCTCGCCCCCGCCGAGAGCACCCTGCGCTTCTACGAGGGGGTGTTCGAGGAGGTCCTGGAGCTGTTTCCGTCGGAGTTCGTCCATGTGGGGGGCGACGAATGCCTCAAGGACGAGTGGCGGGCCTCGCCGGCCGCGCAGGCGCGCATCAGGGAACTCGGGCTCGACGGCGAGGACGGGCTGCAGTCCTGGTTCCTCGGCCACTTCGACACATGGCTCTCCGCGCGCGGGCGCCGGCTCATCGGCTGGGACGAGATCCTGGAGGGCGGCCTGGCGCCGGGTGCGGCGGTGTCGTCCTGGCGGGGATACGCCGGCGGGATCGCCGCCGCGCGGGCCGGGCACGACGTCGTCATGTGCCCCGAGCAGCAGGTGTATCTCGACCACAGGCAGCACGACGGCCCGGACGAGCCCGTGCCGATCGGCTACGTCCGCACCCTGGAGGACGTCTACCGGTTCGAGCCCGTTCCGCCGGAACTGACGCCCGAGGAGGCGCGGCACGTGCTCGGCGCCCAGGCCAACCTGTGGACCGAGACGACGGAGGACCAGGCGCGCGTGGACTACCAGGCGTTCCCCCGCCTCGCCGCCTTCGCCGAGGTCGCCTGGAGCGCCCTGCCCGCGCCGGCCGAGCGGGACTTCGCCGGCTTCGAGCGGCGGATGCAGGCCCACTACGGGCGGCTCGACGCCCTGGGCGTCGGCTACCGTCCGCCGTCCGGGCCCCGGCCGTGGCAGCGGCGGCCCGGCGTCCTCGGGCGTCCGATCGAGGGTCCGCCCCCGAACCGGTGATGCCGTCAGCCCCGAGCGTGCGCGGAGGACAAACCCGGCGGGATCCCCGAAGAGTGGCAGTTCGCGCATACCGGTAACGACGTGCGAAAGCGGACCATCTCCCGGGTGACGTGGGCGAATGGCTCCTGGCCGACCCCCGCGTACCGGTGGGGCGAAGATGTGCCAGAGTTGCCACGTCCGCCCTGTCAGCACGTACCGTACGGCAACACAGGTGGGACCAGGTGGGGCAGCGGGAAGGGGCAGCAGGTTTTGAGCACGCACGCACCGCAGGCGGCGCAGGCCGTCACGCTGCCCACGACCCTGGACGAGGCCGTGGCCGCGCTGGCCGCCATGCCCGCCGCCGTGCCCGTGGCGGGCGGCACCGACCTGATGGCAGCCGTCAACTCCGGGCAGCTCAGGCCCACCGGTCTGGTCGGTCTCGGCCGGATCAGCGAGATCCGCGGCTGGCAGTACCAGGACGGCCACGCCCTGCTCGGCGCCGGACTGACCCACGCGCGCATGGGCCGCCCCGACTTCGCCGCCCTCATCCCGGCGCTCGCCGCCGCGGCGCGCGCCGCGGGACCGCCGCAGATCCGCAACGCGGGCACCCTGGGCGGCAACATCGCCTCGGCCGCCCCCACGGGCGACGCGCTGCCGGTGCTGGCCGCGCTGGAAGCGACCCTCGTCATCGCGGGCCCGGGCGGAGCCCGCCGGGACATCCCGGTGTCGCACCTGCTGGCCGGCA
The DNA here is from genome assembly GCF_014649655.1 of Streptomyces humidus. Lineage (GTDB taxonomy): Bacteria > Actinomycetota > Actinomycetes > Streptomycetales > Streptomycetaceae > Streptomyces > Streptomyces humidus. The sequence continues at coordinate 359,470 of NZ_BMTL01000001.1, read as the reverse complement.
TGGACATGCTGCGCGGCGGCGAACTCATCGGGTTCGTGCGCGTGCCGCTGCTGCACGCCCCGCAGGTCTTCCTCAAGGCCACCGGACGCACCGGTCCGGGCCGTGCGGTGGCCTCCGTGGCGCTGGTCCTCGACCCCGCCCGGCGCGGCGTCAGGTGCGCCGTCGGCGCCATAGCGCCGATGCCGCTGCGGCCGCTGGAGGCCGAGCAGTGGGTCGCCCGGCTGATCGACTGGGACAACGGCCGCGCCGTCGTCCCGGAGGCCCTGACCGCCTTCGGGGAGTACGTGGCCGCGGCCTGCATCCCCGACGCGACGCCGGGCGTGGACGGGTCCGTCCCCGAACTTCCGCCCGCCGTACTGCACTTGCGGCGCACCGTCGCCGCGCTGGCCCGACGAGCACTGGGGAGGGCGCTGTCGTGACCGACGACCAGCACGGACCCGGACACGGACAGGACAACGGGCAGGACCAGGGCGCGCCGCAGGGCGGCAGCCGCTGGGACCCGCTGCCCCAGGGGGACTACGACGACGGCGCGACCGCCTTCGTCAAACTCCCCGAGGGCGGCATCGACGCCTTCCTCGCCGCGCGCGGGGACAGCCCGCTCGCCGCGCCGGGCCACGGGTACGTGCCGCCGCAGATAGCGGTCGCGCCCCCGGAGGACGCCTCCGCGACCTGGGCCGCCCCGGCCGGCGCCAATGACTGGCCCGCCCCGCAGGGCACCCCGCAGACGGTCGGCGACGACCGGTTCACGTACCACCCCGGCGCGACCGGCCAGTGGGCTTTCGACGACGCCTCGGCGCCCCCCGGCGCACCGCCGTCCGCACACGCCCCCGGCCACGACGTGACCGGCCACGACGTGACCGGCCAGTGGTCGATCCCCGTCGCCGGCGGCGACCTGCCCGACGAATCCGGCGAGTTCACCACGTCGTCCCTGGTCGAGCAGTGGGGCGGCGGCACGCCCCCCGCCACCCTGCCCGGCGGCGCCGCCGCACCCTGGGCGACGGGCGCGCCCGACCCGGCGGAGGGGCCCTGGGGGCCGCACACCGACCAGACCGGCCGGCCGGTCGCGGACCAGCCCCCGTTCGGCCACACCCCGGAGCACACGCCCCCGCACGGCAGCGCCGGGCACGCGCCGCCGCACGACCCCGGCGCAGCGGAACACGACCGCCGCCGCGCCGCCCCCGAGCACCCGGAGCACCCCGGGCCGCACGCTTCCGGGACATACGCGCCGGAGATCTCCCCCGACGCGTACACGGTGGCCCCGGACGGCCCCGCGGAGGCCGCTCGACAGCCCGCCGGGACCGAGGAGAGCACCGAGCCCGCCGAGGGCCCCGACCATGCCCGGCGGGCCCTCCACGGCCCCGCCGAGCCGGCCCCGGAGCCCGCCGCCGCGCACCCGGACGCCGCCGCCCCGTCGGACACCCCCGAGGACGCCCCGGCCGCCGCCGACGGCCCGGACGCCCCCGGGTCCGCCCCGGAGCCCGACGCGGCCGCCGAGCCGGACCCGCACCGGACCCCGGCGGACGCCGACGATGCCGAGGCCCCCGACGACGCCCCGCCGCCCTTCCACGAGGAACACCCCCTCGCCGCCTACGTGCTGCGCGTCAACGGCTCCGACCGGCCCGTCGCCGACGCCTGGATCGGCGAGTCCCTGCTCTACGTCCTGCGCGAGCGCCTCGGCCTCGCCGGCGCCAAGGACGGCTGCTCGCAGGGCGAGTGCGGGGCCTGCAACGTCCAGGTGGACGGCCGGCTCGTCGCCTCCTGCCTCGTCCCGGCCGTCACCACCGCCGGCAGCGAGATCCGCACCGTCGAGGGCCTCGCCGTCGACGGACAGCCCTCCGACGTGCAGCGGGCGCTCGCCCGCTGCGGGGCCGTGCAGTGCGGCTTCTGCGTGCCCGGCATGGCGATGACCGTCCACGACCTGCTGGAGGGCAACCCGGCGCCCACCGAACTGGAAGCCCGGCAGGCGCTGTGCGGCAACCTGTGCCGCTGCTCGGGATACCAGGGCGTCCTGCGGGCCGTCCAGGACGTCGTGGCCGAACGCGAGGCGCACGCCGCCGCGGACGCCGAGACGGACGGCGACGAGGCCCGTATCCCCCATCAGGCGGGCCCGGGCGGGGGCGGCGTCCATGTGTCGGCCTTCGAGAACCCGGCGCAGCCCCACCCGCACGACCCGGCGTACGGACAGGGTCAGGACGGAGGCCAGGCGTGAGCAACGAAGCAGTCATCGCTACGAGCCCCGTGGAGGCCGCTCCGCCCCCCGAGCCGCTCCCGCACGGCATCGGCGCCTCCCTGCAGCCCGCCGACGCGCGCGCGAAGACCGAGGGCACCTTCCCGTACGCGGCCGACCTGTGGGCCGAGGGCCTGCTGTGGGCGGCCGTGCTGCGCTCCCCGCACCCGCACGCGCGCATCCTGTCCGTCGACACGTCCCACGCGCGGGAGATGCCCGGCGTACGCGCCGTCGTCACCCACGAGGACGTCCCCGGCCGCGCCCTGCACGGCCGCGGCACGGCCGACCGGCCGGTGTTCGCCTCCGACGTCGTGCGCCACCACGGCGAGCCCATCGCCGCCGTCGCCGCCGACCACCCGGACACCGCGCGGATGGCCGCCGCGGCCGTCATCGTCGAGTACGAGGTGCTCGACCCGGTCATCGACCCCGAGCTGGCCTTCGAGGCCGAGGCCCTGCACCCCGACGGCAACCTGATCCGGCACATCCCGCTGCACCACGGCGACCCGTCCGCGATCGGCGAGGTCGTCGTCGAGGGCCAGTACCGCATCGGCCGCGCCGACCCCGCCCCGATCGGCGCCGAGGCCGGCCTCGCCGTGCCCCGTCCCGACGGCGGCGTGGAGCTCTACCTGGCCTCCACCGACCCGCACACCGACCGGGACACGGCCGCCGCCTGCTACGGCCTCGACCCCGAACGGGTGAAGATCGTGGTCACCGGCGTGCCCGGCGCCACCGCCGACCGCGAGGACCAGGGCTTCCAGCTCTCCCTCGGCCTGCTCGCGCTGAAGACCGGCTGCCCGGTGAAACTCACCGCCACGCGCGAGGAGTCCTTCCTCGGCCACGCCCACCGGCACCCCACCCTGCTGCGCTACCGCCACCACGCCGACGCCGAGGGGCGGCTGGTGAAGGTCGAGGCGCAGATCCTGCTCGACGCGGGCGCCTACGCCGACACCTCCGCCGAGGCCCTGGCCGCCGCCGTCTCCTTCGCCTGCGGCCCCTACGTCGTCCCGAACGCCTTCATCGAGGGCTGGGCGGTGCGCACGAACAACCCGCCGTCGGGCCATGTGCGCGGCGAGGGCGCGATGCAGGTCTGCGCCGCCTACGAGGCGCAGATGGACAAGCTGGCCAAGAGGCTCGGCGTCGACCCGGCGGAGCTGCGGCTGCGCAACGTCCTGGCGACCGGTGACGTCCTGCCGACCGGGCAGACGGTGACCTGCCCGGCCCCCGTCGCCGAACTCCTCCAGGCCGTCCAGGAGTTCCCCCTCCCGGCGCTCCCCAAGGACATGCCCGAGGAGGACTGGCTGCTGCCCGGCGGCCCCGAGGGCGCGGGCGAACCGGGCGCGGTCCGCCGGGGCGTCGGCTACGGCCTCGGCATGGTGCACATGCTGGGCGCGGAGGGCGCGGACGAGGTCTCCACGGCGACCGTGAAGGTGCAGGACGGCGTCGCCACGGTCCTGTGCGCGGCGGTGGAGACCGGTCAGGGCTTCACGACGCTGGCCCGCCAGATCGTCCAGGAGACGCTCGGCGTCGACGAGGTGCACGTCGCGCCCGTGGACACCGACCAGCCGCCTGCGGGCCCCGGCTGCCGGGGCCGCCACACCTGGGTCTCCGGCGGCGCGGTGGAACGCGCGGCGAAGATGGTCCGCACCCAGCTGCTCCAGCCCCTGGCGCACAAGTTCGGCATGTCGACGGAACTGCTGCAGATCACCGACGGCAAGATCACCTCCTACGACGGCGTCCTGTCGACGACCGTCACGGAGGAGATGCGGGGCAAGGAGCTGTGGGCGACGGCGCAGTGCCGCCCGCACCCCACCGAGCCCCTGGACGCGGCCGGCCAGGGCGACGCCTTCGTCGGTCTCGCCTTCTGCGCGATCCGCGCGGTCGTCGACGTCGACATCGAGCTGGGCTCGGTGCGGGTCGTCGAACTGGCGGTCGCCCAGGACGTCGGCCGGATCCTGAACCCGGCACAGCTCACCGCGCGCATCGAGGCGGGCGTGACTCAGGGCGTGGGCATCGCGCTCACGGAGAACCTGCGCACCCCGCGCGGCCTGATCCGCCACCCCGACCTCACCGGCTACGCGCTGCCCACGGCCCTGGACGCCCCCGACATCCAGATCGTGAAGCTGGTCGAGGAGCGGGACGTGGTCGCGCCGTTCGGGGCGAAGGCGGCCAGCGCGGTCCCGGTGGTCACCTCGCCCGCGGCGATCGCCTCCGCCGTGCGCGCCGCGACGGGCCGCCCGGTGAACCGGCTGCCCATAAGGCCCCAGGCGGCGGTGGTGACGGACCGATGAGCGAGCCGGAGCCGGACCCCGGACAGCGCTACGAGCCCCCGCCGGGCGTGGGCAAGCTGCTGGCCTGGATCCTGCTGTTCGTGGTGGCGGCGGTGGCCGTGGTGCTGGGCGGCGTCTACTTCACCTGAGAGCCCGGCCGAGAGCCCGGCCGAGAGCCCCGGTTCCCCGGTCGAGACTCCGCCGAGCGCCCGCCTGAGAGCCCGCCCGGGACTTGGCCCGGGACTCCGCCCCGTGGTGCGTTCACCCAGCGGCGAACGGGCCGTGAACGAACCTGGGGAACTCAGGGGCCTGCTCGGACGTCTGTCAGTGCGGACCGGTGTCGGGCGGGCCGGGGCGGCCTGTCGCTGGTCACAGCCGTTGTCAGTGGGTCCGCATAGGCTGCGGAGCAGTGGGACGGCGCACGCAACTTTCCGCACGGGGGACCGATGGGCACGACCAGGACCACCACCGCCATGACGACCAGACCGACGATCACCTTCACCGAGGACGAGCTGAACCCGTACGCCACGCATGGATCGACGCACCACCGGCCGACCGGTCCAGGCCTGCCGCCCGGCCTGCCTGGCCTGCCGCCCGGCCTGCCGCCCGGCCTGCCTGGCCTGCCGCTCGGACTGCCCGGACTGCCGGGAGACGGCGGCCGGTTGACGTTCGGAGCGCCGCACACGGACCGTCTGCGCACCCAGGGCCTGCGCGTCCAGGGCCTTCGAGCCCAGGGCCTGCGCACGGTCGCCGACACCACGGTTCACTCCGAGGGCCGTTCGACCGTCCTGCCCGACTGGGCCAGGGGTGACGGGGCGAGACTCGACGGGGCGAGGGGCGAGATCCCGACGACGTACTTCCTGCACGACCACCCCGACCTGACGAACGCCCGCCCGCTCGCGCCCTCCCTCGAGAAACTGGTCCGCTTCGCGACGGCGGTGGACGAACTGGCGGCCCTGCGCGGCCAGTTCGCCTCCTACGCCGGCCGGCTCGGCCCGAAGGCGGTGGCCGAGGCGACGCGGCGACTGCTGGCGGTGTTCGAGGCGGGCGCGACCGGCACGGAGCGCGCGCAGGGCGCGAGCGACGGATCCCGCGGGCGCGACGGTTCCGGTGAGTCCGGCCTCTTCCGGAAGCTGGCCGCGGTGATCCGCCCGCTCGCTCTGGCGGCCGGCCCCTGCACGGCGTCCGGCCTCGCTCTGGACCTCCCGGCCCGTCTCCTGGACGAGGAGTTCGGCTCCGGCGAGGTCGTCCGTTTCGACGCCGTCGACTTCCCCCGGGCGCTCACGCACGTCCCGACCCGCCGTTTCCTGCGCGAGCGGGGCCTGCCGGAGTCGGCGGTCCGGTTCTCGCTGGAGACGGACATGCCCCTGCAGACCCTCGCCGAGTACCGCGCGGAGGGTCGTGGCGGCGCCCTGACCGGGCAGTGGTTCCCGGCCGGCGCCGACCGGCTGATCCGGCTGGGCAGCCTGTCGGCGGACACCGGCCTCGTCCTGGACGGCGCCACGGGCGCGGTGTTGGTCTGGAGTGAACCGGACGGCGGCCTGCGTCCGCTCAACGCCGACATCGCGACCCTGGCCTTCACCTTCTGGCTGATCCGCCGCGAGAGCGGCCTGGAAGCGGTGCACGCGCTGACCGAGGCCTACGGCCGGCTCGCCGACTCGATGTGCCGCACCCTGGCCGCGGCCGAACCGACCGACTGCCCCCGGGTGTTCGACGACGGGACGGGCGCAGAGCTGTACTCCTGACCCGGCACCGGCCCGGCCGGCGGCCGGGACCGCCCACCACCGACGGGACACGCGCGTCACCGGACGCCCGTCACCGCGACAGGGGCCCGTCCGGTCCCGTGGCCGGTCCCGTGACCCGGCTTCCGGCCGACGACCGACGGCCTCTGCTAAACGGGCTGACGACCACTCACCCGGCCCGCGCACGCACGCAGGGACGACCCCCCGGGGGCTGCCTTGCGTGCCGCCCGGCCGGGCGACTGGAGGCCGTGGCGGGAATCGAACCCGCGTAACTCGCGTTGCAGGCGAGTCCCTGAGCCACTCGGGCACACGGCCGGGTCGGGAGGGGTTCTCGTAGAGCGCCCCGTCCGAACTTGGCACGCCGACCGTACGGGCCGGGTGGGAAGGGGCTCAAGAGCTGCGCCGGGGCCGCAACGGGACTGCCATACGCCGTTCATGGAACGGGCGGGGGGCACGTGGTCGTAGGACCAAGGTCCCGTATGCGGACCCGTCCCCCGACAGGGGCAGATGTCGGTCCTGCCCCTTACGCTGGCGACCATGGCCGCCCTCGAACCCCGCGACGCCGATGTCGCAGACGAAGTCCTGTCCCACGCCGCGAGGCACGACGAAGACGGGACCGTCCTCGGGCGGGCCCACCGGGCCCTCACCGTCGGGATCGTCTCCGTGGTGCTGCTCATCGCCTTCGAGGCGACCGCCGTCGGGACCGCGATGCCGGTCGCGGCGCGGGACCTCGACGGGGTGTCGGTGTACGCGTTCGCGTTCTCCGCGTACTTCACGACGAGCCTGTTCGGGATGGTGTTCGCCGGACAGCTGTCGGACCGGCGGGGGCCGCTCGGGGCGCTGGGGGGCGGGATCGGGGCCTTCGCGGCGGGGCTGCTGCTGTCGGGAAGCGCCCAGGTCATGTGGGTGTTCATCCTCGGCCGGGCCGTGCAGGGACTCGGCGGCGGTCTGGTGATCGTCGCGCTGTACGTCGTCGTCGGACGGGCCTATCCGGAGCGGCTGCGGCCCGCGATCATGGCCGCGTTCGCCGCCTGCTGGGTCGTGCCGTCCGTGGTCGGGCCCCTGGCCGCCGGCGCGGTGACCGAGCAGCTGGGGTGGCGTTGGGTGTTCCTGGGGATACCCGTCCTCGTCGTCGGACCGCTCGCGCTGGCACTGCCCCAGATTCGCCGGCGGGCGGGCGGACCCGTGGAGGGGACGGCCGTGCCGCCCTTCGACCGGCGGCGGATCCGGCTCGCCCTCGCCATCTCCCTCGGTGCGGGGCTCCTGCAGTACGCCGCCCAGGATCTGCGGCCGGTCTCCGCCGTGCCCGCCGCCGCGGGGCTCGCGCTGCTCGTGCCCGCCGTGCGCGGGCTGCTGCCGCGCGGAACCTGGCGGGCGGCCCGCGGTCTGCCCTCCGTCGTGCTGCTGCGCGGCGTGGCCGCCGGGTCCTTCATCGCCGCCGAGTCCTTCGTGCCCCTGATGCTGGTGACGCAGCGGGGGCTGAGCCCGACCCTGGCCGGGTTCTCGCTCGCCGCCGGCGGCGGCACCTGGGCGTTGGGGTCGTGGCTGCAGTCGCGGCCCTGGGCGGAGCCGTATCGCGAGCGGCTGATGGCGCTGGGGATGGTGCTGGCGGCCGCCGCCATCGCCGCCGCGCCCAGCGTGCTGCTGCCCGCCGTGCCCGCCTGGACGGTGGCCGTCGCCTGGGGCTTCGGGTGCTTCGGGATGGGGCTCGTCATCTCCTCCACCAGCGTGCTGCTGCTGAAGCTGTCGGCCCCGCGGGAGGCGGGCGCCAACTCCGCCGCCCTGCAGATCTCGGACGGACTGTCCAACGTGCTGCTGCTGGCCATGGGCGGCGCCGCCTTCGCCGCGCTCGGCGGCGGGAGCGTCGCGCACGCGCCGGCGGCCGTGGCCGCGGCCGACGGCGGCTCGCATCCGGCCGCCTTCGCGGCCGTCTTCCTGCCGATGGCCGCGGTGGCGCTCGTCGGAGCCTGGGTGACCACCCGCCTGCACTCCCGGGACCCGCGGCACGCCACCGCTGTATGACCGCGGCCACCCCGAGCCCGCGCGTACGCACCGGCCCCGGAGAACCGACCTCCTGAAGCACCGGCCGCAGGCCGGGGCGTTCGTCGTCGCCTTGACCACCCCTCGTCGACGGCGGCGAGCGGCCGCGCGGCCCGCGGCGGCGGCCACGGTTCTCTCGCCGCTCGCCGCTCGCCGCTCGCCGCTCGCCGCTCGCCGCTCGCCGCCCGCCGCCCCCGTCGGCCTCGCCGACTGCGCCCAGGGCGCGGCGTACGGCCTGGTCATCGGCGTGACGCCGGACGCGGAGTCCGCGGTCCCCGCGGTCGCCCGGCCGCTGCGGGCGTTGTGACCTGGATCCCAACCACGGGCGACCGCGCGTCGTTCGCGCGTCGGCACCGCCGGGCCGCCGGTAGGGTGGCCCGGTTGTCATCCGCAGCCGAGCCGTTCGTCCACCGGGACGCCGCCGGCCCGAACACCTCCGCGCCCGTCCGACTGTCCGCCCCGTCCGACTGCCCGCCCGTCCGACTGTCCGCCCGAACATCCGCTTGCGCCCTTCCGACGCGCTTCGCGCGGACCCTCTTGATTCGACCCCGAACCCGGAGACCGTGACCATCACCGCCGCCACCAGCTCCTCCTCCCACCACCTGTCGCCCGCCTTTCCCGGCCGCGCCCCCTGGGGCACCGCCGGCAAGCTGCGCGCCTGGCAGCAGGGAGCGATGGAGAAGTACCTCCAGGAGCAGCCGCGCGACTTCCTCGCCGTCGCCACCCCCGGCGCCGGCAAGACGACCTTCGCGCTGACCCTCGCCTCCTGGCTGCTGCACCACCACGTCGTGCAGCAGGTGACCGTGGTCGCGCCGACCGAGCACCTGAAGAAGCAGTGGGCGGAGGCGGCCGCGCGGATAGGCATCCGGCTGGACCCCGAGTACAGCGCCGGGCCGCTCAGCAAGGACTACCACGGCGTCGCCGTGACATATGCGGGCGTCGGCGTACGGCCGATGCTGCACCGCAACCGGAGCGAGCAGCGCAAGACCCTCGTCATCCTCGACGAGATCCACCACGCCGGAGACTCGAAGTCCTGGGGCGAGGCCTGTCTCGAGGCCTTCGAACCCGCGACCCGCCGCCTCGCGCTCACCGGCACGCCGTTCCGCTCCGACACCAACCCCATCCCCTTCGTGACGTACGAGGAGGGCAACGACGGGATCCGGCGGTCCGCCGCGGACTACACGTACGGGTACGGGTCCGCGCTCGCCGACCATGTCGTGCGGCCCGTCATCTTCCTCTCCTACAGCGGCAACATGCGCTGGCGGACGAAGGCCGGGGACGAGATCGCCGCCCGCCTCGGCGAGCCGATGACGAAGGACGCGATCAGCCAGGCCTGGCGCACGGCCCTCGACCCGCGCGGCGAGTGGATGCCCAGCGTGCTGCGCGCCGCCGACCAGCGGCTCACCGAGGTCAGGAAGGCCATCCCGGACGCCGGCGCGCTCGTCATCGCCTCCGACCAGGACTCCGCCCGCGCCTACGCCAAGCTCATCCGGGAGATCACCGGCTCGAAGGCCACCGTCGTCCTGTCCGACGACACCGGCGCGTCCCGCCGCATCGACGAGTTCAGCGGTGGCACCGACCGGTGGATGGTGGCGGTGCGAATGGTGTCCGAGGGCGTCGACGTGCCACGCCTCGCGGTCGGGGTGTACGCCACCACCATCTCCACCCCGCTCTTCTTCGCCCAGGCCGTCGGCCGCTTCGTGCGGTCCCGCAGGCGCGGCGAGACCGCCTCCGTCTTCCTCCCCACCGTGCCCGACCTGCTCACCTTCGCCAACGAGATGGAGGTCGAGCGCGACCACGCCCTCGACAAGCCGAAGAAGGAGGGCGAGGAGGACCCGTACGCCGAGTCCGAGAAGGAGATGGACGAGGCGAACAAGGAGCAGGACGAGGACACCGGCGAGCAGGAGCAGTTCGCGTTCGAGGCGCTGGAGTCCGAGGCCGTCTTCGACCGGGTGATGTACAACGGGGCCGAGTTCGGCATGCAGGCCCACCCGGGGAGCGCGGAGGAGCAGGACTACCTGGGCATTCCGGGGCTGCTCGAACCCGACCAGGTGCAGCTGCTGCTGCAGAAGCGTCAGGCCAAGCAGATCGCGCACAGCAGGAAGAAGCCCGACAGTGAGGCTGACCTGCTCGAACTGCCCGCCGAGCGGCGACCGGTCGTCTCTCACAAGGAGATGATGGAGCTGCGCAAGCAGCTCAACACGATGGTCGGCGCGTACGTCCACCAGAGCGGCAAGCCGCACGGTGTGATCCACACCGAACTGCGCCGTGTGTGCGGCGGACCGCCCAGCGCGGAGGCGACGGCGGGACAGCTGCGGCAGCGCATCGCCAAGGTGCAGGAGTGGGCGACCCGGATGCGGTGAGACCCCGCTTCCCGGCGTCTCCCGGATCTCCCGGAGCCTCCCGCGGTCTTCCCGGAGCGGGCTCGGTCCGCCCCCAGGGCAGGGCTCGCGCCGGGAGCCGTGCACCGTACGTATCCGGATAAATACGGGAAGGGCACACCGGTCACTGACCGGATTCTGGACGGAGCCTTCCGCTCAGCGAACCTGCTTCGCTACTGTCCCGCTACGCACACGCCCCGTGGCAGCGCCGCCGCGGAGCGCAGCCGTGAAGCGACCGGACCCGGACACGCCGGACCCGTCTGCCGATCGGCGGCCTCTGTGGCGCGTCACTGACGGGACTCGGTGACGCATCCGCCGCGACGGAGACCGCCGACCTCACCACTTAAGGAGTGGGCGTCGTGACCGCGGAGACCTCCCAGACGCTCGATCGAGGGCTGAAGGTACTCAAGCTGCTGGCCGATACCGACCACGGGCTGACCGTCACCGAGCTTTCCAACAAACTCGGCGTCAACCGGACCGTGGTGTACCGGTTGCTCGCCACTCTGGAGCAGCACGCCCTGGTCCGACGCGACCTGGGCGGCCGGGCCCGGGTCGGCCTCGGTGTGCTGCGGCTCGGCCGTCAGGTGCATCCGCTGGTGCGGGAGGCCGCGCTGCCCGCGCTGCGCTCGCTGGCCGAGGACATAGGGGCGACCGCGCATCTGACGCTGGTGGACGGGTCGGAGGCGCTCGCCGTCGCCGTCGTCGAACCGTCCTGGACGGACTACCACGTGGCCTACCGGGCCGGGTTCCGGCATCCGCTGGACCGGGGGGCGGCCGGCCGCGCGATCCTCGCCGCACGGCAGCGGGCGGCGCGTCCCGCGGACGAGCCCGGCTACACGCTGACGCACGGGGAGCTGGAGGCCGGCGCGAGCGGGGCGGCCGCTCCGCTGCTGGGCGTGACCGGGGTCGAGGGCAGTGTGGGCGTGGTGATGCTGGCCGACGCGGTGCCCGAGCGGGTGGGTCCCCGGGTCGTGGACGCGGCCAGGGAAGTGGCCGAGGCCCTGCGCTGACCGGCGGGCGGCCACGGGCGCGCGGCGCCGCCGCGTTAGATTGACTCCGTGCTCTCACGCCTCACACGCCCCCAGGCCCTCGCCGTCTGCGCGCTGCCCGTCGCGGCGCTGCTCGCCACGGCCGCCTTCGCGCCGCTGCCGTTCTCGGTGGCGCAGCCGGGTATGACGGCGAACGTCCTCGGTGAGAACAAGGGGAGCCAGGTGATCACGATCTCCGGCGCGCCCACCAGACGCACCAGCGGGCAGCTGCGGATGACGACGATCGAGGCGACCAACCCCGACACCGACGTCCGGCTCTCCGACGTGATCGACGGCTGGTTCCGCACCGACCAGGCGATCATGCCGCGTGACTCCGTGTACCCCAGCGGGCAGAGCACCAAGGAGATCGAGCAGCACAACACCGAGCAGATGCGGCAGTCCCAGGACGCGGCGACCGAGGCCGCGCTGAAGTACCTGGACCTCGGCCGCGACGGCGTCAAGGTCACGCTGAAGCTGTCCGACGTGGGCGGGCCCAGCGCCGGCCTGCTGTTCTCGCTCGGCATCGTCGACAAGCTGGACGGCGACGGCAGCGGCGGCGACCTCACGGGCGGCCGCACGATCGCCGGGACCGGCACGATCGACGCGGACGGCAAGGTCGGCGCGGTCGGCGGCGTCGCGCTGAAGACGCAGGCCGCCCGCCGGGACGGCGCGACCGTGTTCCTCGTGCCGAAGGACGAGTGCGCCGACGCGAAGTCCGAGCTGCCCGCGGGGCTGCGGCTGGTCCCCGTCACCACGCTTCAGGGCGCGGTCAAGGCGCTGGTCGCGCTGGAGCACGGCAAGGGCTCGGTCCCCGGCTGCTGAACGGCGCCGACGGTCACGTCACGAACCCCTGGTCCTTCATCCACTCCAGTGCCACCTGGTGCGGGTCCTGACCGTCGACGTCCACCTCGGCGTTCAGCTCCCGCGCCACCGTGTTGTCCAGCTTCTTCGTGATCGGGTCCAGCAGGCCCGCGATCGCCGGCCACTTCCGCAGCGCCTCGGAGTTGACCACGGGGGCGGCGTTGTAGTGGGGGAAGAAGCCCTTGTCGTCCTCCATCACCACCAGGTTCATCGACGTGATGCGGCCGTCCGTGGTGTACACCTCGCCGTAGGAGCAACTCCCCTTCGCCGCCTGGGTGTAGATGATCCCGGTGTCCATCTGGGTGACCCGGGACGCCGGCACGTCCATCCCGTACGCCTTCGCCATGCCCGGCAGTCCGTCCGCCCGGTTGGCGAACTCGCCCTCCACGCACAGTGTCACGGCGCCCGGGTCGGACCGGGACAGCGCGGCCGCCTCCGACAGCGTTCTCGTGCGGCGTCTGCGGGAGTTCGCCTGGTTCGTCGCCAGCGCGTAGGTGTTGTCGAGCCGGGACGGAGACAGCCAGGTCAGCCCGTTCCCCGCGTCGGCGTCGCGCACCGCCTGCCACTGCTGCCGCGGGTCGGCGATGGGCCGGCTGTTGCCCAGGTACGTGATCCAGGCCGTGCCCGTGTACTCGTACATGGCGTCGGCGTCCCCCGTGCGGACCGCCTCACGGCTGCCGATGGAGCCCTGGATGCCGGTGCGGTCCAGCACGTCCGCGCCGGCCGCCCGGAAGGCGATGCCGATCATCGCGCCGAGGATCAGGTTCTCGGTGAACGACTTGGACGTCACCGTCAGCCGGGCCCCCTCGAGCGGCTCGCCCCTGCCGATCGAGCCGGGCGAGACGTCGTCCACCATGGGGGAGCCGCTGGTCAGGCCGCAGCCGGCCGTCAGCAGCAGCGCCCCGGCGAGGAACCGCGCCTGTCTCATGCTTCCGTCTCCAGTCCTCGCGGCCGTAGCAGCACCTCGGCGAGCGAGGCCAGCCAGTCGACCAGCAGCGCCAGGGCGACGGTGAGGACCGAGCCCAGCACCAGCACCGGCATGCGCTGGTTGGTGATGCCGGCCGTGATCAGCACGCCCAGGCCGCCGCCCCCGCCGAAGGTCGCCAGGGTCGCCGTGCCGACGTTCAGCACCAGCGCCGTGCGGACGCCGGCCAGGATGAGCGGCACCGCCAGCGGCAGCTCCACCCGGGACAGCACACCGGACGGGGACATGCCGATCCCGCGGGCCGCCTCCAGCAGCGTCGGATCGTTGGCCTTCAGCCCCGCGACCGTGTTGGAGAGCACGGGCAGCACGGCGTAGGCGACCATGCCGATCAGAGCCGCCCGGCGGCCGATGCCCAGCCAGATCACCAGCAGCGCCAGCAGACCGATCGCCGGGGTCGCCTGCCCCGCGTTGGCGAGGGCCAGCGCGACCGGGGTCGCCCCGCGGAACCTGCGCCGCGTGAGCAGGACGCCCAGCGGGATCGCGATGATCAGCACGAAGAACGTGGAGATCACCGTCAGCTGGATGTGCTGCCACAGCGCCTCGGACACCTGGCCGCCGGAGAGCGCGTTCCGGGTGATCGCGTCCAGGTCCGCCTGCTCGAACCACAGCCAGGTCGCCAGCAGCAGCGCGACCAGGAAGGCGGGCAGAAGGGTCAGCCTCTGCCAGGTGAGGCGCCGCCGAGGAGAAGCCGAACCCCCGACCGCGGAACCCCCGACCGCGGAGCTCTCGACCGCGGAGCTCCCGACCGCGGAGCTCCCGACCGCCGAGCCCTCGGTCGCGGTCCGTGCCGTCTCCCACGCCGGCGCGTGCGGCGGACCGCCTGACAGATCACTCGGCAGATCGCCCGACAGACCGCCCGGCGGATCTGCCGGCAGGCCGTCGAGTTCGGACGCGCTCACGCCGTCGCCTGCCCGGCCGGGCCCTTCTGCTCCGCGTGCGTCGGCGCGGTCCGGGCCTCCTCCGGTTCGTGCGGCGGCTCCAGTGCCTCCAGCGCCTCCAGCCGGTCGGCCTCCAGCAGTCCGCGCACGGAGTCCAGCAGCGTCGCCATGTCGACGACCCCGGCGTACTCGCCCCGCCGGCCCGTGACCACGGCCCGCCCGGCGGCGTCCGTGAGCACCGCCTCCAGCGCGTCGCGCAGGGTGGCGTCGTGGGACACCGTGCCGCCGACCGGGACGCCGGCCCGCGTCAGGGAGCCCCTGGCCCGCGTCAGGTCCTCGCGGCGCAGCCACCTGGAGGGCCGGCCGCTCCGGTCCAGCAGCAGGAGCTCGTCGGCGCCTCCTCCGGTGGCCGGACGGCCCGGGCGGGACCCTCGGGAGCGCAGCCGGTCCACGACCGTCCGCAGCGGGTCGTCGACGGTCACCGTCGGACAGCCGGCGATCTCCACGTCCCGCACCCGGCTGAGGTCGAGCCTCTTCAGAGCCGCCCCCGCCCCCACGAACCCGGACACGAAGTCGTCCGCCGGGCTGGTGAGGATGGTCTCCGGGGTGTCGAACTGGGCGATGCGGGAGCACTCGCGCAGCACCGCGATCCGGTCGCCGAGCTTGATCGCCTCGTCGAAGTCGTGGGTGACGAACACGATCGTCCTGTGCAGCTCGCGCTGGAGCCGGAGCAGCTCGTCCTGGAGGTGGACGCGGGTGACCGGGTCGACGGCCCCGAACGGCTCGTCCATCAGCAGCACCGGCGGATCGGCCGCCAACGCCCGTGCCACGCCGACCCGTTGCTGCTGGCCGCCGGACAGCTGGCGCGGGTAGCGGTGACGGAACTCGCCGGGGTCGAGCCCGACCAGGTCGAGCATCTCCGCCACCCGGTCCCGGATCCGCGCCTTCGGCCAGCCGGTCATCCTGGGCACGAGCGCGATGTTCTGCGCGACCGTCATGTGCGGGAAGAGACCGGACGACTGGATCGCGTAGCCGATCTTGCGGCGCAGCCTCACCGGGTCGATGCCGGTGACGTCCTCGCCGCCGATGCGGATCCGCCCGCCGCTCGGCTCGATCAGCCGGTTGATCATCTTCAGGGTGGTCGACTTCCCGCACCCCGAGGGCCCGACGAGGACGACCGTCTCGCCCGCCCTGATCTCCATGGTGACGTCGTCGACGGACGGCTCGGCGTTGCCCGGATACCGCTTGGTGAGGTTCTCCAGCTCGATCGACGCGCCGTGCGACTCAGACACGGATCCCCCCGGGAATCGTCAGGCGTCCGACGACGACGTACGCGGCGTCGAACAGCAGGGCCAGCACGATGATCCCGAGCGTGCCGGCCAGCACCTGGTTGAGGGCGTTCCTGCTGCCCAGCGAGGCGATCCCGCGGAAGATCTCGTTGCCGAGACCTGGCCCGGAGGCGTACGCGGCGATCGCGGCGATGCCCATCAGCATCTGTGTGGAGACCCGGATGCCCGTCAGGATCGGTGGCCAGGCCAGCGGCAGCTCCACCCGGACCAGTCGCGTCAGCCGGGACATGCCGATGCCGTTCGCCGCGTCCACCAGGGAGGGGTCCACGCTGCGCAGCCCGACGACGCAGTTCCGCACGATCGGCAGCAGCCCGTACAGCGTCAGCGCGATCACCGTCGGCGGCACGCCGAGCCCGGCCACCGGGATCAGCAGTCCGATCATCGCGAGCGAGGGGACGGTCAGGACGGTGGCGGTGGAGGTGGTGGCCAGGTCGCCCGCCCAGCCGCTGCGGTACGTGAAGACCCCGATCGCCACCCCGGCCAGGGTCGCGACGACCATGCACTGGAAGACGACGCTCGCGTGCTGCCAGGCGTCGGTGAGCAGCTGCCGGTGCCGGCTGTCCAGGTACTCCCAGAAGCTCAAGGTGCTCACCCCACAGGTCTGCCCGGCCCTTCCCGGTCGTCCGCGGCCTGTTCCACCAGCGGGATGATCCGCAGCGGGACGGGGTTCTCCATCACGATCGCGGTGGAGGCCCGGACAATGCCATCAAAGCCGACGACCCGGTCGATGACCCGCTGGAGATCGGCGTTGGAGCGCGCCACCAGCCGGCACAGCATGTCCCCGCTGCCGGTCGTGGTGTGCAGTTCCAGGACCTCCGGCACGGACGCCAAGTGCGCCCGCACGTCGGCCCCTTGGCCCTGCCGGATCTCCAGCGTGGCGAACGCGGTGACCGGGTAGCCGAGCGCCGCCGGATCGACCTGCGGTCCGAAGCCCCGGATGACTCCGTTCGACTGAAGCCGGTCGAGCCGTGCCTGCGCGGTCCCGCGGGCCACCCCCAGCCGCCGGGACATCTCCAGCACCCCCAGCCGCGGCTCACGGGCCAGCAGCACGATGATCCGCCCGTCCAGATGGTCGATCGCCATACCGTTCGCCTCCGAGATGGTCATCCTGTACACAAAGTCCGCCGAGGCCGCCGTAGGGCTGGTCATCCTGTCCAGCTACGGAGCGAACTATTGCGCACCTTGCCGACCGGCGCGACCCTTCGGCTATGACGCAGACCACGCACCACACCCCCGACACCGCCCGGCAGGCCGACCCCTTCCCGGTCAAGGGAATGGACGCGGTCGTCTTCGCCGTGGGCAACGCCAAGCAGGCGGCGCACTTCTACTCCACCGCCTTCGGCATGACGCTGGTCGCCTACTCCGGACCGGAGACGGGCAGCCGCGAGACCGCCTCGTACGTGCTCACCAACGGCTCCGCCCGCTTCGTCCTGACCTCCGTCATCAAGGCCGCCACCCCCTGGGGTCACTTCCTCGAACGGCACGTGGCCGAGCACGGCGACGGCGTCGTCGACCTCGCCATCGAGGTCCCGGACGCCCGCGCCGCCCACGCCTACGCCGTCGAGCACGGCGCGCGCTCGATCGCCGAGCCCTACGAGCTGAAGGACGAGCACGGCACGGTCGTCCTCGCCGCGATCGCCACCTACGGCGACACCCGCCACACCCTCGTCGACCGGTCCGGCTACGACGGCCCCTACCTCCCGGGCTACACGAGCGCCGACCCGATCGTCGAACCGCCCTCCCGCCGCACCTTCCAGGCCGTCGACCACTGCGTCGGCAACGTCGAGCTCGGCCGGATGAACGAGTGGGTCGGCTTCTACAACAAGGTCATGGGCTTCACCAACATGAAGGAGTTCGTGGGCGACGACATCGCCACCGAGTACTCCGCCCTGATGTCGAAGGTCGTCGCCGACGGGACCCTGAAGGTCAAGTTCCCGATCAACGAGCCGGCCATCGCCAAGAAGAAGTCCCAGATCGACGAGTACCTGGAGTTCTACGGCGGCGCGGGCGTCCAGCACATCGCGCTCAACAGCAACGACATCGTGCAGACGGTCCGCACGATGCGCGCGGGCGGCGTCCGGTTCCTCGACACCCCCGACTCGTACTACGACACCCTCGGCGAGTGGGCCGGCGAGACCCGCGTCCCCGTCGAGACCCTGCGCGAGCTGAAGATCCTCGTCGACCGCGACGAGGACGGCTACCTGCTGCAGATCTTCACCAAGCCGGTCCAGGACAAGCCGACCGTCTTCTTCGAGATCATCGAACGCCACGGCTCGATGGGCTTCGGCAAGGGCAACTTCAAGGCCCTGTTCGAGGCGATCGAGCGCGAGCAGGCCAAGCGCGGCAACCTGTAGCCGGAACGGCGGACGGCCGCCCCCGGCCGGCGGGACACCCGGCGGCCCTTGCTCAGCAGGACCCCCGGCGGCCCGCTGTCAGGAAGCCCCGCGGCGGCCCGTGGTCAGCAGGACCCCGCGGCGGCCGGGCGCCGGCAAGCCCCGCGGCAGTCCGGCGCCGGCACGTCCCGCCGCGGCCCGGCGTCAGGACGGCAGTTCCGCCGGGGGCGGCTCGTCGCCCAGCTGTGCGGCCGCTGCCCGGGCCTGCGGTCCGAGCAGCGGCGAGAAGTACGGGTTGATCTGCAGGGCCTCCCGCAGATGCCGCCGGGCGGGCCCCTCCCTGCCCAGCGTCCGCTCGATCACGGCCAGGTGGTGGACGTACGGCGCGCTGAGCATCGCACCCCCGTGCACCCGGTCGGTGGCCGTCAGGGCGAACCTCAGGGCCTCCTCGTCCTGCCCGGCCCGGTGCAACGCCCAGCCCAGCGCGTCCGCCACCGCGATCCCCGGCTGTCTGCGCCACTCGGCCCGCAGCCGCCGCACCGCCAGGGCCGGGTCACCGTGGTCCGCCTCGAACCGGCCGAGGACCAGTTCCCCGTCCACCCCGCCCGCCTCCTCCTCCCGCACCCGCGCCCGCAGCAGGTCGTACTGCGCCCCCGCCTCCCGGGCGAGCCCCAGCGACTCGTACAGCTCGCCCAGCTCCAGCGCGTACTGCGGCGACGGCTGCCCGGCCAGCGCCGTCCGGTACGCGCGCAGCGCCTCCGAGGTCCGCCCCAGAGCCGCCAGCGCCCGCCCCCGCCCGGCCCACGCGGCCCACAGCCCGGGGTCGATCCGCACCGCCTCCTGGAAGTGCCGCAGCGCGGTCTCCCGCTCGCCGCGCTCGAAGGCCAGCTGCCCGCCCCGCTCCAGCCAGGCCGCCTGCTCGGCAGGGGAGGAGGCGTCCGCCGCCGCGTCCGCCAGCGCGGCCTGCGCGTCCTCACGCCGGCCCTGGTCCCAGTACACGCCCGCCGCCCGCGCCCGCACGACGGGCCCCGAGTGCAGCGCCGTCAGCCGGTCGAGGGCCTTGCGGGCCTTCTTGTAGTCGCCGAGCCCGGTGTACGCGTCGACGAGCTGCGCGTACGTCGTCCAGCGTCCGGGCGCCGCCTTCAGCGCGGACTCGCCCCAGGCCAGCGCCGCCGGGAAGTCACGGCGCGCGGCGGCCAGCGCGGCCAGACCGTCGAGGGCGTCGGCGTTGTTCCCCGGACGCGCCTTCAGCGAGGTCCGCAGCGCCCGCTCGGCCTTGGGGTACAGGGCGGCCACGTCGGCGGTGCGCCGGCCCTGCTCCAGGTAGGCGGCGCCGAGCACCGCCCACGACCGGGCGTCCTTCGGATGCGCCCGCACCCGGCTCTCGCGCTCCTCGACCAGCGCCGCCAGATCCGCGAGCGCGGCCGGCGCACCCGCCCGGACCGCCGCCCCCGCCTGCGCCCCGGGAGCGGCCACGGGCGTCCGCCCGGCCCGCCCCTCGCCGGGCAGACACATCAGCACCCCGCCGCCCAGGGCGAGACACCCCACGAGCGAACCCACGAGCACCCGCCGCCGAAACCGAGAGACCTTCTCCATGGCGCTCACTGTGCGTCAGTACGACGACCGTACGACGTCGGAGGAAGGGTCCGGTGGGCGGGTTCACACCGATGGCCCCGAAGTGCGAGCCTGTGATCATGAGCCGTTCGGAAGCGCCGCACGACGACATGACGGGCAACCTCCTCGACCGCCTGCTGGCCGGCCTGCCCGCCGAGGCCGTCCTCACCGACCCGGACGTCACGGGCTCCTACGCCCACGACATGGCCGGCTTCTGCCCCGCCGGAAACCCGGCCGTGGTCGTCCTGCCGCGCACGGCCGAAGAGGTCCAGCACGTCATGCGCACGGCGACCGCGCTGCGTGTCCCGGTCGTGCCGCAGGGCGCCCGCACCGGCCTCTCCGGCGGCGCCAACGCCACCGAGGGCTGCATCGTCCTGTCCCTGACGCGGATGGACCGCATCGTCGAGATCAACCCGGTCGACCGCATCGCCGTCGTCGAACCGGGCGTCGTCAACGCGGCCCTGTCCCGGGCCGTGGGCGAACACGGCCTGTACTACCCGCCCGACCCCTCCAGCTGGGAGACGTGCACGATCGGCGGCAACATCGGCACCGCGTCCGGCGGCCTGTGCTGCGTCAAGTACGGGGTGACGGCCGAGTACGTCCTCGGACTCGACGTGGTGCTCGCCGACGGACGGCTGATGTCCACCGGCCGCCGCACCGCGAAGGGCGTCGCCGGGTACGACCTCACCCGCCTGTTCGTCGGCTCCGAGGGCTCGCTGGGCGTCGTCGTGCGGGCGATCCTGGCGCTGAAGCCGCGGCCGCCGCGGCAGTTGGCGCTGGCTGCCGAGTTCCCGTCCGGCGCCGCGGCCTGTGACGCGGTGTGCCGGATCATGGCCGGCGGCCATGTGCCGTCCCTCCTCGAACTGATGGACCGCACGACCGTCGGGGCCGTCAACGAACTGACCCGCATGGGCCTGCCGGAGACCACCGAGGCCCTGCTCCTCGCCGCCTTCGACACCCCCGACCCGGCCGCCGACCTCGCCGCGGTCGGCGCGCTGTGCGAGGCGGCCGGCGCCACGCAGGTCGTCCCCGCCGAGGACGTCGCCGAATCCGAACTCCTGCTCCAGGCACGCCGGTCGGCGCTCGTCGCGCTGGACGCCGTCAAGGGCACGACGATGATCGACGACGTGTGCGTGCCCCGCTCGAGGCTCGGCGAGATGCTCGAAGGCGTCGAACGCATCGCTGAGAAGCACGGGTTGACCATCGGGGTAGTCGCCCACGCCGGAGACGGCAACACCCACCCCACGGTCTGCTTCGACGCGGCGGACCCCGACGAGCGCCGGCGGGCCCGCGAGTCCTTCGACGAGATCATGGGCCTCGGTCTGGAACTCGGCGGCACCATCACCGGCGAACACGGCGTCGGCGTGCTGAAGAAGGAGTGGCTGGCGCGCGAGATCGGCCCGGTCGGCGTGGAGATGCAGCGCGCGGTCAAGGCCGCCTTCGACCCGCTGGGCATCCTCAACCCGGGCAAGCTGTTCTGAGGCCGACGGCCCGCACCCTCAGGTCGACGGTCCACTCGCCGAGGCCGACGGCCCGCGCTCACTCATCCGCGTCCCGCGTCTCGTCGTCCGGCCACGGGTCGCGCAGCCACGCGTCGTCCGCCGGGACCGGTCCCCCCTGCGACAACGGGTGTTCCAGCGGGTGTTCCAGCGAGGCCGAGAGTCTGGGGGAGGGGGCGAGCAGCTCGGCCAGGGCGTCGTCGATGCCGAGCCACTCGCCCTCGCAGCCCGGCGGCACCACCCGCAGCGTCCGCTCCAGCCAGGCCGAGACCTGGGCCGCGGGCGCCTCCAGGAGGGCGTCGCCTTCGGGCGAGCTGAGCGCCATCAGCACGACGCTGCGACCCTCCGTCTTCGCCGGCCACACCCGCACGTCCCCGTGCCCGCACGGCCGGAACACCCCTTCCACGAGCAGTTCGCGGGCGAACGTCCAGGCGACCGGGTGCTCCGAGTCGGTGTGGAAGGCGACATGGACGGCGAACGGGTCGTCGCTGCGGTAGCCGAGCCTGGCCGGGACCGGGATGCTGCGCTCGGGCGACAGGACGAGCCTCAGCTCCAGCTCGCGCTCCACCACGGTGTGACGCATGACCTTCTCCTCTCGGTACGGAACCCGTCACCGGCCCGGGGGCCTTCACGGACCGTCGGACGGGCCTTCGTACGGGCCTTCGCACGGGCCCGTACGAGTGGAGAGGGCGTCGACCCGGAACCATTACGCGGGTCCGGAGAACTTTTCCGGCGGCCGTGCGCGCCGGGCCCCGGCGGGCGGCCTCGCACGTGTGAAGAGCGTGCACGGAGTTGCCCGGAAAGGTGGCCGTATGGCCAGAGCCGCCCTGGCTCAGGCGCGCGTCTGATAGATGTGGTCCCCCCATCCCACCCCCGAGCAGATACGGGACGACGGACATGAGCGCCCCCACCCCGGCCCCCGGCGACGACAGGCCCCGCGAGGGGTACTACCCGGACCCGTCCATCCCTGGATACGTCCGGTACTGGAACGGTGCCTCCTGGGTACCGGGCACCAGTCGGCCCGCGCCGTCCGGTGGCCGGCCGCTCACGCCCCCGTCCGGCGGGCACGCGCCCTCCGTCGAGGAGACCGGCCCGCACTTCTTCGACGAGGACCCCGCGCCGGCCGACCCCTACGGGGGCCCCTCCCAGCCGGCCTCCGCCTGGGGCGCCGACCGCGCCCACCAGTCCGGCTTCGGCGGCGAACAGGACCGCCGGGTCTCCTGGGGCGCTCTGCAGGGCGCCGACCCGCGGTCCCCCTCGCCCGCCCCGGCACAGCCCGAGGGCCGCTCGACGAGCACGGACGGCACGGCGACGATTCCGCCCGCGGAGCCGGAGCCCGGCGGCGGCCCGGCCGCCGGGGACGTGGTCCCGGGCGGCACGTTCGTCTTCCGCCGCCCGACGCCGGGCGCCGCGGCGCCCGGATCGCCGCCCGGCACGGCCCCGCCCGGCGCCCCCGGGTTCGTCCCCGACAAGAGCACCGTCACCTTCCGCGCCCCGGCCCCGCGCACGGGCCACCAGGACGCCGCGCCCGCTGCGCCCTTCGTCCCCGGCACGCAGGGCCCGACCTCCGCCCCGGCGTCCTCGGCGTTCCCGGCGGCTCCGGTGTTCCCGGAGCAGGCGGGCGCGCAGACGCCGGGCCAGGTCCCGGCGGCCGGCGGCGCGGCTCCCGCGAAGCCGGGGTTCGGCGCGGGCAAGGCGGCCGCCGAGCGGGCGGCGGCGTCCCAGCCCGCCCCCGCCCCGCAGGCCGGCCCCCCGCAGGCCCTCCCCGCGCAGACCGCACCGGCTCCCGCCCCCGCTCCCCAGGGCCCCGCCGGGTTCCCGGCCGCGCCGCCCGCCCCGGCGGTCCCGCAGCAGGCCGCCGCGAGCGTCCCCCGGCAACCCGTCGCACCCGTCGCCCCCGTCGGCCCCGGCGGCGGACAGCCCTCCTGGGCGCAGCAGGTGCACCGGCTCGCGGGGGCCGAGGACGGGCCCGTCGCGCCCTGGAAACCGCCGGTGGACGACATCTTCCAGGCGGCGGCCCGGCGTCAGGCCTCGGCCCGTCCCGCAGGCCTCGGCAAACGGCTGGCCGCACGTCTCGTCGACACGCTCGTCCTCGGGGCCGTCACCGGCGCGGCCGCGGTGCCGCTCGGCGCGAAGGCCCTCGACCACGTCAAAGAGAAGATCGACGCGGCCAAGCTGACCGGGGAGACCGTGACCGTCTGGCTGCTCGACGGCACGACGTCGGTGTACCTGGGGATCGTCCTCGCCGTCCTGCTGGTCTCCGGGATCGTGTACGAGGCCGTGCCGACCGCCAAGTGGGGCCGCACGCTGGGCAAGAAGCTGTTCGGTCTGGACGTGCGGGACATCGAGGGCGGCGAGCCCCCGACCTTCGGGGCCGCCCTGCGCCGCTGGCTCGTCTACAGCGTTCCCGGACTGCTCGCGGTCGGCGTCGTGGGCGTCGTCTGGGGCCTGTTCGACAAGCCGTGGCGCCAGTGCTGGCACGACAAGGCGGCGCACACGTTCGTCGCGGGCTGACCCCCCGCCCCGCCTCCCCGGGGGCCCGGCCTCCGCTCGGGCCCCGCCCTCTCGGGATCCCGCCTCCGCCCGCACACTCCCGTGCCCGCTACCCCGTACGGCCGCTCGCCGGATGCGGAGCACGAGGGTTCGGGGTCGACTCGGGGGCATGACCACCGAACCGCCCCCCGGCTCCTCCGGCGGCGAGCCGCCGGAGGACGACCCGTTCAGGAAGCGGCCGCAGCAGCCCCCGCAGGGCTCGCCGTACGACGCCCCGCAGGGTCCTCAGGGGCCCCAGGGTCCTCAAGGCCCCCAGGGGCCGTACGGCGGGGGCGCCGGGCAGCCTCCGCCCTCCGGCGGCGGCCCGTACGGCGGTGACCCCTACGGGGGCGGCCCCTACGGCGGTGACCCGTACGGCGGCCGTCCCACCGATCCGCTCGCCGGGATGCCCCCGCTCGCCGACAGCGGCCGGCGCACGCTCGCCCGGATCATCGACATGGTCCTCGTCTTCATCGTCGTGACGCTGCTGGCGTGGGCCTTCGGGGTCGCGAACTACACGACGAACGCGGACAGGATCGAGTTCGGCAAGACCTTCGGCCGCGAGGTCGTAGCCGTGATCCTGTACGTCGGGTACGACACGGTCCTGACCGCCAGGACGGGCCGGACGCTGGGCAAGAAGTGGCTCGGCCTGCGCGTGGCCGACCTCGACGACGGCGCGACGCCCTCCGTGCAGACGTCGCTGATCCGGGCGCTGGTCCTGTGGGTGCCGTTCGCCTTCTGCTGCGCCTGTCTGTGGACGGCGATCTGCGGCGGCTGGAGCTACTTCGACAAGCCGTACAAGCAGGGCCTGCACGACAAGGCGGCCAAGACGGTGGTCGTCAGCACCGGCTGAAGTCCCCGCCGACCACCCCCGCCGACCACCCCGCCGACGAACCGGCCGAAGTCCCCGCCGACGACCCCGCCGAAGAGGCGGTCCCGGCCCTCCGGGTCCCAGGCGTCCGAGCGCCCGACGGTGGGCCGAAACATCAACTTCCTTCGCCCAAAACGCAGTTGTTGCGGATCCCTCTGGTTGGCAGACTCGCTCCGCCGACGCGTCAAGCGCACGACGGGCCGGCGACGGGGCACTTCATCTCTCAGGGGGACCATCGATGTCACTCAGCACGCCCACACGCGTCCTGGCCCGTACGACGGCCGTCCTCGTACTGACTCTGGGCATGGCCACCGGCACGACCGGCCTGCTGTCCGGCGGCGAGGCACACGCCCTGCCCGTCACGCAGGGGTCGTTCGTCTTCGGCGGCGACGAGGGCGACTACATCAGCGGCGGGCGGTCCTACGCCTACGCGACCGCGTCCCAGGACCGCATGGACATCTCCGCCGACAACGCCCACAACGCGGTCCACCTCCAGCTGGACGGAGCGAACGGTGACTGGTGGTCCCTGGACCTCGCGGCGCCGTCCGGCAAGGTTCTCGCGCCGGGCACCTACACCGGCGCCACCCGCCATCCGTTCAACGGGCCGGCCGAGCCGGGGCTGGACCTCAGCGGCAACGGCCGCGGATGCAACACGCTCACCGGCGAATTCACCGTCGCCGACGTCGAGTTCGGCCCGCAGGGATACGTGACGAAGCTCGATGCCACCTTCGAGCAGCACTGCGAGGGAGGCGCCGCCGCGGCGCGCGGTGAAGTCCACATCGACAACCCGGCGCCGCCGGCGCAGCTCGACCTCGGTCTCGCCGTGGCCCTGGACGGCACGGCGAGCACCCTGAACGGCAAGGCCGGTCTGCACGGGACGGTGAGCTGCAGCAAGCCGGTGAGGGTGGACGTCTCCGGCAACGTCACGCAGGTGAAGAGGCAGAAGCTCATCCGCGGCTCCTTCACCGCGCCGGTGTCCTGCACCCCGGGCGCGCCCACGGCCTGGACCGCCACGGCCGTACCCACCGGTGACACCCCGTTCCAGCGCGGAGACGTCGAGGTCGAGGCGCGGGCCACGGCCACCGACCCGGACTACGGGCAGCCGGTGACGGCAGCCGAAACGGTGGCGGTCCGCCTCAAGCGCGCCTGAGCCGGGGGGACTCCACCCTCACGCCCGGGCCGGGGAGCCCCGGTCCGGGCCACGGCCGTCCGGCCGTGGCGGTCGCCCGGCCGCCCGCACCCGAGGCCTCGAAGCGTCCGCTCCATGCAGCCGTGCAGACGGCCCGCACGCCACCCGAGGGGGCGTGCGGGCCGTCTGCACGGCGGTATCGGTGGCGCGGCGGGTCAGGGGGCCGTGGGCTCCCGGACGGGCTCGGGCGCCGCGGCGACCGAAGCCGGCACGGGTGCCTGCACGGGCGCGTGCGCGGGAACGGTGACAGGAACGTTGACAGGGACGTTGACGGGCTGGGGCCGGCTCGCGGGAGCACTCGCGGCGGAACGGGCCACCGCGGTCCTCGACGGCTTCGGCGTCGGCACCGTCATGGCGACGAGCACGCCGAGCGCGACCGCGGCGACGACGACGACGGCGATCCCTGGGCCCGAACTCGTCTGTGACAGCAGCAGCATGGCGAGCGTCGAGAAGATGACGGTGCAGGACCCGTACGTGAGCTGTGCGACAGTCGGACGAGGCATGGCAATCGTGTCCTCGGAAGCGGGGGCGGTCTCGACTCTATTCGGCTGCATGCCCGAGCGGACCTGACGGTAAGCGTGACCTAACCCACGGTGCCGGTGCACAGGGGGCGCACGGAGTCATGGCGTCCATCAGGTGGACGGTCCCGCGCGCCCGTCACGGTCCGTCAGGGTCCGCCATGTTGCCGTCATATGTCCGCAATGCGAACACCGGCTCCCGATAATGCATTTGACTTGTCCAAGTCAAGGTCTGTCTTTTCTCGCAAACCAGTAGTCAAATGGCGTCACTTGACTACACGCGTATAACAGCGCGCGGACCTTCCTTGACAGGGATACCCCCTTTCCGCGCGCACGGGCGCGTGCGTGGGAGGACATCAAGTGAGCAGTAGATCCTGGACGTATCGGACGGTCGCGACCGTCGTCGCCCTGGCCGCGGCCTCGGCGACGTACACCACGTTCGCCGTGGCGCAGGCCGCCGAGAACGGCGCGGCGAAGGCCCCGGCGGTGGACCGGCGCGACCCGCAGCCGGCGAAGGCCAAGGAGCACGACTTCGACGGGCCGCTCAGCAAGACGCAGGACGCGCAGCGCGAGGAGGCTCTCAAGCAGGTCATATCCGGCAAGGCGTCCGTCAAGGACCGGCACGGGTCCAAAGTCGTCCAGCTCAAGAGCCGTAAGGGCGACAGCAAGTACGTCGAGCTGGGCCGCGAGAAGACCGACAAGATCTTCACGATCCTGGTCGAGTTCGGCGACCAGGTCGACCCCCGCTACGGCGGCACGGCCGGCCCGCTGCACAACCGGATAGCCGCGCCCGACCGGACCAAGGACAACTCCACGGCCTGGCAGGCGGACTACAACCAGAAGCACTTCCAGGACCTGTACTTCGGGACCGGCAAGAACACCGAGTCGCTCAAGAAGTACTACGAGAAGCAGTCCTCGGGCCGCTACTCGGTCGACGGCGAGGTCGCCGACTGGGTCAAGGTCCCGTACAACGAGGCCCGTTACGGCTCCAACAAGGCCACCACCGGCGCCTGGTACGCGGTCCAGGACGGCGTGAACGCCTGGGTCGCCCAGCGCAAGGCCGCCGGCGCCACCAGCGCGCAGATCAAGGCGGAGCTGGCCACGTTCGACCAGTGGGACCGCTACGACTACGACGGCGACGGCAACTTCAACGAGCCCGACGGCTACATCGACCACTTCCAGATCGTGCACGCCGGCGAGGACGAGTCCGCGGGCGGCGGCGCACAGGGCGAGGACGCCATCTGGGCCCACCGCTGGTACGCCTTCGGCACCGACGCCGGCGCCACCGGCCCGGACACCAACAAGCTGGGCGGCGCCCAGGTCGGCGACACCGGCATCTGGGTCGGCGACTACACCATCCAGCCGGAGAACGGCGGACTCGGCGTCTACGCGCACGAGTACGGCCACGACCTCGGCCTGCCGGACGAGTACGACACCTCCGGCGGCGGCGAGAACTCCACCGGCTTCTGGACGCTGATGTCGTCCGGTTCCTGGCTCGGCACCGGTCGGAAGGCCATCGGCGACCTGCCCGGCGACATGAACGCCTGGGACAAGCTCCAGCTGGGCTGGCTGGACTACGACGTCGCCGCGGCGGGCCGCAAGTCCAGCCACACGCTGGGCGTCGCGGAGTACAACACCAAGAACGCCCAGGCCCTCGTGGTCCAGTTGCCGGAGAAGAAGGTCACCACCGAGGTGGTCGCCCCGGCCGAGGGCGCCACGCAGTGGTGGAGCGGCAGCGGCAACGACCTGCGCAACACGCTCACCCGCGAAGTCGACCTGACCGGCAAGTCCTCCGCCGCCCTTACGATGGACGCCTGGTGGGACACCGAGAAGGACTACGACTACGCGTACGTGGAGGTCTCCACGGACGGCGGCGCCAACTACACGCCCATCGACGGCACGCTGGCCGACGGCACCGCGATCCCGCGTGACGGCAGCGGCAAGCCCGCGCTGACCGGCACGGTCGCCTCGTACCAGAAGCTGACGTTCCCGCTGGACGCCTACGCGGGCAAGAAGCTCAGCCTGCGCTTCCGCTACGCCACCGACGGCGGCGTGGCCCAGAAGGGCTTCACGGCCGACGAGATCAAGGTGACGGCCGACGGAGCCACGCTCTTCTCCGACAACGCGGAGAGCGCCGACCCGGCCTGGAAGGCGACCGGCTTCTCCCGCATCGGCGGGTCCGTCAGCGACGACTACGCGCAGTACTACATCGCCGAGAACCGCCAGTACGTGTCGTACGACAAGACCCTCAAGGTCGGCCCGTACAACTTCGGCTTCTCCACGACCCGCCCCGACTGGGTGGAGCACTACGCGTACCAGAACGGCCTGTTGATCTGGAAGTGGGACACCTCCCAGGTGGACAACAACACCAGCGCGCACCCCGGTGTGGGCCAGATCCTTCCGGTCGACTCGCACCCGACCCCGCTGAAGTGGGCCGACGGCACCGCGATGAACGCCCGTCTGCAGAGCTTCGACTCGACCTTCAGCAGGTACCGCACGGACGCGATCACGCTGCACAAGGCGGACGTCGCGGTCAAGATCAAGTCCCGTCCGGGCGTCCCGGTCTTCGACGACGGCAGGTCGACGTACTACGACGCCTCGACCCCGCTGTCGGGCGTCAAGATCACTGACACCAACACCTCGATCAAGATCGTCAGCGAGCCCGCGAACGGCTCGACGATCAAGGTCAAGGTCGGCCCCTCGGCGAAGTAGCCGACGTTTTAGCTGGTAGAGCGCGTATCGGCGGCAACCCCTGGCGGGTTGCCGCCGATCGTGTTTAGGTGCCTCCTGTGCTCTTCTTATTGACACCGACCTCGACACCGACGCACACGGGGGTGTGACCGCATGGCCGCAGGAGGCTTCTGCAAGCTGCCCGACGGCATGGTGGTGGTGGCGTTGAACCTGCCCCGCCCCGCCCCCCGAGGGGACCTCGCGGGCCCCGCCTCGGACGTCCGCGTCCTCGTCCACGCCCAGAACCGGGCGCGCGCCCTGACCAGGCTGCGCAACCTGGGCCTGCGGGCGGTCTACCTGCGCGGCAACGCCGCCCCGCCGACCCCGGACGAGATCACGGCGGTCCTGCACCATCCCGACGGCCTGATATGGCGCACCCCGCCCGGCAGCGGTGTCCCGGCAGGCGTCATCGTCGTCCCGGAGCTGTGGCGGCCCATCAGGGCGCTGCTGCGGAGCGCGGCCGCATGACGCCGCAGTGGGCCGGGGGCGCGCCTCAGTACGCCTCGACGACGCGCACGTCCTCCTCGGTGACCACGCCGTCCAGGATGCGGAACGAGCGGAACTGGAACTCGCCGAGACCGTCGGTGTCGGCGGTGGAGACCAGGACGTAGTGCGCGCCCGGCTCGTTCGCGTACGAGATGTCCGTGCGGGACGGGTACGCCTCCGTCGCCGTGTGGGAGTGGTAGACGACCACCGGCTCCTCGTCGCGGTCGTCCATCTCGCGGTAGAGCTTGAGCAGGTCGCCCGAGTCGAACTCGTAGAACGTGGGGGACATGGCCGCGTTCAGCATCGGGAGGAAGCGCTCGGGGCGGTCCGTGCCCGCCGGGCCCGCGACGACGCCGCAGGCCTCGTCGGGGTGGTCCTTGCGGGCGTGGGCGACGATCTGGTCGTGCAGGGCCCGGGTGATGGTCAGCATGGTCGCCAGGATAAGCAACCGGCTCGGGGCCGTGCGGCGGCGTTCCGGGCGGCGGGCGGCGCACGGCGGGCGGTGGACGACGGGCGGGCCGTCCCGCACCGGTGGACGGTGCGGAACGGCCCGCGTCGCGGACGTCCCTGAGGCTGCCGGAGGGGGCGCCACGAGAGCTCCCTGCGGCCGGAAGTCCCGGGGGGCGGCCTGTCAGCCGACCTTCTCGAACTCCGGCTCGCGCCGTGCGGCGATCTGCGGGTCGCGGTTCTTCAGGACCGCCCAGCCGACGCCGAGAGCAGCGGCCCAGCCCGCCATCACGTACAGACACACGCGCGAGTCGGCGTCGTAGGCGATCAGGCCGGTGACGAAGAGCAGGAACACGATGGCCACCCAGCTGAACGCGGAGCCGCCCGGGGCCGGGAAGCTGGACGCGGGCAGCCGGCCCGCGACGACCGCGCGGCGGTACAGCACGTGGCTGATCAGGATCATCAGCCAGGTCCAGATGCCGGCCGCGGTGGCGACCGACGTGACGTAGCCGAAGGCCTTCTCCGGGACGATGTAGTTCAGGACCACGCCGATGCCCATGAACAGCACCGACACCGTGATGCCGAGGGCCGGCGTCTTCGTCGACGACAGCTTCCGGAAGGCCGCGGGGGCCTCGCCGCTCTCGGCCAGGTTGCGCAGCATGCGGCCGGTGGAGTACATGCCCGAGTTGCAGGACGACAGGGCCGCCGTGAGCACGACGAAGTTGACGATGCCGGCGCCCGCCGGGATGCCGATCTTCGCGAACGCCTCGACGAACGGCGAGACGCCCGGTGCGAACTCGGTCCACTTCACCACGCACAGGATGACCGTGAGCGCGCCGACGTAGAACAGCGCGATGCGCCAGGGCAGCGTGTTGATCGCCTTGGGCAGGGTCTTCTCGGGGTTCTCGGACTCGCCCGCCGTGACACCGACCAGCTCGACCGCGAGGTACGCGAACATGACGCCCTGGAGGGTCATCAGGGACGAGCCGACGCCCTTGGGGAAGAACCCGTCGAAGGCCCACAGGTTGGAGACCGCGGCCGTGTCGCCGGCGCTGCTGAAGCCGAAGGTGAGGACGCCGAGGCCGATCACGATCATGCCGATCAGCGCGGTGACCTTCACCATCGAGAACCAGAACTCCAGCTCGCCGAAGAGCTTCACGGAGATCAGGTTGACCCCGAAGAGAACCACCAGGAAGACCAGGGCGGTGACCCAGCGCGGGACGGCCGGGAACCAGTAGTTGACGTAGATCGCGGCGGCCGTCAGTTCGGCCATGCCGGTGACGACCCACATCAGCCAGTAGGTCCAGCCGGTGAAGTAACCGAAGAACGGGCCGAGGAACTCCCGCGAGTACTCCGCGAAGGAGCCCGAGACCGGGCGGTAGAGCAGCAGCTCGCCCAGCGCCCGCATGATGAAGAAGATGATCCCGCCCGCGAGGGCGTACATCAGGATGAGACTGGGACCGGCCTTGGCGATGTTCGCCCCGGCGCCCAGGAAGAGCCCGACGCCGATGGCGCCGCCGATCGCGATCATCTGGACCTGGCGGCTGCCGAGCCCGCGTTCGTACCCCTCTTCGGGAGTGTCGGTGACAGCGGTGTCAGTGACCTTCTCAGAGGCCATGTGTGGTGCGCCTTCCTCCATGCCGAACCGGGCCTCTGGTCGGCCTCGGGTCGGGTTTCGATCCCCCCGGACTGATGGAGCGATGCCTGGCCGGCGATCAACCGGCTCGGTGGCGCACCCGGCCGAACATACGGGTGGTGTTCGCCGGGCGGTCGTGAAGATCTATCACGCCCGCCATCCTGATCAGCGGGCGGACGTGTGGCGCACGACACAAGGAGAAGGGGATGAACGACGCACAAAGAGGACACTCCCGGCCGTCGCGGTAATGCGATCGTTATCCGGATTTGAGCGTCCTCTGAGCGAGTGAAAAGGCGGACGGACTATGTCATAAGGGTCGCCACGAGGGTCTCCTGGAGCCCGCCCAGCCACAGGTACGCCATCACCATCGGCTTGCGCGGGTCGTCGTCCGGCAGCCGGTAGAGAAGGTCGGTGTCGTCCTCGTCGGTGATCTCCAGCCGGGAGCCGATCGCGAGCCGCAGATCGTTCAGCGCGCGCAGCCAGGCCTGCGACTCCTGCGGCGACAGCTTCAGCACCGCCCCGCCCTCGTCGGCCGCCTCCGAGGCCAGCGCGTCCAGCGAGCGCACCACCGCGAGGGCGTTGTCGCGCTTGCCGGCCCGCAGGTCGTTCTCGGTGTAGCGGCGGAACTCGGCGGAGTGCGCCTTCTGCTCGTCCGCGCCCCGGGCGCCCGGGGCGCCCTCCGGGTCGGTGTAGGCGTCCGGGAAGAGCCGTCTGAGCACCGGGTCGGCCGGCGGCTCGCTCGGCCCCTCGGCGAAGAGCTCGGCGAGCGGATCGCCGGAGGCGTCCTCGGCGGGGCCGGGGCCGATCAGCTCCAGCAGCTGCACCGCCAGCGACCGGATGATGGAGATCTCGACGTCGTCGAGCGCGACGGCCGCGCCGCCGCCGGGAAGCGGTTCGAAGTGTCCAGGCATAGGAGGGCAGGCTACTTCCGGTCCTGCTGGAGGGTGGCCCACAGGCCGTAGCCGTGCATGGCCTGCACGTCGCGTTCCATCTCCTCGCGGGATCCGCTGGAGACGACCGCCCGGCCCTTGTGGTGGACGTCCATCATGAGCTTGGTGGCCTTGTCCTTGGAGTACCCGAAGTACGTCTGGAAGACGTACGTCACGTAGCTCATGAGGTTGACCGGATCGTTGTGCACGATCGTGACCCAGGGGACGTCCGGCTCGGGGACGGCGAAGACCTCCTCCGCCGGCTCGGTGCGTTCGGTCTCAAGGGGAGCGGGTGACGTCACACCGTCCATGCTGCCACGGGGCACGGAAATCGTCACACCGACGAAAAGGGGGTAGCATCTGTCGTCATGCTGCATACGCCGGGGGCCGACCCCCGGCCCCCGGCCGACGCCGGGACCCGGAGTGTCACGACAGGAGAGCTTTGGTGGACGTAGCGGACCTTGGGCTGCCGGTGGAAGTTCCGTCGACGGCGCTCTTCACGGACCAGTACGAGCTGACGATGCTGCAGGCCGCGCTGAAGGCGGGCACCGCCGAACGGCGCAGCGTGTTCGAGGTCTTCACCCGGCGGCTCCCGGACGGCCGGCGCTACGGCGTCGTCGCGGGCACCGGGCGGGTCCTGGACGCCGTCGAGAACTTCCGCTTCGACGCCGACGTCCTGCGCTTCCTGCGCGAGCGCGGCGTCGTCGACGACGAGACCCTGGACTGGCTCGCCCGGTACCGCTTCTCGGGTGACGTCTGGGGCTACCCCGAGGGCGAGGTCTACTTCCCGGGCTCGCCGATCATGCGCGTCGAGGGCTCCTTCGCCGAGTGCGTCCTGCTGGAGACCGTGATCCTCTCCATCCTCAACCACGACTCCGCCATCGCCGCCGCCGCCTCCCGCATGTCCTCCGCCGCGGGCGAGCGGCCCCTGATCGAGATGGGCGCCCGCCGCACCCACGAACTCGCCGCGGTCGCCGCCGCCCGCGCCGCCTACGTGGGAGGCTTCACCACCACCTCCGACCTGGCCGCCGGCTTCCGCTACGGCATCCCCACCGTGGGCACCAGCGCCCACGCCTTCACCCTCCTGCACGACCACGAGCGCGACGCCTTCCGCGCCCAGGTCGACTCCCTCGGCCGGGGCACCACCCTCCTCGTGGACACCTACGACGTCACCGAGGCCGTCCGGCTCGCCGTGGAGGTGGCCGGCCCCGAGCTCGGCGCCGTCCGCATCGACTCCGGCGACCTCCTCCTCGTCGCCCACCGGGTCCGCCGCCAGCTCGACGAGCTCGGCGCGACCGGCACCCGCATCATCGTCACCTCCGACCTCGACGAGTACGCCATCGCCTCTCTGGCCGCCGCCCCGGTGGACGCCTACGGCGTCGGCACCCAGCTGGTCACCGGCTCCGGACACCCGACGGCCTCCATGGTCTACAAACTGGTCGCCCGCGCCGAGTCCGACGAGCCCGAGGCGCCGCTCGTGCCGGTGGCGAAGAAGTCCTCCGGCGGCAAGACCTCCGTCGGCGGCCGCAAGTGGGCGGCCCGCCGGCCGGACGCCCACGGCGTCGCGGAGGCCGAGGTCGTCGGCACCGGGGCCGTGCCCGCCGAGCTGGCCGACCGCCTCCTGCTCGTCGAGCTCGTCAAGGGCGGAGCCGTCGTCACCCGCGAGCCCCTCGACGTCGCCCGCGACCGGCACGTCGCCGCCCGCGCCGGCCTGCCCCTGTCCGCGACCCAGCTCTCGCGCGGCGAACCCGTCATTCCCACGGAGTATGTCCACGACCGGTCGGGTAACTAGGGCGTGTGCCCGGCGACCGCCGGGCGCCGCCCCCTCCCGTACGACCGGCAAAGTCTCTAGGCTCGAATACTTCACCCTCCCCCGCGATCGACAGAGCCGGGGGACCGCCATCGAAGGACACCGCCCATGCGCCGCGCCTTGATCGTCGTAGACGTGCAGAACGACTTCTGCGAGGGGGGCAGCCTCGCGGTGGCCGGCGGGGCCGACGTGGCCGCCGCGATCACCGAGCTGATCGGACAGGCCCCCGCCGGATACCGGCACGTCGTGGCCACCCGCGACCACCACATCGCGCCCGGCGGCCACTTCGCCGACAACCCCGACTACGTCCACTCCTGGCCCGCGCACTGCGTCGCCGGCACGGAGGGCGTCGGCTTCCACCCCAACTTCGCCCCGGCCGTCGCCTCCGGCGCCGTCGACGCCGTCTTCAGCAAGGGCGACTACGCGGCCGCCTACAGCGGCTTCGAGGGCGCGGACGAGAACGGGGTGGGCCTCGGCGACTGGCTGCGGGACCACCGGATCGACGAGGTGGACATCGTCGGCATCGCCACCGACCACTGCGTACGCGCCACCGCCCTGGACGCGGCACGCGAGGGCTTCCGCACCCAGGTTCTGCTGGACCTGACCGCGGGCGTGGCCGCGGGAACCACCGGCAAGGCCCTGGAGGAGATGCGCGCGGCGGGCGTCGAGCTGACCGGGAAACCCGTCGTCTGACCCACCTGCCCCCGGCGGCCGGTGGCCGTTTCGCAGACGCGCGCACGACCCGCCCCCGCACAGACGGTTCCGTCGCCGTCGCCGGGCCGGCCGACCCGCCCTGACCGCCGTCCGCCAGGACGGACCCGGTACGGGACGACCGACGGCGTGCCCGCTCCCCGGGGAAGGGGCCGCGCGGCCGCCCCACGGCGATCGACCCGCCTGGTCCGACCGGCCTGGTCCGGCCCGTCTGATCAGACCCGCCCGGTCCGGCCCGCCCGGTCGCCGAGCCCCGGTCCGTCGGCCCCGGTCCCGGGCCGGGCCTGGGGCGTCTCACTCCCCGGCCGCAATACGTCCATCATGTGGGATCACACTCCGGAAGGCGGATCGGGAATCGATACGATGAGCCCATGGTTCTGAACGACGTGAGCACGAAGACGCCGGGCGCACTGCTCGTGGCGCGGCTGCACGTCGACCTGTGCAGGCTCGCCAGCGCCATCTGTTGACGCAGGCCCTGCCGCCGCACGGCCGTGAGCCGCGGCGCCTCACACGCACGTATCCGCGCTGCCCACACCATCCGACAGGAGCCCACAGCCATGGCCATCGAGGTCCGCATCCCGACCATCCTCCGCCAGTACACCGACGGTCAGAAGGCGGTGGAGGGCAGTGGTGACACCCTCGCCGACCTGTTCACCGACCTCGAGACCCGGCATGCGGGCATCCACGCCCGCATCGTGGACGACGGCAAGCTGCGCCGCTTCGTGAACGTGTACCTCAACGACGAGGACGTCCGCTTCGTCGACGGCATCGACACCAAGCTGGCCGACGGCGACACGGTGACGATCCTGCCGGCCGTCGCCGGCGGCATGGCCTGATCGGCCGCCCGCCCCGATGCGCTACGACTCCCCGCTGGCCGCGGTCGGCAACACCCCGCTGGTGTGCCTGCCGCGGCTCTCGCCGTCCTCCGACGTCCGCATCTGGGCGAAGCTGGAGGACCGCAACCCCACCGGCTCGATCAAGGACCGGCCCGCCCTGCACATGGTCGAGCAGGCGGAGAAGGACGGCCGGCTCACCCCCGGCTGCACCATCCTGGAACCGACGAGCGGCAACACCGGCATCTCCCTCGCCATGGCGGCCAAGCTCAAGGGCTACCGCATCGTCTGCGTGATGCCGGAGAACACGTCCCAGGAACGCCGGGACCTGCTCGCCATGTGGGGCGCCGAGATCATCCCCTCCCCGGCCGCGGGCGGCTCCAACACCGCCGTGCGCGTCGCCAAGGAACTCGCCGCCGAGCACCCCGACTGGGTGATGCTCTACCAGTACGGCAACGCCGACAACGCCGGAGCCCACTACGCCGGCACCGGCCCGGAGATCCTCGCCGACCTGCCGTCGATCACCCACTTCGTCGCCGGCCTCGGCACCACCGGCACGCTGATGGGCGTCGGCCGCTACCTGCGCGAGCACAAGCCCGACGTGAAGATCGTCGCCGCCGAGCCGCGCTACGACGACCTGGTCTACGGCCTGCGCAACCTCGACGAGGGCTTCGTACCCGAGCTGTACGACGCCTCCGTCCTCACCACCCGCTTCTCGGTCGGCTCGGCGGACGCCGTCACCCGCACCCGCGAACTCCTCCAGCAGGAGGGCATCTTCGCGGGCGTCTCCACGGGCGCGGCCCTGCACGCCGCGATCGGCGTCGGCAACAAGGCCGTCAAGGCGGGAGAGAGCGCCGACATCGTCTTCGTCGTGGCGGACGGCGGCTGGAAGTACCTGTCGACGGGCGTCTACACGGCGGCCACGACCGAGGAGGCCATCGAGACCCTGCAGGGCCAGCTCTGGGCGTAGGCGCGCAGGGAGCCGACCGCAGGACAACCGACCGCAGGAGAACCGACCGCAGGGGAACCGGCCGCACGGGAGCCGGGCCGCCGGGGCACTCGGCCCCCGCGGCCCGGTCCCCCGGCCAGGCGGCCCGCACGCTCCGCCGGGCGGGACCGCTCCGGGCAGGACCCGCCGGGCGGGACGCTCCGGCGGTCCTCAGGTGGCCAGGTGGCGGACCTGGTCCCACAGGGCTCGGTCCACCGCGCCCACCCGGCGCCGGAAGTCGCCCAGCCGCACCTGGCGCAGCTCGTCCGTCTCCAGATAGCTCTGCCGCCCCCGCGGGTCGCCGACGGCGCCCGGCGGGAGCGGGATCACCCCGGGCCGCCCGTCGTGGTACTTGCTGGTGATCTTCGCGACGGTCACCCGGTCACCGCGCACCACCAGCACCAGACACGGCCGGTCCTTCGCGCCGGGCCCGTCCTCGAACGGCACGTCCGCCCACCAGATCTCCGCGGGCCGGGGCCGCCCCGACGCGTCACGCCCACGAGCCGGCCGACCCGGCGGGCGACCTTTCGGGCGATCTTTCGAACGACCCGTAGAGCGGTCCGGTCGCCGGCCCGCCGGCCGGGTCCCCGGGCGCCGCGGTCGCCGCCCCCGGCCCCAGCCGTCCACGAGCGTCGCGACCAGCGCGAGCAATACCACGGCCGCGAGCGCGAGCCACCAGGACGTGTGCATACGACGACGTTACCGGCGCGCGCCTGCCACCGTGCGCCCTCCACACACCTCTCACGACCCGGGTCCAGCCGAACCGGTGACACCACAGGTGAGTTCGCCCACAACAGCCCCTGGTGGAGGAGCGACCCGAGGTTTCGCGCCTTACGCTCGACGGACCGCACGCCCCCTGTCGCCCCACTTGACGATCATTCGTTCCACGGTCCGCCTTACGGATCCCTTCCGGTACATCTCGGTCACCCGCCAGCGGAGGATTCTGCTTTATGAAGCTCACCGTCGTCGGCTGCTCGGGCTCGTTTCCGTCCGCGGAATCAGCCTGCTCGAGCTACCTCGTCGAGGCCGACGGCTTCCGGCTGCTTCTCGACATGGGCAACGGCGCCCTGGGCGAGCTGCAGCGCCACTGCGGTCTCTACGACCTCGACGCGATCTTCCTGAGTCATCTGCACGCCGACCACTGCATCGACATGTGCGCGTACTTCGTCGCACGCTACTACCGGCACGACGGCGGGCGCTGCGCCCCGATCCCGGTCTACGGTCCCGAAGGCACCGAGCACCGCCTCACCACGGCCTACGCCGACACGCCCTCCGCCTCCTCGATGAGCGAGGTCTTCGACTTCCACACGGTCAAGCCGTCCACCTTCGACATCGGCCCCTTCACCGTGCACACCGAACGCGTGGCGCACCCGGTGGAGGCCTACGGCATCCGCGTCGAGCACGGCGGCCGGTCGCTGACCTACTCCGGCGACACCGGCGTCAGCCCCGCCCTGGAGGAACTCGCCCGCGACACCGACCTGTTCCTGTGCGAGGCGGCGTTCACCCACGGCAAGGAGAACATCCCCGACCTGCACCTCAACGGCCGCGAGGCCGGCGAGGCGGCGACCCGGGCGGGCGCGCGCAAGCTCGTGCTGACCCACATCCCCCCGTGGACGGACCCGGAGATCAACCTCGCCGACGCCCGCACGACCTTCGCCGGCCCGGTGGAACTGGCCCGGCCCAGAGTCACGTACGAGATCTAGCCGGTCCCAGGCGGACGAAAGCCCCCGGAGCGGTTCAGGGCTCCGGGGGCTCTGTGCGAGTGCGCCGGCCGACGCCTACGCCTTGGTGAGGTCCTCGACCTCCTCCTCGGGCTCACGACCCGGAGTGGGGAGGTCCCACCTGGTGATCGCGAAGCGGAAGACGAAGTAGTAGACGGCGCCGAAGACCAGGCCGATCGGGATGATCAGCCAGGGCTTGGTCGCCAGGTTCCAGTTCAGCGCGTAGTCGATGAAGCCCGCGGAGAAGGTGAAGCCCGCGTGTACGCCGAGCGCCCAGGTGATCGCCATGGACAGGGCGGTGAGAACCGCGTGGATCACGTAGAGGAGCGGGGCGATGAACATGAACGAGAACTCGATCGGCTCGGTCACACCGGTCACGAAGGACGTCAGCGCGAGCGAGATCATCATGCCGAGGACGGCCTTGCGGCGCTCGGGACGGGCCGTGTGGGCCATGGCGAGCGCGGCGGCCGGGAGACCGAACATCATGATCGGGAAGAAGCCCGACATGAACTGTCCGGCGGTCGCGTCACCGGCGAAGAAGCGGGTCAGGTCGCCGTGCACGACGGCGCCCGCGGAGTCCTTGAAGTCGCCGATCTGGAACCACGCCACCGAGTTGACGAACTGGTGCATGCCGACGGGGATCAGCGCGCGGTTGATCAACCCGAACAGACCGGCGCCGAAGGCGCCGAGACCGGTGATCCACTCGCCGAAGTTCGAGATGCCCTCACCGATCGGCTCCCAGACCAGGCCGAAGAGGACGCCCATCGCCGTGCCGACGAAGGCCATGATGATCGGCACCAGACGGCGGCCGTTGAAGAAGCCGAGCCAGTCCACCAGCCGCTTGCGGTGGTACCGCTGCCAGACCACCGCACTCAGCAGACCCATCAGAATGCCGCCGAGGACGCCGGGGTTGTTGTACGTCGCGGCTATGTCGGCACCCGCCTGGACCTTGGCCTCGGTGACCGGGAACGCCTTCAGGACGTTGCTGTAGATCAGGAAGCCCACCAGCGCCGCGAGTGCGGTGGAGCCGTCGGCCTTCTTGGCGAAGCCGATCGCGACGCCTATGCAGAAGAGCATCGGCAGGTTGTCGAAAATGGCGCCACCGGCTGTGGCGAACACCGCCGTCACCTTGTCGGGCAGGTGGAGCTTGTCGTGCACGTCCTGCTGGCCGAAGCGCAGCAGGAGGCCCGCCGCCGGCAGCACGGCGATCGGGAGCTGAAGGCTTCGGCCGACCTTCTGCAGGCCCTGCAACAGGCCCGAGCCCCACTTCTTCGAGGGGGCCGCCGTGGGCGCGGTGGCGGTGCTCATAGACTTCCTCCATCGGTGATGGTCTACACCACTCAGTGGTGTAGACCATGTTGTAGCACGATGAAGGTGGCGTCAGGAACCCGCGATCCCCGTGTTCCTGGAACTACGCTGGGCTACGCCCCGTCGGCGC
This sequence comes from Streptomyces humidus, assembly GCF_014649655.1. Taxonomy (GTDB): domain Bacteria; phylum Actinomycetota; class Actinomycetes; order Streptomycetales; family Streptomycetaceae; genus Streptomyces; species Streptomyces humidus. The sequence goes on along the minus strand of NZ_BMTL01000001.1, from coordinate 319,427 downwards.
CCTCCCGCCCCTCCTCCCCCTCCTGTACAGGCTCCCGCTCGGGCTCCTCCTCCCACTCCTGCTCCCGCTCCTCCTCCCGCTCCTGCTCCGGCTCGCGGTCCGGCGCCTTCGGACCGGACCGCGCGACCGCGAAACGGAAGATCACGCGCCGCACGAGCGCGAAGCCGAGACCGCACCCACCGTTTGGCGACCGCCCGTCAGGTGGTGTAGACCAGCAACGAACGATTGGGCCACCGTGACCCCGTCCTCGGACACACACCGCCCAATCGCTCGCGAAGCAGGACCGACTGTGGGCTACCGCGCCGAAGCGACTCACCGGAGAACCGCGGCGCGCACCAGGGAATTCAGGGAGACCGAACATGGGCACCAAGGCTGAGAAGATCGTCGCCGGACTCGGCGGCCTCGACAACATCGAAGAGATCGAAGGCTGCATCACCCGCCTGCGCACCGAGGTCAACGACCCCTCGCTGGTCGACGAAGCCGCCCTGAAAGCCGCCGGAGCCCACGGCGTCGTCAAGATGGGCACCGCCATCCAGGTCGTCATCGGCACCGACGCCGACCCCATCGCCGCGGAGATCGAAGACATGATGTGAGTGAGCCCCGCGCTCACCCCTCAGGGGCTCCTCCCCCTCGCGGACGCCGTCGGTCACCCACGGCCTCCCAACGCGGGAGGAGCCCCTTCCGCATGTGCGGCTAGGCTCAGCGCCATGTCTCGAATCGACGGCCGCACCCCCCTACAGCTCCGCCCCGTCACCATCGAACGCGGCTGGAGCAAGCACGCCGAGGGCTCCGTCCTCGTCTCCTTCGGCGACACGAAGGTCTTCTGCACCGCCTCCGTCACCGAAGGCGTCCCGCGCTGGCGCAAAGGCAGCGGCGAAGGCTGGGTCACCGCGGAGTACTCCATGCTCCCCCGCGCCACCAACACCCGCGGCGACCGCGAGTCCGTCCGCGGCAAGATCGGCGGCCGCACCCACGAGATCTCCCGCCTCATCGGCCGCTCCCTGCGCGCCGTCATCGACTACAAGGCGCTCGGCGAGAACACCATCGTCCTCGACTGCGACGTCCTCCAGGCCGACGGCGGCACCCGCACCGCGGCCATCACCGGCGCGTACGTCGCACTGGCGGACGCCGTCTCCTGGGCCCAGGGCCGCAAACTCGTCAAGGCCGGCCGCCGGCCCCTCACCGGCACCGTCAGCGCCGTCTCCGTCGGCATCGTCGACGGCACTCCCCTCCTGGACCTCTGCTACGAGGAGGACGTCCGCGCCGAGACCGACATGAACGTCGTCTGCACCGGCGACGGCCGCTTCGTCGAGGTCCAAGGCACCGCCGAGGCCCAGCCGTTCGCCCGCGACGAACTCAACTCCCTCCTGGACCTGGCCGTTTCCGGATGCGCCGAACTCACCGCTGTGCAGCACAAGGCACTTGACGCGGTGCTGGAAAAGTAAAGGGGACACCAAGAAGAAGGCGGGCCCGGGCAACCGGCCCGCCTTCCGACGCGTCTTGGCCAGTGCACCGACGGGGGCCTCCTGGGCCTGACAAGCGGAGGAACCACTGATGTCCACGGCCGTGAACCGACGCCCGCACCGGCGTCGCAGCACCATCGTCGCCGCCACCGCGGCCGCCGCCCTCACCCTGCTCCTGACGGCGACCGGCTGCGACGCGGTCGGCAAGGCCCTGGACTGCGTCCAGACCGCCGACTCCATCGCCGACAGCGTCACCGACCTCCAGCAGGCCGTGCGGAACGCCGCGAACGACCCGACACAGACCCAGGAATCGCTGACCTCCATCGAGAACGACCTCGACAAGATCGGCGACAAGTCCGACAACGCCGACGTCAACAAGGCCGTCGACGACCTCCGGGCAGCCGTGACCAACGTCCGCACGGCCGTCAAGAACGGCGATCAGACGCCCGACCTCAGCCCGGTCACCGACGCGGCGGGCGAGCTCACGAAGGTCTGCACGCCGTAGCGACGGGCCAGGGACGACAGAGAACAAGGGACGCCGGGAACAGGGGACGGCGGAACCGGGGACGACCGAACCGGTGACGGCGGCACTGGGGATACTGGGGCGCATGACCCGCCTGATCCTCGCCACCCGCAACGCCGGAAAGATCACCGAACTCAGGTCGATCCTCGCCGACGCAGGCCTGCCCCACGACCTCGTCGGCGCGGACGCCTACCCCGACATCCCCGACGTCAAGGAAACCGGCGTCACCTTCGCCGAGAACGCCCTGCTCAAGGCCCGCACCCTGGCCCAGGCCACCGGCCTCCCGGCGGTCGCCGACGACTCCGGCCTCTGCGTGGACGTGCTGAACGGCGCCCCCGGCATCTTCTCGGCCCGCTGGTCCGGCCGCCACGGCGACGACCGGGCCAACCTGGACCTGCTCCTCGCACAGCTCTCCGACATCGCGGACGAACACCGGGCCGCCCACTTCGCCTGCGCGGCGGCCCTCGCCCTCCCGGACGGCACCGAGCGCGTGGTCGAGGGCCGGTTGCCCGGCGTCCTGCGCCACGCCCCCGCAGGCACGAACGGCTTCGGCTACGACCCGATCCTCCAGCCGGACGGCGAGACCCGGACCTGCGCGGAACTGACGGCAGTGGAGAAGAACGCGATCAGCCACCGAGGCAAGGCGTTCCGGGCGCTGGTACCGGCGATACGGGAAATGCTGGGCTGAGCGAACACGAGAGGGGCCGCCCGAACGGACGGCCCCTCATCGGTGCGGCCGGTGGGACTCGAACCCACACGGGTGTTAACCCACTGGGACCTAAACCCAGCATGTCTGACCAAATTCCATCACGGCCGCTCAAAGACGGTCATCATGCTCGACCAGAGGGCATCAGTGTACGGGCCTCCAGGGTCACCCGGCGAGTGGCCCTACGTTCTTGCGGCGGCACCACGTGGCGGTCAGCGCATGGCAATTGGGGCACAAATAGCGCAGGTTCGCTGCACGATTGTCCCGCCAGTCGCCATTGGCGTGGTCGATCTGCAAGGTGATCGAGCGACCCCGCCACTCTCCGGGATTGCCGCACTCGGCACATGCGTACGGAACCCCGATCTCCTTCAGGGCCCGGTGCAGTCGGTTCCTGTTCGTCCGGCCGGCTTGTTCCGGCAGGACGACCAGCACCCGATGCGCGGTCGGCGGAGGGGCGGGACGCTCGGGCCGCCCCCAGGATCGGCGCTTGAAGTGACTGGTGTCGAGATCGAGGCGTGTGACGGCGCGCCGCACGCGCCGGTGGTTGGTGTCGTTGATTTCCATGCTGAGCCCACGCATCACATCGGCGTAGCTGGTGGCGGTGGGCACGATTCTTCGCAACTCGTCCTCGGGAATCGACGTCCGGCGATACGTGAAGTGGCCGACGTCGATGCGGTGGGCCGCCAGCATGCGATTCAGCGTCGCCCGGGATCGGCTGTCATCGGGCACGCCGAGTGCTCGTGCCACGCCACGCACACTCGTGGTGACGACGGCGGCTGCCCGGAGTTCCTCCGTGGTGAAGGGCAGGTCTACCTCGGGGCGATCGATGCCGGGGAAATGGCTGACGTCGATGTCGGCCGCATGGATTCGGCGTCGGATATGGGAGAGCGTTCCCGTGGCCGGGGTGGCGCCCAGCTTCAGGGCGACCTCCCGCAGGGAGGACGACGAGGCGGCGGCTTCCGCGATAGCGGCGTCAGGGTATTTGCGCCACGGGCTGCGCTTGGCGAAGTGGCTCGTGTCGAGGCCGTGACGGGTGACATGTTTCTGCAACACCCGCCGTCGGCCGCCACTGGGCTCGAGGCCGAGCCGTCGCATCAGGTCGGCCCAGCTGCGCGCTTCGGCCACCTCCCGCGTGAGCCTTTCTTTGCTGTACGCGTCCCCTTGGCCGGTTGCGCTCGCGCCCACTTTGAACCCCCTCCGTCTCCGACCGTGTGTTCGTGGTCTCGTACGAAGTAACGAACCGCTTATCGGACGGTTACGCCCGAAAAGGGGAAAGCGGCCCTGGTCGGGTGCCCGACGGGGGCCGCTGGGCGGGAGGGGGCTGCTTCAGATGCCCAGGTCCTTGATGATCTTGGCGACGTGGCCCGTGGCGCGGACGTTGTACAGGGCTCGTTCGACCTTGCCCTCCTCGTCCACCACGATCGTGGAGCGGATGACGCCCATGTACGTCTTGCCGTAGTTCTTCTTCTCGCCGAACGCGCCGTACGCGTCGAGCGCGGTCTTGTCCGGGTCGGCCAGGAGGGTGACCTTCAGGGACTCCTTGTCGCGGAACTTCCCCAGCTTCTCGGGGCTGTCCGGGGAGATGCCGAGGACGTCGTAGCCGGCGCCCGTCAGGAGGTCGAGGTTGTCGGTGAAGTCGCAGGCCTGCTTCGTGCAGCCGGGGGTCAGCGCGGCCGGGTAGAAGTAGACGATGACCTTGCGGCCCTTGTGGTCCGACAGGGAGACCTGGTTGCCGTCGGCGTCGGAGAGGGTGAAGTCGGGGGCCACGTCCCCGGGCTGGAGTCGCTCGCTCATCGGTCCAGCCTAACCGGGGGTCCTGACCGTGCGGCGGCGGACGGAGCTGACAGACTGTCCAGAACAAGAATCGCTGACTTCGGAGGCCTTACCGTGGCGGAGACGTCGGACACCAGAACCCCGGCGCAGATCGAGGCGGACATCAGGGCCCGCCGCGAGGTGCTGGCGGAGACGCTGGACGAGATCGGGGTGCGGGTGCACCCGAAGACCATCGTCGGGGACGCCAGGGCCAAGGTCGTCGCCAACGTCGATCACACCTTGGGAAGGGCCTATGTGCAGGTCAACCGGGTGGTGAGCGAGGTGCGGGCGCAGTTCGTGGACGAGGACGGCGCGCCCCGGCTGGAGCGGGTGGTGCCGGTGGCGTTCGTCGTCGTCGGGGTCGTGGGGCTGCTGGCCCTGGGCGCCCGTCGTCGCCGGGGATGATCCGGCCGGGGTCGCCCGCCCCGGACCCGGCCACTCACGGATCGGCTCCGGGCAGGTAGGTTCAGTGGTGTGAGCGCCAAGAGAGACGACCTCGATCCCCGGCACGACAAGCTGCCCATCCGGATGCTGCACGACCGTGTGCTCGTGCGGCAGGAGACCGGCGAGGGCGAGCGGCGTTCCGGTGGAGGCATCCTGATCCCCGCCACCGCGGCCGTCGGTCGTCGGCTGGCGTGGGCGTCGGTCGTCGCGGTGGGGCAGAACGTGCGGACCGTGGAGCCGGGTGACCGTGTGCTGTACGACCCGGAGGACCGGGCGGAGGTCGAGGTGCGGGGCGTGGCGTATGTGCTGATGCGGGAGCGCGATCTGCACGCTGTGGCCGCGGACCGGTTCGAGGGGTCGGAGGACTCGACGGGTCTGTACCTCTGAGGACCTGTGTGGTCCTCCGAGGGTGGGTCCTGCGAGGGCCGGTCCTGCGAGGGCGGGGCCGCTGAGCGCCTCGGGAGATCTCCGAGACGGACGGCAAGAAGGGCTGGTGACCGTGGTCACCAGCCCTTCTTGCGATCGGCCGTCTTCGAAGAGGCCCGGCGGGGGCCCGCCCCGCCGGGTTCCTTCGTCCGGGGGGTCAGTCGCGGCGGACGGCTGCGAGCTGGGGGCCGACGGTGGTGCCCGTCGAGTTGCCGGGGTCGCCGGTGGTGCCTCCGTCGGTGGTGCCGGTCGAGGTGCCGCCCGTGGTTCCGGAGGTGCCGCCCGAGGTGGTGCCGCCGGTCGTCGTGCCGCCGGAGGTCGTTCCGGTCGAGGCGCCGCCGGTGGTCGTGCCGCCGCCGGTGGTGGCGCCGGAGGTGGTGCCGGTGGAGGCGCCGCCGGTGGTGTTGCCGCCGCCCGTCTGGCCCTGGGTCTGGCCTTGGGTCTGTCCCTGGCTCTGGCCCTGCGTTCCGCCCTTGGTGCCGTCGCCGGACGGGGTGCTGCCGGCGGACGCGGTGGCGTCGGGCTTCTCCGTGGAGGGCGGGGCGGAGGCGTCGCCGCCCTCCTGGACCTCGAGGTTGAACTCGGAGACCGGGGTGCCCTTGAGGGCGTTCCTGGTGAACTGGGCCCAGATCTGGGTGGGCGCGCCGCCGCCGTTGATGCGGGCGAGGCCCATGGCGCCCCTGAGGGACTTGTGGTGGGCGGTCTCGGGGTCCTGGCCCATGACGGCGACGACGGTGGCGAGGTCGGGGGTGTAGCCGGCGAACCAGGCGGCCTGGTCCTCCTCCGCGGTGCCGGTCTTGCCGGCGGCGGGGCGGCCGGCGGCGAGGGCTTCGGTGGCGGTGCCGTTCTCGACGACGCTGCGCAGGACGGAGGTCGTGGTGTCGGCGGCTTCGCGGCTGACGGCCCGGGAGGCCTTGAACGGGGGGAACTCCATCACGTCGGAGCCGTTCTTGGTGACCTTGCTGATGAGGCTGTAGGCGCCGTGCTTGCCGTGGTTGGCGAGGGTGGCGTAGGCCTCGGCCATGTTCAGGACGCTCGCGTTGGCGGTGCCCAGGGCGATGGACGGGTAGGGCTGCAGGTCGGGGGTCGAGGTGGGCAGGCCGAGGTCGATCGCGGTCTGCTTGACCTTGGCGGGTCCGACGTCGACGGCCATCTGCGCGTACACCGAGTTGACGGACTTGTCGGTGGCGGTGCGCACGTTGATGTTGCCGTAGTTGACGTAGTCCTCGTTCTCGGGGGCGTAGGAGGGGCCGGACCAGCCCTGGACGGGGCGCTTGTTCGTGCCGTCGTAGACGGTGTTCGGGCCGATCAGGCGGCCGTCCTGGGTGGTGGAGTCGTTCTGGACGGCGGAGGTGAAGACGAAGGGCTTGAAGGTGGAGCCGACCTGGAAGTCCTGGCGGGTGGCGTTGTTGGTGTACTGCTTGACGTAGTCGACGCCGCCGTACATGGCGACGATCCTGCCGGTCTTGGGCTCGACGGCGGCGCCGCCCGCGCGGACGTAGGAGTCGACCTTGCGCTTCTTCGGGTCGAGCTTGGACATGAGCTTGTCGTTGACGGCGTCGACGAAGGCCTTCTGCTTGTTCTTGTCGAGGGTGGTGGTGATGCGGTAGCCGCCGCCCTCCAGCTCGTCCGAGGTGACGATCTTGTTGTTCTTCAGGTAGTCCTTGATCGCGTTGACGAGGTAGCCGCGCTGTCCGGACATGCCGTTGTCGGCGCCGGAGGTCTCCTTGGGTGTGGGGAACTTCATGCCGCTGCGTGCGGTCTGGCTGAGCCAGCCCTTGGTGACCATGCCGTCGAGGACGTAGTTCCAACGGGCCTGGGCGGCGCCCTTGTTCTCCGGGTGGGCGACGACGTCGTACTCGCTGGGCGCGTTGACCAGTGCGGCGAGGTAGGCGCCCTGGGCGGGGGTGAGGCGGGCGGCGTCGATGCCGTAGTAGGCCTTGGCGGCGGCCTGCATGCCGTAGGCGTTGCGGCCGAAGTAGCTGGTGTTGAGGTAGCCCTCGAGGATGGCGTCCTTGGACTTCTCGCGGTCCAGCTTGATCGAGATGAAGAACTCCTTGAACTTGCGCGTGGCGGTCTGCACCTGCGCGAGGTAGTAGTTCTTCACGTACTGCTGGGTGATGGTGGAGCCGGACTGTTTGCCCTTGCCGGTGGCGGTGTTCCAGCCGGCCCGGAGCATCGCCTTGGGGTCGATGGCGGACTCGGTGTAGAAGTCGCGGTCCTCGGCGGCCAGGACGGCGTGCTGGGCGTCCTTGGAGATCTGGGCGAGGCCGACGTTCTCGCGGTTGACGGTGCCGTCGCGGGCGATCTCGGTGCCGTCGGCGTAGAGGTAGACGTTGGACTGCTTCGTGGCGAGGGCGTTGGCCGGCGGGATCTCGACCATCGAGTAGCCGAGGAAGAAGAGGCCGACGACGAGCAGGACGCCGAGGATGAACGTCCCCAGCACCATCCGCCAGGTGGGCAGGAGGCGGCGCCATCCGGTGCGCTTGGGTCGCTTCGCTTTCGTCTCGCTTCCCCCGTCACCCGCCTCGGGCTTTCCTGGTGCCGAGCCTTCGGTCGGCTGCTGCGGCTGCGGATCGTCACTCATGTGCTGCAGGACTCCTGATGTCGCGTGGGTACGTTCCCGTACGCCTCGTAAGCCTCGTACGCCTTCTGTGCCCCTGTGTTGAAGACTCTCGCACCAAGCGTTCCGTTCCCGACAATCGGCGCGTGTTGTGCCGGAAATCGCGTGGCGCGCGACGGCACGGGCGCACTAGGCTCCTGCGCTTCGGTGTCGACGGGGGCACCAGGGGTGACTCGTGGGCGGGGAGGAGGGTTGCCTTGGGATCGGCGCGGTTGTACGCGGCCGTCGCGGTGGGGAGTTTCCGACGGTACGCGACCTACCGGGTGGCCACGGCCGCGGGGGTGTTCACCAACACGGTTTTCGGCCTGATCCTGGTCTATACATATCTGGCGTTGTGGGACGAACGACCGCATCTGGGCGGTTACGACCAGTCGCAGGCGGTGACCTATGTGTGGTTGGGGCAGGCGCTGTTCGCGACGCTGGCGATCCAGGGCGGCGGTTTCGAGACGGATCTGATCGAGCGGGTCCGCACGGGGGACGTGGCCGTGGATCTGTACCGGCCGGCCGATCTCCAGGCGTGGTGGCTGGCGGTGGACGTGGGGCGGGCGGTGTTCCAGTTGGCGGGGCGCGGGGTGATCCCGTTCGTCTTCGGGGCGTTGTTCTTCCCGACGGCGTTGCCGCGCGATCCGGCCCTCTGGTCGGCGTTCCTGGTCGCGGTCGCGCTGGCGATGGTGGTGAGTTACGGGATCCGGTTCCTGGTGGCGTTGAGCGGGTTCTGGCTGCTGGACGGGACGGGTGCGTTGCAGGCGCTGATGGTGACGGGGATGTTCTGTTCCGGGATGGCGTTGCCGTTGAACGCGTTTCCGCAGCCGTTGGGGGACATCGTGGCGGCGTTGCCGTGGGCGGCGTTGCTGCAGATGCCGGCGGACGTGCTGATGGGCGTGGTCGATCCGTGGTCGGCGTTCGCGTTCCAGGCGGCGTGGGCGGTGGTGCTGCTGGCGGTGGGGCGGCTGGTGCAGCGGGCGGCGACGCGGCGGGTGGTGGTGCAGGGTGGCTGAGGGGGGCCGGGCGGCGGGACTGGCGCAGGGGTTGCGGGCGTATCGGCTGGTCGCGGGGATGTGGATCCGCTCGACGCTCGCCTATCGGGTGTCGTTCCTGATGACGGCGCTGGGCAGTCTGCTGGTGACGGGCCTGGATTTTGTCGCGATCTTGCTGATGTACTCGCAGGTCGACGCGCTGGGCGGTTATTCGTTGCCGGAGATCGCGTTTCTGTACGGGCTGTCGGCGATGTCGTTCGGGTTCGCGGATCTGGCGATCGGTTCGGCGGGCCGGCTGGGCACGCGGGTGCGGGACGGGACGCTGGACACGCTGCTGGTGCGGCCGGCGCCGGTGCTGGCCCAGGTCGCCGCGGACCGGTTCGCGTTGCGCCGGGTGAGCCGGATCGTGCAGGCGACGGTGGTGTTCGGGTACGCGCTGGCGGCGACGGACGTGGTGTGGTCGCCGCAGAAGGTGTTGCTGGTGCCGGTGATGCTGGTGAGCGGCGCGGTGATCTTCGCGTCGCTGTTCGTGGCGGGCGCGGCGTTCCAGTTCGTCGCGCAGGACGCGGCGGAGGTGCAGTCGGCGTTCACGTACGGCGGTCAGACGTTGTTGCAGTATCCGCCGACGGTGTTCGGCACGGAGCTGGTGCGGGGGGTGACGTTCGTGTTCCCGCTGGCGTTCGTCAACTGGGTTCCGGCGTCGTATGTGCTGGGCCGGCCGTATCCGCTGGGGCTGCCGCAGTGGGCGGCGTTCGCGCCGCCGCTGGTGGCGTCGGTGTGCTGTGCGGCGGCGGGGCTGGCGTGGCGGGTCGGACTGAGGTCGTACCGGAGTACGGGGAGTTGAGTGCGGACGTGACGGTGTCGGAGAGTGCGTTCATCGAGGTGGACCGGGTGGAGAAGGTCTTCGACGTGCGTCGCAGGACCGGTTTCCTGAAGCGGGAGCTGCGGCGGGTGCGGGCGGTGGACGCGATCTCCTTCCGGGTGGCGCGCGGTGAGATGGTCGGCTACATCGGTCCGAACGGGGCCGGGAAGTCGACGACGATCAAGATGCTGACGGGGATCCTGACGCCGAGCGGGGGCCGGTTGCGGGTCGCCGGGATCGATCCGTCGCGCGAGCGGACGCGGCTGGCGCATCGGATAGGGGTGGTGTTCGGGCAGCGTACGACGCTGTGGTGGGACCTTCCGCTGATCGACTCCTACCGGCTGATGCACCGCATGTACCGGATCCCGGACGGGCGTTACCGGGAGAACCTCGACCGGCTGGTCGAACTGCTGGATCTGGCGGCGCTGTTGGAGGTTCCGGTGCGGCAGTTGTCGCTCGGGCAGCGGATGCGGGGCGACATCGCGGCGGCGTTGCTGCACGATCCGGAGGTGCTGTATCTGGACGAGCCGACGATCGGCCTGGACGTGGTCTCCAAGGCGCGGGTGCGGGAGTTCCTGCGGGAGCTGAACGCCGAGCGTGGCACGACGGTGCTGCTCACCACGCACGATCTCCAGGACATCGAGCAGTTGTGTTCGCGGGTGATGGTCATCGACCACGGCCGTCTGGTGTACGACGGGGCGTTGTCCGGGCTGCACGAGGCGGGTGAGAGCGAGCGGACGCTGGTGGTGGACCTGGAGCGGGAGCTGCCGCCGATCGAGGCGGGGGAGGCGGCGCGGGTGGTGAGGGTGGAGGGCCCGCGTCAGTGGCTGGCGTTCCCGGCGTCGGCGTCCGCGGCTCCGCTGGTGGCGCACATCGCGGCGCGGTACCCGCTGCTGGACCTGTCGGTGCGGGAGCCGGACATCGAGGCGGTGATCGCGAAGATGCTGTACGCGCCGGGGAGTTCGGGCGAAGGGTCGCCGGAGCGGCGGGCCGTGGTGCCGGGGGCCGGAGGCTCGTAGGCCCCCGGAGGAGGGAGCGCGGCGGGACGGCGGGGGCCGTCGGGTGCCGCGGGCCGTCGGGATCCGCGCGATGACGTCTGAAGGCCCGATGACGTCTGAAGGCCCGACGAGGTCTGAAGGCCCGACGAGGTCTGACAGTCCGGCGCGCCGGGGGCCGGGCCGCCGGTGCGCCCGTGGGCCCACCGGCGCGGGGGGCGAGGGGCTGCTACAGCCGGGCGGGCGCGGAACCGGAGAGTTTCTCCAGGTCGAGGGTCCGCGCCATCCGGCGGTAGCCGCGGTCGCTGGGGTGCAGATGGTCGCCGGAGTCGTACTCCGGGCGCAGGCCGCGCGGGTCGTACGGGTCGCGCAGCGCCTTGTCGAAGTCGACGACCTCGTCGAACAGGCCGCCCGTGCGGATGGCCCGGTTGACCTGCTGCCGTACGTCCTCGCGCGCGGCGTTGTAGCCGCGGTGGCCGCGGAACGGTGTGAGGGTGGCGCCGACGGCTCTGACGCCGTGCGCGTGGGCGCGGTCGACGAGGGTGCGCAGGCCCGCCACGATCGCCTGCGGGTCGGCGAGCGTCCGGTTGCGCAGGATGTCGTTGATGCCGAGGTCGATGACGACGGCCTTCACGCGGGGGCGGCCGAGGACGTCGCGTGCGAAGCGGTGCAGGCCCGAGGCGCCGTGCCGGGGATCGTCGGCGAGGAGCCGGTTGCCGCTGATGCCGGCGTTGACGACGGCGTAGCGGGGTGCGCCGTCGGCGGCGAGAGCGGCCCGCAGCCGGTCGGCGAGGGCGTCGGGCCAGCGGCGGTTGGCGCCGGACGTGGAGGTGACGCCGTCGGTGAGGGAGTCGCCGAACGCGACGACGGTGCCGTCGGCCTCGTCGCCGAGCACGTCCAGTGCGGTCAGGTAGCGCCAGTAGGGGGTGGTCCCGGTGAACGCGGCGCCGCTGGTGTCCTCGGTGGACTCGCCCTCGGCGACGTAGCTGGTCTGCCGGGCGCGCGGGTGGTAGGTGACGGGCCCTGCGGAGGTGGGGGAGTGGACGCTGACCAGGATGTCCGCGTCGTGCGGGACGTCGACGGCGACGGGGTCGCTGACCGCCTGCCCGCCGGCCGGGACGACGACGGCGGCGGCGCCCCCGAAGCCGAGACGGCGCAGGGTGCCGGGGGCGGCGGCCGGGCTGTCGTCGTGGGCGGCGACGGCGAGCGTGGCGTGGGTGACGGTGAGGGGGCGGTCGCCGTAGAGGTTGGACAGGGTGACGCGGGCGGCGCTCCCGCCGACGCCGGTGTGCACGACGTTGCGGACCGTGCGGCCCGCCATGCCGTCGGCCGCGGTGCCCGGTTCCGCGCCGGCCGGGGCCGCCGCCCAGGCGCCCACCCAGACGCCGGTGGACACGGGCGCGGCGTGGTGCGGGCCGGGGCCCGCGACGACGGCGTCCCCCGCGTGGCGGTGACCGCGGCCGTGCCCGGCGGCGGCCGAGACGTAGATCGCGGTCGACAGCACCACGACGAGGGCGACGATCGCAGACAGGAGGGCATAACCCTGACGCCTGGCGGTCATGCGGGTGTGTGTCCCCTCGTGCGCGGGGGAGCCAGGGGCTCCGAGCCGGTGCGGGAGTTCACCCTTGACCTCCCCGCCCTGACAGACGACGGGAACTCTCGTTCCGTTCCAGGAGTCGGTCAGGAAGGGACAATGTGCGCGGGATCACCGAACGGGTGGAGCAAATGGAACGTACCGAAGCGGCAGCACCGGACGCGGCCTCGTCCTACCGGGCGATGACCTCCTTCACCCCCGCGGACGAGGAGAAACAGCGCGGGGTGCGTCAGATGAAGCTCACCGCGGCCGGGCTGCTGCTGTTCGTGGCCGTGGTGTACGTCCTTGCTGAGTGGGCCGCTCATCGGGGCGCGGGCCCCTGGGCGGGCTATGTGGCGGCGGCCGCGGAGGCGGGCATGGTCGGCGCGCTCGCCGACTGGTTCGCCGTCACCGCGCTGTTCCGTCACCCACTCGGCCTGCCCATCCCGCACACGGCGATCATCCCGAACAAGAAGGACCAGCTGGGCGTCTCGCTGGGCGAGTTCGTCGGCGAGAACTTCCTCTCCGAGGACGTGGTGCGCCAGCGGCTGCGCGCGGTGGGCATCGGCACCCGGCTGGGCGTCTGGCTGGCGGATCCCGCACACGCCGACCGGGTGACGGCGGAGCTGGCGACGGCGTTGCGGGGTGCGCTGACGGTGCTGCGCGACTCGGACGTCCAGGCGGTGGTGGGGGAGGCGATCACGCGGCGCGCCGACGCCCAGGAGATCGCGCCGGGCATGGGAAAACTGCTGGAGCGGATCGTCGCGGACGGCGGCCACCGGCGCGCCGTGGACCTGGTGGTGAGACGGGCGCACGGCTGGCTGGTGCTGCACGCCGACTCGGTGATGGACGCCGTGCAGGGTGGCGCGCCCGGCTGGACCCCGCGGTTCGTCGACAAGAAGGTCGGCGAGCGCGTGTACAAGGAACTGCTGCGCTTCTGCACGGAGATGCGGGACATGCCCTCCCACCCGGCCCGGGCCGCCCTCGACCGGTTCCTCACGGACTTCGCCGCCGACCTGCGGTCCGACGCGGACACCCGTGCGCGGGTGGAGCGGCTGAAGGCCGAGGTGCTGGGCCGGAGCGAGGTCCAGGACCTGATCGCGTCCGCGTGGACCGCCGTCCGCTCCATGATCGTCGCGGCGGCGGAGGACGAGCGCAGCGAGCTGCGGCTGCGCGTGCGGGCCTCGCTGCTCTCGCTGGGCGCCCGGATGGCGACCGAGCCCAAGGTGCAGGAGAAGGTCGACAGCTGGGTGGAGGGCGCCGCGGTGCACGTCGTCACGACGTACCGCAAGGAGATCACCTCGCTGATCACCGACACGGTGGCGAGCTGGGACGCCGAGCACACCACCCGCAAGATCGAGGCGAACATCGGCCGGGACCTGCAGTTCATCCGCATCAACGGCACGGTGGTGGGCTCGCTGGCCGGGTTGCTGATCTACACCGTGGCGCGGGCGCTGGGGGCGTAGGCGCCGGGGGCTTGAAGGCACGGGGCGCGGGAACCCGACCGCCGTTCCGCTCGACGAGGAGCGTGCCGAGGAGGGAGCCCATGACCATCGCCGAAGCCGCCGTGCCGGCCGAGAGAGGCCGCACGATCACCACAGACATCCCCGCCCGCCTGGACCGGCTGCCCTGGTCGCGCTGGCACTGGACCATCGTGTTCGGACTGGGCACCGTGTGGATCCTGGACGGCCTGGAGGTCACGGTCGTCGGGAACATCGCGAGCCGGCTGTCCGAGCCGGGCAGCGGGCTGCCCATCACCTCCGGGCAGGTCACCGGCATCGCGGCCGCGCTCTATGTCGCGGGCGCCTGCGCCGGTGCGCTCTTCTGGGGCCGGCTGACCGACCGCTGGGGGCGTAAAAAACTCTTCATGATCACCCTCGCGGTGTATCTGGCGGCCACCGCCCTGACGGCCGTCTCCTTCGACACCTGGTGGTTCCTGCTCTTCCGCTTCCTCACCGGCTTCGGCATCGGCGGCGAGTACGCGGCCATCAACTCCGCGATCGACGAGCTGATCCCGGCGCAGTACCGGGGACGCGTCGACCTCATGATCAACGGCAGTTTCTGGCTGGGCGCGGTCGCCGGGTCGCTGCTGTCGATCGTCGCGCTGAACACGGACCTCTTCGCGGCCGACGTCGGCTGGCGGCTGACGTTCGCCCTGGGCGCCGTCCTGGCCCTGGTGATCCTCCTCGTGCGACGGCATGTCCCGGAGAGCCCCCGATGGCTGCTGATCCACGGCCGCGACCGGGAGGCCGAGGAGATCGTCGCCTCCATCGAGCGGCAGATCGAGCAGGACAAGGGGAAGGGGCTGCCGCGCGCCGAGGGCGAGCTGACCATCCACCAGCGGCGCGGCGTCTCCTTCGTCGAGATCGCCCGCACGGTGTTCTCCCGGTACCGCCGCCGCGCGCTCCTCGGTTTCGCCCTCTTCATCGGCCAGGCCTTCCTCTACAACGCGATCACCTTCGGCTTCGGCGCGATCCTGACGAAGTTCTTCGAGGTGCCGAGCGGCAACACCGGCTACTACTTCGCCGTCATCGCGATCGGCAACTTCTGCGGTCCGCTGCTGCTGGGCAAGCTGTTCGACACGGTCGGCCGCCGGGTGATGATCTCCTCGACCTACCTGCTGTCGGGCGCGCTGCTGTTCGGCACGGCCTGGCTGTTCGACCGGGGCTCGCTCGACGCGACGACGATGACGGCCTGCTGGTGCGCGGTGCTGTTCTTCGCGTCGGCCGGTGCGTCCAGCGCCTATCTGACGGTGTCCGAGGTCTTCCCGATGGAGACCCGCGCGATGTCCATCGCCTTCTTCTACGCCCTCGGCACGGCCGCCGGCGGCATCAGCGGCCCCCTGCTGTTCGCCGACCTCACCGACACGGGCAAGGTCGGCGACACGGTCCTCGCGTTCTGCATCGGCGCGACGCTGATGTGCCTGGCGGGCCTGGTCGCGGCGTTCCTGGCGGTCAACGCCGAGCGACGCTCCCTGGAGGACGTCGCCGAGCCCCTGACCGCGGCGGCGCCCACGACGAAGGCAATGGCCGGCAGCGAGACGAAGCCGGCGTAGCGGCCCGGGGGGCGGGCGACAGCGCCCGCCCCCGGTCGCCTACGCCCCCGTCGTCGACCCCGGCCGGACGATCATCAGGATCGTCACCGTCGCCCACAGCAGGTTGAACACCCCGGTGAACATGGCGAGTCGCACGGTCGTCCCGCGCTCACCGCGCCCCTCCACGAGCTCCTCCTGCCCCGGCAGCACGAGGATCAGCAGGACGCCCGCCGCCAGGACGGTCAGCACGATCGACGCGATCAGCCAGGGATCGCCCATCACCCCCATCGCGCCCGCGGTGGCGAACCCGAAGACGGGGACGGCGATGCCGACGGCCGCGTACACCTGGCAGATGCGGTGCAGCAACCGCACGGTCCCGGTCGCGCCCGCGTCCTCGGGTGCGGCCAGGGCCTTGCGGGCGGCGGGCGGGAACATGCTGGCGGCGACGGTCACGGGTCCCACGGCGACGATCGCGGCGAGGACGTGGACGGCGAGGAGGAACTTGGTCACGTCCCGACGCTAGAGGTTGTGAGGATCACGGGGAAGCGGCGCGAATGCCACAGTCCGACGGATTCTCGCCTGCCGCCCGGAACCGCCGCCGAAATGCTGTGCCCGCAGGTCACCGCACGTGACTGCCGCGCTCCCGCCGGTTGACCTCGCCACCCGGACTTGGCGGGAACCCGTCGACTGCCTAGGCTCTCGCCATGCACACCGTCGCCGTACTGGCCCTGGACGGGGTGGTCCCCTTCGACCTGTCGGCCCCGATCGACGCCTTCGGCTGGGCGCGGCTGCCCGACGGCCGCCCCGCGTACCGGGTGCGGGTCTGCTCGCCGTCCCCCTCCGGGGAGGTGAGCGCGGGGGCGTTCACCGTGCGCGCGCCGTACGGAATCGAAGCGCTGGCCGAGGCCGACACGATCATCCTGCCGGGCGTCGCGAACCCGCCGCACGAACTGCCGCCGGGGGTCGCGGAGGCGCTGCGCGACGCGGCGGCGAACGGCACCCGGATCGCCTCCGTGTGCGTCGGCGCGTTCCTGTTCGCCGCGACGGGCCTGCTGGACGGGCTGCGCGCGACCACGCACTGGGCTGCCGCACGCGAACTGGCCCTGCGTCACCCGAAGGTGGAGGTCGACCCGAACGTCCTCTACGTCGACCACGGCCGGTTCCTCACCTCGGCGGGCGCGGCGGCGGCCCTCGACATGTGCCTGCACATGATCCGCAGCGACTACGGTTCGACGATCGCCGCGCAGGCCGCGCGGATGTCGGTCATGCCCCTCGAACGGGAGGGCGGCCAGGCCCAGTTCATCGTCCAGGACCTGACGCCTGCCCCGGCCGGCGCGACCCTGGAACCGCTCCTGGTCTGGCTGGAGGACAACTGCGCGGACGATCTGACGCTGGACCGGATCGCCGAGCGGGCCGGCCTGAGCACCCGCACCCTCAACCGCCGGTTCCGCGAGCAGACCGGGACGACGCCGTTGCGCTGGCTGCACCGGGCGCGGGTGCGACGCGCGCAGTACCTGCTGGAGTCGACGGCCTACCCGGTGGAACGGATCGCCGCCCAGGCGGGCTTCGGCTCCCCGACGGCCTTCCGCGAGTGCTTCCGCAAGGTCGCCGGCACGAGCCCCCAGGGCTACCGACGGGCGTTCCGGTCGCGGGAGAGCGTGAAGGCGGGGGCGAGCACGGGTGCGGCGGCCGGGCCGGGACGGGGGTGAGTGCCGTCGGTGGCCGTACCGGGGCCAGGGCCGGCGCCAAGGGCGGGGGCGGTGGTGTCGGCGGGCTCGGGGGCGGGCAGCCCCTCACCGGACGCCCCCGCACGCGGTCCTCGACGAACGTTCCTGAACACGGCCCGTTGCAGAAGATCTCGGCGACGGGCCGTGCCTCACGGGCATCTCAGGGGCGGCTCAGGAGCGCCGGTCGGCGACCGCCCAGGACGCCAGGGCGACGGCCCCGGCCACGCCGAACACCGACGGCCACGGGCCCACCTTCTTCGACAGCGGATGCGACCCGGCGAAGGCGGCGATGTAGGCGACGCTCAGCGCCCCCGCGGCCGCCCCGCCCGCCTGCTGCCGCCACCGCTGCGCGGCAGCGGCCCCCGCGACGGCGAGGACGACCCCGCCCAGCGGCCGCTGCCTCGTCCACCGGGCCACGCCGTACCCGCCGACCAGCCCGCCCGCCGCGATCACCGCGCTGGGAACCTTCGCCATCGTCTGTCTCCTCGCCCTGATCATCCAGCTCACCGACGAGGCTAACCCGCCCCGGCCCCACCGCCCGTCGACCGCCCCTCGTCCCCCGAGCGGCAAAGGACCCCGCATTGCCCACCCACCGCACACCCGACGGCACGCCCCACGAGTACGCCGACGACCGGCCACCACCGGCCCGCGGGGAACCCCCCGAGCACGCGAGGTTCGCCGCGTACCTGGAGGCCCTCGCCCGCGTCCCGGCCGCCGAGGAGACGTCCCTCGTCCGTCGCGTCCTCACCGACGAGGACGCGACGATGGCCCGCTCGGCGGTGGTCCGCCACCTGGACCGGACGGCCACCGAGTTCCCCCGCGCCACCGTCGCGGACGACGAGAGCTGGCAGGCCTGGACGAAGGTGATGAAGGAGGCCGTGGAGGAGGCCGTGGGGGAGGACGCCTTCCTGACGACCCGCCTCAGCGAATGGACCCTGCTCCGCGCCCTCACCGCCCCCTCCGGTCCGAGGGCCCGAACTCCCCCGACCGCCGCCCCTGTGACGGCCACGGTCGCCGCCCTCGGCACCGCCTCGGACTGGCTTCAGCGCAGACTCGTCGAAGCCGTGGACGCCTCCCCGCAGGCCCTCGCGTTCCTGGCCGAGCACGGCCGCACGAAGAAGGTCCGTGCGGCCGCCGCGAACCGTGTGCGCTAGCTCCGCCCGGCGCGACGGCGCTCACTGGGCGCCAGTCCTTGCCTGTCGACGACGGCGCGTTCGAGCACGGCCGTGGTCGCGTAGACCGTACCTGCCCTGGCCCGCTCGGTGTCCCGGCTGGAGACGGTGCGCTCGCCCAGGTAGTCCAGGGTGCGGGCGTCGAAGATCCACTCGGTGCGGGTGCCGTGCACGGCGTCCTCCCGGGCGATGGCGATGCCGTGTCTCCCGACGGCGTCCACCGCGTCGCCCACCTCGGTGACGCCCGGGATGCGGGCGGCGGCCCGGTAGAAGGCGGCGGCCGTGGCGGACGGCATGATCTGCTCCCCGACGAGATCGCCGATCCGGTCGAAGACCTCCTGGTCGCGGTCGTCGCCCTTCTCGACGGCGGTCTCGCGGTAGAGCCGCTTCAGCAGGTGCCCGGGCTCGGTCGGCAGCGAGGCGAGCCAGGCGTAGGTCGGCCGCCGCACGCCTGCCGGCACCGCGGAGTCCCTCGGGTCCGTGCCGTCCGGCACCCCGACCCCGATCGGCCAGTCCTGCCCGTCCTCACGGATCAGCCCGACATCGACCACAGGCCCCTGCTCCTGCGAGAACCACACCTGCCGCTCGTGCAGCGGCCCGAGCATCACGGGCTTCCCGAACGCGCCCACGTTCTCCGCCACCCGGCTGCGGACGTAGACGAACTGATCGTCCTTCACCGGCCGCACGTCGGCCTTCATGGCGACGGCGGCGATCCGGTCGAGCGTGACGACGGCGCTGTGACCGCCGGCGGTGGACGTGCTGCGCGCGCCGCCCTGGACGGCCGCGTCCCCGCCGTGCCGCCCCGCGCCGACGCCGACGGTGAGCCCGGCCGCCAGCGCGACGGCGACGGCCCCGGCGACGAGAACGGGCCGGGAGAGCCGGTGGGGCCTCGACAGCGGGCGGGCGCCCTCCGTCTCGTCACGGCGATCACGGCTATTACCGTGATCACGGCGATCACGATCGATGAGCTGCATCAGAACGTCCTTGTGATGGGAACGACGCCCGGGAGGCAGCACCTGCTCGACGGGACCGGTCGGCAACAGCCGTGCCAGTTGACCGAGTTCACCGGGTTCACCCAGTCCACCCAGTGCGTCGAGTTCCGCGCGCTCACCCTGCTCGGGGTCGGCCGGAGTGGCGTTCATCGGGCTTCCTCCTGAAGGGGCAGGACCGCGAACGCGGTCTCACTCTCTACCTCTCCGCGACGTGAACGCGGTTCCATAAATCCTGTCTGCGAGGAATGCGGCGTACGTCTCTCACGCTCCTCCCCCTCCACGAACTCCCGCAGCCGCGCCCGCGCCCGCGACAGCCGCGACCGCACCGTCCCGACGGGAACGCCGAGCGCCTCCGCGGCCTGCGCGTAGTCGAGCCCGCCCCACACGCACAGCGCGATGACCTCCCGCTCATGCCGCCGGAGCCGTCCGAGCACCCGCCGCACGTCGGCGAGCCGCCGGGCGTCGTCCACCCGGCCCGAGATCTCCTCGGCGAAGTCGTCGACCTCCTGCGCCCCCGAAGCCCGACGCGCGAGAAAGGCGAGCCGCCGCCGCAGACTCCGGTCGGCGTTGCGCGCCTTGTTGGTGGCGATCCCGAACAGCCAGGGCCGCAACGAGCCGCCCTCGACGGCCACGTCCTCCCGCCCCCGCCAGGCGGCGAGGAACGTCTCCGACATGACCTCCTCGGCCACCGACCAGTCACCGGTGAGCCGCAGGGCATGGTTGTAGACGGCAGTCGCGTACAGCTCGTAGAGCTCCCCGAACGCAGCCCGCTCCCCACCGCGCACCCGCCCCCGCAACCGCGCCCCGTCGTCGTCCCCGGCGGCAGCTTCTTCACTCTCTCCGTTGGACCTCACACACCTACCTCTCCGGACGAAGAGGACGGTTCCGGTGGCGTGGATCACAGTCGTCGGATCCCTTGCTCACTGTTCAGGCGCACCACGGACACCGCCGGGTCGTAGAGCTCAGTGTCCAGCCAAGGTGATCCGGCCCGTCATGAGGACTTCGTGGTTGGCGAACAGGGCGTCGAGCGGGAAGCACCGAGAAATGCGCGCAGTCCACTTGGCATCCGGCAGATCCGTGTACGCGTTGACCACACGGGCGCGGCTCGCCTGGGTGAGGATCCAACGGGCCTGGTCCAGTGCCTGAGTGCGGCCACCGAGGTCGTGGGCGAGCCGCCAGAGTTCGTCGCCATCGGCCTGTTCGTCGACGACGGCGACGATTCCGATGTCCCCGAGCCCGCGTGCATCGCCGGACCGGGTGGCGTAGGCGACGGTAAGGCGGTGGAGTGGGAATACGGTGACGCGGCTGTCGGCGGTGAACTCGGTCACGCTCATGAGTGAGTCCGTTCTTGCGCCTTCACGAGGCGAGCCGGCCGACTCGCACTGACCGGGGAGGGACGTCAGCAGCCGTCGCCGTCGCCACAGCAGGCAGGTGGGTTGCACTCGGCCGCCGTGCCCCACAGCCGTTCGTCGACCTCGAACCCCGCGGCGCGGATCCGTCCGACCACGTCGGCCATCAGCCCACGCGTACGGATCGTGGACTTCGGCTGGTGGTGCAGGAAGTAGCCGAAGTTGCGACGGCACCAGTCGGCGTACCAGCCGGTGTGCAGGATCAGCGTGTGCCACCCGGGATCGATCAGCCGCGACGGAGCCATGCTCGCCCCGTCACCACTGGTCCCCATGACGAAGACGAGTGCGAGCGCCTGGTCGACGACCCGCTCGGCGACACAGCGCTCAAGGCCGTACTCGTCGGCGCAGAACGCGGCGAGGGTCTCGAACTCCGTGTCGTTGACGAGGGAACGGCCGGTGCGGGTCTCGGCGGCGATGGCGGTGACGCTCATGGGATGGGCTCCTTGAGATGTGGAGAACTTTCGGATGGCCCTCTCCCGGAGCGCCGCACGTTTGTCACGTACTCAGGGACAGGGAATTCGCACCGCCGCGAGACATGACGAAGTTCGTACGCGGCGGAAACCAGGGAGGATGAGATCAAGCTGTCGGTCGACGACCGCTCACAGCCGCATCCGACGGGATCCAGTCGGTGCCGAGCGGGCGGCTCAACGCTTGGAACACGATCTGTCAGCGGTGCTCGTCGGTCTTCGTACCTGGCGAGGCTGTAGTGGTCGTCACGCGAGTCGCTCACCCGCACCAAAGGCGATGCGCAAGGCGGCCGGGGCGGTGAGGCGGCCGGAGCCGTCCGGGGGTTCCAGCCATCCGCGCTCACCGATCGTGTTCAGGACGGGCAGGCAGGCGAGCAGACCGCCCTGTGGTTGCACGGTCAGCTGCGGCACATCGTCCAGTTCGTCACGCAGACCAGTCGGCAGAAGCCACCAGGCCTGCCCCGTCGCCACGTCTGCCACAACGGGGCCGAGTCGCCGACTGCCCAAGTACTTCATGGCTCTGAGAGAGAAGAGCAACGGCCCCTCGGCGACGCGCCAGTGCTCGCCGCTCGGAATCCGCGCCAACTCCCCTGCGGCCCAGGTGCGAAGCACGTCAGTGGGATGTCGAATGCAACCCAGGAACCAGTCCTGGCCTGCCTGCCGGGTAGACCGGGCGAGCTTGATGGCCATGACCAGGACCGTAGGCGGGGCAATTGCGCATCTGCTTGCCGATTGCGCGTGATTGCGGGTGCCGGTCCGGCACTTGCCGCCGATTGCCTACGGGAGATTCAAGGAGGCCCTCGCCCGGCCGATCAGACGGCGTGCGGGCGCACCGTACTCGGCGGACTCGGCAAGCCAGTCCCATGCCCGCTCGTACAGTTGGATGTCGTCCTCGCCGTTGAGCCACAGTTCTTCACTGATCGTCTCAACGATGACCAACCGGCGGTCATAGATCCAGAAGGCGTGCGGGGCAGTGCGGCGGAGCTGTGAGCCGAAGGGCAGGATGCCGAGCTCGATCCGCCGCCGCCCCACCAGGTTGTACAGCCGGTCCAGTTGTTCGGCCATCACGTCCGCCGGACATGAGCGGTGGTACAGGGCTGCCTCACACACGAGGAACCGGAACACTTTCCCCGGGGCGTACAGAGCCTCTTGGCGGCGCATCCGAGCCTCGACGGCCGCCTCGGTGGTCGGCTTGATATTCCGGAACTCCGCATTCGCGTCGAAGACGGCGCGGGCATACTCCGGCGTCTGGAACAGGCCCGGCACACGGGTGACCTCAAGCCCGCGGATCGCCTTCGTGACCTCGGTCTGTCGGACGGCGATTTCCTGGCGGCCACGATGACCACCGGCCAACTGGCGCCGCCAGGAGCGGTGCCGCTGCTTCACCTCCAGCCCGGCCCGGAGCCCTTGCAGTTCAGCCTCGACATCCGGTCGTCCACAGGCTCGCGCCCACGCGGTCAGGTCGGCTGGAGACGGGGTCTGCTTGCCGTTCTGGAGCCGCGAGACCTTCGAGGGCTGACATCCGAGTTCGGTGGCGAGAGCCCTGCCCTCAAGACCGGCCTCGGTGCGCAGCTCGCGCAGCCGTGCACCGAGCGCCTCCCTGGCGGTCTGATAGTCCGTGCTCACACGGTGGAACGTACCCGCCTGGCGAACTCTTCGGTGCGGACTGCATGGTGCCAGGCGGCATCGCGGGCCTGACAGGCGGCGAGAACTTCGGCCGGCTCCTCGGTGACGTACACCCCGAGAGTGGTCTCCTGGTCGTCGAAGGCGAAGCGGGCGACGATCTTCGAGTCGAAGAGCCAGAAGTCGTGATCGGGCATTCGCAGTTCCTGCGCCTGGCTGCGAGTCAGGTTGCGGATGTCCTCGCCTGCGGCGACGTTGCCGGGCGCGCTGGCAAGAAGGAACCGCTGCCCCTGGGTCATGGGTTCGTCGACCAGGCGCACGCGCTCGAACCGCTTGCCCAGAGCTGTCTGCACGCGGACGTTCTCCCGCCATGCGTTGTCAGGATCGTGAGCGATGTCCTCGCCCGCGAGGAAGCGGGCCCACTTGGGGCTGTTGCGGTCGGAAGCGTAGCCACGCCGTGTCTCCAGGCGCCAAGCCGTGTGCTTGAAGTCCCGGAAGAGCCCGGAGACGGAGGCGAACGGCTGGAGCCGAGGCGCTTCGCTCTTGGGTGCGTAGCGGGTCAGGAGACTGCGCGGAACACGGACGAACGTCTCCGACTCCTTGACGTCCCGCAGTTGGGCCAGGTGCTCCGGGTCGCTCTCCCGCTCGCCCTGAACGAGGATCTCGTCTGTTCCCTCGATGTCGTACAGGGTGGGGCAGTCGCCGTCGTCACTGGTCGTACCGAGGAACCTGAGTGTCATGTCGCCCTCCGTTGCGGTCGCCGGGGACCCAGGATGCGTGGTCGAGACAGGACGCGCCCGAGGATTGCAGCGGATTGCGCCTCTCGGGGAGCAGCCTGCGATTGCGCGCAAGGAGCGTTTCGTTCGGCTCAGCAGAGAGGTAACACAGGCACCGTGCGGGTCTCGGCCACCAAGCGCGCACCGCCTTCCCTACCGCTCCAACCCTTCCCTGTGCAGCGAATCCACAAAGAGCCGCCAAGCCTGATGCTGGACGGCCACGGAGGGGCCGTCCTCGCGCTTGGAGTCGCGTACGAGGATGGCGGATCCGTTCCGAGCGCACTCCACACACTCGGTCCCGCTGCCTCCGCTGAAGGAAGACTTGAACCACCTGGGCGTCGAGGGCGAGGTCATCAGGACTCCATGCGTATGCGGTCGATGATCTCCGCTGAGGATTCCAGGTCGAGTGCCTGTGCGCTGAGGTATTCGAACGCCAACCTATAGCGTGCCAGTTCTTGTGGCTTTTCCATGAAGAGCCCACCGCCGATCAGGTCCACGTAGACCACGTCCAGATCCGGAGTTGGGCCTCGTAGGACAGCGAAGCTGCCCACCGCAGCGGCGTGCGCCCCCTTGGCAAATGGCAACACTTGGACCGTCACATGAGGGCGTTGGGACACGCTGAGCAGGTGGTGCAACTGCTCTCGCATGACCTTGCTGCCGCCAACTCGGCGTCGAAGGGCCGCTTCATCGATGACGCACCAGAGGTGGGGTGGCTCGGCGCGATCGAGGAGCTCCTGCCGCTTCATGCGAATGTCGACCATGTGCTGGACTTCCCGCTCTGAACACCCCGTCTCGGAGGCTCGGTGCACAGCCTCAGCGTAGGCGCGCGTCTGGAGGAGCCCAGGGACGTACATGCACGCATAGTGATCCTCGCGTACGACCTCGTCCTCAAGGGTGAGCATGAGGTTCATGGATTCAGGGATGGGGTCGGCGAGTGATCGCCACCACCCCTGGATCTTTGCCCCTTTGGCGAGCTCGACCAAGGCGGCGCGTTCTTCGTCAGATGCGCCGTACTCGCGGCACAGGGCGTCGACCGCAGGCCACTTGACGGTCCCCTCCTTTGTCTCGTAGCGGCTCAGAGTCGCCTTGGAGATTCCCACGCGAGAGCCCGCCTCCTCGAGGGTGAGGTCTTTCGCTTCCCGTAGGCGCCGAAGATCGGCACCGAGCTGGCGCCTGCGAGTGGTCGGTCCAACTGCCATGTTCCAGGCCCTTCGTGTTGATCGGTCAAATCGTCGTGGTCGCCGGAGCGTGAGGACAAGAGGGCGTGCGCTGGGGGCGCGTCCACGGACTCCCCACTCCCACATCGCTCGTTGTGAGAGTTCCATTTTGAGAGTTCCAATGCAACTCTCAGTGTGTCTTCAGTTGCACTCGGCGACTGGATCACGTGGGAAGGACTCGTCTCGATGCATAACGACCAGCACACGCAGAGGAAGCCGTGGAGTCTCGACTTCGCGGCGGAGCCGGAGGAGGTGGCAGCCCTCCGCCGGTTGATGCGCATCCACTTGCGACTGTGGGGTCTGGCCGAGGTGGTCGAGGACGCACAACTGTGTGTCACTGAGCTGGCGTCCAACGTGATTGCGCACGTGGGTTCGGGTACGCCAGCCACGCTGGCGGTTTCGATGAACGGCCCACACCTGCGGATCGAAATCCATGACTCGGACACCCGAGCGCTACCCACCTTGCTACAGAGCGGAGTTGACTCCGAGAGTGGTCGTGGGATGGCACTCGTCGACGCTACCGCTGTGTGTTGGGGCATCGAACTTCGAGAAGATCGCAAAGTGACCTGGTGCGAGTTGGCGGCAGACCGATGTCCGCCCGTCGTAGTCCAAGGCACGCCACGACTGAGCAGTGCCGAAGGGCTGTTGGGCCTCTATGGGGCGGAGGAGCTTTCCGGCGGGACGACCGCGGCTTTGCCTCGGCTGGGCCTGGCTCGGGCGGAGGCGGCGGCGATCGACATCATCGCGGACCTCCTTCACTGGCTTCACACACACGGTCGCGACGCTGACGACCTCCTGGACCGAGCCCAGATGCACTTCGAGGCGAAAGCCCACCTCTCTGCCTGAGCGGAGGGCGGAGTCAGCTCGTGATCGAGGCGTAAGAGCTCACATCGGCAGGAAGCTCGTGGTGTAGATCCCAGGTGATCGCCATAGGCTTGCTGCCGGTGTGCCCCGCGTAGGTCGCCGGTCCCAAGAGCATCCACGGTTCAGGCTTGCCGATGCTGTTGCGCTTGTAGCGGCGTAGGAAGAGCAGGACATTGCTCCCCTGCTGGGCGTGTTGCTGGTAGCGCAGCCCTGTTGCGGAATGCTCCGGAGTGGTGCTTTGGGACTCCCAATGGAACTGTTTTGGGCTGATTGCGTAGTCCTTGTACCGGACCGTGGGGGAGAAGTCGCGCTCGTTCTTCTCCAGAGTGATGAGGAGGGCGTCGGTGTTGAGTTCTTCCACCCATCGAACTCCTTGACCGAAGTCCCTCGGCATCTGCCCGCCCAGGTGGGCCACTCCCAACGCCGCGAGGATCTCGGACCGGTTGTAAGAGCTGTGGATCTTCAACGGGGCGCCCGCGAGCGGGCCTTCCAGCGGGAGGGGGAAGTGGTCCGCTTCTTCGAGGGCGTAGGCCAGAACCTGCTGAAGCTCATCCCGCAACCTGGCTTGAGAGCGCAGCGATTCGAGGCCTTGTCGGTAGCTGGTGAAACCGCCCGCGTTGTCCCACAGGTTGAAGAAGAGCATGCGGGCGTACGACTGTTCCTCCGCAGACAGGGAGTCGTAGTCCGGGGCGTCTTCGGTGAGGAGTCGTAGATACGTATGGATGCGATCCGGGTCGTCGACGTGAAGGAAGGCATGAACGCGCTTGAGGAGTTCTGCTTCACCCCGTGGCGCTTCCTCTCGGATGAACCCTGCTCTACGCAACACCTTGGTCCAGGAGTTGTCGCTCTTGTACAGCTCCTGGATGTCGCGTCGGCTCTCGCGTAGGTAGTCTGCGAGACGCGGGGTGCCGTAGTCCCTGGCTTCCTTGGCCAACGTCGTGATCGTGGCCTTGAGCTGTGTGCGGATGTTGGCGAGGACGAGGTCCTTGGACTTGCCCTCCAGAATGATCTGGCAGCCGGACGGCAGCTGCGGGAAGTCCTGCTCGATGCTGTCGACGAGACGGTTGCGGGAGAGGTTGGTCAGAGCCCGGAACTGCTCCTCGAAGCGGAACTCGGCTCGATGCTGTCCGATGAAGTCGAGTACCGTCAGCACGGGCTTGTTCGGCGTTCTGCGCAGGCCGCGCCCGAGTTGCTGGAGGAAGACGGTGGCGCTGTTGGTGGGGCGCAGAAGCAGGAGCGTGTCGACGTCGGGGATGTCCAGGCCCTCGTTGAACAGGTCAACAGAGAAGATCACCTGGATGCGTCCAGCTTTGAGGTCGGCCAGTGTCCGCTCGCGAACTTCGGGTCGAGAGTCACTATCAAGGGCCGCCGCATCGAATCCTGCCCGGCGGAAGCATTCCGCCATGAAGTGCGCGTGGGCCTTGGTCACGCAGAAACCGAGGGCCCGCATGGCGGCTGGAGCCGAGATCTTGTCCTCGACCTGCTTGATGACGATGCGCGCCCGAGCTTCGTCACCCGTGTAGAGCTTGCCGAGCTGATCCCGGTCGTAGGCGCCCGAACGCCAGTCGAGACGGGCGAGATTCGTTCCGTCCGGGAGCCCGAAGTAGTGGAAGGGACACAGCAGATCGTTTTCCAGAGCTTCCCAGAGACGCAGCTCGGCAGCGATCCTCCCGTTGAAGAACTCGTCCTGAATATTGCGCCCATCCATCCGCTCCGGAGTTGCGGTGAGGCCCAGCAGTTCGGCCGGCTTGAAGTGCTCGATGACCCTCCGGTACGTCTCCGCGGTGGCGTGGTGGAACTCGTCGATGACGATGACGTCGAAGTGCTCGGGGTCGAGTTGCTCCAGCCGCTTGAGGTTGAGCGACTGGACGCTGGCGAACACGTGAGTCCCGTCGCGTGGTTCCTTGCCGCTGTGGAGGAGCTCGCCGAAGGAGGCGTTGTCGAGTACCTCTCGGTAGGTCCGCAGGGACTGGTTCAGAATCTCCTTGCGGTGGGCGACGAAGAGCAGGCGGGGAAGCTCTCCATGGCGGTTGTCGCGCATGCTCCGGTAGTCCAGAGCAGCCATGACGGTTTTGCCCGTACCCGTTGCTGCGACGAGGAGATTACGGTTGCGGCCACGAACATCACGCTCCACACGGAGGCGCTCCAGCATGTCCTTCTGGTGAGGGAGGGCATGCACGGCAAGGCCTGAAAGGCTGATCTTGAGTTCTTCGGCCGCCCCGGTGCCGCCTGCTTGTGCGAGTGCCTCAGCGAGACGTTCACCGTCGCGATCGGGGTCGTACGACTCGAAGGCGGTGTCAGCCCAGTAGGCGTCGAAGGTGGCCTCGAACTTGTCGAGGACCCTTGGGGTGGCGACCGAGGACAGGCGTACGTTCCACTCCAAGCCGTCGAGCAGGGCTGCCTTCGACAGATTGGAGCTGCCCACGTATGCCGTGTCGAAGCCCGTGTTCCGCCGGAAAAGCCAAGCCTTCGCGTGCAGGCGGGTAGACCTGATCTCGTAGTTGACCTTCACCTCAGCGCCGAAGTCACGCACCAACCGGTCCAACGCGCGCCGATCGGTGGCGCCAATGTAGGTGGTCGTGATGACGCGGATCGGGACACCACGTGCCTTGGCCGCGCGGAGCGAGTCCTCAAGGACCCTTATCCCGTACCACTTCACGAACGCGCAGAGCAGATCGATGCGGTCAGCGGTGGCGAGCTCTGCCCGCAACTCCGCTCCCAGGCTTGGATCATCCGGTGCGTTGGTGATCAATGCGGTCTCGGACAGGGGAGTCAGGGGCCTGATGGCGTAGACACCAGGAGCCTCCTGCTCAGCCAGGGCGAGGAGTTGGCGAGGACCATCGACGATGGTGGTCACCGCCTCGTCGACGTCAGGATCCGGCGCGCTCCTGACCAAGGACTGCATGATCTGGTTCGCCGCCGCGACCTGCTGGCCATGGGGGAGCTGACTCAACCGTCGCTCCACGGCCTCACTGATGTAGCGCGCCAGAACATGCGGCGACGACTCAGAGCTGACCTCCGCGTGAATCGGCTTCCAACCAGCTGTGTTGAGCTGGTCGATCTGCGCCTGCATGCCTACGGTGATGATCTCCTCGTACACACCCGCGACCGGTTGTGACAGGTCCCCCGGCTGAACCACCCTTGGCCCCCTCGATTATTCGTTCATCGTGACTAGTTTCTAGCAGGGGCCACTGACGCCGGGAGCGCGAACGCTGGCGCGATGGGCGTTCGGAGCAGGTAGCCGGAATGCTGTGCGTATGTGATCCCGCCCCCCCAGTCCAACCAACCCGAATTGGCAGAGCATCACGTAGTTGTCTGTGTAAAGCAGGTAAAGCACGGACTACTCAGGTTGTAGGTGTGGCGATCGGGATAGATCCGTTGAGAAATTTGACGAGTTCATCGATGTTGTCTACGACATCGTTCACCCATCCCACGGCTTGGCTGGCGTAGACAGTTTCGTTAGCTGACTGGGATGACGTGTGAGCCATTTTTCCGCGCTTCGCCCCGAGTGTATTTAGAGATCTGAACAGCCGCTCACAGTTGTCCGAAAGCTGGTCCCCGTTTAGCCCGAGAGGCCTGGCTAAGGCGGCTATATTCGCCGCCTTTAGTCCATTATTGATTTTTACTACCTTTGAACGGTATAGGTTAATGGCTGTTTGGCAAATTTGAGTCGTGGGGTATTTACCTGCACCCTGGCCAATCAGGTCGGGAGAAAAGTGCAGAGAAAGTCGGATGAAGCAGTGTGGTGTTGAATCTTCAGTTATCTCTGCGGTGCGCGCGTCCACGTAAGAAACGAAGAGCTCTTCGATGAACTCCTCAATGTGCGCGTGTGCGAGGATCACGAAGGAGGTGATAAGAAGTTGTTGGCGTCGAGTGAGATCGTCTGGTGGAGCTACTGTGAGGGCGTCTGTGTCAAGAAGGGCATCCCTCAATTCCTCGATGTCGCTCTTCAGATCTGATACGAGATTCATGGGTGCCTCGCTCAGTCGTCCAGGCATGCGGGTCGCCGGGGAGCAACCCCAAGAATTTCCTCTAGGGTTGAATTCCAGATATCGAATCGATTCCTGGTTGCGTCTATGCTCTTCGTTGTGCTGGTAACGGCAGCAACGAACCTATCGTTCTCGACGCAGAGCCGCTTGAAAGCCGCATTGACTTCGGGAGCCCGCCCTAGAGCTATGTCTCTCACTCGGGCATCAGTGAATGCATTAACTTGAACATCGAAAACAGCCCGATTGAGACTTCGCTCCCATCGAACGCCAGACCACTTGTGGCATGCGCCCTCGTCAGAGAAGATCTGCCGCGCAACGTCGATCGCTCGCTCGAGGTCTGAGAGTTGCCCGATGATGTCACGCTGAGATGAGGACCAGAATTTATTGAAGTGAACGCAGGTCTTGTCCAGGAAATCTTTAAGATTTCCCCGATACTTCACTGGTGAATTCTGGAACCCAAAATAGCGGACGAGCATTTCGGCGTCGATCATTCGACGGTCTGGGCCCTTGTTGCCAAGTAGATGCTGTAGGCCTGGGCTAACGCCTGACTGCTCGTCCACGAAGTTTACAAATTCTCCCGGGACTAGAGCCTGGCGGAGCTCCTGTGGTGAGAGCGGTACGCTTCCAGTATTTAGGCGTAGAAATAGCGTGTAAAGGAAGTCTTCTGACTCCCAGCCCTTGATCGATACTGTTCTGATTGTGTGATTCTCGAACGCGTCAAACAGGTCAACGCGTTGATTTTCGAGCTTTTTGATGTCGTACCCGCGCACGCTTTCCAGAATTGAGGTGCCCGTGATTTTGAAAGGTTCAAAGTCGACATCCTTGTCCAGTCCTTCGCCGGCATAGAATTGGCGTAGCGCCAGGAGTCGTTGCTTACCGTCGATCACGAAATAATGCCCAGGGCGTTCAGGCTTTTCCGCGAGGACGATCTGTGGAATTGGATAGGAGAGAATTGCGGACTCAATGAAGCGGCTCTTGGTGGGATTTGTCCAAGCGGCGCGACGTTGGAATTTGGGGTTGAGGTCAATTCGCCCCTTGCGCATTTGAGTGACGATCGTCTCGATTGTCCAATCTGTGGCAGAGATACTTGCGCGGGCCGCAGTGAGGCGGTCTATAACATCTTCTTCACTTTCTCCGGAGTCGACGTCAACAGGCAGCATTCCTTCAGGGCTCTGGTCTGACATGGGATTCCTCCACTGGTCGTGAGCTGGCTTAATGGCATAGCGGAGAGGCGGGAGTGGGTCAGAGTGAATGACTCGCTCGCAGGCTGAGGTACGCGTTCTTCTGGGTGACTCACCTTGTTATCTGAATGGAGGCCTGGTCGGTCGCTCTCCCCGACCTCCTTACACTCCAACCCCGTGACACTTGCTGTAGCTCCGCCCCGACCCGCACCAACAAACCGCCCCCCGCTCCGGCGGCCATCCCGTGGCCCTTCCCCTCGCTGCCAAGGTCGTCGCGTACTGGGGGAGGAGGTCGGTGTCGGACGGGGACGAGGCCTCCGAGGCTGCGAAGGCTTCGTAGGAGGGGACCGTGCCGGTGACGATGCCGAGGTTGGGCGTGCCCGAGGCGGACAGCTCGCGCAGGGACGCCTCTATGCCGGCCAGGTGCTCCTCGTGCGAGGGGTACTCCGCCTCCAGGGTCGGGTACGCGGCGATCAGCTCCGCCAGCTCGGCCGCCGGCCAGTGCAGGACCGCGACCGGGAACGGGCGGGACAGTTCCTCGCGGTAACTGCCGAGCTCGGCGCGCAGGCGGGAGATCTCCGCCTGCAGTTCGGCCGGGTTGTCCGAGCCCAGGGACCAGACGCGTTTGGGGTCGTGGAGCTCGTCCAGGGGGACGGGGGAGGTGTGGAGGGTGTCGGCGAGGACGTCCCAGTCGTCGTGAGCGGATCCCAGCATGCGGCGTACGCGGTGGCGGCCGAAGAGCAGGGGGTGGGAAGCGTGCGGCGGGGGCTCCGGCACGTCCGCCAGGAGCAGGTCGACGCCCTCGGTGAACGTCTTCTGCGCCGCTTCCAGCTCGTCGTGGGACTCCAGGGACTCGGCGACGATCACCCAGGGGGCCGGGTCGCGGGGGGCCGCGGCGCGGATGCCGTCGATGATGGCCCGGGCCTCGGCCTCGTGACCGTACTCCCACAGGTTCGCGGCCTTCAGGGCGCGGACCAGATGCGGGTTCTCCAGGCTGTCCGGGGACGACAGCAGGCGGTCGTACAGGGTCGTCGCGGCGGGGCGGTCGCCGGCCAGTTCCAGGTGGGCCGCGGACTGCAGCAGCAGGGCTTCCGCGTCCTCGGGATACCGGCCGGCGGTCCGCTCCAGGCGTGCCGCTTCGGCGGTGTGGTCGACGTTCTCGGCAGGCGTGTCGGGGCGCATGGATGACACCGTAGCGCCGCCCGCTGACGAAAGAGAGATATCTGCAGGCCAGGGGGCGCGGGATTGCGGATCAGCTCGTCGAGGTGTCCAGAGTCTGGACAGCGTTGTGGATCTCCAGTCGGCCGGGATTCCCCTCGACCGGCCGGGATCGCCCTCTTCCGGACGGGATCGCCGCCCCCGGCCGTCGTCGCGTCCGCCCCCGGCCGTCGCGCCAGCTGTCGCCACGGGCCGACGCCGCTTCTGCCCGGCGCCGGCCCTCCCCGGCCGTGCTAGACCGTGACCCCGTCCACCTGAAGGGTCTGCACCGCGCCCGCCGCGAACGGCACGCTGATCGTCTTTCCGCTCAGGCGCGTGTCCGAGTAGGACGCGTAGAGGTCGCCGGAGCCGCTCGTCACCGTGTTCCAGCGCGGGACCAGGCCCGACGAGCCGCCCGTCACCGTCGTGAAGCGGGACAGGTCGAAGGTCAGGGTCTGGGCCGAGGACGACGTGTTCGCCGCGACGATGACCAGGCGTTTCGCGCTCCTGTCCAGCGCCGCGGCCGCGTAGCTCACGCCCGTGTCGAGGATCGTCATGCCGGGACGGATGTGCCGGCTGAACTGGGCCATCACGTAGTACTTCGTGGTGACCGCGCCGGCCGCCAGCGTGTTCGGGTCGTACGCGATCATCGCCCAGCCCGAGGACGGGTCCATGACCTGCCAGTAGACCCACGCCGTCGGGTGCAGCCAGCGGAAGTCGTAGAGCAGGTTGCTCGCCATCGTGAGACCCGTGCCGTCCTTGTCGCCGGTCTCGGAGTTCCACAGCGCCTTGCCGGCGGTCGTCACCACGTCCGTGTAGAGCAGGTCGCGGCGGCCGCCCGAGCCCTGGTAGCCGTGGACGTTGACCCGGTTGACGTACCCCTTCGTCGTCGACGAGAAGGAGTTCCAGGTGGTGCGGGCGAGGTCGTAGCTCGTTTCGTCCGACGCCGAGATCCTCGTCGCCGTCAGGCCGCGCTTGTCCAACTCGCTCCGCAGATAGGGCAGTACGGCCGACTGGACGGTCGCGTCCATGTGGCAGCCCTCCTGCGTCCCGGTCGCCGTCCACCAGGACGACGACGGCTCGTTGAAGGCGTCGACCGTCGCGAAGTTCACGCCCCAGTTCGTCTTCGCGTACGACGCGACCGCCGCGAGGTGCGAGGCGTGCTGGCGGTAGTTCCAGGACTGGAGGTTGTTGCCGCCGTCCGAGGCGCCGGACGGGTTGTGGTTCAGGCACATCCACCACATGGGGGAGTTGGCGAACAGCTCCGTCGTCGCGCCGCGCGACACCGCCTTCTGGAGCATCGCGCGCTGGGTCGCGTCCGCGGTCCAGTCCCAGGCGGAGGACGTCGGGTCCTCGTTGTTCCAGTCCTGCCAGTAGCCCTCGATCTGCTTGAAGCGAGGGATGTTGGGCGACACCGCCATCGACGTGCCGCCCACCGAGTTCCAGCTGCACGCGCCCAGGTTGTAGCGGGCGATGTTGAGGCCGAGGCCGGGGAGGGTCCTGCCGTTGTAGGCGACCGACTTGGTCGTGAAGAAGATGTCGGCGAAGTCGTCCCGGGCGCCGAAGACGTTCGCCCACCAGGCCAGGGACGTACCCCATCCCTCCCAAGTGCCGTACGTCGTCGAAGGGTTGACGGCGATGGTGGCGTCCGCCCGGGCGGTGCCCGTCGCGAGGGCGCTTCCGAGGAGCGCGCCACCGGTGGCCGTCAGCAGTGTCCTGCGTCGGATCATGACTTCTCCGCTTCATGACTGCGATCGACAGCCGGTCGTCCCGACCGACGTCGTCGGATGCGTCAGTGCGTCAGTGCGTCAGTGCTTCTGTGTATGCGTGCGTCTGTGCGTGCGTTGCGTCAGTGCGGGAACGTGTGGGTGGGCGACGCCTCAGGGCGTGTCGTGCGTCTTCGCGTCCGCGGCTCTCTGCGGCTGTGCGTCACGAAGCATCGGGTGTGTTCCTTGGTGTTGTCGAGAGTTCCGACAGCCCTTTCTCAAACCTGTGGAGGAAGGGCGGGGCGGGTTCGAGCGTGCGAACAGTCTGGAGACCTCGTCCCCCGCCGCCTATGGTGCCCGCGTGCGGATCCCCCTCGTACAGCACAGCACCCGGCGGCGGCGCGCCCGGTACCGGCGGGTGCTCTGGAGCGGTGCCGAAGTCCTGGTCACCGCAGGGGTGTTGATGCTGCTTCTCGTCGCGCATCAGCTGTGGTGGACCAACCGGGAGGCCAAGGAGGGCGCCGAGCGGCGCGTGGAGGCGCTGGAGCGGGCGTGGGGGGACGGCGGCGGCGTCGGCGCGGACGGCTCCGGACCCGGAACGGGCACGGGAGCGGGCTCGGACGCCGGTTCCGGTTCGGGGGCCGGGGCGGGTGACGGCGGCGGCCTCGGGGGAACAGGCGACGGCGGCGCGAAGGGCCCGACGTCGGGCGGCACGCCCCGCACCTCGCAGGCCTACGCGGTCCTGCGCATCCCACGCCTCGCGCTTCGGGTCCCCGTCGCCGAGGGCACGAGCAAGCGGGACGTCCTCGACAAGGGGTACGTCGGCCACTACGCCGGCACTCAACAGCCGGGCCAGGAAGGCAACTTCGCGGTCGCCGGACACCGCAACACCCACGGCGAGCCCTTCCGGCACCTGAACCGGCTCAGGAAGGGCGACAAAGTGGAGGTGGCGACCCGCGACGCGACCTACACCTACGTCGTCGACGAGGTCCTGCCGCAGACCTCACCCCGCGACGCGGGCGTCATCCGGCCCGTGCCCCGTTCCCTCGCCCGGCCCGCCTACGGCTACGACGCCCCCGGCCGCTACCTCACCCTCACCACCTGCACGCCCGAGTACACCTCCCGGTACCGCCTGGTCGTGTGGGGCGAGCTGGTCGCGACGCTTCCTCGCGGATAGCCCGGTGGCCCCTCGCAGGGCCCCGCCGAGCCCGTCAGGACGGCCCCGCGGAGCCCCTCCGGGCGGCCCCGCGGTCCCGCCGAGTCCGTCCGGGCTGTCACGCCGAGTCCGTCCGTTCGGGCTGTCACGCCCCGTCCGTCCGGGCCGTCCCGTGGTACAGATGCCGTGGTCGAGATCTTGTCTCACACACCTGATACAAGCTGGACCCGGGGGCGCAAACCCTCGTCCCGTGACGCAAGCCTCCGCAATGCAAGCGGCCTGGGCTGGGCCGAGGCTGACCGCGGCCCCGGAGTGGGGTATAAACCGGGTAGGCCTGAGGGGCGGTCGACGGACGCCCGAGGGAAGAGGGAAAAGGGCAACGGATGGAGGGAAACGTGTTCCGTAACCGGTTCGCCTCGCCTTCCGCCCGCCCGAGCCCGCTCTCGTTCCCCCGCTCGTTCTCACGCCCGAGCCCCCGCTCGTTCTCACGCTCGTTCCCGCGAGCGGTCCCGCTGCTCCTCCTGCTCGTCATGGACGTCCTCCTCCTGGACGCCGGCGGCCTCTCGGCCGTCTCGGCCGCCGTCGCGCTCGCCGCGACCGCCGCGGCCGGATCGGCCCTCGCCGTCTGCGCGCTGGTGGCAGCCCG
Source organism: Streptomyces humidus (assembly GCF_014649655.1). Taxonomy (GTDB): domain Bacteria; phylum Actinomycetota; class Actinomycetes; order Streptomycetales; family Streptomycetaceae; genus Streptomyces; species Streptomyces humidus. Next base: position 283,867 of record NZ_BMTL01000001.1, on the reverse strand, counting down.
CAGCGCGCCCGCCGTCCCGCCCACCCGGGTGCGGACGGCCATCAGGGACCGGGCCCGCCGTACGGCCTTCCTGCCGCAACGCGATCCCGACGCCTCCGGGCGGCCCCGCCCCAGGGCGCCCGGTCACGCCCTCCCGACGACCGTCGCGTAGGGCACACACCGCTTCGTCTCCGTGACCCCGCGCGGGTCGTCATGCCGCTTCCACGCACCACCGGCACGACGAGACCCCCGGAGGGCTCCTCACCCATGTCCGTACTGCTGTCCGCACCCCTGGCCGTTTTCGCCGGCCTGGTCGAGCACCTCGCCGACCTGCTCCAGCCCGTGTTCGGCACCGCCTCCGCGGCCGCCGCGATCGTCCTGTTCACCGCGTTCGTACGACTCCTCGTGCATCCCCTGTCCCGCGCGGCCGCCCGTGGGCAGAAGGCCCGCACGGCCTTGCAGCCCAAGATCGCGGCACTGCGCGCGAAGCACGGCAAGAACCCCGAGAAGTTCCAGCGGGCGGTGCTGGACCTGCACGCCGAGGAGAAGGTGTCGCCGCTCTCCGGCTGCCTGCCCAGCCTGCTCCAGCTCCCCGCGTTCTTCGTGCTCTACCGCCTCTTCTCCGGCTCCTCGGCCGGCGGCGCGGGCGACGGACTGCTCGGCCACCGTCTGTTCGCCGCGCCCCTCGGCGGCCGCTGGGCGGACGCGCTCGCGGGAGGCGGTCCGGTCGGCGGGGCGGGGCTGGTCTACCTGGTGCTCTTCGCGGTCGCCGCGGCCGTCGCGTCCTTCACCTGCCTGCGCACCAGGCGGACGTCGCTGCCCGTGACCGGTGGCCAGGACGTGCCCGGGGCCGGCGTCCTCACCAAGGTCATGCCGTTCATGTCCTTCTTCACGCTGGTCACGGTGGCCGTCGTGCCGCTGGCCGCCGCGCTCTACGTGATCACGAGTGCGACCTGGAGCGCGATCGAGCGGGCCGTCCTCTACCGGTGACGGCCCGTCGGCAAAGTTCCACCGATTACGGTCCAGTACGTGAACCGGGTATTGCGGAGTGGGCGTCCAGTCCGGAGGATCGACCAGTCATCCGATGGCTGCACCCGCCGACGGATGACCCGCGATCGAGGGAGACAGTCACCATGAAGCTGCTGCGAGTCGGTACGGCCGGAGCGGAGCGTCCCGCGCTGCTCGACTCCGAGGGAGTCCTGCGGGACCTCTCCGGGGTCGTCCCGGACGTCGACGGGGCGCTGCTCGCCGACGACGTGGCGCTCGGCCGGGTCCGGGCCGCCGCCGAGTCCGGGGAGCTGCCGGCGCTGGACGCGACCGGGCTGCGGATCGGGCCGCCGCTGGCGCGGATCGGCAAGATCGTGTGCATCGGGCTCAACTACCACGATCACGCCCGGGAGACGGGGTCCGAGCCGCCCGCCGAGCCCGTGGTCTTCTTCAAGGCGGCGGACACCGTCGTGGGGCCGTACGACACCGTCCTGGTGCCGCGCCGGTCCGTCAAGACCGACTGGGAGGTCGAGCTGGCGGTCGTCATCGGGCGTACGGCCCGCTATCTGGAGTCGGCGCAGGACGGGCTCGCGCACGTCGCGGGGTACGCCGTCGCGCACGACGTGTCGGAGCGGGAGTTCCAGATCGAGCGGGGCGGGACCTGGGACAAGGGGAAGAACTGCGAGACGTTCAACCCGCTGGGGCCCTGGCTGGTGACGGCCGACGAGGTCGCCGACCCGCAGGACCTGTCCCTGAGGCTCTGGGTGAACGGCGAGCTGAAGCAAGACGGGACCACGGCCGAGCAGATTTTCCCCGTAGGGGAGGTCGTGCGCTACGTCAGCCAGTTCATGACCCTGTACCCCGGTGACGTCATCAACACCGGGACGCCCGCGGGCGTGGCGATGGGCGAGCCCGAGCCGAAGCCGTACCTGCGGGCCGGGGACGTGGTGGAGCTGGAGATCGAGGGGCTCGGCAGGCAGCGCCAGGAGTTCAAGGACGCGTAGCGCTCCGCCGGGCGCGCGGGGGACCGCCGGCCGGCCGCCGGTCGGCCGCAGGTCGTTCGTGGCCGGTGGCGCGGCTCCCCGCGCACCTCAGGGCGCCACTGCGGCGCACCACTGCGGGACGGCCCGCAGGGGCGGCCCTGAGGGGTCACGGAGGTGGGCCCCCGAGGTGGGGCGCCGATCGGCGGGCCCGCCCCGGAGACCTGCGGGGTGCCCCGGGGACCTGTGTCTGGGGGCCTACAGCTCCTTCTCCAGGAACAGTTCCAGCGCCTCCACCACGAACCGGTGGTCCTCGAGCTGGGGCAGCCCCGAGACCGTCACCGCGCCGATCACGCCCACGCCCGCCACGTTGATCGGGAAGGAGCCGCCGTGGGCCGCGTACTCGTCCGGGTCCAGGCGGGAGGAGTCCTCGAACGTCGTGCCCCTGGCGCGGTAGCGGGTCCCGATCAGGTAGGAGGAGGCGCCGAAGCGCTCGACCACCCGGCGCTTGCGGGCGATCCAGGCGTCGTTGTCGGGGGCCGAGCCGGGCAGCGCCGCGTGGAAGAGCTGCTGGCCGGAGCGGTGGATGTCGACGGCGACCGGCGCCTGGCGCTCGCGGGCCAGCTCCACCAGGAGCGAGCCGAGCGCCCACGCGTCGTCATGGGTGAACTGACGGAAGACCAGACGCCGTTCCTGCGCCTGAAGCTCCTCCAGGCTCGGGGTGATCTCCGGGGTGAACTTCGGGGTGATCTCGTGGGTGCCCATTACAGCGTCACCGCCACCTTGTCTCGTGCCGAACGGCGGGCCGCCTCCAGGACGTCGAGGGCGGCGGCCGCCTCGACGGCGGTCACCGGGTTGGGACCGCCGTCGGTCAGTGCCTTGGCCACCGCAGCGTAGTAGGCCGGGTAGTCGCCCGGGAGGGTCCGTTCGGGTCGTCCGCCGCCGGTCAGCGGGGACTCCCCGGCGCCCACCCGGCCCCACAGCTCCTCCGGTTCCGTGCCCCAGTGCGCCGTCGTGCCGGGCCGCTCGCCCTCCCGCAGCGCCGCCTCCTGCGGGTCGAGGCCGTACTTCACATAGCCCGCCTTCGAGCCCAGCACCCGGAAACGCGGGCCCAGTTGGGCGGCCGTCGCCGAGACATGGAGGTGGGAGCGGACGCCGTTCGCGTGGGTCAGCGCGATGAAGGTGTCGTCGTCGGTCTCCGCGCCGGGCCTGCGGACGTCGGCCTCCGCGTACACGGAGAGCGCCGGGCCGAAGAGAACCAGCGCCTGGTCGACGACGTGACTGCCGAGATCGTAGAGCAGACCTCCGATCTCTGCGGGGTCGCCGGACTCCCGCCAGCCGCCCTTCGGCAGCGGCCGCCACCGCTCGAACCGGGACTCGAACCGCCACACCTCGCCCAGCTCGCCCTCGGCCAGCAGCTTGCGGAGAGTCAGGAAGTCGTTGTCCCAACGCCGGTTCTGGAAGACGGAGAGGAGCAGCCCGCGCTCCTCGGCGAGGGCGGCCAGAGCGCGGGCCTCGGCCGCCGTCCCCGCGACCGGCTTGTCGACGACGACCGGCAGGCCGGCCTTCAGCGCGGCGGCCGCGAGCGGGACGTGCGTCCTGTTGGGCGACGCGATGACGACCAGGTCCAGCTCGTCGGCGCGCGCGAGGAGGTCGTCGGCGGCGACGGCGACCCGTACGTCCGGGAACCCGGCGCGAGCCTGCTCCTGCCGCCCGGGGTTCGAGGTGACCACCGTGTCGAGGACGAGGCCCTCGGTGGCGGCGATCAGCGGGGCGTGGAAGACGGAGCCGGCGAGGCCGTAACCGATCAGACCCACACGGAGAGGAGTACCTGTCATGGGCCCCACTTTCGCAACGCTGTTGCCAAAGTGCAAGCACGGGGGAGAATGGGGCCGTGAACGGGACGGACGGAGACCGGCAGTGAACCGGACGGACGGAGGCGTCAACCTCCTGGGCCTGCGCAGCCACAACACCGCGCTCGTGCTCGACCTGCTGCGGACGGCGGGACCGGACGGCATCAGCCGGCTGGAACTGGCCGAGCGCACCGGGCTCACCCCGCAGGCGGTCAGCAAGATCACCGCCCGGCTGCGGCAGGAGGGGCTGGCGGCGGAGGCGGGACACCGCGCGTCCACCGGCGGCAAGCCGCGCACGGTGCTGCGGCTGGTGCCGGAGGCCGGCCACGCGGTCGGGGTCCACCTCGACCGGGACGAACTGCGGGTCGTGCTGGCCGAACTCGACGGGCGGGCGGTGAGGGAGCGATGCGTGCCGCTGTCGCTGGGCGCGGGAGCGGAGACGGTGCTGGAGGCGGTGGTCCGGGAGGTGACCCAGGTCCTCGCCGGCACCCCGTCCGCCGCCGCCCCTCCCGCCCCCTCCGCCCCTCCCGCCGGCACCGCCGACACCGGCCGCAGTCCCGTCGCCTCCGTCGCCGGCCGTAGCCCTGCCGCCCTCACCCCTGACACGGGCCGCGGCCCTGCCGCCTCCGGCTCAGCCGTCGCCCGCGCCCCCGTGGCGACGGCTCCCTCTGCTGCCGCGTCGGCCCCGCTTGCCGTCGTCCCGGCTCTTCTCGGTGTCGGGGTGGCCCTTCCCGGCCCCCTCGACCACGCCAGTGGGGTGCTGCACCGGGTCACCGGCTTCCCCGAGTGGGACGGTTTCCCGTTGCGCGACGTGCTGGCGGAACGGCTCGGGGCGCCGGTGGTCGTCGACAAGGACACCAACGCGGCCGCGCTCGGCCTCGCCGTCGGCGGCGAGCGCGGCTCCTTCGCCTGCCTCCATCTGGGCACCGGCCTCGGCGCAGGCCTGGTCATCGGCGGGACCCTGCACCGCGGGGCGCGCACCGGCGCGGGCGAGTTCGGACACCAGGTCGTCCAGCTGGACGGCCCGCCCTGCTCGTGCGGCAACCGGGGCTGCATCGAGGCGCTGTGCCTCGCCGCCCTCGGCCGGGGCGACGTCGGAGAGGCGGCGCGCGTCCTCGGCGTCGGCGCGGCGAACCTGGCCGGGCTGCTCGACATCGACGCCGTGCTGCTGGGCGGGCGCGCGATCGCGGCCGCCCCGGAGGCCTTCCTCCACGGCGTGACGGCCGTCCTGCACGCCCGCGCCCGCCGGGAGGGCTCCCCGGAGGACGCCGTCCGGGTGCGCCTCGCCCCGTACGGCGCGCGCGCCGTGGCCCACGGGGCGGCCCACCTGCTCCTGGCCCCCCTCTTCGGCCGGGAAGCCGGATGACAGCCGGATGACACGGTGAGCGGCGCGGACCGGAGCGGCGGCCCCGCAGCCGCCCCGCCGGTTCCCGCGGCTCACCCGAGATCACCCGGATCCGCCCGACTTGCTCATCTCGCCCCGAAATCGCCCGAACGAGGGGAATCGCACGGCCGTGCGGTGCGCCTGCGGAGGATGTCGCGGACGGCCCGGCAGGCTCACGTGTTCATGCGACTGTGCCCGCCTGTCTCCCTCTGCCTCGCCGCGGCCGCCGCCCTTCTCCCCGCGCCCGCACACGCGGAAGCCGCGCCGGGCTGCACCGGCCCCGACGCCGGTGACTTCCCGCTCACCACCCGCATCCACGGCGGTCCCGACTCCTACCGGGCGGGCGGCGGATACGGCGTCTGGTACCTCGACCTCACCAACACCACCCGCCGCACCTGTGCCGCGATCCACCCGGTGGTCGTCCTGGTCGACGCCGGACGCACGCTGAAACCGTCCCAGCCGCGGCTGGAGTTCTACGCCGACGGCCGACCGCACCCGGTCCGTTTCGAGCACACCGACGACGACGAACTCGTCGGCGCGTTCACCGGCGGCAGCGGCAGCGGCAGCGGCAGCGCGTCCGACGGCTTCCGCGGGTTCAGCGTGGGCCCCGGCCGGACCCTCACCGTCAAGCTGCGGCTCGCCCTCGCCCCGGACGCCGCGGCCAACGCCGTCACCGCCAACGCGGCGGTCGTCCAGCGGCACGGCGACGACGGCGACTGGGTCGGCCAGTCGAACGACTACCGTTTCTCCGTCGAGGCGGCAGACTCCGACCCGGCCACGACCGACCCCACGACCGACCCCACCGCCGGGACGACCACCGACCCCACCGCCGGGACGACGACCGACCCCACCGCCGGGACGACGACCGACCCCACGGCCGGGGCGACAACCGGGGCCACGACCGGGACCAAGGCCGAGGGGACAGCCAGGGCGACGACCGGTCCCACGACCGGCACCACGGGCGATCCCACGGGCGGTCCCACCACCGGCGCCGCGACGGCCCCCGCCCCCCGCCCCGACGCCTCCGCCTCCGACTCCGGTCGCCCCTCCCTCGCCGACGAGGCCGAGGAACTCGCGCGCACCGGCCTCACCTCGCCCCCGGTGCTCATCACGGCCGCCGGCTGCCTCCTCGCCGGCGGTGCGGCCCTGCTGCTGGCCCGCCGACGCCGCTGAACCACGCCGGTCACCGCCCCCGGCTGCTTCCCGGCCGGTTTCCGGCCTCCTCCCGGTCGCGGCCCCAGGTCGCGTCCCAGCCAATGGACGGTCCGGAACCGGCCATTCCCTCAAGATCGGGCCTGTGACTAGGCTGGGGCGCACGCAGCGACCGCGTGACCGCATGCACGCGCCGCAACCGCGTGCTCGCGTACGGCAGGGAGACCCCGCACATGGCAGACCGCAGGCCCATCGAGTCGTGGCTCACCGACATGGACGGTGTGCTCATCCACGAGGGCGTACCGATCCCCGGCGCCGACGCCTTCCTGAAGAGACTGCGCGAGTCCGGAAAGCCGTTCCTGGTCCTCACCAACAACTCGATCTACACCCCGCGCGACCTGCACGCCCGTCTGCGGCGGATGGGTCTCGACGTGCCGACCGAGAACATCTGGACCTCCGCGATGGCCACCGCCCAGTTCCTGGACGACCAGCGGCCCGAGGGCACGGCGTACGTCATCGGCGAGGCGGGCCTGACCACCGCGCTGCACGACATCGGCTACATCCTCACCGACCACGAGCCCGACTACGTCATCCTCGGCGAGACCCGGACCTACTCGTTCGAGGCCATGACCAAGGCCGTCCGGCTCATCAACGACGGCGCCCGTTTCATCTGCACCAACCCCGACGAGACCGGCCCCTCCGCCGAGGGCGCGTTGCCGGCCACCGGGGCGGTCGCCGCGCTGATCACCAAGGCCACCGGCAAGAGCCCGTACTTCGCGGGCAAGCCCAACCCGCTGATGATGCGCACCGGACTGAACACCATCGGCGCCCACTCCGAGACGAGCGCGATGATCGGCGACCGTATGGACACCGACGTGCTGGCGGGCATGGAGGCCGGGATGCAGACCTTCCTGGTCCTCACCGGCCTGACCCGTCCCGAGCAGGTCGAGGACTTCCCGTACCGTCCGTCGCAGATCGTGGACTCGATCGCGGATCTCGTCGACCGGATCTGAAACCCGTAGCGGCGCGGACCGCGCACGCACGGAGCAACGGCACCCCGCCGGAGGATGCGCCCGCGGTCCCGGCGGGGGAGTCTCCAGAGAGCTGGAGGTTCACGATGGGTTCCCTGAAGATCACTGTCTGTGCGGGCGTCGCGGTCGTCGTCGCGGTGCTCCTCCCCACGGCGTACGCCTCGGACGGCGGCGGCGGTGGAGGCGGCCGGGCCGAGGGCGGCCGCGCCGTGGGGGGCGTCGGGGGCGGCGGGGGCGGTGTGACCGTCACACCGGCCAGGCCGTCGCCGGGAACCGAGATCACGCTGAAGGTCACCGGCTGCGGCGGCAGGACGGCCACCGCGGCTTCGGCCGCCTTCGTCGCGGACGCCCGCCTGGTCGTCACGGACCGCGCGGGCGGCGCGCTCGTCGGCGACACCCGGGTCCGCTCCTCGCTCGCGGCGGGCGGCTACGACGTGCGGATCACCTGCGCCGGCGCTCGGGCGAAGGGCCGGATCGAGGTCCCGGAACCGGCGTCCCAGAACGCGTCCGCGACCGCGACCGCGGACGATCCGTCCGCTCCCGTTGCCCCCACCGCCGGGACCGCGCCCGCCGATCCCGTGGTTCCCCCCTCGCCTCCCTCTCCCTCCGCTCCCCGTTCTCCCCGCTCTCCCCTCTCTCCGGCTCCCTCTGCCACTGCCACTGCCGCCGTTTCCGCGTCTCCCGTCGCCCCGGTGCGTGCGGGCGGGGGCGGGGCCGCTGCTCCGGCCTCCGCCGAGGAGGTGCGCGTGGACGGCGGAGGTCCCGGCAAGGCGCAGGCGGTCGTCGGTCTGGTGCTCGTGGGCGTCGCCGCGGCCGTCGTCGTGTTGCGTGGACTGCGCCGACGACCCGGGACGGACTGACCCGGACGTTGCCGCCGCTCGGGCTGGACGCCGAACGTGGGACACGAACGAAGGCCCCTCGCTCTCGCGAGAGGCCTTCGATGTCCGTGCGCCGCCAGGGACTCGAACCCCGGACCCGCTGATTAAGAGTCAGCTGCTCTAACCAACTGAGCTAGCGGCGCCTGCTGACGGCACAACTCTACAGGACCTGTGAGTGTGCCCAGAACCACCCGCGCCCCGCGCCCCGCGCCCCGGGCGGCGGGCGGCGGGCGGCGGGCGACGGGCGGCGTCATTGGGCCGGGCGGGTCGCGCGTACATCATTCGGACCGTCAGCATGCGCGTCGGGAGGACAGTTGAGAAACTGCGAGCGTGCGCAGTCGCGGACATTCTCAGCTGCAGTGTGAGGGGAATCGCATGGAGGCTCCGGTATTCGAGGAATTCGATCCCGAGAGCGACTGCGACTGCCCCGGATGCGCAGCGCGGCGGCGGGCGAGCCACCTTTTCTCGCCCGCTCCGTCCGGCGGCCACCCGTCCGCCCACCGCGCCCTGGTCGTCGCCACAGCGACGGCCGCCGCGCTCGGCGCCGCTCAGGCGGCGCCCGCCGTCGCCGCCCAGCAGGCGCCCGACCGACCCGGCGTTCCCGCAGGTGACGAACCCACCACCCCGCAGGGACGCAAGGCGCCGCTGCACGGACCTGCCGGGCAGCCGGCGCGTCCCGGCGTGCCGACGGGGCCGGTCGCAACCCCTCCGACGACCCGGGCGGACATCATCCGACGGGCCAAACTGTGGGTTTCGGCCCAGGTCCCGTACAGCATGAGCGCCTTCTGGCATGACGGTTACCGGCAGGACTGCTCGGGCTTCGTCTCCATGGCCTGGCACCTGCCGGGGAACGAGTGGACGGGCAGCCTCGACCGGTTCGGGACGAGGATTGCCAAAGAGGAGCTCCAGCCCGGTGACATTCTGCTTTTCCATAACAAGGCCGACCCCGAGAAAGGGTCGCACGTAGTCGTTTTCGGCGGCTGGACGGACTACACGCACAGCTACTACTTCGTCTACGAGCAGACCCGTCCGATCACGCGCCGCCAGGCCACCCCGTACGCCTACTGGAGCCATTCCGACCGCTACGTCCCCTATCGCTACAAAGGGCTCACCTCACCCGCGCCGGGCGACGCCGGCGTGATCGTCGCCGGTGCCGCGGGCGCGAACAGGCCCGTCGGCGGAAGCGTCTCGGCGACGTCGTTCCCGGGGCGGGCGGTCTTCGGGCCCGGCGCGAACAACTCCTACGTCACCCTCCTCGGCCGGCTCCTCGTCGAGCGCGGCGCCGGGCGCTTCTACCGCTCGGGCCCCGGCCCCCGCTGGTCGGCGGCCGACGGCGGGGCCACCCGGGCCTTCCAGCGGGCGCAGGGCTGGAGCGGGGCCGACGCCGACGGCCGGCCCGGCCCGAGGACCTGGTCGCTGCTGATCACCGGAACGGGCAGGAACATCGGAGCCCCGCCGGCCACGGACGCCGGGTCCGGTGCGGCCGGGGCGCCCGCCGTTCCTCCGGCGCCGCGGGTGCCTCCGTATCCGGGCCGGGCCGTGTTCCGGCCCGGGGCGCGGAGCGCGCACGTCACGCAGTTGGGAAGGCAGCTGGTGAAGAAGGGGTTCGCCAGGTTCTACGCCACAGGTCCCGGACCGCGCTGGGGCGAGGCCGACCGGCGAGGAGTCGAGGCCTTCCAGCGGGCCCAGGGCTGGCGCGGCGGCGCGGCCGACGGCTACCCCGGCCCGGAGACCTGGCGGCGGCTCTTCTCGTAGACCCGCAGTCCCGGACTCCCGCAGTCCCGCAGTCCCGTCTTTCCGTGGTCCCGTACCGGGGCCGTCCGGGGGTCCGTTCGCCGCCGGAGTCCCACTCACCGTCATGGCGTATCTGGCGCGGAGGCTGGAGGCACGCAGTGCACACGACCACTTCACCCACACCCGAGCCCGAAGGAACCACCCGGCCCACCCGTCTCATCCAGAACGAGGCGACCACCGAGATCCCCGTCCACCTGCTCTTCCGTGACGAGCCGGAGCCGCGGTCGGTGCAGCTCGCGCCCGCCGTGGTGGGCAGCCGGGCGGGCACCGGGGAGCAGCCGCGGCTGCGCCGCCCGGCGCCGCTCGAGCCCCGCCCGGCGGCGCAGGTCGACCCCGGTCTGGTGGAGCGGCCGGCGCGGGTGCTGCCCGGCGTCCTGGGCGTGTTCGCCGGGGCCTGCGGGGTGGCCGGGTGCGCGGCCGCCTCCTGGTGGGCCGGGACGCTGCCGAGGGTCGCGGAGCGGGCGCTGCGGCTGCCGGAGTTCGCGGGCGCCGGGCTCGGTCCGGCGCAGTGGGCGGCGTACGCGGGCGCGGGCACGCTGGGGCTGTTCGGCTTCGGCGGGCTCGCCCGGGGGCGGACCGGCCGGGCCTGGGTGCTCGGTCTGTTCGGCCGCTACCGGGGGACCGTGCGCCGCACCGGACTGCTCTGGGTGAACCCGCTGCTGCTGCGCCGCCGGGTGGACGTGCGGCTGCGGCACTGGCGCAGCGAGCCGATGCCGGCCGCCGACGGCAGCGGGGTGGCGTTGCGGGTGGTGGCGCTGGTGGTGTGGCGGGTGCGGGACACCGCGCGGGCCACGCTCGGCGTCGAGGACCACGAGACGTATCTGCGCGAGTGCGTCGAGGCGGCGCTGGCCCGGATCCCGGTGGAGACGCCGGGTGCGGGACGGGGCTCGGTGGAGGCGGCGGGCGAGGCGCTGAGCAGGCTGGTGGCGAGGGAGGCCGGCGCGATCGGCCTGGAGGTGTTCTCGGTGCAGCCGGTCCGGATCGAGTACGCCCCCGAGGTCGCCGCCGCGATGCACCGCCGCCGGATCGCGGCGCTCGACGCCCAGCACCGGGCGACGGTGCTGACCTCGGTCGTCGACTCGGTGGAGGACACGGTGACCCGGCTGACGATGCGAGGGCTCGTGGAGCTGGACGACTACGAGCGCAAGGCGCTGGTGAAGGACCTGACCGTGGCGTTCTGCGCGGGACGGCAGGAGCAGACGTGACTGGTCTGGACATGACCAAGAAGCGGCAGTAATCCCGAACTTGGTCTAGACCTGAACGGTCCGGCTCGCTGAACTCACGGCTGCCCTGCGGCGGTCGGCGGCCACCGTCGGTCCTCTCCCGCAGCGGCACGCCGCCGTCCGGGCTCAGCGGACGTCACGTGATCGTCGCCGTGTGGACGATCGCCGACGAGGCCGACGTCTTCCACGCCCGCTCCGGCGTCATGTTCTGAGTGGCCGCCATTCCTGAGCGGCTGCCGTTCCTGAGCATCGCTTGAGCTCCCCCCGGCCCGCGCGCGGGTAGGTTCCCTGCACGCCGGTTCGACCAGGCCGGCGTCGGAACACCGGGGGAGTCCATGGAGCTGTTCTTCTACGCCGTGCCGACCGTCATGGCGGTCGGCCTGCTGTTCGTCATGTTCCGGCTGCTGGGCCGGTCGCGGCGGATCGCCCGTGCCTGGAGCGGCGGCCTCACCGCGGAGGCGCGCTGTCTGCGGTCCTACGCGACGGCCAGTGGGGGCGGAGACACCGCGATCAGCACGACCCTGCACCACGTCTTCGAGTTCACCACCCGTGACGGCCGGGTCGTCCGCTTCGAGGAGGAGAACGGCCCGGGCACCGTCCTCGAGGGCGACATCGTCACCGTCCACTACGCGGCCGATCACCCCGAGGAGGCCACGGCCAAGGCCCCGGCCCGCGGCCGGCTCATCGCCGAGTCGGGATGCCTGCTGAGCTTCCTGGGCGTCGTCCTCGCCTTCTGTGTCTTCTTCATGGTCACCGCCCACTGGATGTTCAACGAGGCGGACAACCTCATGCCGTAGCCCTCCACATCTGACGATCCGTCAATTACCGTGCGTCGCCATGAAGTCCACCAGTGCGACCGGCACCGTCGCCGAACTCGTGGCGGCCCGCTGGGGCGACCGCAGGCCGGGGCTGTGGTGCGAGGACACCGTCCTCACGCACCACGAGGTCGCCGGGGGCGCCGCCGCCCGGGCGGCCCTGCTGCACGACCTGCTGCCGCCCGGCGGCCCGCCGCACCTGGGGGTCCTGCTGGACAACACCCCGGAGTTCCCCCTCTGGCTGTCGGCCGCGGCCCTCGCCGGGGCGGCCGTCGCCGGGATCAACTCCACCCGGCGCGGCCCCGAACTGGCCCGGGACATCCTGCACACGCAGTGCCGGCTGCTGATCACCGAGGCCGCCCACCTCCCCCTCCTCCAGAGCCTCGACCTGCCAGGGGTCCGGCTGCTGATCACCGGCACACCGGAGTACGACGCCCTGCTCGCCCCGTACGCGAACGCCCGCCCGGACGCCTCCCGGGCCACCCCGGCCGACCGGCTCCTGCTCTACTTCACCTCCGGTTCCACCGGCGCGCCCAAGGCCGCGATCTGCACCCAGGGCCGGCTGGCCGCCGCCGGGCGTTCCCTGGCCGGGCAGTTCTCCGTCGGCCCGGGCGACGTCCACTACGTGTGCATGCCGATGTTCCACGGCAACGCGGTGATCGCCGACTGGGCGCCCGCGCTGACGGCCGGGGCCGGGGTGGCGCTGCGCCGGCGCTTCTCGGCGTCGGCGTTCCTGGAAGACGTCCGGCGCCACCGGGCGACGTACTTCACCTACGTCGGCCGGGCGATCCAGTACATCCTGGCCACCGAGCCGGGCCCGGACGACCGCGACCACGTGCTGCGGCTGGGCTTCGGCACCGAGGCGGGCGCGGTGGACGCGGCGGCGTTCGAGCGGCGGTTCGGCGTGCGGCTGGTGGAGGGCTACGGCTCCTCGGAGGGCGGGGCGGCCGTGCAGTGGTCGGCGGGAACTCCGGCGGGGGCGGTCGGCCGGGCGGCCGCCGGTCTCGTCGTCCTCGACCCGCGGACGCGCGCGGAGTGCCCGCCCGCCGTGTTCGACGCGGGGGGACGGCTGCTGAACGGCGACGAGGCGATCGGGGAGCTGGTCAACCGGGGCCCGAACCCCTTCGAGGGCTACTGGCGCAACCCTGAGGCAGAGGCGGAGCGGCGCCGTGAGGACGGCGCGTACTGGACCGGCGACCTCTTCTACCGCGACCGCGCCGGCTATCTCTACTTCGCCGGCCGCACCGACGACCGGCTCCGCGTCGACGGCGAGAACCTGGCCGCCGCGATGATCGAGAACATCCTCGCCCGTTACGAGGGGGCGGCCGCCGTCGCCGTCTACGCGGTGCCGGACCCGGTGACCGGGGACCAGGTGATGGCGACGCTGGCCGGGACCTTCGATCCGCCCGGCTTCGCCGCCTTCCTGCGTGCCCAGCCCGACCTGGGGACGAAGATGGCGCCCCGGTTCGTGCGGGTGGTCGAGCGGATGCCCGTCACCGCCACGAACAAGATCCACCGGGCGCTGCTGCGGCGCGAGGGGCCGCACTGCGCCGACCCGGTGTGGTGGCGGCCGCCCGGGGAGACCTCCTACCGGAGGCTGACGGCGGGCGAGGCGGGCGGGATGGGGAAGGCGGGCGAGGCGAGGAAGGCGTGGAAGACGCAGAAGACGTGAAAGGAACGGCACGGCGCGGGGCTGGGTGGGGCAGGACGGGCAAGGCGAAGGGCCCCTCGTGTTCACGAGAGGCCCTTCATCTGTGCGCCGCCAGGGACTCGAACCCCGGACCCGCTGATTAAGAGTCAGCTGCTCTAACCAACTGAGCTAGCGGCGCATGACTCCCGCCCTCCGCCTTCGGCGGCTGGCGACGAAGAAAATACTACCTGGTCCGCGGGGGTGCTCCCGACCACCCGGCCACGCCTCCCCGGGGCGGGTCTCAGATGGCCAGCGACAGCAGCAGCGGCGCCGCGCTCCTGTTCAGGGTCTCGGCCGCCCGGCGGAGCCGGTGGGCGTGGGCGACGGGCAGGGACAGGGCCAGACAGCCGGCCGTGGAACCGGCGGTGATCGGGACGGCCGCGCAGACCGTGCCGATCGCGTACTCCTGGAGATCGAGCACCGGGACCGTGGGCGGCTGTGCCTCCAGACGGGAGAGCAGCAGCTTGTCGCTGGTGATGGTGTGCGAGGTGAGCCGGGCCATCCTGTGCCGCGAGAGGTGGTCGCGGCGGCCGTTGTGGTCGAGCTGGCCGAGCAGGCTCTTGCCGAGCGCGGTGGCGTGCGCCGAGGAGCGGAAGTCGACCCACTCGTTGACGGACGGCGTGGCCGGGCCGTCGGCGTACTGGGTGATCGTGACCTCGCCGTCGACGTACCGGCTGATGTAGACGGCGGCGCCGACGGAGTCGCGGAGCCGGTCCAGGGTGTGCTGCAACTTGTCGTGCAGGGCCTGCTCCCGATGGTGCGTGGATCCCAGCCGGGCGAGGGCGTCGCCGGTGACGTACGCCCCGTCGGCCGTCTGCTCCACGTAGCCCTCGCGGCGCAGCATGCGCAGGAGCGTGGTCAGTCGCTCCGCGCCGAGGCCGCTCTCGCGGGCGAGTTCGTCGTCGGTGATACCGGTGGAGTGCCGCGCCACCGTGTCCAGGACGCGCAGCGCCTCCTGGGCCGAGTGGTACGGCGCGGTCTGCTCGTGCTTCAGCGCCACGGTTCCCCCTGCGTCAGCCGGTGTCGGCTGCGCTGCTGTAGTGGGCCGTAATCCGGTCGGTGAACCGCTTCCACCATAACGGCCGACTGCCCTGCGGGGAGGGGGGCGACAGGATTCCGCCCGCCCGTCAGGAAGACGGTTGCGAAGGTACGTGCCGGCCCCGGACGTGAGCCCAGGGCGCGACCCCTGGAAACCGCCCCCGCGTCCGGGGCCCCGGCTCACAGCACGGCGCCGAGGAACTCCCGGGTCCGCTCCTGCTCGGGGTCGCTGAAGATCTTCTGCGGAGGGCCCGACTCGATGACGCGGCCCGAGTCGAACATCAGGACCTGGTCCGAGATGTCCCGGGCGAAGTTCATCTCGTGGGTCACGCAGAGCATCGTGATGTCGGTGCTGCGGGCTATGTCCCGGAGCACGTCCAGGACGCCGACGACCAGCTCCGGGTCCAGGGCGGAGGTCACCTCGTCCAGCAGCAGGACCCGCGGCCGCATCGCCAGCGCCCGGGCGATCGCCACCCGCTGCTGCTGGCCGCCGGACAACTGGCCGGGGTACTTGTCGACGTGCTCTCTCAGGCCGACCAGTTCGAGCAGTTCGCGGGCGCGCTCCTCGGCCTCGTCCTTGGACAGGCCGAGGACGGTGACCGGCGCCTCGGTGATGTTGCGCAGCACCTTCATGTTCGGGAAGAGGTTGAACTGCTGGAAGACCATCCCGATGTTCTTGCGGACCTCGCGCACGTGCTTCTCGCCGGCCCGGACCAGCTTGCCGCCCCGCTCCTCGTGGGTCAGATACGCGCCGCCCACCTTGATCGTGCCCTCGTCGGGAGTGGCCAGGGTCATCAGCAGCCGCAGGATCGTCGTCTTGCCCGAGCCGGACGGGCCGATCAGCGTGACGTGCTTGCCGGAGTCGACGGAGAAGTCGAGCCGGTCGAGGACGGTGTTGTCGCCGAAGCGCTTGGTGACCTGGTCGAAGCGGATCAGTTCGCTGCCGTCCACCGGCGGGTCGGCGACGGCGTCGAGGGTCTGCGCGGTCTCCGTCTGGGCCGTGTCGGTCTGTGCGGTGTCGGTCCGGGCGGTCTCGGTCTGTGCGGTGTCGGTCTCAGCGGACAAGGCGTCGCTCCAGGGCTCGGATCAGGAGGGAGGCGGGGTAGGCGATGACGATGAACGCCACGCCCACGACGGTCAGCGCCTCCGTGGTGAAGGTCTCGTTGCTGAAGGTCTGGGCCTCGCCGAGCATGTCGAACGCGCCGATGGTCGCGATCATCGGCGAGTCCTTGAGCATGGCGATGACGTAGTTGCCCAGCGGCGGGACGACGCGGCGGACCGCCTGCGGAAGGATCACCACCCGCCAGGTGCGGCCCCTGGACAGGCTCAGCGCCGTGGCCGCCTCCCACTGGCCGGCCGGGACGCCGTCGATGCCCGCCCGGTAGACCTCGGCGGTGTACGTGGAGTAGTGCAGCCCGAGGCCGACGATGCCGGTGGTGAGCGGCGACATCGAGGGACCGAAGTTCGGCACCACGTAGAACAGGAAGAACAGCTGCACCAGCAGCGGCGTGTTGCGGATGAACTCCGTCACCGCGACGACCGGCCAGCGCACCCAGACGCGCGCGGACCGCTGCGCCAGCGCCCAGACCAGCCCCAGCGCGAAGGCGATCAGGCTGCCCACGGCCAGCGCCTGGAGGGTGACGAGCACCCCGTCCCAGAACCGCGGCATGAAGTCGTCGACGACGTTCCAGTCCCAGTTCATCGCCCACCTCCCACGGACCGCGGACCGGCCGGCAGGCTCTCGCCGCGGGCGCCGGACCTCGCGCCGACGCCGCCGGGCTTCGTGCCCACGCCGCCGGACTTCGTGCCGACGCCGCCGCGCTTCTCGGGCCGCTCCCCGATCCCGGCCTTCGCCCTGCGCTCCAGCATCCGCATGCCGCGGGTGATGACGAAGGCGAGGACGAAGTAGAGGACCAGCAGCAGCGTGTAGACCGGGGTGGTCTCATTGGTGCCGAGCCGGAGCAGATTGCCGGCGAACGTCATGTCGGCCACCGTGATGACCGAGACCAGGGCGGTGCCCTTCAGCAACTCGATCAGCAGGTTGTTGAACGGCGGCATCATCTCGGGCCAGGCCTGGGGCAGTTCGATCAGCCGCAGCCGTTGCCACCGGGTGAAGTCGAGCGCGATGCCCGCTTCCTTCTGCGCCGCCGGAACGGCTGCCAGCGAGCCACGGACGATCTCGGAGCCGTAGGCGCCGTAGGTCAGGCCCAGCGCGCTGACGCCCGCCCACAGGGGCTCCAGCTGCCAGCCGAACAGGGGCAGCGCGAAGAACATCCAGAACATCAGCACCAGCGCCGACATGCCACGGAACACCTCGAAGTAGGCGCCGGCCACGAAGCGGACGATCCAGAGCCGCGAGCCGCGGGCGAGACCGGTCCCGAATGCGATGACCGCGCCGAGGGCGGCCGCGCAGACGGTCACCTGGACGGTGATCCAGATGCCCGGCAGGAACCAGGTGGTGAAGAACTCCGAACTCATCATCAGCCGCACAGCTCCTTCGCCGTGAGGTCCGTCATGTCGGCCTTGGCGAAGCCGAACGGACCGACGATCCGCAGGAGTTCGCGGTAGTCGTCCTGCTTGAGCCTCAGCAGTTCCGCGTTGAACGCGTCCCGGAAACGCCGTTCGGACTGCCGGAAGGCGAATCCGCCCGCACCGTAGGCGGGCTTGCCGTCGACCACGGGCTGGAACGGCTCGGTCGCCGACACGCGCGCCGAGTCCGCCACCGCCGACCTGACCGTGATGCGGGTGCCCGCGAAGGCGTCCACCCGGCCCTGGGCCACCGCGTCCAGGCCCGCCACCTGGTCCGGCAGGACCAGGACGTCGGCGATGCCCGCCGCCCTGGCGTAGTCGATCTGGGCGTAGGCCTTGCCCGAGGCGAGTTTCAGCCCCTTCTTCCTGACGTCGTCGTACGTCCTGATGCCGTGCGGATTGCCCTTCCTGACGATGAAGGCGTCCAGCATCAGGTAGTCCGGGTCGGCGAACAGCACCTGCTCGCACCGGACCGGATTGATGTACATCCCCGCGGACACCACGTCGAACTGCCGGGCCTTCAGCCCGGGTATCAGGGCGCCGAAGTCCACCGGCACCGGCCTGACGTCGTCGATGCCGAGCCTCTTGAAGATCACCTTCGCGATGGCGGGCGCCTCTCCGGTGGCCTGTCCGTCGTCGCCGACGTAGCCGAAGGGCGGCTCGCTCGCGATGCCGATCTTCACGGATCCCTGATCGCGCAGGGTGTCCAGAAGACTGCCTCCCAGCACCTTTCCGCCGTCCGGGACACGGCTGCAGCCGGCCGCTCCGAGGCTTCCCGCGACGCCCAGCGACACCGCTCCCGCAAAGAGCGAACGGCGGCTCAGCCCTCCGGGGGATCTGTCGACGGTTTCTGATCGGTTTGCCTGTGGTCGAGCCATGGGCGCGCGGCTACCCGACTTCATGCGAGTCATGCGGGCCACTTCCGGCCCGGTTCGTCGCCGGGGCGCTTGGCCGCGGAGGGGCGTGGCGCGCCCGGCCGGCCGGTGCGTCGCGGTCTCGCTGGTCAAGAGCGGATCATCGCCATGGCAAAGGCGCTCGACGGTCACGCGCCGACGCCCGCGCGACCGTCCGGGACTCCCCGCCGTCCGCCAGGCCGTCCCGCACACCGAACGGCCTCGTAACCGGATCAACGCCCTTTTCCCGCTGTTCACGGCATCGGCGTCATCGAGGGAGGATCCGGCCGCCGTCGGAGCGGCCCGGGCTCCGGCGGACGGCTCCCGAACCGCGGCTTGATCGACCTGAGGACGACCCGGGTGTCGAGCCGAAGGCGACCCCGAGGATTGACCCATGAAAGCGGCCCTTCATTGAACCCTTCACCGGGTCTTTCGGACGCCTAGATTCGTCCGTGTGCCGGTCCTGCGGCCTCGCCCGCGGACCACCGACCGACCTCCGGGAGTCCCCATGAGCAGCAGCCCCCTCCTCGTCCGCGCCGACCGGGCCGAGACGGTGCAGGACGGCGCCCTCAGCCTGATCACCCTGCTCGCCGACGCGGGCGCCACCGACGGGGCCCTGACCGCCAACAAGGCGGCCTTCGCCGAGGGTTCGCCCGGCGCCCCCGCGCACTTCCACACGAAGGCGACCGAGGTCTTCCTCGTCCTCGACGGCACGATGCGCTTCCTGGTCGGCGACGAGGTGCGCACCCTGGGCACGGGCGACTTCCTGACGGTCCCGCCGACCGTCCCGCACGCCTTCGCGCCCGCCCCCGGCAGCACCGCCGAACTGCTCGTCCTCTTCACCCCCGGCCTGCACCGCTTCGACTACTACCGGCTCCTGGAGCGGGTGTGCCGCGGCGAGGCGGACGTCGAGGAGATCCGGGCGAGCTCCGAGCTCTACGACAACCACTACGTCGCGAGCCCGCTCTGGCAGGAGGAGCTGCGCCGGACGGCCCCGGACACCGCCTGAGCGTCCCACGGGCGCCGGCCCCGTGGTGTCCTGGCGGCGGCGTCGGCGAAGCGGCGTCCATGAGGGCCTTCGCCCACCCCGGGGGTCCCTCAGTGTCCGGGCACGTATCCGCGCTGCTTGTCGACCACGTTCCGCAGCGGCCGGCCCGCGGCCCACCGCTCGAACAACTCCACGAACTGTGCGCCGAGTTCGTCGTACGAATCGATGGTGTCGCCGCTCATGTGGGGCGAGATCAGCAGCCCCGGGACCTGCCACAGCGGGCTGTCGGGAGCGAGGGGCTCCTCGGTGACGACGTCCAGGGCGGCGCCGGCGATCCAGCGCCGTTCCAGCGCCCGCACCAGCGCGTCCTCGACGACCAGCTGCCCGCGGCCGACGTTCACGAACCGGGCGGAGGGCTGCATCACCCCGAACCGCCGGGCGTCGAACATGCCGCGTGTCTGCTCGGTGAGCGGGGCGGCGGCGATCACCCAGTCGGCGCGGGCGAGGAGCCGGTCCAGGTCCTGGGGACCGTGGATGCCGGTGCGCGGGACCCGGCCGACGACCGCCGTGGTCATCCCGAGCGCCTTCAGCGTGCGGGCGATCGCCCGGCCGATCGGCCCGGAACCGACGACCACGGCACGGCCCCCGGCGACCCGTCGGCTCTCCCGGTGCAGCCATTCGCCGCGCCGCTGGAGCTCCCAGGTGCGCGGCAGGTCCTTGGCCATCGCCAGGACCAGCGCGGCGACGTACTCGGCCATCGGCTCGTCGAAGATCCCGCGCGCGTTCGTCACCACCGTGTCCGACGCCGCGAGTTCCGGGCACAGCACATGGTCCACGCCCGCGCTCGCGGTGTGCACCCAGCGCGGCCGGGGTCCTCCGCCCGGCCAGGCGGCGCGCACCGCGTGCGAGCCGACGTCCCAGACCAGCAGCACGTCCGCGGCCGGGAGCCGCTCCGCGAGCGAGGCCTCGTCGGTGTGCACCACCCGGGCCCGCCCGGTGAGCCGCCCCAGCCGGGGGAGGGGATCGGCGTCGAGGACGAGAAGCGTGGGAGGAGCCGCGGGGGCGATGCTCATCCGGTGCCCCTCCGTCCCTGTCCCGAGTGTCCGACGTGCGCGGATCGACCACGTTCGCACCCGAAACGCGGCGTCGTCAACACGGCGGCCACACCCGTCCGTTGCTTCCCGCCCCCTCCTGTTCTCCCCTCTCGTCCCACCCCGGCCCGGCTCCCCTTGCCGTTCCCCGGTTCCGGCCCGGCCCGCCCCCGTCCCTGGGCGGAACGACGCATACCGCTCATCTCGGCCAACCAGGTGACCGTGTGGGCGGCGTTGCGCCGACTGGGTACCCGAGCGGTGGGACCGTACAAGCGCTGCTGGAAGTCCCGGCGCGCGTGTGGCCCGCGAACCGCCGGACACCCGTGCGCTGTGGGAACTCCCCGTGCCGCGGGAAGCCCCGGTACCGCCGGAAGAAGAGCAGCACCAGGAAGGCTGGACATGACCGCACTCGGTTTCCTCTATCCGGGCCACTCGGCCGAGGACGACTACCCCCGTATCGAGCAGCTCCTGGGCAGTGACATCCGGGTGGACCTGGTCCGCACGGACGTCGCGGAGGGCGCGCACGGGGCCGACGCGCTACGGATGGGGGGCCCGCCGGGCCCGAGCGCGGCCGAGAGCCCGGGTGCGGTCACGCCCGAGCGGCTCGCGAAGGGCGTCGAGCAGTTGCGGCTCGCCGGCGCCGAGGCGGTCGTGTGGGCCTCCACGAGCGGCGGCTTCGTGCACGGCTGGGACGGCGCCCACGAGCAGGTGCGCACCCTGGCCACCACCGCCGGGATGCCGGCCTCCTCCACCTCCTTCGCCTTCGTGCACGCGGCGCCCGAGGTCGGTGCCGCCCGGGTCGCCGTCGCCGCGCCCTACCCGGACGACCTGGCCACGCTCTTCGCCGGCTTCCTCGAGGCGGGCGGCCTGGAGGTGACCGGCGTCCACAGCGCCGGGGCCGTCACCGCGGCGGAGACCGGCGCCTGGGGCGAGGCGGAGGTGCTCGCTCTCGCGCGCGCGGCCGACACGCCCGATGCGCAGGCCGTTCTGCTGCCCGGCACCGCCATGCACACGGCCGCCTGGCTGCCGGCGCTGGAGAAGGAGCTCGGCAAGCCGGTCCTGACCGCCAACCAGGTCACGGTCTGGGAGGCGCTGCGCCTGACGGACCGGCGCGTGCACGCACCGGGGCTCGGCGCGCTCTTCGTCCGGGAGCCGATCGTGCAGGCCTGACCTCCCGACCCGGGGAACGAGCGACCGGGTGAATGAGCGGCCCGGGAATGAGCGGCCCGGGAATGAGCGGCCCGGGAATGAGCGGCCGGAGGAACGAGCGGCCCGGGGCGAGCGGCCGGGAATAAGCGGGGACAGCCTCCTGTTGGGCGACGAGGACGGACACACGGTCGACGACAGGAGGACCCCGTGGCGGCGGACAAGACGGCGGCGGACGACGCGACGACCGAGACGACGGCGACCGGGAGAGCTGCGGCGACGCCCGGCGAGGCCACTGCCGGTGCGGCCGCTGCCGGCGAGGCCACGGCCGGTGTGGCGGCCGCCGACGAGATCCGCGGCGCGGCGCGGGGGAGCGCCCCGGTCCCCCTGTCCGTACTGGACCTGGTCACCGTCGGCTCCGGCCGTACCGCCACCGACGCGCTGCGCACCAGCGTCGATCTCGCGAAGTTCACCGAGTCGCGCGGCTTCCACCGCTACTGGGTGGCCGAGCACCACTCGATGCCGGGGGTCGCGTCCTCCTCGCCCGCCGTGATCCTCGCCCACCTCGCCGCGCACACCGAGCGCATCCGGCTCGGCTCCGGTGGCGTCATGCTGCCCAACCACGCGCCCCTCGTCATCGCGGAGCAGTTCGGCACCCTGGAGGCGCTGGCCCCGCACCGCATAGACCTGGGGCTCGGCCGCGCCCCGGGCACCGACGGCGCGACGGCCGCCGCCCTGCGCCGGTCCGCCACCCTGAACGAGGGCGCCGACGACTTCCCCGAGCAACTCGCCGAGCTCATCCGCTTCCTGGACGACGACTTCCCCGACGGCCACCGCTACGGCCGGATCCACGCCATCCCCGGCCCGGTCCAGGGCACCTCCCCGGGCGGCGTCCAGTCGCCGCACCGGCCGCCCGTCTGGCTGCTCGGCTCCTCCGGCTTCAGCGCCCGTCTGGCCGGACTGCTCGGCCTGCCCTTCGCCTTCGCGCACCACTTCTCCGCGCAGAACACCGTCCCGGCCCTCGACCTGTACCGGGAGTCCTTCCGGCCGTCCGAGGTGCTCGCCGAGCCCTACGCGCTGATCGGCGTCTCCGTGCTCGCCGCCGACGACGAGCGCGAGGCCCGCCGCCAGGTCCTGGCCACCGGCGTCAACATGGTCAGGCTGCGCACCGGCCGCCCCGGCCTGTTCCCCTCCCCCGAGGAGGCGGAGGCCTATGAACTCGGTGCGATGGAGCGGGAGTTCGTGAACTCCTGGACCGCGAACATCATCCACGGCTCCGCCGACGAGGTCCGCACCGGCCTGGACGACCTCCACAAGCGCACCGGCGCCGACGAGCTGATGCTCACCAGCCACGCCCACCGCGGCGAGCTGCGCCTGCGCTCCTACGAACTCGTCGCCGACGCCTACGGGTTGCCGACGGCGTAGGACTGCGTCCCGGACCCGTCGCCGGGCTCCACCGCGGACCCCTCCGCCAACGGCCCCTCCACCGCGGGCCCGTCGCCGGGCTCGGGCTCCACCGCGGGCCCCTCTCCGGGTTCCGTTCCCAGCAGCTCGGAGATGCGGTCCGGGGACACCGGGCGGGAGTACAGCCACCCCTGCCCGGTGTCGCAGCCGATGCTGCGCAGCCGGGTCGCCTGCGCCGACGTCTCCACGCACTCGGCGGTGACCGTCAGCCCCAGCCGGTGGGCCAGGTCGATCATCGCCTCGACGACGACCTGGTCGGCCGGGTTCGGCGGGGCTGCCCCCTCCTTGTCGCTCTCGTACTGGAAGCCGCGCACGAACGACCCGTCCAGTTTCAGCACCGACACCGGCAGCCGGCTCAGATAGGCGAGATTGGAGTAGCCGGTGCCGAAGTCGTCGATGGCGATGCCCACGCCCATCTCGCTGAGCGCCTGCAACGCCTGCAACGGCCGTCCCGCCGAGCCCATCACCGCCGACTCGGTCAGCTCCAGCTGCAGCAGCCGCGGGGGCAGCCCGGTCTCGGCGAGGATCTTCGCCACGTCCGCCACCAGGTCGGAGTCCCACACCTGCCGGACCGCCACGTTGACGCTGACGAACAACGGCGGCTCGCCGGGGTTGTCCAGCTGCCACTGCCGGGCCTGCCGGCAGGCGGTGGCCAGAACCCATCGCCCGAGCGGGACGATCGAGCCGTCCTCCTCGGCCAGCGCGACGAACCGATTCGGCGACAGCAGCCCGAACCGGGGGTGGTCCCAGCGCACCAGCGCCTCCACCCCGCGCAGCCGGCCGTCCGACATGCCGACCAGCGGCTGGTAGTCGAGCCGGAACTCACCGCGTTCGATGGCGGGACGCAGGGTGGAGGCCAGGGCCTGCCGGGTCATCAGATGGGCGTTGCGCTCGGGGTCGAACAGCGTCCAGCGGTCCTTGCCGTCCACCTTCGCCCAGTACAGGGTCGTGTCGGCGGCCTGCATCAGCCCGGTCGCGGTGGTTCCGGCCGCGTGCCGTTCCACGACTCCGATCGACGCGGAGACGCTCAGCCGGTGCCCGGCCAGGTCGAAGGGCGCCTGCAGCGCCTTGAGCACGCATTCGGCTAGGTCGGCGAGCTGATCGGTGCCGGTGGAAGCCTCGACCAGCAGGGCGAACTCGTCGCCGCCCAGCCGGGCCACCAGCGGCACGCTCGGCCGGGTCTGCCCGGCCTCGGCGGCGCAGTCCGTCAGCCGCTGGGCGACGGCGGTCAGCAGCCGGTCGCCGACGCGGTGACCGAGGGTGTCGTTGACGGCCTTGAAGCCGTCCAGGTCCAGGTAGCACAGGCCGATCCGGCCGGTCCCGCTCCGCTCGTACGCCTCCGTCTCCAGCGCGGCCGACACCCGCTCGAAGAAGAGGGTGCGGTTGGGCAGCCGGGTCACCGGGTCGTGCATCTGCAGGTGACGCAGACTCGCCTGCAGGTCACGGTGGGCGCTGACGTCGTCGACGGACAGCAGCACGCCGGGCTCGTCCGCGTCGAGCGGGCAGACCGTGACCTGCGTCCACAACGAGCGGCCGTCGGGCTGCTTCAGCCGCCGGGTGCAGCGCAGCGTGGCCCGCCGGCCGCTCAGCACCTCCCGGTAGGCGTGCCACGTCCGGGCGTCGGAGGCCAGGTCCAGCAGATCGGAGGCGACCCGCCCGACCAGCCCCGCGCTGCCGCCGCCGAGCAGCGCGCCGAGCGCGTCGTTGGCGTCGACGACGCGGCCCTCGCTGTCGACGACGGCCATGGCGAGGGGCGCCGCGCTGAAGACGGCACGGTAGACCGGCGGCTGATGGGCCGGCGGTCCGCTTCCCGTACCGTCGATGTCACTCTCTGTGACGGCTGACCGGTCGAGGTCTGCCGCGGGCGTCGGCCCTTCGGACGTTCCGCTCACCGCTCGCTCCCGCAGTGCACTCGATCGCTGTCCGTGCAGGAAAGTCTGCCGATCATAGAGGCTGCCCCCGGATCCGTGCAGCCACTGCCCAGTGTCCCGGAACAACCCGCTCTTCTGACAGATCGTTTCTGCCCGCACCTGGCCCTGTTCTGAGAGTGGACGACCGCTTGTGACGTTCCGTGAGAACTCCGGGGGTGTCGGGGTGATGCCCGATTCCCGCCGCCTCACTCTTCTGGGGCAGGCAAACAGGGCGTAGTACGACAAATTCACACAGGCTGGGTGGCGGTGTCCCGTGAACCGCCCCCGGAGGTCTCTGTGCCGCGTCTGCCGCGACCCGTGCGACTGTCCACCTGCCCCCGACTTCGCAGTACGGCGGCCGTGTTCACCACCCTCTCGGCGCTCGCCGCGACCTCCCTGACCGGCGGACCCTCGGCCGCCGGGCCCTACTCCACCGCGCCTTGCGCCCTCACCCGCACCGACGCCCACCACTCGGAGGGCCTGGACACCTGGAACACCGCCTATCCCCGCCCGACGCGCGCCCTCGACGCGGTCATGGTGTTCCTGTCCTTCCCGGACTGGACCCCCATGGCTTCCCCCGCCGAACTGGCCGCCGACCACTTCCCGGCCACCAGCCGCTTCTTCCGGCAGGCGTCCTACGGCAGGTTCACCCTGCGCGCACACCCGATCAAGCGGTGGATCCGCATGCCGAAACCGTCCACCGCGTACGCCATACGGCGCGACTGGAGCGCCGCCGGCCGGGCCGCCTATCTGCACGACGCGCTGGCCGCCGCCGACCCGCACGTCGACTTCTCCCGCTACGACCTCGTCTACTTCGTGGCCGACCCCGACGCGCCCGGCGTCGACTCGGACGCGACGAAGGTCGTCAACCTGGAGACCCCGCTGCACGCCGACGGCTCGGACATCCCCCGCGTGGTCACCGTCTTCGAGAAGCACCCCCCGGACCGGCTCGTCCTCGCCCACGAGACCGGCCATGTCTTCGACCTGCCCGACCTCTACCACCGTCCCGCCGACGGCAAGGGCGACTGGGACACCTACGTGGGCGACTGGGACCTGATGGGCAGCCAGTTCGGACTCGCCCCGGACCTGTTCGCCTGGCACAAGTGGAAGCTGGGCTGGCTGGACGACCGTCAGGTGGTGTGCGTGAGGGGCCCGGGCCCGACCCGGCTGACCCTGGAGCCGCTGGCCGCAGGCCCCGGAGTGCCGGTCGCCCGCGCCTCCGGCCCGCCGGCCTTCGGGCTCGGCGACGGCGTCAAGCTCGCGGTGGTGCGCACCGGCCCCGACAGCGCGCTCGCCTTCGAGGCGCGCGGCCCGGTGGGCAACGACCGCGCGGCCTGCCGCACCGGCGTCCTCGTCTACCGTGTCAGCAGCGGCGCCCGCTCCGGTCGCGGTCCCGTGGAGGTGCTCGACGCCCACCCGCACACCGAGGCCTGCTGGGAGAACTCCGTCTACCCGCCCCTCGCGGACGCCCCGGTGGGTCCCGGTGAGAGCTTCAGCGTCCCAGGGAACGGCGTCCGCGTGGACGTGGAGGGGCGCACGGCCTCCGGAGAGTGGACGGTCAAGATCACTCCGGGCGTGAACCTCTGAGCCGACCCGGGCGCCGGACGCTCGCCGGGACGCCCGTGCCGGGCATGCGAGAGGCCCCCCGCTTCCGCGAGGGGCCTCTGCCGTCTGTGCGCCGCCAGGGACTCGAACCCCGGACCCGCTGATTAAGAGTCAGCTGCTCTAACCAACTGAGCTAGCGGCGCCTGCTGACGTCGTAGACCTTAGCACCCTGGTCGGGGGGAGGAGAAATCGATATGCGCACGGCCGAGCGGGCTGCCCGGACCGCCGCCCATAGCAGAATCTCGGGGCCCGGCAGCCACGGGTGACGGGTGTCCGGGGCCACCAGCCAGCGCGTGGCGCAGCCGGCGTCGGAGGGGGTGAGCGCGGGCACGGTCACCGCGTCGCCGGTGCCGTGGCACAGCAGCGGCGGCACGGTCGCGGTGCGGCCCTCGCGGCGGCCGCCGGCACCCCACTCCTCCCACTCCAGCAGCGAGGGCAGCCGCTGGGCTGTGCCCGGCGCGGCGAACAGCAGCGTGCGTCCGCGGAACGCGGCCACCGGACCGGAGCCCGGCCCCTCGCCCCACAGCCGGTCGAGCAGCAGCCGCCCGAACATCGCGGGCGCGCTGACGATGTCGAACACCGAGCCGCACGGCAGGATCACCGGAGCCTGCGGCCGCTCCTCCCAGAGGGCGAGCGTGCTGCGCGGATACGTTCCGGCGGACGCCAGCCAGGCGGCGCCGTCCGGGGTGACGCCGAGGGGTTCGTCGTATGCGCTGCTCATGCCGCAAGGTCTACCTGGAGTGAACGGGCGATTTCACAGGGTTGCCGGAAATCGGGACGCAGGGTGCGGGAAAGGGGTATCTTGCCCGCCCGGCATATGCCAGCGGGCGGCTGCGGCCCGGCGGCCCGGCAGCCCGGCGCCGACGGTTCGGAGGCCGGACGCCCGGCTGTGACCCGGCGGTCGGAGGCCGGACGCCCGGATGCCACGACGTCCAGAGGCCCGGCAGATCGGACGCCCGGCCGGCCAGGCGGCTCACGGCTCACCGGATGCGTCTGGAGCGGCGCACGCGGACGTCGTCCGACGGTCCCGGCGATCCGGTCGTCCGACGGTCCGGCGATCGGGTCGTCCGGCGACCCGGTGGTCCGGCGATCGTGTGGTCCGGTGGTCCGGTGGTCCGGCGATCGTGTGGTCCGGTGGTCCGGTGGTTCCTTGTGGGTCCGTGGCTCGGCGGTTCACACCGGGTCGGCGTGGCCCCGGCCCTCGGAGTCGCCCCGCAGCAGATCGCGGCCGAACTCGACCATCTTCTTCGCGTAGTCCTCGGTCCACTCGGCCCGCTCGGCGATGTCCGCAGCGGTCAGCCGGTCGAAGCGGCGCGGATCGGCGAGTTGCGCGGCCGCCATGGCCTGGAACTCGACCGCCCGGTCGGCCGCCGCACGGAACGCGAGCGTCAGCTCCGTCGCCCGCGCCAGCAGCGCCCCCGGATCCTCTATCGACTCCAGGTCGAAGAAGTGCTCCGGATCACCGGTCGCCTCGGCGGGCTCGAAGAGCAGGGGCGCGGGGCGTAGCCGCGGTTCGTTCCGACGCGGCGTGGGCTCCGCCATGTCTCGGCCTCCTCGTACGGTTCGGATGACGCCACCGGCGGACAGCACCGGTGGAGTGGACCACCTTCCATTGTCCCCCGGTGACGCGAGAGCCATTCGGCCCCGAACTCTCAAGCCCCGAACGCCTCCCGATGTTCCCGGCCCCCGGGCAGCTCGCAGCTCACGGTCTCCACGGGACACGGTGTTCCGCGAGGTGGGCCAGGACGGCATGGTTCGCCTCCCAGCCGTCCGGGAATTTCACCAGCGTCCCGAGCTGGACGGGTTCCGTCGACGGGTAGTCGTCCAGCAGATCGCCCACCCCCGCCCGGCACACCATCACGCACGCGTGCCGGTGGCGGGAGGCCAGGACGCACAGCCGGCCGGTCTCCAGGTGGAAGGCGGTGGCGTCGGGGCGGCCGGAGAGCGGATGCAGGATCACCGTGACGTCGAACTCCATGCCCTGCAGCCGGTTCGCCGTGTCCACGGTCACGTCCGTCACACCCAGCTCGGTCAGCGCCGCCCGCACCGCGGCCGCCTGGTCGCGGTGCGCCGTGCCGACCGCGACCCGGCCGGCCGTCAGCGGGACCGGGTCGGGGGAGCCCTCCGAGACAGCCGCGCCGCCCCGGTCCAGAAGGCGCCGCACGACCGTGGCGACCGCCCGCACCGCCTCCGGGTCGGTGCGCGGGGTGTGGCGGGCCGGAAGCTCCAGCAGGCCCCACCCCGACTGCGCCGCCTCGTCGATCACCCGGTCGACGCCCGAGCCGTCCGAGGGGACGGCGAAGGAGAGCAGCCGGTCGCCGTGGTCCGTCCCGCTGCGGAACGGGGTGTACGGGTAGAACGCGTCGGAGACCAGGGGCGCGGCCGACGCCGGGAGCCGCCAGGACACCGGCAGGCGGTGCTGCGGCAGCTGCGGGTTGTGGGCGAGCAGGGTCGACACGGCCGAGGCCGACGGGTCGTAGGACAGGCCCGCCCACTGCTCGCCGCCCACGATCGAGAACGGGTCCAACTGTCCCGGGTCGCCCACGAACAGCGCCCGCTCGAACAGTCCGGCCACGGCGAGCAGCCCGTCCGACCGCATCTGGTACGCCTCGTCCACGATCGCGTGCCGCCAGGGCTCGTCCACCTTCACATGCGCCCACTTGGCGGCGGTGGAGATCACCACCGGCAGCCCGGCCAGCTCCGCCGCCTTCGCCGACTTCCGTACGTTCGGCAGCCGGTCCAGCGCCTTGTCGTACGCGTCGGCGTCGCTGCTGTGGAGCCGGCCCACCGGCAGCTCGGGGTTCTTGCGGGCCAACCGCTCGACCAGGTCGTCCACCTGGGCGTTGGTCTGGGCGACCACCATCAACGAGCGCCCCGCGTCGGCGAGTTCGAGCGCGGCGCGGACGACGAGCGTGGACTTGCCCGCACCCGGCGGCGAGTCGACGACCACCCCGCGCGCGGTGCCGTGCAGTGTGTCGCGCAGGATCGCGTCGGTGGCACGGGTCGCGGCGCTGCCGGGGTCGAAGGCGGCCTCGGTGCTCACAGAAGGTCCTCCTGGGTGACGGAGTCGGGGGCCTCGGGCGGCTGCTCGCCGGGCGGCCCGCCGTGCGTCCACGGCGTCTCCTCCGGGTCCGGCAGCTTCGCGCCGCCGCGCTGCTCGTGCTCGAAGACCGTGAAGCAGAGCCGGTCGCCCTTCTCCGGCACGGACCCCGCCTCCGGCTCCTTGCCGCGGCCCATCTTGTCGACGATCCGCAGCACCAGCAGGCCCCCACGGTCCGCGCCGCCCACGCCGTCCGGGCCGTCCGCGTGGTGACCGTCGTCGTCCCAGCGCACGAACTCCGCCGCCTGCGGCTTCCCGCCGAGCGACCGGTACACCTTCGCGCGCTCCGCGAGATGCGGCACGTCCTCCGTGCGGACGGTGACCAGTGGGCGCGGGCTCGGCCTCTTTCCCTCGCTGTACGCCATGACGACGTCGACGACCTCGCCCGCGAACGCCTCTCCGGCCAGCCGCCGCGCCGCCATCACCAGCGGGTCGTCGAGCGCCTCCTGGGCCTCCAGACGGGCCTGTTCGCGCTCGCGCGTGGCGAGCTTGTTCGCGGCGGTGACCGCGTCGTCCCGGCGGGGCTGCGGGGGCTCGCCGGCGACGACCCGGTCGCGGTGGCCGGTGAACGACCACCGGTCGCGCGTCCAGCGCTCCTCGACGTGCGCGCCCTCCGGCAGCGACCGCAGCAGATCGAGGCCGTGCCACACCGCGTCCCAGGTGGGCAGCGTCCGGCTGCTCACCAGCGCGCGGATCTCCCGCTCGGCGGCGGTGAGCGCGCCCAGCCGGTCGTCGGCCTGCAGTCCGTCCTCGGCGGCGGCCAGGGCGGTGCGGGCGCGGTCGTAGCGCTCGATGGCCGGCGCGAGCAGCTTGTTGTCGAACGCCGGGTCGGTCGCCGGACCGGCGGGCGGGCACAGCAGCTGGCCGTCCGCGTCCCGCGCGAGCTCCGCCCGCAGAGCCGCCTGCGCGCCCGTCTCGCCCTGCGGAGGGTCGATCCAGGCGAGCAGCGCGCCGAGGTGCTGGTCCTCCAGGCTGGACTGGCCCGTGGCCCAGTGCCGGCCCAGCAGCTCCGTCACGGCCTGCAACAGGGAGGAGCCGGGCACCCGGGACCGCTCCCCGAAGTGGGTCAGCCACCGCCCGAGCAGCGGCACGCGCGGGGGCGCGGGATACGGCGTCTGCGGATCCTGCTCCACCGTGCGCCGAAAGCGCATGGAGCGGCCCAGGAGACGCACGTAGTCGACGCCCGCGCGGCTGGGGACGATCAGCTGGGGCGCGTCGGCGCACAGCTCGACCTCGACCTTGACGCGTCGGCCGGTCTCCGGGTCGGTCTCGTTGCGCTCCGCCGCCTCCACGGCGTCGGCGTAGGAGTCGATGTAGGGCAGCACGATGTCGGCCAGTTCGGCGAGGAACGCGAACCGCAGGTCACGGTCGCGCGGCTGCGGTACGACGAGCAGGTGCGGCGCGTCCCGGTCGGTGCCGACCAGTGCGCCCAGCGGGGCGCCGGCCTCACCCGCGGTGGTCAGGGGCACGAAGACCAGCGGCCGCTCGGACAGCCGCCGGTGGCGGACGGTGGCGGTGGGCCGGGCGCGGCCGGTGGCGACGGCCTCCAGCCGGGCGAGGGTGGCGATCAGCGACACGCGGGCACCGCCCCGGCGGCCGGCGTCCGCCCGGTCCACGGCGCGTCCGGCGACTCGGCGCGCGGGGCGGCCGCGTCCAGGGCCTCGGCCCGCAGCCAGGCGGCTCTGCGCAGGGCGGCCACCGCCGGGTCCCGCGGGTCCCCGGCCTCGCCGCGGGCCGCCGCCAGGACGTCGTCGACGGTCGTCAGAGCGCCCAGTTCGGCCCGCACGGACCGACCCAGGGAGGTGACCGCGCCGGCCGCGCGGGAGCGGTCCCGGCAGTGGAACGCCAGCTCGCACGCGGCCAGGCAGTCGGGCGCGTACGTCGCCGCGACCGACTCCACGGCGGCCGTGAGCTGTTCGACGGGCAGCTCGGGGGAGAAGCAGACGCCGTCGGGGAGGGCGTCGGCGATGTCCTGGACGCGGGTGAGCCGGGACAGCTGGCGGCTGGTGACCGCGCGCTGCTTGCGCACGTCCACGGCGGAGGCGGTGGGCAGGTTGGAGAAGTCCTTGGGGCAGACGAGCAGCACGCGGTGGCGTACGCGCGGGGGCGGGTCGAGGCGGGCGGCGACCTCCTCCAGGGCCAGCACGTAGACGGCGGCCTGCCGGGCGGCGGCACCGACCTTGGCCGGGTCCGCCGAGCCGTCCAGCATCGGGAAGGACTTGATCTCCACGACCGTCCAGCTGCCGTCCGGGTGCACCACCACGGCGTCCGGCTCGAGGAAGGCGGCGGAGCCCGCGACGTCGAGCGCGAGCATCGGGTGGTCCAGGAGGGTCCAGCCGCCGGTCGCGGCGGTGGCCTCGCGCAGGGCCAGCGCGGTGCGCGCGGTGCGGCCCTCGGGGCCGATGGCCGCCAGCTCGGGCGCCGACGCGTCGACGGGCGGCGGCGCCGCCGGGTCCAGCCGTTCGTGCACCAGCCGCAGCAGCTCCGCGCCGCCGTCCGCCTTCACCTTCGCCTCGAAGGCGTTGCCGCGGGTCAGGGCGAACTGCGACTGGCCGAAGGCCGAGGGCGAGCCCAGCGCGCCGGCCAGCGCCGCCTTGTCGACCCCGGCGCCGTCGAGGATCGCACGCCGTTTGCAGCCCGGGTTCGCGGCGAGCGCCGCGAGGGCCCGGGCGTCCAGCGCCATGGCCGGTACGTCGGGACCGCGCAGCTCAGCGAGCCGCTGCCGCAGCGCCTTCCCCCGCGTCCGAGGGAGAGACGTCGGGGTCTGCGCCGGGCCGGGGCCGTGACTCGCGCTGCCGTGGAATTCGCTCACCCGTGGAAGTCTGGCATCCGCCACTGACAATCGGGGACGATGTGCCCGTCGAGGCCGCCGGGACCAGCGGGACCCGGGCCGTGAACCACACCCGGGCGCGGTCCGCGCCGCGCATCACCAGCGGCGTCAGCAGCAGCCCGACGCCCATCACGGCCGCGCCCGCGACCGCGTCGAGGAAGTAGTGGTTGGCGGTGCCCATCACCACGAGCGTCGTCACCAGCGGGTAGACGACGCCGGCCGTCTTCGCCGTGCGCGTGCCGCCGTGCCGCCACAGCATCACGCCGCACCACAGGGCCCACCCCACGTGCAGGCTCGGCATGGCGGCGTACTGGTTGGTCATGCCGCCCATGCCGCGCGGCGCGCTCGCCTCGCCGCCCCACCAGCCGTACGAGCTGTACTGGGCCATGGTGTCCACGAAGCCGTGGCTCGCCGCGAGCAGCCGGGGCGGGCAGGTGGGCATCAGCGTGAAGCCGATGAGGCCCATGAAGGTGGACGTCATCAGCCAGGTGCGGGCCGCCCGGTAGTGCAGCGCCCGGGAGCGGAACAGCCAGACCAGGATCACCGGCGTGACCAGGTAGTGCAGCGACGCATACCAGAAGTCGGCCGGCACGCCTATCCACGCCTCGGTCCTGAACAGCCTGTTGAGCGGGTGCTCGGCGTTTATGTGCAGGAACTTCTCGACGCGCAGGATCGCCAGGCCGTGGTCGACCGCGGTGGTCACGTCGCCCCGCGCGAGCAGCCGGCCCGCCGAGTAGCAGACGTACACCAGCAGGATCAGGGGCAGCTCGGTCCACCAGCGCAGCCGTGTCCGCGGGGCCGCCTCGGTGCCTGGTGTCTCGGTCTGCGGCATCCGATCGCCTCCCCCTTCTTGTGTGTTCGTCTGTGTCGTCGCTGCGGCGCCGGTGGCGCGGGACAGGTCACTTTACGGCGTACGCGTGAGCCGGCGACGAGCGCCCCGGCTCTCAAAGACGCGGGGATCGCCCGTCGGGTTGCCCCTGCTCAGGGTGAGCGATGATGGAGGGGATCCGCCCCTGATTCCTCCCCTGGCCCGGCCAGGGTTCTCCCGGAAAGGTCCCCCATGGCACCGCGCATCCTGCTGGCCCGGCATGGACAGACGGAGTGGTCGCTGTCCGGCAAGCACACCGGCAGGACCGACGTGCCCCTCCTGGAGGAGGGCCGCAGAGGCGCGAAACTCCTGGGCGAGCGGCTTCACCGGGCCCCCTACGACGGCCTCGAGGGCGTGGAGACACGCACCAGCCCGCTGGTCCGCGCGCGGGAGACGTGCGAGCTCGCCGGTTTCGGTGAACGGGCCGAGACCTGGGACACGCTCCTGGAGTGGCACTACGGCGCCTATGAGGGCATGACTCCCGCCGAGATCCAGGCCGTCCGGCCCGGCTGGCTGATCTGGCGCGACGGCGTCCCCGAGGGGGAGACCCTCGTCGAGGTGACGGCCCGCGCGGACGAGGTCGTCGCCTGGGCACGCTCGGCCGACCGGGACGTCCTGGTCTTCGCCCACGGCCACATCCTCCGCTCCATCGGGGCTCGCTGGCTGGGCCTGCCGCTGGACTTCGCGGCCCGGATCCGGCTTCACCCGACGTCGCTGTCGGTGCTGGGCTGGGCGTACGGCGAACCGGCGATCGAGAGCTGGAACGATCTCGGCCACCTCGCCTAGCGAGCGGGCGAGCGGGCGAGCGGACTCGGGCCGGACAGGACCGGTTCGGACAGGACCGGTTCGGACTGGTTCGGCCGCTGCCGCCGGGCCGCCCCCGCGCTCCGTCACTCCCGACCCGCCGCCCCTGGCCGCGCCGTTCCCGACCCGCCGTCGGTGATCGGCCGTTCGTGCCGGTGCTCTGCCGTCCGTCACCGCGGAGTGCCACCGCCGGTGCCGCTCAGGGCATGCGCGGGGTCGAGGCGTGCCGATCCAGGAACGTCGAGACGCCGCCGGCGCGCCGGTGCGGCAGCAGCACCCTGGCCGTTCCCGCCAGCATCGTCTGGATCCGGGACGACTGGACCTGGCCCAGCAGGTCCAGGACCCGCATCCCGGCGACCGCGGCCTCGTCGGGGCGGCCCCCGCGCGCGAGGTCGTCCGCGAACTCGGCCGTGTACAGGGCGATGTTGCGGGTGAAGTGCGGGTCCTGCAGCTCCGCGGCCCGTCCGGCGTGCCGGGCCGCGCGCGGCCATTCGCCCAGCGCGGACCAGCACTGCGCCGTGAGCCCCTCCAGCTCGGCCTCGCCGTAGAAGCTCATCCACTCGGGGTCGTGGTCGCACGGGCCCCGGTCGTAGAGGGCCTGGGCGCGCACCAGGGCCTGTTCGCAGCCGGCCCGGTCGGCCAGCCCGGCCCAGCCGCCCGCCTCGCGCAGCGCGAGCAGGGACATCAGGCGGGGCGAGCCGAGCGGGCGGGCGACGCGCTGGGCGGCCTGGGCGGCGCGCACGGCCTCGCGGGGGCGGCCGGCGTCCCGCGCGAGGAACGCGGTGTTGCAGAAGGCGTGCGCCTCCAGCGCCCGGTCGCCGGCCATCCGGGCGGTGGCCAGGGCTTCGGCGTAGTGCGAGCGTGCGTCGTCGAAGCGGCCCGAGTCGTGCGCGAGCCAGCCCACGGAGACGGCGAGCTCCCCGGCGCCCGAGTGGAGCCGGTCGGCCGTCGTCTGCCGGGTGGTCCCGGCGTCCAGCAGCGCGTAGGCGGCGCGCAGCGGAGCGGCCGCGCGCCGGTAGAGGCCGTCGGCCCCGTGCCGGTCGTCCAGCAGCCGGATCCTGCGGACCGCCTCCTCGAGCGCGCCCGCCTCGCTCGTCCCCGCGCGGCGCACGGGACGCGCCGCGGTGGACGCGTCGTGCGCGAACCCGAAGGGGCCCAGGGTGGCGACGGCCATCGTGGCGCCTCCGCCGGTCATGAATGCGCGACGCAGCACGTCGCTCTCCTCGTGGTCGTGGTGCGTGTCGTACGGGTTCTGCGTGTCATACGGCTCGTGCGCCTCACCCGTCTCACCCGTGTCCCGCTCGTCACTCGTGGTGTGCGCCGGCCGCAGGACGTGCGCGCAGGGCGCTTCCTCGGCGGTGCGCGCCCCCCGGCCGCGAACGGCCGAGCGAGGTGCGAAACCCAGGTCGGTGAGCGTGCGGCCGGGGAACATGTGCAGGAACACCCGCTCGTACGCGTAGTTGGGGCAGCGGATCTCCCCGGCCTCGACCCGCCCGATGTAGCGCGCGTCGCAGCTGACCCGTTCGCCGATCTCGCGGGCGGCCCGCCGTACGAGTGCGGCGAACTCGGCCGGTGAGCGCTGCCCGCGCAACTGCCGGAAGGCGCGGTTGGGCCGTGGTGGCCGGTCGGGCCGAGATGGGGTCACCGTTGACGACGCCATGGCCGGGTCCTCTCGTGCGAACCGTCGAACCATGCCGGAGCAGGGGTGACTTGTCCTGGCACCCCTGTTCCCGGCGGGCAAGAACGTACCCGCTGTGATCGGTCCGTCACGCGGTGTTTGGCTACAAACCGGATATCTCCACCGCGATCTGCCATGAACTGCCATCCTTTGCGGCGGACTTCCGCCGTAGCCCTTGACGCCGTCCGGCGTTGATCCTTGCGGACTACAGGCAGGCTGCGCGGTGGAGGCCGGGATGGAGACCAGCCAGAGCAACGATCTTCGTACGCCGTCGGTGGCGGCGTGCGACCTGGTGACGGTGCCCACCCGTCAGGGGTTGGAGGCGGTCGACATCCTGCGAAGGGCGTCGTCGGCCGGGGACGGGATGGGGCCCGTCCTGCACGACGACGGCGATGACACCCTCGGCTTCGTGGTGCCGGCCGGCACGGCGGAGGCCTGGGACGTACCGGGCAGCACCTGCACCGGAACCGACGGCCGCGGGCTGAGACTCGCCCCCGAGCCGCCGCCCCGGGGCTCGGACTGGCTGGTGCCGCCCGGCGAGTCGGACCTCGCCACCGATCCGGCGGTCCTGCGGCGGGCGCTGGGCGAGGCGGCCCGGCTGATCGAGGCGGCGGACCGCTGCTGGTGACGGCCCCCGCCGCGATGTGCCCGGGTTGCCCGCGGGCCCGCGCGGGCGACCGGCCGCACGTCCGTGCGTGCCGCGTATCCGTGTGCGGCGCACCCCTGCGCGCCGCACACGCGTGCGCGTGCCGGACGCCCTTGTCGACCGGGTGCGCGGGGAGCGCGCTCGGCCTGCGAAAATGCTGTCATGGCAAAGTCCAGGAACAATCGGCGCGGGCGGGACGCCGACGCAGCCGTCGCCCAGTCCGTCGACGGCGGACTCGCCCGGCTCGTGCCCGACCGGGACCGGCCGAGGGCCTGGACGCTGCTCATCGACGGAGCCCCCCAGTCGCACGTCGACCTCGACGACCCCGCCCACCTCTCCTTCGAGTACCAGCGGCGCCTGGGCCATGTCATCGACCTCGTCGCCCCGCCCGGCAGGCCCCTGAAGGTCGTGCACCTGGGCGGCGGCGCGTTCACCCTCGCCCGGTACGTCGCCGCGACGCGCCCCCGCTCCACCCAGCAGGTCGTCGAACGCGACGCGGCCCTCGTCGAACTGGTCCGCCGCGAGCTGCCGTTGGATCCGGGGGCCAGGATCAGGGTCAGATCCGCCGACGCCCGGGAGGGACTCGCCAAGGTTCCCGACGGATGGGCCGATCTCGTCCTGGCCGACGTGTTCAGCGGCGCCCGTACCCCGGCCCACCTCACCTCGACCGAGTTCCTCGACGCGGTCCGCAGGGCCCTGAAGCCCGGCGGGGTCTACGCCGCCAACATCGCCGACGGCCCGCCGCTCACCCACCTGCGCGGTCAGATAGCCACCGCGGCCGCGCGGTTCCCGGACCTCGCTCTGGTCGCCGACCCGACCGTGCTGCGGGGCAGACGGTTCGGCAACGCGGTGCTCGTCGCCTCCGACCTGCCCCTGCCGACCGCCGAACTGACCCGACGGGCCGCCTCCGATCCGCACCCCGGCCGCGTCGAACACGGCCGCGCGCTCACCGACTTCACCGGTGGCGCGGTGGCCGTGGTGGACGCCTCGGCGGTGGCGTCACCGGCGCCGCCGCCCTCGGTCTTCCACTGAGCGCCGGCCCGCTCGCTCCGGCGCGGGGTGAACCCTCCCTGCGCGGTCGGCTCTCGGACCGAGCTTCGGACTACCCAGCCTCAGTCCCTGGCCGATGCGAAGGGTGCGATCAGGTGGGAGCCAGGCGTCGACTCCACCGTGTGCCGTGCTCATCAATGACGGCCGGGCAGTGCGGTGACTCACCGCAGTTTGAGGCCGTGCTGGAGAAAGTTCGCGTGCCCCGTATCGGGGTGGGCCGGCCACGCGTCCGCCCCGATCGTGTGCGCGCTGACAAGGCGTACGCCTCCCGCATGAACCGCGCCTACCTGCGCAGACGTGGCGCCGTCTTCGCTGTTCAGCACAGCAACTGGCGCGACGACTACCGCAAACAGGTCGCCGAGCTCCACGCGCCCGCGCATCGCACCTACGTCGCCGTCGCCGAAGCAGAAGGCACCATCGCAGGTCACGTGGCGTGGAGCGTCGCTCCGGCCCGCAAAAAGGGTGAGATCACGATCCTCGCCCTCTCGAACCGGCATCGACGGCACCATGTGGGCGCCACGCTGTGTGAGCACGCATGCGAACAGATGCGGGCTCTCGGTGCCGAGGTCGTCGAGATCGGCACCGTAGGAGACCAGTTCCACGCACCGGCCCGAGCCCTCTACGAGGCGCTCGGGTGCACACCCCTGCCACTCACGGTCTGCTTCCGCCAACTCTGACACCTCCCGGACGGGCGCCCGAGAGCGCCTGTCCGAGTTCGGCAGTCAGCAGCAAACTCACTTGGGCGTAGCTCCTTTGGAGGAGGATCACACCTCGCATGTGAACTCGCGGCTCGGTGCCGGTGATGCCGAACCTTGAGAGGAACTACACCCGGAGTCGCACCGGGGAAACGTGCCTGGTTTTTTCAGAGGCCAGTTCCGGTGAGAGTGGCGGTTGCCTGCCAGAGCCTCTTGGCGACGGCCGGGTCCAGGCCGGCCCGGCTGGGCTTGCGGATCAGTGGGTAGCCCGTGAAACTGAACAGCCCGTCCGGACCGACGTAGGCGTTGCCGGGGACGTCCTGCGTGGCTGCGTACATGAGTGGCAGCGCTCCGCGTTCGACGTCCTGGACCAGGAACGGGAGCCGGTTGACGAATCCCAGCGGCGAGTGCGTGGCCAGTCCGGTCCGCGCGACGCCAGGGTGAGCGATGACCGAGCGGACACGGCTTCCCGA
This sequence comes from Streptomyces humidus, assembly GCF_014649655.1. Taxonomy (GTDB): domain Bacteria; phylum Actinomycetota; class Actinomycetes; order Streptomycetales; family Streptomycetaceae; genus Streptomyces; species Streptomyces humidus. Next base: position 245,293 of record NZ_BMTL01000001.1, on the reverse strand, counting down.
GGCGGTCAAACGGCGCTGCAATTCCAGCGAGAACAGCACAACGGCGAGCTTGGACGACTCGTAGACGGCCAGCCCGTTGTACTTGCGGGCGCGCCAATTGAGGTCGTCGAGGTCCAGCCTGCCGAATCGGTGCAGTTGGCTGGAGACCGTCACCACGCGGTCGGTCAGCCGGGGCAGCAGCAGGTTGGTGAGCACGAACGGCCCGAAATAGTTCGTCGCGGTCTGTACGTCCAGGCCCTGCGCGGTCCGCGCCGCCGGGATGTCCATCACCCCGGCGTTGTTGATCAGAACATCGATGTCGCCGGTATACGACGTCGCAAACGCACGTACTGAGTCCAGGTCGGCGACATCGAGTCGCCGGACATCGAAATCTCCATGCATACCGGTCACTGCCTGGCGCGCCTTGTCGACGTTGCGCACGGCCAGCACCACGTGGGCGCCGACCCGTGCGAGTTCGCGAGCGGTCACCAGCCCGATCCCCCCGCCGGCACCGGTGATCACCACCGTCACGCCGGCCATGCTCGGCAGCCGGTCCGCGGTCCATTTGGCCATAGTGAAATCCTTCAGAGGCTCTTTTGCCTGATTCCTGACGCCGTCCAGTGAACGGGGCCCGTGCCGGCGGATGAAGGACCTGCCCAACCACTGAATCGCAGGGCGTGGCTACCCGTGTCGACCTGCCGGACAATGAGGCGGAGGTATACGACATGCGAAGCGGGGAGCCCGATGGTGGACACGGCATTGGACGGCGAGGGTCTGGCCGATTTCCTGCGCGGACGCCGGGAGTCCCTGCAACCTGAGGACGTCGGGTTGCGCCGCGGCGCACGACGGCGCACGACCGGGCTGCGCCGGGAGGAGGTCGCCGAGCTGTGCGACATGTCGGCCGACTATCTGGCCCGGCTGGAACGCGGTAGTGGTTCCCAGCCGTCGCAGCAGATGGCGGCGGCCATCGCCCGGGGACTGCGCCTGACCCCCGACGAACGTGACCACCTGTTCCTGCTGTGCGGGTACCGCCTCCAGACACGGCGACTACGCGAAGCGCACATCAGTCCCGGCCTGCTGCGCGTCATGGACCGGCTTCAGGACACACCCGCGCAGATCGTGGGCACGGTCGGTGAAACGCTGCAACAGACGCCGCCCGCCGTGGCGCTGCTCGGCGACGAGACGCGTCACACCGGCCCGGCGCGCAGCACCCTCTACCGGTGGTTCACCGACCCCACCGCCCGCCATCGGTACCTGCCCGACGACCACCACCTGCACAGCCGCGTCTACGTCGCCATCCTGCGCGCCAGTGCCACCGCGCAGGGGCCCGGCTCGCCGGCCGCCTCGCTCGTGGCCGACCTGCAACACAACGAGGAATTCGCCGAGCTGTGGAACCGCCACGAAGTGGGACTGCGGTGGAGCAACGCCAAACGCTTCGTCCACCCCGAGGTCGGACGCATCGACCTGTACTGCCAGACACTGCTCGACCCCGACCAAGGGCAGTCCCTGCTCATCTTCACCGCCACACCTGGCACGGAGAGCTACGACAAGCTTGCCCTGCTGACCGTGCTCGGCGCCGACACGTTCGCAGGATCCTGACGCACCAGCGGCATTCTCGGAGCCGAGCGCCTTCGGGTGTAGTTCCTCTCAAGGTTCGACCTCACGCACCGAGAGTTCACATGCGAGGTGTGATCCTTCCGGCGGTTCCGGTTGCCCCGCCGCTGATCACCGAAGACCGCTCGGCCGATCTTCGGCCTGGCCAGCATGTCTACCCCGCGGCGCTCCAACGAGGGTGAAAGCTGCTACGAATTTCCTAATCATTCATAGTCATCTCTAGTCGGACATCTCGCATATCTTGGTTTTGTGAAGCTTTCGGAGTGGGCGCGACAGCAGGGTGTGAGCTACCAGACCGCCTGGCGATGGGTGAAGGACGGGAAGATGCCCGTTCCGGTCCGTCAGGCGCCGTCCGGTACGTGGCTGGTCGCCGAGCCCGCTCCGGCCGTCTCTGCGGCCTCGGGACGGGTGGTGGCGTACTGCCGTGTCTCGTCAGCCGACCAGAAAGCCGATCTGGACCGGCAGGCGTCACGGGTGGTGGATGGCGCGAACGGGCTCGGTCTGCCGGTCGCGGAGGTCGTCACCGAGGTCGGGTCGGGACTGAACGGGCGGCGCCGCAAGCTGCACCGTCTGCTGTCCGACCCGCAGGCGGCGGTGATCGTGGTCGAGCATCGTGACCGGCTGGCCCGGTTCGGTGTCGAGCACCTGGAGGCCGTCCTGTCGGCGTCCGGGCGGCGCCTGGTCGTCCTCGACCCCACCGAGACCGCTGACGACCTGGTACGGGACCTCACCGAGGTGCTCACGTCGACGTGCGCCCGCCTGTACGGGCGGCGGGCGGCGAAGAACCGCGCCGCCCGCGCGGTGGCCGTGGCGACCGCCGAGGACGCCGAGTGAAGAAGTTCCAGCCGCAGCCGGGGTTCGTGGTGCAGGCGTTCCGGTTCGCGCTGGACCCGAACGCCGCCCAGGAGCACGCGCTGCGCTCGCACTGCGGCGCCGCCCGTACCGCGTACAACTGGGCGGTCGGCTGGGTCGGGGCGTCGTGGTGGCAGCGCCGCGCGGAGGAGTCCTACGGGATCGCCGAGGAGCAGCTGACCCAGTGGCGTCCGTGGTCGCTGCCGTCGCTGCGGAAGGCTTTCAACGAGGCCAAGCACACCGACTGGAGGTTCGCGGCCTGGTGGGAGGAGAACTCCAAGGAGGCGTACTCCACCGGCCTCGCGAACGCCGCCGCCGCGTTCGACAACTACGCGAAGTCCAAGCGCGGACAGCGCAAGGGCAAGCGAGTCGGTATGCCCCGCTTCAAGTCGAAGCGGAAGGCGCGCCTGTCCTGCCGGTTCACCACCGGCACGATCCGCGTCGAAGCGGGTGGCCGGCATGTGACGCTGCCCCGCCTGGGCACGATCCGTGTCCATGAGCCGACCGTGAAACTCCTGGACCGCGTCCAGGCCGGGACGGCGCGGATTCTGTCCGCGACGGTGCGGCACGAACGCGGACGCTGGTTCGTGTCCTTCCAGGCCGAGGTGAAGCGGGACCCCGAAGGCGTGGCGCGGCCGGATGTCGCGGTCGGTATCGACCTCGGGGTGAAGACCCTCGCGGTCATGGCCGACAGCACCGGCGAGATCCGCACCGTCGCGAATACCGGGCACTACGACGCCGCGCGCAAGCGACTGCGCCGCGCCTCCCGCACCGTGTCCCGACGCCAGGGCCCCGACCGGCGCACCGGACAGCAGCCGTCGAAGCGGTGGGAGAAGGCCAACGCCGCCCGCAACAAGGTCCACCACCGCGTGGCGAACCTCCGCGAAGACGCCCTGCACAAGCTCACCACCGCCGTGGCCGCCGAGTACGGCACCGTCGTGGTCGAAGACCTCAACGTCGCCGGCATGCTCCGCAACCGGCGCCTGGCCCGCCGGATCGCCGACGCCGGATTCGGCGAGATCCGCCGCCAGCTCGACTACAAGACCAGCCAGCGCCACGCCACCCGCATCATCGTGGCCGACCGCTGGTACCCCTCCTCCAAGACCTGTTCCGGGTGCGGCGCGGTGAAAGCCAAGCTGCCGCTGCACATCCGTACCTACGAATGCGACGCCTGCCATCTGGTCATCGACCGGGACGACAACGCCGCACTCAACCTCGCCGCCCTCGCGGCAGCCGCAGTGACTGGTACCGGAGTGGCCGGAGACCAGGACACCGCCCCGGCGGTGTCGAAGCCTCGTGGAGCCGACCAGAAGACCCGCGCCACCCGCTTCCGCCGCACGGCGGAAGCGGGGCGGGCAGGTGGCGCAACCCTGCCGCACCAGCGGCAGACGGAAACGAGAGACCGTACTCAAGCCGAAGCTCTCCTGCTTTGGTGATGTGACGGACCTTCCGGGCCGAAATACCCGGAATGCCGAGACCTGGCTACGGTCTCGACAACGGCAGCCGCATCGGGCACGGGGGTGGCAAACACCGCCGGTCCAATTGGAAGAGTCTGAGCCGCCGCTATAGCGCGGGCCGATGGTGGCCCGCCGACGACGAGGTGACCTTGTTCAAGTGCGCGAAGGTGCGGCCCCACCGCTACCTCTACCGCGGCAACAAGATCCCCTCGCCTTGGCCCAACGGGACCACGACGGCAGCGGCCGTCTGAAAGGGCTTGTGGAGAGCCGGATGCCTGGAGAGCGGGCACGTCCGGTTCGGGAGGCGGGCCGGGGAAACCCACCGACGGCAACGTCGGCAGGGCGCCCCGGCCCGACCTCACACCATGGCTGAGTTCGCCGGCGAGAAGGAGCCCAAGGCGCTCCAGCGGTTCTTGAACCTCACCTCGTGGAGCGCGGCTCTGATGCGGGACTTGGTCCGCGACTACGCCATGGAATGCTTCGCGGATCCCCGGGGCGTGCTGATCGCCGACCCCACCGGGTTCGAGAAGAAGGGCGTCAAATCCGCCGGGGTCCAGCGGCAGTATTCCGGCACCCTCGGACGTATCGACAATTGTCAGATCGGGACGTTCCTGGCCTACGTCAACCGTCGTGGCGACCGTGTACTGATCGACCGGGAGCTCTATCTGCCCAAGGATTCCTGGGCCGTTGACTTCGAACGCCGCCGGGAGGCCGGGATCCCGGACGAGGTGGTATTCCAAACCCGTCCGCAGCAGGTCCAGGCCATGATCGACCGTGCCGTGGCGGCCGGGGTGCCGTTCTCGTGGTTCGTCGCATGCTACAACCCGCGCGGGGAGTCACTGCCGGAACTGGTGGCGGTCATCGGATTGCGCTGGCCGGTCGAGGAGTGTTTCGAGGCGGCCAAGCAGCAGGCCGGGCTGGACAACTACCAGGTACGCAAATACGACGCCTGGCATCGCCATATCACCATGGCCATGCTGGCATTGGCGTTCCTGGCCGCGATGGCCCGAACCCCGCAAAAGGGGGCTCTTCGGACCTGGGCGGTGACCGCGGGCCGCGAACGCGACGGCTCGCGGCCCTGACCGTCGCCGAGGTCCGGCGGCTGTTCAACCTGATCGGCTTGACCCGCATCGCCATCGACCAGGGACTTCACTGGTCGATCTGGCGACGCGCGCATCAGGCGGAGGCGCGACGGCACCATTTCCGAAGGCGGCTACGACTCCAGATGATCAAGATCTAGCCCTGTAGTACTAGCCTCGATCTTTCTTGACGGTCCGCCGACGGAGTCGGTGGACCGTTTTCGTGCTGTGGGCTGAGGCTGTGCAGGCCGAGGGCCCGAGTGTCGCCTCGGGATGGCGCCGGATTCCACTGCTTCGGGTGTTGAGGTGCTGTCGAGGGCTGCGGTGATGTGACCGGCCCAGGGCCAGTGCCGGGCCAGGCGGAGGATCCGTCGGCGGCTGGTGGTCACGAGCTGTCCGGCCGCGGTGACGTAGTCGGCGGGGTTCCCAGAGGCGGGCCTTGCCGGTGAGGGCGAGCATGGGCATCCAGGCCAGCAGGTCGAGAGCGATCTGCACGATCTCCAGCCAGATCCGGTTCTGGGCTGTGCGGTGCAGGGGCAGGTTGCGCAGGCCGGTGGCCCGGGCGGTTCGGATGCGGTCCTCGGCCCGGGCCCGCAGGCGGTGACGGCGCTCGAGTTCGGCGATCGGCCGGCCCGAGGTGTTGGTGGCAAAGCAGGTCAGCCGCATGCCGTCCGCATCCGTGAGCCGCAACTGAGCCCCGGGGTGCGGCCGTTCCTTCCTGACGATCAGCCGCATGCCCTTCGGCCAGCCGTCCAGGACATCGCCGGTGAGTTCGGCGACCCAGGCGCCGTCACGGATCTCGCCGTCGGCCTCGACGGCCGCCGTCCAGGCCGACGCCGGAACCTTCAGCACATGCTGGTGGATCGCCCCGGTGATTACCATGCCGACCGAGTAGGACAGCCACCGTCCCCGCTGAGCGAGCCAGGCCACGAAGTCGTGGGTGCCGCCCGCGGAGTCGGTCCGTATCAACGTCCGGCGCCCGCACCGGTACTTCTTCGGCAGCTGGGACAGAGCCAGTTGGGCGGCGGTGATGTGGTCGGTGGCCGTGTTCGATCCCGCGTTGCCTGGTCGGAGCAGAGCCGCGACCGGTTCACCCGTGCCGCCCGGCCCGTGGTCGACGAACCCCATCAGCGGGTGGTGGCCGTAGGTTCGCTTCCACGTGGGTGCGGCGTCCTCCTTGTCCGAGTGCGCGATCACCAGCACCCCGTCGAGGTCCACGGTCACCGCCCCGCCCGCATCAGGCGCTTTGCGGTCGGCCAAGCGCCAGACATGTCGGCGCACTTCAGCCCGCGCGGCACGGATGGCCCGCAGGGCCTTCTCCCCGGAGGCTGCGAGGGTGTCGATGAGGCGGGAGACCGTGGGGTCGGAGGCCACCGGCCCGAACACGGCCGGCTCGGCCCGCAGCATGGCGACATCCGCCAGGCAGTCCCCGCCCAGTGCGACCGCCAGGGCCACGTCCAGCAGGATCTTGCCCGGATCGTGCACCGCCCGAGCCTTCCGCCACGGCGTCAGCGCTGCTGATATCGCGGTGTCCAAGCCGGCCTTGCGGACGGTCTCGACCAGCAGCACACCCCCGGCCTGCGAGACCACCGTCCGGCCGCCGCCCTCGATGCGGACACGCGGGTACGACCCGATACGCTTCTTCACCTGGAGAGTGCTTCTTTCCGTGCAGCCAACAGGACCCTAGACAAGTCCCATCGTTGCAGGTCAGGAGCACTCTCCGTTTATTTGATCAAGCCTCGGACACCCCACCTCGTGAAAGCGCGAGGCTAGTGTCCCGCGCCAGTAATCCGTCGGTAGATCTGCCTCGTCCTGGTGGCCCAACTTCAGTCGCCAGCCAGGCGTGTTGACCGCCCGCAACTCAGCCGAAACTACCTAGGAATTTCAGGCGCAGGACACTAGTAGGTCCCCACTTCCACGCGGGGCGGCCCGTCGTGCCAGGTGCAGAAGACGGACACCCGGTCCGCGCCGGAGGTGAACTCCACCCGGATCCACCACTCCGTCTTCCACACCTGCATCGACCAGCCCGCGCCCGGGGTGGCCGAGACGAGCGTCCCCGACGTCCGGCCGAGCTCGAAGACGGCCCGCCCGCCGTCGGTGTCGTAGCTCTTGATCTGCCCGGAGGCGGAGGCGGAGGCCGAGGCAGCGGTGGTGGTGGACGCGGAGGGGCTCGCGACCACCGGCCGCGAGGGAGCCGGGGCCGTCGGGGGTGTCGGTGTCCGCCCTGGGGACGGCGGGCTCTGCTCCGCCGAAGGCCGGCTCGTCGGCGGGGCAGGCTGCTTCGGCCCCGGAGCGGTCGCCTCGGCCACGCTGAGCGGCAGGGCGCGCGGCGGGTCGTACACCGTGCCCGCCAGCACCGTGTGGACTCCCCACCACGACAGTGTGACCGCCGCGCCGGTGGCGAGCGACCAGGCCAGTACGTGAACGAGTCCTCTGCGCATCGCCGGCCATCTTGCCCCACCCGCCTCACCCGTGTCGCACGGATGTGCCCACCCCCACGCACGGCGCTCACCGGTCGTGCTCAGGAGCCGAGTTGTCCACAGGAGCCGAGTTGTCCACAGGCCCGGATGGCGCTCGGCGGCATGGCGTAGGTTGCGGCGCATGGCAAGTGTGCTCGTGGTCGAGGACGACCAGTTCGTCCGCTCGGCGCTCATCCGGCAGCTGACCGACGCCTCGCACACCGTGCGCAGCGTGGGCACGGCGTTGGAGGCGCTGCGCGAGGTCGCCCACTTCCGCTTCGACGTGGTGGTGCTCGACCTCGGCCTGCCCGACCTGGACGGCTCCGAGGCGCTGAAGATGCTGCGCGGCATCACCGACGTCCCGGTCATCATCGCCACCGCGCGCGACGACGAGGCGGAGATCGTCCGGCTGCTGAACGCGGGTGCGGACGACTATCTGACCAAGCCGTTCTCGGTGGAGCACCTGTCGGCGAGGATGGCGGCCGTGCTGCGGCGGGCCCGGCCCGGCGCCGGGGAGGCCGCGCCCTCCGGCGTCCTGCGCGTCGGCGGCCTGACCGTCGACCCGCTGCGTCGGCAGGCCGGGCTGGACGGCGCACGACTCGACCTCACCCGCCGCGAGTTCGACCTGCTCGCCTTCCTCGCGGCCCGGCCCGGAGTCGTCGTCCCGCGTCGTGAGCTGCTCGCCGAGGTGTGGCAGCAGTCCTATGGCGACGACCAGACCATCGACGTCCATCTGTCGTGGCTGCGGCGGAAACTGGGCGAGACGGCGGCTCGCCCGAGGTATCTGCACACCCTGCGGGGCGTCGGCGTCAAGCTCGAACCACCGGGGGAAGGGGGGCCGGTGCTGTGAGATGGGCTCTGGTCAAGGTCTGCCTGGCGGTCACCACCATGGTCGTGGTCGCCTTCGCCGTCCCGCTCGGTCTGGTCGTCAGGGAGATGGCCCGCGACCGCGCGTTCTCCAACGCGGAGCGGGAGGCCGCGGTCGTGGTGCCGGCGCTGTCCATCACCACCGACCGCGACCAGCTGGAACGGGTGGTGGCCTCCGCCGGGTCCGACGACGGCATGGCCGTGCACCTGCCGGCGGTCGACGGCCGGGCGGCCGTCGACCTCGGCCGGCAGCGCGCCGCAGCCGCGGACGTCGCGGCCGTGCGGAAGCTGGGGCGCGCCTCCACGACGGACGTCCCGGGCGGGTCCGCGCTCCTTCAGCCCGTGGCGCTGAGCCTGGGAACCGTGGTGATCGAGGTGTACGTCCCCGAGTCCGAGATGAGCAACGGCGTCGGCACGGCCTGGGCGGTGCTGGCGGCGGTCGGGTTCGCGCTGGTCGTCGGCTCGGTCGCGGTCGCCGACCGGCTGGGTGTACGCATGGTGCGGCCGGCCAGGCGGCTGGTGGAGGGCGCGCACGAACTGGGGGAGGGCAAGCTCGGCGCGAGGGTGCCGGAGGAGGGGCCGAACGAACTGCGCCTGGCGGCTGTCGCGTTCAACTCCATGGCCGATCAGGTCGTCCAACTGCTTTTCAACGAAAGAGAGTTGGCAGCCGACCTGTCCCACCGTCTGCGTACCCCCCTCACCGTGCTGCGGCTCAACGCGGCCTCCCTCGGCGACTCCCCGGCCGCCGAGCAGACCCGCACGGCGGTCGCCCAGCTGGAGCGGGAGGTCGACACGATCATCCGCACCGCCCGGGAGGCGAAGCCGCAGACGGCCGTACCCGGCCCCGGCGCCGGGTGCGACGCGGCCGAAGTGGTGCGGGAGCGGATGGCGTTCTGGTCGGCGCTCGCCGAGGACGAGGGCCGCAAGGTGCGCACGGCCGGCGTCGACCGACCGGTGCGCGTGCCCGTGGCCCGCGCCGACCTGGCCGCCGCCCTCGACGCCCTCCTCGGCAACGTCTTCCGGCACACCCCGGAGGGAACGGCCCTGGCCGTCGACGTCCACAACGGCGACGACGCGGTGATCGTGCTGGTGTCGGACGCGGGCCCCGGCATACCCGACCCGGAGGCGGCGATGGCCCGCGGCCGCGGCTCGGGCGCGGACGGCTCCACGGGCCTCGGCCTGGACATCGTCCGCCGTCTCGTGGAGTCGACCGGCGGCGACGTCCGCATCGGCTCCTCGGTGCTGGGCGGGGCCGAGATCCGTCTCTGGATACAGCTGGACGGCCGCGCCCCGGTGCGCAGGGGCCACCGGGGCGCCGTCCGACGCCGCAGACGCCCGGCGGTCAGATGACGCGAGGAGGGGGAAGGGCGGGACGGGGACGGGGACGGGACCGGCGAGCACGCGGCCGACCTGGTTCGGGAGGACGTCCGGCGGCGCTTCCCCCCTCACAGGGCCCCGGCCTCGGTACTGGTGGGCTCGCCTATTCAACTGTCGCCAGTTCCGCCTGGGGCCCAGCCTGCTGGTGACCGTACGTGGTCGTCGGCGTAGCGACTCCAGTCTTCTCCGACCTCGGATGCGAGGCGGGGCGCGATGACGTCGTGGTAGCCGAGGGCGTCGACGACGACGGGGCGGGCATCTCCAGGACCCACTGTGGCGGATCGCTCCGGTCCGGGCGGCGGCTGTGGGGACGCCGAGGTCGTTGAGCTGACCGGAGAGGGTAGCCGTTCTTCACGGTGGCGTCGGCGAGGGCGAGCCAGGCCGACATCGACGCCGCGGGCTCAACGAGTCACCCCGACAGGTCGCGACATCTGGTTGCGGCACTAACCTGCGGTGGTGACCGGAACCGAGCTGGATGAGTTGATCGTTGCTGACGGCGCGGCGCTGCGCGCGTGGCTGCTGGACAACCACACCGCCTCTCCTGGCGTGTGGCTCGCCCTGGCCAGGAAGGGCGGCACCGTTACCACGCTGACCTGGCAGCAGGCGGTCGACGAGGCACTGTGCTTCGGCTGGATCGACGGGCAGGCCCGCAAGCGCGACGAGGAGAGCTCCTGGCGGCGGTACACCCCGCGCCGGCCCCGCAGCGTCTGGTCCCGGCGCAACGTCGCCAACGTGGCCCGGTTGGAGGCGGCCGGCCTGATGCAGCCCGCCGGCCGCGCCGCGGTCGACGCCGCGAAGGCCGACGGGCGGTGGACGGCCGCCTATGCGCCGTCATCGGGAGCGGAGGTGCCGGCCGACCTGCGCGTCGCGATCGCCGCCGACCCAGCGGCGCAGGCGATGTTCGAGGTACTCACCAAGACCAACCGCTTCGCCCTCATCAGCCGGGTCAATGCCGTCAAGCGGGCCGAGACGCGAACCCGGAAGATCGCCGAGTGCGTGGCGATGCTGGTCCGGCACGAGACGATCCACCCGCAGAGAGCCAGGCCAGCGGACCCGCCGGCGTCGTGACCGGGCTCCTGCCGGAACGGACAAACCCAGCCTATCGAGCGGAACTGTTCTCGAAGCCCTGCCTCGTCCGCTTCAAGACGGGTGAAGGTCTCCGCTGGTGCGCGGCTGGCCGTATCGTTCCACGAGGGCGTTGCCGATCGAGGCCAGGTGGTCTCGGACCCCCGGAGGGCCGGTCACCTCGACCCATTCGACCAGCCCGGAGAGCTCGCCGGCGAGGATGTACTCATTGGGGCCGCGGATCACGACCTCGATGCGGCCATCGGTTGTGGAACCTCCCACGTCGAGCCGGTCGCCGAGCGCCATCCGGAGTATGCCTATCCCGTCGGGTGTGCATACCGCCTGGACCTCCAGCGGCGTTCGTTTGCGATCGACCTCTTCGGCGATCTCATTCCAGCTCTCGGCAAGGTCGAAGTCCCCGGGTCGGTGCACAGGGTCGCCGGTCGGGTGGGCGGACGACACGCGGTCGATCCGGAAGATCCGTCGGCCGGTCTCGGTGTTGGAGACGAGATACCACACAGGACCTTTGGCGACGATGCCCAGCGGGTGGACGGTTCTCCGGGTTTCGACGCCTTTGCTGTCGACGTAGCCGAGCGACACCTGGACGCCGCTGATCACCGCGTCCTGGAGTTCGTCGAGGAAGCGAGGCGGCCGGTGCTCGATCCGGCTCGCACCCCATCGCTGCGGGTCTACGACCAGCGACGCCGCCGCTGCCTCGGCCTGCACCTGGAAGGGCTTCGGTAGAGCATGGACGAGCTTGCGCAGAGCTGCTTTCATCGCCGGCGTCGCATCCGAGGCCGGACCGACAGCCAGGAACAGGGCGCGTGCCTCACTGGCGGTCAACCCGGACAGGTCGGTACGAGCGCCGCCCACGAGGCGCCAGCCGCCGCCTCGGCCCTGCACGGAGTACACGGGCACCCCGGCCATGGCCAGGGCGTCGAGGTCACGGCGGGCGGTGCGTTCGGAGACGTCCAGCTCTCGGGAGACCTCTGCGGCTGTCACCTGCTCGCGCCGTTGGAGCAAGAGCAGTATGGCCACCAGCCGATTGGATCGCATACCGACAAAACTCTCATAAAAACCGGTCATGGGGTGACCGGTTTGGGCAGCAAGGTCGCAGCATGACCTCATCGAGGAGGTCAACCGCCAGCGAACGCCCCCAGAGAGGAAATGCAGTGTTCAGTCAAGCAGAATTTCCCGAGCCCACCCTCATCCAGGTCAACGGTGTGGAGCTCGAAGTCTTCGAGGCGGGCCGGGAAAACAAGGGCAAGCCCATCGTGCTCTGCCACGGCTGGCCGGAGCATGCCTTCTCCTGGCGTCACCAGATGCCCGTCCTCGCAGCGGCTGACTACCACGTCATCGCACCGAACCAGCGGGGTTATGGCAACTCATCCCGCCCGGCCGAGGTGACGGACTACGACATCGAACACCTGACGGGTGACCTCGTCGCGCTCCTGGACCACTATGGCTACGAGGACGCCACCTTCGTCGGCCATGACTGGGGTGCGTTCGTCGTCTGGGGACTGACCCTGTTGCACCCCGACCGGGTGAACAAGCTGATCAACCTGAGCCTGCCTTACCAGGAGCGCGGAGAAACGCCGTGGATCGAGGTCATGGAAACCTTCCTCGGCGGCGACTTCTACTTCGTCCACTTCAACCGGCAGCCGGGCGTCGCGGACGCCGCATTCGATGCCAACACCTCCCAGTTCCTCCGCAACCTCTACCGGAAGAACGTGCCCCCCGCACCCCCTGAGCCGGGCATGGCATTTATCAACCTCGCCAAGGCGGAAACACCACTCGGTGAGCCCATCATGAGCGACAGCGACCTGGCCGTCTACGTCTCCGCGTTCGAGACGTCGGGATTCACGGGCGGCATCAACTGGTACAGGAACCTCGACCGCAACTGGCACCAGCTGGCGGACGCGGACCCGATCATCAAGCAGCCCGCCCTCATGATCTACGGCGACCAGGACTTCGCGATCCCGAGGTTCGAAAGACTGGCAGAGTTCGTGCCCAACGTGGAAGTGGTCGGCCTGGACTGCGGTCACTGGGTCCAGGAGGAAATGCCAGAAGAAACCAACCAGGTGATTTCGGAATGGCTGGAACGGCAGGGCTAGTGTCCTGTGATCCGGTTCGTATCACCTGAAGGCCGAGTTCTCGCATCGCACCGATGACAAATGGGCTCGCGAAACCAACTCTCGCCGGTTGTTTTGGGTGCCCAGCCGACCGGTGACCTCCCGTGGTCTCCGGCGGCGTATCGGCTCCAGGTGCCGCCGGTCTCGTTGCGGAGGCGACTGGTGGTCTTGTCGTGGTAGCCGAGAGCGTCCGCGACGACAGGTGCGGGCAGTTCGAGGAGTTGCTGTCGGATGGCGGCGCCGCGGGCGGCGGCGATTGGGATTCCGACCTCGTTCAGGAGCGCGGACAGGTGGTTGGGGCCGAGCGGCTGGCCGGTCCGGCGGCCGGGGAAGAACCAGCGGGCCGTCGGGTTGGTCGCGGTGTTCATGTTGCCGCGGTTCGTGATGTGCTCCAGCAGCAGGGCGGAGACCGGCGCCGGGACGGGCGAGGGTGGCTCACCGAGTCGTAGCAGCACGGCGTCGCCGTTGCGGATGACGTCGTCAAGGGTGAGCCGGACGACGCGGCTCAGCGGTTGTGCGTAGAGAAGAACGATGACTCCGGCGACGCGGAGTCGCATCGGTATCTCCGTGTCGATCAGAAGTCTGCCCAGGGCGGCGAGGCGTTCGTCTTCGCTCAGTGCGGGCCGGCGGGAGATCTCCATTGTGGGGATGGTCAAGGAACGTCGGCAGTGACGGCTCTGCATGGCCCAGTTGAGGAAGCCTCTCAGCCGGGTGCGGGCGTGCTCGGCGTGCTCGGCGAACCAGGCGTCGATGTCGACCTGGCCGCACGACGCGAGGGTGGTGTTCCGCTCGCCGAGCCATTGCAGGAAGGCGGTAGCGTACTTGATCTGTTCGCTGGCGAAGCGGCGGATGCTGGGTGTGATGTGGCTCCGCTCGGCTCGGGCTCGTAGTCCGGGGAGGACGTGCCAGGTCGCGAAGAGCTTGATCGTCTTGGTGTGCTCGGGTTCGGCGATGTCGGAGAGATGGCCGGGGAGCCAGCGCTGGAAAGAACAGATGTGCTTGTCGACCGCGGGCAGGACTCCGCAGGCCATGAGGAGTTCTTCCAGGTGGGAGGCTGCCCGCCAGGGCTGGAGTTCGTGGAACGCATCGCGGGTCAGCGGAATCTCGCCCAGGCCGAGTCGACGAAGCAGCTGCGAGGCGTTTCCCAGCTGCCCGCGACGCATGTCCAGCCAGGCCAGTCCGCTTCCGGGCTTGTCCATCGTCACCAGCAGGTCCAACAGCGGGACCAGCGGGGGACGGACGCGGCCCGTGCCGTCGTCGAGGAGTGCGGTGAGCCGGTCGGTGAGCGTGCAGCGTTCGCAGAGCCGACCGCGCAGGAGCTTGCCCTCGAAGCCGCAGCGTGAGCAGTCGAAGGTCTGGGAGAAGCCGGCGCAGGTAGTGCAGATCGCGGCCCCGTCACCAGGACGGAGCCCAGGAAGGGCCCGGTCCTCGCCGCATCCCGGGCATATCCCCTGTGTCCGGACAGCTCGGTCCGGACAGCTCGGTCCGAACAGGTCCGGCAGACGGATCCGTCCGGCCAGGTGCCGGCCTTGTGCCTGCGGAGACCGCATCGGCAGCAATCGGCCATGAACCAGCGCTCGTACTGTTCGTCGGTGGCGTAGGGGCGGGTCATGCGTCGGGCAGGATGCGGGCCGCGCGGGGGCGGAGCTTCGCGACGTTCGAAGGCGGGGTGGGAAGGTCGCCGGTGGCGGTCTTGCGGACGTCGGCGTTCTCGGCGGTGGTGGCCACCAGGTCGGCCGGGGTGCAGGACAGGATGTCGCAGAGCGCGGCCATGACCTGCAACGACAGGCGTTCAGGGGTGCCGGAGACCAGACGGTGCACCAGGCTGCCGGGTTGTTGTCGGTGCCGAACAGCGGGCGGACCTCGGTGAACCATTCGTCCAGGACGTCCGGGGTCCAGTCAAAGACGGTCAGAACCCCGCGGCGTTTGGGCGGCGAGCCCTTCTTGGCCTTGCCGAACCGGACCTGGCAGCGGCCGTACTCGCCGAACTCGCCGCCGTGCGGGTTGCGGCCGAAGTCGGCGGCGTCGAGCATCCGAGTCTCGTTGCGCCGCGTCCCGAAGGCGTAGGCGGTCTTGAACAGCGTCGCGTCGCGGAAGGCGGGCAGCCGGCCCTTGCGGCCGAAGGCCCGGATGCGGGCGACCTCGTCGTCGCAGTGCGCGAAGAAGGCGTGCAGCTCGGCCTTGGCGAACGCGCGTTTCTTGGCGTCCGCCTCGTTGTTCTGGACGTGCACCGCGGTGTTCCACTCGTGCACCACCTGAACCGGGTGGGTCCCGAACCGCTCCTCACAGGTGGCCGTCGGTCAGGCGCTTCGCGCGGTCGAGAATCGCTGCCGGGCCCCGGCTGGGGTGGCTCAGCGGTCTTGGCCCTGGATCTGCGCGGCGGCGCGTTGCAGTTCGGCAAGGACTGTTCGGACGGCCACTCGGGCGGTGCGCTCGGGCCGGTGGAGGACGTCGATGGCGCGGCGAGCATGTACTCCGCTGAGCGGTCTGAGGACGACATCGGGGTGCGGCCGGGCGGTCCACCGGGGCATCAGCGCGAGGCCGCCGCCGGCGGCGACGGCCTCGGCGGCCACTGCGAATTCGTTGATGCGGTGGACGATGTCGAGTCGGCGGTTGGCGACGCCGGCGATGGCCTCGATGGTGGACATCAGCGGGAAGCCGTCGTGCACCGTAATCCACGGCTGGTCCGCCACCTCCCCGGGGGTGAGCAGAGGTTCGGACGCCAGCGGATGGCCGGCCGGCAGGGCGACGTCGAGGGGCTCGCGCAGCAGCGTCGTGGACGTCACGCTGTGTGGCCATGGCGGGCCGTGTTCGAGGCGGTGGGCGAGCACGAGATCGTGGTGACGGGTGAGAGCGGGGAAGCGGTCCTGGGCGACGTCCTCGTCCGAGAGCGCCAGGCGGGGTCGGCCGGGGCCGGCGAGGCTGCGCAGCAGCGGCGGGAAGAACGCGGACGCTGCGCTGTGGAACGCGGCCACCGACACGTCGCCGTCAGGTTGCTCGGCGAAGTCGGTGATCGTGTGCCGGGCCTGGGCCAGGGCGGTCTCGACCTTGATCGCCGCCGCGGCCAATGCCTGCCCGGCGTCGGTCAGTACGACGCGGCGTCCGGCGCGTTCGGTGAGCGGGACGGGGATCGAGCGCTGGAGCAGTCGCAGCTGCTGCGAGATCGCGGAAGGTGTCACGTGCAGTGCCTCGGCGACCGCGCTGACGCTGCCCAGATCTCCGAGTTCGCGCAGGATGCGCAGCTGTCGTTCATCCACTCTGACAGTGTAGTGCTGCTACATATATGGATTAGAAGTTGGTCGTAGCCTTCAACGTCGGGGTGGGGCAGCGTAGAGGGCATGCATGTTGCCCGCCGCACCGATGCGGTACTTCTCCTGGTCGCGGCGGTCTGGGGTTCCAGCTATCTCGCGGCCAAGACGGCCACCGGCGCACTCCCGGTCCCGGCGGTCCTGTTCGCCCGGTATGCAATCTCCGCGCTCGCGTGCGGAGTCCTGGTCGCCTCCCGCCGACGAACGCGCCGCTGGACCCGCGCGGAGGTTCGCGTCGGCTCGCTGCTGGGGATCACCCAGGCGGCCGTGCTCGTGCTGGAGACCTACGGGGTGGCGCACACCAGCGCCGCGAACGCCGGGCTGATCATCAGCCTGACCATCGTGCTGACACCGCTGTTGGACCGCACCGGCAGCCGTCGGCTGCCGTGGACGTTCTTCCTGGCTGCCGGACTCTGCGTTGTGGCCGTCGGCCTGCTCACTTCCAGCACCGGGCTGCACGCACCACGGCTCGGAGACGTGCTGATGCTCGCCGCCGCAGTCGTCCGGGCCGGGCACGTCGCTCTCGTCGGACGGCTCACCGCGCGCCGTCCTATGGACCCGCTGCACCTGACGACCGCCCAGACCGTCGTCGGCACAGCACTGTTCCTGCCGCTCGCCGGCACCCACCTGCCCGACCTGCTCGGCAGCAGTGCCATCACCTGGACCCAACTGATCTATCTCGCCCTGTTCTGCAGCGTGTTCGCCTTCCTCGCCCAGACCTGGGCCGTGCAAGGCACTTCAGCCAGCCGGGCCAGCCTGCTGCTGGGCACCGAACCGATCTGGGCGGTCGTCATCGGGATCAGCGTCGGCGGCGAACGGCTCACCCTCTGGGCCACGCTCGGCGCCGTGTTGCTGATCGCCGGAACCTACTGGGGCCAGGCCATCGAACGCAGCCACCGCACCACCACGGCGAGAACCGAGAACGAGGATGCAACGTGCCCCACAATGACACCTACCAGCGCCTGATCACCCTGTTCGATACCGCCCGGACGCCCTACCGGCTCATTGATCACGAACCGGACGGCGCCACGGACTCGGTCAGCGCCTTGCGCGGACACCCCGCCTCCCAGGCAGCGAAGTGCATCATCCTCAGAGTCAGAACCGCCAAGAAGACCACCCGCCATGTGCCGGCCGTCGTTCCAGGCGACCGACGCGTCGACCTGGGCGCCGTCCGCGCGTTGTTCAACGCCCTGTACGTCGGATTCAGCACCGCCGCCACCGCCGAACGGCTGGCCCACGCCGTTCCCGGCACCGTCCTTCCCTTCGCCTTCGATCCCGACCTCGAACTCGTCGCCGACCCCGCGGTCATCGCCCAACTGCAGCTCTACTTCAACGCCGCCCGCCTCGACCGGTCAGCAGCCGTCTCAGGCGCCGACCACGCCCGACTCGCCCGGCCACGCATCGAGCCCATCGCCGGCCCGGAGTCCGGCGCAGCCCGAGAAACCACACCCTCATGAGCGCGACGCCCGTCTGACCTGCCTGTCGTCGAACGATGGCACCCTCAAGTGATCAACGCACCGACCGGACCATGATCGTTCTCAGCGCCAACGGCTGTACCGATGTTCCCCGAGGCCGGAGCCGTGTGTGACGGGGATCCGTGGGACGCGAAGTGCGGGGCCCGGACGGACCGGACCCCGCACAGGAGGGGGCTCACGCTCCCTCGGACACCGTGCTCACGGCGTGTCGAGCACCGTCCCCGTCAGCGCCGGCCTGTCGGGCAGCGGCTTGGCGTTGCGGTCGGTCAGTGCGAGCCGCATCGACTCGGCCGGCTCGGCCACCTGGTCCCGCACGGTGGGCACCACGAAGTCCACGCTGGTGCTCCCGGGCGGGATGTTCATCCACACCCACAGGTTCGCGTCGGACAGCGGCCGCTCGGGGTCGGGCACGTCACCGGACCAGTCCTTGAGCCACTGCGGGTCCACGTCCTTGGTGGACAGCTCGGCGCCCTCGGTGACCGGAAGCACCCGCACCGGCTGCCAGATGTCCACCGCCACGGGCGCTTCCACGGACAGCCGCCAGGTCAGCGTCTCTCCCTCGGTCACCCGGTCCGCGACCGGCGACAGGGTGATCACGGGCTCGGGGTCGTCGTTCTCGACGGTGACCCCGCCCCGGTGCTTGCCGACGACGGCGTTGTGCACGGCCTTGACGGCGATGTCGTGCTGTACGTCGTCGCCGTAGACCGTGTCGCCCTTCACCTCGACCGGCACGTCGATCGCGTCGCTGCCGGGCCGTACGGTCACGAGGCGGTTCTCGGCCCGGCCGCTGTCCGGGTCGAGGACGTACACGCGGACCTGCCCGCTGCCGTGCCCGGAGATCTTCACCGGGATCCGGTAGGTGCGGGTGCCCGAGTCGCCCTCCTTGACGATCGTGCGGCCCACGTCGACACGCGGCAGTGCGGCCGCCGCGACCGCCGGAGTGCCGGGCGCCCAGCCCCAGGCGTCCATCAGCCAGGCCCGCCCGGACTGGGAACGGGGCGTCAGCTCGAGGGACTTGACATGCCCGAGATCGAACCCGGCCCGGGTCGCGGCCGACAGCGGGACGCGCACCTCCCGCGCCCAGTAGGAGGCGGTCCTCGCGGAGCCCGGGAGCCCGTCCAGCTGGACCGAGCCCAGTGTCACCCGACGGTCGGAGGAGTCGGTGACGGACACGTCGAACTTCGTGCCGGTCGTGTTCGGCGGTACGAAGACGCGCAGCGCGAGCTTCTGGGAGCCGCGGAGGGAGAGCGGCCTGCCCGGAGTGACGCGCGCGGCCGTGCCCGGCGCGGACCACTTCAGGTCCACCGCGCTGCGGCCGGTCTCCTGTGCCGTCTCCCACCCCGCGAAGTGCGGTGACGATCCGGGGGTCTCCGGATCCAGACAGGCCGCCGCAGGGGCCGGGTCGACCGCCGAACACAGCCGGGCGCCGGTCACCTTCGCCCCGCCGTCCGGCAGGAAACCACCGCTGCGGCGGCCGCCGACCGCGTGCGTCAGCACCCGGGCCGGGTCCGCGGACGCGGCCCGCTTGCCGGAACCGTCGAGCAGCGGACGCACCCGGTCGTCCCCGGAGAGGAAGAGCCGGGCCGCGGCGGCGATGTACGTGGAGCCCGCCTTGTGCTGCTGGGCGGCGGTGAGCCGGGTCGCGGCGCCCGGTGTGCACACCGGGTCCGGCTGCTCCGGGTCGGTCCCGAAGTCGTCCTCGGCCGGTGCGACGGCCTCACCCGGGGTCCACTCGCTGTTGAAGTAGTTGTGGTTCGCGCCGACCACGTAGACCGCGCTGTGCAGTGCCGAGCCCCGGCTGATCCCGCGCGTCCCGTCGACGAAGTCCTCGCCCTGCAGGTCGGACACGTCGCCGTCGCAGCCCGGCAGCAGCGTCACGGACGGCACGTCGGCGACCGGATTCTGGCCGAAGATCGTCGGTCCGATGAGCACGGTCCCGCGCACCTTCCAGCGCACCGGGCCCCGGGAGCCGTCCTCGGCGGCCGGCGGCGGGTAGAGGCTGTCCATGGCGGCGCGGTTGACGCCCTCGCCACCGCGCGAGTGGCCGACGAGCAGGACACGGGAGAGGTCCGCCTTCGCCGCCTCGCGTACGACGGCCGGGGCCGAGGAGCGATGGGCGGTCCAGTCGGCCCAGCGGGCGAGGTGCTGCCGGACCAGCGAGGAACGCGCCTGCGCGCCGGCGTCCTCGGCCTCCCCGTCCTGGGCGTTGATGCCGTTCGCCGAGATCGACACCGTCACATAGCCCTGCGAGGCCAGCAGTTGCTGGTCACGCCGATAGCCCAGGTAGCTCGGGATCGGCTTGTAGCCGTCGGCGCAGGGCCAGTCGCCGGTCACGTCGTCCGTGGAGCCCGGCTTGTAGCAGGTGCTGTGGCGGCCGTGCAGGAACAGGGCGAGCGGGCGGCTGCCGGTGGCGCCCTTCGGCGCCACCACCTCGGCGGTCATCTCCACCGGGGCGGCGTACCCGGGCAGGTGCACCGGGGCGAGGTCGTACTCCCCGCTGACCGTGCGGTACGTGCCTGGTCTGCCCGGATCGACGCCGTTCGCCGGCGCCTGCGCGGGCATCCGCGCCCCGCGCGAGCCGGGCCCGTGCGTGTCGTCGGCCGGCGCGTCCAGCCGGCGCCCCGCGGCCGTCACCCGAAGGTCCGCCAGCCGCTCGGGCCGCGTCTCGCCGACGGGGAGACGGAAGGTCCGCCCGTCCCTCGCCGGCTTCGGCACCCCGAGCAGCCGGCCCCCGGTACGGAACTCGACCCGCGCGTCCCCCATGGGCACGGCCTTCGGCGCACGCCAGACCAGCTCGCGCGTCCCGCCCGCCCCGTCGATCCGCCACCCCGGCGGAAGCGGCTTCTCGCCCGTGGCGCTCAACGGCCCCGATGGGTGGGGTTGTTCGGCCTGTGCCAGTCCGGGCGAGCCCGCCAGGGCCGCCAGTACCGCCACGGCGGTCACACATATTCGCCGGGCACGGATCAATGATCCACTCCTCGGAATCCGTGCGCAGACGTCCCGTCGGTCCCGGGCGCCTCTCGCGTCATCCAGGACGGGGAAGGGTGTCCGTGAGTTGTTCGGGAGGACATGCCGAGGGCGGGCGGGCGATGCGATCAAGCCAGGCTGCTGATCGCCCTCCGGCCCGCCGCCGCGAGGCATGCCGGCTGCCCGTACGGGCTGAAGTCCCCGTGCAGCCAGCCGACCGGTCCGCCGTGCCGGGCTGCCGACCGGTCCGCCGTGCCGGGGTGCCGGTCGGCGTGCTGGGCTGCCACGTCGTCGATCCTTCCGTCACCGACGGCGGCGGCCGCACGGCGGAGCGGGGCGGGACCTCGCAGGCGACGGCGGGGGCCGCGCGGACCGGCGCGCCGCGGCCGGGGGTGTCTACGGTGTGTTTCTGCTCGCAGTCGCGAAGCCCAATGGTGTGAGCACCGGCACGGTGGACCTCGCGGCGGGGGACCGCGGCCCGTTGTGCAGGGGTACCGTGGGTGTCTCCAGAGCAGGCCGCCACCGCTGTCCAGCCCCAGCTCAAGAGCATGCTCGGGCAGATGGGCGGCGCCGCGTGGAACACGGTCGCCGTCACTGCGGCGATCGGCGTGAACGACGTGACCTGTTACGTCCGCACGGTCGTGGACGCCAGTCGGACTCGTCGCCTTCGCGAAGTCGAAGGGGTCGGGGCGGCTGTCGACGTGGCCGGCGGTGCGGGACGGGCGGTCGTGGGCGACCGACCGTCCGCAGCCGTCAAATGATCAAGAATGTAGAGAAGGAGTGATCAAGGTGTGTCGATTACGTTTCGACAAATGAAGGTGACTGCTCTTGACGCATGACGGGACATCCGGCTGTTATTGCGCCACCTCGTGTTCGGTCGAGTTGATTTCTGGTCGATTGTGATCAGCTTTCAGCCGTCCTATGGCTGAACCTCGTGTCAGGAGCCGTTCATGCAACACCTCTCCCCTTCCGGCCGCCTCTCCCTCCCCTCCCCGAGCCGCCGCACGCTGTTGCGCGGCATAGGCGGGGCGGCCGCTCTGGGCGTCGGAATGCCTCTGCTGTCCGCGTGCGGCTCCAGCGGCACGGCCGCCGACCCGAAGACCGTCACCCTCGGCTCCAACGCCTCCGACGCGGTGCCGAAGAAGGCCTTCGCCGAGATCTACGCGGCCTTCAAGAAGCAGTCCGGGATCACGGTCGACGTGAACACCAAGGACCACAACACGTTCCAGGAGCAGATCAACTCCTACCTCCAGGGCACCCCGGACGACGTGTTCAACTGGTTCGCCGGCTACCGCATGCAGTTCTTCGCGGCCAAGAAGCTCGCCACCCCCATCGACGACGTGTGGCAGAAGATCGGCGGCAACTTCCCCGACGCGATGAAGGCCCTCAGTAAGGGCGAGGACGGTAAGTACTACTTCGTCCCGCTGTACACGTACCCCTGGGCGCTCTTCTACCGCAAGAGCGTCTTCCAGCAGCACGGCTACACCGTCCCCACCACCTGGGACCAGCTCATCGCGCTCTGCAAGCAGATGAAGAAGGACGGCCTGGTCCCGATCGCCTTCGGCGACAAGGACGCGTGGCCCGCGCTCGGCACCTTCGACCAGATCAACTTCCGCACCAACGGCTACGACTTCCACGTCGAGCTGATGGCGGGCAAGGCATCCTGGACCGACGCCAAGGTCCGCAAGACCTTCGACCACTGGGCCGAGCTCCTGCCCTACCACCAGGACGGCGCCGTCGGCCGCACCTGGCAGGACGCCGCCCAGACCCTCGTCTCCAAGAAGGCGGGCATGTACCTGCTGGGCACCTTCGTGGCGCAGCAGTTCGTGAACAAGGCCGACGCCGACGACCTCGACTTCTTCGCGTTCCCGGAGATCGACCCGGCCTACGGCCAGGACACCGTCGAGGCCCCCACCGACGGCTTCATGCTCTCCAAGGCCCCCAAGAGCAAGGCCTCCGCCGTCAAGCTCCTGGAGTACCTGGGCACCCCGGAGGCCGAGGCGATCTACCTCAAGGCCGACCCGAGCGTCGTCGCCGCCTCCTCCAAGGCCGACACCTCCGCGTACAGCGAGCTGCAGAAGAAGGCCTACGCGATGATCAGCGGCGCCAAGCACCTCACCCAGTTCATGGACCGCGACAGCCGCCCGGACTTCACCTCCACCGTGATGCAGCCCGCGCTGCAGAAGTTCGTCCGCGACCCCAAGGGCGTCGACAGCCTGCTCACCTCGATCGAGCGCCAGAAGAAGACGATCTTCGCGTCCGGCTGAGACCCTCCTGCTGAAGCGGATGAGCAACGACACCATGACCGTGGACACCACGAACTCCCCGGAGGCGGCCGCCGTGCCGCCTCCGGGCACCGCATCCCCCGACAAGCGGGCCGTGCAGGGCCACCGGCGCCTGCTGACCCGCCGCGACCGGTTCACACTCGCCCTGATGGCGGGCCTGCCGACGATCCTGCACGTGGCCCTGGTCTGGGTCACCGCCCTGGCCTCGATCGCCCTGGCCTTCACGACCTGGGACGGCATCGGCTTCGACTCCATCAAGTGGGTGGGACTCGACAACTTCCGGGAGCTGTTCACCAACAACCCGCAGTTCTGGCCCGCCGTCCAGCACAACGTCATCTGGTTCGTCGTGCTCATCCTGGTCCCGACCCCGATGGGCCTGTTCCTCGCCCTCCAGCTGGACAAGAAGATCCGCTTCAGCCGGGTCTACCAGACGGCGTTCTTCCTGCCCGTCGTCGTCTCGCTGGCGGTCACCGGGTTCGTCTGGCAGCTGGTCTACAACCCCGACACCGGCCTGATCAACAGCATCATCGGAGCCAACAAGCCCGGCCACTACATCGACTGGATCGGCGACCCGCACCTCAACCTGTGGGCCGTCCTCATCGCGGCGTCCTGGCGGCACACCGGCTACATGATGATCCTCTACCTGGCGGGTCTCAAGAGCGTCGACCCGGCCCTGCGCGAGGCCTCCGCCCTCGACGGCGCCAACGAGTGGCAGACGTTCAGGAACGTCGTCTTCCCCACCCTGCGCCCCACCAACACCGTCGTCCTCGTCGTCACGATCATCGAGGCCCTGCGCGCGTTCGACCTGGTCTTCGTCTTCAACAAGGGCGCCCAGGGCACCGAGCTGCTGTCGATCCTGGTCACCAACAACATCATCGGCGAGTCCAGCCGCATCGGATACGGCTCCGCGATCGCCGTCGTCCTGCTGGTGATCTCCCTCGCCGTGATCATCCCCTACCTGATCGCGACCTTCCGCAAGGAGCGGCGAGCATGAGCGCGACCCTCGGGAACGGACGGCGCACCCCCCTGCGCCCCGCCCGGATCCTGCTGCACACGTTCCTGGTCGTCACGGCCCTGGCCTGGCTGGCGCCCCTGCTGTGGGCGCTGTTCGCGGCCCTGCGCCCGTATGCGGAGACCAGCGAGAAGGGCTACGTCTCCTGGCCCGACAAGCTGAGCCTGGACAACTTCACCAACGCGTTCCAGCAGTCGGACATGCTCCACTACTTCGGCAACACGCTGATCATCGCCGTCCCGGCGGTGCTGCTGACGCTGTTCCTGTCGTCCTGTGTGGCCTTCTACGTCAGCCGGTTCGACTTCCGGGTCAACCTGTTCCTGCTGCTGGTGTTCACCGCCGGCAACCTGCTCCCGCAGCAGGTCATCATCACCCCGCTGTACCGCCTGTACCTGCTGGTCGACCTGCCCGGCATCACCGTGAGCGGTAAGCTCTACGACTCCGCGCTCGGCCTGGTCCTCATCCACGTCGCCTTCCAGTCCGGGTTCTGCGCCTTCGTGCTCAGCAACTACATGCGCTCACTGCCGCACGAGCTGACCGAGGCGGCCCTCGTGGACGGGGCGTCGGTGTGGCGGCTGTACTGGCAGATCGTGCTGCCGCTGTGCAAGCCCGCGATGGCGGCCCTGGCCACGCTGCTGTCCATCTGGATCTACAACGACTTCTTCTGGGCGATCGTGCTGATCTCCACCGGCGAGAACATGCCGATCACCTCGGCCCTGAACAACCTCTCCGGCCAGTACTTCACCGACCCCAACCTGGTCGCCGCCGGCGCCCTGCTCACCGCGATCCCCACCCTGATCGTGTACTTCGTGCTCCAGCGCCAGTTCGTCAGCGGCCTCACCCTCGGCGCCAACAAGGGCTGAGCCCTTCCTCCGCGAAAGAGATCCCCGTGCACCACCCCTTCACCCCGGCGGCCACCGTCCCCGTGGACCCGCGGCCCGCCCGCGTCCACGAGGGCGGGCAGTCCTGGAGCCCGAGCGGCGCGTACGCCCTCGACGCCCGCACCCCCCGTCCGACGCCCACCGCCGGGTGCTCCCGGCCGGGAGGCGAGTGATGGAGCGTCCGCTGAACGTCCCCGGCATCGCCTACGGCGGCGACTACAACCCCGAGCAGTGGCCCGAGGAGGTCTGGGCCGAGGACATGCGGCTCATGACCGAGGCTGGCGTGAACATGGTCAGCGTCAACATCTTCGCGTGGGCGCTGCTGGAGCCCTCCGAGGGCGTCTACGACTTCACCCGGCTGGACCGCGTCCTCGACCTGCTCCACGCCCACGGCATCGCCGCCGACCTGGCCACCCCGACGGCCGCGCCCCCGGCCTGGTTCTTCCGGGCCCACCCCGAGGCGCTGCCCGTGGACATGAACGGCCGCGGACTGTCGTACGGCAGCCGTCAGACGTTCTGCCCGAGCAGCCCGGCCTACCGGGAGGCGGCCCTGCGGATGGCCCGCGCGCTGGGAGAGCGGTACGCCGGCCACCCGGCGGTGGTCATGTGGCACATCCACAACGAGTACGGCTGCCACAACGCGGAGTGCTTCTGCGACACGAGCGCGCAGGCGTTCCGCCGCTGGCTGCGGGCCCGGTACGGCGACGACCTGGCCGCGCTGAACGACGCCTGGGGCACCGCCTTCTGGAGCCAGTGGTACTACGACTGGGACGAGATCCTGCCGCCGCGGGCGACCGGCACCGACCACAACCCGACCCACCGGCTGGACTGGCGCCGCTTCTGCAGCGACGAACTGCTGTCGCTGTGCAGGGCGGAGCGCGAGGTGCTGGCGGAAGCCGCCCCCGCGGTGCCCGCGACGACCAACTTCATGGTGATGTACAACTTCGACGCGCTGGACTACTGGCGCTGGGCGCCGGAGCTGGACATAGTCTCCAACGACCACTACCTCCGTTCCACCGACCCCGAGTCGGAGGTCGACCTCGCGATGCACGGCGACGTCGTGCGCTCGCTCGCGGGCGGCCTGCCCTGGCTGCTGATGGAGCACTCCACGGGCGCCGTGAACTGGCAGCCCGTCAACCGGGCCAAAAAGGAAGGGGAGTTGCGCCGCAACGCCCTCGCGCACGTGGCGCGCGGCGCCGACGGCATCGCGTACTTCCAGTGGCGGGCGGCCAAGGCGGGCGCCGAGCAGTGGCATTCGGCGATGCTGCCCCACGCGGGCACGGACAGCGTCATCTGGCGGGACGTCGTGGCGCTCGGCGCGGACCTGAGGGCACTGGCGGAGGTGCGCGGCAGCACGGGCACGGCCGAGACGGCGATCGTCTGGGACTGGGACGCCCGCTGGGCGCTGGAACTTCCGTCGCAGCCCAGCGAACAGGTCCGTTTCCTGGAACTGACCAGGTCCTGGTACGAGCCGCTGTGGAGGGCCGGCGTCGCCGTGGACTTCGTCCGCCCCGACGCGGATCTGTCGGCGTACCGTCTGGTCCTCGCGCCGAGCCTGTACCTGGTCGACGACGCCGGCGCGGCGAACCTGACCGCCTTCGCCGAGCGGGGCGGCACCCTGGCCGTCGGCTTCCACAGCGGCGCCGTCGACGAGAACTGCCATGTGCGGCTGGGCGGTTACCCGGGCGCCTTCCGCACGGCGCTCGGCGTCCGCACGGACGAACTCTTCCCGCTGCTGCCGGGGGAGACGGTGGGGCTGAGCGGGGGCGGCACCGCGTCCCTGTGGTCGGAGCGGGTCCGGCCAGCCGGCGCGGAGACGGTGGCCTCGTACACGGACGGCCCCCTGGCCGGCGTCCCCGCCGTCACCCGGCACGCGCACGGCGCCGGCGCCGCCTGGTACCTGGCCACCCTCCCCGACCGGCGCACGCTGGCGGCGCTGCTCACCCGGATCCGCGAGGACGCGGGCGTGCGGCCGGTGCTCTCGGACGTGCCGCCGGGCGTGGAGGCGGCCCGGCGGCGGGGGAGCGACGCGGACTATCTCTTCCTCATCGACCACAGCGGGGCGGGAGCCGAAGTAGCGGTGGCCGCCGGGTCGGTCGAACTCCTCACCGCGCAACCCGCGGCGCACGGCTCGGTGACGGTTCCGCCGGGCGGCGTCGCGGTGGTGAGGGAGCCGCACGGGACGTGACGGGGCCGCACGCCGACGATGACGTCGTGAAGCTCGCCTCGGTCACGGACGGAGTCGTCGGGTCGAGGCGACGACGTCGCGGCGATCGCCCGGTCACGGTGCGGCCCACCCGGTCGCTCATGGCGCCGGGAAGCCGCTGAGCAACGGGCCGGGGCCGCCTCCGGCCGCCGGGACGACCAGGGCGCGGCAAGCCCCCACCGCCTGCCGCGCCCTTTCCCCCCTCCTGCCCCCCGGGCAGGTGGTTTCCGTGGTCAGACCGTCCCGACCTCCGGCAGCGTTCCCGTCCTCGCCGCCCGGCCGTACCAGTACGCGCTCGACTTCGGGGTGCGGTCGAGCGTCGCGTAGTCGACGTACACCGCCCCGAACCGCTTCCCGTAGCCGTACGCCCACTCGAAGTTGTCGAGCAGGGACCAGAGGTAGTAGCCGCGGACGTCCGCGCCGTCCGCGATCGCGCGGCGCACCGCGGAGAGATGACCGTGCAGGTACGCGATGCGCTCCGGGTCGTGGACGCGGCCGTCCGGACCGGGCTTGTCGTCGTACGCCGCGCCGTTCTCCGTGACGTAGAGGGGCAGCCCCGGCGCCTCCTCGGTATAACGCATGATCAGCTCGTGCAGCCCGGTCGGGTCGATCGTCCAGCCCATCTCCGTGCGCTCGCCCGGAGTCTGGTGGAAGGCGACGTCGTCCGCGCCCGGCCAGGGGGAGTGGTCGCGCGTGCCGTGGCCGTCCGAGCGCGGCCCCCTCGGCTCCGCGTCCGCCGCCGAGACGAGGGTGGGCGTGTAGTAGTTCAGGCCCAGGGCGTCCAGCGGCTGGTTGACGGCGCGCAGATCGCCGTCGAGGACGAACGACCAGTCCGTCAGCGACGACGTCGCCGCCAGCAGCGTCTCCGGGTAGGCGCCCTTGAGGATCGGGCCGTGGAAGACGCCGTTGGCGAGGTCGTCGATCTTCTGGACGGCCGCCAGGTCCTCGGCGTTGCCGGGGGACAGCGGGCGCACGACCGACGAGTTGAGGCTGAGCGCCACCGTGTTGCGGGCCGGCATGACCGAGCGCAGCGCCGATGCGCCCAGTCCGTGCGCCAGGTTCAGGTGGTGGGCCGCCTGCAGCGACGCCGCCGGGTCGGTGCGGCCCGGTGCGTGCACTCCGGCCGCGTAGCCCAGGAACGCGCTGCACCACGGCTCGTTCACCGTGATCCAGTTCTCCACACGGTCGCCGAGGGCCCCGCCCACGATCTGCGCGTACTCGGCGAACCGGTGGGCGGTGTCCCGCTCCGGCCAGCCGCCCGCGTCCTCCAGCTCCTGCGGGAGGTCCCAGTGGTAGAGGGTGATCGCCGGCTTGATGCCCTTCGACAGCAGCTCGTCGACCAGACGGCGGTAGAAGTCCAGGCCCGCCTGCACCGCGGGCCCGCGTCCCGTCGGCTGCACCCGGGACCATGAGACGGAGAAGCGGTACGCCGACAGGCCCAGGTCCGCCATCAGCGCCACGTCGTCGCGGTAGCGGTGGTAGTGGTCGACGGCGATGTCACCGGAGTCGCCGCCGGCCGTCTTGCCCGGCGTATGGCTGAAGGTGTCCCAGATCGACGGCGTACGGCCGTCCTCCCGCACGGCCCCCTCGATCTGGTACGCGGACGTGGCGGCGCCCCAGAGGAAGGAGGAGGGAAAGGCCGCGGTCATCAGGTCGGGCATGAAGTCGCTCCCGTGAGTCGGGTGAGCGCCCATTATGCATGGGAGCGCTCCCACGGCAAAAGGGGGTTGCGGAAAGGGGTCCGCCCTCGTTTCCGGCCCGCCCTCCGGCCCCCCCGCTCTCCGCTCTGCGGCTCTCGCCCTCCGCCCCCTGCTCTCCGCTCTGCGGCTCTCGCCCTCCGCCCCCTGCTCTCCGCTCTGCGGCTCTCGCCCTCCGCCCCCTGCTCTCCGCTCTGCGGCCCTCGCCCTCCGCCCCCTGCTCACGCTCTGCGGCCCCTGCCCTCCGCCCTCCGGCCCCAGGGCAACCCCTCGACCCCGGGCCCGCTCCCTGACTCCAACCCCCGAACCCGTCTGTCGACCCCGACCCCCGACCCGCCCCCCGCCCCACCCGTCGGCCCGTTCGTCTTCCGTGCCGCCCGGTGGGCGCCTCGCTCCGGAGCGGTCCCGGCATGGTCCCGTCGCGGTGTGGTGCGATGCGGCGCGGCGCGGTGCGGGTCCATGCGCGGTCCCGGTGCGGCGCGGCGCGATGTGCCGCGGTGGGGCGTGGCGCGTTGCGGGGCTGATCGTTCACCTTCCGGCGGACCGTCCGGCACCGCCGCGTTCCGGCTCGGAAAATCCGGGCGCGGATGCCGGCGAGCGGCTCCGGCCTCCCGCGCCGAGCGCCGACCCGCTCATGACCTGCGTGATTCCTGTGCGAGACGGGGTGATGTCCTGGCAGACGACCCGGTCCGGTGCGACACATTCACGTGACGTGCAGAACACGCTTGCGCAACAACGCCGTTTTCAAGTCTTGACACCCGGTCCGGCAGCAAGGAGTCTTCCGGCATGCCGCGTGGGAGCGGTCCCACGGACGGTCGGGGGCCCTCTCCTCCGTGAACCGAACCACCAACAGTCCTTCCCTCTGCCGTACACGGCGCACCGCTGACCAGCATCTTTTCACCGCACCCCGAGTGCGGTGGGCTGGCCGGCGCTCGAATCGAGAGGGCAGGTCGGGAGCGTCGAACCCCGGCGGTCCGATTCCTGAGATCCCGTTCCCACTGGAACAAGGAGTAGTGGAATGCGCATCACCCGTACCAGCGGCGGTCGCGGCCGCAGAGCAGCGGCCCTGACCACCACGGTCCTGACGGCCTCGGCGCTGCTGCTGACCGGCTGCAGCGACGACGGCGACTCGGACGCCTCGGACTCCAACGGGAACATCACTCTCAAGTTGGCCGACTTCGGGCAGTTCGGCTACAAGGAAGCCGGCCTGTTCGCCAAGTACCACACGTTGCACCCGAACATCACGGTCCAGGAGGAGACCACCGCCAACGAGCAGGACTACTACCCGAAGCTTCTTCAGCAGCTGAACACGGGCAGCGGTCTGGCGGACGTCACCGGCATCGAGGTCGGCCGTATCAAGGAGGTCGTCGACACCCAGGCGGCCAAGTTCACCGACCTGAGCAAGACGATCAACGTGGCCGACTGGGTCTCCTGGAAGGAGAAGCAGGCCACCGCGAAGGACGGCACGGTCATAGGCGCCGGCACCGACATCGGCCCGATGTCCCTGTGCTATCGCAAGGACCTCTTCCAGCAGGCGGGCCTGCCGACCGACCGCGAAGCCGTCGCCGCGGCGGTCAAGGGCGGCTGGGAGGACTACATCAAGCTCGGCGAGAAGTTCAAGGCGAAGGCGCCCGCCGGCACCTTCTTCATGGACTCCGCGAGCGCCATGTACAACGCGGTCGTCGGTTCCTCCCCGAAGCAGTACTACGACGCGGACGGCAAGGCGATCTACAAGGACAGCCCCTCCGTGCAGCAGGCCTGGAACCTGTCCGCCGAGGCCGCTTCGAAGAAGCTGACCCAGGGTCTGCCGCAGTTCACCGACCCCTGGAAGGCGGCGCTGCGCAAGGGCACCGTGGCCACCGTGGCGTGCCCCGCCTGGATGGCCGGCCAGATCTCCATCAACTCCGGTGACGCCTACAAGGGCAAGTGGGACATCAGCCGTGCTCCCGGCGCCACCGCGGCCAACTGGGGCGGCTCCTTCCTGGCCGTGCCCAAGGGCGGCAAGCACACCAAGGAGGCCACCGAGCTGGTCAAGTGGCTGACGGCCCCCGAGCAGCAGGCCGCCGTGTTCAAGGCGATCGGCGTCTTCCCCTCCAACAAGGGCGCCTACGAGCTCGCCGACGTCAAGGACGCGAAGCTCCCGTACTTCAGCGACGCCCCGATCGGCCAGATCTACGCCGAGGAGGCCAAGGCCATCCCGGAGACCGTGCTCGGCCCGAAGGACGCCACGATCAAGGACACGATCTCCACGCAGATCAACAACATGGAGAAGCGCGGCACCAAGCCCGCCGACGCGTGGAAGGCCGCGACCGACACGATCGACAAGGTGATCGGCTGACATCCGCCGGTGCGGGCGGCCTCATGGGCTGCCCGCACCGCGTTGCGGCGCGCGGGGCCGGGTGGCGGCTCCCGCGCCGTGGGCGCGGGGGGCCCAGCACCGGGCCGGCCGTCCGAGCCCGGTCCGCTCCGCGACATCCGGCAGACACTGCGCGGACGTCGCGGCACCGTGTCGTCCGGGGCCGGTGACCGGTGACCGGTGAGTGGTGGCCGGAGTCCTGGAACGTGGCGGAGCCGCGTGACAGGCTCCGCGCGAGCGGGAAGCGTCACGTCGCCGCCGGGAGCCGGGCCGTCCGCCACCGGCCGCCCGCCACCGTGCCGATCCGCGCAGGCGGCGGAACGCGGCGCCGGCACGTCATCCCGCCTCCCGCCCCTACCCGGCCCAGACATCCAGGGAAGGACTCCCTCCGTGGCAACCACAACCCCTGTACGGGGTGCCCACACCCCGCCACCCGGCGGCTCCGGCGCCGCGTCGAACGGACCCAGCGCGTGGCGTACGCGGCTGTGGCGCTTCGACGACAAGGCGTCGCCGTACGCGTACATCGCCCCCTTCTTCCTCATCTTCGGCGCCTTCGGGCTCTACCCGCTCCTCTACACGGGCTGGATAGCCCTGCACCGGGTGGAGATGACGGGCCTCGACCAGTCCGAGTGGGTCGGCTGGGACAACTTCGCCAAGATCCTCCAGGACTCCGAGTTCTGGACGGCCGTCTCGAACACGTTCGTGATCGGCGTCATCTCGACCGTCCCGCAGCTCCTCGTGGCGCTGGGCCTCGCCCACCTGCTCAACTACAAGCTGCGCGCCAGCACCGTCTGGCGGACGGTGATCCTCACCCCGTACGCCACCTCGGTGGCGACCGCGGCCCTGGTCTTCGCCCTGGTCTTCCGGGCCGACGGCGGTCTGCTCAACTGGGTGCTCCACTTCGTCGGCTTCGGCGACACCGACTGGGGCGACGGCGAGTGGACGTCCAAGATCGCCATCTCGGTCATCGTGATCTGGCGCTGGACCGGCTACAACGCCCTGATCTACCTGGCCGCCATGCAGGCCGTGCCCACCGACCTGTACGAAGCGGCCTCGATCGACGGCGCGACGCGCTGGCAGCAGTTCCGCAAGGTGACCATCCCCTCGCTGCGACCGACGATCCTGTTCACCATCGTCATCTCGACGATCGGTTCCATGCAGCTGTTCGGTGAGCCGTTGCTGCTGCAGGGCGGCACGATCGGCGCCGTCGGAGGCAGCGAGCACCAGTACGAGACCCTCAGCATCTACCTCTTCAACTACGGCTGGAAGCTCGGGCATCTGGGCCCGGCGGCGGCCGTGGCCTGGGCCATGCTCGTCCTGCTGCTGCTCATCGCCTTGATCAACTGGATCGTCGGCCGGTTCGTGCGCAAGAGCGCGGCCTGACGGGAGCGATATCGATGACCACGACCAGTCCCACCAAGACCGCGCCGGACCTCGCCCCGGCACCGCTTCCCGCCTCCGCCGGCAAGAGCGGCGGCCGTTTCAAGCTCGGCGCCGGACAGCACCTCAACGGCGGCCCGTTCACCTACGCAGCCCTGGTCGTCGTCGGCCTGGGCTCGATCTTCCCGCTGTACTGGACGCTGGTGGCCGCCTCCCACGACCAGCAGCGGGTCCTCGACAGCCCGCCGCCGTTCCTGCCGGGCGGCCGGCTGTGGAGCAACCTCCAAGCGGCCTGGGAACAGGCCCACTTGGGCAAGGCCATCGTCAACAGCTTCATCGTGGCCGGCTGCATCACCGCGGCCACGCTGTTCTTCTGCACCCTGGCCGGCTACGCCTTCGCCAAGATGCGCTTCCGCGGACGTGGCGCCCTGATGACCGCGGTCATCGCCACCCTGACGATTCCGCCGCAGCTCAGCGTCGTCCCGCTGTTCATCCTGATGTCGGACATCGGGTGGGGCGGAAAGCTGGAGTCGGTGATCTTCCCGACCCTGGTCGGCGCCTTCGGCGTCTTCTTCATGCGCCAGTACCTGCTCGAGGCCCTGCCCTACGAGCTGATCGAGGCGGCCAAGGTGGACGGGGCGACCAACATCCGCATCGTCTGGAACGTGGTCCTGCCCGCCGCCCGGCCCGCGATGATGGTCCTGGGCATGCTCACCTTCGTGCAGGCGTGGAACGACTTCTTCTGGCCCTTCCTCGCCCTGAACCAGGAGAACCCCACCCTCCAGGTGGCGCTCGGCCAGCTCAGCGCCTCCTACACCCCCGACCAGAGCATCGTCATGGCCGGAGCGCTGATCAGCACGCTTCCGCTGCTGCTGGTCTTCGTCGTCTTCGGCAAGCAGATCGTCGGCGGCATCATGGCGGGCGCCGTCAAGGGCTGATCCCGGGCGACCGCCGGGGTGCCGGTCCGACGCCCCCGCACCCCCGGTCGCCGTTCCGCACGGCCCGCCCCGCACGCGGGCCGTGCCCGGCCGGGCGCCCAGAGCCGTGCCCCCGTCCGCTTCCCCCCATCGCCGGATCACCGTCCGGCCCTTCCTCTCGCCACTTGGGAGCGTTCTCTCCATGACTGCCGTACGAACCGAGACCAAGGCCGAGCCGGCCGCCGACACCTCCTTCCCGTCGGGCTTTCTCTGGGGCGCCGCCACCGCCGCGTACCAGGTGGAGGGCGCCGCCGCGGAGGACGGCCGGACCCCCTCCATCTGGGACACCTTCAGCCACACCCCCGGCAAGGTGCGCAACGGCGACACCGGTGACATCGCCGCCGACCACTACCACCGGTACCGCGACGACGTGGCGCTCATGAAGGACCTCGGCCTCGGCGCGTACCGCTTCTCGGTCTCCTGGTCCCGGGTCCAGCCCACCGGGCGCGGCCCCGCAGTGGAGCGGGGACTCGACTTCTACCGCCGGCTCACCGACGAGCTCCTGGAGGCGGGCATCACCCCCGTCGCCACCCTCTACCACTGGGACCTGCCGCAGGAGCTGGAGGACGCGGGCGGCTGGCCGCAGCGCGACACCGTGCACCGCTTCGCGGACTACGCGGAGATCATGGGCCGGGCCCTCGGGGACCGCGTCGGGCTGTGGACCACGCTCAACGAGCCCTGGTGCTCGGCGTTCCTGGGCTACGGCTCCGGTGTGCACGCCCCCGGCCGCACCGACCCGGCCGCCACCCTGCGCGCCGCGCACCACCTCAACCTGGGCCACGGCCTGGCGGTCGGGGCGCTGCGCGCGAACCTGCCGTCGTCCGCGCAGACCTCCCTCACGCTCAACCTGCACCAGGTGCGCCCCCTCACCGACCGCCCCGAGGACGCCGAGGCCGCCCGCCGGATCGACGCGGTCGGCAACAGGATCTTCACCGGCCCCGTCCTGGACGGCGCCTACCCCGAGGACCTGATCGCCGACACCGCGCACCTGGTCGACTGGGCGGAGCTGGTGCACGACGGCGACCTGGAGGAGATCTCCCGCCCCATCGACGTGCTGGGCGTCAACTACTACGCCCCGACCGTGGTCTCCTCCGGCGATGGCGCCGGCACCAAGAACGACGGGCACGGCGCGAGCGACCACTCCCCGTGGACCGGCTCCGAGCACGTCGGCTTCCACCTCGCCAACGACCAGCTCACCGCGATGAACTGGGCCATCGACCCCGAAGGTCTGCACACCCTGCTGACCGGCCTGGCCGCGTCGCACCCCCGGCTGCCGCTGATGGTCACCGAGAACGGCGCCGCCTTCGACGACTACGTCTCTCCCGAGGGCCGGGTGAACGACCCGCAGCGGATCGCCTACCTGCACGCGCACCTGGACGCCGTGCGGCGGGCGGTGGCCGACGGAGCCGACGTGCGTGGCTACTTCCTGTGGTCCCTGCTGGACAACTTCGAATGGGGCTACGGCTATTCGAAGCGGTTCGGCGCCGTCTACGTCGACTACTCCACCCAGCGCCGCATCCCCAAGGCGAGCGCCCACTGGTACGCCGAGGTGATCCGCCGCAACGCGCTGCCGGCCGCCGAGCAGCAGTGAGCCCGGTCCGTCCCGGAGCCCGGGCCCGCACCCCGGCCGGCCCCCGCACGTCGTCCTGAGGCGCCCGCCCGTCGTGCCGCGCCGCCCTCCTGCGAGCGTGCGTGCGCGGGCGTGCGGAAGGCGCGACGGGCGGCGGGGCCCGGCCGGATCTGGGGGACGGCTGCGGCGGACGCCGTCGTGGCCCCGGCCCTCCCCGCCGCGGCTCCTGTCGGCCCGGTGCGGAAACCGGCGGTCGGCGAGGGAGAATGGGCCGGGGAGGGCCGGGGCCACGACTGTTACATTCCTGGCCTGAATGCTGCGAACGGAAGGCGGCGACCATGGCGGTCAGCAGTGGGCGGAGCCGGGGCGGCCGCCGGCCGACCCTGGAGGAGGTCGCCGCCCGGGCCGGAGTCGGTCGCGGCACGGTCTCGCGGGTCATCAACGGCTCGCCCCGGGTCAGCGACGCGACCCGCGCGGCCGTCGAGGCGGCGGTCGCCGAACTGGGATACGTCCCGAACACGGCCGCCCGCGCCCTGGCCGCCAACCGCACGGACGCCATCGCCCTGGTCGTCCCCGAGTCGGAGACCCGCTTCTTCGCGGAGCCGTACTTCTCGGACATGCTGAAGGGCGTCGGGGCCGAGCTGTCGGACACGGAGATGCAGCTTCTGCTGATCTTCGCGGGCAGCGACAAGGAGCGCCGCCGGCTCGCCGAGTACCTGGCCGCGCACCGGGTGGACGGCGTCCTGCTGGTGTCCGTGCACGCCGACGACCCGTTGCCCGACCTGCTCGCCCAGCTGGAGATCCCCGCCGTGATCAGCGGCCCGAGGTCGGCGGCCGAGTCGCTGGCGTCGGTGGACTCCGACAACTACGGCGGCGGCCGCTCCGCCGTCGAGCACCTGCTGGCCCGCGGCCGCCGCGAGATCGCCCACATCACCGGCCGCCTCGACGTGTACGGCGCCCAGCGCCGCGTCGACGGCTACCGCGAGGCGTTGCGCGACGCGGGTCACGCGGCGGACGAACAGCTCATCGAGCCGGGGGACTTCACCGAGGAGGGCGGGCGCCGCGCGATGACCGCGCTGCTCGCCCGGCGCCCCGGCCTGGACGCGGTGTTCGCGGGTTCGGACGTGATGGCGGCCGGCGCCCGGCAGGTCCTGCGTGAGCAGGGCCGCCGCATCCCCGAGGACGTGGCGCTCGTGGGGTACGACGACTCGGCCATAGCCCGTCATATGGACCCGCCGCTCACCAGCGTCCGCCAGCCCATCGAGGAGATGGGCCGCAGGATGATCGACCTGCTGCTGTCGGAGATCGCGGACAGCCGCCCGACGGTGTCCCGGGGACCGGAGCGGCGGCAGGTGGTGCTGGCGACGAAGCTGGTGGAGCGGGCTTCGTCCTGACGGCAGGAGCGGCGGCCCGCGGCCCGCGCGCCGCGGGCCGCCCGCGCCGAGCCGACAGCGCGTCGGTCAGCTCATCGACGGCAAGCTCAAGGCGGCCGGACAGTTCACCGAGTGCGGCATCGAGCCGCTCAGGGCAACGCGGGATGTGGGCGACCCCGCCCGGCGGTGGACCGGTCCTGATGGCCTTGGCTCAGGCGACGGCATGCGGCCGGGGCTCCTCGTGATGTCGGCCGAACCCGTCGTCAGCATGTTCGATGCTCAACGGTCGGCACTGCCGGGCGGTACGACCCATTCGGCGGGTTGGCCGGTGAGGGAGGCGATCATGTCGAAGTCGCCGTCGTAGTGGAGGACTGTCCGCTGGTGCAGTTCTGCCGTGGCGGCGATCAGCAGGTCGGGGAGGGACAGTGCGCGGTGGAAGCCTGCGTCGAGAGCGTGGCGCTGGACTTCCAGGGCGCGCGCAAAGGTGTGGTCGTCGGTGTGGAGGTAGTCGAAGGCGTGGAGCCAGGTGCTGATCCGTGTTGCTTCTGAGCTGTCCCGTGCGGAGTGGATCATCTCGTACTCGGTTGGCCGGCACACGGCGAGGAGGCAGCGCTCATGCAGTGGCTTGAGCACCTCCTTGACGCTCGGCTTCGTCCAGCGGGCCAGGGCGGACTTGTCGACCAGGTAGCGGTCCTGCATCAGGCGGCCCGGTCGCCGTTGTGCTTGAGGGAGCCGTCTGCGTTGCGGGGCCCCGTGTTCTCGACGATCTCACTGAAGTCGAGTTCCCCGGCTTCGATTGCGTCGAAGCCCTCCTGGCGAAGGTGTCTCTTGACGGCGTCCTCCATGGCGAGGCGGACAGCCTTGGCCTTGGTCTTGGTGCCGAAGATGCGCATGGCCTCGGTGACCATGTCTTCGTCGAGGTCGATGACGGTTCTGGCCATGCGGATGGTCCCTTCCTGAATGCTTCCGTCCTGAAAACGATATCATTTGCTGGCGGTAGTGGATATCGTTTTGGTTGTGGGTGGGGACTCCGCACCCGGTTGCGAGGTGTCGCGCTGTTGCTGTGGTGGCTGCGAGCCGTATGTCTTCGAGGGCTCCGGTGTCCCCTCAGAACAGTTCCAGGTCCCCGCCGCTGGTGTCCGCGACGACTGGCCGGAACTGGGCGGGGAGGCCGTCCAGACGGTCAGGACCGGCCGCGGCGGCCACGGCGGGGGCCGTCTCCGCCAACCACACACGAAACCGCTCGGCGGCTTCGCGGTAGGGGACTCGCGCCAGGACACGGTGCTCGCCGGAGGGACAGAAGTCGACCGCGACAGTGAGCAGGCAGGACCGGGGCGCGTTCTGACTGCCCGTCCAGGACACGCGCAGGACACCGCAGGGCTCACGCCCGCGGGAGGCGCGGTGGGTCGGGCGCAGCGACCGGCAGGCTGTGTGGGCGGTCCATGCGGCGAGGTGCGGCAGTGGCAGGGTGGTGCGTGCGCGGCAGCCGGAGCAGCGGTGCCAGTGGGTGAGCCAGTCCTCGGTGTCGGTGTGGAAGAGGCGTGTGTAGCGGTTGGCCACGCGGATGTCGTTGCTGTACAGGTGGTCGGGGCGTTCCAGTGTGTTGCAGGACTGGCAGACGGGGGCGCGGACGTAGCCGTGTTCGTGGCAGTGGTCGAGGACTGCGGCCGGCCCGCTGCGGCAGACGGCGCACACCCACCCGGCCACCCTGCGGGAGGTGCCGGGCTTCCTGCTGAGCACCGAGTACAGCCGGCCTTCCAGCTCTCCGTCGTACGGGCGCAGCGAGACGGTGGGGCCCTCGGGGCTCGTCGTCCGCCGGGCGTCGGCGTCCGGGGTCTGCCGGGGGTGGGAGGGCGGCTCGGTGGCGGCCGCACCCGCCCGGCGGGTCCGCGCGGCCCGCACCCACCGCGTCTCGGCGTGCTCGGCCGCATCCAGCAGCCTGACCACGGCACGCGGCAGCCGCCACGTCCCCTCGCGGTTCCGCTCCACGAGTATCTGTCGCCAGTCGATCCCCGCCAGATGGTACGGCCGGCCGGCTTCGCGTCGTGCCTCCTGATCGAGGCCGTCCCGTTCCTGCAGTTCCCGCGTGATGCGCCGACGCCAACGAAGCGGTGTTTCCTCGTCGCCCTCCTGCCTCGGCGCCCGGCGGACCGGACCGACGCGGACCAGGTCCTGCCGGTCCATTCTGACCGCGTTCAGTTCCGCGGCCGCCCGGCGCACCTCGGCCTCCGGGACACTCCACTGGCCGCCGCTCGCCCTCACCGTCGCCACCACCTGGGCGCCGAGCAGGACGTACCCCGCCCGGGCGTGGGCAGGAGAGCGGGTGAATGCCCCAGGAGCCGTCGGCACATCGCTGTCGGCCGTCAGATCGACCCACAGAGCATCCGCGGCGACCAGGGTGATCAGACTGTCCGTGCGACCGGGCATGACACGCTCTGACATACCGACAGGCTAACGGCCTGCAACGCGGTGACGGGTCGCCGATCGTCTTGGTCGACGCAGAGGCGCCGACGTTGCGTCGGCCGCGGCTGAGGTGGCTCGGCTGCCGGCCCTCGACAACACGGCGAGCGTGCCGGAAGACCGGCGCTCGCACCTGGCTCATGTGATTCGCCGGCCCCTGCTCGAATCGCGGTCGGATGGGCGGGGGATCGGCCGTGGCCAAACGACAGATGGGCCCGTGATCTGCGTTTCCGCAGATCACGGGCCCATCTCCTAGGGTGAGTGACGGGACTCGAACCCGCGGCATCCTGGACCACAACCAGGTGCTCTACCAGCTGAGCTACACCCACCACGCCCGGCAGTTGGACTTTGTGGTCTCCCTACCGGCCGAGAAAAAGTGTACAGGGTCCGAAGGGGTGCTCGCGCACGGCTTTTCCCGAGGCCGTCCGAGCGTCGTTACGGCACCGACCCGGGCGTCGTCCCGGCGCCCTACGAGGCGGGCAGGACGTGCTTGGCCGCGATCGACTTCGCGGTGTCGGAGTCGGGGCCGGGCTGCGGCACGAAGACGGCCTCGCGGTAGTAGCGCAGCTCCGCGATGGACTCGCGGATGTCGGCGAGGGCGCGGTGGTTGCCGTTCTTCTCGGGGCTGTTGAAGTACGCCCGCGGGTACCAGCGCCGGGCGAGCTCCTTGATCGAGGAGACGTCGACGATCCGGTAGTGCAGGTAGTCCTCCAGGGCCGCCATGTCCCGGGCCAGGAAACCGCGGTCCGTGCCCACGGAGTTCCCGCACAGGGGCGCCTTGCCCGGCTCCTTCACATGCTCGCGCACGTAGGCGAGGACCTGCGCCTCGGCCTCGGCGAGCGTCGTCCCGCCCGCCAGCTCGTCGAGCAGTCCGGACGCGGTGTGCATCTGACGCACCACCTCCGGCATCGTCTCCAGCGCCCGGTCCGGCGGGCGGATGACGATGTCCACACCGTCGCCGAGGATGTTCAGCTCGGAGTCGGTGACGAGGGCGGCTACCTCGATGAGAGCGTCGTCGGACAGCGAGAGGCCGGTCATCTCGCAGTCGATCCACACCATGCGATCGTTCATGCGACCACCCTAAAGCTGACGTCGCCTTTTGAGGCGTCCCGTGCCCGGCGGCCTTGAGCGGGCGGGCACGGGACGCCGGGCGGGGCCGGGGCGTCCCGGCCCCGCCCGCCGTCCCGCGGTCGTTCACATGCCGCTGCGCTGCCCCGGCACGCTCGCCCGTGACGTCGCGTACGCCTCACGCGCGTGCTCGGACGGCAGGGACGCCGACGAGCCCATCGCCCCGGCCGTCGCGGTCGCCGTGCGCCGGATCTGCGGAGGCACCGGTCCGGGCGTCTCGTGGTGCAGCGACGGCGGCGGTGGCGGCGGGGAGGACGGCTCGCCGTCCGTCGGCCGTTCGCTCTGCGGCCTGCGGGCCCGGTAGGCCGCCCGGTACGCCGCCGGCGACGAGCCGAGCTGGCGGCGGAAGTGGCCGCGCAGGGCCACCGGCGAGCGGAAGCCGCAGCGGCCCGCGACCTCGTCCACCGAGTAGTCCGACGTCTCCAGCAGGCGCTGCGCCTGCAGCACCCGCTGGGTGATCAGCCACTGCAGCGGCGCGCTGCCGGTCAGCGACCGGAAGCGGCGGTCGAAGGTGCGCCGGCTCATGTAGGCGCGCGCGGCCAGCGTCTCCACGTCGAACTGCTCGTGGAGGTGCTCCAGCGCCCAGGCGACGACCTCGGCCAGCGGGTCGGCGCCGATCTCCTCGGGTAAAGACCGGTCGAGGTAGCGCTCCTGGCCGCCCGACCGGCGCGGTGGCACCACGAGACGCCGGGCCAGCGCGCCCGCCGCCTCGTTACCGTGATCTGTCCGCACGATGTGCAGACACAGATCGATTCCGGCCGCGGTGCCGGCCGACGTCAGCACGTCGCCGTCGTCCACGAAGAGCTCTCGTGGATCCACGTGGACGGACGGATAGCGCTTGGCCAGCGTCGGCGCGTACATCCAGTGGGTCGTGGCCGGACGGCCGTCCAGCAGACCCGCGGCGGCCAGCACGAACGCGCCGGTGCACAGGCCCACTATGCGGGCCCCCTCCTCGTGCGCCCGGCGCAGCGCGTCGAGCGCGTCCTCCGGCGGCGGCGAGGTGATCGAACGCCAGGCGGGCACGACGACCGTGCCCGCCCGCGATATCGCCTCCAGGCCGTGTGGCGCGGTGAGTTCCAGGCCCCCTGTGGTCCGCAGCGGGCCTTCTTCGCCGCCGCACACCAGCAAGCGGTAGCGCGGCACGCCGGCGTCCTGGCGGTCAATCCCGAACACCGACAGCGGAATGGAACTCTCGAATATGGGGCCGCCGCTGAACAGCAGCACCGCGACGATCTCCTTGCGGCGTCGCCCGGACAGCTTCCGGGCCACGGCTTCCGGCGCGGCAGTGGAGTCGTGGCTCATCCTGCTAAGCCCCCCTCGGTGGTCGCGGCTCCTCGGTTGTGTCGCTCCTGCACGTTTCCCCTTGGTCCTGCACGTGTCCCCCGCCGTAGACAGTCAAGATCGAATCTACTGTGTCGCATGATGCCGGCGTGGCCAGTTCGCCACCCGGCAGATTGTCGACATGGCAACTTGGCGTGAAGCATTCGATCACGAAGCGTTGCACTCGTGGGCCGTGCAGGGAAGTGCGCCTCGGTGCGGTGGCCAATCCCCGTAGGGTGCACAGGCCCCCGAAGGTCCTTTCCGTGCAGGTGGAACGGGGGGTGGGGGGTGGTTACGGCAAGAGATGCACACTTACCGGAAGTTGGCTGAAAACAAGCGGGTCCGTGCGTGAAAACCGGTCAACCGACCGGTGAGTTTCCTCCGGGGTGACGACCGCGCCGATGGGACCCCGTTCCGGTGCGCCGACGGCGCTCCCGGTCGTGCGCCCCGGGCGCGGGCTCGTCGGTGAGCAGCCGGGCCGCGCACCGCTCGGACCGGCGCAGCAGCACCCGGCAGACGGCCGTGACGGCGGCGAGGCCGAGGGCGGTGCCGGCGGCCCCGGCGAGCGAGGCGCCGTACCAGAGGAGGACCACCGGGACCAGGACGCAGGCGAAGGCCGCCCAGCGGATCAGGTCGGCCGTCCGGTCGTCGCCGGGGCGGGGCTCGGGGGCGGGGCGGGGCGGGCGCACCGGGCGGGCTCCTTCCTGGGCGTCGGAGGTGCGGCGAGTGGCGGCGGGCTGGGTGGGGCGGGCGACAGCGGGGTGGTGAGGCGGCGGGCGGGGCGGCGGTGCACGGGGTTCAACGCCTGTTCGAGCGGTCGGTCACTGCCGGGAGAGGTTCCGGCTCGGTGAACCCTGTGCAAACCGCCTGTACGGGGCAGCAACCATTGCGTTACGGGCGTCCGCTCGTGCATGCTCCCTGGAACCCCCACCGGGGGCGTGCGGGCTCTGGGCCCAGGAGGCGTGCGGCCGTACCCTTGGGGGTATGGGGCCGGGAAGACGATTCCCGGACACCTCCGCCGCTCACCGCCGTCCCCTACGTACAAGGATCGATACGCCGAGACAGCCATGGCCGGTCACGAATTCTTCGAACCCGCGGACCGCAAGCGGCCCGTCGCCGATCACACGGCGGCCGAGCCCCTGGCGGCCGAAGAAGCGCGTCGTTCCTGCGACCCCGCCTTCAAGCACGGGGTGGTCGTCGGTTTCGACGGCTCCACGTCCAGCGAGCGAGCTCTCGCATACGCGATCGGCATGGCCCATCGCTCCGGGTCGGGCCTGATCATCGTCCATGTCGCCAACCGGCTGCCCACCACGGTGTGGGCGGGCTGCGAGCCGCCCGTCTTCGTCGACGTGCCCGACCATCGCACCGAGGTGCTCGGTCTGGAGCTGGCGTGTGCGGACTACCTCGCCGAGGTGCCCTGGATCCTCGTCGAGCGCGGCGGCGACATCTGCCACGAACTCGAGGAGGTCGGGCGGGAGTACGAGGCCGACGCGATCGTCGTCGGGTCCACGCACGGCCTCGTCGGCCGGCTCTTCGGCTCCGTCGCGGGGCGGCTCGCCAAGCGCGCCAAGCGGCCCGTCATCGTCATCCCGTAACTCCCCGTCTCCCCTGGTGGGTTGAGATCCGGGCGCTTCGGCCCCCCTGTGCGCGTGACACGAAACTACCGGCGCGTAGAGGTGTTTGTGCCTTTGTGAAGGGCATATATCGCTCACACAACTGCACATGCATGAAGGGAGCCCACCGTGGACAACGACGTCTCTGCGGGAAGCGGCACCACCACGATCGCCGGCCGACTCGCCCTCGGCGTCACCCTGTTGGCCTTCGGGCTGGGGTACACCGACCTCATCGACGGCGTGACGGCCGGGGACGCCGTGTCCGTCGCCCGCTACGTGGGCGGCGTCGCGCTGTTCGTCGCCGGCCTGTTCGCCCTCCGGGACCGGGACGCGGCCACCGGCACCGCCTACACCGTCCTGGGCGCCTTCTGGTTCACCTGGGCGGTGTCCGCCGGCGCCCAGGTCTCCGACAACGCCGCAGGACTCTTCCTGCTCCTGTTCGCCCTCGTGGCACTGTCCCTGACCCTGGCCGGCGGCGACCAACTGGGCCAGGCTGCCTACGGGTTGTTCTGCGTGGCCCTGGTGCTGACGGCCGTCGCCCGGTTCGCCGGCAGCGACGGACCCGCCAAGGCGGGCGGCTGGTTCGCCGTCGCGGCGGGCGCGGTCGCCTGGTACGCGGCGACGGCGGCCCTGGCGCACTGGCCCACGGCGCTCCCCCGACGTGCTGCCCGTCCCGGTGTGACGGCCGCGGGCTGAACCGGCAGCCGGCGCCGGGGAGTCGGGCGTCCCCGGCGAACGGAGCGGGCCCCCCGTGGCGTCACGGGGGGCCCGCTCTCTTCGCCGGCCGCCGAGGGCCGGTGAGGTTCGCCGGCGCGGTGCCCCGAGCCTTCGCGGGCGACTACTCGACGGTCACCGACTTCGCCAGGTTGCGCGGCTTGTCGATGTCACGGCCCAGCGCCTTCGCCGTGTAGTAGGCGAGGAGCTGGAGCGGGATGCCCATGAGGATCGGGTCGAGCTCGTCCTCGTTCTTGGGGACGACGATCGTCCGGTCGGCCTTCTCCTGCTCCCGGTGGGCGACCGCGACGATCTTTCCGCTGCGGGCCTTGATCTCCTCCAGGGCCGCCCGGTTCTTCTCCAGCAGGTCGTCGTCGGGGACGATCGCGACCGTCGGGAGCGCCGGCTCGATGAGGGCCAGCGGGCCGTGCTTGAGCTCGGAGGCCGGGTAGGCCTCGGCGTGGATGTACGAGACCTCCTTGAGCTTCAGCGAGGCCTCACGGGCGACCGGGTAGCCCCGG
The DNA here is from genome assembly GCF_014649655.1 of Streptomyces humidus. Taxonomy (GTDB): domain Bacteria; phylum Actinomycetota; class Actinomycetes; order Streptomycetales; family Streptomycetaceae; genus Streptomyces; species Streptomyces humidus. The sequence goes on along the minus strand of NZ_BMTL01000001.1, from coordinate 201,169 downwards.
ACGCGGCCGATGAAGAGCATCGAGCGGGCCTCGGCGAGCTCCTCGGCCAGCTTCTCGATCTCCGCCTCCTGCCCCATGATCTCGGCGATCTGCGCGGGCAGCCTGCGCAGGCCCTCGATGATCCGCTTGCCGTCGCGCACCGAGAGGTCGCGGGTGCGGCCCAGGTGCAGGGCGAGCAGCGCGAAGGCCACCGTCGTGTTGGTGAAGCACTTGGTCGAGACGACGCAGACCTCGGGGCCGGCGTGCACGTAGACGCCGCCGTCCGCCTCGCGGGCGATCGCCGAGCCGACCACGTTGACCACGCCCAGCACCCGCGCGCCCTTGCGCTTCAGCTCCTGGACGGCCGCCAGCACGTCGTACGTCTCACCGGACTGCGAGACGGCGATGTACAGCGTGTCGGGGTCCACGACCGCGTTGCGGTAGCGGAACTCGGACGCCGGCTCGGCGTCGGCGGGGATGCGGGCCAGCTCCTCGATCATCTGGGCGCCGATCATGCCCGCGTGGTACGAGGTGCCGCAGCCGAGGATCTTCACACGGCGGATCTGGCGCGCCTCGCGGGCGTCCAGGTTGAGACCGCCGAGGTGCACGGTGGAGAAGCGGTCGTCGATGCGGCCGCGCAGCACGCGGTCCACGGCGTCGGCCTGCTCGTGGATCTCCTTGTGCATGTAGGTGTCGTGGCCGCCCATGTCGTAGGAGGCGGCCTCCCACTCCACCGTGGTCGGCTCGGCCGTGGTGCGGGTGCCCTCGGTGGTGTAGGTGCGGAAGTCGTCGGCCTTGAGGGTGGCCATCTCGCCGTCGTCGAGGGTGACGATCTGGCGGGTGTGGGCGACCAGCGCGGCGATGTCCGAGGCGACGAACATCTCCTTCTCGCCGATGCCGAGGACGACCGGGGAGCCGTTGCGGGCCACGACGATCCGGTCGTTGAAGTCGGCGTGCATCACGGCGATGCCGTAGGTGCCCTCGACGACGCGCAGCGCCTCGCGGACCTTGTCCTCGAGCTTCTCGGCCTGGGCGCGGGCGACGAGGTGCACGAGCACCTCGGTGTCCGTCTCGGAGAGGAACTCGACGCCGTCGGCTTCGAGCTTCCTGCGCAGGTCGGAGGCGTTGTCGATGATGCCGTTGTGGACGACGGCGACCTTGAGGTCGGCCGACATGTGCGGGTGGGCGTTCACGTCGGAGGGGGCGCCGTGGGTGGCCCAGCGGGTGTGGGCGATGCCGGTCGTGCCCTTGAAGCGCGCCGGGACCTTGGCCTCCAGGTCGCGCACCCGGCCCTTGGCCTTGACCATCTTCAGGCCGGGCGACTTCGGGGAGGTGACGACCAGGCCCGCGGAGTCGTACCCGCGGTACTCCAGGCGCTGCAGGCCCTCCAGGAGCAGGGGCGCGACGTCACGCTTTCCGATGTATCCGACGATTCCGCACATGTAAACGTATCCCCAAGCCTCGGTTCAGCCGTAGACGATGCGTCGCAGTTGCCTGAGCGTGAGCTCGGGCGGCGCCACCGCACGGTATTTCAGGTCCGCCTCGATCCGTTGGAAGATCTCCGCGTTCACCAGGCCCTGGGCCTGGAGCTCGCGGTGGCGGCGACGGACGAAGTCCTCGGTCGTCTCGTCGAAGTAGGCGAGCACGTCCTGGATCACCCGCAGCGCCTCGCCCCGCTGGAGGGGCGTGGAGCGCGTCAGGTGATCAACGAGTTCGTCGTGCACCCGGTAGATCCTGGAGTACGCGAGCCGGTTTCGCAAGAAACGTGCCCGATTTCGGGCAGGCCGATGTTAAGAAGCCTTGGCAGAACATTGAATGTGTGATGAGCCGTTGTTCGCGAAGCGTCCATTCGGCGTCTTGCGCCCCGTCGCCCGGGGCGACGAGTTTCAGACGTCATGGACACTCCTCGCATGGGCGTACCCGAGCAGCTCGCCGACCGCATGAGCATGGCCGAGCAGCACGAGTACCTGCGCGCCAGGTTCTCCCGGCGCACGATGATCAGAGGCGGCGCGGTCACGCTGGGCGCCGTTACCGGTGGCGCGTTCGTGACCGGCGCCACCGCCCAGGCCGCCGTGCCGACCCGGCCCCTCTCGCACACCGAGACCGTCGACGGCGCGCTCGTCGCCCCGTTCGGCCGCCACCTCGCCTACGGCAACGACCCGCGCACCGAGATGACCGTCTCCTGGCAGGTCCCGGTCGCGGTCAAGAAGCCCTTCATCCGCATCGGCGCCCACCCCTGGGACCTCTCCCGCAAGATCGAGGCCGAGGTGCGCACCCTGTACACCCCGGCCGGCGTAGGCGCCAGCGGGGACCACACCCAGTACTACCTGCACGCCAGGCTCACCTGCCTCAAGCCCGGCAGGACCTACTACTACGGCGTCGGCCACGCGGGCTTCGACCCGGCCGCACCGCACCTGCTGGGCACGCTGGGCACCTTCACCACCGCTCCTGCCCACAAGGAGCCGTTCACCTTCACGGCCTTCGGCGACCAGGGTGTCAGCTACCACGCGCTGGCCAACGACAGCCTGATCCTCGGCCAGAACCCGGCCTTCCACCTGCACGCCGGCGACATCGCCTACGGCGACCCGGCCGGACAGGGCAAGACCTCCGACACCGTCTTCGACTCGCGCACCTGGGACCAGTTCCTCGCCCAGACCGAGTCCGTGTCCAAGTCGGTGCCGTGGATGGTGTCGTACGGCAACCACGACATGGAGGCCTGGTACTCGCCCAACGGCTACGGCGGCGAGGAGGCCCGCTGGAGCCTCCCGGACAACGGGCCGGACAGGAAGAACCTGCCGGGCGTCTACTCCTTCGTCCACGGCAACACGGCGGTCATCTCGCTGGACCCCAACGACGTCTCCTTCGAGATCCCGGCCAACCTCGGCATCTCCGGCGGCACCCAGACCACGTGGTTCGAGGCGCAGCTGAGGAAGTTCCGCGCCGCGAAGGACATCGACTTCGTCGTCGTGTTCTTCCACCACTGCGCGTACTGCACGTCCACCGCGCACGCCTCGGAGGGGGGCGTGCGCCAGGAGTGGGTGCCGCTGTTCGACAAGTACCAGGTGGACCTGGTCATCAACGGCCACAACCACCAGTACGAGCGCACCGACGTCATCAAGGGCGACAAGGTCGTCAAGAAGCTCCCGATCGGCGGCACGGCCTACCCCGAGACCGAGGGCGTCGTCTACGTGACGGCGGGCGCGGCCGGCCGCAGCCTGTACGCGTTCTCCGCCCCGGACTCCTACGAGGGGCACGAGCACGAGGTCGACTCCGTGGCCTCCTTCGTCAACCTCAAGGACGGCAGGAAGAACGAGACCGTCACCTGGTCGCGCGTCCGCTACCTCAACTACTCGTTTCTCCGCGTGGACGTCACCCCCGCGCCCCAGGGCCATTACACGACCCTGAAGGTCCAGGGCATCGCGGAGACGGGCGACCGGATCGACCACTTCACGGTGGCCCGCAAGGCAAAGTAGCCGCGCAGCCGCGCAGCCGCGCAGCCGCGTCGGCGCGCCCGGAAGGCGGGGCGCGCCACCCGGCGCCGGCCGGCCGGCGCTCCTCGCCCGCGCTACAGGCGCTTGAGGAGCGCCTGTTTGGCCAGGGCGAACTCGTCGTCCGTCAGGACGCCGTCGCGGTGCAGTTCGCCCAGCTCGCGCAGCCGGCGCAGCAGCGCGTCGTGGTCGCCCTCGGCGGCAGGACCCGGCAACTGCGGCCGTGCGGTGCCCGCGGCGGTCGCGGCGCTCGCGGCCGTGGCCGGATGCGGGAGCCGTGCTTGCACGGCCGCCGCGACCAGAGCCATCAGAGGGTCCTTCCTGAAGCCCCACAGCTCCACGGCGTTCGGGTCGTACTTCGGCGGGGTCGTGGCGGGCGTGTGCCGCGGCCGCAGCCGCAGCGCGCCGTTCTCCAGCCCCACCGCGGGCTGCCACTCCACGCCCTCGAGGTCCGCGACCGACAGCGTGCGGGGTCCGCCGGCGGCCTTGGCCTCCTCCGTCTTCCAGTTCCACTCCAGCCGTACGGTCTCGCCGTCGAAGCTCGCCGTGCCGTCCCCGGCGGAGACGGACAGGGGCACGGAGGGGCCGGGGAGCAGATAGGCGTCCACCGGGTCGGCCGGGACCTCGTCCAGCAGCAGTGCGCGGCGCACCTCGTCCACGAAGTACTCGGCGACGCCGTACCGGTCGGACTCGACGAGCAGCTGGTACGGATCGTGCGGCTCGGCCAGCCGGCCGCCGGTCGCCTGGAGCAGCGGATCCGCCCCGTCCCGCAGCCGTAGTCTGAGCCGCCCGGCCTTCTTGCCCTGTTCGAACGACACCCCGGCCAACGCCCTCAGCGGGACGACGAGTTCACCCAGCTCCCGGCGCAGCAGCCCGACGTTCCTGTCCCGGCCCGGGGTCAACCGCAGTGCGTCGCCGTCGAAGATCCACGTGCCGTCCCGCTGCAGGATTTCCGCCATGCGGGGATTGTTCCACCGCTCACGGCCGGGCACACGGCGGTCCGGCCGGGCGCACGGCGGCGGGCTCCCCGGGGACCGTACCCGGGGAGCCCGCCGGCCTGATCAGAACCCCGCGACGGGATTCCTCAGGGTCCCGACCAGCTGGAGGGCGCCCGACGGGTCGGCCAGGTCCACCATCTGCCGGTTGTCGCGCAGTTGGAGGCGGTTGAGGCAGGACAGGGCGAACTCGGGGGCGAACAGGTCGTACCGGCGGAACCGGTCGGCCAGTGCGGGGTTCGCCTCCTGGTAGGCGCGGGTGACCTCGGCGACCGTGCGCCAGAAGTCGTCCTCCCGCAGAACGCCCTCGGCGGCGAGACCGGCCGCGAGGAAGCGGAAGAAGCAGTCGAACACGTCCGTGAAGATCGACAGGAGCTTCGTGTCCTCGGGCACTTCGACGCGGATGCGCCGGACCTCGGGCGGCAGCACCGCGTCCGGGTCCATGACGGCGATCTCCTCGGCGATGTCCTTGTAGACCGCCCGCTGCACGACGCCGTCCTTCAGCACCAGGATCGTGTTCTCGCCGTGCGGCATGTACACCAGGTCGTAGGCGTAGAAGCTGTGCAGCAGGGGCGTGTAGTAGGCCTGGAGGTAGGCGCGCAGCCAGTCCGCCGGGGCCAGGCCCGAGTGCTCGATCAGCGCGCCGGCCACCGACCGTCCCTCGTGGTCCACATGGATCAGCGAGGCCATGGTGGCGAGGGACTCGCCCTCCCGCAGCGTCGGCACCGGGCTCTCCCGCCACAGCGCCGCGAGCATCTTGCGGTACGGCGAACGGCGGTCCGTCGCGGCTTCGTACTCCAGGTGCCGGTAGCCGACGGCCGCCCGCTCGCGGATGATCGTCAGGCCGGTCGACCTCAGCACCGGGTCGTTGTCGACGAGCCGGGCCAGCCAGTCGTTGATGGCCGGGGTGGCCTCCATGTAGGCGGCCGAAAGCCCGCGCATGAAGCCCATGTTGAGCACGGACAGGGCCGTCTTGACGTAGTGCTTCTCGGGGTGGGTCCGGTTGAAGAAGGTGCGGATGGACTGCTGCGCCAGGTACTCGTCGTCGCCCTCGCCCAGGCACACCAGGTGCTCGCGGGCGATCTCGGCCGCGAAGGTGACGGTGAGCTTGTTCCACCACTGCCAGGGGTGGACGGGGATGAGGAGGTAGTCGGCCGGGTCCAGGCCGCGCTCACGCAGGACCGCGTCGAACCGGTCGACGGTCGCGGCGCCCAGTTCCTCGCGCACGAAGGACTCGTACTCGATGCCGGCGCCGGCCGTGAACGCGGCGCGGGAGCGGTGCGCGGCCAGCCACACCAGCCGGACCGGGCTCGCCGTCTCCGGCGCGTACGACAGGTACTCGTGGATGCCGAAGCCGAGCCGCCCGTTGTTGGCGACGAAGCAGGGGTGGCCCTCGGTCATCCCGGTCTCGATGGTCTGGAACCCGCCGCGTACCAGCTCCGCCGAGGTGGTCTTCGGCTTGCCGAGCTTGTAGCAGATGCCGGAGACGGTGGAGGAGATCTCCTCCAGATAGACCGGCAGGACGTCGTCGCTCAGGCCCAGGGACGACTTCAGCTCGGTGAAGAAGTCCAGTGCCTCGACGGGGAGTTCGGCGTCGCCGCGGGTACGGGTGATCGAGTCGGCGTCGACCTGCCAGTGGTCGAGGGCGCGGCGGACGGCGGTGAAGCGGTAGGACGTCAGCCCGTCGTCGCTGCGGACGACGTACCGGGCGCCCGCCTCCCCGGACGGGGCGGGTTCCCCGGACGTGAGGAGTTCCTCCGGCGTGAGGAGTTCCTCGGGCGTGACGAGCCGCTCGTGGGCGAACTCCGCCAGGGCCTTGCGGACCAGCAGACGGTTGGCCTTCGTCCAGCGCTCGGGGGAGAGGTGGGCCACGGCGTCGGCGATGCTCATGCCGCCACCCCCGTCGCCGCGGTGAACCGCTCACGCGTGCAGAAGCTCAGCAGCGCCCGCTTCTCCGGTTTCCGGATCTCCCGCTCGGGCACGAAGCCGACGGCCTCGTTGAGCGCGTGCACGGCCGTGTTGGAGACGTCCGGCTCGACGACGACGCGCCGCACCGCCGGGTCCGCGAAGAGGTGCGCCACGACGGCGGTGATCACCGCGCGGGTGAAGCCGTGCACCGGCCGGTCCGTGGGGGCCACCAGGAAGTGCATGCCGACGTCGCCCGGGAGCGGTTCGTACAGGCCGGCCAGCTCACGGTGGACGGGGTCGTAGTGCTCCATCAGGAACGCGGGCTCGCCGTCGTGCAGTCCGAGGAGCGCGTGGTGGTGCTCGTCGGCGGCGATGTCCGCGTAGGCCCGCTCGACGTCGACGACCGTGGCGTCCTGCATCATCCAGTAGGCGGCCTTGGGGTGCGTCACCCAGCGGTGCAGCAGCTCGGCGTCGCGGAGCGGGTCGAGGGGACGCAGGGAGAGGCGGCCCACGGCCGCGGGGGTGGTCATACGCCGAACTCCTGGAAGGCGATGGTCTTCTCGACGGGGTAGTACTCGCTGCCGAGCAGCTCGCGGATGATGTAGCTGTTGCGGTAGGCGCCCATGCCGAGGTCGGGCGAGGTGACGCTGTGCGTGTGCACGCCCGCGTTCTGCAGGAACACGCCCCGGCCGGTGGTGTCGATGGCGTAGTTGCGGCCGACGTCGAAGTTGCCGTGGGCGTCGCGGCGCAGCCGGTGTGCGATCGGCGCGAGGAACTCGGGCTCGGCGTAGTGGTAGCCGGTGGCCAGCACCAGCCCCTGGCTGCTCAGCTCGAAGTCCCTGCCCTGCTCCTCCTGGCGGAAGGACAGGGTGTACGTGCCGTCGGCGTGGCTCGCGCCGGTGAGCGCCGAGTTGGTGAGGAGCCGGGTGGGGACGGGCGCGGCGAGGCTCTTCTGGTAGAGCAGGTCGAAGATCTCGTCGACGAGAGCGCCGTCGATGCCCTTGAACAGGCCCTTCTGCTCGGCGGCGAGGCGGTAGCGGGTCTGCTCCGGCAGGGCCCGGAAGTAGTCGACGTACTCCGGGGAGGTCATCTCCAGGGTGAGCTTGGTGTACTCCAGCGGGAAGAAGCGCGGGGAGCGGGTGACCCAGTTCAGCCGGTAGCCGTGCACGTCGATCTCGGAGAGCAGGTCGAGGTAGATCTCGGCGGCCGACTGCCCGGAGCCCACCAGGGTGATCGACTCCTTCTTCTGCAGCTCCGCCTTGTGCTGCACATAGCGGGAGTTGTGCAGGAAGTCGCCGCCGAGGCCGGCGCAGGCCTTTGGGACGTACGGCGTGGTGCCGGTGCCGAGGACCAGGTGACGGGCGCGGTGGACGTCCCCGTCGGTGGTCCGCACCGCGTACAGCGCGTCGCCCTCGTCGTAGGTCACCTCGGCGACCGTCGTCGAGAAGCGCACGCTGGTCAGCTTGTTCGCGGCCCAGCGGCAGTAGTCGTCGTACTCGACGCGCAGGGGGTAGAAGTTCTCGCGGATGTAGAACGGGTAGAGCCGGCCCTTCTCCTTCAGGTAGTTGAGGAAGGAGTAGGGGGACGTGGGGTCGGCGAGGGTGACCAGGTCCGACATGAACGGGGTCTGGAGGTGCGCGCCGTCGAGGAACATCCCGGCGTGCCAGGCGAAGTCGGGCTTCGACTCCAGGAAGAGGCCGTCGAGTTCGGCGATGGGCTCGGTCAGACAGGCCAGTCCGAGGTTGAAGGGGCCGAGTCCGATTCCCACGAAGTCATGGACGGTGTGCGGGGATTCAGCAGGCGCGGTCAAGGGACTCTCCCAGGTACTGCTCGGCGTGGCCGGCGATCAGGTCGAGGACGGCGGCGATGTCGTCGGTCGTGGTCTCGGGGTTGAGCAGGGTGAACTTCAGGTAGTGGCGGGCGCCGACCTTGGTGCCCGCGACCACCGCGTCGCCTGAGGCGAACAGGGCCTTGCGGGCGTGGAGGTTCGCGCGGTCGATCTCGGCCGGGTCGGTGACGTCGGCGGGTACGTAGCGGAAGACGAGGGTGGACAGCGACGGCTGCACGACGACGTCGAAGCGCGGGTCGGCGGCCAGCAGGCGCCAGCCGTCGACGGCCAGGTCGCAGACCTCGTCGAAGAGCCGGCCGATGCCGTCGGCGCCCATCGTGCGCAGGGTCATCCACAGTTTGAGGGCGTCGAACCGGCGGGTGGTCTGCAGGGACTTGTCCACCTGGTTGGGGATGCGCTCCCGCACCGTGCGGCGCGGGTTGAGGTACTCGGCGTGGTAGGTGGCGTGGCGCAGCGTGCCCGCGTCGCGCACCAGCACGGCGGAGGAACTAACGGGCTGGAAGAAGGACTTGTGGTAGTCGACGGTGACGGAGTCGGCTCGCTCGATGCCGTCGATGCGGTCCCGGTACTTCACGGAGGCGAGGAGCCCGCAGCCGTAGGCGGCGTCGACGTGCATCCAGGCGCCGAACTGGGCGCACAGCTCGGCGATCTCGGGGAGCGGGTCGATGGAGCCGAAGTCGGTGGTGCCGGCGGTGGCGACGACGGCCATGGGGACGAGGCCGTCCTTGCGGCAGCGCTCGAGTTCGTGGGCGAGCGCCACGGTCTGCATGCGCTTGTCGTGGTCGACGGGGACGGTGACCACGGCTTCGGGTCCGAGGCCGAGCAGTTTCGCCGACTTCTGTACGCTGAAGTGGCCGGCGTCGGAGGCGAAGACGCGCAGTCGGGCCAGGGAGTCGGACTTCGCCTCCTCGCGGGCCAGCAGCAGGGCCTGGAGGTTGGACTGGCTGCCGCCGGAGGTGAACACCCCGTCGGCGGCGGGGCCGAGGCCGACGCGGGCGCACGTCCAGTCGATCAGTCTGCGCTCGATGAGGGTGCCGCCGGCCGACTGGTCCCAGGTGTCGAGGGAGGAGTTGACGGCGGACAGGACCGCCTCGCCCAGCACCGCGGGAATGACGACCGGGCAGTTGAGGTGGGCGAGGTAGCGGGGGTGGTGGAAGTAGACCGCGTCGCGGAGGTAGACCTCCTCCAGCTCGTCCAGCACGGCGGCCGTGTCGCCCAGGGGCCGGTCGAGGTCGATCCCGTCGACGCGGGACGCGAGGGCGTCGACCGTGACGCCGGTGAACGGACGGTCGGTGGCGGCGAGTCTGGCGGCCACCCGCTCCACTCCTTCGGTCACGGAGCGGCGGTAGTGCTCCGCGGTCGTGTCATTGAGCAGGTGCGAGCGCATGGTGGGGGTCCTCCGGGGGTGGGGACGGGGGCCTGGGCGGGGCGGTTCGGGCGCGGAACCGGGGCGGTTCGGGGGCAGAACCTCAGATCAACTTAGGTAAGGCTAGCCTAACTTTGATCACCGTGATCCTGTGTGTGCCGTGACCGTGGTCACGTGTGCGCCCCCGCGCGCGGCCTGCCACGGGGGCGCGGTGTCCGCTACGCGGTCTCGCGGAGCTGTTCCTCGCTCATGCCCCGGCGCCAGTACCCGACGAAGGTGACCCGTCGGCGGTCCACGCCCCGCTCCCGCACGAAGTGGCGGCGCAGCGCCTTCACGGATCCCGACTCGCCCGCGACCCACACGTAGGGGTTCTCGGCGGGCGGCAGACCGGCCGCGCGGACGGCGTCGACGGACTCCGCCCCGACCACCCAGGTCACCTCGGCGGCCGCGCAGGTCGACAACTCCTGTACGGCGCCGGGTTCCTGGACCTCCAGCCAGACCCGCACGCGCTGTCCGGCCGGCAGCGACTCCAGGATCGACGCGACGGCCGGCAGCGCGCTCTCGTCGCCCCAGAGCACCAGCAGGTCGGTGTCGCGCGGCGGACGGAACCGGATCGCCCGGTTGTCGGCCACCGCGGGCCCGAGCAGCACCACCCGGTCCCCGGCGACCGCGCGCGCCGCCCACGCGGAGGCGGGCCCGGCGGGCGTGTGCAGCACGAAGTCGACGTCGATCCCGACGGTGCGCCCGAGCGCGTCGGCGCGCAGCGCCCGCAGCGTGTAGGAGCGCATCACCGCCCGTACGCCGTCCGGCAGTTCACGCCAGCCCTGCCACCAGCCGTCCCCCAGCTCGAACGGAACCCGCGGCTCTGTCTGCCCCGGCTGCGGCAGGAACAGCGACAGCGACTGGTCGCGCCCGTCGGAGAGGAAGTGGTGCAGGTCCTCCCCGGCGAAGCTCACCCGGACCAGAGACGGCGACAGGCGCCGGGTCCGAGCGACCCGGAGCGAGAAGAACCGGAAGGGGGCGGCGACGGCGGTGGTCATGGGGGCTCCTGAAGACGTGGGGCAGGGCGGCTCACTCAGGGGCGCGGGGCCGCGTCGGCACGCGGCTCCGCCATGCGGGCGCGATTGCCGCGGCTGCACCCGCGGCGCACTCGCAGCGTCGGGTCGCCCTTGTCAGGCGACCTTCTTCGCCTTCTCCAGTGCCGCGGCGAGGTTCTCCAGCAGCGGCACGCACTTGTCGTAGGACAGGATCGGCTCGGGGGAGCGCGCGATGACCTGGCCGGCCTTCACCGCGGGCAGCTTCTTCCAGGTCGCCTCGGTGATGTCGGCGGGCTGGACGGTCGAGGAGCGGTCGTCCATCATGATGATGTCGGCCGGGTACTTGTCGACGTTCTCCCAGCTCAGCGACTCGTACCAGCCGCCGCCCTTGGCCTTGGCGCTCGCCGGCGGCTCGACGAAGTTCACGCCGAGGGCCTTGAAGTACTCGAGGTCGACGGAGAGGTCGGTGCCGGAGACGTAGAACAGCTCCGGGCTCGCGGAACCGGCCATCACCCTGATGCCGGGCTTGGCCTTGGCGGCGGCGCGCAGCCGGGCGGCCGCTTCCTCGAACCTCTTCTTGGCGCCGGTGACCGCGGCCGCCGTCATGTCGGCGCCCAGCGATTCGGCCAGCTCCCACATGCGCTGCAGCGGAGCGGTCAACTGGCGGTCGTAGACGGACAGTCCGACGCTCGGAGCGAGCTTGGCGATCTTGTCCTTGGAGGCCTCGGGGACGTACCAGAGGGTGCCGGCGCCGTCGAACATCGTGGAGATGAGGACGTCGGGCGCGAGGGCCGCGTACTTCTCGACGTTGAACTCGTCCCAGACGTTGCCGAGGACGGTCACCTTGCTGACATCCATGTCGCCGGCCTGGACGTCGGCCTTGCCCGCGGCCGTCTTCGTGGGTCCGAAGACGCCCTTGACCTGGATCCCGTAGTCGTACAGGGCCGCCCCGACGCCGGTGAAGGCGACGATGTTCGCGGGGACCGAGTCGAGCTTCACCGTGGTGCCGCGGTCGTCCTTGAAGGTCCAGGGGCCGGACTTGACCGGCGCGTTCGCCGACGACTCGGCGCCGCTGCCGCTCGCGTCTCCGTCCCCGCAGGCGGCGAGCACGGCGCCGAGACCGAGGGCGCCACCGGCGGCGAGGATGCCACGGCGGGTGGGACGGACGGCTCTGGCGTTGGGCATGAGTGTGGCCACTTTCGAACGGGGCGGGATCACCCGAGGACGATTCGAATGTAGGTTAGCCTAACCTCAGCTGATGTCCAGGGGGCCGTCCGGGGCCCGGGACCGCCCTCGGCGGCGCCTGCCCAACGCCTGTGACCTGCCTGTCGACCGACGGCGGACGGCCTTTCAGCAAGCCGCCGGGGAAACGGAGTCGGCGGCCTCGAGGAGTGACCTGAGGCCGCCGGGCTGCCGATCGGGGCGCGGGAGCGCGGGAGCGCGGGGATGAGAGGGTGCAGGGCCGCGGGCCGCGGAACGGCGTCGGGTCAGGCGGGGAGGCCCAGCTCCCGGGCGATCAGCATCCGCTGCACCTCGCTCGTGCCCTCGCCGATCTCCAGGATCTTGGAGTCGCGCCACATGCGGGCCACCGGGTACTCGTTCATGAAGCCGTAGCCGCCGTGCACCTGGGTGGCGTCGCGCGCGTTGTCGACGGCGACCGTCGACGAGTACAGCTTCGCCATCGCCGCCTCCTTCTTGAAGGGCTCCCCGGCCACCAGCCGCGAGGCCGCGTCGCGCCAGGCCAGGCGCGCCGTGTGGGCCTTCATCTCCATGTCGGCGATCTTGAACTGGACGGCCTGGTTGGCGCCGATCGGACGGCCGAACGCATGCCGTTCCCCGGCGTACTTCACCGACTCGTCCACACAGCCCTGGGCGAGCCCGGTCGCCAGCGCGGCGATGGCGATGCGCCCCTCGTCGAGGATCCGCAGGAACTGCGCGTACCCACGACCCTCCTCGCCCAGCAGGTTCGCCGCCGGGAGGCGCACATCGGAGAAGGACAGCTCACGCGTGTCGGAGGCGTTCCAGCCGACCTTCGAGTAGGGCGCCGCGACCGTGAAGCCCGGCGTGCCGGACGGGACGATGATCGCGGAGATCAGCGGCCGGCCGTCCGGCTTGCGGCCCGTCACCGCGGTGACCGTGACCAGCCCCGTGATGTCCGTGCCCGAGTTGGTGATGAAGCACTTGGCGCCGTTGATCACCCATTCGTCGGTGTCGGGGTCGAGACGGGCCGTCGTGCGCGTCGCCCCCGCGTCCGAGCCGCCGTCCGGCTCGGTCAGTCCGAAGGCGCCGAGCATCTCGCCGGAGCACAGGCGCGGCAGCCACTCCCGCTTCTGCTCGGGCGTGCCGAAGAGGTGGATCGGCATCGCGCCCAGCGAGACGCCGGCCTCCAGGGTGATCGCCACGGACGAGTCGACCCGCGCGAGTTCCTCCAGCGCGATGCCCAGGGCCAGGTAGTCGCCGCCCATGCCGCCGTACTCCTCGGGGAAGGGCAGCCCGAACAGGCCCATGCGGCCCATCTCGCGGACGATCTCGTAGGGGAACTCGTGCCGCTCGTAGAAGTCGCCGATCTTGGGCGCTATCACGTCGTGCGCGAACTCCTCGACCGTGCGGCGGAGTTCTTCCAGTTCGGGGGAGAGACGGTGGTCCATGTCGGGTCACTGCTCCTTGTGGGGCGCTGTCGTGGTGCCGAGTGCTCGGACGGTGCGGGACGGGCTGGGTCGGCCCAGGCGGGCGGCCATCCACTCGCTGGTGGCGACGAGACGGCCGAGGTCCACCCCGGTGTCGATGCCGAGGCCCCGCAGCATCCACACGAGGTCCTCGGTGGCGAGGTTGCCGGTGGCGGACTTGGCGTACGGACAGCCGCCGAGACCGCCCGCCGAGGCGTCGACGGTGGTGACGCCGTGCTGGAGCGCGGCGAGGGTGTTGCTGAGCGCCTGGCCGTAGGTGTCGTGGAAATGCACCCCCAGCGCGTCGGTGGGCACGCCCTGTTCGTTCAGCGCGGTCAGCAGGGCCCGCACATGGCCCGGGGTGGCCACGCCGATCGTGTCGCCCAGGCTCAGCTCGTGACAGCCCAGGTCCAGCAGGGCGCGGCAGACCCGGACCACCTGCGCGACCGGGACCGCGCCCTCCCACGGGTCGCCGAAGCACATGGAGAGATAGCCGCGCACGTGTACGTCCTGCGCCCTGGCCCGGGCCACCACCGGCTCGAACATGGCCAGCGCCTCGTCGACCGTGCGGTTGAGGTTGGCCTTGGCGAAGGACTCGGTGGCGCTCGCGAAGACGGCGACCCGGCGGGCCCCCAGGGCGAGCGCCCGGTCCAGCCCGCGTTCGTTCGGCACCAGCACCGGCAGTGCCACGTCGAGATCGCTCACCAGCGGGAACAGCTGCTCGGCGTCGGCGAGTTGAGGGACCCACTTCGGGTGGACGAAGCTGGTGGCCTCGATGGTGGTGAGGCCGGCGTCGGCGAGGCGGCGCACGAACTCGGCCTTGACGTCCGTCGGCACGGTCGTCTTCTCGTTCTGCAGGCCGTCGCGGGCGCCGACCTCGTGGATGCGCACCCGGGCGGGCAGGCCCGGCGCCGGTACGGCCATGGGGAGCGTCACAGGTCCTCCTTCACCGGGGCGGCCGGGGCGATGACGGCCAGCACCTGGTCCATGGCGACCGTCGTGCCCGGCGTCACGTCGAGTTCGGCGACGGCGCCGGCGTGCGGGGCGCAGATGACGTGCTCCATCTTCATCGCCTCCACCACCAGCAGGCTCTGGCCCGCGGCCACCTCGTCGCCCACGGCGACCTTGACGACCGTGACCGTGCCCGGCATCGGCGCGGTGAGCGAGTCGGCGCCCGCGTGGGCCCCCCGGACGAGGGAGGCGGCCACCGGGTCGTGGTCGCGCACCTGCCAGGCGTCGCCGTCGCGGGCCAGCCAGGTCCCGTCGGGCAGTGCGGCGAAGGCGTGCGTGACGCCGTCGAGACGGCAGACGAAGCGGGGGTCGTCCGGCCGCGGGGGCAGGATCCCGGAGCTGCGCCGCGGGGTCTCCTCCCCGTCTAGCAGCACCTCCTGTCCGCCGTCGGCCGCGGCGCGCACGCGGACCGTCACCGGGTCGTGTCCGGGCACGTGCAGGTGGTGCGCGGTCCAGGCGGGCTCGCCGCCGAGGCGCCAGCCGTCCGCGACCGAGAAGGGGTCCACCCAGCCCGTGCCGGGCGCGGGGGCGAGAGCGGCCTGGCGCAGCAGCGCCGCCGCCGCGTACACGTCCGGCGGGACGTCGGCGGTGACCAGTGAGGCGGCCTCCCGTTCCACCAGCCCCGTGTCCAGCTCGCCCGCCACGACCGCCGGATGGGCCAGCAGCCGCCGCAGGAACCCGGCGTTGGTCTGCACTCCCAGGGTGACCGTGCCGGCCAGGGCCGCCCGGAGCTTCCTGAGGGCGCTCTCCCGGTCCGGGCCGTAGGCGATCACCTTGGACAGCATCGGGTCGTAGAGGCTGCCGACCTCGGAGCCCTCGCTGAGCCCGGAGTCGGTGCGCACGCCGTCGCCCTGCGGCTCGCGCAGCCGCAGCACCGTGCCGCCGGACGGCAGGAACCCGCGCGCGGGGTCCTCGGCGCACACCCGCGCCTCGACGGCGTGCCCGGTGAGCCGCACGTCCTCCTGGCCGAAGGGCAGCGCCTCGCCTGCGGCCGCCCGCAGCTGCCACTCCACCAGGTCGAGCCCGGTGACCAGTTCGGTGACCGGATGCTCCACCTGGAGCCGGGTGTTCATCTCCATGAAGTAGTACGACGACGGATCGCCGCCCGGCACGATGAACTCCACCGTGCCCGCGCCCCGGTAACCGCAGGAGCGCGCCGCCTGCACGGCCGCCTCGCCCATCGACGCGCGCGTGGCCTCGTCGAGCAGGACGCTGGGCGCCTCCTCGACGATCTTCTGGTGCCGCCGTTGCAGCGAGCACTCGCGCTCGCCGAGGTGGATCACGTTGCCGTGCCCGTCGGCGAGGACCTGGATCTCGATGTGCCGGGGCCGGTCGACCCACCGTTCGACGAGGAGTGTGTCGTCGCCGAAGGAGGCGCGGGCCTCACGGCGGGCGGCGGCGATCTCCTCGGCCAGCAGCGACGCGTCGCGCACCAGCCGCATGCCCTTGCCGCCGCCGCCCGCGCTCGGCTTCAGCAGCACGGGCACGCCGATCTCGTGGGCGGCGGCGATGAGCTGCTCGTCCGTCAGGCCGCTGCCGCTCGATCCGGGCACGACCGGGACCCCGGCCGCCCGCACCGTGGCCTTGGCCCGGATCTTGTCGCCCATGAGAGCGATGGCGTCCGCGGGCGGCCCGATGAAGACCAGCCCGGCGTCGGCGCAGGCGCGGGCGAAGCCGGCGTTCTCGGCCAGGAAGCCGTACCCCGGGTGGACGGCCTGGGCGCCGGTCCGCGCGGCCGCCTCCAGCAGCCGTCCGGCCGACAGATAGCTGTCCGCGGCGGGCGGCGGGCCGATCCGCACCGCGGTGTCCGCCTCCCGGACGTGCCGGGCGTCCGCGTCGGCGTCGGAGAAGACCGCCACCGAGCGCACGCTCATGGCGCGCAGCGTGCGGATGACGCGGACGGCGATCTCGCCCCGGTTGGCCACGAGCACTGTGTCAAACATGAAGTCCCCTCCTCACATCCGGAAGACGCCGAACCCGGGCGTCGTGTCGTCCCCCCGGGGGACCGGCGCGTTGGCGCAGGCCGTCAGGGCCAGCCCCAGCACCTGCCGGGTCTCCTGCGGTTCGATGACCCCGTCGTCCCAGAGCCGGGCGGTCGCGTAGTAGGCGTTGCCCTGCCGCTCGTACTGCGCGCGGATCGGGTCCTTGAAGGCCTCTTCGTCCTCCACGGGCCACTCCTGGCCGCCGGCCTCGAGCTGGTCGCGCTTGACGGTCGCGAGGACGGAGGCGGCCTGCTCGCCGCCCATGACGGAGATCTTGGCGTTGGGCCACATCCACAGGAAGCGGGGCGAGTAGGCCCGGCCGCACATGGAGTAGTTGCCCGCGCCGTACGACCCGCCGACGACGACCGTCAGCTTCGGCACGCGCGTGCACGCCACGGCCGTCACCATCTTCGCGCCGTGCTTGGCGATGCCGCCCGCCTCGTAGTCCCTGCCGACCATGAACCCGGAGATGTTCTGCAGGAACACCAGCGGGATCCCGCGCTGGTCGCACAGCTCGATGAAGTGGGCGCCCTTCTGGGCGGACTCGGAGAACAGGATGCCGTTGTTGGCGACGATCCCGACCGGGTGACCGTGGATCCGGGCGAAGCCGGTGACCAGGGTCTGCCCGAACTCGGACTTGAACTCCGCGAACCGGGAGCCGTCCACCACGCGCGCGATGACCTCCCGCACGTCGTAGGGGGTGCGCGAGTCCACCGGGACGGCGCCGGTCAGCCCGTAGGGGTCGACCTTGGGTTCCACCGACGGCCGCACCTGCCAGGGCAGCGGCCCGCGCGCGGGGAGCGTGGAGACGATGGTGCGCACGATCCGCAGCGCGTGGGCGTCGTCCTGCGCGAGATGGTCGGTGACGCCGGAGACCCGGGAGTGCACCTCGCCGCCGCCGAGTTCCTCCGCGGTGACGACCTCGCCGGTGGCGGCCTTCACCAGCGGGGGCCCGCCCAGGAAGATCGTGCCCTGGCCGCGGACGATGACCGCCTCGTCGCTCATGGCGGGGACGTACGCGCCGCCCGCCGTGCACGACCCGAGCACGGCCGCGATCTGCGGGATCCCGGCCCCCGACATCCGGGCCTGGTTGTAGAAGATCCGCCCGAAGTGCTCGCGGTCCGGGAACACCTCGTCCTGCATGGGCAGGAAGGCCCCGCCGGAGTCCACCAGGTAAAGACACGGCAGCCGGTTCTCCAGCGCCACCTCCTGGGCCCGCAGGTGCTTCTTGACCGTCATCGGGTAGTAGGTGCCGCCCTTGACGGTGGCGTCGTTGGCCACGATCACGCACTCGCGCCCGCTGACCCGGCCGATCCCGGCGATGACCCCGGCGGCCGGGGCCTGCCCGTCGTACATCCCGTCGGCGGCGAGGGGGGCGAGCTCCAGGAAAGGCGAGCCCGCATCCAGGAGGGCGTCGACCCGGTCGCGGGGCAGCAGCTTGCCGCGCGCGGTGTGCCGGGCCCGCGCCTTCTCACCGCCTCCCAGCCGGGCCGCGGCGAGCTTGCCGCGCAGCTCCTCGGCGAGCGCGCGGTGCGCCTCCTCGTTGGCCCGCCAGGCCTCCGATGCGGGGTCTGCCGCACTCGTCAGCTCCGGTGCCTCTTCCATCCTCGCGGTCCCCTCACGCCAGTGATCGACTGTTAATGAGCGTTAACCATTTCTCTCAGGTTAACGACCGCTAACCTCGCTGTCTAGAATTGCCCTCATGGCCACGAGAACCGACGCCGCCACCCGGCGCGAGCAGATCCTGAGAGAGGCCGCGCGTCTGTTCGCCGAGCGCGGGTTCCACGGCGTCGGGGTCGACGAGATAGGGGCCGCGGTCGGCATCAGCGGTCCGGGGCTGTACCGCCACTTCCCCGGCAAGGACGCGATGCTCGCCGAACTGCTGGTGGGCATCAGCGGCCGCCTGCTGACCGGCGCGAAGCGCCGTCTGGCGGAGGCCGACGGGGTGCCCTCCGAGGCGGTGCTCGACTCGCTCGTCGAGGGGCACATCGACTTCGCCCTCGACGACCGTCCCCTGATCACCCTGCACGACCGTGAGCTGGACCGCCTCCGCGACAGCGACCGCAAGCTGGTCCGCCAGCTCCAGCGGCAGTACGTCGAGCTGTGGGTGGAGGTCCTGCGCGCGGTGTACCCGGGCCTCGCGGAGCCCGCGGCCCGCTCCGCGGTCCACTCCGTCTTCGGCCTGCTGAACTCCACCCCGCACCTCGGCCGGCCGGGTTCCCTCCCCGGCCGCGCGACCACGGCCGGGCTCCTGCACCGCATGGCCCGCGGCGCGTTCGCGGCGGCGGCCGCGGGGGAGTGACGAGCGTTACGGCCGCTGTGTCCCGAAGGCTCTGGACGCCTCTCCCTACCCGCCGGTACGGTTGTCCCTGAGCAAGCGCTTAGCCATCGGGGACCGCAACCATTCGTTGAGGAACCCCCACGGCGAGCAACCACATCCGCGAGAGCGGCGCCGGCTTAGGCGCAGAGAGGGGCCGGCGGTGCGCCGTACGGTGTTCAACGAGGACCACGAGGCGTTCCGGGAGACCCTCCGGGCCTTCATCGAGGCCGAGGTCGTCCCGGTCTACGACGAGTGGTTCGCGGCCGGCCAGGCGCCGCGCGACTTCTACTACAAGCTCGCCGAGCTGGGCGTCTTCGGCATCCGCGTCGACGAGGAGTACGGCGGCGCCGGCATCGACTCCTACAAGTTCGAGGCCGTCCTGTACGAGGAGACCGCCCGCGCGGGCATCACCTTCGGCGGCTCCGGCGTGCACGTGCTGCTCGGCCTGCCCTACATCAAGCTGCTCGCCAACGACGAGCAGAAGAAGCGCTACCTGCCGAAGTTCGTCTCCGGCGAGGAGATGTGGGCGATCGCGATGACCGAGCCGGGCACCGGCTCCGACCTCGCGGGCATGAAGACCACCGCCAAGCTGAGCGAGGACGGCACGCACTACGTCCTCAACGGCTCCAAGACCTTCATCACCGGCGGCGTCCACGCCGACCAGATGATCGTCTGCGCCCGGACCGACGCGCCCCGCCCCGACGACCGCCGGCACGGCATATCGCTGCTCGTGGTGGACACCAAGTCCGAGGGCTACTCGATCGGCCGCAAGCTGGACAAGCTCGGCCTGAAGACCTCCGACACCGCCGAGCTGGCGTTCGTCGACGTCAAGGTGCCCGTGGAGAACCTCCTCGGCGAGGAGAACAAGGGCTTCTCCTACCTCGGCCACAACCTGGCCTCCGAGCGCTGGGGCATCGCCTACGGCGCGTACGCGCAGGCCAAGGCCGCCGTCCGGTTCGCCAAGCAGTACGTGCAGGAGCGCACCGTCTTCGGCAAGCCGGTCGCGCACTTCCAGAACACCAAGTTCGAGCTGGCCGCCTGCCAGGCCGAGGTGGACGCGGCCGAGGCCGTCGCCGACCGCGCCACGGAGGCCCTGGACGCCGGCGAGCTGACCCCGGCCGAGGCCGCCAGCGCCAAGCTGTTCTGCACCGAGGTCGCCCACCGCGTGATCGACCGCTGCCTCCAGCTGCACGGCGGCTACGGCTTCATGAACGAGTACCCGATCGCCCGCCTGTACGCGGACAACCGCGTCAACCGCATCTACGGCGGCACCAGCGAGATCATGAAGTCCATCATCGCCAAGGACATGGGCCTGTAAGGCCCCGGCGACTGCCGCCCGGTACGACCCGGTACAACTGGACGCCATGAGCCAGGCACTACAGGATCTCCTCGATCTGCTCGACCTCGAGCAGATCGAGGAGAACATCTTCCGCGGCCGGTCCCGGTCCGCCGTCGTCCCGCGCGTGTTCGGCGGGCAGGTCGCGGCCCAGGCGCTGGTCGCCGCCGGGCGTACGGTCCCCGAGGACCGGCACGCCCACTCGCTGCACGCGTACTTCCTGCGCATGGGCGACCCCGGCGCGCCCATCGTCTACACCGTCGAGCGCATCCGCGACGGCCGCTCCTTCACCACCCGCCGCGCGGTCGCCGTCCAGCACGGCCGGCCGATCTTCACGCTGTCGGCGTCCTTCCAGACGTACGAGGAGGGCCTGGACCACCAGACGCCCATGCCGCCCTCGCCGGACCCGGCCACGCTGCCCACCTCCGAGGAACGGCTGCGCGGCTACGGCCACCTCGATCCCGCGGTCGTCGAGAAGTTCCTGGAGGCCCGCGAGGCGATCGACCTGCGCTATGTCGACGAGCCGCCGTACGGGAGTTTCGGCGAGCCGCGCGAGCCGCGTTCCCAGGTCTGGTTCCGTACCAACGGCAAGCTCGCGGACGACCCTCTGCTGCACGTCGTCCTGGCCACGTACGTCTCCGACATGACGCTGCTCGACTCGGTCCTCCTCGCGCACGGCCGCGGCGGCTGGGCGGTCGGCGACGTCGTCGGGGCGTCCCTGGACCACGCGATGTGGTTCCACCGCCCGTTCCGCGCCGACGAGTGGCTGCTGTACGACCAGGAGTCGCCGTCCTCGCACGCCGGCCGCGGCCTCGGCCAGGCCCGCATCTACACGCAGGACGGCCGGCTCGCCGTGTCGGTGATCCAGGAGGGCGTGGTCCGCGTCCCGCGTGAGGACTGAACCGCGGGAGGACTGAACCGCCTCCCGCGCCGCCGTGCCCGCCGGACGCCCGGCGCGCCGCCGTGCCCGCCGGAGCGCCTCCGGCCGGGGGCGGCTCCTACAGGTCCGCCTCCCGCAGGCCCGCCTCCGTCAGCAGGTAGGCGACCATCGGGTCGTAGTGGCGCGGGCTGACGACGTGGTCGTCCAGGGGCACCGCGACCTGGACGACGCCCTCCGCCTCGCCGATGAAGAGCGCCGGGTCGTTGCAGTCGGCGTAACCGACGGAGTCGACGCCGTGCCGGCCGGCGTAGCCCGCCCAGCCGTGGTCGGCCACGACCAGGTCCGGCAGCGGACGCCCCTCGCGCTCCAGCGCCGTCAGGACGGCCTTCATCGGCTCGCCGGAGTGGGTGTGCCACAACGTGGCCCCGTGCTCCAGCACCGCCACGTCGGCGACCTGCCAGACGTACCCCTCGTCGGTCTGGAGCCCCTGCGGGATGACGACGATCTCGCAGCCCGCCTCGCGCAGGGCGGCGGCCGTGGCACGGTGCACGTCCAGGAGGCCGCCGGGGTGGCCGGTGGCGAACAGGACCCGCTGCCGCCCTTCGGCGGCCTTGCGCAGCCGGGCCGCCATCCGCTCCAGGCCGCCGACCGTCAGCTGCGGGTCGATGGTGTCCTGGCCGTAGCGGTGCTCGGGGTCGTCGTTCACGCCCACCCGCTCCGCCATCACCGCGAGCACGTCCTGCTCGTCGCTCCACCGGTCGCCGAGTTCCAGGCCGAGCCAGAAGTTGCGGACGCCGTTCGCGAGTTGACGGTAGTGGGAGAGGTTGTTCTCGCGAGGCGTGGCGACGTCCCCGGCGATACGGGTCCTGACGAGGTGGTCGACGAGTTCGGCGCGGCTGGGCGTCCCGGGTATCGGCATGGTCTCCATTGTGAGGCAGCGGACTGTGCGCGTCCCCGCCGTTCCGGCCGCTGGGACACGCGTCACTCACCGGTGTTTCAGGGCGAACCACAGCTCCATCCGCACGTCGGCGTCGTCCAGGTCGGCGTCCAGCAGGGCCGCGCAGCGGGCGATCCGCTGCCGCACGGTGTTGCGGTGCACCGACAGGGCCACCGCCGTGCGGTCCCAGCTGCCGTGCAGCGAGAGCCAGGCCCGCAGCGTCTCGGCGAGGGCCGGAGAGCCGGCGAGGGGCGCGAGGAGCGCCCGCGCGTGCTCCGCTGCCTCGTCCGGCGGGACCAGGCCGGCCAGGGCCGTTCGTCCGCCGTGCCGGACCAGGGCCGTGCGGGTCGCCCGGGCGCGCGCCAGGGCGCGGGCCGCCTGGGTGTCGGCGAGCGGCCACTGCGGCGGCTCGACGACGGCGCTGACGCCGATCGTCCAGCCGGGCTGCGGCTCCGGTTCACGCCCGGCCGGCACGAGAACCCGTACGACGCCGGAGGCGAGGTCGACCAACGGCGACCCCAGCGCCGCGCCGAGCGCGGAGGCCGCCACCGGGCCGGGCGGCCGCGCGTGCGCCCGCGCGTGCACGACGCGCCATCGCCCGCCGCCCAGCAGCGGCGCGACCTCCCCGGGCGCACCGCCCAGCAGCAGCCGCACCAGCGCGGAGGAGCGGGCGGCGCCCGAGCCGCTCTGGTGCTCCCCGGTGAGCAGCGACAGCAGTACGGCGGCGACCGAGGCGACGGTGTGGTCGCCCGGCTCGCGCCGGGCCGCCGCGACGCCGAGCACGAAGCCCTGGCGCGCCCCGAGCGCGTAGACGGCGAGACGGGCCCCGGAGGCGGTGGTCTCGGCCGCGGTGGTGGCGGTGGTCGCCGTGGTGGCGGTGGCGGCGGCGGTGGTGGCGGGGTCGGGGTCGGGAACCGGCGCGGGGCCGGGGCCGGGGCCCGCGTCCGGGGCAGGGGAGGTCGTGGGAGCGGCGGAGCCGGAACGGGCGAGGACGCGAGCGAGCCGGGCCAGCGACGGATCCGCCGCCGTCGCCGTCCCCGCCGACGCGATCGCCGTGCCCTCCGGTCCGAACAGCACCGCCCGCCCGCCGGGGCCCCGGGCCAGCCGGCGCAGTACCGCCGGCACCGGGTCGGGGCCGGCGGCGGCCGCGGCGAGGCTCTGCTGCGCCTCCGTCACCCGTCGCAGCTCCGCCGTGCGGGCCCGCTCCATCAGCTGCCAGACCGCCCGCGCCACCGCCGCGAACGTCGTACGGGGCGGTACCTCGAGCAGCGGCAGCCCGTGCGCGTCACAGGCTTCGACCAGGGCGCGCGGCACGGTGTCGTGCACGGGCGCGACGCCGAAGCCGAGGGCCGCGCCGCCCGCCGCCGCGATCCGCCCGACGTAGTCGTCGAAGCGGCTCTCCGGCCCGTCCGCCCCCGCGAAGTGCACCCCGGCCGTCAGCAGCAGCTCGCCGCCCAGCAGATACGGGTACGGGTCGGCCATCTCCGACGCGTGCGCGCCGTGCAGCTCCGTGCCGGCGCCGACGGGACCGGCGATCTGCCGCAGCGCGAGGTCCTCGCGGGCCAGCAGGGCGGAGAGCGGGACCGGCGGGGTGAGGGGACCGGCCGGCTGCTCGGACATGGTGTGCGATCCCTCCATCCAGTGGGCACGGAATGGAGGAAAAGTACACTTCGCGGCCCTGGTCCGGCCACCTATCGTGAGAAGCACCCCCGGACAGAAGGCAGTGGACCATGACCAGCAGTGAGACGCCCCGCGGCCCCGTCGACTCCTCCCGCGTCCCGCGGTACGCGGGCCCGGCGACCTTCGCCCGGCTGCCCCGTCTCGACGAGGTCGGCCGCGCCGACGTCGCCGTGGTGGGCGTGCCGTTCGACTCCGGCGTCTCCTACCGGCCCGGCGCGCGCTTCGGCGGCAACGCGATCCGCGAGGCGTCCCGGCTGCTGCGGCCCTACAACCCCGCGCAGGACGCCTCCCCGTTCGCCCTCGCCCAGGTCGCGGACGCCGGTGACATCGCCGCGAACCCCTTCCACATCAACGAGGCCGTCGACACGATCGAGGCGGCCGCGGACGACCTGCTCGGCACGGGCGCGCGCCTGATGACCCTGGGCGGCGACCACACCATCGCGCTGCCCCTGCTGCGCTCGGTCGCCAAGCGGCACGGCCCCGTCGCCCTGCTCCACTTCGACGCGCACCTCGACACCTGGGACACCTACTTCGGCGCCGAGTACACCCACGGCACCCCGTTCCGCCGGGCGGTGGAGGAGGGCATCCTCGACACCGAGGCCCTCTCCCACGTCGGCATCCGCGGCCCGCTCTACGGCAAGCAGGACCTGACCGACGACGAGAAGATGGGCTTCGGCATCGTCACCTCGGCGGACGTCTACCGCCGCGGCGCCGACGAGGTCGCCGACCAGCTGCGGCAGCGCATCGGCGACCGCCCCCTCTACATCTCCATCGACATCGACTGCCTCGACCCGGCCCACGCCCCCGGCACCGGCACCCCCGAGGCGGGCGGCATGACCTCCCGCGAACTGCTGGAGATCCTGCGCGGCCTGGCCTCGTGCAACCTGGTCTCGGCGGACGTCGTCGAGGTGGCCCCCGCGTACGATCACGCGGAGATCACGTCGGTGGCCGCGTCCCACACGGCGTACGAACTGACCACGATCATGGCCCGGCAGATCGCCGGGGCCCGCGAGGAGAACGACGGCACGTGACCCACGACCACGACCTGGTGCTCCGCCCGACCGCCGCGCAGACGGAGGCCGCGCTGAACCCTCCCCCCGGCCGCACGGGCGGAGACCTGGTCGTGGAGACCCTGGCCGCCCTCGGCGCGACGACGGTCTTCGGCCTGCCCGGCCAGCACGCGCTCGGCCTCTTCGACGCCCTGCGCCGCTCCGACCTGCGCTACGTCGGCCTGCGAGTGGAGAACAACGCGGGCTTCGCGGCGGACGCGTACGGCAGGATCACCGGCGAGGCGGCGCCGCTGCTGCTGTCGACCGGACCGGGCGCGCTGACCTCTCTGGCAGCCTTGCAGGAGGCGGCGGCCGCCTCCGCGC
This sequence comes from Streptomyces humidus, assembly GCF_014649655.1. Classification (GTDB taxonomy): domain Bacteria; phylum Actinomycetota; class Actinomycetes; order Streptomycetales; family Streptomycetaceae; genus Streptomyces; species Streptomyces humidus. Next base: position 176,362 of record NZ_BMTL01000001.1, on the reverse strand, counting down.
CGGTCCTGGCGATCTGCAGCCAGGTCCCGACGGCCGGGCTGGGCGGCGGCCGCCACGGCTACCTGCACGAACTCCCCGACCAGGCGGCCTCGTTCCGGGGCGTGGTGAAGTCGGTCCACACGGTCCGCGCCCAGTCCCAGATCCCCTCGGCGATCGAGGCGGCCTGGAAGTCGGCGCTGTCGGCCCCGCACGGCCCGGTGTGGGTGGAGATCCCGCAGGATGTGCTGCTGGCCGGGACGGCGATCCCGGTGGTGACCGGCGGCGACGCGTTTCCCGAGGAACTGCCGCCGCGCCCCGAGCTGACGGCCGTCGCCGCGCACCTGCTGTCCACCGCCGTCCGCCCGGCGATCGTCGCGGGCGGGGGCGTGGTGCGGGCGGACGCGTCGGGCAAGCTGCGGCAGCTGGCGGAGACCCTCGCGGCCCCGGTCGTCACGACCCCCGGCGGCAAGGGCGCGTTCCCCTGGAACCACCCGCTGTCCCTGCGGTCCTGGCTGGAGGACCGGCACACGACGGACTTCCTGGAGGACGCCGACGTGCTCCTGGTCGTCGGCTCGGGACTGGGTGAACTCTCCTCCAACTACCACACGTTCAGGCCCCGGGGCAGGATCGTGCAGATCGACGCGGACCTCGGCAAACTGGAGTCCAACCACCCGGCGCTGGGCATCCACGCGGACGCCCGCCTCGCACTGCAGGCCCTGCTGGAGACGGTGTCCGAGCGGGACGACCCGACGGCCCCCGAGCGCGTCCGGACGCTGCTGGCGAAGGTCGCCGACCGCATCGCCGCCCAGGAACTCACCCTGGAACAGGACGTGTTGGCGTCGGTGCGCAGGGCGCTGCCCGCCGGCTCCGCGTCCTTCTGGGACATGACCGTCCTCGCGTACTGGGCCTGGTCCGCCTTCGACGCCGGGGCCCCCAACCTGATGCACTCCGCCCAGGGAGCGGGCGGCCTCGGCTACGGCTTCCCGGCGGCCCTGGGCGCGGCGGTCGCGGACCCGACCCGCCCGGTGCTCGCGGTGTCCGGCGACGGCGGCGCCCTGTACTCGGTCGCCGAACTGGCCACCGCGCGCCAGCACGACCTGAACGTCACCTGGCTGATCGTGGACGACGGCGGCTACGGCATCCTGCGCGCGTACATGACGGACGCCTTCGGCGAGGCGACGGCCACGGATCTGACCCGCCCCGACTTCGTGGCGCTGGCGGAGTCCTTCGGTGTGCCGGGCGTGCGGACGTCCCCGCAGACCCTGGAGGCGGACCTGGCGAAGGCGCTGCGCTCACCGGGCCCCTCGGTGGTCGTGCTCCCGGCGGTGCTGCGGATGTTCGCGGCGACACACCTGGGCTCGGACTGATCACGCTGATCCAAACGAATCGACCTGGTGGACGATCTGTTGTCGGGGCGAATCACCGTTTCTGGCATGACGGCCTGAGGGCACGGCGGCGGACCCGTCCCCAGGGCTGCGGGCTGGGCGAATCGTGGCGGTGAGCGGTCAGGCGGACAGGCGGTCGTCCTTGATTGCCGCAACGAATGACGTCCAGCCGGCTGTTGGGACGACCATCGCGGGGCCCTGCGGAGCCTTGGAGTCCCGGACCGGGACGCCGGTCGGATAACCGTCCAGGACTTCGATGCAGCTGCCGCCTTCGTTGCCGCTGTACGTCGACTTGCGCCAGCCGTGCAGGGAGGACGCGTCGGGGATGCTGTGTTCATTCACGGGCTTCGTAGTCCTTTGCTGTCGCCCTCAGCAGGGCCAATGACTCCTTGAGCGGCATTGAGTCGCTTAGCGCCAGATCGTAGGTGCCTTCGAGACGGTCGACCATGGCGGGGGAGTCGTGAATCTTGCCCACCTGGATGCCTTCGGAGTACGCCACCGGCGGTTGATCCTCGAACTTGAGCAGGGTGAGCATGCTCTGCATGAGGGGGTGAACCCCCAGCCCGAAGGGCAACACGTGGACGCGTACGCGTCCTGATTCCACCAGCTTCACGATGTGGCGGAGTTGTTCCGCCATGGCCTCCGGCCCGCCCACCACCCGCCGCAGCACGGCCTCATCCAGTAGTGCCCACACTACGGGCGTCACGGGGTCCTCAAGGATCTTCGCCCGCTCAAGGCGTGTGACAACGAGCCTGTCACATTCCACCTCACCCACGGGAGGGAACGACGTGCTCAGAACCGCACGTGCGTACCTCTCCGTCTGGAGGATGCCGGGGATGAACGACAGGGCGAACTCCCTGATCATCGTCGCCTGCTGTTCGAGCTGGAGGGCCGCCTCGAAGTACCCCGCGACAGCGGTGTCGGCGTCCGGCAGGAAGCTGCTGAGCACATCTCCCGTGTTCAGCGCCCTGTCGAGGCGTCTTGCGTCCTCCTTGGACGGGGTGCGCCGCCCCGCCTCGATGTGGGCGATGTGCGAACGCGTCATGACGGCCGCCGTCGCCAGCTCCTGCTGCGTCAGCCCCGCCGCCTCGCGCTGCGCCTTCAACCACTCCCCATAGATGTTGCTCATCGTCAACTCCCATGTGACAGATGCGTTGTCACCTCTGACCCCCTGGCGAGCCTAGCCCGACCGGTCTCACTCTGTGAGTGGATCGCTACTCAGCGATGTCCATGCACGTCGACCTGCCCTCGTGCAGCGAAGACCCCCGCTACCGCTATCGACGGCCCGGGGGCATGGCCCTCAACCACGCTGGAGTTGAAGACGTGTTGCACCGTATCGCCCGCCTCGTCGAGCCGCTGCTGCGGCTGCTGTGGCCTGCCTCCGGGCGGCACCGGCACCGGAATCGGCATCGCGCCGGGGGAGCGGCGCGGCCCACCCCCGTGCCGGCCGCCCCGGCGGCGCCCGGCCGCCGTCCCTCCCCGCACCAAGACCTCCTCCGCGGCGAGGACTCCCGGCTCGTGCGTCCCTATCTCCTCGCCCACGAACAGCGCGCGCAGGCCCGGCAGCAGCGCGCCCGTCGGCGGACCCTCTGGCTCGCTGTGCACGGCGTCGACGTAGGGCCACGGCGCATCCACGGTGTCGACATCGGCTCGCGCCGAACCCACGGGGCCGAGGTGACCGCCGCGTGATCTACGAGAGTCGCGACACCACCGCCTCCACAGCCGCCCGGCCTCGCCTCCTGCCCTGGTCCAACCTCGACGGCAACCCCTGCTACCTCCTCGCCGACGACACCGGCACCAGTCGTCTCTCCCGCATGGCCGACGACGTCGAAGCCGTCCAGCTCGACATGGCCGACGACCTCCTCGACCACGCCACTGATCTCCTCGGTGACGACAAGGCCACCACACCCCAACTCCGCTTCCTTGCGGCACGATTGTCCGAATCGCTCCACGACGTGCATCGCATCGCCCGGAGCAGGGGAGACCGTCTGCCCTTGCCTCACGATGGCGAGGCCGCCGGCGCCGCCCCTGAAGTAGGCCCCGGCACCTGACCCGTCCGCCCCCCACCGAGCGTGCGGACGTACCACCACAAAGCCTCTTCCGTCCGCGCTCGCATCGATCGGCGGCTCTGGATGGGTGATGTTCGGTGAGGAAGGCTGAACTCCCGCTCAGGCAAGGGAGTTCAGCCTCTTCGGCCTCAGCCGTGGACTACCAGATCGCCTCGACCCACTCCGGGTGGTCGATGAACGGGTTGCGGTTGTGCTGGTAGGTGTCGTAGATGACCTGGTTGCGCTTCTCCTCGAAGGCGCTCGGCGGGTCCTGCTCGTTCCACGCCTTGAGGACGGAGAGCTTGCCGATGTACGGGGCGCTGCCGTTGTTGACCTTCTCGTTCGGCTCCAGGTCGGCGAAGCCGTCGCCGCCGTCGTAGCGGACCGCCATGTAGAGGATCATGCGCGCCACGTCGCCCTTGTCGGCGTCGCGCGGTTCGAAGGAGTCGGAGTCGGTGAGACTTCCGCCGCCGCCCGAGACCGTGCTGCCGCCGTTGTCGAAGTCCTTGTTGCCGCGGATGCTGTTGACCGTCACGTCCGCGGGGCGCAGGTGGTGCAGGTCGGTGCCGGGACCGGTCACCTCGCCGAAGTCGCCGTGCGACTTGGCCCACACGTGCTCGCGGTTCCAGTCGCCGACGGCGCCGCCGTTGAGGGACTTGCTGCGCGAGGCGCCGCTGTACATCAGGATCACGTTGCTGCTGTTGTTCGGGTCCTGGTCGGTGACCTTCAGCGCGTTCCAGACGGCCGAGTACGAGATCTTCGAGACGTTGGCGCTGATGATCGTGTGCAGGGACGACTTCAGGCTCGAACCCGTCTTGCCGACCGCGTTCTTGTAGTACGTCGAGTCGTACGCCGTCGTGGTCGCCGCGGCGGGGGTCGCGGTGAGCGTGGGCGCGGTGATGCCGACCAGGACGGCGGTGGTGGCAAGCGCCACCGACTTCCATCGGCGTATGCGTGTCGCCAGCATGTGGGGTGTCCGATCTACGCGGGTTGATTGAAGGCGGCAATCGGGAGAGTGACATGCACATGCGGTCATGGCAATGAACCTGACATGTCGATCGGATGACGGGACGCGGCAAATCGCCCCTGTCCCACGCGAGCCGGCATGCGCGAGACGGCCCCCGACGCAAGGTCGGGGGCCGTCGGTGTGGTGGGGGCCGGCCGGTCAGTTCACGTCGGAGGAGTCCAGCCGGTAGACCGTCGACTGACTGCCCTGCGCAGCAGACGAGGCCCCGGAGGACGACGTCGAAGTCGCGCCGTACGCGCTCTCCTTCACCGCAGTGCCGTTCTTCTGCACCCAGGCGGTGATCTCGGTGAGCAGGCTGTTGTTCCCGCCGCCCGGACCGCCGCCCCCGCCGAGCTGGATGTAGTGCAGCTCGCCCTTCTTCACCAGCTCCTTGAGCCTGGCCAACGTCATCGCGTTGTCGGAGCCGGTGAAGCCGAACATCGAGATGACGGGCTTGCCGGTGCTCAGGATCAGCTGGCCCGCGCTCTGCGAGTTGGACACCGCGATCAGCCAGGTGGCGCCGTCCTGGTGCTTCTCCAGGTACGAGACGAGCGCACTGTCGGTGCCGCCCATGCCGCCGCCCATGCCGCCTGGCGCGCCGCCCGTGGTGCCGCCGGGCGCCGTGCCGTTCTCGCCGCCCTGGGCGCCTGCGCCGGGCAACTCGCCGTCAGCGCTGCCCGATTGGCCGCCCTGACCGCTCGGAGCCCCGCTCGGAGCCTCGCCCGTGCCGCCGCCCTGCGGGAGTTCGCCGCCCCCGGGGAATCCGCCGCCGCCCGGGCCGCCCTGCTCGGCGCCCTCCTGCCGCGTGCCCCCCGGCGACCGGCCGCCGGGCCCGCCGTCGCCGCCGAAGCCGCCCCGGCCGCCCCCGGGGCCGCCCATGCCGCTCCCGGTGGACGGACCCGCCGTCGGGTTGGTGCCGCCCATCATCGCGCCGGACGAACCGAAGGCCGGTGAGGCGGCGTACGCCGTGGGTCCCGCGAGGGCCGCCACGATCGCCGCGGCGAGGGACACGCCGAGCAGCCGGACCCTGGCGCCGGAGCTCGCCGACCGCAGTACGCACAGGCCCACGACCGCGAGGATCATGACCACGCCGACGGCGGGCCACAGCCAGGTGTTCCAGCCGGTGGCCCGGCGCAGCAGCACGATCGCCCAGACGCCGGTGACCGCGAGCCCCGCGGGCAGCACCCACGACCAGCGGGCGTCGCCGCCGCGGAAGGCCCGCCACAGCATGACGCCGCCGCCCCCGCACAGCGCCGCGACGCCCGGAGCGAGCGCGGTGGTGTAGTACGGGTGCATCGTGCCCTCGGCCATGGCGAAGGTCAGATAGTGCAGCACGAGCCAGCCGCCCCACAGGACCAGCGCGGCGCGCGTCATGTCGGTGCGCGGGGCGCGGCCGCACAGCACCAGGCCGGCGACGAGCGCGATGCCCGCGAAGGGGATCAGCCAGGAGATCTGGCCGCCGAGGACGTCGTTGAACATCCGGCCGATGCCCGCGGTCCCGGCGAAGGTGCCGCCGCCTCCGCCGCCGCCCCCGCCGTTGCCCTCGCCGCCGAGGACCCGGCCCAGGCCGTTGTAGCCCATGATCAGGTCCCAGGCGCTGCCGTCCGTCGAACCGCCGATGTACGGGCGGTCGTCGGCGGGCACCAGGGACACGGCCGTGGCCCACCAGAAGCTGGAGACGGCCAGGGCCACGGCGGCCAGCGCCAGGTTCACGGCCTTCTTCCGCCACCCCAGCCCCGACGCGTACAGGTACACGGCGAAGACCGCGGGCAGGGCGATGTAGCCCTGGAGCATCTTGGTGTTGAACGCGAGCCCGAAGCACACCGCGGAGCCGAGCAGCGGCAGCAGCCGGTCGTCGCGCGTGGCGCGCAGCGCGAGGGCGGCGCCGCCGACCATCAGCAGGACCAGGACCGTGTCTGGGTTGTTGTCGCGGTTGATGGCGACGGTGATCGGCGTCAGCGCGAGCACGAGGGCCGCGAGGGCGGCGGACGCATGGCCGAACGCCCGCTTCACGGTGGCGTGCAGGATCCAGATCGTGCCCAGCGCCGCCGCGACCTCCGGCAGCATCATCTGCCAGGTGCCGAAGCCCAGGATCCGGCAGGACAGACCCATGACCATGAGCGCGAACGGCGGCTTGTCGACGGTGATGAAGTTGCCGGCGTCGAGCGAGCCGAAGAACCACGCCTCCCAGCTCTTCGTACCGCTGTAGACGGCGGCGCTGTAGAAGCTGTTGAGGCTGCTGCCCGACAGGTTCCAGCCGTAGAGCACCGCCGCGAGGACCAGGATCGCGAGCAGCGCGGGAAGGGACCAGCGCGGCGCCCGGTCCGGTGGCGGCGCCCCGGCCGCCGGCGCCGGCGGCGCCCAGTCGGGGGACACGGTCGGGTGGGGGAGGGGATCGGTGGCAGATGTCACCCTGCGCATGCTGTACGGCCGTTGTGGGTGGCCGCTGTGCCGAACCTGGCCGTGGCCTGTGAGAACGCGCCTGCCGCGATGACGCGTTGACCGCGATCTCTCCGGCGCCCGAAGATTCGTGCGACGGATTCGTACAACCATTCCTGTGAACTCGTGTGTCAACTGGGCATGAATCAGGGGACATCCAGCACGACACGGCGCGCACGCCTGCTCGCCGCGGGGCTCGGCGCCGGTCTTCTCGTCACCGGGGTGGCCGCAGCGCCCGCCTCGGCCGCCACCGCGACCGTCAGCTGCACCTCGACCAAGGCCGCTCTGGCGACCAAGCTGAAGAAGGACATCACCGCCGCGGTCGCGGGCCGCCGGGGCACGATCGCCGTCGGCCTCTACGACCGCACCGCCGAGACCACCTGCTTTCTGCGCGGTTCCACCGCGTTCGACTCCGCCAGCGTCGTCAAGGTGACCGTCCTGTCCGCGCTGTTGTGGGACGCGCAGCAGACCGGCCGGGCGCTGACCGGCCAGGAGAAGTCCCTCGCCACCGCCATGATCACCAAGTCGGACAACGCCTCCACCTCCACCCTGTGGAAGCAACTGGGCCTGACGAAGATCGGGGGCTTCCTGACGGCCGCGAAGATGACCCAGACCAGGCCCGGCGCGGACAACTACTGGGGCCTGACCCAGATCACCGCCAACGACGAGCAGAAGCTGCTGAAGCTGCTCACCGCCAAGAACGCGGTCCTCACCGACGCCTCGCGCGCCTACGTCAACACGCTGATGGGCCAGGTCATACCCTCGCAGCGCTGGGGCACGCCGTTCGGGCGGCCCTCCGGCGTCACCTGGCGCGTCAAGAACGGCTGGCTGTCGCGGGCCACGCAGGCCTGGCGGGTGCACAGCATCGGCACCTTCAAGGGCGGCGGCCACGACTACGTCATCACCGTCCTGACCCAGGGCAACGCCACGATGGACTACGGCATCGCGACCATCCAGGGCGTCGCCAAGGTGATCCACCGGGACCTCGCCGCGTCCTGAACGCCGGTCCGCCGTCCTGGATCGCGGCTTCACCGCCGGCGTCGGCAACACCGTCCGCCTCTACCCGGCCGACCCGCGGCACGCGACGGACACGGCCGGCATCGAGAACCTGACGGGACAGGCGGGCGTGCGTCCGATCCGCAAGACCCTCCTGACGGACCTCGCGACCTGCCCGTCACAGGGAGTCACCGCCAGGCAGCCCCAGCCGAACCCCCTCCTCGACACCCTCGAGGGCATGGCGGTCACCGGCCGCGACCGGGGCGGCCTGCGGGTGCTCCTGGTCAGCGACGACAACCAGAACGCGGCGCAGACGACCCGGTTCCTGTTCCTGCACGTCAGGGTCTGACCGCTCCGCCGCGCGGCGCCCCGATTGTTGCGGAGGGATGAAATCCGCTTGCTTCGGCGTTGGTGCCTTCCGGCAGAGCAGGACGACAGGAAGGCACCGGCGTGGCAGCGCAGCAGGGGGAGCAGCGACGGGGCTGGGCGCGCAGGCTGGCCCGATACGCCTGGCGTCATCCGGCGGACGTGGTCCTCGCCCTCGGCTCCTCCCTGGGCGGCATGGCCGTCATGGCGCTCGTCCCGCTGGTCACCAAGGTGATCATCGACGACGTCATCGGCGCCCACACCCGTGACATGGCCCCCTGGGCCGGCGCGCTGATAGCCGCCGCCGTGCTGGTCTACGCGCTCACCTACGTGCGCCGCTACTACGGCGGACGGCTCGCCCTCGACGTCCAGCACGATCTGCGGACCGAGATGTTCGACACGATCACCCGGCTCGACGGCCGCCGGCAGGACGAGCTGTCCACCGGCCAGGTGGTGGGCCGCGCCACCAGCGACCTGCAGCTCATCCAGGGCCTGCTCTTCATGCTCCCGATGACGATCGGGAACCTGCTCCTCTTCCTGATCTCCCTGGTGATCATGGCGTGGCTGTCGCTCCCGCTGACCCTCGTCGCCCTGGCCGTGGCGCCCGCCCTCGCGTACATCGCGCGGCGCAGCCGGACGAAGCTGCACCCCGCCACCTGGTACGCGCAGGCCCAGGCGGCGGCGGTCGCGGGCGTGGTCGACGGCGCCGTCAGCGGCGTCCGCGTGGTGAAGGGCTTCGGGCAGGAGGACCAGGAGACCGGCAAGCTGCGCGAGGTCGGCCGCCGGCTCTTCGCGGGCCGGCTGCGCACCATCCGGCTGAACAGCGCCTACACCCCGGCTCTCCAGGCCGTCCCGGCCCTGGGCCAGGTCGCCATGCTGGCGCTCGGCGGCTGGCTGGCCGTGCGCGGCCACATCACCCTCGGCACCTTCGTCGCCTTCTCCACCTATCTCGCCCAGCTCGTCGGCCCGGTCCGGATGCTCGCCATGGTCCTCACGGTCGGCCAGCAGGCCCGTGCGGGCACCGAGCGCGTCCTGGAACTGATCGACACCGAGCCGTCGATGAAGGACGGCGTCAGGGAACTGCCCGCCGACGCCCCCGCCACCGTCGAGTTCGACGACGTCGCGTTCGGCTACGACCCCGACCACCCCGTCCTCGACGGCCTCACCTTCGAGATACGCCCCGGCGAGACCCTGGCGGTCGTCGGTTCGTCCGGCTCGGGGAAGTCCACGGTCTCGCTCCTGCTGCCCCGCTTCTACGACGTCACCCGGGGCGCCGTCCTCATCGGCGGCCACGACGTGCGCGAGCTCACCCTCGACTCGCTGCGGGCCGCGATCGGCCTGGTCCCCGAGGACTCCTTCCTGTTCTCCGACACGGTCCGCGCCAACATCGCCTACGGCCGTCCGGGCGCGACCCAGGAGGAGGTCGAGGCCGCGGCCCGCGCCGCCCAGGCCGACCGGTTCATCGCCGAGCTGCCCGACGGCTACGACACGACGGTGGGCGAGCACGGCCTCACCCTCTCCGGCGGCCAGCGCCAGCGCGTCGCGCTCGCCCGCGCGATCCTCACCGACCCGCGCCTGCTCGTCCTGGACGACGCGACCTCCGCGGTGGACGCGGCGGTCGAGCACGAGATCCACGAGGCCCTCAAGCAGGTCATGCAGGGCCGCACGACCCTGCTGATCGCCCACCGCCGCTCCACCCTCAACCTCGCCGACCGCATCGCCGTCCTCGACGGCGGCCGGCTCGCCGACCTCGGCACCCACGAAGAGCTGCAGGAACGCTCCGCGCTCTACCGTCGCCTGCTCACCGACCCCGACGAGCTCGGCGGCGTCTCGCCCGGCCACGCCCGGCAGGTCGAGCAGGGCGAGGACACGACCGTCCGCGACGAGCTGGACGCCGAGTTCGACGCCGAGCGCGGCGTGACCCCCCGGCTGTGGACGGGCGACCGCGAGCCGAAGGACACCGCCCTGTCCGGGACGCCGGCCACCCCCGGCCTCCTCGCCCAGGTCGAGGCGCTGCCCCCGGCCGTCGACACGCCGGACGTCGACGAGGAACGGGCGGTGCAGCCGGAGGAGTCGTACGGCCTGCGCCGGCTGCTGCGCGGCTTCCGCGCGCCCCTCCTCGTCAGCCTCGCGCTGGTCGCCGTCGACGCCGGGACGAGCCTGCTGCTGCCGGTGATGATCCGGCACGGCATCGACCAGGGCGTGACCCGGATGGCGCTGGGCGCCGTCTGGACCGCCTCCCTGCTCGCGCTGCTCTCCGTGCTGGTGCAGTGGATCGCGCAGACCGGCGAGATCCGGATGACGGGCCGCACCGGCGAACGGGTCCTCTACACCCTGCGCCTGAAGATCTTCGCCCAGCTCCAGCGCCTCGGGCTCGACTACTACGAGCGGGAGCTGACCGGCCGGATCATGACGCGGATGACGACGGACGTCGACGCCCTGTCCACGTTCTTGCAGACCGGTCTGGTCACGGCCTTCGTCTCGGTCGTCACCTTCTTCGGCATCATGATCGCGCTGCTGGTCATCGACGTGCAGCTGGCGCTGGTCGTCTTCGCCACGCTCCCGCCCCTGGCCGTCGCCACGTACTTCTTCCGCAAGGCGAGCGTCAAGGCGTACGAACTCGCCCGCGAGCGCGTGTCGACGGTCAACGCCGACCTCCAGGAGTCGGTGTCCGGGCTCAGGATCGTGCAGGCCTTCCGGCGCGAGCGGGACGGCGGGGCGCGGTTCGCGGAGCGCTCCGACAGCTACCGCAGGGCGCGCATCAGGGGCCAGTGGCTGATCTCGGTCTACTTCCCGTTCGTGCAGCTGCTGTCGTCGGTCGCGGCGGCGGCCGTCCTCATAGCGGGCGCGGGCCGGATCGAGGCGGCGACCCTGACCACCGGCGCCCTGGTCGCCTACCTCCTCTACATCGACCTGTTCTTCGCCCCCGTCCAGCAGCTCTCCCAGGTCTTCGACGGCTACCAGCAGGCGACCGTCTCCCTGGGCCGCATCCAGGAGCTGCTGCGCGAGCCGACGTCCACGGAGTCCGCCGACGAGCCGCGCGAGGTCCGCTCGCTGAACGGCGAGATCGCCTTCGAGAACGTGCACTTCGCATACGGGTCCGCCGATGAACCCGAAGAGGCCCTGACCGGCATCGACCTGATCATCCCGGCCGGCCAGACCGTCGCCTTCGTCGGCGAGACCGGCGCGGGCAAGTCGACCGTCGTCAAACTGGTGGCCCGCTTCTACGACCCCACCGCCGGCCGCGTCACGGTCGACGGCACGGACCTGCGCGCCCTCGACCTCACCTCGTACCGCCACCGGCTGGGCGTCGTCCCGCAGGAGGCGTACCTCTTCCCCGGCACCGTCCGTGACGCCATCGCCTACGGCCGGCCCGAGGCCACCGACGCCGAGGTGGAGGCCGCGGCGCGGGCGGTCGGCGCGCACGAGATGATCGCCACCCTCGACGGCGGCTATCTGCACGCGGTCGCCGAACGCGGCCGCAACCTCTCCGCGGGCCAGCGCCAGCTGATCGCACTGGCCCGCGCCGAGCTCGTCGACCCGGACGTGCTGCTCCTCGACGAGGCGACGGCCGCCCTCGACCTCGCGACGGAAGCCCAGGTCAACCAGGCCACGGACCGTCTGGCGGGCCGCCGCACCACCCTGGTGGTCGCTCACCGCCTGACCACCGCCGCCCGAGCGGACCGCGTCGTGGTGATGGATCACGGCCGGGTGGTCGAGGACGGCACACACGACGAGTTGCTGGCACTGGAGGGCCGCTACGCCCGGCTGTGGCGCACCTTCGTGGGCGAGGACGCGCCTGCGGCCGTGTGACCGGGGCGGGGGCCGGTGGGGTGGCGGCGCCAGGGGCGGAGGCCCGTGGGGTCGTCCCGACGGCCGTTCCGCGCGGGGGCGTGGTCGCGCAACCGTTCGCCATGTGTCGGGCGTCCGTACATCAGTACGGCCATTGCGTACGGCCGGCGTGAACGGCTGTCGTGAACGGCCGGCGCGTACGGGGAACGTGGGAGGGACGGGACCGTGGGCACAGGCGCTTCGGGGCCGCAGGAGGCGAGGGGCGCGGTGGGCGGACGGCTGGCGGTGGGGCTCGTCCTGCTGATCGTGTCCGGTCTGCTCGCCGTCGTCGCGCCGGGCAGCGCCCAGGCCGCCTCCGCCTCCGCCGCGGGCTGCCCCGGGCGCAAGGTGCGCACCCTGCCCTTCGCCACCGGCTCGGTGCAGGTCTTCCGCGACGGCGGCTACGTCTGCGCCGTCACCGTCCAGAAGCGCCCGGGCGCGAGGCGGCCGATCTCGGTGAGCCTTCAGCCACGCGGACTGCGCGCCGTGCCGAAGTCGAGGTGGGACACCCGCAGTTCCCCGCCGGTGCGGGTGTACGCGGGCCACCGCTACGTGCGGGTGACGGGAGCGGTGGCCGGAGTCTCGTACCGTTCCGGCTGGTTCCAGTGCTGACCACCGGGTGAAGTGCCAATCCCCTCTGGTGTGACGGGTGTTGCTCCGATACCTTCCGGCGACGCACATCTGTCTCACAGGGAGGGTGCACGCGCATGCGCAAGGCGCTCAGATGGCTGCTCGCGCTCATGGTGCTCATAGGCACGCTGAGCACGGCGGGAGCGGCCACCGCCGCGGAACCGGAGGCCGTCGACATCAAGGACCGGCTCCTCGCCGTACCGGGCATGAGCCTGGTCCAGGAGAAGCCGTACCCCGGCTACCGCTACTTCGTCCTCGACTACACCCAGCCGGTGGACCACAGGCACCCCGAGAAGGGCACGTTCCAGCAGCGGATCACGGTGCTGCACAAGGACGTCAGCCGCCCGACGGTCTTCTACACCGGCGGCTACAACGTCTCCACCACGCCGGGCCGCCGTGAGCCCACCCAGATCGTGGACGGCAACCAGGTCTCCATGGAGTACCGCTTCTTCACCCCGTCCCGTCCCTCCCCGGCGGACTGGTCCAAGCTCGACATCTGGCAGGCGGCGAGCGACCAGCACCGCATCTTCGAGGCGCTGAAGAAGATCTACGGCAAGCGGTGGATCTCCACCGGCGGCTCCAAGGGCGGCATGACGGCCACCTACTACGAGCGCTTCTACCCCAGGGACATGGACGGCGTCGTCGCCTACGTGGCACCCAACGACGTCGTCAACGACGAGGACTCGGCCTACGACCGCTTCTTCGCCTCCGTCGGCACCAAGGAGTGCCGCGACCGGCTGAACGCCGTCCAGCGCGAGGCGCTGGTGCGCCGCGAACCGCTGGAGAAGAAGTACGCGGCGTACGCGGCGGAGAACGGCTACACCTTCACCACCGTCGGCAGCCTCGACCGCGCCTACGAGGCGGTCGTCCTGGACTACGTCTGGGGCTTCTGGCAGTACAGCCTGCTGTCCGACTGCGGTTCGGTCCCGGCGGACGCGGCCAAGGCCACGGACGACGAGATCTGGAACTCGGTCGACACGATCTCCGGCTTCTCCGCCTACGCCGACCAGGGCCTGGCGACGTACACCCCGTACTACTACCAGGCGGGCACCCAACTCGGCGCGCCCACCATCCACTTCCCGTACATCGAGAAGAAGTACGTCCGCTACGGCTACCAGCCGCCGCGCAACTTCGTCCCCCGCGACATCCCGATGACGTTCCAGCCGTGGGCGATGCGCGACGTCGACTCGTGGGTACGGCACAACGCCCGGCACATGCTCTTCGTCTACGGGCAGAACGACCCGTGGGGCGCCGAGCGGTTCCGGCTGGGCAAGGGCGCGAAGGACAGCTACGTCTTCACCGCTCCCGGCCTGAACCACGGCGCGAACGTGGCCGGCCTGGTCGCGGACCAGAAGGCGCTGGCCACGGCCCGCATCCTGGACTGGGCGGGCGTCCCGGCGCCGACGGTGTCCCAGGCGAGGCCGCTGGCGAAGTTCGACGCGAAGCTGGACGTGCGTGACGTGGAGCGTGAGCCCGCACTGCGCCCGTAACAGGACGCCGACGCACGCCGACGCACGCCGACGCACGCCGACGGACACCGGCCACCGGCCGGACCGGGAGGGCCGTGGACGCCGGGCGCCGCGCCCGGGTCCCACGGCCCTCCCGCGGCGCCGGGCGGGCGATGCCCGTTCAGGGCCCTCCAGGCCCGGTCCGGGTCCCGCTGGGGACCCGGACCGGGCCTGGGTTCTGTCTCCTTGGTCAGCGCCGTGCCCAGATGAGGATGGCGGCGAGGCGGAGGGCGGCCTGGTAGGCGATGGCGAGTTTGTCGGTTCGTGTGGCCAGGCCGCGCCACTGTTTGAGGCGGTTGATGCACCGCTCGACGGTGTTCCGCTGCTTGTATGCGTCGCTGTCGAAGCCGGGCGGGCGTCCGCCTCGGCGGTCGCGTCGCAGGCGATGGCCGATCTGGTCCGATGGCTGGGGAGGACCGCGCGGATCTGGCGCCTGCGCAGGTGACCGCGGATCGCGCGGGATGAGTACGCGCGGTCGGCCAAGACCATGGCGGGGCAGGTCCTCGGCACCCGGATGCGGGCCATGACCGTCTCGAAGGCGGGCGCGTCACCGGCCTGGCCCGCGGTGACGGTGATGGCCAGAGGCCGGGCACGGCCGTCCGCCGCCAGGTGGACCTTGGTGCTCAGCCCACCGCGGGAGCGTCCGAGTGCGTGGTCAGCCGGCTTGCCTCGGCCTTCGGCCCCCTTTTGAGTGCTCCGGCGGCGTGCTGGTGGGCCCGAACGACGGTGGAGTCGACCGACACGGTCCAGTCGATGTCGTCGAGGGCATCGGCTGCTGCCAGGACGGCGGCGAAGATCTTCTCCCACGTGCCGTCGACAGCCCACCTGATCAGCCGTTTGTGCGCGGTCTGGAACGAGCCGAGTTCCTCGGGCAGGTCCCGCCAGGGCGAGTTGGTTCGGTACTTCCACGCGATGGCCCCGAGCGTGCGGCGGTGGTCGGCCCACCGCCGTCCGCGGACCGGATCGGCCGGCATCAGCGGCTCGATCCGATCCCACATCGCATCAGTGATCACTAACCGGCCAGGCGCATCCGATCAACTGATGAGCCCACCAAAGAGACACGCTCTAGCCCGCACACGGCTGCCGCCCTGCGGCAGACCCGTCAAGAACCGGACTCCTCCTCTTCACGCCGTGCAATGACGACAGAGCCCGCGATGAGGAGCGAGGCGACGACCCCGGTACCGAGCACGGAAAACGGTGCGAACGTCAAGGACAGGACGACCACAGCCGCGGCAGGCGGAAGAACATTGCCCGCCGCGGACACCTGGGCGGCCCGCCGGTGCAGCAACCACACACAGGTGACGAAGAGGGCGACAGGCACCGTGTACACGGCCGCGGCCTGGACATCGGTCAGCGCACGATCGCCGGTGACATGAGCGACATTGACCGCGAGCGCCGCACCGACGGCAGCTGCTGCGGCGAACACCACATAGTGCCCGTAGCCCCACGACATCGCCGTCCTCTGCGTCCGCAGCCGCCGAGGCGCGTCCTGGGCGAAGTACATCCACCACAGCGCGAAGACGGTCAGCAGCCCGCCCAGCGCGACCGGCAGGACGGCCCCGAGCCGCTGGTGAGTCTCCAGCGCGGCACCGACGGCAAGGCCTGCGGCCATCACGGACTCACCGAGCACGATCAACGTGAACAGACCGTAGCGCTCGGCTATGTGCTGAGGGTGCCAGGCGGTGCCCTCAGCACGCTCGGCCCAGACCGGCACCGCCAGTTCCAGCACGGCCAGGACGGCGAACGTGACGGTCCCGCCGTCCACCGGCCCAGCCAGCCGCACCAGCCACGCAACCTGCAGCACCAAGATGCCCACGGCGTATCGCAACGCGGACCGCCGCCGTTCCCGATCCGTACAGGCGGCACGCACCCACTGACTGACCATGGCAAGCCGCATCACCACATAGCCCCAGGTGATGACGGCGAAGTCCCCGTGCTCCAGGGCCGCGGAGGCCCCCGCGGCCATCACCAGCGCACCGATGATCTGAACCAACGTCAGGAGCCGGTAGGGGACATCGTCCGTGTCGTAGGCCGACGCGAACCAGGTGAAATTCATCCAGGCCCACCAGATCGCGAAGAACACGAGCGCATAACCGAGCAGACCCCGGCCCGGACGGCCCGACACCAACTCGTGCTCGAACGCGGATGATGCCTGCGCGACAGCCACCACGAAGCACAGATCGAAGAACAACTCCAGAGCACTGGCGGCACGATGCTCCTCACCGGCCTGGCGAGCCAGCATCGGCCGGTACCAGGCGGTGAATATGGTCGTGGACTGACTCATGACGTCCTGCATCTTTTCGGCGGAACGGCCTACGATGACGCCTTCAGTTCAAGTCGGCATCCGTCGGCCGAAGGTCGTCGGATACGACCAGGCCCGACGACGATTTGTGACACGCGCCCGAGGACATGCCCACACCTCGACGACGACCGATCGCCGTGCAGACCCGCTTGAGAACGTGCTCGGTGACGTGCTCGTCAACTGTTGAGGGGTCGCAGGACGGGCCGTCCGAGCGACCGGCGTGTCACAAGTCGCCCGATTGCACTGTCAGTTGTACGAGGCCGACAGAGAGGGCGTCGGCTCACCGCATGAACGACACGAACTGCCGTCACCCGGCCGCCCGCCCTGGAGGAACCTCCATGCCCGAACAGGTCCCACAGTCGTCGCCCCTCGTGCTGGACCCCGAAGCCTCTGACCACCACGCCGAGCACCAGGCGTTACGCGCGCGCGGCCCGGCTACCCGCGTGGACATCCTGGGCCTGACCGTCTGGTCGGTTACGGACCCCGCCCTGCTCAAGCAGCTGCTCACCAGCGCGCAGGTCTCCAAGGACGGCCGCGCTCATTGGCCCGCCTACGCCGACACCGTGTCCACGTGGCCGCTCGCCCTGTGGATCGCGGTGGAGAGCATGTTCACGGCCTACGGCGGCGACCACCGCAGGCTGCGCCGGATGGTCGCGCCAGCGCTCAGCGCCCGCCGCATCCAGGACCTGCGGCCGACAGTGGAGTCGATCGTCACCGCCCTCCTCGATGACCTCGACACACGGCCTTCCAGTCAGAGCGTGGACCTGCGCGAACACTTCGCCTACCCCTTGCCCATCGCGGTCCTCGGCCGCCTCATGGGCATCCCCGGCACCCAACTGCGGGGCTTCCGCACCGTGGTGGACGGCGTCTTCGACACCACGGCCACCGCCGCGCGGGCTGCCGAGAACACGGCATCCCTCTACGAAGCCCTCGACGACCTGATCGCCACCAAACGCGCCGAACCCGCCGACGACATGACCACTCTCCTCATCGCCGCACGCGACGACGAGGGCGATGGTGACGGTTTCACCGACCGCGAGCTGCGCGACACGCTCTTGCTGATGATCAGCGCCGGTTACGAGACCACGGTGAACGTCATCGACCAGGCGGCCACCGCCTTGCTGACCAACCCCGGACAGCTCGGCCATCTCCGCGCGGGCCGGGCAACTTGGGACGACGTCGTGGAGGAAACCCTGCGCCACGAACCCGCCATCAAGCACCTGCCTCTGCGCTACGCCCTTACGGACATCCCCCTGCCCGGCGGCGGGACGATCCCCTGCGGCGACGCGATCCTCGCTTCCTACGCTGCCGCCAACCGCCACCCGGACTGGCACGGTCCCACCGCCGACCTCTTCGACGTCACCCGGCCGACAAAAGACCACCTCTCGTTCGGTCATGGCGTCCACTTCTGCCTGGGCGCCCCGCTGGCCCGTCTGGAAGTGGCCACGGCGCTGCGCCTGCTTTTCACCCGCTTCCCCGACATCGAACTGGCCGTTCCAGAAGCCCAGTTGAAGCCTTTGCCCACTTTGATCAGCAACGGTCACCGGACGCTGCCGGTCCATCTTCGCCGCAGGACGGTTGGATGACCGGATTCGAACATCTACAGCTGCTTCGCCAGCTGATCGGATGTGCCTGGCCGGTTAGTGATCACTGATGCGATGTGGGATCGGATCGAGCCGCTGATGCCGGCCGATCCGGTCCGCGGACGGCGGTGGGCCGACCACCGCCGCACGCTCGGGGCCATCGCGTGGAAGTACCGAACCAACTCGCCCTGGCGGGACCTGCCCGAGGAACTCGGCTCGTTCCAGACCGCGCACAAACGGCTGATCAGGTGGGCTGTCGACGGCACGTGGGAGAAGATCTTCGCCGCCGTCCTGGCAGCAGCCGATGCCCTCGACGACATCGACTGGACCGTGTCGGTCGACTCCACCGTCGGCTCGTTGCGGCCTTCGGCCCCCTCGCCGGCTCATCGTCACGCAACTACCGGTTCTCCGCGAACGTGCAGGTCATCGTCGATGCCGACACCCGCCTGGTGGTCGCCGCCGCTCACCCGGTGCCGGGCACCACCGCGGACGCGCACGCCTGGCGGGCCTCAGGGCTGAGCGACCGCTGCCAGGGCGTGACCGTCCTGGGCGACGGCGCCTACCTCAACTGCGGAATGGTCGTGCCGCACCGCAAACGCCCGCGCCGGCCTCTGCTGCCGGGTGAGGAAGCCGACAATGCCGCGCACCGCAAGGTGCGTGCACGGGTGGAGCATGTGATCGGCCGGATGAAGAACTACAAGATCCTCCGCGACTGCCGGCAGCGCGGCGACGGCCTCCACCACGCGGTCCAGGCCGTCGCCCTCATGCACAATCTCGCGCTCGCATCATGACCAGAGGACTGCCTCCACGGGCCCTGACCTGCCCAGACACAACCTTGTGCAACACCCTTCAGTACGTCAGGCCGTGTCCGATCGGGTACAGCACCCGTGTTGGGTCGTCCGCCCGTCGCACGGGCACCGGGAGCCGGCCGTGCGGGGAGACCGCGCCGGCGATCACCCGGGCGGCCGCCCGCAGTTCGACGTCGGTCCAGCAGTAGGTCGCCAGACAGGCTTTGGCGAAGGGGAGTTGAGCGACGTCGTAGGGGTTGCGGACGGCCACCGCCACCACCGGCCGTCCGATCGCCGCCAGTTGCCGTACCAGGGTGCGCTGCGAGCTGTCCGCCGTGACGTCGTAGGTCGCGACCACCACGGCGTCGGCCCCGGCCGCGGCGGCCACCGCACGGGTGACCGTCTCGGGCGAGGGGGCGGTGCCCGTCGGCAGGGCCGTCGCCGTGAAGCCGAGTGCGGTGAGGGCGGCGGCGAGGACCCCGGTGGGCGGGCCCGTCGTGCCGGTGGGGGAGGCCGGGTCGGCGCCCAGCACCAGGATCCGGGGGTGGGTCCGAGCGGACAACGGGAGCACCGGCCCCTCGTTGACCAGCAGCGTCGTCGTCCGCTCGGCGAGCCGGTCGGCCGCCGCCAGATGGGCCGGGACGCCCACGGTCCGCCCGACCTCGCCCGCGCGCACGTAGGGATCGTCGAACAGCCCCAGCCGCGCCTTCAGGCGCAGGATGCGCAGCACCGACTCGTCGAGCCGCTCCTCGGTCAGCTCACCGTCCCGCACGGCGTTCAGGACGGCGTTCCAGGCCACGTCCAGCTTCGGCGGGTTGAGGAGCTGGTCGACGCCCGCCCGCAGCGCGAGCACCGGCACCCGGTCGTCGCCGTACTTGGTGCGCACGCCCGCCATGTCGAGGGCGTCGGTGACCACGACCCCGTCGAAGCCGAGCCGCTCGCGCAGGAGGCCGGTGACGACCGGCCGGGAGAGGGTGGCGGGGTCGCCGGAGGCGTCGAGGGACGGGACGACGATGTGCGCGGTCATCAGGGAGTCGACGCCGGCCGCGACCGCAGCCCGGAAGGGCGGCTCGTCCAGCGCCTCCCACTCCTCGCGCGTGTGGGTGATGACGGGGAAACCGGTGTGGCTGTCGACGGAGGTGTCGCCGTGCCCCGGGAAGTGCTTGCCGGTCGCCGCCACCCCGGCGGCCCGGTAGCCCTCGATCTCCGCCGCGACCAGAGCGGCCACCGCGTCCGGGTCGGCGCCGAACGAGCGGACGCCGATCACCGGGTTCGCCGGGTCGACGTTGACGTCGGCGACGGGGGAGTAGTCCTGCCGGATGCCCATGGCCCGCAGCTCGCGGCCCGCGAGCAGCCCGAGGGTGCGGGCGCCGGCCCGGTCGCCTCCCGCGCCGATCGCCATCGCGCCCGGGAAGAGGGTGGCCGGCCTGCCCACCCGGCAGACGACACCGTGCTCCTGGTCGGTGGAGATCAGCACCGGCAGACCGCGCGGCTGCCCGAGGGACGCCCGCTGAAGGCCGTCGGACAGTTCGGCGATCTGTCTCGGGTCACGGGTGTTGTGCGCCCACGTGAAGTAGACGATCCCGCCGAGCCGGTACCGCGCGAGCAGCTCGGCGGCCGTGCGCACGCCGAAGTCGGCGAGGTTGGCCTCGGCGTCCGCCGGGTCGGGCGCGGTCGCCGAGTGGCCGTGGACCCGCGAGACGAAGACCTGGCCGACCTTCTCCCGCAGGGTCATACGCGACAGGAGGGCCTCGGGCCGGCGGTCGTCCGCGCGGGCCGTGCCGCCCGCGGCGAGGGCGGCGGTGACGCCGGCGCCGACGGCGAGAACGGTGCGTCTGGAGGGCATGTGCGCTCCTTCCGGTGGGGGACGGTGGCGCACGCTACCCGCGGGGGCGCCGACATCGGCGCATTGGAGAAGGCGCGCCCCCGGCGTTCACGTTCGGTGTTCAGGGCTGGTGTTCAGGCCGATGGGCCGACACGTGGGGCCACTGCTCGCGCAGCACCCGCACCGTCTCCGCGATCGCCGGTCGCCGTGCCGCCCCCGCCCGCCACAGCGCGTACAGCCGCCGTACGGGCGTCGGGTCGAGCGGCACCTCCACCGCGCCCGGCGGCAGCGGGCCCCGCCCGAGCCGCGGGATGAGGGCCACCCCCAGCCCGGCCGCGACCAGGGCGACCAGGGTCGGGTTCTCCTCGGCCGTGTGGACGAGGTCGGGCTCGTGTCCCGCGGCGCGCAGCGTGCGCACCAGCCAGTCGTGACAGACCCGGCCCGGCGGCTGGCAGATCCATCGCTCGCCGCCCAGCTCCTCCCGCCGCACCCCGGTCCGCCCGGCGAAGGGATGCCCCTCGGGGACGAGCAGGTCGCACGCGTCGTCCCCGATCACCGCCTGCTCGACGCCGGCCGGGGCCGGCAGCGGCGCGATGTCCCAGTCGTGCGCGACGGCGAGGTCCACGGCCCCCTTAGCGACCAGGTCCACCGACAGATGCGGGTCGACCTCGGCGAGCCGGGCGTCCAGGGCGGGGTGTTCGCGCGCCAGCTCGGCGAGCACGGACGGCAGCAGGCCCCGGGCCGCCGAGGGGAACGCCACGACGGTCAGCCGTCCGGCCGGCACCCCGCGCCGCTCTTCCAGCGCGGTCTCGGTCCGCTCCACGATCGCCAGCAACTCCGCTGCCGCGGCGACGAGTTGCAGGGCCTCGTCAGTGAGCCGGATGCCGCGCCCCTCCCGCTCCAGCAGTACGGTCCTGGTCTCCCGCTCCAGCTTGGCGAGCTGCTGGGAGACCGCCGACGGGGTGTAGCCGAGGGCGGCGGCCGCGGCGCCGACCGTCCCGTGCACCGAGACGGCGTGCAGGGCGCGCAGACGCTGGAGATCGAGCACGGCAGGCTCCTGGAGACTCGGTGACAGATCAGCGTTGCTTCATCCAACCATGCAGAAATCATCGCTGGTGCTTCACGGTCGGGGCGGGCGATCCTCGACGCATGCGACCCGCTCACCTCGCCCTCGCCGTCCTCGTCGCCGCCGTCTGGGGCGTCAACTTCACCGTCATCGAGATCGGCCTCGGCCACTTCCCGCCGCTGCTCTTCTCCGCCCTGCGCTTCCTGGTGGCGGCGCTGCCCGCCGTCTTCCTGGTGGGCCGTCCGAAGGTGGCCTGGAAGTGGATCCTGGCGGTCGGACTCGTGCTGGGCGTCGCGAAGTTCGGGCTGCTGTTCGTCGGCATGGACGCGGGCATGCCGGCCGGCCTGTCCTCGCTGGTCCTGCAGATACAGTCGGTGTTCACCTCGGTCATCGCCTTCGCCGTGCTCGGCGAACGCCCCACCCGGATCCGTCTGCTGGGCATGGCCGTGGCCCTGGCAGGCATCGGAGTGGCGGCCGCGGACGAGGGCGCCACGGGACCGCTCGGCGCGTTCGCCCTGGTCGTGGCGGCGGCGGCCTGCTGGGGCGCGTCGAACGTCCTCACCCGCAAGGCGTCCCCGCCGGACGCGCTGAACTTCATGGTGTGGGTCAGCACGGTCCCGGTCCTGCCGCTGCTCGGCCTCTCCCTCCTGACCGAAGGCCCGGCACGGGACCTGGCCGCCCTGCGCGACCTGGACTGGCAGGGCGCGGGCACGCTCGCCTACGTCGCGTGGGTGACGACCGTCTTCGGGTTCGGCGCCTGGGGCTGGCTGCTGCACCGCCACCCGGCTTCCACCGTCGCCCCCTTCTCCCTCCTGGTCCCGGTCTTCGGCATGACGTCGGCCGCCGTGTTCCTCGGCGAGTCGGTGAGCGGGCCGCGCTGGTGCGCCGCCGCCCTGCTGGCGGGCGGGGTGGCGCTGACCTCCCTGGCGCCCGCGAGGAAGACCGGCCGGACGGACGACGGCGCTCGGCGGCCCGCACCACCGACCTCGGCGGTCCGTCCCGCCCTTCCTGCGGCCGTCCCCGCGGAGGTTCCGGCGGCCTCTGCGGCGGTTCCCGCGGCCGTTCCTCCGGCCCTTCCTGGGGCGGTTCCTACGGCCGTCTCTCCCGCCGCGCCTTCCGTCGCGCCTCCCGCTGTCCCTTCGGCCGTCCCTCGGGCCGTTCACCCGGAGGGAACGGTCCCGACACTCGTCCATCCCGTGGACGTACCGGCAGTGGGGCGGACCGGCGCGGGATCATGAGGGGCATGGCCCTCGTCGACATCCCCGGTTCCAAGTCCCTCACCGCCCGCGCCCTGTTCCTGGCCGCGGCCGCCGACGGAGTCACCACTCTCCGGCGCCCCCTTCGCTCGGACGACACCGAGGGGTTCGCCGAGGGCCTGACCCGGCTCGGTTACCGCGTCGGACGGACACCGGACGCCTGGCAGATCGACGGCCGCCCGCAGGGACCGGCGCTCGCCGAGGCGGACGTCTACTGCCGGGACGGCGCGACCACGGCACGCTTCCTGCCCGCCCTCGCCGCCGCGGGCCACGGCGTCTACCGCTTCGACGCCTCCCCCCAGATGCGCCGCCGCCCCCTCCTCCCGCTCACCCGCGCCCTGCGCGACCTGGGCGTGGATCTGCGGCACGAGGAGGCGGAGGGCCACCACCCGCTCACCGTGCGGGCGGCCGGCGTCGAGGGCGGGGAGGTCGTGCTGGACGCCGGCCAGTCCTCCCAGTACCTGACCGCGCTCCTGCTGCTCGGCCCGCTCACCCGCACCGGGCTGCGCGTCACCGTCACGGACCTGGTCTCCGCGCCGTACGTGGAGATCACGATCGCGATGATGCGGGCCTTCGGGGCGGACGTGGGCCGCGAGGGGAACACCTACGTCGTCCCGCCGGGCGGTTACCGGGCCACCACCTACGCCATCGAGCCGGACGCGTCGACCGCGAGCTACTTCTTCGCGGCGGCCGTGGTCACCGGCGGCGAGGTGACCGTGCCGGGCCTGGGCGCGGGCGCGCTCCAGGGCGACCTGGGCTTCGTCGACGTCCTGCGCCGGATGGGCGCCCGGGTGGAGGTCGGCGCCGACCGCACGACGGTGGCCGGGACGGGCGAACTGCGCGGCATCACCGTCAACATGCGGGACATCTCGGACACCATGCCGACGCTCGCCGCCATCGCCCCCTTCGCCTCCGGACCGGTGCGCATCGAGGACGTGGCGAACACCCGGGTCAAGGAGTGCGACCGGCTGGAGGCCTGTGCGGAGAACCTCCGCCGGATGGGGGTGGAGGTGGTCACCGGCCCGGACTGGATCGAGATCCGGCCCGGCGCCGTCCCCACCGGCGCCGACGTCAAGACGTACGGCGACCACCGCATCGTCATGTCGTTCGCGGTCACCGGCCTGCGCGTCCCCGGAATCTCGTTCGACGACCCCGGCTGCGTCCGCAAGACCTTCCCCGGCTTCCACGAGGCGTTCGCGCGCACCGGCCTGGGCACGGCGGCCGCTGACCGGTAGGACCGGGCCACTGGCCGGTAGGACCGGGCCGCTGACCGGCAGGACCCCGCCCGCGGCCCGCTCCCGTCACGCGGAGTCGTTGAGCAGGCGTCCCAGGTGGGCGCGTCCGCCGTCCAGGAGGGGCTCCAGCGGCTCGGCGGCCTCGTACCAGCGCTTCTCGTACTCCCAGCACAGCCAGCCGTCCCAGCCGTGCCGGGTCAGGACCTCGACGCACTCCGCGAGCGGCAGCACCCCGTCGCCCAGCGCCAGCGGGGTGGTGTCCTCGGCCGAGGCGATGTCCTTGACCTGCACATAGCCGAGGAACGGCGAGAGCGCGGCGTACGTGTCCTGCGGCTGCTCGCCGGCCAGCCAGGTGTGCATGACGTCCCAGAGCGCGCCGACCTGACGGTGTCCGACGGGGCCGATGATCCGGATGACGTCCGCGCCGGTGCGGTGCGAGTCGTGGGTCTCCAGCAGGATGCGCACGCCGAGGTCGGCGGCATGCTCGGCGGCTGCGCCGAGGCGTCGGGCGGCCACGGCGTCCGCGTCGGTCTGGTCCTTTGATCCGCCCGGGAAGACGCGGACGAAGGGCGCGCCGAGATCGCGGGCCAGGCCGACGAGGCCGCGGATCTCGTCGAGCACGGGCTCGTCGTCGCCGGGCGCGGCGACCCGCGCGTACCCGGCGACCCCGAGGATCTCGACGCCCGCGGCCTTGAACTCGGCAGCGACCTCGGTCCGTTCGTCCGGACTCAGTCCCGGATGGACCGGCTCCTCGGGATGGGCGCGCAATTCCACGCCGTGATAGCCGTGCGCGACAGCGAGCCGCAGCACTTCGGAAACGGGCAGACCGGGGACACCGAGAGTGGAAAAGGCGAACTTCATGCTCCCACTGTCGCCCCGAGGCGGCGCGCGGGTCCAGCCGAGACGGGCCGAGTCCCGTCCGCACCTACTGGCACTGGTGCGTACGGCTCACCCCGGCCGACGCCGCCCCCGCGCGGCCGCCCCCGCGCGCGCGGGGGCTCTGCGGGTCACGCCCGCGTGGGACGGCCCGCGCACCGTCGGCTCCCCGGTGTCCCGGACGACCCGCGCACCGTCGACTCCCCGGTGTCCCGGACGCCCCCCCCGTCAGCTCCGCGGCGTCCCGGAGGATCCCCGCACCATCAACTCGCCCCGGATCGTGGCGATCCCGCCGTGCGGCGGCTCCTCGCGGCCCATGGCGATGCGGCCCGCCCGGGCCCCGGCCTCCGCGAGCGGCAGCCGCACCGTCGTCAGGGAGGGCACCACGTCGATGCTGAAGGGCAGGTCGTCGAAACCCGCCACCGACACGTCCTCCGGGATCCGCAGCCCCGACTCCCGCAGCGCCGCGCAGGCCCCGAGCGCGACGGAGTCGTTGGCGGCGACGACCGCCGTCAGCGTCGGGTCCCGGCGCAGCAGCTCCAGCGTCGCCTCGTAGCCGGCCCGCCGGTCGTAGCGGCCGTGCACGGTCCAGCGCGGGTCCTCCTCGATGCCGGCCGCGGCCAGCGCCGCCCGGTGGCCTTCCAGCCGGTGCCGGGTGGTCGTGCGCTCCTCGGGGCCCGCGATGTAGCCGAGCCGCCGGTGTCCGAGCCCGATGAGGTGCTCGGTCAGCTCCCGTCCGCCCCCGCGGTTGTCGAAGGTCAGCGCTATGGCCGAGGCGTCCGGCGCGGGCGGCCGGCCGCACAGCACCACGCGCGTGCCCGCCTCGCCGAGCCTGCGCAGCTTCGCCGCCACCGCCGACGCGTGCGGCTCGTCCTCCACGGCCCCGCCGGTGAGCACCACGGCGGCCGCCCGCTGCCGCTGCAGCAGCGTCAGATAGGTCAGTTCGCGCTCCGGCGAGCCTCCGGTGTTGCAGACCACCGCGAGCCGTTCGCCCCCGGCCCGGCCGCCCGGCCCCCCGATCTCCGACTGGATCGCGCTCGCCATGATCCCGAAGAAGGGGTCGGCGATGTCGTTCACCAGAATGCCGACCAGGTCGGACGTGGCCGCGGCCAGCGCGCTCGCCGGCCCGTTCAGCACGTAGTCCAGCTCGTCGACCGCCCGCAGCACCCGCTCCCTGGTGGTAGCGGCGACGGGGTAGTTCCCGTTCAGCACGCGCGACACCGTCGCGGGCGAGACCTGCGCGCGGGCCGCCACGTCCGCCAGGGTCACCGTCATCTCGAAGTCCTCCGGTCGCACATCTCGTCGTACGTCGTCGTATGCCCTGGTGGACGGCAGCCTTCGCAGGCGCGGTTCCCGGGCGTGTCGAGCCGACCTTACGGCCCGGGAGCCCCGTTGTTCGCCCCCTCGAACAACTCGGGATGGACATGCACTTGTCCGGACCACGGGTCAGAGGCTAGCTTCTTCCTGTATAGAAAGCGCTTGCTGTCACGCTGATCAGGAAGAGGCGTACGCGGCGCGCACAACGCGTACGGAACGCGCAGACAGGCTGCGCACGACGCCTACGAAGGGATCGACGTGACACGCAAGACGGTGCGGATCGCCATGAACGGCGTGACCGGGCGCATGGGTTACCGCCAGCACCTCGTCCGCTCCATCCTGGCCCTCCGCGAACAGGGCGGCCTCGACCTCGGCGACGGCACCGTGCTGTGGCCGGAACCGGTCCTCGTCGGCCGCCGCGAGCACGCGCTGAAGGCGCTCGCCGAGCAGCACGGCCTGGACCCGGAGAACGTCTCCACCGATCTCGACGCGGTCCTCGCCGACCCGACCGTCGAGATCTACTTCGACGCCCAGGTCACCTCCGCCCGCGAGGAGGCGATCAGGAAGGCGGTCGCCGCCGGCAAGCACATCTACACCGAGAAGCCCACCGCCACCGGTCTCGACGGCGCCCTGGAACTGGCCCGCCTGGCCACCGCCGCGGGCGTCAAGCACGGCGTCGTCCAGGACAAGCTGTTCCTGCCGGGTCTGCTGAAGCTCAAGCGCCTCATCGACGGCGGCTTCTTCGGCCGGATCCTCTCCGTCCGCGGCGAGTTCGGCTACTGGGTCTTCGAGGGCGACTGGCAGGCCGCCCAGCGCCCGTCGTGGAACTACCGCGCGGAGGACGGCGGCGGCATCGTCGTCGACATGTTCCCGCACTGGGAGTACGTCCTGCACGAGCTGTTCGGCCGGGTGAAGTCCGTCCAGGCCCTCACCGCCACCCACATCCCCCAGCGCTGGGACGAGCAGGACAAGCCCTACGACGCCACCGCCGACGACGCCGCCTACGGCGTCTTCGAGCTGGAGGGCGGAGCGATCGCCCAGATCAACTCCTCCTGGGCCGTGCGCGTCAACCGCGACGAACTCGTCGAGTTCCAGGTCGACGGCACCGAGGGCTCGGCCGTCGCCGGACTGCGCAACTGCCGCGTCCAGCACCGCTCGGCCACCCCCAAGCCGGTCTGGAACCCGGACATCCCCGCCACCGAGGTCTTCCGCGACCAGTGGCAGGAAGTCCCCGACAACGGCGAGTTCGACAACGGCTTCAAGGCGCAGTGGGAGCTCTTCCTCAAGCACGTCTACGCCGACGCCCCCTACCACTGGGACCTGCTGGCCGGCGCCCGTGGCGTCCAGCTCGCCGAACTGGGACTGAAGTCCTCCGCCGAGGGCCGCCGTCTCGACGTCCCGGAGGTCACGCTGTGACGATCCAGCTGCCCGGCGCGGGCGGCGGCCTGCGCACCTACGAGCCCCGCACCGAGCCCCTCGCCCTGACCACGGGCGCGCCCTTCACCTCCCGGACGGTCTACTCGGCCGCGCACGTCGTCGCCGACCCCTTCGCGGACGTGTCGCCGGACTCGCCCGCCGCCGTCGACTGGGACGCCACCCTCGCCTTCCGCCGCCACCTGTGGTCCCACGGGCTCGGCGTCGCCGAGGCGATGGACACCGCCCAGCGCGGCATGGGCCTGGACTGGGCGGGCGCGGCCGAGCTGATCCGCCGCTCCGCCGCCGAGGCCAGGGCCGTCGGCGGCAGCGTCGCCTGCGGCGTCGGCACCGACCAGCTCACCGCCGGCGGCACGCTCGCCGAGGTCCGCGCCGCCTACGAGGAGCAGCTCGCCCTCGTGGAGGAGTCGGGCGCGCGGGCCATCCTGATGGCCTCCCGCGCCCTCGCGGCCGCCGCCTCGGGCCCCGAGGACTACCTCGAGGTGTACGGCCACCTGCTGCGCCAGTCCGCCGAGCCGGTGATCCTGCACTGGCTGGGCCCGATGTTCGACCCGGCGCTGGAGGGCTACTGGGGCTCGTCCGACCTGGACGCGGCCACGGACGTCTTCCTCGACGTCATCGCCGCCCACCCCGACAAGGTGGAGGGCATCAAGGTCTCCCTGCTGGACGCCGGGCGCGAGATCGACATCCGGCGCAGGCTGCCGCGGGGCGTCCGCTGCTACACCGGCGACGACTTCAACTACCCCGAGCTGATAGCGGGCGACGAGCAGGGTTTCAGCCACGCCCTGCTCGGCATCTTCGACCCGCTGGGCCCGCTGGCGGCGGAGGCGGTCCGGGTCCTCGACACGGGGAACACGGCCGGCTTCCGCGCCCTCCTCGACCCCACGGTCGAGTTGTCCCGCCATCTCTTCCAGACCCCGACCCGCTTCTACAAGACGGGCGTGGTGTTCCTGGCCTGGCTGGCCGGCCACCAGTCGCACTTCACGATGGTCGGCGGCCTGCAGTCGGCCCGCTCCCTCCCGCACTTCGCCCGCGCCTACGAACTCGCCGACGGGCTGGGTCTGTTCCCCGACCCGAAGCTCGCCGAGGAGCGGATGAAGAACCTGCTGTCGCTGTACGGGGTGAACCAGTGAGCGCTTCCGGGGACCTGTCCCGCTTCTCGATCAACCAGATGACGGTCAAGCAGCTGTCGCTGCCCGAACTCGTCGACGCCTGCCGGGAGCTGGGCGTCGTCAACGTCGGCCTGTGGCGCGAGCCGGTGCAGACGTACGGCGTGGAGGCGACGGCGAAGCTGGTCCGCGACGCGGGCCTGACGGTGACGACCCTGTGCCGCGGCGGCTTCCTCACCGCGATCGATCCCGACGAGCGGACGGCGGCCCTGGCCGACAACCGCCGGGCGGTCGACGAGGCGGCCGCCCTCGGCACCGAGGTGCTGGTCCTGGTCTCCGGCGGCCTGCCCGCCGGCTCCAGGGACCTGCACGGCGCCCGCGAGCGCATCGCGGACGCCCTGTCCGTCCTCGGCCCCTACGCCGAGGAGCACGGGGTGAAGCTGGCCATCGAGCCCCTGCACCCCATGTACGCGGCCGACCGCTGCGTGGTGTCGACGCTCGCCCAGGCCCTCGACCTGGCCGAACGCTTCCCGGCCCACCAGGTCGGCGTCACGGTCGACACGTACCACATCTGGTGGGACGACCAGGCCCCCGCCCAGATCGCCCGGGCGGGCGCGGGCGGCCGCATCCACACCTTCCAGCTCGCCGACTGGACGACCCCGCTGCCCGAGGGCGTGCTGACCGGCCGCGGCCAGATCGGCGACGGCGCGATCGACATGCGCGAGTGGCAGGGGTACGTGGAAGCGGCGGGCTACACCGGCGCGATCGAGGTCGAGCTGTTCAACGACGGTCTGTGGGCGCGTGACGGCAGGGAGGTCCTGGCGGAGACGGCGGAGCGGTTCACGGCGAACCTGAACCTCTGAACGACGGGGCCGAGCCCCGACGGTCCGAAGGCTGCGGGAGCCGGAGAACTCCGGCTCCCGCAGCCGGCCTCTTTCGCGTCAGGGCTCCCTGTCCGCCGCCATGATGCCCACGCATTCCTCGAGTGCTCCGTGCAGCGACGGCACGAACGCGGCGAGTTCGGCGTCGGACGGTCTCCCGGCCTCCAGCACGGCCCCGACGACCGTCACCAGGACGGCGGCCGCCTTGAGGGCCTGCGCGTCGGCGAGTTCCTCCAGGACCCCGCCGGGGCGCGCGAGCACGAACGCCTCCTTGCCGGTGGCGGGGTCGACGCCGACGCTGCGGAAGCGCCTGGCGCTCATGCGACGGCCCCCGCCGGGGCGTGGAGCTGGTGGCCCAGGGCTACGAGGTACGGGCGCACCAGAGGCAGCCCGTCGACGAAGACCGCGTCCGCGGGGAGGGGCCGTTTCCCGGCCGCGCGGGCGGGCCACTGTGGGGGAACGTCCGGGAACGGCGAAGGCCCGGGTGCGCGGTGCGCTCCGCGCGGCGGCAGAAGGAGGCTCAGGATCGCGGCCAGCAGGCCCAGTAGGCTGCGCACAGGTCGACTCCTCGATAGTCGGCTCAGCCCCGGCATGGAAGCTCTCACACTTCCGGCCGGGGCGTCTTTGTCGCTCGGGAGCTTAACGCGATAGCGGTAGTAGTAGGTAGTGGTTGGTAGTAGTACTAAGTAATGCGCAGTGGAGAGTGGCGGCATACGGTCGACGCGTGGACCAGATCAGCCCCGATTCGCCGCAGTACGTCTATGAACAGCTCGCCGCGATCATCGAGCGGAAGATTCGTTCCGGTGAGTACCCGCCGGGCACGCGGCTGCCGGGCGAACTGACCATGACCCACGAGCACAAGGTCGGTCCCGGTACCGTCCGCCGCGCCCTGGACATCCTTCGGGACAGGGGGCTCGTGGTGACCGTCCGCGCCCGGGGATCGTTCGTCTCCGACCCCCTGCCGCCCGCCCCCGAAGCGCCCGCACCGCCCGCCTGACGCGGCTGGATCAGGGAGCGGTGACGGGGCCGTCCTCCGCCAGCTGCGAGTGGAGGACGGCCCCGACGGTGCTCGGGCGGGACGCGAAGGATCAGTGGGGCAGGCTGTCCAGCAGCCAGGTGCACAGCTCCTCGGTGATCCCGGTGTGCGGCGTGGTCGTCGACGAAAGGATGAAGTCGTCCAACTCGCTCTCCTCCGGGGACAGATCGTCGACCTTCGCATACAGGTCCGCCTGCGTCTCGAAATCACGGATGGCGACCGCGCTCACCGACGGCACGAAGCAGACTTCCTCGTGCCGCAGGTCCACCGTGCCGCCGAGCTTCCGCATGGTGTCGGCGAGGATCTTGTACGTGTGCAGGGTGCCGCCGGGCGCGCCGTCAAGCTCGGGGAAGCCGTCGGTGGTGATGGTCTTCTCGGCCGCGGGGAACCGCCGGTTCAGGTAGGCGACCGTCACGTCGTCGCCCTGGGCCTGGGTGTAGAAGGTGGTGCCCGGGTAGATCCCGTCGATCCGCAGCGCCATCTCACCGGGCGTGACGTCCGGCAGGCCGACCCCGTCGCCGCGGCCGTTGGCGATGCCGAGCAGACGCGGGATCCGCGGCCAGCCGCCCATCCGGTCGAGCGCGGCCAGGAACTCGGTGCGCTCCTCGGCGACCCCGATCTTCCCGGTGTCCTTGTCGTAGTGCCGCCAGAGCATCTGGCGGGCCGCCGGGCTGTCCATCTGCTTCGCGAAGTCGTTCGCGAACGGGATGAAGTACGAGAACGCCTGTACGCCGACGGGGATGGAGGCGCCGCGGTGCGGGCTGTCGTACGAGAAGTACAGCGCGGTCTGGTGGTGCATCCGCTGCGTCTCCAGCTTGGCCAGCGCGTAACGGGTGACGATGCCGCCCATGCTGAACCCGCCGACCACCAGGGGGGCGTCGCCCTGCTTCTCGGCGTTGGCCCGCATGACGGCGGCCGCGGCGGCTTCCGCGTTGTCCAGGATCGACGCGGAGCGCTCCTCGAACCCGAGCAGGATCACGTCCCGTCCGCGTCGGCGCAGTTCGCTGACGAAGGGATAGCCGCCCTCCAGCCCCTGGTACAGCTTGTCGAGCTCGCTGCGGCCGAGGTTGAACCCGTCGGCCATGATCACGGGGCGGACGAGACTGCCGGGGACGGTGTTGCCCTCGCCCCGGAAGATCCAGGCGAAGCCGTTCGGCAGGGTCCAGTCCTCGTGGTCCGGCACCTCGACCGGGGTGGGGGGTTCGACAGTGATCGCGGCACCGATGGTGAACGTACCGACGTTGGGCTCGGTCGTCTCCGACATGGTCGTACTCCTCATGGGAGGGGTGGGGGAACGAGCACATCATGGAGGGCGATTTGCCCGTGTCACCCGTTTGACCTGCGCGGTTCATTACAAGTGATGCATTGGGCCCGTGAGGTGTTTGCCGCGGCCGGCATGTCTCGACGGCCTGTTTCGTTCGCTTTGCACTTCGTCCTCCCGTGCGCGTCGGAGGGCCCGGCCGTCAGGCCCCCGGCTCCGTTCCCGGCAGCCGAACGCGGGCGCGAACGGTTCCGTCCTGCCAGCGCAGCACCGCCCCGGACAGCCCGTCGTAGTAACCCTGCGCCGGGTCCTGGACGACCCAGCGGTTGGGCGGCTGAAGGAGCGTGGCGCGGGCCGGGGCGCTGACCCGCACCTGCGGCGGGGTGACGATCTGCAGGGCGCGGCCCGACGTGCGCCGCCCACGCACCCTCGCCCGGCGTGCCTCAGAAAAACACCCCGCACCTCAGCAGCACGTTCGCGTACGGCCGTGCCTCGCCCGTGCGGACCACCAGCCGCGCCCCCGCCGACAGTTCCTTCAGGTGCTCGTGCGAGACGTACGTCAGGGACCGGAAGCGGCCCGCGAGGAGTCCGGCGGCCGCGGGGTTGGCGTCCCTGACCTCCTCCGCCGCCGTCGCGCCCTCCACCACCAGTTCGGCGAGCAGCCCGTCGACGACCTCCTCGAACGACGGCACCCCCGCCCGGAAGGCGAGGTCGACCACGCGCGGTCCGTCCGGTATCGGCATGCCCGCGTCGCACACCAGCACCCCGTCGCCGTGTCCCAACTCGGCCAGCGCCCCCGCGAGATGGCGGTTGAGTATCCCGGACTTCTTCACAGCGCCTCACCTCGCCGGGACGTCCCGGACGCGTCGTCCGCCCGCCGGCCGGCACCGCCCAGCGCGTCGACCTCCTCGGCGGTCGGGAACGACTCCTGCGCACCCCGGCGGGTCACGGACACCGCTCCCACCCGCGCCGCGTACGCCGCCGCCTCCGCGAGCGACGCGCCCGTGCCCAGCCGCCACGCCAGCGCCGCCGTGAAGGAGTCGCCCGCGCCCGTCGTGTCCACGGCGTCCACCTTCACGGAGTCGACGTGCTGCACGCCGCCGTCCGCCGACGCCACCAGCGCGCCTTCCGCGCCCAGCGTGACGACCACCGACCGCGGCCCCTTCGCGAGCAGCAGCCGCGCCCAGTCCTCGGGCCCGGAGGCCGCGCCGCCCGCCTCGCCGAGGAGCACCTTGGCCTCGTGCTCGTTGACGATCAGCGGGTCGCAGGCCGCGAGCAGCACGGCGGGCAGCGGGCGCGGCGGGGAGGGGTTCAGCACGAACCGGCTGTCCGGCCCCAGACCCGCCGCCACCGCCACGACCGTCTCCAGCGGGATCTCCAGCTGCGCCGACACCACCCGCGAGGCGTGCAGGAGGCCGCTCGCGGCCCGGACGTCCGCCGGGGTCAGCCGACCGTTCGCACCCGGCGACACCACGATGCTGTTGTCCCCCGAGGGGTCCACGGTGATCAGCGCGACGCCCGTCGGCGCCCCGCCCGTCAGCACGCCCGCCGTGTCGACCCCGGCCGCCCGCTGCGAGTCGAGCAGCAGCCGCCCGTGGGCGTCGTCGCCGACCCGGGCCAGCAGGGCGGTACGGGCCCCGAGGCGCGCGGCCGCGACGGCCTGGTTCGCGCCCTTGCCGCCGGGGTGCACGGCCAGGTCGGAACCGAGCACCGTCTCCCCGGCGGCGGGCCTGCGCTCGACGCCGATCACCAGGTCGGCGTTGGCCGACCCCACGACCAACAGGTCGTAGTCGTACATGGAAGAACTCCCCTGATACGTGACGTGGGACGGGCGGTCCCGCCAGAGGGACCGCCCGCCTTTCCGCGCCAATGCGTTGTGCGATATGCGCTGTGCGTGGCGCGCTCTGCGCTGCGCAGCGTACGAGGTCAGCCGTTGAACCCGGCCACGTTCGCCTCGGTGACCACCTTCACCGGCACCTTCACCGTCTCCTCGACCTTCTCGCCGCGCAGCGCCTTCAGCGCGTTGTCCACGGCGATCTTCCCCAACTGGGACGGCTGCTGCGCCACGGACGCGTACAGCGTGCCCTGTTCGACGGCCTTGAGACCGTCGGGGGTTCCGTCGAAGCCGACCACCTGGACGGACTTGCCGGCCTTGGCGCCCAGCGCCTTGATCGCGCCGAGCGCCATCTCGTCGTTGGCGGCGATGACGCCCTGGACGTCCGGGTGCGCCTGCAGCAGGTTCGACATCACGTCGAGCCCCTTGGTGCGGTCGAAGTCGGCCGGCTGCTGGGCCACGACCTTGATGCCGGGGTAGGCCTTCAGCCCCATGGCGAAACCTTCCGCTCGCTCCCGGGCCGCCGAGGTGCCCGCCTGGCCCTGGAGGATCACGATCCTGCCGGCGCCGCCCAGCTTCTCGGCGACCGTCTTTGCCGCCAGTTCACCGCCCGCCACGTTGTCGGAGGCGACCAGCGCGTCCACCGTGGCCTTGTTGACGCCCCGGTCGACGGCGATGACCGGGATCTTCGCCTTGTCGGCGGCCTTCACCGAGTTGCCGGCCGCGTCCGAGTCCACCGGGTTGACGATGATCGAGTCGTAGCCGGAACTGGTGAAGTTCTGCAGCTGGTTGGCCTGCTGCGAGGCGTCGTTCTGCGCGTCGGTGACCGTCAGGTCCACGCCCAGCTTCTTCGCCTCGGCCTTCGCGCCGGACTGGATCTGCACGAAGAACGGGTTGTTCAGCGTGGACAGCGCCAGGCCGATCCTCGGGTTCGCGCTCGGGGAGTTCCCGCCGTGCAGGAAGGACGTCGCGCCGACGACGGCGACGGTGACGACGGCCGCGAGGCCGTACGTCGCGGCCTGCCGGCCCTTGCCGCCGCCCGCCCCGGCCGTCACCGGGGTCGCGCCCGCCTTGCGGCGCAGGGTGTCGAGCAGCACCGCCAGCGCAATGACGACGCCGATGACGACCTGCTGCCAGAACGCGGAGACGGACAGCAGGTTCAGCCCGTTGCGCAGCACCGCCAGGATCAGGGCGCCGACCAGGGTGCCCGAGGCCTTGCCGGTGCCGCCCGCGAGGGAGGCCCCGCCGATGACGACCGCGGCGATGGCGTCCAGCTCGTAGCCGTCGGCGGCCTGCGGCTGCGCGGACGACAGCCGGGAGGCGAGCACGATGCCTGCGGCGGCCGCGAACACGCCGGACAGGGCGTAGATGGCGAGCTTCTGCCGCTTCACCCGCAGCCCCGACAGCCGGGCGGCCTCCTCGTTGCCGCCGATGGCGTACATCGAACGCCCGATGTAGGTGCGGCCGAGCACGAACGCGGCGATCAGCCCCATCACGATCATCACGAGGACCGGCACCGGCAGCCAGCCGCCGAGCGTGTCGCCCAGGTGCGAGACGGAGTCGGGGAAGGCGATCGGCGAGCCCTCGGAGATCACCAGCGACAGACCGCGTCCGACCGACAGCATCGCGAGCGTCGCGATGAACGGCGGCAGCTTGCCGTAGGCGATGAGGAAACCGTTCACCAGACCGGCCCCGATGCCGGTGGCGACCGCCAGGACGAGCGCGAGGACCACCGGGACGCCGTGCTGTGTGGCGCTCCAGGCCAGCACGGTCGCCGACAGCGCGGCCACCGAGCCGACCGACAGGTCGATGCCCGCCGAGACGATCACGAACGTCACGCCGAAGGCGAGGATGGCGGTCACGGCCGCCTGGACGCCCACGTTGAGCAGGTTGTCCGTGGTCAGGAAGTCGCCCGACAGCGCCGACATGGCGATGACGAGGACGATCAGCGCGGTGAGCGCGCCGTTGTCGAGGAGCAGGCGGCGGAGTGCCGCGGCGCCGCCACCGGCGCCCGTCGTGCTCGGATGCGTGTCAGCGGCCACGGCCGGCCTCCACTTCCGTGGTCGTAGGGGTGGTTCGGGGGGTGGCGGGCGCGCTGACGGCGAGTGCCATCACCGCGTCCTGGGTGGCCTGCTCCGCAGGCAGTTCGCCGGCGATCCGGCCCTGGGCCATCACCAGCACCCGGTCGCTCATGCCGAGCACCTCGGGCAGATCGCTGGAGATCATCAGGACCGCGGCGCCGGCCGCCGTCAGCTCGTTGACGAGCTGGTAGAT
Organism: Streptomyces humidus; assembly: GCF_014649655.1. Lineage (GTDB taxonomy): Bacteria > Actinomycetota > Actinomycetes > Streptomycetales > Streptomycetaceae > Streptomyces > Streptomyces humidus. The sequence goes on along the minus strand of NZ_BMTL01000001.1, from coordinate 140,097 downwards.
CTCGACCTTGGCGCCCACGTCGATCCCACGCGTGGGTTCGTCGAGGATCAGCACCTTGGTGTCGGCCAGCAGCCACTTGCCGATGACGACCTTCTGCTGGTTGCCGCCGGACAGGGTGCGCACCTGCTGGCCGAGCCCGGCCATCCGCACCCCGAGCTGCCCGGCCATCCGCGCGGCCGCCGCACGCTGGCCCTTGAGGTCGACGAGGCCGCCCCGGGTCGCGGCCCGCATGGTCACGAGCCCGAGGTTCTCCTCGACCGACTGGTCCAGCACGAGCCCCTGGCCCTTGCGGTCCTCGGGCACCAGCCCGATCCCGGCCGCCATCGCCGCGTTGACGTCGTGCCGGGGGAGCGGCGCGCCCGAAACCCGCACGGTCCCCCGGTCGTAGGGGTCGGCCCCGAAGACGGCCCGTACGACCTCGGTACGACCGGCGCCGACGAGCCCGGCGATGCCGACGACCTCACCGGCGCGCACCTCGAAGGAGACCTCGTGGAAGACGCCGTCGCGGGTCAGCCCCTCGACGGACAGCAGGGCGGCGCCGGCTTCGGCGCGCTCCCTGGGGTACTGCTGCTCGATGGAGCGCCCGACCATGAGCCGCACGAGTTCGTCCTGGGGAGTGGACGCCGGGACCTGCCCGACGCTTCTGCCGTCGCGGATGACCGTGACGCGGTCGCCGAGGGCGGCGATCTCCTCCAGGTGGTGCGTGATGAACACGATGCCGACGCCGTCCTCGCGCAGCCTGCGCACGATCGCGAAGAGCTTGTCGACCTCCTCGGAGGTCAGCACGGCGGTCGGCTCGTCCATGATCAGCACGCGCGCGTCCAGGCTGAGCGCCTTGGCGATCTCGACCATCTGCAGCCGGGCGATGCCGAGTTCACGCACCCGCGCGCGGGGCGAGACGTTCACGCCCACCCGCTCCAGCAGGACGGCGGCGTCGGCCTCCATCCGCTTGCGGTCGATCACGCCGAACCGCCGGGGCTGCCGTCCCAGGAAGATGTTCTCGGCGACCGTCAGATCGGGGACGAGGTTGAACTCCTGGTAGATGGTGGCGATCCCGAGGCGCTCGGAGTCCTGTGCGCCGTGGATGCGCACCTCCTCGCCGCCGGCCAGGATCCGCCCGGCGTCGGGCCGGTAGGCGCCGGAGAGCATCTTGATGAGGGTGCTCTTGCCCGCGCCGTTCTCACCGAGCAGCACATGCACCTCGCCCCGCCGCAGGTCGAAGTCGACGCTGTCGAGCGCGACCACGCCGGGGAAGGTCTTGCGTATGCCTTCGATGCGCAGCAACTCGTCCGCGTTGCTCACGTCTGGCTCCTGTTCGTTACGGGGGACTCGCCGCACGAGCGGCGTACGACGAGGCGGGCGGCGAAGGTGACCGACTGCGGCGGCCGTCCCTCGATGCGGTCGACGAGCGCGCGCACGGCGGCCCGCCCCAGCTCGCCCGTCGGCTGGGCGATCGCCGTGACCGGCGGATCGGTGTGCACGAACCACGGGATGTCGTCGAACGCGGCGAGCGCCAGGTCGTGCGGAACGCGCAGCCCACGCGCGCGGACGGCGTCCAGCGCGCCGAGCGCCATCAGGTTGTCGGCGGCGAACACGACCTCGGGCGGCTCGGGCAGGTCGAGGAAGCCCTCGGTGACCCGCCGTCCGCTCTCGGCCTGGAAGTCGCCCTGGCCCGTGTAGGCGTCGGGGAGGGGGAGGCCGTACTCGGCCAGTGCGGCGCGGAAGGCCTCGACACGCTCGCTGCCGGTGGTGGTGGCGGCGGGCCCCGCGATGATGGCGAACCGGCGGTGGCCGAGGCCGTGCAGATGCGCGACGAGGTCGCGCACCGCGGCCTGTCCGTCCGCCCGGATCACGGGCACGTCCAGGCCCGGGATCCACCGGTCGACGAACACCATCGGCGTGCCCCCGCGCGCGGCCTCCAGCATCCGCGGCGAGCCGCCGTCGGTGGGGGAGACCAGCAGACCGTCGATCCGGCGGTCCAGGAGGGTCGTGACGTGATGGTCCTGAAGGTCGGGCCGTTCGTCGGCGTTGCCGATGATCACGCTGTAGCCGAGGGCGCGGGCCTCCTCCTCGACGGAGCGGGCCAGCTCGGTGAAGTAGGGGTTCATCACGTCGCTGATGACCAGCCCGAGGGTGCGGGTCTGGTCGGTGCGCAGCGACCGGGCGACGGCGTTCGGGCGGTAGCCCAGCGCCTCGACGGCGGCCAGCACGCGCTTGCGTGCGTCGTCGCTGACCGACGGATGGTCGTTCAGGACGCGTGACACCGTGGCGACGGAGACGCCCGCCTCGGCAGCGACGTCCTTGATGCTCGCCATCGCCGCTCCACCTCCTCGTGGACTCGGTTCGTGCACGTCGTGAGGGCTTGGAATCGATTACATCGACGTGTACGAAGGATTGGAATCGATTACACGGGGGTTAATCAAGGCTCCGGCGTGGCTGAAACCGGATCGTGATGAACGGGGCGGCACGGGCCCCTAGGCTGTTTTGGACCGTCACGGGTGGCATGCCCGTGCCAAGCGAACAGGGGAGAACAGACATGCGCGCAAGCCGGATACTCGGTGCCTCCGTGGGGGCGGCCGCCCTGGTCGGCGCCTCGTTCGTGGCCGCCGCCCCGGCGGCCGCGGCGAGCTGCACGGCCAAGGCCCTCGAGACCGTGGTCATCCGCTCCACGACCAGCACCGGCGGCACGGCCCTCGCCCAGCTCAACAAGGGCGAGAGCGCCTCGGCCTCCTGCACGATGTACTACGGCGCCGACTCGTACGAGAAGTGCGGCATCGTCAGCAAGCGCTGGGTGAAGGTCACGAGGAGCGGCGTCACCGGCTATGTGGTCGGCACCTGCGTGACGATCACGCAGGACTGAGCCGACGGCGGCCGGGCGGCGGGCGGCCCGGGCGGGCGTGAGGTGCGGTTGTCGTGAGGTCCGGCGGGCGCGGGGTCCGGCGGGCGGACGGCCCTGTCGGTGGTGGGCGGTACGGTCGGACCATGTCCCAACAGACCGGGGCCGCCCAGGGGGCGGGAGAGCGGCGGCTCGCCACGCTGGAAGGCGTGCTGGAACGCATCACGTACGCCAACGAGGACAACGGCTACACGGTCGCCCGGGTCGACACGGGCAGGGGCGGCGGCGACCTCCTCACGGTCGTCGGCGCGCTGCTCGGCGCCCAGGTCGGCGAGTCCCTGCGCATGGAGGGCCGCTGGGGCTCCCACCCCCAGTACGGCAAGCAGTTCACCGTCGAGAACTACACGACCGTCCTGCCCGCCACCGTGCAGGGCATCCGCCGCTACCTGGGGTCCGGCCTGGTGAAGGGCATCGGGCCGGTCTTCGCCGACCGCATCACCCAGCACTTCGGCATGGACACCCTGAAGATCATCGAGGAGGAGCCGAAGCGCCTCGTCGAGGTCCCCGGCCTCGGCCCCAAGCGCACCAGGAAGATCGCCGACGCCTGGGAGGAGCAGAAGGCGATCAAGGAGGTCATGCTCTTCCTCCAGACCGTCGAGGTGTCCACGTCCATCGCGGTCCGGATCTACAAGAAGTACGGCGACGCGTCGATCTCCGTCGTCAGGAACCAGCCCTACCGGCTGGCCGCCGACGTCTGGGGCATCGGCTTCCTCACCGCGGACAAGATCGCCCAGTCCGTCGGCATCCCGCACGACAGCCCGGAGCGGGTCAAGGCGGGCCTGCAGTACGCGCTGTCCCAGGCGACGGACCAGGGCCACTGCTACCTCCCGGAGGAACGGCTGATCGCCGACGCGGTCAAGCTGCTCCAGGTCGACACCGGGCTGGTCATCGAGTGCCTCGCGGACCTCGCCGTGCCGCCGGAGGAGGGCGAGGACCCCGGGGTCGTCCGGGAGAAGGTCCCGGGTCCCGACGGCGCGGCGGAACCCGTCACGGCCGTCTGGCTGGTTCCCTTCCATCGTGCCGAACTCTCCTTGTCCGCCCAGCTGTTGCGCCTGCTGCGCACCGACGAGGACCGGATGCCGGCCTTCCGTGACGTGGCCTGGGACAAGGCGCTGGCCTGGCTGAGGACCCGCACGAAGGCCGACCTCGCGCCCGAGCAGGAGGCGGCCGTCCGGCTCGCGCTGACCGAGAAGGTCGCCGTGCTCACCGGCGGCCCGGGCTGCGGCAAGTCGTTCACGGTCCGCTCGATCGTCGAGCTGGCCCGCGCGCGCAGGGCGAAGGTCGTGCTCGCCGCGCCCACCGGCCGTGCCGCCAAGCGGCTGGCCGAGCTGACCGGGGCCGAGGCCTCCACCGTGCACCGCCTGCTGGAGCTCAAGCCCGGCGGCGACGCGGCCTACGACCGCGAACGCCCGCTGGACGCCGACCTGGTGGTGGTCGACGAGGCGTCGATGCTGGATCTGCTCCTGGCCAACAAGCTGGTCAAGGCGGTCCCGCCCGGGGCGCACCTGCTCTTCGTCGGGGACGTCGACCAACTGCCCAGCGTGGGCGCGGGAGAGGTGCTGCGCGACCTGCTCGCCGACGGCGGTCCGGTGCCGGCCGTGCGCCTCACGCGCGTGTTCCGCCAGGCCCAGCAGTCCGGCGTGGTGACCAACGCGCACCGGATCAACGCCGGACAACACCCGCTCACCGACGGCATGAAGGACTTCTTCCTCTTCGTCGAGGACGACACGGAGGAGGCCGGCCGCCTCACGGTGGACGTCGCCGCCCGGCGGATCCCGGCGAAGTTCGGGCTGGACCCGCGCCGGGACGTGCAGGTCCTGGCGCCCATGCACCGCGGCCCGGCCGGTGCGGGCGCCCTCAACGGGCTGCTCCAGCAGGCCATCACGCCCGGCCGCCCCGACCTCGCCGAGAGGCGGTTCGGCGGCCGGGTCTTCCGCGTCGGCGACAAGGTCACCCAGATCCGCAACAACTACGACAAGGGTGAGAACGGCGTCTTCAACGGCACCGTGGGCGTCGTCACCTCCCTCGACCCGGTCGACCAGCGCCTGACGGTGCTGACCGACGAGGACGAGGAGGTTCCCTACGAGTTCGACGAACTGGACGAGTTGGCCCACGCGTACGCGGTGACCATCCACCGTTCACAGGGAAGTGAATATCCCGCCGTGGTGATCCCCGTCACCACCGGTGCATGGATGATGCTGCAACGGAATCTTCTGTATACGGCCGTCACCCGCGCGAAAAAGCTCGTCGTGCTCGTCGGCTCCCGCAAGGCCATCGGCCAGGCGGTGCGCACGGTGTCGGCGGGCCGCCGCTGCACGGCCCTGGACTTCCGGCTCGCGGGCCGCTGAGCGCGGGCGGTTCCGGCACTTCCGGAGAACGTGTAAAAAATGATCGATCAAATGAGTCACGAAGGTCACAGAGCTCTTCCGCAACCGTGACCGAGGCGGCAGGATGAGCTGGTTGGCGGCACTGAGTGCCGCCGATAAGCCCAATGGTCGACCCCGAGTGCACTCTCCTGCGCCAAATGGGGGATGGTAGAGACAGTCAGGGCAACCTCGAAGAAGAGGCACAACGTCGGTGAGGGATGACGTGAGCGAGCACACCAACAATGCTGTAGTACTGCGGTACGGCGACGGCGAGTACACCTACCCGGTGATCGACAGCACCGTCGGCGACAAGGGCTTCGACATCGGGAAGCTCCGCGCCCAGACCGGTCTGGTGACCCTGGACAGCGGCTACGGCAACACCGCCGCCTATAAATCCGCCATCACGTACCTCGACGGCGAGCAGGGCATCCTCCGGTACCGCGGCTACCCGATCGAGCAGCTGGCCGAACGGTCGACCTTCCTCGAGGTCGCCTACCTCCTGATCAACGGCGAGCTGCCGACCGTCGACGAGCTCACCGTCTTCCAGAACGACATCACGCAGCACACCCTGCTGCACGAGGACGTCAAGAACTTCTACAAGGGCTTCCCGCGCGACGCCCACCCGATGGCCATGCTGTCCTCGGTGGTCTCCGCGCTGTCCACGTTCTACCAGGACAGCCACAACCCGTTCGACGAGAAGCAGCGCAACCTCTCCACGATCCGGCTGCTCGCCAAGCTTCCGACGATCGCGGCGTACGCGTACAAGAAGTCGATCGGCCACCCGTTCGTCTACCCGCGCAACGACCTCGGCTACGTCGAGAACTTCCTGCGCATGACGTTCTCGGTGCCGGCGCAGGAGTACGACCTCGACCCGGTCGTCGTCTCCGCGCTCGACAAGCTGCTGATCCTGCACGCCGACCACGAGCAGAACTGCTCGACGTCCACGGTCCGCCTGGTCGGCTCGTCCCAGGCGAACATGTTCGCGTCGATCTCGGCCGGCATCAACGCCCTGTGGGGCCCGCTGCACGGCGGCGCCAACCAGTCCGTCCTGGAGATGCTGGAGGGCATCCAGGCGGGCGGCGGCGACGTCGACTCCTTCATCCGCAAGGTGAAGAACAAGGAGGACGGCGTCCGCCTGATGGGCTTCGGCCACCGGGTGTACAAGTCCTTCGACCCCCGCGCCAAGATCATCAAGGCCGCGGCGCACGACGTCCTCTCGGCCCTCGGCAAGTCCGACGAGCTGCTGGACATCGCGCTGAAGCTGGAGGAGCACGCGCTCTCCGACGACTACTTCGTCTCGCGCAACCTCTACCCGAACGTCGACTTCTACACCGGCCTGATCTACCGGGCCATGGGCTTCCCGACCGAGATGTTCACGGTCCTGTTCGCCCTGGGCCGCCTGCCGGGCTGGATCGCCCAGTGGCACGAGATGATCAAGGAGCCGGGCTCCCGCATCGGCCGCCCGCGCCAGATCTACACCGGCGTCGTCGAGCGTGACTTCGTCCCCGTCGAGGCGCGCTGACGCATCCGGCGAGGGGCCGCGCCACCACCGGGCGCCCCTCGTGATGTCCTGACGTCCGACTGCCCGGGGCCTTGGTCCCGGGCAGTCGTGTGTCCGGGGGCCGTGTGTCCGGGGCAGTCGTGTGTCCGGGGCGGGGGCCTCGAGGTATGTGTGCAGGTCTTCGGGTGCGGGTGGGTGAAGGCGCACGTCTCTGAGGCCGGGGCGGCGGGCGCTCTCGGGGGGCTCCTGCGCGCGGGCATACGGAAGGCGCCCCGGCGCCAGTCCCCCCACGGGCCGACGACCAGGGCGCCTTCCCATGTCCCGGTGCGGATTCCCCCCACGGGATCCGGCCGGGCGTTGTGAGGACAGCGCCTGAATTCGCTGTTGTGTGACCATCTTCGGTTGTCGTGCCCGCGGTTGAGCCGAGCGAGCGGAGCTCGCCGCACCACCGCTGTGTGCGATCTGCCGGGACAGCGCACGCTGGGAGGGCCGCTCAAAGCTTCCCGGTGTACTGCCCCGGCAACGCATCTCTGAGGACGTCCCCCAAGACACCCTCAGATGTCAGGTCACGCCCCCCAAGACGCTTCCCGACATCGTCAACTTAGACCTTCGAACTCCTTCGATGGTTACGTTCGCATCACTGTGATCTGTGTCTCTTGCATATGTCCGTTAGATGCGCAAGAGACCGGATACAGCGATCGAGGCCCCAGCGTAAGGATGATGCGCGAGCCTTGTGAAGAGCTTATGTGAGGCTCGCGCCGGACTCCAGGGGTCTCGGGCAACGGCCTGGCCCTACTCGGCGGTATCTCCGCGGCTCACGTGAACGTGCGCAGCCGCAGACTGTTCGTCACGACGAACACCGACGAGAACGCCATCGCCGCCCCCGCGATCATCGGGTTCAGCAGTCCCGCCGCGGCCAGCGGCAGCGCGGCCACGTTGTAGCCGAAGGCCCACACCAGGTTGCCCTTGATCGTGGCGAGGGTCCGCCGCGACAGGCGGATCGCGTCCGCGGCCACCCGCAGGTCCCCGCGCACCAGCGTCAGGTCGCTCGCCTCGATGGCCGCGTCCGTGCCCGTGCCCATGGCCAGTCCCAGGTCGGCGGCGGCGAGCGCGGCCGCGTCGTTGACGCCGTCCCCGACCATGGCGACGACCCGCCCCTCGTCCTGCAGCCGCCGGACGACGTCGACCTTGTCCTCCGGCAGCACCCCGGCGATCACCCGGTCGATCCCCACGGCCCGCGCCACCGCCTCGGCGACCACCTGGTTGTCCCCGGTCAGCAGCACCGGCGTGAGGCCCAGCGCGCGCAGTTCACGGACCGCCTCGGCGCTGGTCTCCTTGACCGCGTCCGCGACGGCGAGCACCCCGCGTGCCACGCCGTCCCAGCCCACGACGACGGCCGTGCGGCCGTCCCGCTCGGCCTCCTCGGCGGCATGCGCCACCTGCGGCGGGATGGAGTCGAAGAGGCGCCCGACCGCCACCTCGCGGCCTTCCACCTGCCCGCGCACCCCCCGCCCGGGCACGTTCTCGAACCGCTCGGCCGCCGGCAGCTCGCCGACCCGCTCCGCGGCGCCCGCCGCGACCGCCCGCGCCACCGGATGCTCGGAGGCGTGCTCCAGGGCGCCCGCCAGCCGCAGCAGCTCCCGCTCGTCCACGCCGTCGACGGCCCACACGTCCTGCAGGGTCATCCGGCCGGTGGTGACGGTCCCGGTCTTGTCCAGGACGACCGTGTCGACGCGGCGCGTGGACTCCAGGACCTCCGGGCCCTTGATGAGGATGCCGAGCTGGGCGCCCCGCCCGGTGCCCACCATCAGCGCGGTGGGCGTGGCGAGGCCGAGCGCGCACGGGCAGGCGATGATCAGGACCGCGACGGCCGCCGTGAACGCGGCCACCGTGTCGCCCGTCGCGACGAGCCAGCCGCCGAAGACGGCGACCGCGATCAGCAGCACCACGGGCACGAAGATCCCGGAGATCCGGTCGGCCAGCCGCTGGACCTCGGCCTTGCCGTTCTGCGCCTCCTCGACCAGCCGTGCCATGCGGGCGAGCCGGGTGTCCGCGCCGACCCGGGCGGCCTCGACGACCAGCCGGCCGCCGGCGTTCACGCTCGCGCCCGTGACGGTGTCGCCGGGCCCGACGTCCACCGGCACGGACTCGCCGGTCAGCATCGAGGCGTCCACGGCGGACACGCCCTCCACGACCGTCCCGTCGGTGGCGACCTTCTCTCCGGGCCGTACGACGAACCGGTCGCCGACCGCCAGGGCGTCGACCGGTATCCGCACCTCCTTGCCCCCGCGCAGCACGGCCACGTCCTTCGCGCCCAGCTCCATCAGCGCCCGCAGGGCCGCCCCCGCGCGCCGCTTGGAGCGGGCCTCCAGGTAGCGGCCGAGCAGGATGAAGACGGTGACTCCGGCGGCGACCTCCAGATAGATCGTCGAGGCGCCGTCCGTGCGCGAGACGGTGAGCTCGAACGGGTGCCGCATGCCGGGCATGCCCGCGTCGCCGAGGAACAGCGCCCACAGCGACCAGCCGAGCGCGGCCAGCGTGCCGACGGAGACGAGGGTGTCCATGGTGGCCGCGCCGTGCCGCAGGTTCGTCCAGGCGGCCCGGTGCAGCGGCCCGCCGCCCCACACGACCACGGGCGCGGCGAGCGTCAGCGACAGCCACTGCCAGTTGTCGAACTGCAGGGCCGGGACCATCGCGAGCAGGACGACCGGCGCGGCGAGCAGCGCGGAGACGAGAACCCGGTGGCGCAGGCCCGCGAGCTCGGGATCCGCGGTCGCGCTCTCGCTGCTTTTCCCGCCGTCCACGCCGTGATCGTGGGTCCGGCTCTGCCGGACCGGCTCGGGCGCGGGCGCCTCGGCGGTGTATCCGGTCTTCACCACGGTCGCGATGAGATCGGCGACCTCGACGCCGGCCGGATAGCTGACCTTGGCCTTCTCCGTGGCGTAGTTGACCGTCGCGGTGACGCCGTCCATGCGGTTGAGCTTCTTCTCCACGCGGGCCGCGCAGGAAGCGCAGGTCATCCCGCCGACGATCAGTTCCACCTCGGCGGTCGGGGCCGGCGGCTGTGCGGTCGGCGGTGGGGTGGCGGTGCTGGTCATGTCCGTGCTCCAGGAAGCGGGCCGGGCCGTACGGAACCAGTATCAGCTGGTCGGCACGGCCCGGCGGGTGCAGGGTTTCCCCGGGTCGCGGGCAGGCGGCGACGCGGGGCGGGCGCCCGGCGGGCGCGGGGCGGTCAGGCCTGGCCGACCAGCTCGAAGCCGGCCTCGTCCACGGCGGCGCGCACCGCGGCCTCGTCGAGCGCGGCGGCGGAGACGACCGTGACCTCGCCGGTCGAGGCGACGGCCTGCACCGAGGTGACACCGGCGAGCTCCGAGAGTTCGCCGGAGACGGCGCCCTCGCAGTGGCCGCAGCTCATGCCGCTCACCTGGTAGACGGTGGTGACGGAGCCCGGGGTGTCGGTCTGAGTGGTCATGTCGTTCTCCTCGTGGAGGCAGGCGGGGCGTGCGGGGCCGCGAAGGTCTCCCGTTACCTCACAGTATACCCCTAGGGGGTATTTACCCAAGAAGGGTGTCCGGGCGTGGCGGCGACAGGCCCGGCACGGGCGGCTAGCGTTCGCGGTGATCTGCGACGGAGAAGCCGAAGGCGAGGGCGCATGCGGGCTGTGGTGTTCGAACGGTTCGGGGAACCGGCCGAGGTGCGGGAGGTGCCCGACCCGCGGCCCGCCGAGCACGGGGTGGTGGTGCGCGTCGAGGCCACCGGCCTGTGCCGCAGCGACTGGCACGCCTGGATGGGCCACGACCCGGACGTCGTGCTGCCGCACGTCCCCGGTCACGAACTCGCCGGGGTGGTGGCGGAGACGGGCTCCCGGGTCACCCGCTGGAAGGCCGGCGACCGGGTCACCGTCCCCTTCGTGTGCGGCTGCGGCAGCTGCCCGTCCTGCGCGGCCGGCGATCACCAGGTGTGCGAACGTCAGACCCAGCCCGGCTTCACGCACTGGGGTTCCTTCGCCCGGTACGTGGCCCTGGAACACGCCGACGTCAACCTCGTCGGGGTCCCGGACGACCTGTCGTACGCCACCGCCGCGTCCCTCGGCTGCCGGTTCGCCACGGCGTTCCGGGCGGTCGTGCACCAGGGCCGCCTCGCGGCGGGGGAGTGGGTGGCGGTGCACGGCTGCGGAGGCGTGGGCCTGTCCGCGGTGATGATCGCGGCGGCGAGCGGGGCGCGGGTGGTCGCGGTGGACGTCTCGCCCCGGGCCCTGGAGCTGGCGCGCCGCTTCGGCGCGGCGGAGTGCGTGGACGCGGCGCGCGTGCCGGACACGGCGGAGGCCGTCCGCGAGCTGACCGGCGGCGGCGCGCATCTCTCGCTCGACGCTCTCGGCTCGCCCGCCACCTGCGCCGCCTCGGTGAACGGGCTGCGCCGCCGGGGCCGGCACGTCCAGGTCGGGCTGCTGCCCTCGCGGGACGGCTCCACCCCCGTGCCGCTGGCCCGTGCCATCGCCCTGGAACTGGAGCTCCTGGGCAGTCACGGCATGGCTGCCCACGCCTATCCCGCGATGCTGGAAATGGTCCGCTCCGCGGCCGTGCGCCCCGATCTCCTGGTGACGTCGACGATCACGCTGGACGACGCGCCGGCCGCGCTGGCCGCCCTGGGCACGGCGCCGGGCGCGGGAGTGACGGTCATCGAGCCCTGGGCCTGACCGGCCGTCCGTCCGCCCGGCGCGGCCCGGTCCGCTCGCGGCGGGGATCGCGGTGCGCGCCGCGGCCCACGGCACTGTGCCCCACGCGCCGGGTGGCGGTGGGGCACAGCTGCCGGCACTGCGGGCCCGGTCAGCCCGCGGTTCGTCCGCGGTTGCCCGGGCGGGAGGCGACCCAGGCGCGGACGGTGTCGGCGTACCAGTAGGGCTTGCCGCCCTCGACGTGGTCGGGCGGGGGCAGGAGTCCGTGTTTGCGGTACGACCGTACGGTGTCCGGCTGCACCTTGATGTGCGCCGCGATCTCCTTGTACGACCAGAGCCTTCGGTCGGTCATGAGCTGTACCTCCGTGCGCGCGCGGGCGGCGGCCGGGAGGCCGCCCGGGGGAGCCGGCGCTGCGCTGGCGATCACCAAGCCTGTGCCCAATGAACGGCGTCCGGTGACCGTGCGGAAGCGGCTGTCGACGGACGGTGACAGAGAACCCGCGTACACGTGACATGTGTGACGAAAGGGTGGCGTTTGTGACACGGGTGACACATCTGACGCACCGGTGTGCGCGGGGCGCACGACGCGCGATACGCCGGGAGGGTCCTACGCCCCGCAGGACCGCAGGAAGGCCCGCGTCCGCTGCGCGATGGGCAGGGGGGTGTCCGGCGCGCACGGGTACATGTCCTGTTCGACGATCGCGAACAGGTCCACGTCCAGTTTCTGCGCCGCCTCCAGGACCGGCCCCAGCGCGGGTACCCCGGTCGGGGGTTCGCACATCACGCCCTGGGCCACGGCCGGCCCGAACGGCGTCCCCTTCGCCCGCACGTCCGCCAGGATCTCCGGGTCGACCTGCTTGAGGTGCAGGTAGCCGATGCGCTCCCCGTAGGTCTCGATCAGCTTGACGCTGTCGCCGCCGCAGTACGCGTAGTGCCCGGTGTCCAGGCACAGCGAGACCAGGTCGGAGTCGGTGCCGTCCAGGAACCGGACGACGTTCTCCTCGCTGTCGATGTGGGTGTCGGCGTGCGGGTGCACGACGATCCGGAGTCCGTAGCGCTCGCGCACCTCCTTGCCCAGCCGCTCGGTCAGCGAGGTCAGGTTGCGCCACTGCTCGGGGGTCAGCGTGTCCGGTTCCAGCACGTCACCGGTCTTGTCGTCCCGCCAGAACGACGGGATGACGACCAGGTGGCGGGCGCCCATCGCCTGGGCGAGCACCGCGTTGTCCGCGACGTGCGCCCAGGTCTTCTCCCACACGGCCTCGCCGTGGTGCAGCCCGGTGAAGACCGTGCCCGCCGACACTTTGAGCCCGCGCTTCGACGTCTCCTCGGCGAGCACGGCGGGATCGGTGGGCAGGTACCCGTAGGGGCCCAGCTCGATCCACTCGTAGCCGGACTGCGCGACCTCGTCGAGGAAGCGCCGCCAGGGGACCTGGGCGGGATCGTCCGGGAACCAGACGCCCCAGCTGTCGGGGGCCGATCCGATCCGGATGCGGGAAAGTGAGGACTCAGGTGACAACGACGTCATGGCCGTCAGAGTGCGGTCTCACCGAGGGGGTGTCAAGGGCTGGTCCGAATGTCTGGACAAAACATTGACAGGGCCCGTCGTGCGGGACTAGAAAGCCGTGAGAGCCGATACGGGACGTGCGCCGCGGACGTCCCGTGAGCGGTCTTCTCGGGGGCGAGCCGATTGCGAAGGGAACTCGATGGCGTACGACCTGATCACCATGGGGCGGACAGGGGTGGACCTCTATCCGCTGCAGACGGGCGTCCCGCTCCCGCAGGTCACGTCCTTCGGGAAGTTCCTGGGGGGATCGGCGGCCAACGTCGCCGTCGCCGCGGCCCGGCTCGGCCGGCGGACGGCGCTGATCTCCCGCACCGGCGACGACCCGTTCGGCACGTATGTGCACGAGGCCCTGCGCGGCTTCGGCGTGGACGACCGCTGGGTCACGGCCGTGCCCGTGCTGCCCACACCGGTCACCTTCTGCGAGATCTTCCCGCCGGACGACTTCCCGCTGTACTTCTATCGGCAGCCCAAGGCGCCGGACCTGGAGATCGACGCCCATGAGCTCGACCTCGACGCCGTCCGCGAGACCCGGGTCTTCTGGGTCACCGGCACCGGCCTGAGCGAGGAGCCCAGCCGCACGGCGACCCTCGCCGCCCTCGCCCACCGGGCGAAGGCCGGCATCACGGTCTTCGACCTCGACTGGCGGCCGATGTTCTGGAACGACCGCACGGACGCGTCCGGGGGCACCCCGGCCGAGGCGGCCCGCCCGTTCTACGCCGAGGCGCTGAAGCACACCACCGTCGCCGTCGGAAACCTCGACGAGGTGGAGGTCGCCACCGGGGTGCGCGAGCCGCGGGCCGCGGCACGGGCGCTGCTGGACGCCGGCGTCGAACTCGCCGTGGTCAAGCAGGGCCCCAAGGGCGTCCTCGCCGTGAACCGCGAGGGCGAGTCCGTCGAGGTCCCGCCGCTGCCGGTCGACGTCCTCAACGGCCTCGGGGCCGGCGACGCGTTCGGCGGGTCCCTCTGCCACGGCCTGCTCGCCGGCTGGGACCTGGAGAAGATCATGCGCCACGCCAACGCGGCCGGCGCCATCGTCGCCTCCCGTCTGGAGTGCTCCTCCGCGATGCCCACTCCGGCCGAGGTGGAAGCGGCGATCGAGGCGGGGGCCGTCCGGTGACGAACGTCGACGTCGCTGAACTCGTCCGGCTGCGCTCGCAGCACCCCGAGGCGATCGCCGAGGCGGCCGCCCGCCGGCCGCGCCGGCCGCTGCTGGGCGACTCCGGCCGGCTGATGATCGTCGCCGCCGACCATCCGGCCCGCGGCGCACTCGGCGTCGGCGGGGACCGGCTGGCCATGGCCAACCGCGCCGGCCTGCTCGAACGCCTCTGCCTCGCACTGTCCCGGCCCGGTGTCGACGGCGTCCTCGCGACCGCCGACATCCTCGACGACCTGCTGCTGCTCGGCGCCCTCGACGGCAAGGTCGTCATGGGCTCCATGAACCGCGGCGGCCTCCAGGGCGCCGTCTTCGAGCTCGACGACCGCTTCACCGGGCACCGTGCCGAGGACATCGAGCGGCTGAACTTCGACGCGGGAAAGCTGCTGCTGCGCATCGACTACGACGACCCGGGCTCCCTCACCACCCTGGAGACCACCGCCCGAGCCGTCGACGACATGGCCGCCCGCGGGCTCCCCCTCTTCGTCGAGCCGTTCATCAGCCGGCGCGGCCCCGACGGCAGACTGGGCAACGACCTGTCCGCCGAGGCCGTCACCCGGTCGATCGCCATCGCCTCCGGCCTGGGCGGCACCTCCGCCTACACCTGGCTGAAGGTGCCCGTCACCGACAACCCCGACGACATGGCCCAGGTCATGGAGACCTCCACCCTGCCCGCCGTCCTGCTGGGCGGCGAGGTCGGCGGCTCCGTCGAGGAACAGGACGGCGCGTACGAGAAGTGGCGCGGGGCGCTGCAACTGCCCACCGTCCGGGGCCTGGTGGTCGGACGCTCGCTGCTGTACCCGGCGGACGGGAACGTCGCCGCCGCCGTGGACACCGCCGTAGGACTGCTGTGAGGGCCGCATGACGAACACAGAGCCGCAACCCGACCTGTACATCCCGCGGGGCACGACCGCCGGCGACCACTACACGCTCGACATCGACCCCCGCCGGGCCGGCTGGGATCACTGCAGCCTGCGGATCGTCGAGCTGGAGCCGGGCGGCGCCCACACCTTCACCACCGGTGACAGCGAGTGGATCGTCCTCCCCCTCGCCGGCGGATGTACCGTGCGCACAGACGAAGACGAGTTCCAACTCCTGGGCAGGGAAACGGTGTTCGCGTCGGTCTCCGACTTCGCGTACGTTCCCCGCGACGCCCGGGTCCAGATCGCCTCCGGCGCGGGAGGCCGCTTCGCCCTGGCAGGAGCGAAGTGCGAGCGACGACTCCCCGCCCGCTACGGCCCCGCGCCGGAGGTCCCCGTCGAAGAACGCGGCAGCGGCAGCCAGTTGCGCCATGTGCGCAACTTCGCCTCCGCCGACGCCTTCGACTGCGACAAGCTGATCGCCGTCGAGGTGGTCACCCCCGGCGGCAACTGGTCCTCGTACCCGCCGCACAAGCACGACGAGCACCGGCCGGGCGAGGAGGCCGAACTCGAGGAGATCTACTACTTCGAGATCGACGGCCCGCACGGGTTCGGCTATCAGCGCGTGTCCCCCTCCCGCGAGGGCGGATCCGACGTCCTCGCCGAGGTCCGGTCCGGCGACGCCGTCCTCGTCCCCGACGGCTGGCACGGCCCGTCGATCGCCCAGCCGGGCCACGCCATGTACTACCTCAACGTCATGGCCGGCCCCGGCGAGACCCGCGAATGGCGGATCTGCTTCCACCCGGCCCACGCAGAAGGGGGTTACCGATGACCACCAGGCTCACCGTGGCCCAGGCGCTGGTGCGCTTCCTCGCCGCCCAGTACACCGAGCGCGACGGCACGAGGCAGCGGCTGATCGGCGCGACCTGGGGCATCTTCGGCCACGGCAACGTCGCCGGCCTCGGCCAGGCGCTGGTCGAGTACGGCGACGACATGCCCTTCCACCAGGGCCGCAACGAGCAGTCCATGGTGCACGCGGCCGTCGGCTACGCCCGCCAGTCGAACCGCCTGTCCACCCACGCCGTGACGACGTCGATCGGCCCCGGCGCGACCAACCTGGTCACCGGCGCCGCCCTCGCCACCGTCAACCACCTGCCCGTCCTGCTGCTGCCCGGCGACGTCTTCGCGACCCGCGTGGCGGACCCGGTCCTGCAGCAGATCGAAGTGCCGTACGCGGGCGACGTCTCCGTCAACGACTGCCTGCGCCCGGTGTCGAGGTACTTCGACCGCGTCACCCGCCCCGAGGCCCTGATCCCCGCGGCGCTCCAGGCGATGCGGGTCCTCACCGACCCGGTGGAGACCGGGGCCGTGACCCTGGCGATGCCCCAGGACGTCCAGGCCGAGGCCTACGACTGGCCCGACGAGTTCTTCGCCGAGCGGACCTGGACCGTACGCCGTCCGGGCGCCGACCCGGCCGAGCTGGCCGAGGCCGTCCGGGCGATCCGGGCAGCCCGGCGTCCCCTCGTCGTCGCGGGCGGCGGCGTCCACCACAGCCGCGCCGAGGAGGCCCTCGCCGCCTTCGCCGAGGCCACCGGCATCCCCGTCGCCTCCACCCAGGCCGGCAAGGGCTCGCTGCGCCACGACCACCCCCAGGACGTGGGCGGCGTCGGCCACACCGGCACCGCGACCGCCGACGAACTGGCCCGCACCGCCGACCTGGTCATCGGCGTCGGCACCCGCTACACCGACTTCACCACCGCGTCGAACACCCTGTTCCAGGGCGACGGCGTCCGCTTCCTCAA
Source organism: Streptomyces humidus (assembly GCF_014649655.1). Classification (GTDB taxonomy): domain Bacteria; phylum Actinomycetota; class Actinomycetes; order Streptomycetales; family Streptomycetaceae; genus Streptomyces; species Streptomyces humidus. The sequence continues at coordinate 123,280 of NZ_BMTL01000001.1, read as the reverse complement.
CCTCAACATCGCCTCCCTCGACGGCCACAAGCTCGCCGGCCTCCCCCTGGTCGCGGACGCCCGCAGCGCACTGGACGAGCTGACCGCGGCGCTGCGCCCGCACGGCCACCGGGTCGCCGACGCCTACGTCACCGAGTACGGCGAGGACAAGGAGCGCTGGGAACAGCGCGTCGACGCCTGCTACGAGGCCGACGACCCCGACATGCGTCCCACGCAGCCACAGGTGCTCGGCGCGCTCGACGCCCTCGTCGACGAGTCTGACGTGATCATCAACGCGGCCGGTTCGCTCCCCGGCGACCTGCACAAACTGTGGCGGGCGCGCTCGCGGGACCAGTACCACCTGGAGTACGGCTACTCCTGCATGGGATACGAGATCCCGGCTGCGATCGGCGTGAAGCTGGCCGCCCCCGAGCGCAACGTCTGGGCGCTGGTCGGCGACGGCACCTACCTGATGATGCCGACGGAGATCGTGACGGCCGTGCAGGAGGGCATCGCGATCAAGATGCTGCTCGTGCAGAACCACGGCTACGCCTCGATCGGCGGCCTCTCGGAGTCCGTCGGCGGTGAGCGGTTCGGCACCGCGTACCGCTTCACCGCGCAGGACGGCACGTTCACCGGGGCCCCGCTGCCCGTCGACCTGGCCGCGAACGTGGCCAGCCTCGGCATGCGCGTGCTGCGCGCGAAGACCGTCGGCGAACTGCGCGAGGCCCTCGCCGAGGCGCGCCGCGCCGACACTCCCACATGTGTCTACGTCGAGACGGAAACGTCCGACACTGTGTCGGGGCCGCCGCCGGCGCAGGCCTGGTGGGATGTACCTGTGGCCGAGACCGCGACCCGAGAGTCCGCGGTGAAGGCACGTGAGCTGTACGAACGGCACGTCTCCACCCGACGCCGCCATCTGTGAAGGAGCACTCGGTCATGACGAAGATCGTCAACCACTGGATCGGCGGCAAGCCCGTTGAGAACGCCGCGGGCGAGTCGGGCAGGTTCGGGTCGGTCACCGACCCGGCGACCGGCGCCGTCACCACCAAGGTCGCGTTCGCGACCGTCGACGAGGTCGACGCGGCGGTCGCCGCCGCCAAGGAGGCGTTCGCCGGCTGGGGCGTCTCCTCCCTCGCCAAGCGCACCACGATCCTCTTCAGGTTCCGGGCGCTGCTGGACGAGCACCGGGACGAGATCGCAGAGCTGATCACCGCCGAGCACGGCAAGGTGCACAGCGACGCGCTCGGCGAGGTCGCGCGCGGCCTGGAGATCGTCGACCTGGCGTGCGGGATCACCGTGCAGCTGAAGGGCGAGCTGTCCACCGAGGTGGCCAGCCGCGTGGACGTGGCGTCCATCCGCCAGCCGCTGGGCGTCGTCGCGGGCATCACGCCGTTCAACTTCCCGGCGATGGTCCCGATGTGGATGTTCCCGATCGCCATCGCGACCGGCAACACCTTCGTGCTGAAGCCGAGCGAGAAGGACCCGTCGGCGGCGGTCCGGCTGGCCGAGCTGCTCGCCGAGGCGGGCCTGCCCGACGGCGTGTTCAACGTCGTCCACGGCGACAAGGTGGCCGTCGACCGCCTGCTGGAGCACCCGGACGTCAAGGCCGTCTCCTTCGTCGGCTCGACCCCGATCGCCCGCTACATCCACACCACGGCCTCCGCCAACGGCAAGCGCGTGCAGGCCCTGGGCGGCGCGAAGAACCACATGCTGGTCCTGCCCGACGCGGACCTCGACGCGGCCGCCGACGCCGCCGTCTCCGCCGCCTACGGCTCGGCCGGCGAGCGCTGCATGGCGATCTCCGCGGTCGTCGCCGTCGGCGCGATCGGCGACGAGCTGGTGCAGAAGATCCGCGAGCGCGCCGAGAAGATCAAGATCGGTCCCGGCAACGACCCGACGTCGGAGATGGGCCCGCTGATCACCAGGGTCCACCGCGACAAGGTGGCGTCGTACGTGACGGGCGCGGCGGCCGAGGGCGCGGAGGTCGTCCTCGACGGCACCGGCCACACGGTCGACGGCTACGAGGACGGCCACTGGATCGGCATCTCGCTCCTCGACAAGGTGCCGACGACGGCGAAGGCCTACCAGGACGAGATCTTCGGCCCGGTCCTGTGCGTGCTGCGCGTCGACACCTTCGACGAGGGCGTGGCCCTCATCAACGCCTCTCCCTTCGGCAACGGCACCGCGATCTTCACCCGGGACGGCGGCGCGGCCCGCCGCTTCCAGCTGGAGATCGAGGCCGGCATGGTCGGCGTGAACGTCCCGATCCCGGTCCCTGTCGGCTACCACAGCTTCGGCGGCTGGAAGGACTCGCTCTTCGGCGACCACCACATCTACGGCAACGACGGCACGCACTTCTACACCCGCGGCAAGGTCGTCACCACTCGCTGGCCCGACCCGGCGGACGGCCCCGGCGGCGTGGACCTGGGCTTCCCGCGCAACCACTGACCGACCCGCTCTTCCTGGGGAAGCCGTCCGGAATCCGGACGGCTTCTCCTTTTTTCGACACCCCGACTACGGTTCCCGTATGACCCGAGCCACCGTGTTCACTTGCGGTGGACGACCGTAAGCGCAGCCGGAAGAGGGTCTCACCTACGGATTCCGTAGGTGAACACCTATTGACGCGGCGGTTTCCGTCGGGATTCCATGCAGCCGCAGGGAGCGGACGAACGACGTACGACCAAGCCGCCGGAGGCGATAGCGCTCCCGCCCCTCACCTCGCCGCACGAGTCGATCGGAATCCCGCATGACCGACACGCTCCGCCCTGTCGAGACCGCCCTCCCCCAGGCGTCCGACAGTCCCCAGAAGCTCAAGCGCTCCATAGGAGTCGTCGGCGGCACCCTTCTGACCCTGTCCTGCGTCACCCCCGCCTCCACCCTGTTCGTCATCGTCCCGGACCTGTTCGGCTCGCTCGGCACCGCGACCGCCCTCACGATCGCGATCGGCTCGCTGCTCTGCGTCGCCGTGGCGTTCTGCTACTCCGAACTGGGCACCCTCATCCCCAGCGCGGGCGGCGAGTACGCCATGGTGTCCACGCTGGCCGGACGGCTCGCCGGCTGGCTGGTCTTCGTCCTCTCCCTCCTCGTCGTCGTGATCGTCCCGCCGGTGATCGCGGTGGGCACGGCCGACTACCTCGCCCCGGTGGTGCAGCTGGACCCCTCCCTCACGGGCGCCGGCGTCATGCTGCTCGCCACCCTCGCCGGTCTGCTCGACCTGCGCGCCAACGCCTGGATCACCGGAGTCTTCCTGGTCCTGGAGGTCATCGCGGCCGCCGTCGTGGCCGTCCTGGGCTTCGCCCACGGGCACCGCGGCCCGGGCAGCCTCGTCTCGATGCAGGTCGCCGGCGCCGACGGTCACGCCGACACCGTCACCGCCATGCTGGTCGTCTCCGGTCTGGCCATCGCCCTCTTCATCACCCAGGGCTTCTCGACCGCCGTCTACCTCTCCGAGGAACTCGAGCACCCGCGCCGCAACGTCGCCCGCACGGTCCTGGCCACCCTCGCCATCTCCACGGTGATCATCCTGGTCCCGGTCGTCGCCATCACCTTCGGCGCCTCCGACCTCGCCCAGCTCACCGGCGGCGACATCGGCTCCATGGTGACCGCCTGGTCCAACTCGGCGGTCGGCGCGTTCGTCAGCATCTGCGTGGCGCTCGCGATCATCAACGCCGGCATCGTCATGGTCATCCAGAACTCCCGGGTCATGTTCGCCTCCGCCCGCGACAAGGCCTGGCCGCAGCCGGTCAACGACGCCTTCTCCAAGCTCGGCCGCTTCGGCTCCCCCTGGGTGGCCACCCTCGCCGTCGGCGTGCCCGGCGCCGCGCTCTGCTTCGTGAACCTGGACACCCTCTACGGCGTCACCGGCGTCTCCGTGACCGGGATGTACCTGCTGGTCGCCGTCGCCTCCCTGCTCTCCCGCCGCGGCCACCACCGGCACACCTCCGCCTGGCGCATGCCCCTGTGGCCGGTCCTGCCGGTCCTGCTGATCGCCGTGCTCGCGTACGTCCTGACCCAGCAGGAGACGAGCTACCTCCTGTGGACCGGCGGCATCACCGCCGTCGCCACCCTCTACTGGGCGCTCTACCTCCGTCCGCGCCGCGAGACCCGCTGGCTCGTGTCCCTCCCCGAGGACGCGCGCGACTGAACCCCCCCGGCGTACCGCGTCCGCGGTACGCCGGAGCATCCGTGTACGCCGCCGGGAGGGTGCGAGGTTCGGCCTGCGGTCGACAACCCCATGACAGGTTGACCCCGTACGGTTGAAGCATGGATCTTCGACTGCCCGGTCTGCGAGGACCACGGCGGCCACGACGGATCGTCTCCGCCGTGGCCGCCGTCGTCGTACTCGCCGGCGCCGGTACCTGGACGGCCGTCGCCGCCGGCGACGACACGCCCGCCGTGCACAGCGCCGACCGGGTCATGACGGTGGACGGCGTACGCCTGGACACCTCCTACTTCACCGCCGGCGGTACCGGCCGCCGCCCCGCCGTGCTCCTCGCGCACGGCTTCGGCGGCAGCAAGGACGACGTCAGGCCGCAGGCCGAGAAACTCGCCCGCGAGGGATACGCGGTGCTGACCTGGTCGGCGCGCGGCTTCGGCAGGTCCACCGGCAAGATCGGGCTGAACGACCCGAAGGGCGAGGTCGCCGACGTCTCCCGGCTGATCGACTGGCTCGCGAAGCAGCCCGAGGTCCGGCTCGACAAGCCGGGCGACCCGCGCGTGGGCATGGCGGGCGCCTCCTACGGCGGCGCGGTCTCCCTGCTGGCCGCCGGGTACGACGACCGCGTGGACGCCATCGCCCCCGAGATCACCTACTGGAACCTCGCGGACGCCCTGTTCCCCGGCGGCGTGTTCAAGAAGCTGTGGGCCGGGGTCTTCTTCAGCACCGGCGGGGGCGCCGCCCGCTTCGCACCCGAGCCGGCCGCGATGTACGAGCGCGTCGCCGAGTCCGGCGCCCCGGACGCCGCCGCCCGCGCACTCCTCGAAGCCCGCTCGCCGTCCGCCGTCGCCGACCGCATCAAGGTCCCCACCCTGCTCGTCCAGGGCCAGACCGACTCCCTCTTCACCCTGGCCCAGTCCGACGCGGCCGCGAAGGCGATCCGCGAGAACGGCGCCCCCGTGGACGTCGACTGGATCGCGGGCGGCCACGACGGCGGCGACCTGGAGGGCGACCGCGTCCAGACCCGCGTCCGCACCTGGTTCGACCGCTACCTCAAGGGCGACAAGGCCGCCGACACCGGCCCCGCCTTCCGCGTCACCCGCACCGGAGGCGTCGACTCCACCGACGGCGCCGCCCGGCTCAGGGGCGCGAGTGCGGACGCCTACCCGGGCCTGAACCACGGCGACCGCTCGTTCCCGCTCACCGCCCGCCGCGAGGAGCAGTCCTTCGCCAACCCGCCCGGCGCGAGCCCGCCCGCCGTCTCCGCCCTGCCCGGCCTGGGCGGCGGCGGCCTCGCCCAGCTCTCCTCGCTCGGCGTCGGCGTCTCCCTCGACTTCCCCGGCCAGTTCGCCGCCTTCGACTCCGCCCCGGTCGCCGGCGACCTTCGGGTCACCGGTTCCCCGACCGTCACCGTCCACGTGAAGTCGACGTCCGACACCGCCGTCCTCTTCGCCAAGGTCTACGACGTCGCGGGCGGCGGCAGCCAGGTGCTGCCCTCCCAGCTCGTCACCCCGGTCCGCGTCGAGGGAGCCAAGGCCGGCAAGGACGTCACGATCACCCTCCCGGCGATCGACCACAAGGTCGAGGAGGGCCACCGGCTGCGCCTGGTCCTCGCCTCCACCGACCTCGGCTACGCCTCCCCGACGGCCCCGGCGACGTACACCGTCTCCCTGAAGAGCGACCTGTCGGTCCCCACCGCCCCGGCCGTGACGACGGCCGCCGCCCCGCTGCCGTCCTGGGTCTGGTGGCTCCCCCTCGCCGGTGCGGCCGTCGCCCTCGCCCTGCTCCTGTCCGCCCGCCGCCGCACCGCCGGCCCGGCCCCCGACCCCGCGCTCGCGGACGTCCCGCTGCTGATCACCGACCTGAGCAAGAAGTACGCGAACGGCGACCGCTACAGCGTCCGCGACCTGTCCTTCCGCGTTGACAAGGGCCAGGTCCTCGGACTCCTCGGCCCCAACGGCGCGGGCAAGACGACGACCCTGCGCATGCTGATGGGCCTGATCACGCCCGACGGCGGCGAGATCCGCGTCTTCGGCCACGCGATCCGTCCCGGCGCGCCCGTCCTCTCCCGCGTCGGCTCCTTCGTCGAGGGCGCCGGCTTCCTGCCGCACCTGACCGGCCGGGAGAACCTGGAGCTGTACTGGCGGGCCACCGGCCGGCCGGCCGAGGACGCCCGGCTCGAGGAGGCCCTGGAGATCGCCGGCCTCGGCGACGCCCTGGCCCGCGCGGTGCGCACCTACTCCCAGGGCATGCGCCAGCGCCTCGCCATCGCCCAGGCCATGCTCGGCCTGCCGGACCTGCTCATCCTCGACGAGCCGACCAACGGCCTCGACCCGCCGCAGATCCGCGAGATGCGCGAGGTGATGATCCGCTACGCGGCGGCCGGCCGCACGGTCATCGTCTCCAGCCATCTGCTGTCCGAGGTCGAGCAGTCCTGCACGCACCTCGTGGTGATGGACCGCGGCAAGCTCGTCCAGGCGGGCCCGGTCGCCGAGATCGTCGGCTCCGGGGACACCCTCCTCGTCGGCACCGCCGCCCCCGTGGAAGAGCCGGTCGCGGAGAAGGTCGCCGCGCTGCCGGGCGTGGCCTCCGCCGTCCTCGCCGACGAAGGACTGCTGGTCCGGCTCGGCCCCGACGGCACCGCCCAGCACCTGGTCGCCGAGCTCGTCCGGCTCGACGTCCCGGTGACCTCGGTCGGACCGCACCGTCGCCTGGAGGACGCCTTCCTCACCCTGATCGGAGGTTCCGCATGAGCACCCTCACCGAGGTCGCCTCCGGCTACCAGGCGTCCCGCACCCTGCCGCTGCGCGTCGAGCTGGTCCGCCAGCTCAAGCGCCGTCGCACGCTGATCATGGGCGGCATCCTGGCCGTCCTGCCCTTCGTGCTGCTCATCGCCTTCGCCATCGGCGGCGAGCCCGGCGGCCGCAACAGCCAGGTGACCCTGATGGACACGGCGACGGCGTCCGGCGCCAACTTCGCCGCGGTCAACCTGTTCGTCTCGGCCGGCTTCCTGCTCGTCATCCCCGTCGCCCTGTTCTGCGGGGACACGGTCGCCTCGGAGGCCGGCTGGTCCTCCCTGCGCTATCTGCTCGCCGCGCCCGTGCCCCGCGCCCGCCTGCTGTGGTCCAAGCTCGTCGTCGGGCTCGGCCTCAGCCTGGCCGCGATGGTCCTGCTGCCGGTCGTCGCCCTCGTGGTCGGCTCCGCGGCCTACGGCTGGGGCCCGCTGGAGCTGCCCACCGGCGGCGCGCTCGACCCGGGCACCGCCGCCCAGCGTCTGGTGGTCGTCGTCGGGTACGTCTTCGTCTCCCAACTGGTCACCGCGGGGCTGGCGTTCTGGCTGTCGACCAGGACGGACGCCCCTCTCGGCGCGGTCGGCGGCGCCGTCGGCCTGACCATCGTCGGCAACGTCCTGGACGCCGTCACCGCCCTCGGCGACTGGCGCGACTTCCTGCCCGCGCACTGGCAGTTCGCGTGGGCCGACGCCGTCCAGCCCACCCCCGAGTGGTCCGGCATGATCCAGGGCGCCGCCGTCTCCGTGACCTACGCCCTGGTGCTGTTCGCCCTGGCATTCCGCGGCTTCGCCCGCAAGGACGTCGTGTCGTGACGCCCCCTCCGCGCGGAACGCGGAACGGCGGGTCACCGGAGAACCGGTGACCCGCCGTGGCGGTACGTCAGGCAGCGTCTCAGCGGTTGCCCAGGCCGTTGCCCGCCAGGACCGAGATGTCGTCCAGGACGTGCGACAGCGGGTCGTCGCCCTTGGCCTGGGTGCTGTTCTCGACGCACTGCTGGTTCTGCGACGACGACAGGACCGGGACGTCCTGGAGCGCGCCGAGACCCAGCGTGCCGGCGTTGAGCTTGGCCGGCAGGGCGATGCAGGGCTTGTTCAGCGACCCCTGGACCAGCGACAGCTGCGGGCTCATGTTGCCGAACGTGGCCGAGTTGCCGAATTCCGACGAGGCGCCGTTGCCGCTGGCAGAGGTGGTGCCGCTGTCATCGCCGATGGCCAGGGCCTGGGTCGCGGACCCGGCCGCGAGACCGGCCACGGAGGCGGCGACGGCCGCGGCTGCCCACAGCTTCTTCATGGTTTTTTCCCTTCGAGAAGGCGGACTCCGGGAGAGGAGCTGCGAGATCAACAACGTCCCGCACCCGCCCGGGGTTGCGTGCTGTGCCCCGATCGGCCCAGCGCACCGAACGCGACGGTCGCGCGCCCCTCAGGCACACGCGTACGCGCTCCCGCGTACCGGCACCGTGCTGCCGAGGACGGTCGGCGGGTCCTGCGGCTCGTGGCTCTCGCCCTTCGCGAGCAGCGGCTCGTCCCTGCGTACCTTCCCGAAGAGCGCGTCCGCTTTCCTCGCGTCCCAGGCCAGCGCCGAGCCGATGCCCAGGGAGGCCGGCGCGTAGCCGCTGATCGGCACGATCGTGAACTCTGTCGCCGAGGCCGGCAGCCTGCCGAGAGCGACCGCCTCCTGGGCGAGTTCGTTCACGGAGAACCCCTGCCGGCCGCCCCCGAGCAGCGTACGCGTCAGGAAGAGCGCGCGCCCGGGATCACTGAGCAGCCTGCGTGCCTGCAGCCCGCGCAACGCCTGTACGAGGAAACGCTGCTGACGCTGGATGCGGCCGAGGTCGGCGCTGGAGTCGACATGGCGTGAACGGACGTACTCCAGCGCCCGGCCGCCGCCCAGCCGGTGCTTGCCGGGTGCGAGGTCCAGTTTGGTCGCGGAGTCCTTGAGCGGCCGTGTCGTGCACACCTCGACGCCGCCGGCCGCGTCCACCGTGTCGATGAAGCGCCGGAAGTCCACCTGCACGAAGCGGTCGACGTTCACGCCGGTCATCGACTGCACGGTGCGGGTCGTGAGTTCCGGTCCGCCCTCCTGATAGGCCGCGTTGAGTTTCGCCGGATGGGACGGCCTCTGCACGCCGCTCGCCTCGTCGTGGTACGACGGAATCTCCGCGGAGGAGTCGCGGGGCATGCCGATCACGGTGACGCGGTCCCGGCGGGCCGAGAGGTGGACCAGCATCAGGACGTCGGTGCAGCCGCAGGGATGGCCGCCGGCGTGGAACTCGTTCTTCTCGGTGACGCTGATGCTGTCCCGTTCGTCGGTTCCCATCAGCAGGATGTTCAGCGCGCGCGGAGCGTGTTCCCGGGCGCCGAACCCGGGCAGTGGGGGCAGTGCGGAACTGCCCAGCAGCGCGCCGGTGGCGGCCAGGACGATTCCGGGAATCGCCAGGCGGCGGGGCCGAAGGTGTCTCTTGATCGTCACGCGCCGCACAGTAGAACGGCGGGCCGCCGATGATCCGGCGGCCCGCCGTCCGGGCAGAGAATCCACCCCGGGGGCTCAGGACGAGAACCCGTTCGCGGAGTGGGGCTCAGCGGTTGCCCGCACCGTTGCCGGAGAGCAGGGAGATGTCGTCCAGGATGTGAGACAGCGGGTCGTCGCCCTTGGCCTGGGTGCTGTTCTCGACGCACTGCTGGTTCTGCGACGACGACAGGATCGGGACGTCCTGGAGCAGCGGGCCGCCACCCGGGAGCGGGGTGTTGAGCTTGGCCGGCAGGGCGATGCAGGGCTTGTTGAGGGATCCCTGGATGAGCGCCAGCTGGGGGCTCATGTTGCCGTAAGTGGCCGAGTTGCCGAACGCCTGGCTGGCGCCGTTTCCGCTGGCGGAGGTGGTGCCGCTGTCGTTGCCGATGGCCAGCGCCGGAGATGCGGCGGCGGCAGCGGCGCCGACGACGGAGGCGGCGACCGCTGCGGCAGCCAGTACCTTCTTGATCACTTCTGATTCCCTTCTGAAAAACCCCGTCCACCGGAGCGTTCTGACCAACTGTCTCCGCCCTGTTTGGTTGCTCCCGTTCACTCTGATGGCCCATATTGCGAAGGCGTCCGCACGTCGGACGAGTGAAGAGCCGTAAAAGGTGAGGCGCTTTACGTCCTTGCGGAATCCCCGAATCCATGGACGCGGTGAAGCATTCGAGTGAATTACCCGGCGGTAAACGTTTGTCCGCTAATCCGACGGTCTATCCCTCGTGTGCAGTCCGCAGGTCACGATGCGAGCCGTTCCTGTTGCGCTCGCTCGGTTTCGGCCGCCATGGAGGCGTGACCGCAATGAAGGGAATTCCATGAAGAAGACCGCTGCCGTCGTCGCGGGTCTGGTCCTTGCCCTCGGAGGTGCCGCGCCGGCCTTCGCCGATGCCGAGGCCAACGGTGCGACCATCGGTTCCTCGGGTTTCCTGTCCGGCAACCTGGTGCAGATCCCGACCCACACGCAGACCAATCTGTGCGGCAACTCCTTCGGGCTTCTGAGCTTGCTGAGCCCGAACATCGGCACCGTCTGTGTCAACCGCTGACGACGGATCACACCAGCCGTACGGCTGGGCCGAGCCGGCCCTGGAAGGATCCGATCGTCCAGGGCCGGCTTTTCCCACTCCTCCGAGCAGGAAGACAACGAGATTGCGACAGACCCTGAGCAGGGGAATGGTCGCGGCGGCCGCAGCGACGAGCATCCTGTCCCTGTGCGGGGGCGGTTACGCCCTCGCTGACTCGCAGGCGGAGGGGGCCGCCAAGGCGGCGCCCGGAGCCGTGTCGGGCAGCCACGCCCAGGCGCCTGCGCACGTACCGGTGAACGCCTGCGGCAATTCGGCCGACGTCGCCGCGGCGCTCGACTTCGCGTTCGGCGATTCCTGTGCTGACGCGTCGGCCACGAACCGGCGCCTCTCACCCGCCGCACCGCACGACGCCGTCGACGACGCCGCCGACGACGCCGGGGACGGAGACGACGAGGTCGGCTCTGAGGACGGCGACTTGGGCGACGGCCTGGGCGATGGCCTGGGCGACGCCGTCTCTCAGGACGACCTCGGACTCGGACACAAGGACTCCGGCGTCGACCCCGGTGACGGGGGCTCCAGCGCCGACTCCGGATTCGGGGACCCCGGTGCCGACGCCGGCCACAAGGACCCGGAGGCCGACTCCGGATACGGGGACCACGGTGCCGCCTCCGGATACGGGGACGACGACGTGAGCAACGGCCCGGGCGACGACTGCGGAGGCTACGGCGACACGTGCGGCGCCGGGACCCACACCCCGCCGACCGGCGGTCATTCGACGCCGCCCGCGTACGGGGATCCCAGTACACCTCCGCCCGCCGGCGGTCATTCGAAGCCGCCCGCCTACGGGGAGCACAGCACTCCGCCCGCCGGCGGTCATTCGAAGCCGCCTGCGTACGGGGATCCCAGTACGCCTCCGCCTGGTGGTGGTCATTCGAAGCCGCCTGCGTATGGGGAGCACAGCACGCCTCCGCCCGCGTATGGGGATCACAGCGCGCGTCCGCCCGCCGGTGGTCATTCGAAGCCGCCTGCGTATGGGGAGCACAGCACGCCTCCGCCCGCGTACGGGGATCACAGCGCGCGTCCGCCCGCCGGTGGTCATTCGAAGCCGCCTGCGTATGGGGAGCACAGCACGCCTCCGCCCGCGTACGGGGATCACAGCGCGCGTCCGCCCGCCGGCGGTCATTCGAAGCCGCCTGCATACGGGGAGCACAGCACCCCGCCTGGTGGTGGTCATTCGAAGCCGCCCGCGTATGGGGAGCACAGCACGCCTCCGCCCGCGTACGGGGAGCACAGCACGCCTCCGCCTCCGTACGGGGAGCACAGCACTCCGCCTGATGGTGGTCATTCGACGCCGCCTCCGTACGGGGAGCACAGCACGCCTCCGCCCGGTGGCGGGGACGCCACCCCTCCGCACAGCGGTGGCGGGCACACCCCGCCCCAGTTGCCGGACACCGGCAGTGACAGTGCGCTGCTGCTGGCCGCCTCCGGTGTCAGCGCGGTGCTCATCGCGGGCGGCGCCCTCCTGTACCGGCGCGGCAGGGGCGCGTCGCGTCGCTGAACCCCACGGGTGCCGGACGCTCTCCTCGCGTCCGGCACCCGTTCCCCGTCGCCCGTCTCAGCCGCGTACGGGCGGCGCCGCCTCGAGCCGGCCCGGCGCAGGGGTCGCCCCGCTCGGCCCGCCGGGGCCTTCGGCGTGGAACCAGTCGCGCCCGTCTCAGCCGAGGCCGCTGTGCGGTGAGCGGGCCGACTGCCACCACGGTCGCTCGTTTCGCCGATATGGGCGATCGAGGCACTCGAAAGCCGTAACGGCGGTAGCGCGATTCCATTTCGTGTGACCTTTATATGACTGAATGTCAGTAATGCGCGGGCAGTGCGCGTTACGCGAGAGTGGAGAGAGGAGCAGGCATGGCTCCCCAGCGGCGACGCGCACGGTCCCGACGGCTGGCCGTGGTCGCGGCGGCGGTCGCGGCCTCGGCCGTCCTGGCATCCGGACCTGGATTCGCCGCGGGTGCGGGGGTGGTGCGGGTCGCCGATCCTCCCGCTCCCATCCCGACCGTCCCGGCGCACACCCCGACGGTTCCGGCGCACCCTCCGATCGCTCCGGCTCCCGCCCCGACCGTCCCGCCGCGCATCCCGACCGCTCCGGCGCGCCCTCCGACCGCCCCAACCGTTGCCGTGCCGGGCGCGACGGGGGTCCGGCCTTCCGCGCCGCTGACGTCGGCTCAGAGTCAACGTCCGTCCGGCGTGGCCGCCGCGCCGACCCCGTCCGCGCCGACCCCGTCCGCGGCGGCCGCGAAGAGCGACCTCGCCTTCGGCGCCTATCTCGACTACGGCGCCCTGGGCGTGGCCCGGATCGCCGAGCTCAGCGAGTGGCTGGGCGGCTCGAAGCTGCGCGTCGGCCACACCTATCTGCCGGGCGACCGGTGGCACAACATCGAGGGCCCGCCCGGCTTCCTCGACGTGTGGGCGGACTGGCGGCTGGAGAAGGACGACCGGATGCTCGTCCTCAACGTGCCCATGATGGAGCGCAACGAGGAGGACGTCTCCGACGCGGAGGTGCGCGGTCTGCTGCAGCAGGGCGCGGCCGGAGAGTTCGATCACCACTTCAGGGCCCTCGCCGAGCGGCTGGTCGCGCTGAAGGTGCCGGACACGGTGATCGTGCTCGGCTGGGAGATGAACGGCGTCACGTACACCCATCGCTGCGGGCCGGACCCGCAGGCCTGGAAGACGTACTGGCGCAGGATCGTCTCGACGATGCGGTCGGTGCCGGGCCAGAGATTCCGGTTCGACTTCACGCCGACCCGCGGCAAGGACGCCGTTCCCTGGACCGAGTGCTATCCCGGGGACGACACCGTCGACATCGTGGGAATGGACTCCTACGACCAGCCGACCGGCCTGTCGTTCGACGAGCAGGTCAAAGAACCGTACGGGCTCCAGGCGCAGGTGGACTTCGCCAAGGCCCACGGCAAGCCCATTTCCTATCCGGAATGGGGACTCTTCCGCAACGGCGACAACGCCGAGTACATGCGGCGCATGATCGCCTGGATGGACGAGCACCGGCCGCTGTACAACACGCTGACCGACTACTGCCCGCACGGCGTGTGGCAGTGCACGCAGAACCCCCGCTCGTCCGAGGTCTACCGTTCGCTGCTGTCCGGCCGCGACGCCGAGCCGAGCACGAGGCCGACGGCCCCGGCGCCCTCCCAGGAACCGTCCGTGCCGCCCACGACGGCTCCGGCCGGCGAACCCGCGGTGGACTGCACACCGATGGACCTCGGCGACTGGGTCGAGTACTGGCTCGGCGGCAAGCTGTGCATCCGCCCGAACCGGTGGTCGCCCGACTGGTGAACCGCCGTGCGGAGGCGCAGGCCCGCGTCAGGACCTGTCGCCACCGGCTCACTCCCTCCGCTCCTCCAGGCGGAGCAGCAACTCCTTGCCGCGCCGCCGCGCGGCCACGTCGCACACGGCCGCCGACAGCAGCGGGGCGGTGCGCCGACGGGCCAGCAGCAGCCGCTGGTTGACGACCGGCTCCGGCCGCCAGTGGTGCTTGTACGGCTCGTTGCCGCGCAGCAGACTGAGGGCGGCGCGTCCCTCGCCCCGGGTGTGCTCGGCGCACGCGTCCAGCAGCATCACCGCGACGTCCGCCTTGCTCTCCCGCAGCCGCGGATGGGCGCCGTACAGATAGCCCCCGGCCAGCCGCCGCGACAGCAGGGTCAGGTCGACGGCCACGACGTCGTCGTCCAGCCGGAACTCGGTGACCACCGCGTCCCCGGCGCGCACCATCGGTCCGACCGAGCGCACCAGGTGCTCGCAGAAGCGGGAGCGCAGGTGCTCTCCCGTCACTTTGCGTTCCCGCCACTGCAGTCGATGCAGTTCCAGCAGCCGCCGCAGCGCCGGATCGACCTCCTCCGGGCGCACCGCCCTGCGCTCCACGCCGAGCGCGGCCAGCTTGCGCAGCTTGGCGCGCACCCGCTGGGCCTTCGCCGACGGCAGCCGGGCCACCAGATCCTCCATGGGCAGGGCCGGCAGCTCCAGGCACACCGAGTCGTTCACCCGCCGGCGCGGCCCGTGCCAGCGTTCGTAGACCTGCTCCACCGCGCTGCCCGGCCGTACTTCGCGGAAGTCGACCAGCGCGGTCCGGGCGGCCCCGGCGAGCCCTGCGGTGAGCGCGTCGAGGGCCCGCCCGCCGCGCTCGTCGTCGACGAGGACGTCACCGTAGTCGGAGATCGACCCGCCGAGCGGCACGAGCGCGGGCAGCGGGCGGCGGACGGCGGTCAGCGGGGCCGCGGCGACGAGCTCACCGCCGTCGCGGACCAGCAGCAGCCGCAGCCGGCCGCGCCGCCCGTACGACAGCCACCAGGAGTGCAGCCAGGCGTGGCTCTGGAACGGGGTGGCCGTGGCGCACCGCCCGTACAGGCGGCCCCAGGCGGGCGCGAGTTCGGCGAAGTCCCGCTCGTCGGTGACGAGTTCGGTCGTGAGCGTCGGTTTCACAGTGCTCCGTGGGCGTCGGCGGCGAGCGCCGGGCCGGGGACGGCGGCCGGGCGCCCGGCCTCCTCCCGCGCGCCCCGCCTGGGCCGTACCAGCAGGACCAGACCGCCGAGCAGCCCGCCCGCGCTCGCCCCCACCAGCCCGGTCACCGCCGGGGACGCGGAGGAGGGCGCGGTCGGCCGGACCGCGCGGGCGAACTGCTGCAGCTCGACGTTGGTGGTGGCCTCGGCGCCCTTGGCGTGCCGGGTCAGCGCGCGGGTGACCGCGTTGGCCATGTCGGCGGCGAGGTCGGCGCGCGGTGAGGCCGCCGTGATCGCGACCATCGGCGCGTCCGGCGAGGTCGCCGTCCGAACGCTCTGCTGCAGCGTCCTCACGGGCACGCCCGCCCACACCTGGGCGTCGCCGAGCACGGCGAGCTGGGTGGCGACGCGCCCGTAGGCCTGCGCGAAGCCGAGCGCGGACGCCGGGTCCGACTTCGCGGTCGGCACGACGACCACGTAGGCGGTGGCCGTGTACACGGGCGGCTTGACGACTCCGTACGCGCCGCCGAGCAGACCGCCGGCGACGACGCCGGCCGCGAGCAGGGACCAGGACCGCAGCGCCTCGGCACGGCGCAGGGCGGCAGGACGACGGGGGTTCTCGGTCATGGGGAACTGACTCCCTGAGGTGTCGGGGAAGCGGAGGACGACCGGGTGGGCCCGGTGAGGGCGGCCGCGTACACGTCCATGAGCTGAGCGGCGCTGCGGGTGATGTCGTAGTGGCGGACGGCGTCGGGCACGGTGCGCGGGCCGGGGGACCGTGCACCGGGACCGGTCAGCGCGCGGACGAACGCCTCGGCGCCGCCGCTCACCCGGCGGGCGCCGGCGGCCGGCGCGGGCAGGTCCTCGATCGCGGGGCAGGAGGCGTAGAGCACGGGAAGTCCCGAGGCGAGCGCCTCCACGGCCGCGAGGCCGAAGGTCTCCTCGGGCGAGGGGGACACGAACACGTCCATGGCGTCGAAGAGGGACGGCAGGTCCGGGCCGGGGGTGCCGTCGGGGACGCAGGGGCGCTCGCCCGCGAACAGGACGCGGTCGGCGACCCCCGCGTCGTGTGCGAGGCGCCGCAGCACGCTCTCCTCGGGCCCGCCGCCCACCAGCAGCAGCCAGTGGTCGCGGGGGAGGCGGGCCAGGGCGTGGACGAGCACGTCGAAGCGCTTGCCGGCCGCGAGACGGCCGACCCCCCCGACGACGCGGGCGTCGTCCGGCAGCCCGAGGCGCCGTCGGGTGCGCACGCGGGCGTCCGGGTCGAAGCGGAAGCGGGCCAGGTCGACGCCGTTGGGGACGACCTCGATCCGGGGGGCCGGCACGCCCCAGCTCATCAGCCGGTCGGCGACCGTGGGGGAGACGGCGACCGTGGTGCGGCCCAGCCGTTCGCTGGCGAGGTAGAGCGCGCGCACCCCGGAGGTCAGCTCGCGGCCCTCCAGCTGCGACTCGCCCAGCGAGTGCTCGGTGGCGACGATCGCGCGGACCCCGGCGAGGCGGGCGGCCGGCCGGCCGTAGACGCAGGCCCGGTAGAGGTGGGTGTGCACCAGGTCGTAGCCGCCGGAGCGGATGATCCGCACCAGCCGGGGCAGCGCGCCCAGATCACGGTTGCCGGCCATGCCGAGGTGGACGACCCTGACGCCGTCCTCGGTCAGCCCGTCGGCCACCGAACCCGGGTTGGTCAGCGTCACCACGTCGCACCGCGCCGGCAGGTGCCGCAGCAGCAGCCGCAGTTGCTGCTCCGCGCCGCCGACGCCGAGTCCGGTGATGATGTGCAGGGCCTTCACCGCAGTCCCTCCACGGGACGCCGGCGCAGCCGGTGCAGCCGGTACTTCAGGTACAGGCGCGGGGAGTTGTCCTTCTCCCCGACGTGCACCCGGGGCAGGGCGTGCACGCCGTTCAGCGGGCCCGGGTCGATCGCGCACGCGTAGACGTAGCCGGCCTCGCGCACGGCGTCCACGGCCCGCCGGTCGATCGTCCCGTACGGATAGCAGAAGCCGTCGGGCTCGGCGCCGAGCAGCCCGGCGAGGCGGGTCCGGCTCTCGACGGTCTCCGCCTTGAGCGTGAGGTCGTCGGCCGTGGTCAGGTCCAGGTGGGTGAGACCGTGCGAGCCGATCTCGACGCCCTCGTCGGCGGCGCGGCGGATGCCGTCGGCGGTCAGCAGCGACTTGCGCGGGCCGAGCGGATCCCAGGCGTTGTCGCCGCCGAGCCGGCCGGGCAGCACGAAGAGGGTGGCCGTGCAGCCGGTGCGGCGCAGCACGGGCAGCGCCCCGGTGAGGAAGTCGGCGTAACCGTCGTCGAAGGTGAGACCCACCAGGTCGTGGCCCTCGCCGCGGGCGCGGGCGGCGAGCAGTTCGGCCACGGAGACGCCGCGCAGCCCGCGCCGGCGCAGCCATCGCAGCTGTTTCTCCAGCCGCTCGGGGGTCACCGTGACGCGGTACGGATCCTCGGCGCAGTGGCCCACGGAGTGGTACATCGCCACCCAGGGGACGGCGGCGGGGGCGCGGCGGTCAGGAGCGGCCATGGGAGAGCCTTCGGGTCGCGGAACGGACGGAACGGAGTGCGCGGACGATGCCCTGGGCGCCCAGGGCCCGGCCGAGCGACAGGAACACGACGGTCACGGTGAGCCCGCCCACGAGGAGCCCGAGGAGCGCGCTCTCGCACCGGTCGGCGGCGAGGGTCCCGGCCACGGTCGCCACCAGGGCGGCCCGCACCGGCCGGCTCAGCTCGCGCAGCACGCCCCGGACGCGGACGGGGACGCTGCGCGGTCCCGTCCCGGCCAGCAGCACCAGGGCGGTGACGGTGATGCCGGTCGCGTTGGCGGCGGCGATCCCGTACACGCCCCAGGAGTGCACGCTCAGTGCGCCGATCCAGGACGTGACGGCGATCCCGCAGGCCATCGCGCCGACCGGGTACCAGGTGCCGCGGCCCGCCGAGAAGTAGGAGCGGACCAGCACGCCCACCAGGGTCTGGCCGAGCAGCCCGAGCGCGTACACCCGCATCGGACCGGCGGTCGCCGCGGTGTCCCGCGCGGTGAACGCGCCCCGCTGGAACAGCACTTCGATCATCTGGGGCGCACAGGCGACCACCGCCGCCGTGCCGAGCAGCACGATGCACGCGGCCAGCGCCAGATCCCGCTCCACCCGGCCGCGGGCGCGTTCGACGTCCCCTTCGGCCAGCGCCCGCGCGACGACGGGGAAGGTGACCGTGCACACCATCACCGACAGGATCATCGGCATCTGCGCGACCTTCTGCGCGTAGTTGAGGTGCGAGATCGCACCGGCCGGCAGCTGTGACGCGAGGAAACGCTCGACGAGGACCTGCGACTGCCGGCACAGCGCGAACAGCAGGACGGTCGTGAGCAGCGCGGTGTCGAGGGGCCGGGGCTCCTCGGACGCGACGGCCCGCTCCCCGTCGACCGTGCGCCTTCTCAACTGGCTCAACAGCGAGGGGAGTTGGACGACGACCATGAGGAGACCGCCCATCGCGACCCCGGCCGCCGCCGACCGCACCCCCCAGTGCCCGCCGAGCGCGTACATCCCGGCGATGATGCCGACGTTGTAGGCCACGTAGATCGCCGCCGGCGCCACGTACCGCCGGTGCGCGCGCAGGGCCGCGCTGCAGTACCCGGCGAGCCCGAAGCTCACCGCGCAGGTCGCGGTGAGCCGGGTGCAGTCGACGGCGAGCGCGGGGTCGGGCAGGCCCGGGGCGAGGGCCTCGACGAGTTGCGGCGCGGTGCCGACCAGCAGGGCGCCCACCGCGACGAAGGCCAGCGACAGCCGGGGCAGCGTGCCGGCGACCAGCGCGCGGACCGGGTCGCCCGGCGCGCCCCGGGAACGGTGGGCCAGCGCCATGCTGAACGCCGGGATCAGGGCGAACGCCAGTCCGTCCTCGATGAGCAGGGTGGCCGCGAACTCGGGCACGGTCCACGCGACGAGGAAGGCGTCGGTGTCGCTGCCCGCCCCGAACAGCCGGGCCAGCGCCTGGTCCCGGAGCAGCCCGAGGAGGGCGCCGGCCACGGACAGGGCGGCGGTGACGAGAGCGGCCCTGGCGAGAAAGCGGCGGGAGGCCACGGGCAGTTCCCCGAAGCGCCCGTCCACCCGCCCGGCGGCTTCTGCGACCGGCCGGGCCGCCGCCTCGGCCGTCCCGGGCGCTTCTACCGTCCCGGCGGCCTCTACCGTCCGAGCTGCCTCGGTCGGCCCGGTCGGCCAGGGTGCGTCCGCCGTGGGGGCGGTCCGGGCGGGCTCGCCCGGACCGGTGGTCCCGGTGGCCCAGGTGGTGTCGGCCGTTGCGGCCGACTCGGTCGCGCCCCCGGACTGTGCGGCGTCCCGCGCCGGCGGCACGGACGTGGGGCCGTCCGTGCGAGGCGTCCGGGGAGGCATCACCGTCATCGCGCGAGCGCCTCCTCGCGGCCGTCGCCGCCGGCCAGCGCCCACCAGGCCACGAGCCCGAAGACGACGGCCGTCAGGACGGTCGAGGGCCCGCCGATGTCGGCGTACGCGAAGTCGGTCAGCTGCCAGACCAGAAGGCCGCAGGCGACGAGCGCGCAGTCGAGGCCGGGGCCCGAGCGCCGCACACGGGACCAGCCGCGCAGCCCGAGGGCCAGCAGCGCCAGCCAGCCGCCCGCCAGGGCGAGCAGCCCGATCAGGCCCTGCTCGGCCAGGACCAGCAGGTACATGTTGTGCGGGGACAGCAGCGGCTGCCGGACGAAGCCCGAGCCCGCGCCGTCGGTGTCGCTGCCCGAGGACAGGGCGAGGGAGGCGTGCGCGTCCCGGTGCTCGGGGAATCCCTTCAACCCGACGCCGGTGAGCGGCCGTTCGCGCCACATGCCGATCGCGGCCGCCCACAGCGTGTACCGGTCGGTGACGGACTGGTCGGGCGCGTCGGCGACCTGGGTGATGCTGCTGACGCGCTCCTGGAGCATCGCCGAGCCGACTCCGAAGCCGCCGACCAGGATCACCCCCACCGCCAGCGCCACCGCGCCGATCTTCAGCGCCCGCCGCAGTCCGGCCAGGACCAGCTGGACCGCACAGGTCAGCGCGGTCGCGATCCACGCGCCCCGGCTGAAGGAGAGCGCCAGCGGCACCAGCAGCGCGAGCGCGCAGCCGGCGGCCACCGCCCGCTGCCGCGCACGGGACCGGCCGAGCGCCAGCCCGATCGCGCAGATCAGCCCGAAGGACACCACGGTCGCCATGCCCATCACGTCCTGCGGCCCGAACGTGCCGACCGCCCGGATCGTCTCGCCCTGGTACGAGGCGCCGGTCGCGGTGACGAACTGGTGGACGCCGACCGCCCCCTGCCATCCCGCCAGGCCGACGAACGACCAGGCCAGCAGCCGGAAGTCGGCCCGGTCGCGGACCAGGAGCACGACGGCCGCCGGGACGAGGACGAAGATCTGCAGATACCGGCCGAGGCCGGTGAGGCCCGCGCCCGGCGAGGAGGCGCCCATCGCGGCCAGCGCGAGCCCGGCGACCGGCAGTCCGAGGAGCAGGGCGGCCGTCCCGGACATCGCACGCCGTCGCCGCCGCAGCAGCCGGACCGCGCAGAACAGCACGACCAGCGCGGACAGCGCGTCTGCCGGTCCGGCGCCGCCCTCGCCGCCGGGCGCGAGCGGCAGGCCGAGCAGGGCGACCACGGCGACCACGGGCAGGACCGGCGACAGCGTCCGGGCGGGCGTCAGCGGCAGGGCGAGGGCCGGTCCGGGGCGTGCCTCCGGCTGACCGGGGGACGCGTGTCGCGGCGCTCCGTGCGGTGCGTCGCACGCCGGAGCTGCGGCGCCCGCGTGAGCGTACGCGGGCGACCCCGGCAGCGCGGCGAGACGCCGGGCCAGGCGTCGCAGCGCGGGCGGGAGACTCCGGGCGGGTCCTGGTGTCATCGGCGGTTTCAGCTCCCGGTCGGTCGCACGAGGGCGGCCGCGGTGCGCAGCAGGATGCACACGTCCTGCCACAGCGACCAGTTGTCGATGTACGCGTTGTCGAAGCGGGCCCGGTCCTCGATGGAGGTGTCGCCGCGCAGCCCGTGCACCTGGGCGAGGCCGGTGATGCCGGTCTGCATGCGGTGGCGGGCCGCGTAGCCGGGGTAGCTCTGGCTGAACTGGCCCACGAAGAAGGGCCGTTCGGGTCGGGGGCCGACCAGGCTCATGTCGCCGCACAGGACGTTCCACAGCTGCAGCAGCTCGTCCATCGACGTCTGGCGCAGGAAGCGGCAGAAGCGGCTCATCTCACGCTCGCCGGCCACGCTCCAGCGGGTCGCGGCCTCGTGCTCGTCGACCGGGCGGTGGGTGCGGAACTTCAGCAGGGTGAAAGGCCTGCCGTCCTTGCCGATGCGCTCCTGCCGGAAGACGACCCCGGGCCCGTCGGTCAGCCGCAGCACGGTCGCGCACAGCAGCAGCAGCGGGCTCACCAGCAGCAGCAGGGTCCCGGACACCGCGACGTCCAGCAGTCGCTTGCCGGGGCTGACCCGGTGCCGGGCGCCCATCTCCAGACGGCGGCAGGAGAACCCGGCGAGCTGCTCGCGGCTCGCGTACGAGGGGGTGTCGGCGTCGATCTCCCACACCGTGCAGCCCGACTCGGTGAGCGCCCGCAGCAGCGGGCCCTGCACGCCGCGCACCGCCGGGTGGACGCACAGGACGTCCTGGACGCCGTTCTGGATGAGGGCCCGCTGCACTTCCTGACCGGTGGTCAGCACCGGCAGTCCGTCGACGCCGTCGGGGTTCTCGGACACGATCCCCACCGGACGGACCCCGCACCGGGGATGGCGCAGCACGGCGGCGGCCACCCGCTGCGCGGTCGCGGCGGGCCCGATGACGAGCGCGGCGCGCGGGCGGCGCAACAGCGCCCGCCGCCGCAGCAGATGGACGACCGCGCGGCCGGCGCAGCAGGCCACGGCCTGTGTCGCGCAGCCGAGGAGCAGGGTGCGGGCCGAGAGCGCGTGCGCCGGGTGCCACGCTCCGGCGACCGCGGCGAGCGCCAGCCAGCCGACCCCGATCCGGGCGCAGACCACGGGCAGTTCGTCGAGGACACCCGCCACCGGACCGACCCGCTGCGGGCGCAGCAGCATCGTCGCCGTCACCAGCACGGCCGCCAGGAGCGGTCGGCGCTGCGCGCCGGTCAGCGCCAGCGTGCCCGCCAGCGCGGCGATGCCGTCGGTGATCAGCAGCGGGAGCGGGGACGCGGGCCGCGCGGGGGGCCGGCGGGCCGGGAACCTGAATCCGGTCGCGCTCTCCCGCCGCGGAATGACCGAGACGGACGCGTATCCCGGCTGCGCGCCAGGAGAGGGGAAGGTGCTTTCCGCGGTCACGAGTGGATGGACTCCCTGCGCTCGGTGGGCGCGACGCGCGCCCCTTGTGTGGTCGTGAGCAGCTCGCGGTACACGCCCGCGACCGCCTCGGCCATGCGCCGCACGTCGTGAGCGGCCAGGACGTGCAGGCGCCCCTGGTGACCGAGCGACTCGCGCAGCAGCGGGTCGAGCAGCAGCGCGATGACGGCCTCGGCCAGCGCCGCCGGGTCGTCGGCGGGCACCAGGCAGCGGGGGGCGAGTGCGTCCGGCAGGCTCTCCCGGGCGCCGTCCACGTCGGTGACCACCACGGGCCGTCCGCAGGCCAGCGCCTCCAGCGGGGCCAGCGCCATGCCCTCCCAGCGCGAGGGCAGCACGACCAGGTCGGCTGCCTGGTACCACGGCACGACGTCGGCGACGGGACCGGCGAACAGCACCGACTCCGGGGCCCCGCGGCACAGCCGCTCCGTGTCCGGTCCGTCGCCCACCAGCACCAGCCGGGCGCCGGGCGTCCGGCGCGCGACGGCGTCCCACGCGCGCAGCAGCACGTCCTGCCCCTTCTGCCGGCACAGCCGCCCCACGCACACCACCAGCGGGGCGGCCGCGTCGAGCCCGGGCAGGAGGGAGGCGCGCACGGTGTCGACGGGGGCGGGGTGGAAGCGTCCGGGATCGATGCCGTTGGGGACGACGCTCCACCGCCCGGCGATCCCGGCGTGCACACCGGTCGCGCGCTCCGCCTCGCTCACGCACACCAGCCGGTCCGCCCAGCGGGCCCCGAACCGCTCCCAGTGCAGCGCCAGCGCCGCGGTGGCGCCGCCGACGGCCTCGAAGGACCAGGCGTGCGGCTGGAACACGGTGGGGATCCGCCCCCGCAGTGCGAGCCGGCCGGCCAGTCCGGCCTTGGCGCTGTGCGCGTGCACCAGATCGGGGCGTACCTCGTCGAGCAGGCGCACGAGCCGCCGCACCTCGCCGGGGAGCGAGGGACCCGGGGACCGGGCCGCCGCCCAGTGCCGGACGTCCGCGCCCAGGGACCGCAGGTCTTCGGAGAACCGGCCGGCCGGGCAGGCCACGGTGACGTGCAGACCGGCCGCCAGCTGGGCCCGCGCCAGGTCCGTCACGACCCGGGCGACCCCGCCGTCCACCGGCTGGGTGAGGTGCAGGACCCGGGTTCTCTCATCGGGTTCTGGCTGGTGCATTGCGCGGTTTCCTCGCTCACGGTGGCGCTCGGACGTGCGGGAACGCGCCTGACTACTTCTTCCGTGTGTCGACGGCGACGAAGAGCGCCCCGGCCCACGCCGCGTCCCGGTGGGCAACGAGCCTGACCGTCGGCTGGTCACCGCCGAACCGTAAACCCCTGCGTAGATCGAACACGTCGGAGTCGTGGCCGAGGGTGTCGGCGTACGCCGGTACACGCGCCGCCGGAGCCTCCCCCGGCTCGCTGATCGTGGAATTCAGCACATCGTCAGATGGGTCGACCGGGTTCGTGAGCGCGACGGCTGTCCGGCCACCGGTCGAGAGCGTGAGCGAATCACCCGAACGGCCGCGACCGCCGTCGTGGGCGACCGGCCCGACCCGGCCGCCCGCTCCCGCGGGGACGCGGAGCCCGCGCGGCCGCGCGGCGGGGGCGAGGGCGCCGACCGCGGCGCGACGCGGCGTCGGACCCAGAGAAGTGCGCATCACCGGCGGTGCCCTTCGTGCGATTTGCTTGCTATAGGGGTGGGTCGGATGCGGCGCAACTCTAACCTCTGTATGGATTAATGCCCTCAAACCGGACATCTGTGTCGGTCTGGTGAACCTTGATCTCCGCAGACATCACTCATTCGGCGGCACAACCCCCGTCAGCCCCACGCGTTGACTTCAGCGCCGGGCATCCCGCCCAGGTGTTTGTGTCAAAACCCCCAAGGAGCACCTCTCCATGTCGCGTATCGCGAAGGGCCTGGTCCTGACCTCCGTTGCCGCCGCGGCCGTCGCCGGCGCCTCCGGCATCGCCGCCGCCGACAGTGGCGCGAACGGCGTCGCCAAGCACTCCCCGGGCGTGCTGTCGGGCAACGTTCTCCAGCTGCCCATCGACATCCCCGTCAACGTCTGTGGCAACACGATCGACGCGGGCGGCCTGCTGAACCCGGCGTTCGGCAACACCTGCGTCAACGACTGACGTCACCTCCCCCAGAGGTCACGACACGCCATTCGCCGAACGGCCGCCCTTCTCCGAGGAGGGCGGCCGTTCGCGTCCCCGTGAGCCGGGCCCCGAACGAGGGGAAGGCGGCCCGCCCCGCCCGGCGGGCCCCGACGGAAACTTTCCGCGCACCCGGTTTCCGCGCCCGGCAGGCCTCGTTAGGCACGACGTCAGAATGTGCCCCGGCGACCCGAGTTGCCGAGTCGCCGAAGAAAGGAATCCGATGAAGTCCCTGAAGGCTGCCGCTGTCGTTGCCGGATCCGTGGCTCTCGCCGGCCTCGCCGCGCCCGCGTTCGCCGCCCCCGACGACCTCACGCCCACCAGCCTCAACGGCGCGGTGGACACCCTCGCCAGGGGGCCGGTCGACCTGGAGGACGCGATGCCGCTCCGGCACCAGTCGGACGCCCTCGACACCGAGAACAAGAACTCCGTGCTCAGCAGCGTCAAGGGCGTGACGGGCGCGCTCAACACCCACAACCCGCTTCTCGGCGGACTGCCGCTGCACCGCTGAGACGCTCCCCGCCCGCACGTCGCCGAGGGCGCATCCCTCCGCCTCCGGGGAGCGCGTGCCGGACGCCGCGTGCCGGGCGTCCCGTGCCGGGCGTCGTCTGCCGGAGGTCGCGAACCGGGCGGGACTGTGCGGACACCACCCGGGCCGGTCCCGTCGCCGACGGACCGGCCCCGGCGCTGTTCGAGGCGGGTCGAGCGGCGCGTCCCTCGTTCGTGTGGAGCGACCCGCCGACGTCCCCCGGTCGGGTGAGAACACGTCCGGCCGTCCGCCGGCCCGCCGATAGGGTCGCGCGGTGACCTCAACCCCAAGCGCAACCCGCCCCTTCCGCATGGCCGACCTGGGCACTCTCGTCGTGGTGCCGTGGAGCGGCGAAGCCCCTGACGGGCGTGACATGCCCTACCTCCTGGCCTACTCCCTCGGCGACACCGCGGAGGGGCCCGGGGGGACGGCCGCCGCCGTCGAGCGGCTGCTCGCCGACAACGGCATGCCGGTCGGCGGGGACGTCGTCGACGGCACCGAACGGCCCCGTCTGCCGTTCGGCCTGCTCGTCGCGTCCGGCGCTGCCGTCCTGAACATGCCGGGGCTCAACGCCCAGTGCCTGCCGACGGCGGAGTGGCTCGCGGCCGCCGACGAGCGCGGCTTCGCCTACCTCGTCTTCACCTCCCGCGCCTGGCCCGAGGCCACGCCCGGCCGGGCCGTCCCGCCCGAGGCGCTGGCCGCGTTCGCGGGCGCCGAAGAGACCCTGACGGCGGCGGCGCACGTCGTCCTGCCCGTCCGTCGGCTGCGCGCCTGATGCGATGGCCGCAGCCGGTCGCGCGGGCGCCGGCCGGGCGTACGCCGTGCTGCTGGTCCTCGCCGGCGCGGCCGGGCTGCCGGCCTCCTGGGGCATCACCCTCGACGAGTTCAAGCTGCTGGAGGACCCCGGCTTCACGCCCGGGTGCAGCCTGAACCCCGTCGTCTCCTGCGGCAGTGTCATGCGGAGCGAGCAGGCCTCGGTGTTCGGGTTCCCCAACCCGACGCTGGGCCTGGTGGCCTACGGGATCGTCCTGTGCGTCGGAGCGAGCCTGCTGGCCCGGGCCGCCTTCCCCCGCGGGTACTGGCTGACGTCCACCGCCGGCTGCCTCTTCGGCATCGGGTTCGTGTCCTGGCTGCAGTTCGAGTCCCTGTACCGGGTCAACGCGCTGTGTCTGTGGTGCTGCCTGGCGTGGGTCGCCACGATCCTCGCGTTCTGGTACGCCGTCGCGTTCGACGTGCGCCACGGGTTCCTGCCGGCGCCGGCCGGCGTGCGGGACTTCCTCGGCGAGTTCGCCTGGGCGCCGCCCCTGCTGCACATCGGGGTCGTCGGCATGCTGATCCTGACCCGCTGGTGGAGTTTCTGGACGAGCTGACGCACCGCTGGATGGTGGCGATCGGGGTGATCGCGCACTGATGTCGTTCCGCGAACACGGGCCCGGACGTCGTCCTCCGGGCCCGCCGACGTACCCGGATCCGCCCCCGGATCCACCCCGAAGTCACCCCGATCCGCCGTCCGGAGCGGGCCGTTCGGATGCAAGCGGTGACCAGGCGGCCGCCTCGGCGGTTAGCCCCACAGACAACCGCACCGGACCACCGGTCCCGGACGAGGGAGCACACCATGGCCGTCAGCGTGGACGGAGTACCCGTGAGCACGGTTCCGGCAGACACAGCCACACCCACAGCAACAGCCAGATCCGGGCCGGTGCGCCGCGCCCGGCGCCGGGACCTGCTGCGCGGGCTGTTCGGAGCCTCCGCCGCCCTCGCGATGACCCCGGTCGTCGCGGCCTCCCGGCCCCCGCGCCCGGCGCCCGGCGGCCCCGCGGCCTTCTCCTTCGACGAGACCTACCGGGGCCGGCGCATCCGCGGAGCGCTCACCTCGTGGGGGCCCGCCGCCGAGGCCGGCGCCGAGTGGGAGGTCACCGTCGACGGCCGCCCGCTGCACCTGATGCGCCGCGCCGACGGCACCTGGCTGAGCATGGTCGACCACTACCGCTCGTACGCCACCCCACGGGAGGCGGTCCGCGCCGCGGTCGACGAGCTCGGCCCGGGGGAGCGCCTGCGCGAGGACGGGCCGGCACACCACACGTACACGGGGGGACACCATGGTCTACATCCGTAAGGACGTCAGCACGCTCACCGTCGCCGAGCGGCGGCGCTTCGTGAACGCGCTGCTGACGATCAAGAAGAGGGGCGAGTACGACGAGTTCGTGCGCATCCACATCGACCACTACGTCTCCGACGGCGAAGGCGGTCTGCGCAGCGCCCACATGACGCCTTCCTTCCTTCCCTGGCACCGCAGGTTCCTGCTGGACCTGGAGACCGCCCTGCGCCGGGTCGACCCGGCGGTGACGGTGCCGTACTGGGACTGGACGCGCGACCGTGCCACGACCGCCGTGCCGTGGACGAAGGACCTGCTCGGGGGCAACGGACGCCGGTCCGACCACCAGGTGACGACCGGTCCGTTCGCGTACGCCACCGGAGACTGGACCATCAGGGAGAACGTCACCGACGGGGAGTTCCTCACCCGGGACCTCGGCCGCGCCGGCAGTCCGATCGCACTGCCGACCGCGAGCGACGTGGAGACGGCACTGCGGGATCCCGTCTACGACGTCGCGCCCTGGGACTCGACGGTCGCCCGGGGCTTCCGCAACAGGCTGGAGGGCTGGGGCTCCGGCTCGGGCAGCGCCGCCTGGCGCAACCACAACCGGGTGCACCGGTGGGTCGGCGGGGCCATGCTCAGCGGCGCCTCCGTCAACGACCCCGTCTTCTGGCTCCACCACGCCTTCGTCGACCTGCTGTGGACCCGCTGGCAGAGCCGGCACCGCGAGCACCGTTACCTGCCGGCCGGCCCGCCCGGTCCGGGCAGCAGCCAGTACCGCCGGGTCGTGGCCCGGCACGAGAAGCTGCCCCCCTGGGACATGACCCCGAGCCAGTTGGACGACGTGTCCCGGATCTACCGGTACGCCTGACCGCACGGGACGGCCCCGCACCGCGGGGCGGCAGGGCAGAACAGCGGAGAGCCCCGGCGCTCGAGGTGCCGGGGCTCTCCTGGGGAAGGCTGCTCAGTCGCCGTAGCCGTTGTGGCCGCCGTGCTTGGCGCCGCCCTTGCCGTGGTCGCTGACGTTGGCGCAGGTGTTGCCGAACGCGGGGTTCAGCAGACCGGGGAGGTTGACGGTGTTGCCGCAGAGGTTGACCGGGACGTGGATCGGAACCTGGACGACGTTGCCCGACAGGACACCCGGCGAGCCGATGGCAGCACCGTTGGCGCCCGCGTCCGCCATGGCCAGCCCGGCCCCGCTGACCACCACGGCGCTGGTACCGAGGGCGACAGCGGCCACCTTCGCGATGCGAGACATCACGTTCTCCTTAGGGAATCGGTTCGTGCGACGGCAGGGTGCGCCGTCGCGCTCCCCGTTCAACGCCGCCGCCCCCGCAGGGTCACGGCACGACCGTGCGGATCACCTTTTTGAACGGGGCGGACGTACAGACGGGTGGTCAGGAGGGCTGGAGGTGAGCCGTGACGAAGTCGCTCAGGGTGGCGATGGACTGCAGACTGTCCAGGCTGAGGTCCAGTGCTGCCACGTCCACCCCGAAGCGCCGGTCGACGGAGCCCAGCAGGGTCACCCCGGCCAGCGAGGTGAGGCCGATCCGCGGCCCGAACAGGTCGGTGTCGGCGGGGAGTTCCGCTACGAACGCCTCGTCCAGGCGGGCGGCCTCGGCGATCATCGAACGGAGTTCGCGTTCCACCGCGCCCCGGTCCCGGGTGTCCGTCACGCCTCTGCGTCCTCTCGTTCGGTCACCCGCAGCCAGGCGGGCGGCTCGGGCAGTTCGTCGTGCAGGCTCCTGCCCAGGACCGCCGAGTCGGCGGACGCGCCGTCACCGGGTTCGTCCACGCGGCGCAGGCCCGCCTGGCGGAGCAGCATGCGCATCTCCAGGTTGGCGTCCGTCGGGCGCAGCGTCACCCGGAACTCCTCCACCCCCCGCTCGCGGGCCCGCCGCATCAGCCGGAACAGGAACGCCGCCGCCGCCCCCCGGCCGGCGACCCGGCAGGACAGGGCGAGCAGCGGGACGGACCACCGGCCGGGGGCGCTGCGGTCGACGAGGGCGGCGCCGATGACGCCGTACTCGCCGAAACGGTCCGTCATGGAAGCGGTGTACAGCTCGTGTCCCTCCGCGGCGGCCAGCTCGCGCAGCCGGTCGGGGGTGAGACCGGAGGAGTTCAGGCGGTGTGTGCGGGCGGCGAGTTCCAGCGCGCGGGGGATCTCGCCGGGCGTGGCCGCACCGACGGTGAGGCGCATGTCGCACCGGCGCAGGAACTCCTCGCGCGAGCCCTGGAAGCGTTCGCCCTCCGCCCGGCGGGTCTCCTCGGTGCGGTAGCGCCGCACTCGCTCCCGCGACTCCGGGGTGACCTCCCGGCCCTCGAACGCGGCCAGCAGCGCGGGGACGTCCTCGGGGGCGAGGGTGCGCACCCCCGGCAGGAGGGCCTCGACCTCGGCGCGCTCGTAGGGCGAGTCGTCGACCAGCAGCAGTGCGTCGACGGCGATGCCGAGGTCCTTCGCGATCGCGCGCAGCGACTCGCTCTTGTCCTGCCAGGACACCTGCGGCGCGAGGAACCGGCTCCGCAGTGCCGGCGCCTTCTCCAGCCGCTCGAGCACCGACGGCGCGCTGCGGCTCGCGATGCTGCTGAGCACGCCGAGGGCCGCCAGCGCGTCGATCGCGGCGAGCGTCCCGGCGCGGGGCGTGGGCAGCGCGTCGGTGTCCGACTCGACGGCGATCTCGTCCCACAGGGTGCCGTCGAGGTCCCAGACGACGCACTTGACCCGGTCCGGGTCGAAACCGTCCGTGCCGCTCATCGGACGCCGTCCTCCTTCGGCAGGAACAGCTTCATCGACAGGCTGGTCGGGTCGAAGCCGAACTTGCGGTAGACCGTGCGCATCGGGACGTTGCCCACGTGGACCCGGCCGACGACCTCCGTGATGCCGTTGGCCAGACAGAACTCCAGGCCCGCGGTGAGCAGGAGTTCGGCGACGTCGCCGCGGTTGTCCACCGGGGAGACCGCCAGGGAACGGAAGTTGGCGTAGCGGTCGCCCGTCATCGCGTTCTGGTTGATGCTCACCCAGCACCAGCCCGCCGGTTCCTCGCCGGGGCGGTGCGCGACGATCATGCCCTCCTTCGACTTCTCCATGGCACGGCCGAGGCGGGACTCCCACCGGGCGGGGTCGTCGATGGCGTCCTCGCCGAAGGAGACACGGGCGATCTCGGCCTCGAACCGTCCGATGGCCGGCAGATCGCGCTCGTCGGCCTGCCGGGTGACGTACGGGCGGGCCCGCTCGGCGAGCGCGGCGCGATCGGCCTCGGTCGGCGGACGCCAGCCGTACGTGCGCGGGGCGGGAGCCGCCGGGGGCGGGGCCACGGAAGCGGTCACGGCGGAGGCCGCAGTCGGGGCGGCGGTGACGACGGAAGCGGTCGCGCCGGTGACGGCGGCCGGGGCGGCGGAGGACGGCTGGGCCGGGGCCGGTCCGGCCGGCGCCGGCGGCTCCTCCGCCGGGACCAGACGGCCCGGTCGGAACGGCCCCTTGCCGCACTGCGGGCACCCGTCCCCGCGCAGCGCGGCGACCGAGGTCCAGCGGGCGCCGGGGCCGACCAGGATCCGTGCGTCGCACGCCGCGCACGTGTACTCGCGCTGCCGGGTGCGCTTGTCTCCGGTGTACAGGGGGCCGCTGAACTCGCCCTGCCGGGAGGACGTCGAGGTGGTGGTGAGGAGGTGCTGGAAGAAGCCGACGCCGCCGAGGATGCCGCTGCCCTCGTACTCGTTGAAGTTGCGGACATAGCCGTTGGTGACCAGGCCCAGCGCCATGATCTCCCGCTGCACCTCCAGCATCTCGTCCGGGCTCTTGCCGCCGAAGGAGAAGAAGACGCTGTGCGCCGGACCGGGCCGCAGGCCCTCCACGGCGCGGGAGAGGAAGAGCCGGGCCCCCTCCGGGGTGTACGGCGGGTCGGTCATGGCCACGTCATGCTGCCCGTGGAGCCCGGCGGGCAGCGGATGACGCAGATCGTGCTGGACGGTCTCGACGCGGGTGCCGAGAGCGGCCGCCGTCTTCTGGATGTGTTCGAGGATCTCCGGCGAGATGTCCACGACGGTCACCCGCTCGACGATCGGCCCGCCGAGCACGTCTCCCACGACGGCGACGGCCAGGGACACCAGATCGTCGTCGCCGATCAGCAGCAGCGAACCGCCCGGCAGCGCGCCCGCCGTGAGGAGCGCCAGCACCCGCCGGACCTTGGTCTCGGCCGTGCAGTGCGACTGGTCGATCGACATGTCGGCGGCGGGACCCGACGCCATGAGCGCGCGCAGCCGTGTCACGGCCTCGTCCAGCACGTCGGGGATGACCAGCTCACGGCCGTCGCAGGTGCGGCAGGTGGCGTCGAGGACGAGGTCCATGCCCAGCCGGGCGACCAGCTCCGCACCCGCCTCGGTCAGCCGGGACGGGCGCGCCTCGGTGACGAGACCCCGGCGGCGCAGCTCGTTGCCCAGGGCGGCCACGATCGGAACGGGCAGGCCGGTCGCGCGGCTGAGCTCCTTCGTGGACGCGGGGGCGAGCCGGCGCAGGGCGCGCAGGACGGACCGCACCCCGGGCGGGCCTTCCTGGAGCCGGACGGCGTCCGCGACTTCCGTGAGCACGGAATCGGCGGGGGTGCTCCGAGGGTGCCGACGCGCGTTGGTCACAATGCTGCTCCAGGCAAGCTGATCGGTGGATTCCGGGACCATCGAGTATACGGCCAGGTGGGGAGCCGACCGGTCCCGCACCCGGGGCGGTGAAACGGTAAACGCAACGGCGGGGAATCGGCGCACGCAGGAAATGATTCCGTGACATTCGCCGCGCCGCTCTCCCGGATATCGCCCGGGGTGTTTTCCGGGAACGTGCGAAGAAATCGGGGAAATGCTTTCCGGAATGACTCGGGCCGGTTGGCCGCCGAATGGGCCGGAAGCCCTCCGGCCCGCTCGACGCCGTGCGCGCGCGAGCCGCCTCGCGCCCCGGATGCTACCCTGGGCACCACCGAGCGCCTATATGAAAGGAGACGGGGGCAGCGTTTCGTCACCCCCGGTTCCCCATGACCAACTCCGCCAGCCTCGCCACCGAGGGTATAAACGTCGACGATCTCTGCTCTTATGCCGTCGACGTATGGGTGAGCGATCACAGCATCCTGACCGACGAGGAGCGCCTCCTCCAGGTGCTGCGCACGGCCGCCGAAAAGGGAAACGCCACGGTGCTCGGTGAGGCGTCGCATGTTTTCCCGAACGGCGCCGTCACCGCGATTCTCCTGCTTTCCGCCTCGCATCTGAGCATTCACACCTGGCCCGAATTCAGTCTGGCGAACGTGGATCTGCTCGCTTACGGCCGGCTGAACGGCGAGCGAATGATGCAGAGCGTGGAACTCGGCCTCTCGCCGACGCGCATCAACGTGACGCGCATGCTGCGCGCCGTGCACTGACGGCTCCTTCCCCTCCGCCGCCGGGACGAGACGCCGTGCCCGCACACCCCGTGCACGTGTGGTGGGCCGGCCTGGCCGACGCCCACCCGGGCCTGCTCGCTGTTCTCGACCCGGTGGAGCGACGCCGGTACGAGGCGACCGTCGGCCGGGCGGGCCGTGAACGGTTCCTGGTCGGCTGCGCGCTGAGCCGGCTGGCCCTGGGCGGACTGCTCGGCCTGCCCCCGGGGGACGTCCCCCTGCGTCGCCTGTGCCCGCGCTGCGGCGGACCGCACGGCAAGGTCCGGCTGGACCTGCCGCCGGGTGGGCCGCACTCGGCACGGCCGGGGCTCGACTTCTCCGTCGCCCACAGCGGTGCGGTGATCGGCGTCGCCGTCTGTGAGAACGCCCGCGTGGGCCTCGACGTCGAGGAGGCGGACATCGCCCTGGACCTCGACCCGGCCGCCCGCGTCGCGCTCGCCGACTCCGAACTCGCCGCGCTGTACGGCCGCCCGCCCGCCGAACGCAAGCCCGCCTTTCTATGCACCTGGACGCGCAAGGAGGCCGTGCTGAAGGCGCTCGGCGTGGGCCTGGCGGTGCCGCTGCGCGGCCTGGAACTTTCCCGCCCCGAACAGCCGCCCTCGGTGCTCGCCTGGCCCGAACAGCTCGACGAACGGCCCGACTTGAGCCTGACGGACCTGCTCGTGGACGAGGTGCACCCCGCGGCGGTGGCGGTCGCGCCGGTCCGTGCTCGTGCCGGCGTCGGCACCGAGGAGGCCGTGGGTGTCACGGGGGCGCCGGCCGGGGTGGGGATCACTGTGCGGGACGGCTCGGCCGCGCTCGCCGAGTACGTCCGGAGCGCGACCGCCACGGGGATCCTTCCGGGCGGCTGACGTCCCGTCGACGACGATCGGTGTGCAGCATTTCGGCGACCCGCCCTTCGGCGACGGCTTCAAGACGACAGGGCGGCCTCGGCTCGGCGCCGCGCCCGTCTACGTCACCAACGTCGGCCCGCACGGTGACGCGGGCGGGACGGGAGGCGTGGAGTTCCTGCTGCACGTCGACTGGGGCGATCCGTCGGACGTCGTGGTGACGATCACCGCGCTGGACCAGATCGAGCAGTTCAACCAGGCGCAGGCTCCCGCCGCGAGACGCGGTGCTTCCCCCGGCCCCGAGGCCGTGCCGACCGGGAGCGCCCGCGGCCTGCCGGTTCATCCTGCCGACCCTCTGCTCATGCCGTCCGCGGAGGAGCTTGCGTGGCCCGGAGCCGGAGCCGGAGCCGGAGCCGGAGCCGGAGCCGGTTCACGGCACGACCTTGATGACGGGCTGTCCCGCCGGCGGTCGATCGCCCGGCCCCCGGGAAGCGCCGGGCACGGGGGCCGGGCGCGCGGACGGATCACGCGCGAGTGCGCCTCACAGGAGGGCGCCGAACGCTGCTCCAACTCCCTGTGGATGCAGCATGATGACTGACATGACGCTGCATCAGCTGAAGGAGAGGGCGCCCGGACGCGGTCCCCGTGGCGGGTCTGCTTCTCCTGCTTCTCCTGCTTCCGGAGCGCGGGCGGGAACCGAGCCGGGTGCGGCCGAGGCAGAGGCGTGACCGGGGAGGAGGCGTGACCGGGGACGAGGCGTGGGATCCCCCGCCGTCACGGCGAAGCCTTCGTGACTTCACCGGAGAGGGAGTCTGGGCCGACCTGCTGGAGCACTGCTTCGAACGACGGCATCCGGCGGGCAGCGTGCTGCTGCGGCAGGGCGAACCCGGCACGCACGTGCTCGCCGTCGTCACGGGCGTGGCCAAGGTCATCCGCCGGGAGCGGAACGGCGATCTGTCGCTGCTCGCCTTCCGCGGCCCCGGTGAACTGCTGGGCGAGGTGGCCGTGCTGGACGACGGGGTCCGCTCGGCGAACGTCGAGTCCATCTCTCCGTGCGTCGTGGGCGTCCTGGACAAAGCGGAGTTCCTGGCATTCGTCAGCAGGCACGGTCTGTTTCCCCTGCTGGTGAGGTACGCCCTCACGCGGTTGAGGGAGTCGGACGAGGCTCGCGGCGGTGGCGACGTCCGTGCCCTGCTGGCCGCCGCGCTGGTGCACCTGATCGACATCTCGGCACAGCCGCACCTCGCGCACGGCACGGGCGGCCCCGTGGAACTCGCGCTGACCCGCCACGAGCTGGCCCAGCACCTGGGGACGTCCCGGAACACCGTCACGGCCGCCCTGAACGCCCTCGCCTCCTGCGGCGTGCGCGCGGGACGGAGGCGGATCCTCGTCGAGGACGTCCAGGCTCTGCGGCTCACCGTCGTCCGGGAAGCGTAGGGAGACGGCCGATGCCGAGTGTGGCGTGGGTCACGCCGCTTCTGCACTCCTCGGGCACACGGTCACCCCCGTTCCCGGCAGGCTCGAGGTCGTCCACGACGTACGAGGCACGCGCGAGGAGTTTCCGTGTCGCACCCCGACCAGCCCTACACCCACAGTCGCCCGCTTCCCCCCTACCGGGGAATCCTGGCCGTCGACGCCAAGGATTTCACCGGCTTTCCGGCCGTTCAGCACGGGCCCATCAGCCGCGCGATCCCCGAGCTTCTGCACGCGGCGTCGGAACGCGCCGGGATCGCGGAGGTCTGGAAG
Source organism: Streptomyces humidus (assembly GCF_014649655.1). Taxonomy (GTDB): domain Bacteria; phylum Actinomycetota; class Actinomycetes; order Streptomycetales; family Streptomycetaceae; genus Streptomyces; species Streptomyces humidus. The sequence continues at coordinate 88,247 of NZ_BMTL01000001.1, read as the reverse complement.
GACCGGCGGTTCCCCGACTCCACGGGCGACGGTTACGTGTTCGGGTTCGACCCGGCGGTCATGCCGTTCGTCGTCCATCCTTGGCTCGCGGTCCTCCAGGACGTGCTGACGGAGTTCAACACGCACTCGGCGGGAGTCGTGCGGATCCGCCTGCGGGCCAGCCTCCACATCGGACCGCTGCCCGACACGGGCGACGAGTTCGACGGCAACGGCACACCCCGCAACGACACGCACCGGCTGCTGGACTCCCGGCCCGTCAAAGCCGTGCTCGCGGCTTCGAGCGCCGACGTCACCCAGGTCGCGGCGATTCTCTCGGACCGGTGTTACCAGGACGTGGTGGCCGGCGGGTACACCGGGCGTCATCCGGACCACTTCATCGAGGTGCCGGCCACGGTCGAGGGCAAGACGTTCGCCCAGCGGGCCTGGCTCTACGTGCCCACGCCGTCCGGCAGCCTGTACGACCGCCGTGTCCTCGGCGACCAGGTCATCGACGACCAGGAGAAGCCCCGGCCGGACGGCGGCTCCCGCCGGCGCACGGCCGGCCGAGAAGGCGCCGCGGCACCCCGGTCGAAGGTCTGGGCCGACCGAAGCAACGTCAACAACGGCACGGTGTACGGCGGTCAGAGCGTCAGCAGCATCGACGCGGGCCGCGACCACATCGGCGGTGACTACGTCCGAGGCGACAAGGCGGGGACGGTCCACGGCAACCAGGGCGACACCGTCCACGGCGACAAGCACGTGGGCGACCGGTGAGCGCGGCCGCCGACGAGCAGGCCCCGCCCGCCCGGGCGCCCGCGCTCTCCGCCTCCGGGGTGAGCCCCGGGCCGCAGGAGGCCGCCTCCGGGGCTGCGGACGCGGCCCGGTCCGGGGACAGCGGCCGGGACCCCGCGCACGAGGACGAGGAACCGAGCGACGGGACCTTCGACGAGGACTTCGACGACGGCTTCGACGACGGCTTCGGCGAGGGCTTCGACGACGGACCGCTCGGCGCTCCGGGCGCCGACGGCCTGAGGCACACGTTCGCCATCTACGCGGCGAACGCCAACATCAACACCGGCTCCGTGCACGGCGGTCAGCGCGTGGACATCGGCGCAGGCCCCGCCGGACCCGGCGGCGGGCCGCGGTTCGTGGCCCACGAGGGCCCCGTCTCGGCGACGGAGATCCTGGACGCGGTGACCGGGTTCGCCGAGCCGGAGTGGTTTCCCGCGGCCATGGCGGAACTCGACAGGCGGGTGCTGTTCCTGTCGGGCGAGCCGGGAACCGGCCGCCGGACGGCCGCGCTGAACCTGCTCCACCGCCACGCGGGACGCAGCATGAACCTGCGGGCGGTCGACAGCGACGAGGACCTCGCCGCCTGGCGCCCCACCGACGCCGACACCCGCGGATACCTGGTGGACGGCCTGTTCCCCGCCCGTCCGCTGAAGCCCGCGACGGTCGGCAACCTGCGGCGCCTGCTGGACGACGCCGACGCGCGCATGGTGATCGTGCTGCACGACGACCCCGTCGTCGTGCGGAGCCTGGCGCGTGATCTCCACGTCACACCCGTGCGCTGTGTTTCGCCGCCGCCGCGGGCGGTGTTCGAGGCCCGCCTCGAGGCCGAGGTGCCGAACCGGACGGAACGGAACCGCCTGCTCGCCGGCCTGGAGCCCGGCCTGCTGGACGAACTGCTCGCGGGCCGGCTGATGCCCGCGCAGGTCCGCGAACTCGTGGACGCGGTCATCCGGACCGCTGACGGGGGCATGACGTCCGGCGATATCCGCGACCGTCTGAGCTACCTCGCGGAGGAGGAGGTCCCCGACCTCCTCAGAAGCCTCCGCGACGACCCCGACGGCCTCGCCTTCCTCCTGGCGGCCTGCGTGTTCGAGGGCCTGGATCACCGCATCGTGCGCGAACAGGCGGAGCGCCTCGTCGACCTCGCCGACGGCCGACTGCACTCCGTCCTTCTCGAGGGCGCCGCCGGCCGGACCTCGACCGGCGGCGGGGCCGGACAGCCGGGCGCACAGCGGCACGACGGGACCGAAAGCCCGCAGGGGCCGCTTCCCAACCCGCGGTTCGTCTTCCGGCGCTCGCTGGACGACCTGCTGCACACGGTGCGTGCGGAGTACGGGACCAGGGAGTACCACTCGGCGCACGGCTACACCTACGTGGTGGAACCGGTGAGGTTCACCCGCCACCGGCAGGGGGAGGCGGTGCTGCGGCATGTGTGGCGGCAGTACGGCCGGCTCTCCGGACTCCTGACGAACTGGATGGGCGAGGTCAACGCCGAGAGCGACCTGACGGAGCCGGTCGGCCGGGTCATGGGTATGGCGGCCCGGTGGGGCGGCGGCCGCAGGGCTCTGCTGCACATCCGTGAACTCGCCGGGTCCGACCGGGCCACCGGCAGGGCTGTCGCCGCGTACGCGCTGGGCATGGCCGCCGAGGATCCCGTCGTCGCCGGCGAGGTCAAGTACCGCCTCGCCCAGTGGAGCGTCCAGTCCAGCTGGCAGGTCCGCTGGACGGTCGCGCAGGCGTGCGGGACGGGCTTCGGCGCGGCCCGGCCCGACCAGGCGATGCGGCTGCTGCGCAACGTCTTCCGCGGCCGGGGGAACCGGCAGGAGACGGCGGTCGGGAACGTGGTCCGCCGCGCCCTGGTGAACCTCTTCGCGACGGGGAATCAGCCGACGGTCTTCCGGCACCTCACCGGATGGGCCGGCACAAGGGGCGCCGACGTCGCCCGGCTCTCGCTGGAAATCTTCCCCCACCTGCTGGCCACGGACGCCTGGTGCCAGGAACAGGTCTTGACCGGAGGCGAGTTCGCCGGTCCCGTCGTGGATCTGACCCGTCGGATCGTCAACGACGACGAGCTGTCCGATCCGATGTGCCAGGCCCTGTTCCTGCGGTGTCGGGTGGCCGCCTGGGACGACCGGCAGACGACAGCCGTTGAGAGCCTTCTGACGATGCTCGCCCAGGACATGCGCCACGGCGTCCTGCGCCTCTTCGTCATGATCGACCGGGACGGAGATCCCGGCATCGCCGGACAGCACATCGCTCGCCAGGCCCTGAACGCATGGCGCACCGGTGAGCCGACGGCGCCGCCCCCGGCGCCGTCCCCGGGAACTGCGAACCGCCCCACGCGACCGTACGGGAGGACACCGTGACCACCGAGAGAAACCGCCCCGTCTGCACCCGGGCCACCCACGCCCCCTGGCGGGAGATCCTCCGGCAGCGCTGGTCCGGACGCCGGGACCGGGCCCTGGTCCTCGTGGCCGCGAACGGTGTCCATCACGTCCTGGGGCCGGGCGAGCGCGGCGTGGGGACCACGGGCGACGCCGCGGCGGCCAGTCTGTTCGGCCGCTACGACGGGGCCTTCCACGTCGACCTGGAAGAGCGGCCGGCGACCCAGGCCGTCAGCCTGGCGACTCCGTACGGGCCGGAGGCCGTGGACGTGCGCCTGCTGTGGTGGGCACACGATCCGGCGCAGGTCGTACGGACCCGGCCCACGGACGGCTGGGACGAGGTCCGCAGGGATCTCAACCGGCGCCTGCATCGACTGGCGGAAACCTGCGAGGCCGACGGCCAGGGGCTCAGCGCCTCCGCGATGACGCAGCACCTGGCGGCGTCGTACGCGCTCGACGAGGCCGGCCTCACCTACCGGGTCACTGACGTCCAGGCCCGGGAGGAGGAGGGCGAACTGCGCCTGGGCCGGGCGGGCGCCACGGAAGCACCCTTCGCCTGGACGGCCGATCGCCGGGAGGAGTACCGGTTCTGCCTCGAGGCCGTGCGCAACGGGCCGGTCTCCCTCGCGGCGCTGTGGCTCCTCCGGCACCCGGAGCAGGTCAGCCAGGTACTGGACTGGTCCGTGCGCAACCAGAGCCTGATCCGGCAGGAGACCACCTGGCAGGACGAGATGGCCGGGCTGCTGGGCAAGCTCTCCGAGGAGGAGCGCGGGGAGCTGTCCGAACTGCTGCGTGACCGCCTCCACGCAGTCGGACGGCGCGTTCCCAAGCAGCAGGACGCGTGGACCTACGGCGGCGGGCCGGACGGGGTGGCCGACGGGAGGACGCTGTGACGGGCGCCGCCGCACGACCGCTGCCGCAGCGTCATCGACGACTGCACCGGACGCTCCGTCAGCGGCGGCGCACCGCCACAGGCGCCCGGTACGCGGACGCCCAGGAGACCGTGGCGGCGATGGAGCGTTTCCTGACGGCGAACCGGGCGGAGATCGGGCGGGCGGACACGAAGGCCGCCGTCCTGCTCGGGCTGACGGGAGCGGTGCTCGGCGCCTTCATCGGCGTCTCCCCGAGCCCCGAGCTCCTGAGGTGGACCGCCGTCGTCACCTCGCTCCTGGCCGTCCTCTGCTTCGTGTGCGCCATCATGCCGCGCCACCGGGCCGGCAGCGGGCAGGAGACCGCCGGCCCCGGGTACTTCGGACACATCGAGGCGGGGATGGGCAGCCGGCGGCTCAGCCGCGCCTTCGAGCGCGCCGCACATGATCCTGCCGGGCCGCTGCTCGCCTCCCTGCTGGTCACCAGCGACATCATCCGCAGGAAGTACCGCTGGGTGGAGCGGGGCATCTTCATCCTGTTCGCGGCGCTCCCGCAGTTCGCGGCCGCCCTGTACGCCTCGTGACGACTCCCACGCGTGCGTCGAGACCCCGCAGCCCGACGCGGGCTGCGGGCTTCCCGCCGAGAACCCGACACGCATGCGAGCCGGCCACCCCCGAGAACGCCGGTGCCAGCCGGACGGCCTCGGAACCGGGCGTACGTCGCCGCCGGTGAACCCGACGGCCTGGCCGGTGCCTTCTGCCCGCCCACTGCGCCGAACGCCGTCGCGGCGCGTTCGCCGTGCGATTCCCTACACGAAGTACGGGTCCGGCGGGACGGCGAGGTACGGGTCCGGCGGGACGGCGTACGTCGGCGGGTTGTGGGTCGCCGGGGCGGCCGTGGTGCCGTAGTCCCTTCCCGCCGCGTGTGCTGCCGGGGCTCCGAGCAGAGCGAGACCCAGGACGCCCGACAGGGCGGCGGTGATCGTGCGTATTCGCATGACTCTCCAGAGGTGGAAGGCCCGCGAGCTCCAGGCGTGCCTGGTCGCTCGGGGCGCGGTGGCGTGAGGGGCGGGCGGAATGCTCTCCGGCGCCGGTGCACCGGTCCCTCGCCGCTCGTCACCGACGTTCCGGCACGCTCCTTGCATCGCTCTTGCGCAGCCCGAGGTGGTTGCGGCTTCCGTCGGGATCGCGTTCGTCGGCCACGGCAAGGGCCCGGGCAGGCGAAGGGCTCCCGGCTCCGGCGGGCCGGCCGGCCGAGCGCTAGCCAGTCGCAAGTCCACCGCAAGGGGGGTGGCGAAGAGTTGGCTCGGCCGGGGGGTTCGTCCACCGGAACGGGCCACGGCCCGAGCCGGAACGACGCAGGCCACGTCCGCGTCTTGCCTTTCCGCGCTTCCACCGGCCCGGACCCGCCAGCGTCGAAGGGACTGTTCGTGACAGCCGATCCGACGGCGCCGTCGACGGAGCTCTTCTCGCCCGGCGCCGTCTCCCGTGTTCTGCGGACGGGACGCCGACGCCCTTCGCCGGCCCGCACGCTACGTTGTTCGAGAGGTCCGGGATCATGAAATCCTTTCTGCGCGCCGGTGTCGGCGGCCTTGTGCTCCTCGTGTCGCTGGCGGTCGCCGCCTACAGTTTCTATCAACTGGCGCGCGCCGGTAATTGTGCGTCGGGCGGGGTTTATGTTTCGCAGCGGGAATGCCCTGCGGGAACCGCTCGATGGGCGTTCGCGCTGCCGATATCTTTGATCGCGGGAATTCTGGGCGTCTTTCTGCTCGGGGCGGGCCTTCGGGGTGGCGCCCCCGAGCCGCCCGCGCCGGACGACGTGACCGCCGGTCCTCGCCCCGCCCGCCGGTACGCCGTGCCGGCCGAGCAGGCCGCCGGCATGATCCGCCTTCTGTCGCTCCACCAGGCCGCCGCGGACGAGCCTCCTGCACCGGCCGGCGATCCACTCGCGCGGCTCGAACGGCTGCGTGCGCTGCTGGCCTCGGGCGCCCTGACGCCTGCGGAATTCGAGCAGGCCAAGGCGAGAATCCTGGGCGGGCTCTGACGGGCTCCGCCCGCGAGGGAAAGGCGGGACGCCGCCATGCCGACCGCACCCGGAACACGCGCTTCCCGGCCATTTCAGAATCGGATCGGAACGCGGCGACAAACACCATGACGAGAATGCGGCAATAAGCGCCGATCAGGGCAGGCACTTTACGCGGCCTGGACCCGGAACCACGGGAGCCTTCGGATATGAAGACATTTCTGCGCACCACCGCCGCGTTCGTCGTGCTCGCGTCCCTGGCCGTCTTCGGGTACTGCCTCTACCGGACGGTCTTCACCGTTGACTGCGTCTCGGGCGGGCCGTACCTGTCCGAGGTGGACGTGCCCGAGTGCCCCACGGGCGCCTCGGCGCGGGTGTGGATCATGCAGGGCGCGGTCTTCACCGGCGTCTGCGCCGGGTGGTGGTTCCTGCTGATCGGCCGACGCTCGGCCGCGTGAGCCTCCGGGCCGCCTGGTCCGGTTCTCCGGCGCAGCCACGGCACCGGGACGCACCCGTCCGAAGTTCCGGACGTCACACATGTTCCGGACCTCACTGATGTCCCGGGCGTCGCTGATGTGCCGGACGTTCCGGACTTTCGGAGCGGATGCAAGTGAGCCGCAAGGCCGAGAGCGAACCATGCGCACAGCGGGCGACTCACGCGCATCCAACAGAACGAGGACGGAAGAAATGCTGAATCCGACGGACGTCGGCGCTCACCGTGGCGGTGCCCACCGTGGCGGAGTGTTCCAGGGAGCGCAGGTTCACGGCCCGCGCGCGTGGGGCTCGTGGGTGTCCGAGGCGCTCCTCCCCCGCCTCGCCGCCGACAGACGTGTCGCATGAGCGGGCCGCAGGTCTTCCCCACGGCCGACGGACCCGGCGCGGAGCCGTGGACGGTTCCCGGATACACGCCGTCGAGGGAACTGGGGTCGGGCGCGAGCGGCCGGGTGATGCTCGCCCGGCATGACGGGACGGGGTCGCCGGTGGCGATCAAGTACCTCTCGGAACGGCTGCGCGGCGACAGCGCGTTCCTCGCCGGGTTCCGCGCCGAGGCCAGGCTGCTGGGCGCCCTTCGGTCCCCCCATGTGGTCGAGTTCCACGAGTACGTGGAGACGTCCTTCGGCGCGGCGATCGTCATGGAGCTGGTGGACGGTGTTCCGCTCCGCGCACTGCTCCGGCAGGAGGGCGCCACCGAGCCCGAGGCGGCACTCGCCGTGCTCAAGGGATCGCTGCTCGGGCTTGCCGCCGCCCATGCGGCGGGGGTGGTGCACCGGGACTACAAACCCGACAACGTCCTGATCGCCGCGGACGGGACGTCCAAGCTGGTGGACTTCGGCATCGCGGTGCCCAGCGGGAAAGCCGGTGAATCGGCCGGTACGCCCATGTACATGGCGCCCGAGCAGTGGACCGGCCGGCCGGCGAGTCCCGCGACGGATGTGTACGCGGCGACCGCCACGTTCTTCGAGTGCCTCACCGGCGCCAAGCCCTATGCCGGCGAGACCGTCATGGAACTGGCGATACAGCACATGGAGGCGCCCGTCCCGGACGCTCTCGCCCCCGAGCGGGTGCGCCCGTTGATCCGCAGCGGTCTCGCCAAGACGCCCGGGAAGCGTCCGGCGAGCGCCGCCGACTTCGTTGCCGAACTCGAAGCCGTGGCGGCAGCCGCTTACGGCGAGGACTGGGAGGAGCGCGGGCAGCGCAAACTCGCCGCGCTGGCGGCCCTGTTGCCCCTGCTGTTCCCCTGCGCGGACCCCGGCGGCGCCTCGGGCGCCACGGCTCTGGCCACCACCGACCTCGGCCCCGACCCCGGCCTCAGCTCAAGCGCCACCCCCTGCACCGGGCCCGGACCCAGGCCGGTGCGGAGCGGACGCAGCCGTCCGCCGCTGACCCGCAAGGGGAAGGCCCTGGCCGGGGCGGCCGCCGGCGCGCTGCTCCTGGGCGGGGTCGCGGTGACCGCGGGCGCCGTGGGCAGCGGCCATCCGGTGAACGAACCGGTGGCGGTGTCCGGCCCGCCGACGACGGGTTCCCCGTCCGGCAGTGCTCCGGCCGGCGGTGCCTCGTCCGGCACGGCCGCGAGCGACGAGCCGTCGGCGACCGGCGCGCCCAGTGCGTCCGCTTCACCACCGGAGGCGACCGGCGAGCCTTCGGCCGGGGGCGAGGCGCCGCCGGGCACGGACGGCCCCGCGGGCCAGAACGACTCTCCCGGTGCCTCGTCGAGTGGCGGTGGAGACGGAGCCCCGTCCGGCTCCGGCTCCACCGGGGGCGGCACCTCGGGCGGGTCGTCCGGCGGGAGCACCAGCACCTCGGGGGGAACGGGCAGCGGCGGTACCTCGGGCGGGGGCGTCATCGTGCCCTCCGCCACCGCGGCGCCGAAACTCCATGTCGTCTCCGTGAAGATCGACGCGAGCGGTCCGCTGGGCTCCGGGTGCGCCGTGGTGGCTTCCGTGACCGTACTGACCGACGGGGCCGCCGACGGCACGCTCAGCCTGACCTGGTTCACCGGATACTCCGCCAGGGCCGTCGGGACGGTGGCCGCCACCTACGCGGTCTCCCTTCCCGAGGGGCGGACACAGGTCTCCGGCAGGTACACCCACACGTTCGTCACCCCGGAACGCTCGCCCTACCTCGGCGTCAAGGTCTCGACCAGCCCGGCCGCCGACTCCGGCAACGGCGCCTTCGTGACCTTCTCGGCGCCCTCCGGCTGCAACCCGCCCCGCTGAGAGTCCGGGAATCCACACCGTACGAAGGAGAGGGCGCCGGATGACGACACCTCAGGAAACGCCTCGAGAAGCACCTCGGGAAACGCCTCGGGAAACGCCTCAGGACCGCCCCGAGGAGAGCACCGTGCGTCTTCCGCGCGGGGACGAGGCGGGCACCGTACGGCTGACGTCCGCCGCCCTCGCCGCCACACTCCACGCTCCGGAACCCTTCACACCGGGGGCGCAGGAGACGGCCCGCTCCGTCCTCGCGGTCCCCACCCTGACGGACACCGCCGAAGACCGGGTGGCCGCCCTCTGGCACGGCACCGTATCCGCGGACCCGCACCCGAACCCGGACCCGCGGGACGTCCCACGCCGACGTCGGCAACGCAGGGGCGTCCTGGGAGGCTGGCTGTTGCCGGCGGTCGTGCTGATCGCGGTGCTGGCCTACCTCGCCTGGCAGCGGCACGCACCCGCGCTCGCCGTGACCGGAGCCACCGTCCACACCGATTCCGCGGGTCCGGCCTGCGACGGCACCGCCACCGTCGTGGGCACCCTGCACACCAACGGCCGTGCGGGCACGGTGAGCTACCGCTGGAAGCGCAGCGACGGCACGGTCTCCGGCGTTCTGCGGCAGCAGGTCGCCAAGGACGCGCACCGGACGGACGTCGCCCTGCGCTGGACCTTCGACGGCCACGGGACCGTGCGGGCGACCGCCACCCTGGAGGTCCTGTCGCCCGACCCGGCAGACGCGTCGGCCACCTTCACCTACGCCTGCCCATGAGGTCGCCGATCGACCGGACGAGTCCGGCGGCCTCGCAGCGCTCAGCGATGGGATACGCCTGGCGCAAGGCGGACTCGGCCTCCTCGGCGGGGGCGTGGACCGCCAGGGAGTACAGGGCGCGGGCATGTTCGAGACGTGCGGGACCGGGCGCGAGCAGCGTCACCGCCTGCCGGAGTTCGGGCACCCCGTGGGCGCCGAGCAGCTCGCCCAGCATCCGCAAGGACCGGCCCAGCATGCTCGGCGCGCCCCATCGGCGGGCCAGCGCGAGCTGCTCCCTGGCGAGGGACTCCGCCTCGGCCCGTTGGCCGGCGCCCGCCAGCGCCTGGACGCGCAGCGGCGCCCACGGCCACCAGGCGTGGTTGACCACGGACAGCCGCAGCTGCCGGGCGGCGTCCAGGCTGGTGAGCGCCTCCTCGTGACGCCCTTCCGCGATGAGCACCCTGGCCTGCGTCTCTCCGATGAGGAGGGCGCCCTCGCCGTCCCCGGCCAAGGCGCGCATCCGCTCCAGGCACGCGCGGGCGCCGGCGATGTCGCCCAGATCCAGCAGGACTCCCGTCAGGAAGTCCCAGCCTCGTGAGGCGCCGGGACCGAGGCCCCAGGTCCGGTGCTGCTCCACGGAGGTCGTGAGGGACTTCAGCGCCCCGCGGAGATCTCCCTGGTCCCACTGTGTGAAACCCCGCCACATGTGGGTCGAGAGCACGGAGAACAACGAACCGCGCTCGTCGGCACGGGTCTGTGCCGCGCCCCACAGCTCGCCGACCTCCTCGTCCGCCAGGTGCAGGACGATGGCGGCGGCGTACCAGAGGAGTTCCTCCCCGGCGTCCAGCAGTACGCGGTCGGCGACGGCGAAGCGGGCGAGCGCGACGGCCCCGCTGCGTTCACTCCCGTCCTGGGCCGCCTCCCAGGACAGGTAGGCGGCGAGCATCCGGGCGCCGGACCCGTCGCCGTCGATGACGGCGTCCCGCGGACTGCGCCACGGCTGCCGGTCCAGGCCGTGCATGTAGGCGCTCATCCGCTCCAGCGCCAGCAGGCCCTGCCGTTCGTCCGTCAGTTCGGCCGGCAGCCGGGCGGCGGCACGCCGGGCGAACTCGGTCGCCTGACCCTGCCGGCCGGCGAAGACCAGTATCCGGGCGAGGAGCAGCGCCGCGGCGGCCTGGCGCGGCGGGTCGGTCAGCGTCTCGTAGGCCTGGCGCAGGTGTTCCACCGCGGAGGGACCGTTGCCGAGGGTCTCGGCGCGGCCGAGTTCGAGGAGCACGTCGGGCTGCAGGGCGGGGCCGGGCGGCTCCCGCAGAGCGCGGGTGAGGTAGGTGGCGGCGGCGTCGGCGGCGCCGCGGCCCGCGGCTTCCCGGGCGGCCGTGCGCAGCATGTCGACGACCCAGGGGTCGCCGCGGTGCGGGGTGAGCAGCAGGTGGGCCGCGGTCTGCTCGGGGGGCGAGGCCGCGGCGTGCAGGATGCGGGCGGCCCGCTCGTGGCGCAGCTGTCTTTCGCCCGGCGGCAGGTCCCGGTAGACGGCGTCTCCCACGAGGGGGTGAACGAAGCCGAACGGGTAGTGGTCGCGGATGATTTCGGCGCGGACCAGAGGCGCGATGGCGTCCGCCGCCTCGTTCTCGGACACTTCCATGACGGCGGCGACGTCCGGCAGTGTCGCTCCGTCGCCGAGGACGGCGACCGTCCGGGCCGCGGCCGTCGCGTCGGCGGGCAGCCGGGCGAGGCGGCTGAGGACCAGCTGGGAGACGGCCCTGGATCCCACGGAGATGACCGTGCCGGCCTGGGCGGCCTCGGGCCGGATGCCACGTGACTGGAGCGCCCGCACCAACTGGCGCAGGAGCAGGGGGTTGCCGGACGTGGCCCGGTGACAGGCGTCGGCGAACGTCGCGTCAGGGGGCTCGCCCAGCGCGCCGCGGACCACGTCGGCGACGCCCGCCGGCGTGAGCGGAGTGGGATGGATCCGCAGTGCGGCGGCGTTGTCGGCGAGTTCGGCCAGCAGCTCCCCGTCATGGTGCGGTTCGCCGGTACGCAGGGTGACGGCGATGAGGACGGGGAGTCCTTCGAGACGGCCCGCGAGATGGGCCAGGAAGCGGAGCGAGCCGGTGTCGCACCACTGCAGGTCGTCGATGGCCAGAAGGAGGGGGCGTTCGGCGGCGAGCCTGAGGGTCAGCTGGTGGAGACCGTTCAGGACCGCGTAGCTGTCGGGCTGGTGGCCGTGGCCGTGGTCGGCCGCGTCGGGGTCGAAGACCGCGGTGGACGCGGCGGCGGCTCCGGTCATCAGTTCGCCGCCGCGTCTGACGACCAGCCGTTCGAGGAGTTGGCGCACGGCGCCGTAGCCGTAGTCCTTCTCGCGCTGGCTGCCGCGTGCGGTCAGCGTCAGCACGTCATGTTCGGCGGCCAGCCGGCGGACCTCGGCGAGCAGGCGGCTCTTGCCGATACCGGCGGGGCCCTCCACGAGGACTATGCCGGCCCTGCCCTTCAGCGCACCGGCCAGACAGTCGCCCAGTTCGGTCAGCTGCCGGTCCCGGTCCACCAGGACGTCCGCGCCCTGGGAAGCCGGTCCTGGCACACCGGCCGGCCGTGTCCGCGTCCCGTCCGGGGTCGCAGCCGGGGCCTCCCGGCGCGTGGATCCGGCGGGCGCGGGCCGGTCGAGCGCGGGTGACTGTGCGAGAACGTCCGCTTCGAGGGTGCGCAGAGCGAAGCCGGGATCGGTTCCGAGTTCCTCGGCAAGGACCTGTCTGGCGCGCCGCAACGCGCTCAAGGCGTCGCCCTGCCGGTGTGAACGGTAGAGGGCGAGGGCGAGCAGACGCCAGCGTTCCTCGCGCAGGGGATCGTGTCCGATCAGTGCCTCGATCTCCGGCACGAGGACCGCGTCCTCACCACGCTCCAGACGTGCGGCCAGCAGCCGCTCACGCGCCACCTCACGCAGCTCCGCCAGCCGTGCGGCCTCCCCCCGGGCCCACAGCTCTGCCGAGTACTCGGCGAACGCCGGTCCTCGCCACAGGGCCAGTCCGCTTTCGAGAACCGGCACCGCCTCGGCCGGGTCGGTGATCGTGGCGGCATGCCGGAGCGACTGTTCGAAGCGCCATGCGTCGACTGCTTCGTCGGGTATTCGCAGGACGTAGCCAGAGCCCTCACTGACGATGAAACCGCTGCGGGACCTGGCCTCCCGCCCGGGTTCGAGCCGGCGTCGCAGATGCGAGACGTACGCGTGCAGCGCGCCCTGCGCCCTCGGCGGCGGCGACCCGCCCCACACCCCGTCGACCAGCCGGTCACTGGTGATGATCCCGCCCCGAGCCACCAGCAGGAGAGCCAGCACAGCGCGCTGCCGAAGCCCTCCCAGATCCACGACCTGGTCCTGGAACGTGGCTCTCACCTCGCCCAACACGCTGATATGCAGCCCGTCGCGCATCATCGCCCCCTGTCGTGATCCGCACATATAGTGACACGCTGCGGAGCCGACGGCCGTGCCCGCTTCGAGCACGGAGCAGCGAGCGGTCAGAGGTCTCCTCTTCCCGTGTCCGCTGCTGGAAGGCGCTGTTCGGCACGAGGCGCCGGTCGCGCCGGGACGCGGTGTTCTCGCCGGTCAGGCGGCGGTCCCTGCGGCCGGGGGGCAGGGCGATACGGACGGTGGCTCCGGACAGAACAGCTAACCGACGTTGACGACGTCCTCGACCGACTGGACCGCGGAGGTGGTGGCGTCGGCGGTGAACGCGAACCGGTAGGAGCCGTTGGCGGACACCTTGACCGTGGTGTTGAGGACGCCGTCCGAACCGGTCGTCACCGTCTTGAGAGTGACGAAGCCGGTGCTCCCCGTCTTGTGGAACTGGAGCTGCACGGGCCGGTTCGCGTAGCCCGCGTACGCGCCGGTCTCCCAGTCCGCGCGGACGAGCCTGCCGGAGACGTTGATCGTCTGGCCCACGTACGCCGGCTCGGGAGCGGCGTCGGCCGAAAGCTTCGCCTGCCTCAGCACCTGGACGGTGGAGTACTGGTACGAGTAGCCCGGCTGATGGTTGGCGCCCCACAGGAACGGCGCGACCTTCCACGTTCCGGCGAGGGAGTTGCTGTACAGAGCCCTGTCGCTGTCCAGGGCCGGGGTGATGCCGATCGTCGACGTGCAGTACCCGAAGGCGCCGGGGGAGAAGCACACGCCCAGGTTCGGATCCGACAGGGTGGCGTCCCGGTGCGCGTAGTCGGTGGCGCCATGCCAGAGGAGGACGGTCCCGGCGCCGATCCCGGAGTCGTTGGTGCCGAGCACGGCGGCGCTGATGGTCTTCGTGGTGGTGCCGACCGCGATGGGCTGACCACCGTTGACCGTGACAGCCGTGATCGTGGTGGGGCTGACGGGACTGGCCTGCGCGGGTGCGACGCCGAAGGCGCAGAAGGCCAGGGCTCCCGACAGAGCAGCGGTGAAAGCGCGGACGCGCATGATTCTCCCAAAGATGATCGACCCGCTCCGTGTGGCGAGCAGGACCCAGTGGATCTGGGACGGATGCTGCCGAGGACGGACGCCGCGCATCCCACCCACCAGCGCGTTCGCAGACGGTGGAGCGCGGCCCTCGGCTCGCGCAGCAAGCATCCGCTGCCCGTCTTGCGGCTCGATTGCGCCGGGCCCGCATGCCGGCGGTCGTGGTCCGGGCGGCTACGAGCGGACCGGAGGCCGGTCACCTGTCCGAAACGGTCGCCCTGCCGTCGTAGATCCGGCAGGCGCCGCGGTGCAACGGACGCTTCAAGCCGGATCAAGCGGCCCGCAAGTCGCCCCGGCGCTCTCGGTGGACCGAGCCCCGGCCCCTCGGACCTGCGGCCGCACCAGCGAAGGGGGCGGGCTGGCTCCGGCCTGCGTCGCCGCGACGTGATCCCGCCCGCCCAGGGGGCCGAATCGGGCGGGCAGTCGACGGGGCACAGGCAGCCACGACGGCGGGCGGGTCGACCGACCACGCACGCGTATGCCGACCAGTTCGACGGGGCTTCAGGAGCTTCGAATGCCTGGAAGGCATGGCCGTCAAGGGCCGCTCGTAGCTGCTGCTGGCTGCCGTAGTCGATTGTCTGCCGTTGTCGATGTCAGAGGTGGATGCCAGATGTGGATGTCAGGCCGGCCGAGGCACTATCTTCACTGCCCGGTAGTCGTAGCCGTCCTGCTTGAAGCCAGGGGCTTCCCACCGGAGATCTACACGTTGCCCCGGCGACAGCGTATGGACGCCCTTCGTCTGGATGTCGGCGTAGTGGCCCCAGCAACCGCCGGGTGTCTCGGGAGAGTCGAGTACCCCCCACCCTTCCTCGTCGTACCACTCACGGACAGTCGCAGTCACCATGCAGCGACTCTACGGGGAACCGGATCGCGTCCTGAGAAGTGGTGTACGGGTTCGATCAGGGTTTGCTCAGGGGCGTCCCCTGATGAGCCGACCTGCCGATCCGGAAGAGACTCGAGGGCGGGCCGGTCGACCACCGGTGCGACCACCACGATCTCGGAGAACCCACGGGGAGGCGTGTGTACGACAACCGGCACACGCGCCTCACCAAGTGGCTGAATGACGGGATCCCGCCCGCTCAGGTCGCCGAATGGGCCGGGAACAGCGTGCCGGTCCTGCTGGCCACTTACGCACGGTGTGTCGAGGGGCAGCTGCCTGACCTGAAAAGGCGGCTGGAGGCCGCTGGAGATCTTCCCGAGTCGGCCGCGGAGACTGAGGCTTCCCGCCGAAAACTTCGACACGTATTCGACAGGGCCACCCGCGAAAACCCGGTGACAGCCGGACGGCCCCGGAACCTCCCCATGATCGTCGGGGGAGTGTCCGGGGCTTCGCCGTGTCGCGTGAAACGTGCTCTGAACAGCAAAAACGCCCTCCCGATGGGAGGGCGGAGACTTGCGCCCCCGGCAGGACTCGAACCTGCGGCCAAGCGCTTAGAAGGCGCCTGCTCTATCCACTGAGCTACGGGGGCCGGTGTGGTGGCCTCGTACGTGCTGCCCGGGTGTGGGCCGATCCGTCACGCTGCCGGGGACAAGGATAGGGCTCCCGGTTCCTTGTCCCGGTTGCTTCGCCTCCGTGGCTCAATGTGGAGGTTCGGTGAAGCGGTCCTGATAATCGCAGGCAGGTGCGAATCGTGCATCGCTTTTGGCGTCCCGCGACTCGGGTGTTGTGCACTCGTTATGCCTGGCCTGCGCCTCTGTCCCAGTCGCACCTTCCGTCCGTTGTGTCCTATCGGCGCGCAGACATGCCTATATGCTTCATAAATCCCCTGAAATTGGGCATTCTTCGCGTGTGGTGACCTTGGACGTACGGCCTCAGCTGCTCGACGCACTCTCCGCCCTGCGCGACCGTGTCGCCGCCGCACGCTTTCCGCTGCCCCTGGCGGGCGCTCCACGCGCGCGTGCCAACCGCGACGAACTCCTCGCGCAGCTCGACGACTACCTGGTGCCCCGGCTCAGGCAACCGGAGGCCCCGCTGCTCGCGGTGGTGGGCGGGTCCACCGGCGCGGGCAAGTCCACCCTCGTCAACTCGCTGGTGGGCCGCCGCGTCAGCGAAGCGGGCGTGCTGCGGCCGACGACGCGGACTCCGGTGCTCGTGTGCCACCCGGAGGACCAGCACTGGTTCAGCGGTATGCGCGTGCTGCCCGGCCTCACCCGCGTGTGGACGCCCCGTCAGGAGTCCATGGAGGACCTGTTGCTCCCGGGCGAGGACGGCAGACGCGTGCTGCGCATCGAGACCGCCGACACGCTCCCGCCCGGCCTCGCCCTCCTCGACGCACCCGACATCGACTCCCTCGTCGCCGACAACCGCGTCCTCGCCGCCGAACTGATCTGCGCCGCCGACATCTGGGTGATGGTCACGACGGCCGCCCGCTACGCCGACGCCGTGCCCTGGCATCTGCTGCGTACCGCCAAGGAGTACGGCGCCATGCTCGTGACCGTCCTCGACCGCGTGCCCCACCAGGTCGTCGCCGAGGTGTCCCGGCAGTACGGCGCCCTGCTCACCAAGGCCGGTCTGGGTGCCGTCCCGCGCTTCACGGTCCCCGAACTGCCCGAGTCGGCCTGGGGCGGCGGGCTGCTGCCGGCCACCGCGGTGGCGCCGCTGCGGAACTGGCTGGTCCATCACACCCAGGACTCCGGTGCCCGCCGCCATGCCCTGACCCGCACGGCCCATGGCGTCCTCGACTCCCTCAAGGCCCGCATGCCCGAACTCGCGGGCGCCGCCGCCGCGCAGTACGCCGCGGCCCTGCGCCTCACCTCGGCTGTCGAAGTGGCGTACGACAGCGAGTACACCCGCCTGCGGGGCCGACTGCAGAGCGGCGCCGTGCTCGCCGGCGACGCCCTCAAACGCTGGCGCGCCTTCCCCCTGGACTGCACCGCCGGTGAACTCCTCGACGCCCTGTCGGAGAGCCTCGCCGCGCTCCTGCTGTGCGCCGTAGCCGCCGCCGACGAGCGCGTCGACGCGGCGTGGCGGCGTGAACCCGCGGCTGAGGCATCCGAGCTGGCGGACCGTGACGCGGACCCGGAGAGCGTCGAGCACCGGATCGGCCTCGCGGTACGACGGTGGCGGCGCGAGCTCGACGAGTACGCAGAGGACGAGGTCCGCGGCCTGGAACGCGGTGTCGCGCCGGATCCCGAGGCCGTCGCCGCCCTCGTCGCCACCGCCCTGCTGGGCGGCCGCAGGGCGCGCTCCGCGGGCGAGAGACTCGCCGAGCGGATCGGCGCCCACGGGGCGCTGCGGCTGCGCGACCGGGCCGGACGGCTGCTCACCGAGCACCTCGACCGCGTCGTGTTCACCGAGCGCGAGCGCCGCCTCGCCCCCCTCGACGGACTCGAAGTCCACCCCGAACCCCAGGCCGAACTCATCGCCGCGCTGTCCGTACTGCAGAAGGAGAGGTGACCGGTGACCGCCGTCGCTGACCAGGACCACACGGATCGCACGGGCCCCACAGATCACAACGATCGCAGCGATCACACGGACTGCACGGATCGCACGGATCACGGGAAACGCGCGGATCACATGGGTGACAGAGACGACCAGGACGACCGCGAAACCGGGGACGGCGGGAGCCGCGGCGATCAGGCGCAGAGGGAGGCGGAGGCCCGCGGTTCGGGGGAGACGGAGAGCCCTGCTGCGGAGACTCGGGACGAGGATCCTGAGGCTTCCCGAGGCCGGCGGGATCTGCGGGATCTGCAAGAGCCACGGGACCGCCGCCGTCGTCCGGATCCGGACGACGAGGAGAGCGACACGGCCGATGACCGCTCCCTCGCGCGGGAGGGACGCGCCGGTCGGATCGGCCGCGCGGAACGTGAGGCCGCCCGCCACACGCGCGTGCCCGGCGACGACGCCGTCGCCGACGCAGGCGCCGGGGAGGGCGCCTCGGCCGCGGCCGCACCCGCCCGCACGGGCTCCGGTCAGGGCTCCTCTGCCGACTCTTCCGCGGAGGGCGGGGCGCCCTGGGACGACGGTCTCATCGCCCGTCGGGCGACCGAGGCGTCCGCCGCCGAACAGGCAGCCGTCAGGCAGGCCCGGGGCGGTGGCGGTGGCGGTGTCGGTGTCGGTGGCGTCGGCGGGGGAGGCGGAGGGGGCGCGGGAGGCGGAGGGGGAGGGTCCCTGCCCACGACCCCGCTCGTGTACGACGGGCATCTGCGGTCCCGCCTCGATGCCCTGCGCGAGCTCGTGGGGCTCTCCCGCGCCCGTCTCGACAACAAGACGCTCGCCCGGGCCGGCCGGGTCCTGGACGAGGCGGCGGCCCGGGGCAGGCTGTCCGGGCAGCACACGGTCGTCGCCCTGGCGGGGGCCACCGGAAGCGGGAAGTCGCAGCTGTTCAACGCCCTCGCCGGAGTCGCCATCTCGGAGACCGGCGTACGCCGGCCGACGACCTCGGCGCCCATCGCCTGCAGCTGGAGCGACGGCACGGCGACCCTCGTCGACCGGCTAGGCATCCCGGGACGACTGCGCAGGCGGCCGGTGCAGAGCCCGGACGCGGAGGAACAGCTGCGTGGGCTCATCCTGATCGACCTGCCCGACCACGACTCGGCGGCCGTACAGCACCGCGAGCAGGTCGACCGTGTCCTCGCGCTCGTCGACGCGGTGATCTGGGTCGTCGATCCGGAGAAGTACGCCGATGCCGTCCTGCACGAGCGCTATCTGCGCCCCATGGCGGGCCACGCGGAGGTCATGTTCATCGTCCTCAACCAGGTCGACCGGCTGCCCGGCGAGGCCGCCGAGCTGGTCCTCGACGATCTGCGGCGCCTCCTGGACGAGGACGGCGTCGCCCTGGGCGAGTACGGCGAGCCCGGCGCCACGGTGCTCGCGCTGTCCGCGCTCACCGGCGAAGGTCTCCCGGAACTGCGCGAGCTGCTCGGCCAGTTCGTCGCGGAGCGCGGCGCGGCGGCCCGCCGCATCTCGGCCGACCTGGACACCGCCGCCTGGGGGCTGCGTCCCGTCTACGCCACCGGGCGGCGCACCGGGCTCAGCGAGGAGGCGCGGGACGAGTTCGCCGACCGTCTCGCGGACGCCGTGGGCGCCATCGCGGCCGGAGAGGCGGCCGAGCGGGCCTGGCTGCGCAACGCGGGGCGCGCGTGCGGGACGCCGTGGCTGCGGCTGTGGCGCTGGCACCAGGACCGGCGCGACCCTCCCACCGGACGGCTGGCGGTCACCCCTCAGCCCGACGAGGAGATCACGGCACGGCAACGCGTCGAGCAGGCGGTGCGCGCCTTGTCCGAGCGGGCCTCGGCGGGACTGCCCACACCCTGGGCTCAGGCGGTGCGGGAGGCAGCCGTACGCGGCGCCCGGGGTCTGCCCGAAGCGCTGGACGAGCTGGCGGCGCGGGCCGGACTGCCGCCCGGACGGCCGCCGCGGCCGGGCTGGTGGCCGGCGGCCGTCATGGCGCAGGCGTCCATGACGCTCCTCCAGGTCGTCGGCGGGCTGTGGCTGGTCGGGCAGATCGTCGGTGTTCTCGCGCCGAATCTCGGGGTTCCGGTGCTGCTGATGGTGTTGGGCATCGTGGGCGGCCCGCTGGTCGAGTGGTGCTGCCGGATGGCGGCTCGCGGCCCGGCCCGGCGCTACGGACAGGACGCCGAACGCCGGCTGCGGGAGGCGGCGGCCGGGTGCGGCCGGGCACGTGTGCTGGATCCCGTCGCTTCGGAACTGCTGCGGTACCGGGAGGTCCGGGAGCAGTACACACGGGTCACGGAGGTGGAGGCCGCCGCGCGATGACGTCAGGGCGCGATGACGTCAGGTCTTCCCCGGGTGCGATCCGCCGATGAAAGACCTGTGTCCCTCGTCCGGGTGACCGGGATATCCACAGGCCGGGGGTGATCCACAGCGTTCGGCGGGCCCGGCTCGACGGAGGCAGTCTGGCTTCGCGGCGATCGCGACGGACGCGGTCGCCGTGAGACAGGCGACGGGACGCGGCTCACCGAGCCACAACCGTCGCGTCGGACGCAGCCGTACGGGACGGGCCCGTAGGCGCATCCGGGCGGCGCGACCGCCCGGTGAGGGAGGGGTTCGAGTGAACGAGACGATGGTCTGCGCGGTGGGCAATGTGGCGACGCGGCCGGTCTTCCGCGAGCTGGCGGCGGGCGCGTCGGCGAGGTTCCGCCTGGCGGTGACCTCGCGCTACTGGGACCGCGAGAAGAGCGCCTGGACCGACGGGCACACCAACTTCTTCACGGTGTGGGCCAATCGGCAGCTGGCCTCGAACGCGATGGCCTCGCTGAACGTCGGCGACCCTGTCGTCGTGCAGGGGAGGCTGAAGGTGCGCACGGAGTCGCGCGAGGGACAGCAGGGCTGGACATCGGCGGACATCGACGCCGTGGCGATCGGCCATGACCTCGCCCGGGGCACGTCGGCCTTCCGGCGATCGGGCCGCCCTGAGCCTGCCGTCGGCGGCACGCCGCCGCGACCCGAGCCCGACTGGGAGACCCCGGCCGCGGAGCCCGCGCAGCCGGAGCCCGACACCTCACGGCGCCGCGAGCCGGCGGGGGTGACGTGAGCCGAGGTCCGGCGCGGCCCGGGACGGCGGCTGCGTGGGGGAACGGAACGGTGACGCAGTGTCAGGGAAGCGTGGGTGCGGGCGCTGACCGGGTTGCGGCTTATCGGCGAATGCGCTCCGGACCGTCGAGTGTATTTGTCGATAAGCCCGGCCGGGTCGGCGATCTTGGGGATAACGATTCCGAGTCGGATCGCTGATCCGTTGAGATGACCGGTAAGCGAGGTGCGCCGCCTCTCTAGGATGCCGGACGTGGCTCACGGAGCTTCGGATTCTGCAGGTAGGACCGTGCCCCCCACGTCAACGGGTCCTGCTCGAAGGGGAATTGTGTGATTTCTTCGTTCTCCGCGCGGTTCTCGCGCGGACGAGGCGCGGTCCGTCTCGCCATGGCGACGCTGGTGTCCGGTTTCGTCGCGGCGGGCGTCGTCGCCGGCGCGGGCTCTGCGACGGCAGCCGAGATGACGCAGAGTCAGGGCGGGGCCACCGCGACGATAGGCGGCCTCAAGACCTATGGCGCGGCCGTGATCCACGCCGAGGGCGGGGACCAGGAGGTCCCGGCCGGCCTGTTCGAGATGTCCGTCGAGGGCGGCGGCACCCTGCAGACCTACTGCGTCGACCTCTACAACCCCACCCAGCGGGACGCCAGATACCACGAGACCTCGTGGAGCGGTACCTCGCTCGGCGCCAACAAGAACGCGGGCCGCGTCCGTTGGATCCTGCAGAACTCCTACCCCCAGGTGAACGACCTCGCCTCGCTCGCCCACAGGGCCGGCATCGAGGGCGGTCTCACGGAGCAGGACGCCGCCGCCGGCACCCAGGTGGCCATCTGGCGCTACACGGACGTCGCCGACGTCGACGCCGTCGACCCGCAGGCCGAGCGGCTCGCGGACTACCTCCAGAAGGCCGCCCGCCCGGTGGCGGAGCCCCAGGCATCCCTCACCCTCGACGTGCCCGCCGTCTCCGGCCGGCCCGGTGAGCTGCTCGGCCCGGTGACGGTGCACACCGGGGCGACAGCCGTGACGGTGGCGCCTCCGCTGAACGCCGCCACCAGCGGGGT
The DNA here is from genome assembly GCF_014649655.1 of Streptomyces humidus. GTDB lineage: Bacteria > Actinomycetota > Actinomycetes > Streptomycetales > Streptomycetaceae > Streptomyces > Streptomyces humidus. Next base: position 66,713 of record NZ_BMTL01000001.1, on the reverse strand, counting down.
CCGGATCGTCGGCAAGGACGGCACGGTGGTCACCTCCGTGACGGACGGCGGCCAGCTGTTCTTCGACGTGCCCGCCGACGCGGCACCCGGTTCGGCCGAGCTGACCGTTCAGGCCTCCACGACCGTTCCCGTCGGCCGCGCCTTCACCTCCGAGAGCCGCAGTCAGACCCAGATCCTGGCCGGCTCCAGCGAGTCGACCGTGTCGGCGACGGCGAGCGCGGTCTGGGCGCGGCAGGGCGCCCTCCCCGTCCTGTCCGCGGTGAAGAACTGTGCGAAGACAGGCGTGGACCTCACCGCCGTCAACCGGGGCGACGAGACCTTCGTCTTCGAGCTGATGGGCGTCGACCACGTGGTCCCGGCCGGTGCGTCCCGGACGGTGACGATCCCGCTCCAGGAGGATCAGGCCTACGACTTCACGATCACCGGCCCGCAAGGCGTCGAGCACCGCTTCACCGGGGTCCTGGACTGCAGGACCCAGGCCGACGAGACCGCGGGCCTGACCACCCAGACCCTCAGCGAGCCGAGCCCGGCCACGGTGGGCGGCGTCTCCGCCGGAAACGGCGTCGACCTCGCGGCGACGGGCGGCACCAGCGCCACCCCCCTCATCGCGGGCACCGCCATCGGCCTGGTGATCATCGGCGGAGCGGCCCTGGTCCTGATCGGCCGCAAGGACGCACACCCCCACGACTGACCCGACCTCCGCCTGACACCCCCTGCCCGACCGCCCCCCGGACGTCGCCGGCTCGCCTGCCGGAGAGCTTGTCGTGGCCTTGCCGGCATGGAGCTTTCCGAGGTTGCGCCGTCGGCGTCCACGACGCGAGCGGACCGGCGGTATGCCCGATGGGCCGCCGATCGAGAGGGCGGCAGGCCGTCGGCTCGGCCGCGGCACAGGTCCGCCCGCCGCCTTGGCGGGTTCTCTGGTTCCGGCTCGGGCATCGGCGAGGCGGTAGGAGTCGGTTTCGGTCTCGATCGGTGGCGCCGTTGCAGGTGACACGGTCGAGGAGGCCCCCGTCCCGTGCCGCCGTGTGTCGCAGAAGGGGGAAGGGCTCAGCGGGTTGGCGTGGTGGTCGTGGTGGTCGTGGTGGGGACGGGCTTGCCGAGCATGGTGCAGGCTGCGGCGTTGACCAGGGCCTTGTTCGCGGTGGCGGCTGCGGGCAGCTGGACGCCGAAGTTGGTGGAGTTCAGGACGGTGACGCTGCGGCGGCCGGTGCCGTCGGTATAGATCTCGCTGGAGTAGCCGGGGAGGCCGCCGGTGTGGCCCCACACGGTCCCGCAGGGGGTACGTACTTCCATCAGGCCCAGCCCGTAACGGTCGCCCTTCGGGTCCGCCGGGTCCTGTGCGACGGTGGTCCGCATCTGCTTCATCTGGGCGGGGGGCAGCAGTCTGCCCGACATCAGAGCGGTCAGAAAACGGTCCCAGTCCTGGGCGGTGGAGACCATGCCGCCGGCAGCCCCGGTCCAGGAACTCACATCCATGTCCGTGGTGTTGACGTGGTCGTTTCGTTCCGGTCCGGCGAACCCGATTCCTTCGGGTGTGCCGGGAGGCAGGATCGGTGCGAGGTGCTCGGCGTCGGGTTCGTATCCGGTCGCGTGGTCATGGCCGGCTCGCCAGCCCGCGTCGGTGGCCAGGTAAGTGTGCGTCATGCCCAGTGGCCGGGTGATCCGCTGCTCGATGAGGTCGGCAAGACGCTGCCCGGTGGCCTTCTCCAGCACCAGGCCGAGTGCCTGGTAGTTGGCGTTGCTGTAGGACCACTGCTCACCCGGGGGGTTCTGGGCGGTGGTCAGAGCCAGCAACTGCTCGGGCGTCCATCGGCGCCGGTCCAGACCGAGCAGTGAGGGCAGGAAGTCGGGGTGGAGGAGGAAGTCGTTCAGGCCGCTGGTGTGGTTGAGGAGCATCTTGATGGTGATCGCCTCCCCACCCGGGACTACGCCGGGCAGCCAGTTCTCGACCGGGTCGGCGAGGCCGACCTTCCGCTCGGCGACCAGTTGCAGGATCAGGGTGGCCGTCAGGGTTTTGGTATTGGAAGCCATCCGGAACTGGTCGTTGGCCTTGAGTATGTGGTCGGCCTTGGTCCAGGCGGCCTGTCGGGCGATCTCCACGGCCGGTCCCCTGCCCCCGTCGACCCGCACGATCACACCCAGGGAACCGGCGTCCGCGGCCTGTTGGGACAGCTTGGCCAACTGCATCGCCGGCGGTGTCGTGTCGACGCCCGGACCGGCTCCCACCGCGCCGGCGGGGGTGGCGGAAGCCGTAGCCGCGACCGTCGCGGTCACGGCAGTGGCAAGCGCCAATGCCAGTGCCGCTCGCAAACGCCGACGCGTCGACGACGTGTGTGTACCCATGATGTGAACTCCCGAAAGCAAGGTCGGCCCGAACGGGCCTGATGATTGACAACCGTCCGGTTTCTCACCGGGGCGCTGCCGGACAAGGAGAACTCTGTCGCTGACGCCCCGGGAGTGCCATGAGGACAACCACCCAACACGGGAGGGGGTCAGCCTCCGTACCAGTCACCTCCAAGTCGTCTCATCTGGCCGACTCGGCAGTCTGTCGGTCATCGAGTTCCTCCGTGGATGCTCCGCCGTTCACGGCGGAAAGGAAACGGACTCCTGCGGAGCAGGGCAGGGAGCGGGGTTTCGCCGCCAGGGCGAAAGACCGTGCTCTGACCAGCAGGTTTGTTTGATGACTTGGGCAACGTCGGACGGCAGTACCGGCTTGGCTTCGCGTCCGATCCAGTTACTCAAGTGCGGCTGGTCTGTGGCCACAACGAGCGTTGTCCCCGGAGTGTCCGCATGCTCGACCGCGAACGTGCACGGTGTCCAGGCCAGGCCCTGGAAGTAGGTTGGCCGCCGTCGCAGCCGCCAGCGGTACGCCGTACCGTCGACGACGATGCGCCTTGCGCCCTTGCCCACCAGTGCTACGACTCCTCCTCGACGTGGAGGATGCCAGCGACTCCGGGCCTGCCGCACGTGTCCGGCATCGGGCGTGCCGGACACGTGCCGGATTGTGCGGGGAACCACGGGGACCACCGGCGAGGCAAGTCGCCTCCCCGTAGGAGTCTGCCGCAGCTCCGTTGCAGGTCAACGCCTGTATGAGTCCCAAATGCCCTCAGCTTCCCAAACTGAGAGCTCTGGGTTGGTGGACATCGGGGCGTCCCACGACCCGGCCGGCGGGGCTTGCCCTGGTCGACGGCTCGGCAGCGTGGCTGAGGCCGGTGGGGGTGCGGCGTGGCACACGCGTGCGTGGTCGGTCGGCGCGCCCGCCGTCGTGGCCGACCGGCCGGACCGTGGTGATCAATCCTGGGCCGTCTCCGGGCCGTCCGAGGTTCCCCGAGGCCACTCGACAGCAACCGCCGCAGACGTCCCGCACCTGTCAACAGTGAAACCCCAGGTCACAGAGCCTCGACCGAACGGGTTTCCCCCCAGGGGTAGCCGTCCGGCAAGATGGGGTGTATCTGCCCACTGCCTGATTTCAAGCTGCCGGACGGTTTCTCTTGGCTGAGTACATCTACACCATGCGCAAGACGCGCAAGGCACACGGCGACAAGGTCATCCTTGACGACGTAACGCTGAGCTTCCTGCCCGGCGCGAAGATCGGTGTGGTCGGGCCGAACGGCGCCGGTAAGTCCACCGTTCTCAAGATCATGGCGGGGCTCGAGCAGCCCTCCAACGGCGACGCGTTCCTGTCGCCCGGTTACAGCGTCGGCATGCTCCTGCAGGAGCCGCCGCTCGACGAGTCCAAGACCGTTCTGGAGAACGTGCAGGACGGCGCCGCCGAGATCATGGGCAAGCTCAGGCGCTTCAACGAGGTCGCCGAGCTGATGGCGACCGACTACTCGGACGCGCTGCTCGACGAGATGGGCAAGCTGCAGGAGGACCTCGACCACGCAGGCGCGTGGGACCTGGACACCCAGCTGGAGCAGGCCATGGACGCCCTGGGCTGCCCGCCCGGCGACTGGCCCGTCACCAACCTCTCCGGCGGTGAGCGCCGCCGCGTCGCGCTGTGCAAGCTGCTGCTGGAGGCCCCCGACCTGCTGCTGCTCGACGAGCCCACCAACCACCTGGACGCCGAGTCCGTGCAGTGGCTGGAGCAGCACCTCGCCAAGTACCCCGGCACCGTCGTCGCCGTCACCCACGACCGGTACTTCCTCGACAACGTCGCCGAGTGGATCCTGGAGCTCGACCGCGGTCGCGCCCACCCCTACGAGGGCAACTACTCCACCTACCTCGACACCAAGGCGACCCGTCTCAAGGTCGAGGGGCAGAAGGACGCCAAGCGCGCCAAGCGGCTCAAGGAAGAGCTGGAGTGGGTGCGCTCCAACGCCAAGGGGCGGCAGGCCAAGTCCAAGGCCCGTCTCGCCCGGTACGAGGAGATGGCGGCCGAGGCCGACAAGATGCGGAAGCTGGACTTCGAGGAGATCCAGATCCCGCCGGGCCCGCGGCTGGGCTCCATCGTCGTCGAGGTCAACAACCTCTCGAAGGCGTTCGGCGAGAAGGTCCTCATCGACGATCTCTCCTTCACGCTCCCGCGCAACGGCATCGTCGGCGTCATCGGCCCGAACGGCGCCGGCAAGACCACGCTGTTCAAGATGATCCAGGGCCTGGAAGAGCCGGACTCCGGATCCATCAAGGTCGGCGAGACCGTCAAGATCTCGTACGTCGACCAGAGCCGCTCGAACATCGACCCCAAGAAGACGCTGTGGGCCGTCGTCTCCGACGAGCTGGACTACATCAACGTCGGACAGGTCGAGATGCCGTCCCGCGCGTACGTCTCAGCCTTCGGCTTCAAGGGCCCGGACCAGCAGAAGCCGGCCGGTGTGCTCTCCGGTGGTGAGCGCAACCGCCTCAACCTCGCGCTCACCCTCAAGCAGGGCGGCAACCTGCTCCTCCTCGACGAACCGACGAACGACCTCGACGTCGAGACCCTGTCCTCCCTCGAGAACGCGCTGCTCGAGTTCCCGGGTGCGGCCGTGGTCGTCTCCCACGACCGGTGGTTCCTGGACCGGGTCGCGACGCACATCCTCGCCTACGAGGGTGACTCCAAGTGGTTCTGGTTCGAGGGCAACTTCGAGTCGTACGAGAAGAACAAGGTCGAGCGGCTGGGACCGGACGCCGCGCGTCCGCACCGCGCCACCTACAAGAAGCTGACCCGGGGCTGATCGGTCTTGCGCCACCTCTACCGCTGTCCCCTGCGCTGGTCCGACATGGACGCCTACGGCCATGTCAACAACGCGGTCTTCATCCGCTACCTGGAGGAAGCCCGTATCGACTTCCTGTTCCGTCCGGAGAAGGACTTCCGGCAGGGGTCCGTGGTGGCGCGCCACGAGATCGACTACAAGCGGCAGCTCGTCCACCGGCACACGCCGGTGGACATCGAGCTGTGGATCACGGAGATCAGGGCCGCGTCCTTCACCATCACCTCCGAGGTGAAGGACGGCGACCACGTCTACGTCCGGGCCTCGACGGTGGTCGTGCCGTTCGACTTCGAGGCCGAGCGTCCGCGCCGGCTCACCGCGGAGGAGCGCGAGTTCCTGGCGGAGTACCGGGACGACGCCCAGGAGGCCGGCAAGGAGGCCGTCGCCGCATGACGGCGTTCCACCTCGCCGACGAGGGGGAGGCGGCGGACCTCGCGGCCTTCCTCTCCCGGCTGCTCCACTACGACCGTGGGGCGGCCGTGCGGCTGCAGGCGGCCGGCACTGCGCTCGCCGTTTTCGGCCGGCCGCCGTCCTTCGAGGTGCTCGCCGTCCGCGCGGTCCGGCTGGCCAAGCCCTACGAGAACGGCCTGGACGTCACGCTGGACGTGACCGTGTCGGCCGGTGAGCTGCTGGAGGCCGTCGACGAGAACGCCGCCACGGCCGCCGTCCCCGCCGCCGTCACCGGGCCACCGTGGGCCGGTGTGCTGCCGCCGCGCGGCGGCTGGCGCACCGGTCCGGCGCTGCCCCCGCCGGACGCGCTGTCGGCGACGGTCGGCGCGGCCGTTGCCGAATTCCGTTCGCGCACCGAGGAGTTGGCCGCCGATCTGCGGACGCGAGCCGAACTCGACCGGATCGGGCGGGAGATCTGGTCCCGGACGGTCGGCGACACCGGCCTTCCCGTGCGGGCCGTGCACGCGGCCCGGTCGCTGGGTTTCCTGCGGCCCTCGACGCGTTCCGGGGACCTCGCGCTGCTCTCGCGCGGCGCGTGGCTGCGGCTGCGCACACCGTACGGGGCGATCGCCGTACGGCGGCCGGGCAGCCTGGGAGTGCTCGACGTCAGCGTCCGCTGACCTCACGGATCCCGTCGGCCCGGGCGATGTGACGGTTCACGCCGGCGTCCGGCGACGTCGAGGATGCCCCTCGGGGGGTCACTCCGGGGTGTTCACCATCGAAGCCGCCGCGTACGTCAGGTAGTTCCACAGCGTGTGCTCGTGCTCCTCGGACAGGCCGAGTTCGTCGACCGCCTCGCGCATGTGCTTCAGCCAGGCGTCGTGCGCGGCCCGGTCCACGACGAAGGGCGCGTGCCGCATGCGCAGTCGCGGGTGGCCGCGGTGCTCGCTGTACGTCGTCGGACCGCCCCAGTACTGCATGAGAAACAGCGCGAACCGCTCCTCGGCCGGACCCAGGTCCTCCTCCGGGTACAGGGGCCGCAGGACCGGGTCCTCGGCGACTCCCTGATAGAAGCGGTGGACCAGCCGGCGGAAGGTCTCCTCCCCACCGACCTGCTCGTAGAAGGTCTGCTCCTGAAGCGTGCCGCGCCGAATCTCTTTCACGCCTCCCATGGTCTCAGACGCGAGGACGGAGGACGCAAGGCCGCAGGACCGGTGCCACCGGACCCCGATCACCGATCACCGGCGTCCGGTCGCGATCACCGGCCGCCGACACGCGCACGTGCGGCCAGGTTCGCCTCGGAGTGTGCCGCCCCGCACAGTGGTGGCATGGGTGAGCACGAACTCGGCGGCGGACTCGCGGACCTCGCCGTCTCGGAGCGGGCCGCGCTGGTGCGCGAGATCGACGCGAGCGGCGCCCTCGCCGCCGACCCGCGGTGGCGGGAGGCCTTCGCGACCGTGCCCCGTCACCTCTTCGTGCCCTACTACTACGTCAGCGGCGCCGGCGGCTACGAACGGCGCTGGTGCGAGAGCCCCGACCCGCGCAGCAGGGAACGGTGGCTGCGCGGAGCCTACGAGGACGTCCCGCTGGCCACTCGGATCCGCGACGGCGCCCTGCTCTCCTCCAGCAGCCAGCCGTCGCTGATGGCGCTGATGCTGGCCGAGCTGCGGGTCGAGGACAGTGCCCGGGTCCTGGAGATCGGCGCTGGCACCGGCTACAACGCGGCGCTGCTGTCGTACCGGCTCGGCGACGCGAACGTCACCACCGTCGATCTGGATCCGGAGATCACCGAGTCCGCCCGCAGACACCTCGCCGACGCCGGATACCGGCCGGCCGTCGTCACCGGCGACGGGGCGCGTGGTGTCCCCGGACGCGCCCCCTTCGACCGGATCATCGCGACCTGCATGACGGGGTCGATTCCGTCCGCCTGGCTCGCCCAGTGCACGCCCGGTGCGCTCGTCCTGGCGCCGCTGGCCACCGGTCTGATCGTGCTGACCGTGCGGGACGCCGGACATGCCGAGGGACGCTTCCTGCGCACCGCCGCCTTCTTCGTGCCGTTGCGCGGGGCGGACCGGCACGATCCGGAACCGGTGGCGCTCGCCGGGGTGCCGCACCGGGCCAGGCACAGCGACCGGTTCCGCTTCCTGCTGGCCCTGACCCGGGACGCCCTCGACCCGCGGGACGCGTACGTCCTGTGGGAGCGCGAGGGCATGCCGGGACGGGAGCGCTACGGCATCACGGTCGGTCCCGGGCACGCGTGGGCCTGGCTGGACGCGCCGGAGGGGCCGTACGCGTGGCCCCTGCCGGGTTCGTCGGGTCCCGCCGCGGCGCAGGCCTGACAACAGACCCCGGACGGGCCGCGTTCAGCCGCGGCGGATCGTGATCGTCGTCCAGGCGCCGACGTGTACCTGGTCGCCGTCCTGCAAGGGGACCGGGACGAACGGCTGGATCGGTTCTTCCGAGCCGTTCACCGTGGTGCCGTTCGTCGAGTTCTGGTCGACGACGGCCCAGCTGCCGTCCGGCTGCTGGACCAGCACCGCGTGCTGGTGCGAGACCCCCGGGTCCTCCGGCGGCACCGACAGGTCTATGTCGGGGGTCTCGCCGGTGGAGTGACGACGGCGTCCGATGGTGATCTGGTTGCCGGTGAGCGTGCGTTGCTGCTCGGGCGAGTACGAAGGCAGGTTCAGTCCCGCGGCCTCGGGGCCGGAGCGGTGCATCATCGCCATGAAGTACGCGCGGTCCGGGCCGATCGTCGCCGTCCAGGTCGTCGGCTGCTGCTGATGCTGCGGGAACGACGGGCCGGGCGGGGGCGGAGCCTGGGTGGCGCCGGGCTGCGGGTAGCCGTAGCCACCGCCGCCCTGGGCCGGGCCGGGGTTCCTGGGGTCGCCCTGGCCGGGGCCTCGGTTCGACGGCGGGGAGAGCACCCAGTCGTCGTCACCGCCGCCGAAGGGCCGGCCGCCGGGCTGTGGACGGCCGGTCTCCTGGGGGAAGCCGGACGGGGCCGACGGACCGGACGGCTGGAAGGCCTGCGGAACGCCCTGGCCTCCGGGACCGGTGCCCTGTCCGAAGCCGCCCTGGCCACCGGGACCGCCCTGCCCACCGGGACCGCCTTGACCGCCCTGGCCACCGGGGTTGCCGGGGCCGCCCTGGCCCGGGAAGCCGGGGCCGCCCGCGGGGGTGGGGCCGGGCGGCGGCGGAACGGGCCGCGAGGGGGCGCCGCCGAAGCCGGACGGACCGCCTTGACCAGGACCGCCTTGACCAGGACCGCCCTGGCCGGGACCTCCTTGACCGGGACCGCCCTGGCCGGGGGCACGGCCGCCGGGGCCCGAGGGCTCGCGTCCGAAGGGGTCGCCGGCGGGCTCGCGTCCGAAGGGGTCGGAGGACTGCCCGGGCTGCTCACGTCGGTAGGGGTCCGTGGGCGGGCCGGACGGCTCGCGTCCGAAGGGGTCCGTGGGCGGGCCGGGAGGACGGCCGCCGGGACCGGAGGGCTCGCGTCCGAAGGGGCTGCCGCCCGGGCCGCCCGGCTCACGCCCGTACGCGCCCGGCGGGGGGCCGCCGGGTCCCCCCGGACCGGTGGGTTCGCGTCCGAAGGGCGGCGGACCGCCGGCCGGACCGCCCTGACCGCCGGGTCCGCCCGGTCCCGGGAACTCGCCGCCGAACGGTGGGATCGGCTCGGCGGGACGGTTCACCTGGGACGGGCGCGAACCCTGGTAGTCGAAGGGGTCCGCGCCCCCGTAGGACGGAGGCGGCGGCTGGAACCGCCCTCCCTGGCCGCCGGGACCCTGGCCGCCGCCGGGGCCGGGACCTCCGGGACCCTGGCCGCCGGGACCCGGACCGCCCGGGCCCACACCCGGGCCGGAGGCCGGCGGGCGCGGGGCGGCCGGGGTGTACGAGGTCGCCGTGTTGGTCAGGAAGTTCCAGCGGCACTCCTCGCAGAACGGCGCACCGCCCTCACGGGGCGTGCGGCACTGCGGGCAGAGCTCGGGCTCGTGCTGGGGCACGGAGGACGGATGACGTCCGCCGGGCTGACCGCCCTGGCCGGGGCCGGGCGGCGGCGGGAAGCCATAGCCGCCGGCGGGCGGGGGCGGCGGGGGAGGAGGCGGGGGTACGGCACCGGCCATGCGGTGACCGCAGACCTCGCACCAGTCGTCGGAACCCGACTGGTGTCCGTTCGGGCAGGTCGGCATGTCGGCGCGTCCCCCTCTCTCCTTCGGTGTCCCAGAGGCCTTCGGTGTCCCGGAAGCCCGTTCAGGTCACTTCTTCACACGAACAGTCTTTGTGGACCGGGTCTCGAGCGTCATCTCGTCGGCGTCCGCGACCTTGGCCTTCAGTCGCACAGTACCTGTCGTGGCGTCGACCACGTCCACCACCTTCGCAAGCAGTTTCGCAGTATCCGCGTTCCCCGAGACGCTCGCGAGCTGTACCGCCCGGCCCAGTTTGGCCGTTGCTCCATCCATATCGCCCGCTTTGCGGAGGTCCAGTCCCTGCTGGATGACCTGAGCCAGTTCAGCCTGACCCGTGTAGTGCGCGACCTGGGGGTTGATCGACGTGGAGGCGGTCATGTCGTCGGTCCACACGGCCCGCACGAGCCCCTGCGCCCCCAGGTTGTGGACGGCGCCTCCCGCGTTCTCGGCTCCGCTCGAGGAGGAGGCGCTCCCGGGCTGCGGGATCACCAGCGAGACGCGCGCGGCCAGCATCTCCTGGCCCACGTTCGCCGCCGGGACCTCGACGCACACGTGGTAGTCGCGGGACTCGTCGCCCCAGGAACCGGTGGGGTAGTCGCCGGCGCGTGGGCCCGCCTCGGTGCGGCGTCCGGTCAGATCCTCGACCGTCGGCGCGACCTGTTTCACGAACCTGACGGCGGTGCCGACCGGGGTCCACAGCCGCAGGGCGACGTCCGCGACCTCCTTGCCCATCGCCGTCTCCATCATCTGCGTGAAGTCGGCGGCGAGGCCGGCCGGGTCGGCGACGATGTCGGCCGTGCCGAGCAGGGCGGAGGCGATCCCTGTGACTTCTTTCACTTCCCAGTCGGTGCCCACACCGCGGGCGTCACAGGTGAACCGTCCGGCGCAGTCGTCGAGGGCGGCCTTGAGGTCCTGCGGCGACTCGTGCTCGTTGCGGCCGTCGGTGAGCAGGATGCCGTGCCGGATGGCGACGTCGGCCGTGGACAGCAGCCGGTCGGCCAGCCGCAGCCAGGTGCCGATCGCCGTGCCGCCGCCCGCGCTCAGCCGGCGCAGCGCCTGCTTGGCCTGCTCGCGGGTGGTCGCGTCGGCGACGGCGAGCCGGCCGCTGCCCGGGTAGACCTCCTTGGCGACGTGCGTGCCGCCGATCACCGCGAAGTGCACGCCGTCGCGCAGGGTGTCGACGGCGGCGGCGGTGGCGTCACGGGCGTTGCGCATCTTGGTCGGCGGATAGTCCATCGAGCCGGAACAGTCCACCATGATCGCCACGGCGGCGGACGGGCCCTGGCCCGGCGCGTACAGGTGCGGCGCGGCGACCGCGTTGCCCACCGTGCCGCCGCCGGTGGCCGTGACCGTGACGATCGCGTTGACCTCGCGACCGCCCTCGGGCAGGTACTCGTTCTGGTAGACGTCCACCGAGAACTGCGGCACGTTCGACTTCGAGAAATTGGCCATGCCTGCTCAGATCCCCCTAGGAAAACCCCGCGTTCGCAGGGCGATGTCTGGGCCCGGACCGGTCCCCACCGGTCCGTGCGCGTGCTTCCCCGTGCCGGCGGTGTCTCCGGTGTCCCGGTTCTTCCGCACCGCGGCCTCAGGCCGATCCTGCCCCCTGGACGGCGGCGGGGAACGGCACGAGGGCCACTGTTACGTTGTCGTGGCCCCCGCCGTCGAGGGCGTGGCCGACCAGTACCCGTGCGCTGTGCAGCGGTCGCACCGCGGCGTCCGGCGGGAGGATCTCCGCCATCTCCTCCGCGGCCTCCGCGTAGTTCCACAGGCCGTCCGTGCACACCACCACCACACCGGGCCGGTCCGGCTTGAAGGAAGCGGTGTGCGGCTCCAGTTCGTAGGCGTCGGCGCCGAGCCAGCCGGTGATCGCGTGGGCGCGCTCGTCGGCGTAGGCCTCCGCCTCGCTCATCAGGCCCGCGGCGACCATCTGCGCGGCCCACGAGTCGTCCTCGGTGAGCCGGGCCGGGGGCGAACTGCGGTCCGCGGGAACCCAGTAGGCGCGGCTGTCGCCGACCCAGCCGACGACCAGCAGGCCGGCGGTGACGACCGAACCGACGAGAGTGCAGGCGGGGGAGTTCTGGTGCGGGGCCTGCTCGCGGGCCGTGGCCGGCTCGTCGGCCAGCGCGTTGACCGCGTGCGAGGCGGCGACGATCGCCTCGTGCATCGCCTGCTGAGGATGCGCCCCCAGTGGCAGGGCCGCCAGCAGGGACTCGCTCGCCGCCTTCGCGGCGGCCAGGGAGGCGTCGTCGGGGCGGGTCGCGGAGGACACGCCGTCGCAGACGATCGCCACGAGCGCGGGCGAGCCGTCGGGCAGCGCGGTGCGGCCGAGACCGAAGGAGTCCTCGTTGCGATGGTGGCGCAGACCGCGGTCGCTGACGGCGGCGATCGGGCCCGACTCCGCCTCCATGTGGTCGCGTTCGCGCGGCTGTGCGTGTCCGCAGTTCTCGCAGTACCCGTCGTCGTCCACCCGGCCCGCGCGGCAGGCCACGCACACCTTGGCGGGCTCGGCCACCGCCGCGGCCTCGGCGGCCACCCGGGGGTCGGGAGCCTGCAGGGCGTACTCGTCGGGTTCCGACGGCCGGTCGAACCGGACGCCGGCGACGGGCGCGGCCGGGGCGGTGCGGGGCGCGGCGGGGGCCGCCGCCGCGGGCGGCGGGAGCGGGACCCCGGACACGCCGGCGGCGCCGTTCGCGCCGGCACCCGGGACGGCCGCGCCGTTCGCGCCCGGCGCCTCGGCTCCGACCGTCCCCGTGCGGTGCGTCGTCCCCTGCGCGGAAGGCGACTGCGCGGGAGCCGGCTGTGCGGGAGGCGACTGCGCGGAGACGGTCATCGTGAGGGTCGGATGGTCGTCCGGGCGCGGCGGCACGGCGGACAGGTCGTATCCGCACGCACCGCAGAAACGGTCACCCGCGTCGAACGGCTCCGCGCAACTCGGACACGTCGGCAGGGCGGCCTGCCGGGGCATCTGCGACATTGACTACACCCACGTCCGGGGGCGGTAACGATTGGCGCGTTCCACCAGGTCGATCCTCTCTTCGCCGCCGGTCGCCAGCCGGGCCAGCGTGCGGTACGAGCGCTCCAGCCCGAAGCGCAGCCCTCGCTCGTCCAGTTCGCTGCCGAGCAGCGCCCGGGCGGCCGGCGCGGCGCCCTGGCCACCGGAGAGTATCCAGTCGAGGGCGCAGCCGAGGACTTCGGCGGACAACTGCTCCCGCCGCGTCGGATCGAGGCCGTATCCGTCCAGCGCCTCGACCTGGGCCGCGGCGGCGACGAGGTCCTCCTGGAAGGGTACGTCGGAGGCGAGGGCCGTCCGCTGCCGGAGCCGGGCGCGCACGGCCGCGACCCGCGCCGCCGTGTAGTGGATGGACGACTCGGGCACCGACTCCAGCGTGCGGACGGAGCCGGCGCGGTCCCCGGCTGCCAGTTGGACGCGCGCCAGGCCGAACGCCGCGCTGACATAGCTCGGGTCGGTCGACCACACCAGGCGGTAGTACTCGGCGGCGTTGTCCAGCTGACCCAGCACCTCCGCGCACAGGCCGAGCGCCAGCTTGGGCGCGGGTTCGCCCGGGAAGGCGTCGTAGATCGCGTCGAAGGCCAGCGCGGCGCCCTCGTGGTCGCCGGTGACCAGCGAGGCCACGCCCCGGTACCAGACCACCCGCCAGTCGTCGGACCGTTCGTCCTCCAGCTTGCGCAGGGAGGCGAAGGCCGTCTGGTGGTCGCCGTTCTCCAGCCAGGCGCGGATCTGCCGCAGCCGGGTCTCGACCGACGGCGCCGGCGCTGCCGTGAGGGCCTGGATCAGCTCGGCCGGAGCCGACGCCGACAGGCCCGCGAGGAAGCCCGCGTCGGGGTCGGAGGGGTCGACATGGGGGACGGGCAGCGCGAGAGCCGCGGCCGGTGCGGGGACGGTCTTCACCAGGCCGCCGGGCACCACCGCGGGCACGCCGCCGGCCGAGGCCGGGCCGCCGTGCACCCCCGGCGGTCCGCCGCCGGTACCCGCCGCCACGCTGCCCGCGCCCGGCAGCGGGCCGCCCGCGGGGACGACGCCGGCGCCGCCCGCGAAGGCGAGGGCCGGTGCGGTGCCGGGCGCGCCGGGCAGGCCGGGCGCGGTGCCCGGGGCGCCGGACGGCGTGACCGCGCCGCCCGGCCCGCCCGCGAGAGCCGGAGCGGGCCTGGCGGACCGGCCGCCCCCGAAACCTCCGAACAGCCGACGGGAGCCGGCCTCCACCCGTGCGCCCAGCCGTGAGACCTCCCCGTCCAGCTTGGGGAACAGCTCCGTGTCCGTGACCTTCAACTCCGGCCCGAACAGGGTCGACAGCGCGGGCCGGGCGCGGCCGCTCTGCAGCGAGACGACCTCGCGCAGCACGCCGGTCAGCTGCTCCGCCATCTCCTGCGCGGAGGCGAACCGGCGCGCCGGGTCGGGGTCGGTGGCGCGGACGAGGAGCCGGTAGAACGACTCGTACCGGCGGAAGACCTCGATGGTGTCGGGGTCGGGCAGGGAGTCCACGAAGACGGTCGTGTAGCCCTGGAAGTCGAAGGTGAGGACGGCGAGCGTCCGGCCCACCGTGTACAGGTCGGAGGCGACCGACGGCCCGACCTCTGCGACCTCCGGGCCCTGGTAGCCGACCGTGCCGTAGATGGCCGACGTGTCGTCGTCCATCCGTCTGACCGCGCCCATGTCGATCAGCTTGAGCTCGTCCTCGGTCTGGATCGCGTTGTCGACCTTGAAGTCGCAGTACAGCAGGTTGCGGCTGTGCAGATGACCGAGCGCCTCGAGCGCCTCGATGCCGTACGCGCAGGCCTGTTCGACGGGGAGCGGGTCCCGCTTCCCCTGCGGGGTGCGGCGGTCGTTGGCGATCTCCTTGAGGGACTTGCCGCCGACGTACTCCATGACGATGTAGCCGTCGAGGGAGCCGGTGCGCTGGTCGAGGTGTTCGACGAAGTTGTAGATCCGCACGATGTTGGCGTGCTCGATCTCGGAGAGGAAGCGCCGCTCCGAGATGGCCGCGGCCATCGCGTCCTGGTCACCCGTGTCCAGGAGGCCCTTCAGCACGACCCACCGGTCGTGCACCGGCCGGTCGATGGCCAGGTAGACCCAGCCGAGCCCGCCGTGCGCCAGAGCGCCCACGACCTCGTACTGGCCGTGCACGACGTCGCCGGCCTTCAGCTTCGGCACGAAGGAGTAGGGGTGGCCGCACTTGGTGCAGAAGCCCTCCGTGCGTCCCTCCCGCTCGCCGCGCGAACGGCCCACCGGGGCACCGCAGTCGGAGCGCGAGCAGAACCGCTTGCGCTCCGGCACCTCGGGGTTCTCCTGCACCATCGCGCGCGGGTCGGGCTTCGGCACCTGCGGCACCGACACCAGGCCGACGCCCAGCCGGGTCCGGCCGGAGGAGCCGGCGGTCGAGCCGGAGCTGCGCACCGACACCGAACGCCCCGTCGACTTCCCCGACACCGAGCGCGACAGCCGCCCGGACACCGAGCGGCGCGACTTCGACGACTGCGAGGACGTGCGCGTGCTGCGGGCGCTGCGGGCGCTGTGCCCGCCGGCGGCCGAACCGGCGCTGTCCGCCGAACCCTTGCCGCTCCGGGGCGCCCCGGTCGACGGTGAGCCGACCGGACCTCCCGCGGAGGGGTCGCTCCCGGACGAGACGACCGGGGCCAGGCCGCAGTGGTCGCAGTACAGCTCGCCGCCGCCCACATCCTCGTACGACCCCTCACAGCCCGGCCGCTGGCACGACTGCCCTGCCTGACTCATGGCTACTGCTCCCCCCTGCGGTCCTCAAGGCCGCCCTGCTCCGTCACGCGCGGCGCCCTGAGCTGTTCGGCGGCCGCCTGCTGGTAGCGCAGGACGGCCTGTTCGGCGACGCGCAGATCACAGGGCGCGCTCCACAGCATGCGGCGCGCCGCGTCGTAGCGCTCGATGAGGAACGGGTCCTCGGCGAGCCCGTGCCGGGTGATCTTCGCCCTGTACGCGTCCAGACGGCCGCGCAGTTCCGCGCGGACCGCCAGTGGCTGGGTGACCGCGGTCAACGACTCGCGGGCGCGCAGCAGTTCGTCCTCCGCCTTCTGCTCCAGCGACTCCAGGAGCGGGGACAGGCGGTGCCACTGGGCGTGGCGACGGTACTCGGCGGCCGTCGCGAGCTGCTCCTGCAGCACGGTCGGCGGGCCGCTGACCACCGGCACCTCGGTGGCGGCGATCTTCGCCAGCACCTCGCCGCGCGCGGTGCGCGCCTCGGCGAGGGTGCGGTCGGCGCGACTGAGGACGTCCCGCAGCCGCACCAGGCGCTGTTCCGCGTCCTGGCGGACCGTCAGCACGGCGTCGATCTCCCGGCGCACGTCCTCCAGGGCGCGCGCCTCGCGGTCGTACACCGTGGTGTCCGGACGGCCGCCGCCCGGCGCGGAACTGCCCTGCGCGCGCACCCAGAAGGCCAGCGGGTCCGACACCACCTGCTCACGCAGGGACGTCAGCGTGCGGGTGATGCGCTCCAGGTCGTCGCCCGCCGGGTGCTCGCCGGGGCGGACGCCGACGGAGTGCGCCAGCCGGCGCGTGCGCTGGAGCTCGGCGGCCAGTAAATCTATCCGCGCGGGCAGCGCCGACCACACCGCGTCGGCGGTGACGACCATGTCGAGCGAGGACGCGTACAGCTCGTTCATCCGGTCGACGAGGGTGGAGAGGGAGAAGCTCCGGCTGAGCTTGGCCGTGCCCTGCGGCGTCGCGGCCTCGGCCGATCCGGCGACCGCTTGGGCGACCGATCCGGCGACCGTGACGGACTCGCCGCGCAACAGCTCCGTCAGCTCCGCCAGATCCTCGCGACTGGACC
The DNA here is from genome assembly GCF_014649655.1 of Streptomyces humidus. Classification (GTDB taxonomy): domain Bacteria; phylum Actinomycetota; class Actinomycetes; order Streptomycetales; family Streptomycetaceae; genus Streptomyces; species Streptomyces humidus. Next base: position 50,129 of record NZ_BMTL01000001.1, on the reverse strand, counting down.
AGCGGCGGCGCGAGCGGATCTCACGGGCGCCGCGCAACGCGTCCGTGTAGGCGTCGAAGTACGCCCACAGCAACGTGATCGACGCCTCCGCGGACGCCCAGCGCTCCTTGGTGACGCCGGTGAGCTCGGCGCCTTCGAGGAGTCTGCGGCCCGCGTGGTCCTGCAGGGCGAGGAGCGAGGTCTCGATCGCCTCGTGCTCCGCGCCGAGCCGCGCCAGCGCACGGTCGACCTCGTCCCGGTCCATCACCGGCCCGGGGGGTCCCGTGACGCCCATCGATCACCTCTCGCTGCTGTGTCGGTTGCCCGCTCGGTGGTTGTCCGTCGGTGTTCGCCTGCTGGTGGTCGTCTGCCGGTGGTCGTCCGTCCCTGCTCCGCCGCCCTGCCCCCTCGCGGGCTGTCAGCTCGTGCGCAGGTACTGCGGTGCGGGGGGTCTGGAGGTCGTCGCGTCGGAGCCCAGTGTCGCCGACAGCCATGTGTCGTACGACGCCTGCCAGCCGTTCGCGCGGTACTGCACCAGTATCTGGTTGACCCTCCGGACCAGGTCGTCGGCGTCCTTCTTCATCGCCACCCCGTAGTACTCGGTCGTGAAGGGGGCGCCCTTGAGTTCGACCGTCGGGTCCTGGGCGGCCTGGCTGGCCGCGAGCGCGCCGTCGGTGACCACCGCGTCGACCTCGCCGAGCTGCAGCCGGACCAGGCAGTCGAGCTGGTTGGGGACGGTGGTGGCGATGTCGACGCCGGCGCCGAGCCTGCCGGCCTTCTCGTCGTCGGCCAGCCGGGTGTTGGCCGTCGAACCGGCCGCCGAGCAGACCTTGGACTTCGCCAGGGTGGCGTCGTAGCCGGTGATCTTCGAGGACTTGGGGGCGAGGACCTGCTGGCCGGTCTTGAAGTAGGGCGCGGAGAACGCCACGTCGTCGAGCCGGGAGCAGGAGATCGTCATCGTGCGCACCACCATGTCGACCCGGCCCTCCTGGACGGCCGGGACGCGCTGGTTGGTCGGGATGGCCTTGAACTGGACCGCGTCCGGGTCGCCGAGGATGTCCTGGGCGATGCGGTGGACCAGGTCGATGTCGAAGCCCTCCAGCGCCGCGCCGGTGTTGTTGGGATCGCGGTAGCCCCAGCGGTAGCTGTTCTGGTCGACGCCGACGATCAGCTTGCGCTTCTCGCCCTGCCGGGCCTTGATCGCGGCGATCGTCGGGCCGTCGGCGCTCGACGGCGACAGGGTCTGCTTCTCGGGATCCTTGCAGGCCGCGTCCGCCGCCTGGCTCGCCGCGGCGACCTTGCCGCCGCCCCGGCCGGGGACCGCCGCGCCGCCGGAGCGGGCCCACGGCAGCATCAGCACGAGCGCCAGGGCGAGGGCGCAGACGGCCGCCATCGCCCCTACTCCGCCCCAGCCCCGCAGCCGGGCCCGCACACGTCGCGTACGCATCGTCACGCCCCCCATCACCGGTACTCCGACAGTCTGCGGCCGATGCCGAGGAGCGCGCCCGCGGCGCCCAGCACGGCGAGCACCGCGGCCCCGATCGACAGGCCGGTCATCGCGTCCAGGCCGTTGCCGGCGGCCTGCCTGAACTCGGCCTCCTCGTGCGCCAGCGCGATCGCCAGGTTCTTGTCGACGCCGTCGAAGCACGCGCCGGTCGCGTCCTTGCCGCCGATCACCAGGGCCAGCGCCTGCTCGTAGTTGCCGTTGTCGTCCTGGGCGCGGGCCACCGTGTGGCGCCTCTTCCACTCCGCCATGTTGCTCTCGGCCGTCGCCACCGGCTTCTCGCCCGGCCGGTCGTCGGCGAGCCTCGCCGCGAGCGAGAGGCCCTTGTCGAGGGCTCCCATGTCGGTGGTGAACTCGTGGTCGTACTTGTCGAGCGTGATCTCGTCGCCGTCGGCCGTCACCTTCACCGTCTCGGCGCCGCGCGACACCAGCGTCAGGTTCTCGTTGCCGCGTGCCTTGAGGGAGGCGATCCGGGCGTCGTGCAGGACGTTCAGCGAGCGGACGCCGTCGTCGTAGGAGGACTGCAGACCCGAGCGGGCTACCGTGTGGCCGACGACCAGCCACAGCAGGACGACCGCGGTGGCCGCCGACGCGGCGACCAGGCCGTGGTTCAGAACACGGTTCGTCCGGCGGTAGTCGCGGTGCTGCGCCCGGGCCAGACCGGCCAGCGCGACGACGCCCAGCGCGATCGCCGCCCACGGGTAGGGGGTCGCGTCGCCGTAGTCGTCCCGCAGGCGCCGGTTCTCCAGCTGGTAGAGGTCCTCCGCCGCCGGGAGCATCTCGTCCTGCATCTTCTCGTTGGCGTAGCGCAGATAGGCGCCGCCGACCGGGAAGCCCTGCCGGTTGTACGTCCGCGCGCGTTCCACGAGGCCCTTGTACTCGGGCAGCAGCTTGTTCAGCCGGGTGATGAACTCCGTGGAGGGGGAGCCGGGATCGGCGTTGCTCGCCGCGGTGACGAGCTCCGCGGCCGCCTTGTCGATGTCCTCCTCGTAGCGCTGCCGGGACGCCGCCGTCTCCTGGCCCCCCGCCAGGAAGCCGCTGGAGGCGGCCGTGTTGGCGTCGGCCAGCGAGCGGTAGATGTCGGCGGCGGCCGAGCTGAGCGGCTGGCTCTTGTACAGCACGTCGTCGGCGGCGGCCTCGCGGTCGGTCGTCTGCCAGGCCGTCACCGCGCCGAAGGCGAGGACGAGCAGCGCGAGGAGGGCGCCGATGATGCGCAGCCGCCCCGGTTCGGTCGTGGCCGCGGCGCGGACCGTGTCGACACCCTCGGCGAACGCCGTACGGCGCGCCGGCGGTGGTGTCGTGCCGGTCGGCGGGCTTGCCAGGTCTGCCACTGCTTGACCTCCCCCATGGTCATCTCCCGCCGGTCAGTATCGCGGGCGGGAGGTGTCGTGCGCACCGGCCTTCGCCGGATCTTGATCAGATCGCAAGTCACCCCTGTTCATGAATACGTCTTCGACGGGTGTTCGGTTCCTTCCGGGGGCTCGCGGGGTGAGCGGCGGGCGGACGCGAGCCGGGCGCACGCCGGCGGCGCGGCCGCCGTGCCGATGCGGCTCCGCGCCCCCGGATCCTTGGGCTTCCCGCCTTCAGGCCTCGAAGAAGTCGCGGGTCGTGCGCCGGGCGTCCGCCGCCGCTCCCACCCGGTCCAGGCCCAGCAGCGCCGCGCCCAGCACCGGCCGCGCGCGCACCACCCGGGCCACCGCCTTGGGGGCCCTGGCCGCCAGCAGTTCACGCACCCGGTCGTCCAACTGCCCGTGGCCCGCCGTCAGGACTCCTCCGCCCAGCAGGACCGGCGTCTCCTCCTCCAGCAGTTCCAGGCGGGCCAGCGCCACCGTCGCCATCGTCACCACCTCGTCCGCCAGGCGGTCGACGACCGCGCGCGCGACCGCGTCGCCCTCCGTCGCCGTCGCGAAGAGGACCGGGGTCAGTTCGTGGCGGCGGGCCGACGGGATGCGCTCCAGGTGCAGGGCCTCGATCAGGGCGTACACGCTCGGCAGGCCGAAGCGGGCCGGGAGGGTGCGGGTGAGGGCTGTCGGCCCGCCTCTGCCGTCCGCCGCCCGCGCCGCGTGCCACAGAGCCTCCTCGGCCAGCCCCCAGCCGCCGCCCCAGTCGCCGGAGAGGCGGCCGAGGGCCGGGAAACGGGCGGTACGGCCGTCGGGGCGCATCCCCACGCAGTTGATGCCGGCGCCGCAGACCACGGCCACGCCCCGGGGGTCGGCCACGCCCGCCCGCAGAATCGCGAAGGTGTCGTTGCGGACCTCCACGGATGTGCCCCACGCGCGTGCGTGCAGGGCCGTCGCCAGCCGGTCCTCCTCCACCGGCAGGTCCGCGTTGGCCAGACAGGCCGAGACATGGGACGCGGCCGTGACCCCGGCCGCCTCGTACGCGCGCGTGACGGTGTCCGCCAGGGCGTCCACGGCGGCCGCCACGCCCACCGCGGGCGGCCGGAAGCCGCCGCCGCGGGCCGTGGCGAGCACCTCCCCGTCGGCCGCCACGACCGCGACGTCCGTCTTGCTGTTGCCCGCGTCGATGGCGAGCACGCTTGCCGTCAGGCCCACGCGAGGTGCTCCCGGTTGTGTGCGACCAGCCGGTCGGCCAGCTCCTCGGCGTACTCGTACTGGCCGATCAGGGGGTGGGAGAGGAGCGCCTTGAACACCCGGTCGCGGCCCCCGCGCAGGGCCGCGTCCAGCGCCAGGTCCTCGTACGCGCTGACGTGCGCCGTCAGGCCGGCGCAGAGCGGGTCGAGGGCCGGGACCGGCAGCGGGGACGGTCCCTTGGGGCCCACCGCCGCCTGGACCTCGATCACCGCGTCGTCCGGGAGGAAGGGCAGTGTGCCGTCGTTGCGGGTGTTCACCACCTGGTAAGGGCTGCCCGAGCCGGTCAGCAGCGCCGCCGCCAGGTCCACCGCCGCCTCCGAGTAGAAGGCCCCGCCGCGCCGGGCCAGCAGCGCCGGCTTCTCGTCGAGGGCCGGGTCGGCGTACAGCGACAGCAGTTCCTTCTCCATCGCCGCCACCTCCGCCGCCCGCGACGGCCTGGTGCGCAGTTCCCGTACGACCTCGTCGTGCGCGTAGTAGTAGCGCAGGTAGTACGACGGGACCACGCCCAGGCGGTCCAGCAGCGGGCGGGGCAGCCGCAGGTCGGCGGCGATCGTCTCGGCGTGGCCGGCGAGCAGGCCCGGCAGGACGTCGTCGCCCTCGGGGCCGTGCAGCCGTACCCCGGTCTCCCAGGTGAGGTGGTTGAGGCCCACGTGGTCGAGGTGCACCTCGGCCGGCGTGACGTCGAGCAGGGCCGCGAACCTCCGTTGCAGGCCGATCGCGACGTTGCACAGGCCGACGGCCCGGTGCCCCGCCTGGAGCAGGGCGCGGGTCACGATGCCGACCGGGTTGGTGAAATCGATGATCCACGCGCGCGGGTTGGCCCGGCGGACGCGCTCGGCGATGTCCAGGACCACCGGGACGGTGCGCAGCGCCTTCGCGAGGCCGCCCGCGCCGGTCGTCTCCTGTCCGACGCAGCCGCAGTCCAGAGGCCAGGTCTCGTCCTGCAGACGCGCCGCCTGGCCGCCGACCCGCAGCTGCAGCAGCACGGCGTCGGCGCCGTCGACGGCCGCGTCCAGGTCGGACGTCGTGACGATCCGGCCCGGGTGCTCCTGGCGCGTGAAGATGCGCCGGGCGAGCCCGCCGACGAGCTCGAGGCGGTCGGCCGCCGGGTCGACGAGGACCAGTTCCTCCACGGGAAGGGTGTCGCGCAGACGCGCGAAGCCGTCGACGAGTTCGGGTGTGTAGGTCGAGCCGCCGCCGACCACGGTGAGTTTCATGCCTTGTTAACCCTTCACTCCGGTGAGGGTGACACCTTCGACGAACGCCTTCTGGGCGAAGAAGAACACGAGGATCACGGGGGCCATGACCAGCACGGTGGCCGCCATGGTGAGGTTCCAGTCGGTGTGGTGCGCGCCCTTGAAGGACTCCAGGGCGTAGGAGAGCGTCCACGCGTCCGTGTTCTCGGAGGCGTAGATCTGCGGGCCGAAGTAGTCGTTCCAGGCGGCGAAGAACTGGAAGAGGGCGACGGCGGCGATGCCGGGCCTGGCCATCGGCAGGACGACCTTCAGCAGGGTGCGCAGATCGCCGCAGCCGTCCACCTTCGCCGCGTCCACGTACTCGTCGGGGATCGTCATCAGGAACTGGCGCAGCAGGAAGATCGAGAACGCGTCGCCGAACGCCAGCGGGACGATCAACGGCCACAGGGTGCCCGACAGGTCCAGCTGCCTGGCCCAGAACAGGTACATCGGGATGACGACCACCTGCGGCGGCAGCATCATCATCGAGATCACCAGCATCAGCGTCAGACTGCGGCCCCGGAAACGGAACTTGGCCAGCGCGTACGCCACGGGCACCGAGGAGACGACGGTGAGAACGGTGCCCAGGCCCGCGTAGAGCAGCGTGTTCCGCCACCAGGTGAGAAAGCCGGGGGTGTCGAAGACCTTGCGGTAGTTGCCCCACTCCCAGGTGTGCGGGATCAGGTCCCGGCTGAGCGCCTGCGAGTCGCTCATCAGGGAGGTGAGGAACACGAACACGAAGGGGAGCGTGAAGAAGAGGGCGGCCGCCACGCCCAGGGAGTGGACGGCGATCCACTCCAGCAGCGCCCTGCGGCGGGCGGTGCGCTCGGCGGGCGAGGACGGAGCCGTCAACTCGGCCGGGCGGTCCAGTACTTGGGTCATACGGTTCAGTCACCTGCCTGGATGAGGCCGCCCCGGCGACGCATCAACAGCGCGGTGAACGCCATCGACAGGGCGAACAGGACCAGGGCGACGACGCAGGCGGAGCCGTAGTCGAAGCGCTGGAAGCCGAGGTTGTAGACGAGCTGGGGGAGGGTGAGCGTGGAGTGCTCGGGGTAGCCGGGCTCGAACATGGTGCCCGCGCCCTGGATCACGCCCGAGGCGACCTTCCCGGCGACGAGCGGCTGGGTGTAGCACTGCATCGCCGCGATCACGCCGGTCACGACGGCGAACATGATGATCGGCGAGATGGCGGGCAGGGTGACGTACCGGAACCGCTGCCATGCCGACGCGCCGTCCAGCTCCGCCGCCTCGTACTGCTCCTTCGGCACGTCGAGCAGCGCCGCCATGAAGACGACCATCAGGTCGCCGACCCCCCACAGGAACATCAGCGTGAGCGCCGGCTTGGACCAGTCCGGGTCGTCGAACCAGCCCGGGGCCGGGACGCCCGCCCTCTCCAGGATCGAGTTCACCGGGCCCGTGCCGGGGTTGAGCAGGAACGCGAACGCCATGGTCGCGGCCACCGGCGGGGCCAGGTAGGGCAGGTAGAAGAGGGTGCGGAAGATCCCCGTGCCCGTCTTGATCTTCGTGATCAGCAGGCCGATCCCCAGACCGAACAGAACCCGCAGCGTCACCATGATCACGACCAGCCAGAGGGTGTTGCGCAGGGCGGGCCAGAAGAACGGGTAGTGCGCGAAGACATACGTCCAGTTCCTCGTGCCGCTCCAGGCCGGCGGTCTGAAGCCGTCGTAGTGCATGAACGAGAAGTAGACCGTCGAGATCATCGGGTAGGCGAAGAAGACCGCGAACCCGGTCAACCAGGGCGAGAGGAAGGCGAGGGTGCGCAGCGCCGAGCGCCGGTGCTTCGCCTTCAGCGTGTGGGCGGCGGCCATCGCTACTTCGCCTGTGCGATGTCCGTGTCGATCTGCGCCGCGGCCTTCTCCAGGCCGGCCCGCAGGTCGGTGACCTTGCCGCTCTCGTAGTCGTAGCCGAGCTGCTGGATGGTCGTGAGGTACACGCCGCCGTTGACCGAGGCGGGGGAGGTCGTCGAGTCCGGGTCGGCGGCGATGTCCAGGAACGTCTTGAAGCGCGGGTCGTACTTCAGGTCGGGGGACTTCAGCGCGGCCAGCGTGGACGGCACGTTGTGGATGGCGTTGGAGAAGGCGACGACCGCGCCCGTGTCGGTGGTCATGTACTTCAGCAGTTCCCAGGCGGCGTTCTGCTTCTTGCTGGTTGCGGCGATGCCGGCGATGGTGCCGGTGATGTAGCCCTTGCCGTACCCGGCGGCCCGGTCGTCGGGCACGGGCAGCGGGGCGACGCCGATCTCGAAGTCGGGCTCGGCCTCCATCGCCATGCCCAGACGCCACTCGCCGTCCAGCTGCATGGCCACCTGGCCGGTCTGGAAGGGGTGCCTGGGGCCCCACTCGTCGCCGAGGCCGGCCCGGAACCTCTCCAGCCTCGTGAAGCCGCCGAGGCCGTCGACGAGCCTCTTCTGCAGAGTGAGGGCGGCGGCGACGGCCGGGTCGGTGGCGATCGTGGACTTGCCGGACCTGTCGAAGTAGGTGGGCGAGAACTGGCCCATGTAGTGCTCGGTCGTCGTCTCCCAGCCGTGGTAGTCCGGCATGAACCCGAGCTGCTTGTACGAGTCGCCCTGAGGGATCGTCAGCTTCTTGGCGTCGGCCTCGAACTCGGACCAGGTCTTCGGCGGGGCCTTGATGCCCGCCTTCGCGAACGCGGTCTTGTTGTAGTAGAGGCCGTAGGCGTCGCCCAGCAGGGGGGCCGCGCAGCGGTCGCGTTCGTACTGGGTGTACTGGTTCATCGCCTTCGGGAAGGTGGTCCCCGGGTCGATGTGCGCCTTCTCGAAGAAGGGGTTGAGGTCGACCAGGGCGCCCGAGGAGCAGAACTTGCCGACGTTGTTGGTGGTGAACGACGAGATGACGTCGGGCGCCTTGCTGCCGCCCGCGCGCAGCGCCTGGTTGATCTTGTCGTCGGTCATGTTGCCGACGACGTTCACATGGATGCCGGGGTGCGTCTTCTCGAAGCCCGCGACCAGGGCCCGCACGGCCTTCACCTCGTTCGGCGCGCTCCAGGCGTGCCAGAAGGTGATGGTCTGCTCCTTGGACGCGTCGTCGCCGGCCCCGGAGGGGGACTGGCCGGTGCATGCGGTGGTGCTCAGCAGGAGGGCGGTGGAGACGGTGAGGGCGAAAGCCGCCTTTCGGACGACTTCGGGTATGCGTGTGGGCATGGCGGAGCCTTCCAGGGTCAGGGCAGGGTGAGGTGAGGCGAGGTGAAGAGCGCGAAGAGGTGAGGAGAGGGGAGGGGGAGGGCGGGAGGGGGCGGAAGAACGGGTCTGCCGCGGGCCGGACTAGCGCGAGGTGTCGAAGACCTCGTCGCGGACGGCCGCCAGCGCGCTCTCCAGCGCGCCGCGCAGCACGGGCCGTTCGGTGACGTCGCCCATGACCAGCTTGGGCCGCGACGCGGCCAGCTCCTCCAGCTCGGCCTGGACGAGCGCGCGCAGCACTTCGCCGCCGGCCGTCAGGGAGGCGCCGCTGAGGACGACGAGTTCGGGGTCGAGCACCGAGACGAGCGAGGCGAGGCCGGTTGCGAGCCGGGTCGCGTACGTCTGGAGCAGCAGCCGGTTCAGGACGGTGTCCTCGGCGGCCGCCCGCGCCACGAGCTCGGCCGCCGCCTCGGCGTAGGGACCGGACGGGACGCCGCTCATGCCCAGTTCCCGGGCCAGCCGGGGGAGGGCCTGCGAACCGGCCAGCTCCTGGTAGCCGCCGCTGTTGGCTTTGGTCACCTGCCGGACCAGGGGCGCGCCCGGAACCGGAAGGAAACCCACCTCTCCCGCGCCGCCGGTCCAGCCGCGGTGCAGCCGGCCGCCGAGGACGAGCGCGGCGCCGAGGCCGCCCTCGTTCCACAGCAGGACGAAGTCCTCGTGTCCGCGGGCCGCGCCGAGCCGTTGTTCGGCGACGGCGGCGAGATTGACGTCGTTCTCGTACTCGACCGGCATCGGCAGGGCTGCGGCGAGGTCGTCGAGCAGCGCGGGGGAGTGCCAGCCGGGCAGGTGGGAGGCGTAGCGCAGCCGGCCGGTGGTGGGGTCGAAGGCGCCGGGGGTGGCGACGACGAGCCGGCGCACGTCGGCACGGGTGAGGCCGGCCGCCTTCACCGCGCCGTCGAGGGCGTCGGTGACCTGCTGTACGACCGCGCCGGTGGTCTTCCTGCCCGGCGTGGGCACTTCGTGCGCGCCCACGGTCCGGCCGGTGAGGTCGGCGACGGCGGCGAGGACGCGCTCGGGGGTGACGTCGAGTCCCGCGGCGTACGCGGCGGCCGGGTTGACCTCGTACAGCTGGGCGTTGGGGCCGGGGCGGCCTTCGGTGGTGCCGGTCGCCAGCACCAGTCCGGCCGCCTCCAGGCGGGCCAGGAGCTGTGAGGCGGTGGGCTTGGACAGGCCGGTGAGCTTGCCGATGCGGGTGCGGGACAGGGGGCCGTGCGCCAGCAGCAGGTCGAGGGCCGCCCGGTCGTTCATGGCGCGCAGGACGCGCGGGGTGCCCGGCGTGCCGGCGGTTCCTGCCATGGATCGACACCTGCCTTTCTGGACTGCACAGCTTCTCAGGGGCGCCGGACGAACGTCCACATCCGGCTACTGTTAGGAAAGTTTCCTATCGGTGGAAGGGAAGGTAGGCCCGGGGCGAAGGGGACGTCAAGGCGTGAAAACGGAAAACGCCCACAGGCAACGCAGTCGTTACCTGTGGGCGGTGCGAAGGGCGGCCTCGAGCGAGTGTGCCGAACCGTTCCGCTACTTCGCGGGGGTCGACGGTGCGGCCGCCCGCGGTGGTGTGATCGGCGTGGTCGCCGCCACCTGCGGCGAGTCCGCGTTGGAGAAGGCGGACGGCGCCGCCACGGCGGCCGTCGGGTCGGCCAGGTCCTCCGTCACCGGGGCGGTCGCACCGCCCACGATGCGGATGTCGGCCGCGTCGAAAGCGCGCTTGACGCGCCAGCGCAGCTCGCGCTCGACCGCCAGGGACTTGCCCGGCATCGTCTTCGCCGAGATCCGGACCACCATCGAGTCGAGCAGCACGCTGTCGAGGCCGAGAACCTCGATCGGGCTCCACAGGAGCTCGTTCCAGGGCTCTTCCTTGCTCATCTTCTCGGCGACCTCGTCCAGCGTCGCCTTCACCCGGTCGAGGTCCTCGGAGGCCTTGACGGTCACGTCGACGCCGGCCGTCGCCCAGCCCTGCGACAGGTTGCCGATCCGCTTGACCTCGCCGTTGCGGACGTACCAGATCTCACCGTTGGCGCCGCGCAGCTTCGTCACGCGCAGCCCCACCTCGATGACCTCACCGGTGGCCACGCCCGCGTCGATCTGGTCGCCGACGCCGTACTGGTCCTCGAGGATCATGAACACGCCGGAGAGGAAGTCCGTGACCAGGTTGCGCGCGCCGAAACCGATCGCCACGCCCGCGACGCCGGCCGAGGCCAGCAGCGGGGCCAGGTTGATCTCGAAGGTGCCCAGCACCATCAGCGCGGCCGTGCCCAGGATCAGGAAACTCGCCACCGAGCGCAGCACCGAGCCGATCGCCTGCGAGCGCTGACGCCGCCGCTCGTTGTTGACCAGCAGCCCGCCCAGCGCCGTGCCGTCGACGGAGGAGACCGTGCGGTTCATCCGGTCGATCAGCTTGGTGATCGACCGCTGCACGACCACTCTCAGCACCACCGCGATCACCAGGATCAGCAGGACTCTCAGGCCGATCGCCAGCCAGGTCGACCAGTTCTGCTCGACCCAGCTGGCCGCGTTCGTCGCGCTCTCCTGGGCGTCCTGGAGCGACGGGACGGTCACCGCCGTCGGCGACTCGGAGGGAGTCGGCGACGGTGACGCGCCGGCGGCCGGAAGGACGGCGGACAAGGACACGGCAGGTACCTCCAGGTGCTGCTCTGCTCCAGCCGGTGCGGCGGTCAAGGGCGACGCGCGCTGCAAGGTCACGGAAAGGCCACCGGACGGACAGAACCACCACACTAACGGGGCAGTGTGTGTGGTTCGGCGAGTTCCGTGAAGGAGAGACAGCCCTCACCTGCGCTTGGACAGGCCCTGGTCCAGGGGAGGAGACAGCGTGTGGTCGAAAACACTCCCAGCCCGTTACCGGGACATGGTGGCGCGTCCACCAGGCAAGAGGGGAGACTGACTGCAGATCGTCCCGGCGCGAGCCACGCGCCGCCGACGCCCAAGGAGGCATCCGTGCCGCATGTCCTGGTCCTCAACGCGTCGTACGAGCCGCTCGGCGTCGTACCGCTACGCCGCGCGCTCATCCTCGTCCTGGAGAACAAGGCAGTCTCCCTGGAGGAATCCGGCGCCTTCATGCACAGCGCGACCGTCACAGTCCCCGCACCCAGCGTGGTCCGGCTCAAGCGATTCGTCCGTGTTCCCTACCGCGGGCCTGTTCCTCTGACCCGTCGAGCGCTCTTCGCGCGGGACGGGGGCCGGTGCATGTACTGCGGTGGCGTCGCAACCAGCGTCGACCACGTCATCCCGCGCAGTCGCGGGGGCAAGCACGTGTGGGACAACGTCGTCGCGTCCTGCCGTCGCTGCAACCATGTCAAGGCCGACCGCCACCTCGTCGAGATCGGCTGGCGGCTGCGTCACAAACCCGCCCCTCCCTCCGGCCTCGCCTGGCGCATCATCGGCACGGGCCACCGGGATCCGCGCTGGCTGCCGTACCTGCAGCCGTACGGCGCGGACGACGCCCTGGCCCGGATCGACGGCATCTCCGCGTAGCCGATCGATCCGGGCTTCTTCATGCCCCGTGGCGCCGAGCGGACACCCGCCGCGGGGCCCTTCGGGACGCGAACGCCGGGCCGTGGCGCGCGGCCCGGCGACCCCGCGCCCGCCCGGCCGTCGAACCGTGCGTCGCACCGTGCACCGCGCGTTGGGTACCGGTCCGTATCGGCCGGGAGCCGCCCGGCGCGCAGCAGCGAACCGGCGCGCAGCAGTGAACAGGCGCGCAGCAGTGAACAGGCGCGCAGCAGTGAACCGGCGCGCAGCAGTGAACAGGCGCGCAGCAGTGAACCGGCGCGCACGGGGGCGCACAAAGCCCCGTCCCTCCCCGGACACGTCCCTCGCCGTCGTTGCCGTGGCCGCCGCAGCAGCCGCTCGCTCCCCCGCCGTCGGGGCGGTGCGTCGCCTCAGGCACGCGGGCCTTCCGGCCGGGGCCCGCGTGCCGCGTGCAGCGCCGCGCCCAGGACGAACACGACGTCCGCCGCCAGCCACGCCCCCGCCTCCTGCCCCGGCCGCGTCGGCCATCCCCACACCCCGACCGCCCACCCGCGGACCTCGCTCGACGCCAGGTGGACCGCGCCGACGCAGCACAACGCGGGCAGCCAGCTCAGCCGTGCGCCGACCAGTACGGCCGAGGCCGCGGTGACGCCGACGCAGCCGAGCAGGTTGCGGACCAAGGCCGCGGTGACGGAAGCGGACCCCTCACCGGACCCGGTGAGCGCGAGCGGCACGCAGGCGAGGGCCGACAGGGCGAGCAGGTGAACCAGTCTCCGGGGCCACCAGGGGCGCACGGCCGTGCGGTCCAGTTCGTCGGACGGGGCGTACAGGCTCGCGCCGATCAGCGCGGCGGCCGACAGGGGGCCCAGCACCACGACCGATGCCCACCACCCCGGAGCCGCGTAGGCGCCGTCCGTCCGATGCGCCGCCGCCACGACGAGCGCGCAGACTCCGGCGAGCAGGGCGAGAGCGAGGGGCAGGCCGCGGGAGCGGGCGTAGAGACCGATGCCGGTCAGGGCGCGACGACGCGGGCTCACAGGGCCGGCACTCCCATCGGGCGGCAGTCGCCGACCGCGGCGAAGTAGGCCGACAGCCAGATCCTTCGCTCGTCGGCGTCCATCGAAGCCAGCCGCTCGCGAGCCGCCCGCCGTTCTCGCAGCTCGGCGCGCCGGGCGGCGTCTCCCGTCGCGTCCAGCGCGTCGAAGTGCTCCTGCTGGGGGTTCGGCGCGAGGTAGTCGGAGACGGCGGCGTCCGCCGTTGTCTCGCGTGCGTCCGCGTCGCCGCACTTCGTGCGGTCCTGCAGCGCGGCCACCGCCTCCCATGCGTACTGCTCGGGATCGGTCAGCCAGCCTCGTACGACCGACCCGCCGATCGGCGTCAGCATGGGCAGCTGCGCCTCCCCGTCGCCTGGCCCACCCGGACGGTCCTCGAACCGGGAGGGCAGATTCCGTACACCCTCCAGGCGGCCGGTGACACCCGAGAGGGCCTTCGTGACCTGCGGAAGCATGCCTCTGTAGCGGGCGTTCACACAGACCTGCGGCGCGGTCGAGGCGTCGCACACCTGGCCGCCCTCGGACGGGTTCGCTTGCCACAGCGCCGGCCCGGACTGCACCAGCAGCGTGCCCGCGACGACCGCCGCCGCCAACGGCAGCAGGGCGGTCCACCGACGTCGTCCCCGGAGCGCGTGGGCCAGGACGGCGGTCGCCGCCAGCCCGGTCGCCCACACGGCCATCGCGACCGGCTGCCGCCCTGCCGGGACCAGGCCCTCCGCGACGGGCAGTGCCGGATCGAGGTGGCGCCAGGCGCCCGCGCTCGCCCACCCGGACAGACCAAGGCCGAGGTACCCGCCCGCCGCCAGCAGCGGTGGCGCCGGCCGCCAGGGCACCAGCCGCCCCACGACGTGCCCGGCGACCGCGGCGGACAGGAGCACCACCGTGTCCGCCGGCAGCAGGTCCGTGTAGGGCCGGTCGCCGCGGGCGTACGGCCAGGTCGCGAGGAGCGCCCCGGCCGCGGCGAGCAGATGCCCGGCCACCACCCACAGCGCGAGCGGCAGCGCCGCGGCGAGCGACCGGGCCAACGCTCCGCGTACAGCCGTCGTCCACAGTTCCTCCGTGGCCCGACGCCGCTCGCGCCCGCCCTGCCGACAGCCCGCGGCCGCAGCGAGAGGCACGAGGATCAGCTGCAGGGCGTGCAGCTCGGTGCGGGTCTCCGCCCAGCCGCCCTGCCAGCGGTCCGCCTCGACAGCCAGCAGCACGGCCGACGTGACGAAGGCGGCGACTCCCGCCCAGGGGGCGAAACCACGGGTGACTTCGGCGCGCAGGGGGTGCGGCGGGTGCGGCGCGACCCCCCGAGCGGCCCGCTCCCCGGTCACGAGGGTCATCGCGTCGGCTCCACGGGAGTGCGGTGGGCGCGCAGGGCTGCCGTGTAACCGCGTTCGATGCCGCTGTCACCGATGCCGTCCGGCCCGGTGGCCTCGCCGACGGCGCTGAGCGAGGCCGGGGTGCCCCGGTAGGCGACCCTGCCCGCGTCCAGGAGGGTGACCTCCGTGCAGGCGGCGGCCACGTCCTCCACCAGATGGGTCGAGACGAGGACCGTGGCGCGGACGCCCAGTTCGCGCAGCAGCGCGCGGAACTCGACGCGCTGCTCGGGGTCGAGACCGGCTGTCGGCTCGTCGAGGAGCAGGATCTCCGGCTCGTTGACGATGGCCTGGGCGATGCCCAGCCGGCGGACCATGCCGCCGGACAGCGTCTTCACCTTGGCGTCGGCCCGGTCGCCGAGACCGACCCGGTGGAGGGCGAGCTCGACCGCGGCCGGGACGTCCGCAGCGGTCATGTCCTTCAGCCACGCCACATACGCGACGAACTCGCGCACGGTGAAGCCCGGGTAATAGCCGAACTCCTGTGGGAGGTAGCCGAGTCGCGCACGGACCGCGCCACGCCGGGCCGGTTCGCCGACATCCTCACCCAGGATCTCCACCCGCCCGGCGGACGCCTGCGCGACGGTCGCCAGGACCCGGATCAGCGACGTCTTCCCGGCCCCGTTCGGACCGAGCAGACCGTGCACACCGGGGCCGAGGTCCAGGTCGACGGCGTCGAGCGCCACGGTCCTGCGGTGCCGCACGCGCAGTCCGCTCACTCGTATCGTGCTCATGGCTTCTCCATGTGGTCGTAGGCGGAACGGCGGGCGGCGAGCAGCGCGGCGCACAGCACGGCCGCCGCCCCCCAGGCCCCTTGGGCGCGCGAGCCGGCCAGGCAGCGGTCGAGCTGCTGGGTCAGCTCGGTGAGGGCGGCGCCGCCGGAGGCCCACGACGGGACGAGGACGGCGCACAACCAGCCCCCGCCCGTCAGCGCGGTGGCGGCACGGCAGCCGACCCAGCCGGCGAGCGCCAGCGAGGCCAGCGTCAGCGTGAGTCCCGGCAGCAGCCAGGCGGCCGCGCCCGGGGTGCCGGAGGCGGGCAGCAGCACGCCGGTGAGAGTCAGCAGCGGCACGCTGACGGCGAGGACGGCGGCCGTTCGCGTCAGCATCAGCCGCAGTCCCCCGCACGGCGTGGCCGCCGCGATCTCGTGCAGCGGGTCGGCGTGGGCGCCGTAGGAGAGGGCGACCCCGGCGACGGGTACCACGGGCGCGAGCGCCAGCAGCAACGGCCGCGAGGCGTCGGCCCCGGCCCCCTGGGAGAGGGCCAGCGCTCCGAGGGCGACCAGCCACACGGCGGGCAGCCAGGCGCCACGGAAGGCGGGACCGGCGGCCCACAGGGCGCGGAGGAGGAAGCGGGCCCGCGGGCGCGCGCGGAGGACCGAGCGGGCCGGAGGAGTCAGGAGAGGCGCCGCGACGGGCCCGCCGACGTGGCCGGAGGCCAGCGGGTGCCCGCCCGCCGGGGGGTGAGCCGCGTGAGCGGCCGCCGGCCCGGCTTCACGGCTCTCCCGCCGGGCCGCCTTCGCGCACACGGCTTCCTTGAGCACCGTCTCCATGGGCGCCGCTTCCTTGAGCACCGCCTCCCGCATCCGCGCCAGCACCGGCCCTGCCGCCGGCGACTGCCGTACGGCCGCCGAGACGCGCGCCGCGCACGCCCCGCACCGCTCCAGATGCTTCTCCAGGGACCAGGCGTCGGACTCCGGCAGGGAGCCGTCCGCGTAGCGGGCGGCGAGGTCGGCGGACGCGTGCCAGGGGGTCGTGCTCATGTCGGGCCTCCCGCCGGACAGGGGTGCGGAGCCGGATTCGGGTGCAACTGGGCGAGGGCCGCACGAAGCTCGGCCCGGGCACGCATCGCGCGGGTCTTGACGGTGCCCTCGGGTATGCCGAGCAGCCGGGCAGCCTCCCGGGTGGTCAGCCCGTCGACGACGGTCACGCGCAGCACCTCCCGCAGCTCGGGCGAGATCCGGCCGAGGGCGGTGCCGACGTCGCCGAACTCCAGAGCGGTCAGCGCCCGCTCCTCGGCGGAGGCGGCCACCGGCGACGGCCAGTCCCCGACTCGCGCCGCCTCGACCCGCGCGGCCCGCTCCTGTGCCCGGCGCGTGTCGACGAGCCGACGGGCGGCGATGGTCCACAGCCAGCCGCCGGCCTCCCCGCCCTCGTGCCCGCCCGCAGACCGCCACACGGTCACGAAGGTGTCCTGCACCACCTCGCGCACCACCTCGGCGTCGGCACAGCGCCGGCTGAGCCGCGCGAACAGCCATCCGGCATGCCGGTCGTACAGCGTGGCCAGCGCCGACGGGTCCCCGTCCGCCACGGCCCGCAGCAGCGCCGCGTCCGTGTCGCCCTCCCGATGGCCCCTCCCGGGGCGGAACAGTCTCACACCCCTCTATCGGTCGGCCCGGGGCGATCGGTTCACGCGTCGACGGCGCAGTCCCGGCCCGGGTCCTGAGCGGATCGGGGACGGTTGTGGCAGGTTGGGAGGCAGTGGGGACGTCTGTCCTCGCGTCGGCTGGGTAGGGCTGCGGTATCCGATGTCGTATCCGATGAGGAGGCCCCGTGATCGCGCCGACCCGGTCCAAACGTCCGGCGGAGACGTCCGCCCCCACCGCCGTCGACCTCGCCGATCCCCACCTGTGCGCCCTCGGCGCCGAGGGGAACCGCGCGCAGCCCCCACTGACCAGCGAACCGCCGCTGCCCGACGCCGAGCCCCTGACCAGCGAACCGCCGCTCGCCGCGGACTCCGACTCCACGAGGCCCTAGATGACCGCACCCCCCGGAGAGGAGCTCGCCCGGCTTGCCGCGCTGCACGGCGTCGCCACCTCCTACCAGCCCTCCCCGGACCGCACGGTCACGGCACCGGCCGCCGCCGTCGTCCGCGTCCTCGCCGCCCTCGGCGTCGACGCCGGCTCCCCGTCGGCCGTGCGCACCGCGCTCGCCGCCCGGGAACGGGAACTGCGCGAGCGGCTGCTGCCGCCGACCGTGGTCTGCTGGAGCGGCGACCGGGCGGAGGCCCTCGCCGCCCTCCCCGAGGGCAGCCGGCTGCGCGTGGAGACGGAGCACGGCGCGAGCCACGACTTCGCCGACGCCTCCGCCTCCCTCGCCGGGCTTCCCCCCGGGGTGCACCGGCTGACGGCCGTCACGCCCGACGGACGCACCGGCGGCGCCCACCTCGTCGTCGCGCCGCCTCGTCTGCCCGCGCCCGCGGGCCGGTCGTACGGGCTCCTGGTCCAGCTGTACTCCCTGCTGTCCCGCCGCTCCTGGGGCATGGGCGACCTCGGTGACCTCGCCGAGCTGACCGCCTGGGCGGGACGGACGCTCGGAGCCGGGTTCGTCCAGGTCAACCCGTTGCACGCGGCCGTGCCCGGAACGCCCACCGACCCTTCCCCCTACCGGCCCTCCTCCCGACGCTTCCCGGACCCCGTGCACCTGCGCGTCGAGGACGTCCCCGAGTACGCCTATGTGCGGGACGAGACGCTGCGGGCCGCGCTGCCGGAGCGGGCCGGCCGGCTGCGCGAGGCCGTGCTGGACAAGGGCGAGCTGATCGACCGGGACGCCGTGTGGGAGCTCAAGCGGGAGGCGCTGGAGCTCGTCGCCCGGGTCCCGCTCGGACCCGGCAGGCGCGCCGCCTACTGCGACTTCCTCGCCGAGCAGGGCCAGGCCCTGGAGGACCACGCCACCTGGTGCGCGCTCGCCGAGGTGCACGGTTCCCGGTGGCAGCAGTGGCCGGCCGAACTGCGCGACCCCCGCTCGGCCGGGACCGCCCGCGCCCGCCGGGAGCTGATGGACCGCGTGGACTTCCACTCCCGTCTGGCCTGGCTCACCGACTCCCAGCTCACCGCCGCCCAGCGCGCCGCGCGGGAGGCGGGCATGCCCGTCGGGATCGTGCACGACCTGGCGGTCGGCGTGCATCCCGAGGGCGCCGACGCATGGGCGCAGCAGGAGTACTTCGCCGCCGGGATGTCGGTCGGCGCCCCGCCGGACGCCTTCAACGCCCGCGGCCAGGACTGGGGACTGCCGCCCTGGCGTCCGGACCGGCTGGCCGCCTCCGGCTACGCGCCCTACCGACGGTTGCTGCGGGCGCTGTTCCGCTACGCGGGCGCCCTGCGCATCGACCACGTCATGGGCCTCTTCCGGCTCTGGTGGGTCCCGCAGGGCGAGCCGCCGACGCAGGGCGCCTACGTCCGTTACGACGCCGAGGCGATGCTCGCCGTGCTGGTGCTTGAGGCCTCCCGCGCCGGGTCGCTGGTGATCGGCGAGGACCTGGGCACGGTCGAGCCCGGTGTGCGGGAGGCGTTGCGCGAGCGCGGTGTGCTCGGCACGTCCGTCCTGTGGTTCGAACGGGACTGGGAGGGCGACGGACGTCCCCTGCCGCCCGACCGCTGGCGCGCCGACTGTCTGGCCACCGCCACCACCCACGACCTGCCGTCCACCGCCGCCCGTCTCACCGGTGAGCACGTCGAACTGCGCGACCGGCTCGGCCTGTTGACCCGGCCCCTGGAGGAGGAGCGCGCGGAGGCCGCCAACGACGCGGCGGAGTGGCTGGGCCTGCTCAGCCGGCTCGGGCTGCTGGCCGGCGCGGGCGGGGGCGGCGACCGTTCCTCGGAGGAGGCCGAGGTGCAGGCGGTGCACCGCTTCCTGCTGAGCACCCCCGCGCGCATGGTCGGCGTCTGGCTCCCGGACGGCGTCGGCGACCGGCGACCGCAGAACCTGCCCGGCACCTGGGACCAGTACCCGAACTGGCGGCTGCCGATCGCCGACGCCGAGGGCCGCCCGGTCACCCTGGAACAGTTGGCGGCCTCGCCGAGACTGCACGCCCTGATGGACGTCCTCCGGGAGTCGCAGGACTCCTCCCCGGGCGGCCCTCTCGGGGACCGTTCCGCCCCGGACGACCCTTCCGGGGCGGAACCCCCGGCGTCCGGGCCTGTCGAAGCCGGCCCGTCCGGGGAGGCCTGAGGGCGGGAGGGTCCGGGCGTTCCGCGCCTCATACGGCACCCCGGACGCGCGCCCCCCGACACCGTTCGCTAACTTTGCACCGTGGACAAGAAGAACGCCCTGCGCGCCGGCGCCCTGGCTGCCGGTACGACGCTGATGATGCTGCTCATGTCGTCCCCCGCGCTCGCGCTGACCCGCGACGACGGCGACGACCCCGGCCCGGGACTGAGCGTCATCGAGACGCTGGGTCTGTATGTCCTGGCCCCGCTCGCGCTCTTCGCGCTGATCGCCGGTCTGGTCTGGGTCCTCGACCGGTCGCAGGACCGCGCCGACTCCACCAGCTCCGACATCGCGGTCAAGGGCAAGGCCTAGACCCGTCCCGTGCCCACGGGTGCGGCGCCGTCGGACGCCGCCGCGCCGTGGGCGGCAGCCGCGTCATCGCCTTGCCCCTCGGCGGTGACGCGAGCAGCGCGGTGACGCCGGTTGGCTTCAGGCCGTCGGGCGGCTTCAGCTCTCGGGCGACTTCACGTCGTCGGGCGGCTCCAGGCCGTCGGCGCCGCCGCCGTGAAGAGCCCCTCCTCGCCGCGCCGCGGTGGCACATCGCCGTCGACGGACCCCTCCGCCCTCTCCCCGCGTCGGCCTCTGCGTACGACGGCTGACGGCTCCCGTGCGACGGCCTACCCGTCCGACAGCTGAAGACTCTCCGTAAGACAGCCGGTTCCGGCGACGGCTTCTCGCCGAAGGCCGGTCCGCGTGGCGGCCGCTGCGTGCGGCGGCTGTCCCGTGCGTCGGCCTGGGGAGTCGTGCGCTCAGCCGTGCCGCCCGGTCAGTTGCCGGGCGTCTCCGTGGCCAGCAACAGTTCTCGCAGCAGGTCGGCCAGTCGGCCGGCCTGTTCGGCGTTCAGGGCCGCGTTCAGGGCCTCCGTCTGGACGTCGAGGCCCGCGCTCACCGCGCGGTCGACCAGTTCCAGCCCCTTCTCCGTCAGCGTCACGTGCAGTCCACGGCGGTCGTGGGGGTCGGGGGAGCGGCGCAGCAGCCCGGCCCGCTCCAGCTTGTCGAGACGGCCGGTCATACCGCCGGTGGTGAGCATGAGCGTCGCCGACAGCCCGCGGGGCGAGAGGGTGTAGGGCTCGCCGGAGCGGCGCAGCGTGGCCAGCACGTCGAACTCCCCGCGGGCGACGCCGAGGGCCGCGTACGCCCTGTCCATCCGGTCGCCCATCGCACGCGTGAGCCGGGAGATCCGGCCGAACACCTCCATGGCGGAGGTGTCGAGGTCGGGACGGACCGTCGCCCACTGCTCCACGATCGCGTCGACCGGGTCCTTGCGCGGAGGCTGCTGACTGCTCATGCGCCGAGTATCCAAGGGCTTTCGGTCGCGCGCAAGAAAGTGGCTTGACGGTAAGTAGCTTGGCGCTAAGCTACTTACATGAAGAGGTCAGCGACCGTCCTGCTCACCGCCCTCGCCCCGGTCTCCTGGGGCACCACCTACGCCGTCACCACCGAGTTCCTCCCCGCCGACCGCCCCCTGTTCACCGGTCTGATGCGGGCCCTGCCCGCCGGGCTGCTGCTGCTCGCCCTCGGCCGGGTCCTGCCACGAGGCGCCTGGTGGGGGAAGGCCGCGATACTCGGCGCGCTGAACATCGGCGCCTTCTTCCCGCTGCTCTTCCTCTCCGCCTACCGGCTGCCCGGCGGCATGGCGGCCGTCGTCGGCTCGGTGGGACCGCTGTTCGTCGTCGGCCTCTCGGCGCTGCTGCTCGGCCAGCGGCCCACGGCGCGGAACCTGGTCACCGGGGTCGTGGCCGCGTCCGGCGTCAGCCTCGTCGTGCTGAAGGCGGCCGGGGCGCTCGACGTGCTCGGCGTGCTCGCGGCGCTCGCCTCCGCCGCATCGATGTCGGCCGGCACGGTCCTGACGAAGAAGTGGGGCCGCCCCGAGGGCGTGGGCCCGCTCGCGCTGGCCGGCTGGCAGCTCACCGCGGGCGGCCTGCTGATCGCTCCGCTCGCCTTCCTCCTCGAAGGTCCCCCGCCCGCTCTCGACGGGCGTGCGGTCGGCGGTTACCTCTATCTCGCGCTGGCCAACACGGCCGTCTCGTACTGGCTCTGGTTCCGCGGTATCGGACGCCTCAGCGCGACCCAGGTCACCTTCCTCGCCCCGCTCTCCCCCCTGACGGCCGCCGTCGTCGGCTGGGCCGCCCTGGGCCAGGCGCTGACGCCGGTGCAGCTGACCGGGATGGCGCTGGCGTTCGGCGCGACGGTCGCCGGACAGCTCGGTGCGGGGCGGCCCGGAGCGGGACGGTACGGAACCGGGCGACCGCGGGCGGGACGGTCCGGAACGGAGGGTCCGCTCTGGACGGCACCCGCCCGGACGCCCGCCCCCGTCGTGGAGTCCCGGCCGCCCGCCGAGTCCCGGCCCGCCGCCGAGCGGGCCTCCTGACCGTCGTGGGGCCGAGCGGGGTGGAGCTCCCCGGTACACGCAAGGGCGCCCGGTGCGACAGACGTCGTCTGTGACACCGGGCGCCCTTGCGCCGTATCCGTATCCGCATCCCTGTCCGTATCCGTATCCGGACGGACGGACGGACGGACGAGGGGACTACCGCGCGTCGGCCGCCTGGGCCTTCAGCGCGCGCTCCACGCCGGAGCGGGACTCGGAGACGAGCCTGCGCAGGGCCGCGTTCGGCTCGGCCGAGGCCAGCCACGCGTCCGTCTTGTCCAGGGTCTCCTGGGAGACCTGGACCGCCGGGTAGAGCCCGACCGCGATCTGCTGGGCGATCTCGTGCGAACGGGAGTCCCAGATGTCCTTGACGACCTCGAAGTACTTGTCCGTGTACGGCGCGAGCAGCTCACGCTGGTCGGTCTGCACGAAGCCGCCGATGACGGCCTCCTGCACGGCGTTGGGCAGCTTGTCGGACTCCACGACCGACGCCCACGCCTCCGCCTTGGCCTCCGGCGTCGGACGCGCGGCCCGCGCGGTCGCCGCGTGCCGCTCACCCGCGGCCGTCTTGTCCCGCTCGTGCTCGGCGGCGATGTCGGACTCGTCGAACTGCCCCACGGCCACCAGACGCTGCACGAACGCCCAGCGCAGCTCGGTGTCGACGGCCAGGCCCTCGATGGTCTGCCCGCCGTCCAGCAGCGACTCCAGCAGGTCGATCTGATCCGGCGTGCGGGCCGTCGCCGCGAACGCCCGTGCCCACGCGAGCTGGTGGTCGCTGCCCGCCTCGGCGGACCGCAGATGGGCGAGCGTGGCGTCCGTCCAGCGGGTCAGCAGGGTCTCGCGGGCGGCCGGGTCGGCGTACAGGTCGATGGCGAGCTTCACCTGACGGTGCAGCGACTGGACCACGCCGATGTCGGACTCCTTGCCGATGCCCGACAGCACCAGGGACAGGTAGTCGCGGGTGGGCAGTTCGCCGTCCCGGGTCATGTCCCAGGCCGACGCCCAGCACAGGGCGCGCGGCAGGGACGACTCGAAGTCGCCGAGGTGCTCGGTGACGAACGCGAGCGACTCCTCGTCCAGGCGGACCTTGGCGTACGACAGGTCGTCGTCGTTGAGCAGGACGACGTCCGGACGGCGCTTGCCGACCAGCTGCGGGACGGCGGTCAGCTCGCCGTCGATGTCCAGCTCCACACGCTCCTCGCGCAGCAACTTGCCGCTCTCGCCGTCCCGTTCGTACAGGCCGACCGCGATACGGTGCGGGCGCAGGGTCGGCTCGCCCTTCGCGCCGGCCGGGAGCGCCGGGGCCTCCTGACGGATGGCGAAGGCGGTGATGACGCCCTCGGCGTCCGTCTCGATCTCGGGGCGCAGCACGTTGATGCCGGCGGTCTGCAGCCACTTCTGCGACCAGGTGCCCAGGTCACGGCCGGAGGTCTCCTCCAGCGCGCCGAGCAGGTCCGACAGCCGGGTGTTGCCGAACGCGTGGCGCTTGAAGTACGCCTGCACGCCCGAGAAGAACTCGTTCATGCCGACGTACGCCACGAGCTGCTTCAGGACGGACGCGCCCTTGGCGTACGTGATGCCGTCGAAGTTGACGAGGACGTCGTCCAGGTCGCGGATCTCGGCCATGATCGGGTGGGTCGAGGGCAGTTGGTCCTGCCGGTAGGCCCAGGTCTTCATGGAGTTGGCGAACGTGGTCCACGAGTGCGGCCAGCGCGAGTCGGGCGCGTACGCCTGGCAGGCGATCGAGGTGTAGGTGGCGAACGACTCGTTCAGCCACAGGTCGTTCCACCACTCCATGGTGACCAGGTCGCCGAACCACATGTGGGCCAGCTCGTGCAGGATCGTCTCCGCACGCACCTCGTACGCCGCGTCGGTCACCTTGGACCGGAAGACGTACTGGTCGCGGATGGTGACCGCGCCCGCGTTCTCCATCGCGCCCGCGTTGAACTCCGGCACGAACAGCTGGTCGTACTTCTGGAAGGGGTACGCGTAGTCGAACTTCTCCTGGAACCAGTCGAAGCCCTGCCGCGTCACCTCGAAGATCGCGTCCGAGTCGAGGAACTCGGCGAGGGACGGCCGGCAGTAGATGCCGAGCGGCACCGACTGCCCGTCCTTCTCGTACACGCTGTGGACGCTGTGGTACGGCCCGACGACGAGAGCGGTGATGTAACTCGAGATCCGCGGGGTCGGCTCGAAGACCCAGACGTCGTCTCTGGGCTCCGGCGTCGGGGAGTTGGAGACGACGGTCCAGCCGGCCGGTGCCTTCACCGTGAACTGGAAGGTGGCCTTCAGGTCCGGCTGCTCGAACGACGCGAAGACGCGACGGGCGTCCGGGACCTCGAACTGCGTGTACAGGTAGGCCTGTTCGTCGACCGGGTCGACGAAGCGGTGCAGACCCTCGCCCGTGTTGGTGTAGGCGCAGTCCGCCACGACCCGCAGGACGTTGCGGCCCTCCAGGAGCCCGCGGAGCGCGATCCGGGAGTCCGCGAACACCTCGGCCGGGTCCAGCGCGTCCCCGTTGAGCGTCACCTCGTGGACGGTCGGGGCCACCAGGTCGATGAAGGACTCCGTGCCCGTCCCGGCGACGTCGAAGCGCACCGTGGTCACGGACCGGTAGGTACCGCCCTCCTGCGCCCCGGAGAGATCGAGATCGATCTCGTACGAGTCAACGGTGAGCAGCTTCGCCCGCTGCTGCGCCTCTTCGCGAGTCAGGTTTGTGCCAGGCACGCGGTCATCTCCTCGATATGTGTCGGTTGCGCCATCCTTCCACGAGGGGGCCGCCCGGGGCGACGACGTTCCGTACGGCCCGCCGCCCGCACCCCGTGCGCCCCGCGGACGGGTCCGCGCGCGGTCCGCCGGCCGCGCCGGGGCGGGCACGGAGGCCGGAACGCGGCGTCCGGATTCCGCCGGTGCGGCGGTGCGGCGAGCGGGAGGCTGCACGCATGACCACTCCGACAGCTGCCCGCCCCGGCGTCCGCACCGCACGGCCGGTCCCGGCCGCACAGCCCCTCCCGGCCGCACGGCACCTCGCTGCGGCATTGCCGATCCCGGCGGAGGCCCTCGACGAACTGCGCTCCACCGACGACGCGGGCCGCCCGGCCGTCCCCGGGGCCGACGAGGAGGGCGGCGCGCCGCTGCGCTGCTGTCTGCGCCGCAGCGAGCCCGGCGAGTCGATCGCCCTCGTCTCCTACGCGCCCCTGCGCCGCTGGGCGGCGGGGACCGGCGTCGACCCGGGGCCGTACGACGAGCAGGGCCCCGTCTTCATCCACGCGCGCGCGTGCCCGGGCCCGGCCGGGGACGCCCTGCCGTTCACGGACGCCCACCGCACCGTCCGCCGCTACTCCGCCGACGGCCGTATCCTCGGCGGCCGGCTCGTCGAGGACCCGGGCGGGTTCGAGGCGGCGTTCGCCGAGGCGTTCGCGGACCCGGAGGTCGCGCTCGTCCACGTACGGGCCGTCGAGTACGGCTGCTTCCTGTACGAGGTGCGCCGGCGCTGACGTCCCCCGCGCGGTCGGCCTCGGCGCGCGGGAACGACGAAGGGGCGGGCCACGGACGCCCGCCCCCGGACAAGACGCCGTGCGTCAGTCCTTCAGCTCCGCCGCCACCAGCTCCGCGATCTGCACCGCGTTCAGCGCCGCGCCCTTGCGCAGGTTGTCGTTGGAGACGAACAGCGCGAGCCCGTGCTCGACCGTCTCGTCCTGGCGGATGCGGCCCACGTACGAGGGGTCCTGGCCGGCCGCCTGGAGCGGGGTGGGGATGTCCGAGAGGGCGACGCCCGGCGCGCCGGCCAGCAGCTCCGTGGCGCGCTCCACCGTCAGCGGCCGCGCGAAGCGGGCGTTGACCTGGAGGGAGTGGCCGGAGAAGACCGGGACGCGCACACAGGTGCCGGAGACCTTCAGCCCGGGGATCTCCAGGATCTTGCGGGACTCGTTGCGGAGCTTCTGCTCCTCGTCGGTCTCGTGCAGACCGTCGTCGACGATCGAGCCCGCGAGCGGGACCACGTTGAAGGCGATGGGGCGCTGGTAGACCTGCGGCTCGGGGAAGTCGACCGCCGAGCCGTCGTGGGTGAGCCGGTCCGCGTCCGCCACGACCTTCTGCGCCTGCCCGTGCAGCTCCGCCACGCCCGCGACGCCCGAACCGGACACCGCCTGGTAGGTGGCGACGACCAGAGCCTCCAGGCCCGCCTCCTCGTGCAGCGGCTTCAGAACCGGCATCGCGGCCATCGTCGTGCAGTTCGGGTTGGCGATGATGCCCTTGGGGCGGTCCACGATCGCGTGCGGGTTCACCTCGGAGACCACCAGGGGCACCTCGGGGTCCTTGCGCCAGGCCGAGGAGTTGTCGATCACGACGGCGCCCTGCGAGGCCACCTTCTCGGCGAGCGCCTTCGAGGTCGCGCCGCCCGCGGAGAACAGCACGATGTCGAGGCCGGTGTAGTCGGCCGTCGCCGCGTCCTCCACCGTCACGCCGTCCAGGACCGTCCCCGCCGAGCGGGCCGAGGCGAACAGACGCAGCTCGGTGACCGGGAAGTTGCGTTCCTTGAGGATGCTGCGCATGACCGTGCCGACCTGACCGGTGGCTCCGACGATTCCGACCCTCACGGCGACTCCCTTTGTCTTGTTCTGTCTCACTGCGTACGCATTGCCTGGCCGTGGCTTTTCCATCATGCGGCCGACACCGGCCTACCTGTCCAATTCTTTGCCCCCCATGCCCGAGGACTGGGACGCCCCGCATTGACCGACTGTTGCGGAACTTGCTCCCACACCCCGCTGAGCTGGAGGTTTTCCCTCCGGTGCGGCTTCTGGCCGCAAGCTGTGCTGCCGCGCCCGCCGGTGTGACGTACGCCTCCGCGGCCTCTTCCTGAATTCCCCGCGCGCGGCGCGAACCTTTCCGGGCGCGGCGGCGTCATAGGAGAAACGCGGCGAGGGAGGGGTGTCTGTGCTGCGCAGAATCACCCGCCGGGTCCAGCGGGACGGGGCCGGGCACGGCGACGACCCGCTGGACCCGGCGCAGGAACGCCGGGTGCGGGCGGTGCTCGCGCTGGGCGGGGTGCCGCAGGCGGACCTGCCCGACGGCGTACAGCAGGTCCGCCTGCGGCTGCTGGAACGCGCGGCGAAGGGGCACGAAACGCCGCGCGACGTCTCCGCGTGGGCGGCGGTCGTGGCCTCCAACCTCGCCATGGACTGGCACCGGGCCAGACGCAGGCAGGAGCGGCTGGGGGAGCGGCTGGCCTCGCTGCGCGAGCACGAGCACCCCTCCGGCGAGGACGCCAGCGTGCTCTCCCTCGCCGTCGCGCAGGGCCTGGACGACCTGCCGGACGCCCAGCGCCAGGTCGTCGTCCTGCGGTTCTACGCCGATCTGCCGGTGCGTTCCATCGCCCGCGAGCTGGGCGTTCCGGAGGGCACGGTCAAGAGCCGCCTGCACACGGCGGTCCGGGCCCTGCGCGCCCGCCTGCACGAGGACGAGGTGGTCTGACGTGACCGCGGAACACGACGGCCGCGGCGGCCCGGACGCTCTGATGGCGGCGATCGCCGACGAGCCGCTGCCGGACGAGGCCCGGGCGGACGCGGCCTTCATGGCGGAGCACCGCTCGGCGGCCGCCGACGTGGCGTTGCTGCGCGAGCAGCTCGGCGTGCTCGCCGACGCGCTGGCGGAGCCGGTGCGCGAGAGCGCGGCGCGGCCGGCGCCGGCGCCGCTCCGGCGGTCGCCCGCCCGGCGGCTCCGTCCCCTGCTGTTGGGAGCCGTCGGGGTGGCCGCGGCGGGCGCGCTGGTCCTCGGGACAGGCTGGGCGGTCGTGCGGACCGGGCAGGGGGCGTCCGACGACGCGGGGAGCAAGAGCGCCCCGCGCGACGCGGGCCGCGTCGAATCCGGAGGCATGGCGTCCGAGGACGCCGGCGCTCTCCTCGGCGACCCCGGCTACCTCGCCTGCACCCGGCTCGTCGTCGAGGGCGACGTGACCGGCGTCCGCCGGCTGCCCGGCACGACCCGCGAGCGTGTGAGCCTGCGCGTCACCCACGCCTACCGGCCCGCGAGAAGCGCGCCCGAGGTCGGCGTCGACAGGGAGCAGAACTCGGGCGCGCCGCTGAACCCCGGCGACCATGTCCTGGTCGCCCTCGCGCGGGGGACGGGCGTCTCCGACGTCTGGGTGGTCGGCGAACCCGACATCGCGCACGAGCGCCGGGCACTCGCGGAGGCCCTGCCCGCGACGGGCCCCGACGCCGTCTGCGAGTAGTTCGCGAGCGGGCCGACGGCGCGCGGGCGGCGAAGGCATCTGGCGAAGGGCGCGCGCGGGCGGCGAAGGGCGGACGGCGGGGGCGGGCGCCCGTGTGGACGCCCGCCCCCTTCGTGCCCGGGGTGCTACGGAGTGACCTTCTCGATCGTCACCTTGCCGGCGCCCGCGACGGTGCCCCGCGCGTTCACCAGCTGGACCTGGCCGAAGAGGACCCGGCCCGCCGGTGCGGTGGCCGCGGCGGTGACGGTCGCGGAGACCGCCACCGAAGCGCCCGTGGCCAGCTTCACCGGCGCGGCCCCGTCGACCGTGACGGCGCCGAGCGCGGACGACAGGAACGCGTCCACGTAGTCGTACGCCGTCGTGCCGGCCGGGACCGAGTAGCCCGCGACCACGACGGTGTACGTGCCGGCGGCGGGCGACGGGATGGAGACCGCCTCCTCCGAGTCGCCGTCGGCCTGCTGCGCGACCTGCTTGCCGGCCGCGTCGTAGACCGTCAGGTCCAGGTCGGCGGAGGCGTCGGAGACGTTGCCGATGGAGACGTCGAGCGATTTCGCGCCCGCCGGGACCTCGACCGTGGTGGTCTGGGTGGTGCCGTTGGCGATGGTCGGACGGTCCTTCTTGGAGGAGCCGAGCGGGCCGCCGGCCAGCTTGCCGTCGATGGCGGCGAACTTGTTCGTCACCGTCCAGGAGGCGGCGGTCGGGACGCCGACCTTCGCCTCGGGCACGGTCACGTTCTCCGGGGCGAAGGCCGCGCCGTAGACGGTGGCCTCCAGCTTGTACGGGTTGTCGAGCAGGGGCGAGGTGCGCCGCGACTCGACCTCGATCTCCCAGACCCCGGCCTGCGGGTTCTGGTACGAACGGGCGTCGGGGCGGCAGCCGTTGCCGTCGAGGTAGTTGTTGTAGCAGTAGATCGTGGAGCTGTCCTCGACGGCGACGCCGTACGGGTGGATCGAGATGAAGCGGGTCTGGCTCTTGTCCTTCAGCCCGCCGATCGCGACCTCGAACGCCTTGGCGCCCTCGGGCACGGTCAGGAAGTAGGACCGGAAGCTGTTGCGCTGCACGCTGTCCGACACGGTGAACCTGTGGCTCACCGGGGTCGAGACGACGACCGTGTTGAGGATCTGCTTGTCGACGCCCTCGGTCCTCGGGTCGTCGACCTCGAGGATGGCGCTGGCGATGCCCGCGGCCTTCGGCCTGGCCTGGATCTGGACCGTCACCGGCTTGTTCAGCGGCAGCTTGACGTCGTCCTTGCCGAGGATCCGGAAGGCGCCCGAGGCGTTGTTCGCCAGGTGGAGCTCGTGGCGGATCGCCTTGTCGGCGCCGGAGGTGCGGGTGATCGTGACGTCGTACGTCTTCTTCTGCCCGGCCTTCAGACCGCTCTCACGGTCGTAGATCCCGGTGCCGAAGCCCGGCGTCTTCAGGGCCTGGTCGAGCGCGGTGTCGACCGGGGCCTTGACGGTGTAGTCGTGGGCCGTGGCGCCGTGCCGGATGGACTTCCAGGCGTCCACGATGTCGATGGCGCCGGCGCCCTCCTCGTAGGCCTGCAGACCCTTGATGTGGTTCGCGGTCGAGGTCAGCGCCGTGCGCAGGACCGCCGGGGTGAGCGCGACCTTGGCCTGCTTGGCGGCGGAGATCAGCAGCGCCGAGGCGCCCGCGGCCTGCGGGGAGGCCATAGAGGTGCCCTGGAGCATGGAGTAGCCGGCCGGCAGGGCGTAGCCCGCGTCGGCGACCGGGGAGCCCGGCAGCCAGGTCTGGGTGGTGTTGATCGAGGCGCCGGGGGCGACCAGGGTGGGCGTGAAGCCGCCGTCCTCACGCGGGCCGCGCGAGGAGAAGGGCATCAGCGCGTACTTCTTCTCCACCTGGGAGCCGTAGTCGGCGGCCCAGGTCTCCTTGGAGACGGCCGCGCCGACCGAGATCACCTTGTCGGCCAGACCGGGGTCGCCGATGGTGTTCGCGCCGGGGCCCTCGTTGCCCGCGGAGATCACGAGCTGCACGCCGTAGGTGTCGATGAGGCGCGTGTAGAGCGCGGCGCGCGCGTTGTTGCCGTCGTTGAGGCCCGGCAGACCGCCGATCGACATGTTGACGATGTCGACGCCGCGGTTCACGACCAGGTCGATCATGCCCTCGGTGAGGGCGACGTTGGTGCAGCCCGGGCCGAAGACGCAGGCACGGGAGGAGACGATCTTCGCGCCGGGGGCTGCGCCGTTCATCCGGCCGCCGAACAGGCCGTGCGCGGCGGTGATGCCGGCGACGTGCGTGCCGTGCTCGCTCGCGATGAGACCGATGTTGGCGAAGTCGGCCTTCTTGCCGACCCAGTCGCCGCCGAGCGGGTCCATCGGAACGTCCTTGCGGATCTGCACGACGAACGGCTGACGCTCGGCGACGTCGGTCGACGGGTCGTCCGTGCCGAAATAGCCGATCTGGTAACCGTCCTTGTACGGCTTCATCGCGGTGTCGTCGGTGAAGTCGCCGTTGCCGTTCACGTCGACGGTGACGGTGCCGGCGGCCGCGTCGTACAGGACGCCCCACACGTCGGTGGTGTCGCCGTCGCGGTTGACGTCGCCCTTGGCGTCGCCGCCCGCGGTGGCGGACTCCCGGAAGAGGTTGATCTGGTACGAGCCGGGCTTCGCCGTCCAGGTGCGGCCGCCGTAGCTGAAGCCGGGCCCGGAGACGGAGGTCAGCATCGGGCGCCAGGAGGCGTCGTTGTCGAGCAGCGGGTCGGTGGCGGTCACCCAGTCGACGATCTTGCGCTCGCCGGTGGTGGTCTTCTGCAGCGCTGGGTGCGCCAGGTCCACGCCGGAGTCGAGGATGCCGATGGTGACCCCGCGGCCGTCCGCCTTCGGGTTCTTCTTCACGAAGTCGACGGCGCCCGTCTCGAAGGACGGGTTGTACGGGTTCTCGGCGGGGGTGTTCCTGTCCGGCGCGGGGTAGGTCTTGGTCTTCCCGACGGGCTTTGCGCCCTTGGCGGCGTCCGCGCCCGGCGTCGGGTCGTCGAGGACGATGTCCTGCCGCAGGTCGATGGCCTGCACCGAGGACAGCTTGGCGGCGGCGGCGATCGCCGAGTCGGCCTTGGCCGTCGGCACGGTGGCGCGGACGTAGCCGAGCTTGTCGTAGGACTGCCCCACCGAGCCGCCCTTGACCGCGTCCAGCTCCTCGGCGACCTGCTCGGTCTGGCCGGGGGCGGTGGCGACCATCAGCGTGACGTTCTTGTCACCGGAGGCCTTGGCCTCGGCGAGGAGTGCGGCGTCGTCGGAACCGAGCTTGCGGGGGGCGGACTTCGCCCCGGGGTCGGACGCCGCCGAGGCCGGTCCGGCGTCGGCGGAGAAGGCCAGGGGTATCGGCCCGGCCGCGGACAGCGCGGCCACCAGGCCGGCGGCCGCGGCGGTGCGGGCAACGCGTCTGGCGCCCGATATCGGTGCACGCTGGGGGGTGTGGGTCATCGGCATCCCTTGTAGGTAAAGGAACGAGCGGCACGTGATCGAGGCCGTTCCTGCCTGATCACGACCGTCCGGAACGCGATCCCGGATGACCGCAAAGCTTTACCCAAGAGGCGGCTGTTTGGGGAGAGTTGACCGAAACGATATGCATGAATGGGGAAAACCCTCTACGAGCCCTCTGTGCGTGAACTGTCCGCCTGCTCTCCGCCTGCTGTCCGCGGGACGTCCGCGGGCCGGCCGTACGTCGTCCGCCGCACCGGCCGGTCGCCCTTGTCCTCAGGTCCCTTTCCTCAGGCCCTTGTTCGGCGGCCCCGTTCGGCCGGCCCCGTCCGTCAGGCCTCTTTCGAGCGGGCGTGGTGCCGGGAGGCCTTGGCGCGGTTGCCGCAGGTCGCCATGGAGCACCAACGGCGGCCGCCGTTGCGGGAGGTGTCGAGGAAGTGCAGCGCACAGGCCTCGTGGGCGCAGCCGCGGATCCGGTCCGGCTTGGTGGCGAGCAGCGTCAGGCAGTCGCGGGCGGCCAGCCAGGCCGGCCCCCACGCCGGGTCCGCGAACTCGGCGCGCTCGCCGGGCCCCTCGGCGGTGAGGGTGGGCCGGATGCGCCCGTGCCCGAGCACGGCGTCGAGAGGTTCCGTCGCCGTGCCGTCCACGGCGGCCTCGATCGCCTCCCGGGCCTCGAGGAGGCGCCGCACGGTCGTCGCGTCGGCCGTGAACCGCCCGTCCAGCCCGTTCGCCGCGAGCCAGACCGCCGGCCCGTCCGTGTCCAGCAGCAGATCCCGCACGGCGCCGCCCCGTGTCCACCTGGTGTTGAGCAGGTCCAGTGCGAGGGGCTCGCCGGTGAGCGGGCGGGGGTCCGGGAGACGGGGCGCGGGAGGGAGCGGAGCGGGAGGGAGCGGAGCGGGAGGGCGGTGAGCGGGTGGGAGGAGTACGGCAGAGAGCGGAGCGGGATGGCGGGGAGCGGGAGCGCCGGGCACGCGATCTCCTTCGGTCCGGCCTCGGTCCGACCCTTCGGCCTGACCCCTCAAGGGTATGTGACCGGTTTCGGTGTCGGGAAATTCCCCGGCCGGCAGCGGGTCGAGCGGCTAACGTCCTTGCATGCGCCAGAGGTTGAGGGTGGCGGCCTACGCCGTCTGCGTCCGTGACGACCGCGTTCTGCTGGCCCGCTCGCCTGCCCCCGGCGGCACGCACGAGTGGGTGCTCCCGGGCGGCGGTATGGAACACGGGGAGGACCCGCTCGACACGGTCGTGCGTGAACTGGACGAGGAGACCGGCTACCGCGTCGAGGTGACCGGTCTCCTCGGCATCGACTCCTTCCGCCGCACCTTCCGCCGCGAGGGCCTGCACGGTTCCGTGGACCACCACGGCGTCCGCATCGTCTACGAGGGCCGAGTCGTCGGCGGCGAGCTGCGCAACGAGGTGAACGGCTCCACCGACCTCGCCGCCTGGCACGAGCTCGACGCGGTCGCGGGGCTCACCCGGGTCCGCCTGGTCGACGTCGCGCTCGGTCTGTGGCGCGAACGGCCGGTGGACGGCCGGGTGTACGTGCCGGAGCGGTGAGCCCACCCCACCCGGCCCACGGCTCCGCACACCCGCAACCCCGCACATCCGCCACCCCGCACGCCGCCCACCCGCATCCCCGCCTGGCCGGACTCACCGCCCTGCGTGCGGCCGGTGCGGGTGCGCGACGCCGACGAGAGGGCGCCGGGTCTGCCCCGGCCGCCCGCGTCTGCCCCGACGGCGCCTCCTCTCCCCTCAAGGCGCCCCCTCGGCCCTGTCCCTACCGGGGCAGCACCACGACGTACGCGGCAGGGTCCCGGTCGCCCGAGGCCATCAGCGCCGTGCGGACCACCGCCGCCTGCTGTTCCCCCGCGTCCCGCAGCTTCTTCGGCGTGATGTACACGACCGTGATGCCCAGCCGCTCCAGGTGCTCCCGCTTGCGGGCGTACTCGGACCACAGCGCGTCCTCGTCCTGGCGCGGTGCCCGGGTGTCCAGCTCGACCGCCACCGCGTGCTCCGGCCAGTAGGCGTCGAGGCCGCCGAGGTGCGGGCCGCCCGGCAGACGCAGGTCCACGTTCCACACCGGGTCGGGCAGGCCGTGCTCGTGCACCATCGTGTACAGGCGCTCCTCCGCGATCGCGCGGCCCTCGGCGAGCAGGGCGTCCACGGCGTCCACCACATGCGGCCGGTTCAGCAGCTTGGCCTCGTTCAACTCCCGCACGACCGCGGCCGGTTCGCAGTGGCCGCCGCGCACCGCCTCCGACAGCAGCCGCCGCACCAGCCCCGCGTCCGTCAGCTGGGCCACCGCGTCGGCCAGTGCGCGCGGCACCGGCGCCACCGGAACTCCCGTCGCCTCCCCGGGCGTCGGCAGCGTGGACGTGCGCACGACGTGTGCGCAGCCCGCCGAGCGCAACCGGCGCGGCCGAGGCACCAGGACGTCGATGTGTTCCAGCGACGGCAGCGGGGGAGCACACGACAGGCCGTGCAGGTTCAGCGCCGCGAGGCCCGTGATCATCGCCTCCCCGTACACCGGCCGGTGCGGCTCCCCGCCGCCCGGCTGGGCGGGCACCCCGGCCGGCGTGGAGGGGTCGCGGCCCGCGTAGGCCAGCACCGCGTGCAGTCGCTCCTCGCTGGTCGGCGGACCGGGGTGGAGCAGGAACACGCCCGGGAGGATCTGCTGCCAGGGCCCGCCGGGGCGGCACCGCTCGTCCGCCTCGGCGAACGAGACGCCCTGGACGCGCAGGTGGGCCGCCGTGGTGACGCGGCGCTGGACCTCCGACAGGTGACGGACGGAGCCGGGGGACGCCGGGGGAACCTGGGGGAGCGGGGTGTTGGGGTTCATGCAACGGGGATTCCGCGCCGGCCGGGCACGCTAACCGCTGTTACACGCCCGTCGACAAAGCCGGACAAGCTCGCCCTAAAGGACGGGTGTTCGGATGCCGAGTAGGCGGCGAAAACCCCTGGTCCCGATCGGGGGAGCCAGGGGTTACGGGTCCCATTGCCTGAATTCCGTAACGGTGACCGTGTGCGGAATTCATGGCCAAAGGTCAGTCGGACGGGGCGGCCGCGGCCTCCGCGCCGAACGCCTGCGCCCGCAGCGACCGCGCCAGGTCGTCCCGCGCCTCGAGCACCAGCCGCCGCAGCGCCGGGGCCGCCGACTCGTGCGCCGCAAGCCAGGCGTCCGTCGCCGCAAGCGTCTGCGGCGAGTCCTGGAGCGAGGGGAACAGGCCCTTGACGACGTTCATCGCGCTCTGGATGGACCGCTCGGCCCAGATCCGCTCGATCGCGGCGAAGTACTTCTGCGCGTACGGCGCGAGCAGCTCCCGCTGCGAGGGCTGCGCGAATCCCGCGATCGTCGCCTCCTCCATCGCGTTGGACAGCGTGTCCGACTCCATCAGCTGGGCCCACGCCTGCGCCTTGACGGCCGCCGACGGACGGGCTGCCAGGCAGCGGACCTGATGGCGCTTGCCGGACGCGGTGTCGTCACGGGCCAGTTCGGCCGCCAGTGCCGACTCGTCCGCCACGCCGTGCGCCGCGAGCGGCTCCAGGAACGCCCAGCGCAGCTCCTGGTCCACCTCCAGGCCGTCGATCTTCGCGGTGCCGTCCAGCAGAGCCTGCAGCAGTTCCAGATCCGCCGCGGACGACGCGACCGACGCGAAGAAGCGCGCCCAGGCCAACTGGTGCCCGCTGCCCGGCTCGGCCGCCCGGAGATCGCGCACGGCGATCCGGGCCAGCGCCTCCTCGCCCGTCGGCCGCCAGACCTGCGGCGCGTAGTGCACGAGGGCCGAGTCCGCCCAGGCGTGCAGCATCTGCAGGACGCCGATGTCGGACTCGCGGTGCGCGAAACGCGTCACCAGGTCCACGAAGTCGGACGCGGGCAGCAGGGCGTCGCGGGTCAGGTTCCACAGCGCCGACCAGCACAGCGCGCGGGCCAGCGGGTCGGTCAGGCCGCCCAGTTGCTCGCGCAGCGTGGCCAGCGAGGTCTCGTCGAAACGGATCTTGCAGTAGGTGAGGTCGTCGTCGTTGACCAGCACCAGGTCGGGAGCCTGTGCCCCGGCCAGCTCCGTGACCACCGTGCGCGGGCCGTCGACGTCCGTCTCGGTGCGTGCGTACCGCACGACACGGTCGCCCTCCCGGCGGTACAGGCCGATCGCCACCCGGTGCGGCCGCAGCTCGGGATGCGTCTCGGCCGCCTCCTGGAGCACCGCGAGCTCGTCGATCCGGCCCTGCGGGTCCAGCAGCACCTGCGGGGTCAGCGAGTTCACGCCCGCCGTCTGCAGCCACGACCGAGACCAGCCGGCCATGTCCCGGCCGCTGGTCTCGGCGAGCACCGACAGCAGGTCGCCGAGGCGCGTGTTGCCGTACGCGTGCCGCTTGAAGTAGCGCCGGGCGCCCTCCAGGAACGCGTCCTGGCCGACGTACGCCACCAGCTGCTTCAGCACGCTGGCGCCCTTGGCGTAGGTGATGCCGTCGAAGTTGAGCTTGGCGTCCTGAAGGTCGCGGATGTCGGCGGTGATCGGGTGCGTGGAGGGGAGCTGGTCGGCGCGGTAGGCCCAGGCCTTGCGGCGGTTGGCGAAGGTGATCCAGGCGTCGGAGAAGCGGGTGGCGCCGACGTTCGCGAACGTCCCCATGAAGTCCGCGAAGGACTCCTTCAGCCACAGGTCGTCCCACCACACCATGGTGACCAGGTCGCCGAACCACATGTGCGCCATCTCGTGCAGGATGACGGTCGCCCGCGCCTCGTAGGACGCCCGCGTCACCTTCCCGCGGAAGACGTACTCCTCGCGGAAGGTCACCAGGCCCGGGTTCTCCATCGCGCCGAGGTTGTACTCGGGCACGAACGCCTGGTCGTACTTCCCGAAGGGGTACGGGTAGTCGAAGTGGTCGTGGAAGAAGTCCAGGCCCTGCTTGGTGATCAGGAAGACGTCGTCGGCGTCGAAGTAGGGGGCCAGACCCTTGCGGCACATCGCGCCGAGCGGGATCTCCAGGGTCGCGCCGTCGCCCAGGTCGCGCGTGTAGACGTCGGTCACGTGGTGGTAGGGGCCGGCCACGACACAGGTGATGTAGGTCGAGATCGGCTTGGTCTCCGCGAACCGCCAGACCCCGTCGGTGCGTTCGCCGACTCCGTTGCTCCACACCGTCCACTCCTCGGGCGCGCGCACCTCGAAGCGGAACGGGGCCTTCAGGTCGGGCTGCTCGAAGCCCGCGAACACTCGGCGCGAGTCGGCCGGCTCGTACTGGGTGTAGAGGTAGACCTCGCCGTCCTCCGGGTCGACGAAACGGTGCAGGCCCTCGCCGGTGCGGGAGTAGGCGCAACGCGCGTCGACGATCAGCTCGTTCTCCGCGGCCAGGTCCTCCAGCAGGATCCGGGAGCCGTCGAAGACCTCACTCGGGTCGAGGTCGCGGCCGTTGAGGGACACCGCCGTCACGCTCGGCGCGAGAAGGTCGGCGAAGCTGGACGCGCCGGGCTCGTTGCAGCGGAA
Organism: Streptomyces humidus; assembly: GCF_014649655.1. Classification (GTDB taxonomy): domain Bacteria; phylum Actinomycetota; class Actinomycetes; order Streptomycetales; family Streptomycetaceae; genus Streptomyces; species Streptomyces humidus. The sequence continues at coordinate 13,193 of NZ_BMTL01000001.1, read as the reverse complement.
GCGCACGGTGGTGACCGACCGGAAGGTGCGCGGCTCCGCCTCCGCGGCCCGGTCGCCCACTGCCGAGCGGACGTCGAGGGACACGTCGTACCCGTCGACGGACAGCAGGGCGGCCCGCTCCCGGGCCTCGTCGCGGGACAGGTTCTCACCGGGCACGGGCGGTACTCCCTCACTGCGTCAGCGCATGCGTGCTGTGGACAGGAGCGATCCTGCCATGCGCCCCTGACATGGGGCAGCAGGGAATGCGCGGCACGGACCGTGGCGTTGAGTGGGGGAAGCCCTATCTGCTGAGGATCTCCGAGGAGAGACATGCCGGACAAGACCCCCGTCGACTTCTGGTTCGACCCGTCGTGCCCCTGGGCCTGGATGACGTCGCGCTGGGTGCTGGAAGTGGAGAAGGTCCGTGACATCGAGGTCCGCTGGCATCTGATGAGCCTCGCCGTCCTCAACGAGGACCGTCTGGAGGAGCTGCCCGAGGACTACCGGGACTTCCTGGAGAACAGGGCGTGGGGGCCGGTCCGGGTGGTGGCGGCCGCCGCGCAGAAGCACGGCGCGGACGTCCTCGGTCCGCTCTACACCGCGCTCGGCACCCGTATTCACAACAAGGGCGAGGCGCCCATGGAGGCCATCGCCGGCGGGCTCGCCGACGCCGGCCTGCCCGCCGACCTGATCGACTACGCCGGCCAGGAGGACTTCGAGTTCGACGCCGAGCTGCGCGCCTCGCACAAAGAGGGCATCGAGAAGGTCGGCCAGGACGTCGGCACCCCCGTCATCGCCGTGCCCGGTCCGGACGGCGAGCAGATCGCGTTCTTCGGCCCGGTGGTCACCCCGGCGCCCAAGGGCGAGGAGGCCGCCCGTCTGTGGGACGGCACCGTGGCCGTCGCCTCGGTCCCCGGCTTCTACGAGATCAAGCGCAGCCGCAGCAAGGGCCCGGACTTCAGCAACCTGTGACGGGCCGGGTCCGCCGCGGGCCCCGTCGAAGGGCCCGGTGTTCCTGGCAGGCCTGGTCGTCCACCGGAAAGCCCCCGTGAGTCACGTCCTCACGGGGGCTCTCCTCGTTCCGCCCGCCGTGCGAAGGTGAGAAGCCGATCACGAGGCAGGACATCGCGCGCAGGCCCGTGCGGGCGTGGCACTTATTGCAAGTTACTTGCATGTGCGTGCGGGCGGCAAAGAGGCCCGCGCGGCGTGCACGCGAGAGCCTCAGGAGAGCGACGAGGAAGGCCCGGGGGTGGGGGACGGCCCGGGGGAGAGGCCGGGGGCCGGAGGGGCGGGCCGGCCTGCGGCGCACCGTCGCCGCCGGACCGACCGGGACCGGACCGGGCGGGACCGGACCGGGCGGGACCGGACCGGGCGGGACCGGGTCGGGCCGCCGGTCGCCGGGGACGCCGTCGTCCCGCTCGATTGGCGGGATCCTACAGAGAGCGCACAGGGCGCCCGTGTAGCGCGTACCACCTCACCTCAGTGACCGGCGTCACCCCGTACCGGGTGTCACCCCCACGCTTTGTCCGAAGCCCACCAAGTCCCTGATCGCCCGTTTGTCGATCGCTGACGGTGATCGCGCGGACTCCGCTGGGATAGCGTCGCCGTGTCCCGATCCGTTCGATCTCCGCGGAGTCCCCATGAGCACGGCCGCCGTCACCCCCGCCCGTCCCGGACAGGTCCTCGCCGACCTGCTCCCTTCCCCCACGCTCCGCGCGGGCGGGGCCGCCGCTCGTGTCCGGGACGTCGCGCTCGTGCTCGGCGGCGCCGCGCTGACCGGCCTCGCGGCCCAGATCGCCGTCCCCGTCCCCGGCACCCCGGTCCCGGTGACCGGCCAGACCTTCGCCGCGCTGCTCGTCGGCACGACCCTGGGCGCCCGCCGCGGCGTCTCCGCGCTCGCCGTGTACGCACTGGCCGGTCTCGCGGGTGTGCCCTGGTTCGCCGAGGGGACCTCGGGCGTCGGCGTCTCCTTCGGCTACATCCTCGGCATGATCCTCGCGACCGCCGTCGTGGGCGCCCTGGCCCGCCGCGGCGCCGACCGGTCCGTGCTGCGCACGGCGGGCACGATGGTGCTGGGCGAGGCGATCATCTACGCCGTCGGCGTCCCGTACCTGGCCTACGCGGCCGGCATCTCCGCCTCCGCCGCCGTCGCGGCCGGCCTCACTCCGTTCCTGATCGGTGACGCCCTCAAGGCGGTGCTGGCGATGGGCCTGCTGCCCACCGCCTGGAAGCTCGTCCGGCGGTGACCGCCACGGCGACCGTCATGCGGTGGCGGTGAGTGCGGAACAGCATGCAGAACAGAGGGGAAGCGGCCCGCCGGAGCGAGGCCGCTTCCCCTCTGTTCTGTCGTCCGGCCCGGAGCGGCTCGCCCGGGAAGGAACGGACTCACACCCCGGTCTCCGCCTGCGCCTCGGGGCCGGCGGCGGCACGGCCACCGGCATCGGTATCGGCACCGGTCGCGGCTGCCGCGGCGACCGGGCCCGGGCGGCGGGATTTCCACTGCCTTGCGACGGCGACGGCGACCACGACCGCCGCGACGAGGAGCGACAGCAGCACCGTCGTCCGCCCGCTGCTCTCGCCCTCGGTGTCGGTCAGCATGTAACCGAGCACGAAGACGATCAGCGCGGCGGTGGCCCATGTCAGGTACGGGTACAGCCACATCTTCACGACCAGCTTCTCCGGCGCCTCGGCCTGGATGATCTTGCGCATCCGCAGCTGCGAGAAGCAGATGACCAGCCAGACGAACAGGGCCACGGCTCCGCTGGAGTTCACGAGGAAGAGGAAGACGGAGTCGGGGAAGCGGTAGTTGAAGAAGACGGCGACGAACCCGAAGACCACGGAGGAGACGATCGCCGCGAGCGGGACGCCCCGGTTCGTCGTCCGGGCGAAGGCCTTCGGCGCGTCGCCCCGCTCACCGAGCGAGAACGCCATGCGGGAGGCCGTGTAGAGCCCGGAGTTGAGGCAGGAGAGCACCGACGTCAGGACGATGAAGTTCATGATCTGGCCGGCGTGCGCGATGCCCAGGGAGTTCAGGGCGGCGACGTAGGAGCCCTGGCCCTTGATGGACGGGTCGTTCCAGGGCAGCAGCGTGACGACGATGAAGATCGAGCCGAGGTAGAAGACGCCGATCCGCCAGATGATGCTGTTGGTCGACTTGGTCACGGCCCGCTGCGGGTTCTCCGACTCGCCGGCCGCCAGGGTCGCGATCTCGCTGCCCATGAAGGAGAAGACGACGAGCAGCACGCCGGTGAGGACGGCGCCGGGTCCGTTGGGCAGGAAGCCGCCGTGGCCGGTGAGGTTGCCCAGGCCCGCCTTGTCGCTGTCGACGCCGGGCAGCACGCCGAAGACGGCGAGTCCGCCCACGACGATGAACGCGCCGATGGCGACGACCTTGATGCCCGCGAACCAGAACTCGAACTCGCCGTAGGAGCCGACGGAGACGAGGTTGGTGGCCGTCAGCACCACCATCACGATGAGGGCCCATCCCCACTGCGGCACCGCGGGGACCCATCCTTCGAGGATCTTGGCGCCGGCGGTGGCCTCCACCGCCAGCACGACGACCCAGAAGAACCAGTACAGCCAGCCGATGGAGAAGCCGGCCCAGCGTCCGAGCGCCCGGTCGGCGTGTGCGGAGAACGAGCCGGAGGTCGGATTGGCCGCGGACATCTCCCCGAGCATCCGCATCACCAGCACCACGAGTGTGCCGACGAGAGCGTAGGACAGCAGAATGCCCGGTCCCGCGGTGGCGATTCCCGAACTGGATCCGACGAAGAGTCCCGCGCCGATCACGCCGCCGATGGCGATCATCGAAAGATGCCGGTTCTTGAGACCTGCCTGAAGCCCGGAACCGTTCTCTCCGGGGGCTCCAGGGCCGTGTTCGGCCTTGGAGAGGGTCGGCTGCGTAGTCATGTGGGGGTCTTCCTTTGCGCCGCGTGGGGGATCTGATGCGTCGTGCGTGGGGAGGGCCTACGAGCCGGTCCAGTGAATCCGAGGTGAATGAATTCGGGAACCTCTGATTCTGAATCGTTACTTGAGGTTTTCCTGAGGTTCCATGGAACTGTGCAGGCTTTATGGACGCGGCACCCGCCGCTGCTACCCCGCGCCGCGCGTGTCACACTCATCCCATGCGCGTGTATCTCGGCTCGGACCATGCCGGCTTCGAACTCAAGAATCACCTCGTCGAATGGCTCAGGGCGGCGGGCCACGACCCGGTCGACTGCGGGCCGCACATCTACGACGCCCAGGACGACTACCCGCCGTTCTGCCTCCGCGCCGCGGAGAGGACGGCCGCGGACCCCGAGGCCCTCGGCGTCGTCATCGGCGGCTCCGGCAACGGCGAGCAGATCGCGGCGAACAAGGTGAAGGGCGTCCGTGCCGCCCTGGCCTGGAGCGAGGAGACCGCTTCCCTGGGCCGTCAGCACAACAACGCCAACGTCGTCGCGGTCGGCGCCCGCATGCACACCCAGGACGAGGCGACCAAGTTCGTCGAGACGTTCCTGGCCACCCCGTTCTCCGAGGACGAGCGGCACATCCGCCGCATCGACATGCTCTCGGCGTACGAGACCACGGGCGACCTCCCGGAGATCCCCGCCCACCACCCCCAGCAGTAACCCGGACCCCAGCAGTAACCCGGGCCCCAGCACCCGGACCCGGGGCCCCGGCCGCCCCCGCGAGGCGGCCGGAGCCCGACGCGGGGCCGCCCGCCCGGATCGGGCGCGCGAGCGGGCGAGCGGTGAGGAAAGGAACGCGCCGGTGCCAGAAGGGCACACCATCCACCGGCTGGCACAGGACTACGCCCGCTTCGCCGGCCGCCCCCTCCAGGTGACCAGCCCCCAGGGCAAGTTCGCCGACGCCGCCGCCCTCCTCACCGGTGCCCCGCTCACCCGGACCGAGGCGCACGGCAAGCACCTCTTCCTCGGTTTCGGCGGCGAACGGTGGATCCACATCCATCTCGGCCTCTTCGGCAAGGTCGCCTTCGGCGACGCCCCCGCCCCGCCGCCCACCGACACGGTCCGCCTCCGCCTGGCCGACCCCACCGCCTACGTGGACCTCCGGGGCCCCACCACCTGCGCCCTGATCACGGACGTCGAGAAGCAGGCCGTGCACGCCCGCCTCGGCCCCGACCCGCTGCGCGCCGACGCCGACCCGCGACGCGCCTACGCCCGCGTCTCCCGCAGCCGTACGACGATCGCCGCGCTCCTCATGGACCAGAAGGTCATCGCGGGCGTGGGCAACGTCTACCGCGCCGAGGTCCTCTTCCGGCACGGCATCGACCCCTACCGGGCGGGCCGGACCGTCACGCCCGCCGAATGGGACGCGATCTGGGCCGATCTCGTCGCCCTCATGCGCGACGGCGTCCGCGCCAACCGCATCGACACGGTCCGCCCCCAGCACACCCCGGAGGCGATGGGCCGCGCGCCCCGCGTCGACGACCACGGCGGTGAGGTGTACGTCTACCGCCGCACCCACCAGCCGTGCCACCTCTGCGGCGACGCCGTCCGCACCGCCGGCCTCGCCGCCCGCAACCTCTTCTGGTGCCCCACCTGTCAGAAGAACTGACGCCGCACCGGGTCCCGCGAAAGCGGCGTCCTAGAAGCCGTGGGGCAGCCAGGGCGCCGACACCGAACCGAACGCGACCGCCGCCTCCGCCAGCGCGCCCTGCCGCAGCTCGCGCACCCGCCCGGCCCCCGCCAGCGAGGCGAGGCTCACCCCGCCGAGGTACGCCGCTCCCAACTCCCGCACCGAAAGCGCGAGATCGGACGCGTCCGCGGTCGGCGCGCAGACCGCGCCCTTGGCGTCCCCGCTCAGCCGCCAACGCCCGGCGTTCCAGGGGCAGAAGGCGTCCTCCACGTCCAGCACCACGTCCACCGGCGCCTGGTACGTCCGCGCCTCCAGCGCCGCGCCCACGTCCACCAGCCGGACGTGCAACGAGTCCCGCAGCCGCAGTTCGCACCGCCGGATGTCGGAGACGAGATGCTGCCACGCCTCGTCCACGGGCCGCCCCCGCAGCTTCAGCGAGCTGGTGAGGTCGATCCCGAACAGGAACCGCCACAGCGCCGCCTCCGACAGGGTGTCCACCCCGGCCAGATCCAGGAGCTGCACCTGCCCGTCGTGGCCGCGGTCCGTCCACCGAGGCCGCACCCGGAAGCGCGCGTACCCGGTGACCTCGCCGTCGCGTTCGGCGAGCACGCACTGCAGAGGCGACGCCCCGCCCCGCTCGCTCTCCGGGTCGAGCAGCCCCAGCCGCTCCCAGCCGGGCCGCCGCGCCAGCATCCCGGGCCGGCCGGGCACGGTCCGCGCGTACACGCCCTCGCACGCCGCGAGTTCGGCGCCCGGGTCCGCGTACCGCACGCGTACGTCGTCCGTACCGGCCGGGACGGACAGTCGCACCCGGTCGGTGTCGATCTCGGCGTGGGCCCCGAAGGTCGCCGTGGCGTACCCGAACCGGCCGTAGATCGCCGGCTCGGACGCGGTGAGCACCGCCAGCGGCTCGCCCCACGCCCGCACGTCGTCCAGCTGCCGGCGCATCATCGACGTCAGGATCCCGCGCCGCCGGTGCGTCGCACTCACGGAGACCATCGTCACGCCCGCCGTCGGCACCGCGGCCCCGCCCGGCACGGTCATCCGGAAGTCGTACGCCCCTGCAGTGCCCACACACGCGTCCCCGTCCCACACGCCCAAGGACCGCTGGTACGGGGTGAGCCCCCTGAAAACCTCCCGCTCCTCGGCCGGTTCGCCGACCCCTCCGAAGGCCCGGAGAAGAGCGTCGTACCACTCGTCCCATTCATCCCGTCGCAGGCCCCGCATCCGCCCCGCCGTCTCACTCGTCATGGCCCCATGCCTAGCAGGCCGATGCGGGACGAGCCAGGGAATTTCGCCCAGCCTGCGGCGTGAGCGCTTTCCATGAAGTTCACTGTGAAGTTGAGCCTTGGAGGGGGGACAAGTGGGACCTCCCGTGCCAAGCGGCGGGTTCGATGGATAGGGTCCCGAACTAATGGCAGCAGGACGACAGCGGCGCGCGGAAGCCGAGACGTTGACGGCCCGGATGAAGCACTGGTTGCACCGGGTCCGCACCGGCGTGCGCAGAAGCGCCGTCGACTACTTCCGCGGCGACGGCTCGGACTGGATCGCGCTGGCCTTCCTGCTGCTCACCGTGCCGCTGATCGCCCTCACCACGCTCGCCAACTCGGTGTGGTGCTCCCCGGCCGCCCTCGTCCTGCCGATCGTCGCCGGCGGTCTGCTGCTACGCCCGTCGAGCCTGCTCGGCCTGTACGCGGCGGCGGCCACCGCGCTCATCGTGGAGTCGGTTCGGCTGGGCCCCTACACCGAGGGGGCGTCCCGGGTCACGCCCGGCGTGGTGCTCGTGGTGGCCGCATGCGGTTTCTTCGGCCTCCTCATCGCCCAGTTCCGCAGCCGGGTCGGCGTGCCCTGGCGGCGCGGCGGCACCATGCTCTTCGACCTGCGCGAACGCATCCGCGTGCAGAGCAAGCTGCCGGGCCTGCCGCACGGCTGGCACCGCGAGATGGCGCTCAGGCCCGCGGGCGGCCAGTCCTTCTCCGGGGACTTCGTCGTCGCGGCCCGCACGAACGGAGGCCGCACCCTGGAGGTCGTCCTCACCGACGTCTCCGGCAAGGGCATGGACGCCGGCTCGCGCGCGCTGCTGCTGTCGGGCGCCTTCGGCGGGCTGCTCGGCTCGCTGCCCCCGCACGCCTTCCTCCCGGCCGCCAACGGCTATCTGCTCCGCCAGGACTGGGACGAGGGCTTCGCGACCTCCATCCACCTGGTCCTCGACCTCGACTCCGGCGACTACGAGCTCTACTCGGCCGGCCACCCGCCGGGCCTCCAGCTCAGCGCGGGCAGCGGCCGCTGGGAGGAGAAAGCCGCCGACGGCCCCCTGCTCGGGGTGTACGACGGCGCCCAGTTCGACCCGGTGAAGGGCTCGCTGCGCCCCGGCGACGTGCTGATGCTCTTCACCGACGGCCTGGTGGAGACGTCCGACCGGGACATCGTCGAAGGCATCGACCGCCTCACCGGCGAGGCAGACCGTTACGTGGCCGGCGGCTTCCAGGGCGCCGCCTGGCACCTGATCGAGGCGGTGGCGAAGGACGTCAACGACGACCGGGCCCTGCTGCTGATCTGCCGCGAGGGACCCACGGCCACGTCGGCCATGCTTTCCTGAGCCCGGCGCGCCCCTCCAGGGTTCCCCGATCGCCCGATGCCGCCCGTGCCCGCCCCGAGCCCGTCCGAGTTCCGCCGAAGGGGATCCGTCATGCTCACCCTGTCCGAGATCGAGACGCTGGCCCGAGCCGCCCACGCGGGGCAGACCGACAAGGCCGGCCGGCCCTACGCCGAGCACCTCCGCGCGGTCGCGGAGGGCGTCCGCGCGCGGGGTGGCGACCCGGACCAGATCGCGGCCGCATGGCTGCACGACGCCGTCGAGGACGACGCCCTGTCGGAGACCTGGCTGGACGCAGCCGAACTGAGCGACCGTACGAAGGCGGTCGTCCTGGCGGTCACCAAGCGGGCGGGGGAGACACCGCAGGCCTACGCGGGGCGCATCCTGGCCACGCCGGGGGCGCTTCTGGTGAAGGAGGCCGACCTCGCGCACAACGCGGACCCGGCGCGTCTGGCGGTCCTGGACGCCCCGACCCGCATCCGGCTGACCGAGAAGTACGTTCGGATGCGCGCACTCCTCGGCCTCACGGATCAGCCCTTCTGAGCCCCGGACCGGTCACGGCGCTCGTGCGGCGGCCGACGCTCCGCCCGCTGTGCGGGCCGCGGGTCCCGGTTCTCGCGCTCACGGGCGAGTTCGGCGGCGTCCGGTTTGAAGGCCCACTCCATCCTCGGCTCCATCACGCACCGGAAGACCCGCCGTACGGGCGGGGTGCACAGCAGGGTGACGGCCGCGGCCACGGCGAGGCTGACCGCGACCACGCCGAGCGGCCGGTGCAGCGCGGGCTGGTCGAACAGGCCGCGGTAGTCGGCGCCCTTGATCAGGAAGCCGTGCAGCAGATAGCCGTACAGCGTGCCCGCGCCGAGCGCCGTGAACCACATCGTGCGGCCCGGCACCCAGGACAAGAAGCAGGCCGTCAGCAGCAGCGAGCAGCCGAACAGCGCGAGCTGCATGACGGGTCCGGCCCACCAGGGGGCGCCCAACTCCTGTGCGGAGTCCCGGTGGTAGAGCCAGCCGTTGTCCATCCGCGGCACCGCCCACCAGGTGAAGGCCAGCGCCAGGGCGAACACCGGGACGGCCGCGATCCGCACGGAGCGGCGGCGCACCAGCCGGAAGTGACGGGGCTCCAGACACAGGCCCAGCACGAAGAAGGGCAGGAACTGCAGTATCCGTTGCAGGTCGAGGTCGTCGCCGATGGCCGGCGTGACGGACGCCAGCATCGCGACGCCCAGCGCGAGCGGCAGCGGATGGCGGACGAGCTTCCAGACGGGGGTGGTGAGCCGCCAGACGAACAGCGCGCACAGGAACCACGTCAGGTACCAGGGGTCGAGAAGGCTGATGTCCTGGGTGGGGAGGTGATCGACGTAGCGGCGGAAGAGCGGATAGGCGGTCTCGAAGACGACGTACGGCACCGCGACGCCCGTGATCAGCCGTTTCAGCCGGCCGGGGCTCCCGTCGAAACCGCGGGAGAAGAAACCGGAGATGACGATGAACGCCGGCATGTGGAACGTGTACACGAGCATGTACGCGGCCTGCAGCGCCCGGCTGTCGCCCTTGAGCGGCTCCCAGGCGTGGCCCAGCGCCACCAGCACGACAGCCAGGTACTTGGCGTTGTCGAAGAACGCGTCACGCTGCCCGCCGGGCGGTGGGGACGGCCGCCCGGCGGATCCGTCCTCGGGGAGGCCGGAGCCGGACCGGCCGGGGGGCCGGTCATGGTGATCGTCCTGTCGACCGTTGTGCTGAACGTTCGGGCTCCGGGGCGGGCGAGAGCTCGGAACGAGAGACGAGGCGGCGTGGAACATTCGATGCACCCTAGCCCCGTGCCCGCTTATTCGTAAAACACCCCTGGTCATTCCTTGTTATTCATCTGCCGGATGCGTGATCGATCGGCGACGGCAATGTCTGACCGACCGTGATGTCATGATTCATCCACACTAAAAGGTGCATAACGTCGGTTGTGAGGCTGTAGTTGATGCGAAAACGATCACTATTCGAATTACCTGCGCTCGCGCTGTGTGGATACGGAAACCGACCTCCCCAATTCCCGGGCGGGCAGGGCCTCCGAATACCGTCCGGCCTGTCCGGGCCGACGGGCGGCCGCGCGATGATGCGTCACGGGCCGCATAGGGAGGCTGGGTTGGTGGCACGATGGACTCGGGAGTGCGGACCGACCGAGGGCGTGTGATCAGTTGTGGCCATTTCACTGTCAGTGGTGTTGCTTTTGGCGATCATCCTGGTTGTGCTGATCCGAGGAGGATCGATCAAGGCGGGCCCCGCCATCGTCGCCATCCTGTTCGGCTTCTTCCTCGCCTCGACCGGCATGGCCCCGTCCATCAACCGCTTCCTCAACTCCCTCGCCGACACGATCAACTCGATCAGCTTCTGAGTCGGCGTCGCCGTGCCCGGCGTCTGCGGCGTCGCCGTGCCCGGCCGGCGTGCGGACTTGACGAGGGCCGGGCGGGAGAAGCCGTCGGGATCCCGTCGGCTGCCTGCTCGCCTGCTCGCCTGCTCGCCTGCTCGCCTGCGCACGGACACGTACGGCCACGATGCCCGTGAAGGCGAAGAACCGCCCGGAAGCCCGTCGGACGCCACCGGCAGGGCTCAGGGACGTCCTCGGCGGCCGACTCCGTCCTGTGCGTGAGCGGGGGCGAACCCGACCGGATCCCCGTAGGTCGCGATTCGACCGCGTTCGGCGACCGGCGAGGCATCTGAGGCCTGCATGACAAAGCTCTACGCTGGTCGGCGGCAGGACACGGGGAAGGGGCGGTCGATGGACTGGTTCTGGTGGGTTCTCATCATCTTCTGGACGGGCGGCTTCGCGTGGGTGGTCGACAATGTCCGCACCGCGCTGCGTCATCGCCACGAGCGCAAGCTGCAGTTGCTGGAGGCGGCGAAGCAGGAGCGCCTGGCCGTCGAGGCGGCGCACCAGCCGCCGGAGCCGGTGTGCGGTTGCACGCATCACCTCGCCAAGCACGACAAGAGGGGCCTGTGCCATGAACGCGTCGAGGTGCCGACGGCCTGGGACGAGAACAAGAAGCCGCTGCGTTTCGAGGCCGGCCAGTGCAACTGCCAGCAGTACGTGGGCCCGCAGCCTCTGTCGCAGGTGTTCGCGGAGGATCTGACGGACCGCGCGTGAGCCAGGGCGGCACGGTCTGAACAGGGGGCACGACCTGAACGGGGCCGGCACGCGGGGACACGCGGGACTGGACCCGGCCTTCGGAAACGATCAGGGCCAGGCGGAGAATTCACTCTCCGACCTGGCCCTGAGCCGTACAGAGCGGGCGACGGGAATCGAACCCGCGTAGCTAGTTTGGAAGATCGCGTATGCGGACCTCGGCTGGCCTGGCGAGACGCTGACCTGCCGCTTCTCGGGTCGCTCACCGGCGTTCCCCGCTGCTCCCCGCCGGTCCCCGCTCGATCGGGCACGCAGAGGACACGGGGCCGGGCCTCCAACGCGCTGCCGCGCGATCTACGGGTGCACCTCACTCGGGGACGCACATCATGTGGTGAGCCGGCACGACAGGTTCGCTCGGTAGCGGATCGATTCCACGGACCCGTACGGCCACGATATCCGTGGGGACGGGGGATCGGTCCGGAACCCTCGTCAAACGCCACCTGAAGGCCGCTGGGACGTCTTTCGCGGGCAACTCCACCATGGCGAGGCTGACCCATCGATCGTAGTTAGTCGGGTACACCCGAACCGAAGCGCCGCATTCCGGGCAACGGGGCGGCTCGATCCATGTCACGTCGTCGGGGTCGGGGCTCGGCCTGGGCGGTGCTGTGGCCCCATCAGCTTCGGCCATCTCGTTGGCGTAGGTGTTCCAGCACCTCTCGCAGTAGCTCGCCATGAGACCGAACCGTGCGCGCTCGCGCACGTTGGGGCTGGTCTCTCCGCAGCGATGACATGCAAGCTGGTCACGATCCCGAATCGCCCCCATGTGTTCGAGTGTGAGCGAATCTGACCGGATCCCAGTAGGGCGCGATCTGGCCTAATTCGGGGGCGACGTGCGTGAGCGACGATCTGGGCGCGCTAAAGGGCCCTGACTGAAGCCGAGGCCCTTCGGCTGCTACCTCTCGCTGCGAACTACCGGCAGGACGGTTACTGAGGTCTGCCGGGTTGGCCGGCCGTGGGATTGGGGCTGGTAGCGGTCAGCTGCCGTCGCGCTGGTTGCTGTACTTCGCTGCTGTACCGCCCCCTGCTGTCCGCCGTCACAGGCGGGCGGCAGGGACTCCTCTCGCCACCCCCTTATACGGCGTCTCGTTCCCCGTGAATGTCGTGCACGCTCGCGACGAGGGTGCCGTCTTGCTGCTCGTAGTGGGAGAGGGCGAGTCCGAGGCCGAAGAAGGTGGGGGCCCATTCGCCGACGAAGATTCCCCACCGGTCGGCGCGGGCGACATCAGCGCCGGGCTCGGCGTTGAGGCTGGTCGCCCAAGCGGCGATGGACAGGCCTATGGACACGAAGGCGGCCATGTAGGCGTGTTCGCTGCGGATGCCCTTCTCGTACAGCATTTGCATGATCATGAGGTGCTCCGTTCGATTTGCGGACGTTTTATTACTAAGTGCCCCAAATCGGACTGGCTATGCCGCCTGCTGGCCGAAAATGCGACCTGCCCTACCCGCTCGTGGGGGGCGCTCGGGGCTGCCGCGGAGATTCGCCCGCCCCGCCCGCCGCTGCCGTCTCCGCAGCGATGACATGCAAGCTGGTCACGATCCTGAATCGCCCCCATGTGTTCGAGTGTGAGCGAATCTGACCGGATCTCAGTAGGGCGCGAATTGGCCCAATTCGGCGGCGACGTGCGTGAGGGATGATCCGAACGTGCTGAAGGGCCCCGACTGAAGCCGAGGCCCTTCGGCTGCTACCTCTCGATGCGAACTACGGGCAAGGAGGTCGGCGGAGTCTCAATGGCCTAAACAGGCGGTTTGACTGGCTCCCATACCTTCTGGTGTGCAACTGACGATCAACGATTACGCCTGGGTCGTGGTCTTCTGCTTGAGGCGTTCGTAGGGGGTCTGGCCGCCGAGGCCGCCGTGGGGGCGATG